>NZ_JAGQED010000002.1 GCF_018304965.1 Collimonas antrihumi
CCTCAGGTGGTAACAATCTGGCTACTGCTCTGTTCTTAAATGCTTCACTGTATCTTGCCACTTCATTTCCTTTGCGCCCCCGTTGATTAATTTCCTATCGAGGCGACATCTATTCTGGCACGGGGGGGTTGGATGTTTGAGTCATGGATTAATCTTGTTTGAGGCAAATAAGGTCGATGAAGCAGGGCAGTGATGGCTTTGCTGTGGTACTTACTGAATAAGAATGGAAAAGCCGGGGTCACTGCCCATCTATGGTAAGGAAGATATTACCCTATGGGCAACATGATGCCTATCGAATTGGATAAGACGTATTTAAGGCATGAGCTGCGCCGAAATGAAAAAGGCCAATCCGAAGATTGGCCTAAGTCATTGATTCAATTGGTCGGGGCGAGAAGATTCGAACTTCCGACCCCTTGCACCCCATGCGGGTAATATCCGTTTTCAACGCGATTCTTCGTAATTCAAGTGCTCACCGCCAGGCCAATAAAATCAACGGTGTTCGGGTGGTATCTGTAGCAATTGGTGTCATCGAAATTCAACAAAGCGCAAAATAAGTGGTAACTAAACTGGTAACTAATTATCATAGTCACCAGTTCAACTAATTCCCACTAATTCATGCCAGCGCTCACAGTCACACAAATAAAAGCAGCCAAGTCTACTATCGGCAAAGACAAGTTCATGGCGGACGGCGGCGGCCTGTTCTTGAAGATTGCCGCTGCTAAAGCCAAGGCCGCCACCTCGGGCGACACCGGCGACCGCGAAGCTGCGACCAAGTCATTTGTATTCCGATATACATACGGCTCGCGCCGCCGCTTGATGACTCTGGGCACTTATCCTGAGCTTGAACTAGCCGAAGCCCGCCAGAAGCACCTAGAGGCGCGCAGGACGCTTGAGAGCGGCGTAGACCCGCTACAAGTCAACCAGGCAGCCAAGCAGGCGCTTAAGGCCGCCCTGACCGTCGAGCAATTAGGCGACGAGTGGCTGACCCGCGTTATTGACAAGCAGTTCAAGAAGCCGGAGGAGGTGCGCCGGATGCTGGCTGTGGACATTTACCCGCGCATCGGCAAATTCCTTGCAAAGGACATCACCAGCCGCGAGGCGGCGCTCGTCGTCAATAAGGTCGTTGATCGCGGATCGCCGGTACAGGCAAATCGCGTGCTGCGTACGCTGAAAAAGCTGTTTGCCTATGCTGTGGAGCAGAGTCACATCGCCATCAATCCGGTCACGATGACCATCAACGGGGCAGGTGGCAAAGAGGAGTCGCGTGACCGGAATCTGAGTCTGGGCGAGATCAGGGCCGTGCTGAAAGAGTTTGAGACGACCGAGTCCAAAACCTCATGGCAGGTGCGGAACATTATTAAGCTGCTACTTCTGACGGTACAGCGCCCAGGCGAGGTATGCGCCATGCAGTGGAAGCACGTCAACCTGGATGCCGGAATCTGGACCCTGCCGAAAGAAATCACCAAGTCGGAACGTGCGCACATCGTCCACCTGTCGGCGCAAACTGTCGCCATCCTGAAAGAGATTCAGCCGCTCACCGGTGACAATCGCTACGTTTTCACAAGCGAGAAGGACGATAAGCGCCACATCGAAACGCGCAGCCTTAGCCAGGCGGTCAGAAAGCGTATCGCAGGCAGTGACCTCCGCGACATGGAGCCATTCACACCGCATGACTTGCGCCGAACTGCAACGTCACGCATGGCAGATATGAGCGTCGCGCCACATGTCCTTGAGAAGATTCAGAGTCACGTCATGACCGGCGTAATGGGCGTCTACAATCGCGCCGACTACTTTGCAGAGCGCAAGGAAGCACTTGCGCTCTGGGGAGACCGTATCGAACAACTGATGAGTAACGACGAGAACGGCAACGTGGTCTTTTTGAAGGGGCGTGCAGCATGACCAACCGGCAGCGCGAACTAATCGACAGTCTGGAGAGACTCGACGCGGAAGCTGAAACGCTTGACCACGCCTATCAGTTAGAGTGCATCTGGCTGCGGTCAGAAATCAGCGAGCTTATCCGCCGCGAGGTCAAAGGTGGCGACGGCAACCTGCCATCGAAGGCAAAGCGGGTTCTGGAAATGGGCGCAAGGCACATTGCGGAAGGCCGTCCATCTGAGGAATTCCTGACGTGGGTTGCAGCCTCAATCTCGCGCACGCTGAACAAAAGCGAGCACAGCCTCGACCACGCTTTCCGGCTAGAAAATCCACCGAACAGACCGAGAAAAGACCCATATGCAGACCCTGCCATCATGGCGGCACTGGAGCACATTCACGCTGCAAACGCCGCCCGAGATGCTGGCGCTGGCGTGAAGCCTGACACTGTGAGGGAGGAGGCCGTGGATATTGCGTACGCGCTCAGATGGAATAAGACGTTGCAAGAACATCGTGCCGACGGTGTCGATGCTGAGTCAATTCGTAGTCGTCGGCGAACGCTCAGCAAATCGCTGGCGAAATTGGGATACTGAAGACCGGTTAATAACCCCCGCCTACTTCTCCCGCCCTGCCAAAATTTGAGGCTTCAAGTGAAAATAGCGACTCCTCTCAACCGCTTTCACTTGGAGCCATGCGATGCAACCCAAACTCGTAATCAATACCCCGTCCGCACCACAGCGACGGGTAGTCCGTCACAATAACTTGCCGGAAATCGTCGGCCTGTCAAAATCGACCATTTTCCGGTTGATCCGTGCAGGGGAGTTCCCCGCCGCCTTCCGCCTGTCGAACCAGGCTGTCGGATTTGACCTCGCTGAAATTGAAGCCTGGATCGCAGGGCGCAAGGCCACACGTCAAGAGGTGGCAGCATGAGCGGCCACACTCCAACGTCACCAGGCGGCGACGACTTCATGACGCCCGAATTTATGCAGCAACGCGCCAACGATCTTGCCGTCATGAGCAGGCACGGCCTCATGCGTAACGCCTCGACGCTTGACGATGCCACACTTGCAGCATGGCTCGACGGCGCACGCATTCAAGGTTCCGCAGATTACTTCAACGGCTTTACGGTTCTTTTCGGATTCGACCGACACGGGCAGGACTTTTGCGTCATCAAAAGCGACGATGAGGGCGGCTTGCACTTCGCCTTGATCGCAGAAAATGGAAGGAGTTAGGTCTATGCGCAAGGTTCAATTGTGCGGACACCTCGGCAAGAAGTTCGGGCGCGTCTTCGAGCTGGACGTTAGCTCACCCGCCGAAGCGATCAGAGCATTGTGCGCCAACTTCCCCGACTTCGAAGCCTATATGTACGCCCACAGCCAGCCAGGCTTTCGCGTGTATGTGGGCAGATACAACGTTGGGGAAGAAGAGCTGCCTTCTCTCAGTGCTGATTCCACCATCAAGTTCGTGCCGGTGGTAAGAGGCTCGGGCAAGGGCGGTATCGGCCAAATTATCATTGGTGCACTCCTGATTGCCGCGGCGTTCTATACGAATGGCGCGACACTGGCCGGTGGAACGCTGACGGCATCTACTGTTGGCGGCATGACGTTGAGCTTTGGTGCAAGTCTGATCATCGGCGGCGTGACCCAAATGCTCACTTCGTCACCTCAAGCGATGTCGCAAAACGCCGTGAACAACCAGCCGTCTTACGCGTTCAACGGCCCCGTCAATACGGTCGCGCAGGGCAACCCTGTGCCGATCTTGTACGGGCGACTGATCGTTGGCTCCCAGGTGATCTCGGCCGGATTGTCCGTCGATCAGATCCTCGTCAGCCCGACCGTCACGAATACGCCGAAGTCGCCGTTCGACATCCTGCACTAGAGCGCATAACCATCTAATTGAAGGAACCACGTCATGCAAAAGCTTAAATTTAACGAACTCGATTCCACCCACAAGCGGCTTGTTTACGAACTTGCCGACGAAGCCGAAACACTGACACCGCGCATTCTCGCCGCAGCGTCACATATTGGCGAGCTATGGGAGCTGAGGTTTTTCTTTGATCACTTCTCACCAGGGACGCCGGAGCGCGCCCAACTTGTAAAGCGGCTTCGACCAGGAAGCGCCGCAACCGAGAGCATCCTCGATTGCATTCATCATGCAGCGCCTTCATATCATACGATGGGGCAGCGTTGTGACGCGGAACTTGATGAGTTGCTGGCGCTGTCAGATAACGCCGCCACGGGCTTGTAATGCGGTCGGATGCTCCAGCCCAGGCCGCAGCCGTTGCGGGGTTTGTGCCATTGTCGCAAATCTTGCAGGCGCAGTCGCCCGAAAAGCTGGCAAAAGCACAGGCGGGAGTGGCTACACTCGACCGCGCCGTGTTGATTAACAAGTTCCGCGACGCGTTCGACAATGGCAAGCGAGTGGTGGCGTTTATCCTGGCCGACGAGTTGACCAGGCGGGGAATTCCGCCTTGTTTCTGGCACGCCGATTTACCGACATCGGATTACGGCGTCAATCAGAAGCTCGACCTGTTCTTGTTCGATCTTCGATGGCTCCGGCACTGGCACGCCGACCACGTCAAGCAGGTTCGTTATATGCGATACAAAGAACTGTTCACGTTCAGCGAGACGAAGTTTCATCGTGCCGCCGAATATGCGTTCCATCAAGGCAGGCGTCCGTATTGGAAGATTGTCGGGTCGCTTAGTTTGAGTGAGCCGCAGCAGTGGGATTGCGCCTGGCTACGTAGTGCGCCAATCGGCAAACGTCACGCGGCCATGTTGGCACTGAGCGGTCAGGTGCTGACGGCTCTACGGGCTGACCTGACGACCGTCAGGCGAACAAAAGCCTTCGGTGACAGCGATGCGGATGCGACGCTACAACGTCGTCACGCGTTGTGGGTTTGCGCTCAGATGACCGGCGACAGTCCGACTAAGACAGCGCTTCGTTACCGCCAAATGACCGGCGATTCCATCACACGCCAGACCGCAGCAAAACAGCTTGAAAAGGTGCGCGAAATTCTGACCGCGAATCGAGTTACAACGAGACACGGAAAGCGAGTAACAATTGTATGACGTATCCCATTTTCGAGAACGTAGTTCTCGATTGACTTTGTCGCCCCTCAAGTGAAGCACTACGCCCCGAGGAAACGACATTTTAAGGGGCGACAAATCGAGATGAAAACAGGCTGATTTTTCGAGAAACCATGTCGCCCCTCAAACCTACATTCGTGTCACCCCTCAACAGGCGTTTTTGTCGCCCTCGAAACACCTTGACTAACTGACATCGGACGCGGCAAAATAGTTGTCAATTAATAATAGTTGTCAAGTATCAACGTTATTGAATATTGCTATTGATGCAACCAACTCTGACAATCGTTGCGTATCAGTTGCGTAACAATTCAGGGGGTAAATGTTTAACAAATCCGTCATCGGCTCCGGTATTCAAAGAGCCGACACATCAACCAAAAGGAAGCGCAATTGCAACAACTAACAACACTAGAAGATTTCTGTGATCGTGTCGAAGCAATGACAGTTAAACAAACCATCGATCATGGGTTTGCACTTGTCCACTTTGGCGACATTGCAGGACAGCCCACAATCGCAATCTCAACCTGTCGCGGTGAGGGCGGCGGCTTCATCATTCAATAACCAGGACGACCAACAAAGAGGTTTCTTTTTGTTGGTCGCCTTGCAAGATAAGTCACCGGTGACTTACTCGGCGACGACACCAGCGACGGGGCGCGAAAAGACGAAGTCCTAGAAAAAATGACAACCATGGAAGGGGATGTAGCGTTCAACTTTGGCCCGCAAATGACGAAGTCTTATACATTGAAGATCAACGACATGAAAAAAACACTGATTTCCCTGGCTGCCGTTATCACCCTCGTCGGCTGTCACAACTCGCCACTGAAGCCTGAAGATGCCTTGGTGAAGCAGGACAAGATTTACGCGTCAAAGCTCATCACGCCCGCGCCAGGTACTGTCCCTGTTCTCATTCAGCGTCCCGCAGCTCACCTCGGATGGCCGTGGACCGCCTATATCTATGTCGATGGCAAGTACGCTGCCGAAATGGATAACGGCCAAAGAATGTCGATCCATCTCCCGTTTGGGCGACACCAGATTGGCGTCAAAGTGTATGACAGTAATGCTCCGGCCGGTCCTCTCAGGGAGGTTGAGGTATCCATTGTTGAGGGCGACACATACGCTTTTAAAGTGTTTTTGCCCACCTATAGCGGCTTCGAGATTCAGCGGGACTATCAGCCTGGCTGAATTGTCGACTACTTGGCACAGTACGCATTGACACTAAGTCTGCCAATTGTGAATAGCATCAATGTAACTGCCGGTGCAATTAAAGTTCCCGGGGTTCCTAGCGTCGCACCGATCACGCCTGACATCGTGCTAATCAGAAGGGGTTTTGAGATCGGAGATTGGGCAAGAATCTCCTTTTTTTCATCAGCATAAGCGGATTCGTCACATAAAAACTTATGGCACTCCGACTTGAAGCGTTCCCAGTATGGCTTTGGATCTTGCGCGGGGCTATAAATTCGAAATAGTATCGTAGCCGTCTTTGGAGTTTCTGGCATCCACAAATGCGGGGTTAGGTATCTCGCCAGCAGCCGCGAAATGGTAACTAAACTGGTGACTAAATTCCGGAATTGCTCACCAATCGCCCAAAGAAAAAGGGCTGCGATAACGCAACCCTTTGATCTGATTTGAATTTTTTGGTCGGGACGGAGTGATTCGAACACTCGACCCCTTGCACCCCATGCAAGTACGCTACCAGGCTGCGCTACGCCCCGACAAGCCTGCTATTATATCAGAGCAAAATTGCTTTGTTTCCAAGGCAATGCATAAAATTTTAACTGTTTGTTCGCTCGACAATAACGCCTCATTGCACCTTGCAATGCAAGCCAGATCGCCCAGCCAACAATCCTCATTAAATAATCCTATGCCAATAAAAATTAGCCAGCAGTTTGACGCCGCCGCAATCGAAGTGTTGCGCGCCGATAGTCCTCAGCAGATTGAATTGAACATCCGTAGCGACTCCCACGCAGATTTTACGCAATGGTTCTATTTCCGCTTGCAGGGTGCGCGTGGCGAGGCTTGCCGCATCCGTTTCACGAATGCCGGCGCCACTACCTATCCCAAGGGTTGGGAAAACTATCAGGCGGTGGCCAGTTACGATCGCGAGACCTGGTTCCGGGTGCCGACCAGCTTTGACGGCGAGGTGATGACCATCGCCCATACGCCTGAGCGCGACAGCGTTTATTACGCTTATTTCGAACCGTATTCCTGGGAGCGTCATCTGGCGTTGCTGGGGCGTGCAGAGAAATCGCCGTTGGCACGGGTGGAGGATCTGGGCAGCACCGTTGACGGCCGCGATATGAATCTGCTGGTGATCGGTAATCCGGCCGCGGCCAAGAAGGTTTGGGTGATCGCACGCCAGCATCCGGGCGAAACCATGGCGGAGTGGTTTGTCGAGGGCATGGTCGATGCATTGCTGGATCGCGCCAATCCGCTGGCGAACAAGGTGTTGCAGCACGCGGTGTTCTACATCGTCCCGAACATGAATCCGGATGGCTCGGTGCGTGGCAACCTGCGTACCAACGCTGCCGGCGCCAACTTGAATCGCGAGTGGATGGCGCCATCACTGGAGCGCAGCCCGGAAGTATTTGTGGTGAAGAACAAGATTCACGAAACCGGCTGCGATCTGTTCCTGGACGTGCATGGCGATGAGGCTTTGCCGTACGTGTTTGTGGCGGGCTCGGAAATGCTGGAAGACTTTAGTCCGCAGCAGGGCGTGGAGCAGCAAAAATTCATCGACGATTTCTTGCGCGCCAGCCCGGATTTCCAGACTGAAGTCGGCTATGCGGCGAGCAAGTACAGTAGCGACGTGCTGACTCTGGCGTCGAAATATGTCGGCCATACATTCAAGTGCATATCGCTGACCCTGGAGTTACCGTTCAAGGATAACGTCAACTTGCCGGATGCACAGGTCGGCTGGGATGGTGCTCGCAGCGCGCGTTTGGGAGCGGTGGTGTTGCAACCGATATTGCGGGCGTTTGCGTAATTTCTACCGCTTGTAAACTGTTTGTAATTGAAATTCTTGTTGTGAAAAGCCGGACATGTCTGACATGCCCGGCTTTTTTATGTCACGGTGGCCGCGCCTCTATGGGCAGGCCCGGGATCAGCCTTTTGCTGTCGCAGCTTCCAGCAGTTCCAGCTTGGTTTCGCGGCCGTTCTGTTGCACGCTTTGTGCTTTTGCATAGCTTTCCATCAGCGCCTGATAAGCCGGCACGATGTGGTCGGTCATGATCGCGGCGAATTCCATGGCATCGGGCCGATTCCAGGTACTCATGATTTCGGCCAGGGTGGCATAGGTATCGATTGGCACGGCGCCGGCCTGGACTACGCGCGCCAGGGTCAGGTCAGTGGCCATCTTGGACCAGTTTCCGGAAGCGTCGATAATGGTAAACACCTTGTAGCCGGCGGCGAGTGCGCTCAGGGTCGGAAACGCCATGCAGACGCTGGTCAGGGTGCCGGCAATCAGTAATGTCTTGCGCTTGGTTTTTTCGATGGCCGCGACCCATGCCGGGTTGTCCCAGGCGTTGATTTGACCGGTGCGCGGGATGTAGACGGCATCCGGATTGTGGCGATGGATTTCCGGGATGAGCGGGCCGTTGGGGCCGTCGGGCACCGAGGCGGTGGTGAAGGTCGGGATCTTGGCCAGATGCGCCACTTTTGCCAGCGCGGTGACGTGCGAGCGCAGGGTGGGTAGTTCGATGTCTTTGACCAGTTGAAACAGGCCGCTTTGATGGTCGATCAGCAACAACACGGTGTCATCGGGATCGATCATCGGGGTCTTGCCGTTGAAATTGGCTGGTGTGCTCATGGTGTGTTTCCTGGAGGTAGGTGAAACGCGCGCTGATGTGCGCTGGTTGCTTGAAAAAAACCATGCCGGTCGGGATGACCGGCATGGCCAGAACTACTAAGCCTTCTCAGCTATCTGCGCAAAGCGCCCGCTGTTGAAGTCGACAATCGCCTGGGCGATTTCTTCCTGGCTGTTCATGACGAACGGGCCATGGCCGACGATCGCTTCATCGATCGGCTCGCCGCTAAGCACCAGCACCACAGCGTCGTTATTGGCTTCGATATCGACGCTGTTGCCGTCGTTGTCGAGCAACGCCATTTGCGCTTCGCGTGCCACGGTCTCGCCGTTGATGAGCACGGTTCCGTGCAATACCACCAGCGCCGAATGCCAGCCTGCAGGCAAGGACAGCTTGGTGCTGCTGCCTTGGTTCAAGCGCATATCCCACACATTCATAGGTGTGAAAGTACGTGCCGGACCGGCGTGGCCGTCGTATTCACCGGCAATCACCCTTACTGTGCCGGCGCCGTCAGGCAGGGCTACAGCCGGAATGTCGTTATCGACGATGGCTTGATACCCAGGTGTGGTCATCTTGTCCTTCGCCGGCAGGTTCACCCACAGCTGCACCATTTCGAGCGTCCCGCCGGAGCGCGTGAACGCTTCGGAGTGGAACTCTTCATGCAGGATGCCGCTGCCTGCTGTCATCCATTGCACGTCGCCGGGGCCGATTGTGCCGCCATTGCCGGTCGAGTCGCGGTGCGCCACTTCGCCCTTGTAGACGATGGTGACGGTTTCGAAGCCGCGATGCGGATGCGAGCCGACGCCACGTGGGCGGGTAGTAGGGCTGAACTCGGCCGGACCGGCGTAATCGAGCAGCAGGAACGGGCTCAGTTGCTTGCCGTGGCTGGTGTAAGAAAACATCGAACGAGCAGGAAAACCGTCGCCGACCCAATGTTGGCGAGGTGCGCTGTAGATGCCGAGGACTTTTTTCATGATCAATTCCTTGTAGTGGTTGCATAGTTGTTGCTGATAGAAGATTAAACCAGGGACAATGAGTGCGGTAGTCTGTAGAATTTGCCATCAGCGTCCTATTTTATGAACGATGTAGGAGTTGTCATGCAGGATTTGAACGATCTCTACTACTACGTCCAGGTGGTCGACCATGGCGGCTTCGCACCGGCGGGGCGGGCCTTGGGCATGCCGAAGTCCAAGCTGAGCCGGCGCCTGGCGTTACTGGAGGAACGCTTGGGCGTAAGGCTGATCCAGCGTACTACCCGGCAATTTTCCGTGACTGAAGTAGGGCAGTCGTATTACGAGCACTGCAAGGCGATGCTGGTGGAGGCAGAGGCTGCGCAAGACGCCGTTGAGCTGACGCGGGGCGAACCGCGCGGCATTGTGCGCCTGACTTGCCCGGTGGCTTTGCTGCATATCAATGTGGACGTGATGCTGGCAGATTTCATGGCAGCCAACCCGCGTGTGACGGTGTTGCTGGAGGCGACCAATCGCCGGGTTGATGTGGTGGCTGAGGCGGTTGATATTGCAATCCGGGTACGGCCGCCGCCGATTCCGGATAGCGATCTGGTGCTGCGGGTACTGGCTGAGCGCAGTCAATGCCTGGTCGCCAGTCCGCTTCTGCTTAAGGGGAGGTCGCTACCGGCATCGCCTGCCGATTTAAACGATTGGCCGAGCCTGGGACTGGGGACGGGGCAGCAAAACCATATCTGGACATTGTTCGGCCCGGATGGCGCCAAGGCGGCGCTTCATCACACGCCGCGTTTTGTCACTGGCGACATGGTGGCGTTGCTGCGGGCGGCAGTGGCTGGTGTCGGCATTGTGCAATTGCCGACCATGATGATCCGCGAACAGGTGGCGCAAGGCACGCTGGTGCACGTATTGAATGACTGGCGGCCGCGACATGAAATTATCCATGTGGTATTCCCGTCGCGGCGCGGCTTGCTGCCTTTGGTGCGTACCCTGATTGATTATCTGGTAGCGCGCTTTCAGGCTCTGGAAGAAGATTAAAACGATTGAGGAAGGCGTGCCGGCTCAGTGAAAATGGGCCGAGCCGCTTGGCGCATCGTCGGGCATTTCCGGATGCACCAGATCGCCTTCGCGATCCGGATAGAGCGGCGTCCCGCAATCGTCGCAAAATTCCATTGCAAACATTTCAGAATGCCGTTGAATGTCGTCGATGCCGCATTCGCGCAGCAGGCTCAGGATTTGCTCCAGCGGGGTTTCCGGTTCGGCCGTCGCTTCGTCGCTGTCGCTGGCGCGCGTAATGATTTCTTCGGTCGCTTCTTCCTGCCCGTACAGCGGCCACACCACGCCATAGATCACCTCATTGGTTTGGCCCAGCGAGAAGCCGATCCGGTATTCGTCTACCCGGCCGCTTTCCGGCTGTTCGCTAAAACGGCCGATGGTGGCGTGCAGGTCTTTCGAAGCGATGTCCAGCGTGTGCGACAGGTAGTAGCTGGCGGCGCGCAGGGAAGCAGGGCGGATTTGCAGGTCGGCCTCGCGGCAGGCGGCAAAGTAGGCCTCGGGTAGCAGCACCTGGACGCCGCAACCCGGCAGCAAACGCGTCAGGTTGGGGGTGACTTGCATGCGCCATTGCTCCAGCGCCCGTTCTTTATCGGCAGCGATATGCCCCGCTTGTCCACGCGCCAGTTGCCAGTGGAACAGCGGCATGCCGGTTGGGACTACCAGGGCCGCCAGCAAGTAGCGGGTATCGGCCAGGAACGGCGCAGTCTCCGGCGGATTGGCGGGGCTGCGCACCGGTGCGTCGCTCAGTGCGGCATGTGACAGTTGCTGCAGCAAGGTAAAGGTTTCGCAATGCGTGCGCGGCAGCTGATCGATGGCGTACAAGGTCGGCACGATGGCGGTTTGTACTTCCGGCGCCAGGATGTGGGCGTGCAGATGGGCGCTCAGCGTCATCACGACGTCGGCCGGAATCGGCCCTGATCCGATCGAGAAACGCGTCCACGCCAGCAATGGAATGCCAACCAGCAGGCAGTCGTACTGCTTGCCCTGGTATTCGATGGTGCTGGATTCGCTGCAGGCTTCGACCACGTCCATCAAGGCATCGTAGGCATCGGGCTGGGTCGGAAACAGCTGTTCCAGCGCGCCGTCGATCGGCTCCTGGTGATGGGCTTTGAAATGCTTGCCGAGCAAGACTTCAATCTCGCGTTCCCATGCGCGCTCCTCAAGGCGGCTGGAGGCTTGAATCAATGCTTGCGCCAGCTCGGCCAGGCGATGGCTGTCGGCGGAAAATTTACGGGAAGGTTTTTTTGACGGGCGGCGCATAGTGAATAGAGTAAGGGCTGATGACAACATAGTCAAAATCTTACTGCGCGACCGTAGCGGATGCATGCATCCGATGCCCGGCAACTGAGACGCTCACATATTCATTGATAACATTGTTGAATATGCTCCGCTTTTCTGCGCTGCCTTCTGGCCTACGACCGCTTGCTGAGAGTTTTCAAGGACTCTGAGGCAGGAAGACTGCAAGATCCTATTGTAGTGGATTTAACGGTATGTTGAATAACTACCGTAGATGGATGGCAACGATATCGTGATCGACGCTGAAAATGAGAAACGCCGGCATGGCCGGCGTTTTTTTGATAGCTTTATTGAACCATTCAACTGCCAGCCTGACGCCCGTGCAGAACGGGCCGCAGGCTGGTGTGTTGTTATGCTGCCAGCAACTGGCGCAGCACGAACGGCAGGATACCGCCGTGTTTGTAGTAGTCGACTTCGATTGGCGTATCGATGCGCAGCAGAACCTTGACTTCCTTGGTTTCGCCGTTGGCACGATGGATCACCAGGGTGGCGTCTTGCTGTGGCTTGATCTCGTCCTCGATACCTTTCAGGTCGAAAGTCTCGTGGCCGGTGATGCCCAGGGTTTGCACGCTGTCGTTACCGATGAATTGCAAAGGCAGAACGCCCATGCCGACCAGGTTGGACCGGTGGATACGCTCGAACGAACGCGCAAACACAGCCTTCACGCCCAGCAGCTGAGTACCCTTGGCGGCCCAGTCACGCGACGAACCAGTACCGTATTCTTCGCCTGCAAACACCATCGTTGGCACGCCGTCTTTGACGTACTGCATTGCTGCGTCATAGATCGATGTTTCTTCGCCGGTTGGCTGGAACAAGGTGATGCCGCCTTCAACCCGCGAACCGTCCGGTGTCGCAGGAATCATCAGGTTCTTGATACGGACGTTAGCGAATGTACCGCGCATCATGATTTCGTGATTGCCACGGCGCGAGCCGTAGGAGTTGAAGTCAGCCTTCAACACGCCGTTGGCGATCAGCCACTTACCGGCCGGGCTGGATTCCTTGATGGAGCCGGCTGGCGAGATGTGGTCGGTAGTGATCGAATCGCCGAACACGCCCAGTGCACGCGCGCCGGTGATACCGGTCGCAGCTGCCTTCGGCACCATGGTGAAGTCTTGGAAGAACGGTGGTTCAGCGATGTAAGTCGACTTAGGCCAGTTGTAGACTTCGCCGCCGGCGACGCCCTTGATGGCTTCCCACAGCTTGCCTGGTGCGCCCTTGACGTCAGCGTAGTTGGCTTTGAAAGTCTTGGCATTCATCGCAAACTTCATCAGCTTGGCGACTTCTTGCGAAGTTGGCCAGATGTCGCCGAGATAGATGTCCCGAATTTTCCCATCTTTGCCCTTGCCCTTGCCGACAGGCTCGGTCATCAGGTCGCGCGTCATGTTGCCGGCGATCGCGTAAGCGACTACCAACGGTGGCGAAGCCAGGAAGTTGGAGCGAATGTTCGGATGGATCCGTGCTTCGAAGTTACGGTTGCCGGACAATACAGCCGATGCCACCACGTCGTTCTTGACGATGGCTTCGTTCATGGCTGGTGTCAGGTCGCCGGCGTTACCGATACAGGTGGTGCAACCGTAGGCAGTGACGCCGAAGCCGAGCTTTTCCAGGTACGGCAGCAGGCCGGCCGCTTCCAGGTATTCGGTGACGACGCGCGAGCCAGGGGCCAGCGAAGTCTTGATGTGCGCAGGTACCTTGAGGCCGGCTTCGACCGCTTTCTTGGCCAGCAAACCAGCCGCCAGCATGACGCTCGGGTTGGAAGTGTTGGTGCAAGAAGTGATAGCGGCAATCAGCACGTCGCCGTTTTGCAGCTTGACGCCGTCAGCGTTGGTGTAAGTCGCATCCAGGTCTTCCACTTTCTTGTTGAAGCCGTTTTCTGCGATTGGCTTGCTGAACAATTCTGCGAAGTTGGCTTTGACGTTGCCGATTTCGATACGGTCTTGCGGACGCTTCGGGCCCGCCAGCGATGGTGCAACTGTAGCCAGGTCGAGTTCGACGACAGTGGTGTAGTCGATGTCGCCAGCCTTTGGAGTGCCGTACAGGTTTTGCGCCTTGAAGTAGCCGGCGAATGCGTCGATTTCCGCTTTGCTGCGGCCAGTGCCTTCGAAGTATTCGATAGTCGCATCGTCAACCGGGAAGAAGCCCATGGTGGCGCCGTATTCTGGTGCCATGTTGGCGATGGTAGCGCGGTCGGTCAGGCTCAGCGAGGCAGTGCCTTCGCCGAAGAATTCGACAAACTTGCCGACCACTTTGGCTTTACGCAGCAGTTCGGTAATGGTCAGCACCAGATCGGTTGCGGTAACGCCTTCACGCAATTGGCCGGTCAGGTTGACGCCGACTACGTCTGGTGTCAGGAAGTAGACCGGTTGGCCCAGCATGCCGGCTTCCGCTTCAATGCCGCCAACGCCCCAGCCGACTACGCCGATGCCGTTGATCATGGTGGTGTGGGAATCAGTACCGACCAAGGTGTCCGGATAGTAAACCGAATCCTTCTTGTGGACGCCGCGGGCCAGGTATTCCAGGTTGACCTGGTGGACGATGCCGAAGCCAGGAGGCACGACGCCGAAAGTGTCGAATGCCTGCATGCCCCATTTCATGAACTGGTAGCGCTCGTTGTTGCGCTGGAATTCCAGTTTCATGTTGAGGTCGAGTGCTTTCTTTTCACGGAAATGGTCGATCTGCACCGAGTGGTCGACTACCAGGTCGACTGGCACCAGCGGCTCGATGTTCTTGGCGTTCTTGCCTAGCGAGGCAGCGACGTTGCGCATGGCGGCGAGGTCGGCCAGCAGCGGCACACCGGTAAAGTCTTGCAGCACGACGCGCGCCACGACGAACGGGATTTCGTCTGTGCGGGCTGCGTTGGCGCCCCAGGCAGCCAGTTGCTTGACGTGCTCTTCAGTGACCTTCTTGCCGTCGCAATTACGCAGTACGGATTCCAGCACGATACGGATCGACACCGGCAGGCGCGAGATGTTGATGCCGAGTTTTTTCTCCAGGGCTGGCAAGGAGTAGAACTTGCCTTTCTTGGAGTCGGAAATCTTGAATTCCTTGAGTGTATTCAGCGTGTTGCGGGACATGATTTCTCCTGAGTTTTCAGTTTAATTACAAGCTGTGTGCCGGGTCGACAGGTGCAGGGGCCGGCATGGCTTCTTGCGCTGCGGATTTACATTCGTTCGCCAGTTGATGCCCTGTTTTTGAATCAAGCAAAATGCCCTTGGACGGGATGCCAATCCAGAGCAGGCCGTATTTGCGGTTTTCAAAGCGGTTAGCGCCGGTGGTGGTCGGCACGCGCGACAGGCGGTGCAGGGCTTTGCCCCAACGCAGTGCGATGTGCTTGTCGTCTTCAGCGTTGGTGTAGATTGTCAGGCTGTTGCCGAGCTCGCATTTGTAATCGATGGAAACGGAAGTCTTGACATCCGGTGTGCCTTCGTCTTCGCCATCGTCGACTTCTGCCGGCGCTGCTTTTGCAGCTGGCTTCTTAGCGGCTTTCTTGGTTGTTTTCTTGGTGGTGGTCTGGGCCTGGACTTGCGGCGCTACAACTGCCAGGCTGGCGCACAGCAAAACCAGCATTGACAAACTCGTCGACAAACTCTTTTTCATTTTCATTGCTCCGTGGTGCATCCCGTTATCTCGAAAAAGGCGGGGTGCGGTTATAACAAAGTTATTGCATCTTCAGGTAGTGCGACGCCGTTATTTTTTGCGCGCTGCAGAACACTCCAGTAATAACGATAACTGGCGCGGTCATGTAGCGTGCCCTCGTGTTGTATTGGTCCCCAAGCTGCTTGTCTGGCCGCTAGCAGGATTTGTGCCGCGGTGGCTATCTCTGACGGCGGCGGGGTAAATGCGTTCAATATCGGTTTGATCTGTTGCGGATGGATGCTCCACATCCGGGTATAGCCGAATTCAGCCATGGCGCGACCGGCGTCGGCGGCGACGGTGGTGCTGTCCTTGATGTCGGTGGTGACGTTATGCGACGGCACCTTGCCGTGCGCATGGCAAGCCGCGGCAATTTCCAGTTTTGCGCGCGTGACCAGCGGATGGCTGAACTGCGCCGGCGAACGCATCGCCGCGCTGGGAATGGCGCCGTAATGCGCTGAAACAAAATCCATGATGCCAAACGATAGCGACTGTACTTGCGGCAGTGCGGCGATGGCGAACACATCCGCCAGTGCGCCATGGGTTTCTATCAATACATGGACCGGCAGCGCCTGCCGTCCAGCCTGGCTGCTGTGGTGCTCTATCAAGGCGATGGCGGCGTTGACGTCGGCCAGGCTCTCGGCCTTGGGCAGCATCAGGTAAGCCAGCCGGCGCGCTGCGCCTTGGCAGATGATCTCTACGTCTTGTTGGAAAAAAGTGCTGCCGATGTCGTGTACGCGAGCGCCTATGCGCTCAAAGCGATTGTCGGCGCCGGCGATGATGCTGGCGACCAGTTGTGCGTGTGCGGTTTCGTTACCGGCGCTGGCGCCGTCTTCGCAGTCAAGCGTGATGTCGAATACCGGACCCAGTTCCTGCTGCAAGGCGACCGATTTACGCATGAGCTTTTCAGCGCCGGCGTAATGATCGCAGACCGGTAGCGAGACCGGTTGTTGCTTGCCTAGGAATAAGACCTGGGTAGGATGCATTGCGAAGTTCTTAATAATAATTGCGGGGTAGGGCAGACACCAGTGAGCTTGAGGCGTCCACCCTACATTGAAGCAGTTGCTTAGCCGACCAGGTGTTTCACGCCATCACGCTCTTCTTGCAGTTCTGCCAGCGTAATGTTGATGCGCTCTTGCGAGAAAGCGTCGATTTCCAGGCCTTGGACGATTTTGTATTCGCCGTTTTCGGTAGTTACCGGGAAGCCGAACATGGTGCCTTCAGGGATGCCGTAGGAACCGTCCGATGGCACACCCATGGTGGTCCACTTGCCGTTGGTGCCGAGTACCCAGTCACGCACGTGATCGATGGCTGCGTTGGCGGCCGAAGCAGCCGACGACAGGCCGCGCGCTTCGATGATAGCCGCGCCGCGCTTGCCGACGGTTGGCAGGAACACATCTTTGTTCCAGACTTGATCGTTGATCAGGTCTTTGACCGATGCCCCGTCAGCTGTCGCGTAGCGATAGTCAGCGTACATGGTTGGCGAGTGATTGCCCCAGACGAACAGCTTTTCGATGGCTGCAACTGGCTTGCCGATCTTGGCCGCGACTTGCGACAGGGCGCGGTTGTGGTCCAGGCGCAGCATTGCGGTGAAGTTCTTGGCTGGCAGGTTAGGCGCCGATTTCATGGCGATGTAAGCGTTGGTGTTAGCTGGATTGCCAACTACCAGTACCTTGACATTGCGCGAAGCGACGGCGTCCAGCGCCTTGCCTTGCACGGTGAAAATCTGTGCATTGGCTTCCAGCAGGTCTTTACGCTCCATGCCCGGGCCGCGTGGGCGGGCGCCAACCAGCAGGGCAACGTCAGCATCCTTGAATGCTGTCATCGGATCGCTGTGCGCGGTGATGCCGGCCAGCAGCGGGAATGCGCAATCGTCAACTTCCATGATCACGCCCTTCAACGCTTTTTGTGCTTTTTCGTCAGGGATTTCAAGCAGTTGCAAAATGACCGGTTGATCTTTGCCGAGCAGGTCGCCGTTGGCGATGCGGAACAGAAGGGAATAGCCGATTTGACCAGCGGCGCCGGTAACGGCAACACGCAGAGGGGACTTAGCCATGTTGAATCTCCAGAGAAGTGATAAAAATGTGTGCGGGGCAAATTTCAAGCGCCGCCCGGTTAAACCCTGTGGCGAATCACTCTGCCCTTAACCGTTCAATTCAAATAAGAACGACGGTCAAATTACAAAAAATCCCAGCCAGGTATGCGGCCCCATATGCAGCCATGCAGCCCAATACATACCAAGATACAAAAAGCGGCGACTTAATTACGCAACCTCTAATCATACCGGCGAAAACCGCGTGCGTCAGTTTGTTTTGCGTTGATCCGAGCGCCAAAATTTACGGCTTGCATCTCTGCCATGAAAATCCATTTGCGCGAAACATACACGGCTTAACGACCATCGAACGCCCATCAAATACTGCTTATGCCCGCGAGTTTAGGCTTGGCAACATGGTATGTCAATCAATATCTTATGTCTTATATAAGACATATCATTGCGTATTTTTTACTGGACGGCAAAGGGTGTTTTATGGTGAAATCTAAGCTTATGAGTTCCATCCCGTCCAATGTGAGTAGTGACCCTGTCGGCCAGAGCGCTGCGGTCCCTGCGTCTCCCTCAGTATCGTCTCCGACCTTTAGCCCCCTCTATCAGCAAATCAAGGCGCTGATCATGCAACGCCTGCAATCCGGTGAATGGAAGCCGGGCGAGCTGATCCCTAGTGAAGTCGAGCTTGGCAACCGCTTCAAGGTAAGCCAGGGTACGGTGCGCAAAGCGATTGACGAGCTGGCGGCGGAAAATCTGCTGGTGCGGCGTCAGGGCAAGGGCACGTTTGTCGCCACCCATCACGAAGCGCGTTCGCAATTCCGCTTCCTGCGCCTGATGCCGGACAGCGATCAGCCGCAAGTTACCGATAAAAGAGTGATCGAGCTGAAGCGCTTGCGTGCGCCGGCGGAAATCGCTCGCCTGCTAGGCATGAAATCGGGCGACTCGGTGGTCTATGTCAAACGTGTCATGGCATTTGACGGCGTACCGACGATACTTGAAGAATTGTGGTTGCCGGGGGCGCTGTTCAAGGCGTTGACGCTGGAGCGGCTGGTGGAGTACAAGGGGCCGATGTACGGCCTGTTTGAAACCGAATTCGGCACGCGCATGATCCGTGCCACCGAGCAGATTCGTGCCGCCAGCGCCGATGCCGATGCGGCCGAGTTGCTGGGGGTGGAAAAATTATCGCCTTTATTGTGTGTGGAGCGCGTTTCTTTTACTTATGGCGACAAGCCGGTGGAAGTACGGCGCGGTTTGTACGTGACCAATCGCCATCACTATCAGAACGAATTGAGTTGATGGGTTGGAAAAAGCCGTCGGCTGGCGATAGCGACGACTGGTGGCAATATGAGCAAGCTGGACAAGTGCAATCAAGTGTAAGCAAGCGTAGGAATAATCGCCGCTAGTCATTATTTGCAATATTGAATAATAACTATTGGTGTGCTGCACAAAAATCGGCGAAAATTGCGGGATTGCGCTTGCTCTAAAATTTTAAACTGAGGAGAACCCTGTTATGTCTGAAGCCGCGAAGCCCAATCGGCCACAGTTCCGTAATATAAGCATTACCCAAATTGTCGGCTACCGCTTTCCGTTGGCAGCCCTCGTTTCGATTTTGCATCGTATTAGTGGCGTGTTGATGTTTTTGCTCTTGCCTTTCATCTTGTACATGCTGGACAAGAGTCTGGCATCTGAAATTTCCTTCGAATACTTCAAAGGTTTCACCTCGGGCTGGTTCGTAAAGCTTGTCATCCTGGCCCTGTCCTGGGCATATCTGCACCACTTCTGCGCCGGCATCCGCCACCTCATCATGGATAACCACATCGGTCTGGACAAGGATAGCGCGCGCAAATCGGCTGCCGGAGTCCTGATTATCAGTGTGCCGCTGGCGTTGATCGTTGCATTGAAACTGTTCGGAGCATTCTAAAAATGGCTAACAAAAACAATATTGGCGCCAATCGCCTGGTAGTAGGGGCCCATTACGGCTTGCGAGACTGGCTGGCGCAACGCGTCACCGCCATCGTCATGGCAATCTACACGGTTATCCTGCTGGTCACTTTCCTGACCGCCAGCAACTTCACTTATGAAGGCTGGGCAGGACTGTTTTCGCATCAGTGGTTCAAGATGGCTACGTTCGTAGCGCTGATGGCACTGTTTTTTCATGCATGGATCGGTGTGCGTGATTTCTGGATGGATTATATCAAGCCGGTCGCTCTGCGCCTGGTCTTGCAAGTAGCCACAATCCTGTGGTTGGTCGGTTGTGCCGGATGGGCGGCGCAGATTTTGTGGAGAGTGTAATCGTGGCATCTATTAAATCCACAATTCCTACACGCCGCTTTGATGCGGTAATCGTTGGGGCCGGTGGTTCCGGTATGCGTGCTTCGCTGCAGTTGGCGGAAGCTGGTTTGAATGTCGCCGTCTTGTCGAAAGTGTTTCCGACCCGTTCGCACACGGTTGCGGCGCAGGGCGGCATTGGCGCCTCGCTCGGTAACATGTCCGAGGACAGCTGGTACTGGCACATGTTCGATACCGTCAAGGGCTCGGATTACCTGGGCGACCAGGATGCGATCGAGTTCATGTGCCGCGAAGCGCCAAAGGCTGTGTATGAGCTGGAGCACTTCGGCATGCCGTTCGACCGTAATGCTGACGGTACGATTTATCAGCGCCCGTTCGGCGGCCACTCGGCTAATTTCGGCGAAAAGCCGGTAGCGCGCGCTTGCGCCGCTGCCGACCGTACCGGCCATGCGCTGTTGCACACACTGTATCAGCGTAACGTCCGTGCCAAGACGCACTTCTTCGTCGAATGGATGGCGATCGATCTGGTGCGCGATGCCGAAGGCGATGTCATCGGCGTAGTGGCGCTGGAAATGGAAACCGGCGATGTCATGATCCTGGAAGCCAAGACCACGGTGATGGCTACCGGCGGTGCAGGGCGTATCTGGGCGGCTTCGACCAATGCCTTTATCAATACCGGCGACGGTATGGGTATGGCGGCGCGTGCCGGCTTGCCGCTGGAAGACATGGAGTTCTGGCAGTTCCACCCGACTGGCGTAGCCGGCGCGGGCGTGCTGATTACCGAAGGCGTACGTGGTGAGGGCGGGATTCTGATCAACGCCAACGGCGAACGTTTCATGGAGCGCTATGCGCCAACCTTGAAAGATCTGGCGCCGCGCGATTTCGTATCGCGTTCGATGGACCAGGAAATCAAGGAAGGCCGTGGCTGCGGTCCGCACAAGGATCACGTGATGCTGGATCTGCGCCACATCGGCGCCGAAACCATCATGAAGCGTCTGCCTTCGATTTTGGAAATCGGCCACAAGTTCGCTAACGTCGACGCTCTGAAAGAGCCGATTCCAGTCGTGCCGACCATCCATTATCAAATGGGCGGTATCCCGACCAACGTTTACGGCCAGGTTGTAGTGCCGAAGAACGGTATCCCGAACGCAGTAGTCAATGGCTTGTACGCCATCGGCGAATGCGCTTGCGTATCGGTGCACGGCGCCAATCGCCTGGGTACCAATTCGCTGCTGGATCTGGTGGTGTTCGGCCGTGCCGCCGGCAATCATATTGTCGACAGCAAGCTCAAAGAGCGCAGCAACAAGCCGTTGCCGGCAGATGCAGCCGACGTCGCCCTGGCGCGTCTGGCCAAGCTGGAAACCAGCACCGGTTCCGAGCGGGTGCAAGACGTGGCCGGCGATATCCGCAAGACCATGCAGCATTATTGCGGCGTGTTCCGTACCGACGAGCTGCTGCAGCAAGGCTACAAGGAAATCATGGTGCTGGACGAGCGCCGCAAGCATGTTTCGTTCAAGGACAAATCCAAGGTATTCAACACAGCAAGAGTAGAAGCATTAGAACTGGACAACCTGATCGAAACCGCCAAGGCCACCATTACCTCGGCGGCAGCTCGCAAAGAATCGCGCGGCGCCCACGCGCATCGCGATTATGAAAAACGTGATGACGAAAACTGGATGAAGCACTCCTTGTGGTATTCCGAAGGTAATCGTCTCGACTACAAGCCTGTCGTTACCAAGCCGCTGACAGTTGATACGTTCAAGCCAAAGCCACGCACATTCTGATTTGTCGCGGCAGGGCGGTGCGCCACCTGGCGGTGGCCCGCAACTCTGCCGCACAATTAATAAAAAGGTATAGCCATGTCATCACGTACTTTGAAATTTAAAATCTACCGTTACGATCCCGATAAGGATGCCAAGCCTTACATGCAGGACCTGACGGTAGAACTGCTGCCAACCGACAAGATGCTGCTGGACGCCCTGCAACGCATCAAGGCCGACGTTGACGATTCGCTGGCGCTGCGCCGCTCCTGCCGCGAAGGCGTGTGCGGTTCCGACGCCATGAACATCAACGGCAAGAACGGTCTGGCTTGCACTACCAACCTGAACGAGCTGAGCGAGCCGATCATACTGAGGCCATTGCCAGGCTTGCCGGTGATCCGCGACCTGATCGTCGACATGACGCAGTTCTTCAAGCAATACGAGTCGATCAAGCCGTTCCTGATCAACGACAGCATTCCGCCGGAAAAAGAGCGTCTGCAGTCACCAGAACAGCGTGAAGAGCTGGATGGCCTGTACGAGTGCATCCTGTGCGCATGCTGCTCGACCTCCTGCCCGTCGTTCTGGTGGAATCCGGACAAGTTCGTCGGTCCGGCCGGCTTGCTGCAAGCCTACCGTTTCATCGCCGACAGCCGCGATGAAGCCACCGGCGCCCGTCTGGATAACCTGGAAGACCCGTATCGCCTGTTCCGTTGCCGTTCGATCATGAACTGCGTCGATGTCTGTCCGAAGGGCTTGAACCCTAACGCGGCAATCGGCAAGATCAAAGAGTTGATGGTTCGTCGCGCGGTATAGGTTGCAGTGAAAGTATAAATAGCCCTCAAAACATTTCGTCATCCTCGCGCACGCGGGGATCCACTTTAGAGAGTAAATGAGATCCCCGCGTTCGCGAGGATGACGAGGTGGGAGAGTGGCGTGTTTTAGAACTGTTCGTCGAAAGCGGTGAACAGTGATTTCAAATAGAATAAGTGGTTTCCATGCCTATCATCCATCAAGCCGATCCAGCTAACCGAGCCCGCCTGCGCTGGCGTGCGCGACGCGGCCTGCTTGAGAACGATCTGATACTGACTCGTTTCCTGGATGCAAACGAAGCCAGCATGACGGACGACGACGTCGACGCTTTTTCGCGCCTGATGGAGCTGTCCGACAATGAACTAATGGATTTGCTGCTGGTCCGTAAAGAACCGGACGGCTTGCTGGATTTGCCGCAAGTGCATGCACTGTTAGCCAGAATACGCACTGCTTAAGCCTGTATCTACGCTGGCGGCGACGGCCGCTGAAGATGTCGATCAACTTGCAGCAACGTCTTTTGTTTTTTTTGATTTAGAGTCACCTTTTGATTGAGGGAAGAGCCATGACCACCGCTGATACAAAAGCCACGCTATCGTTTTCCGATGGCAGTCCATCCGTAGAATTTCCTATTTACAAGGGCACCGTCGGCCCCGAAGTTATCGATATCCGCAAGCTGTACGGCGCTACCGGAAAATTCACATACGACCCGGGTTTCATGTCGACGGCGGCCTGTAATTCGTCGATCACCTACATCGATGGCGACAAAGGCGAATTGCTGTATCGCGGCTATCCGATCGAGCAGTTGGCGGTCAATTGCGACTTCCTGGAAACCTGCTACCTGTTGCTGAACGGCGAACTGCCGACTGCAAAGGAAAAGGAAAAATTCGACGCTACCGTGACCCAGCACACCATGGTGCACGAGCAGATGCAATTCTTCTTCCGCGGCTTCCGTCGCGACGCGCATCCGATGGCCGTCCTGGTCGGTACCGTCGGCGCCTTGTCGTCGTTCTACCATGACTCGCTGGACATCACCGATCCGCACCATCGCGAAGTATCGGCGATCCGCCTGATCGCCAAGCTGCCGACACTGGTCGCAATGGCGTACAAGTACAACGTCGGCCAGCCTTTCGTCTACCCGCGCAACGAACTGTCGTACAGCGCCAACTTCATGCACATGATGTTCTCCACGCCGTGCGAAGAGTACAAGGTCAACGACGTGCTGGTGCGTGCGCTGGACCGTATCCTGACCTTGCATGCCGATCACGAGCAAAATGCATCGACTTCAACCGTGCGCCTGGCGGGTTCCAGCGGCGCCAATCCGTTTGCCTGTATCGCTGCCGGTATCGCTTGCCTGTGGGGCCCTGCACACGGCGGCGCCAACGAAGCGGCACTGAACATGCTCAAGGAAATCGGTACTGTCGACAAGATTCCAGAGTTTATCGCCAAAGTGAAAGACAAGAACTCCGGCGTCAAGCTGATGGGCTTCGGTCATCGCGTCTACAAGAATTTCGATCCGCGCGCCAAGCTGATGCGTGAAACCTGCTACGAAGTGCTGAACGAACTCGGCCTGCATGACGATCCGTTGTTCAAGCTGGCGATGGCGCTGGAAAAAGTGGCGCTGGAAGACGAATACTTCGTTTCCCGCAAACTGTATCCGAACGTGGACTTCTACTCCGGCATCGTGCAGTCGGCACTGGGCATCCCGACGTCGCTGTTCACCGGTATCTTCGCCATGGCGCGTACCGTCGGCTGGATCGCACAATGGAACGAAATGATTTCCGATCCAGAGCAAAAGATCGGCCGCCCACGTCAATTGTTCGTCGGTTCGCCGACCCGTGACGTGCCAACAATCGACAAGCGCGGCTAAAAACAGCGTGCGCAGGCAATAGCAACACAAAAACAGCGAATCCGCGGATTCGCTGTTTGCATTTCTGCAGGTTATGCTATGCTCTCGATCTGTGCCGATTTATACGGTCACAGCGTAGTAAAAGTATGCGATGAGCATATTTTGAAGGGCAGGCGTAAAGAAGTACCGTAGCCCCCAAATTGCAGTACCCGAATTGAAATTGCAGTAAAAGAACACAGTAATAGAGCCCTTCCCCACAACTTGATGTGCAATCCGCTAACCGGTCAGGCCGTGTCGCGGAAGGTTATGTTAACCCGCTAATCTCGCGAAACGCGAAGAAAGGTGAGCAAGATGATGCAACAATACCGCTCTAATTCTTATCTCTTCGGAGGTAATGCACCGTACATTGAAGAGCTGTACGAGTCTTACCTCGACAATCCCGGTTCAGTTGCCGATAACTGGCGTGCATATTTTGACGCTATGCAGCATGTACCTGCCGTCGATGGCACCGACAAGCCTGACGTAGGCCACGCCTCTGTCATCGCCTCGTTCGCCGAGCGCGCCAAACACGGTCCGATCCGCACTATCTCCGCTTCAGCCGATGCTGAAATGGGACGCAAGCGTGTTGCCGCAACGCAACTTATCGCCGCTTACCGCTACCTCGGTTCACGCTGGGCCAACCTGGACCCGCTGCAACGCCAGGAACGTTCCGTATTGCCTGAACTGGAACCAAGCTTCTACGGTTTCACCGATGCCGACATGGACATCGTGTTCAACATCAGCAACACCTACTTCGGTACTGAAACTGCTACGCTGCGCGACCTGCTGAATTCGCTGCGCGATACGTATTGCCGTTCGATCGGTACCGAGTACATGTACATCAGCGATCCGACTGAAAAACGCTGGATGCAGGAACGCCTGGAGTCGACGCGTTCGGCACCGGTGTTCTCCGCAGAAAAGAAAAAGCACATCCTCGACCGCCTGACCGCGGCTGAAGGCCTGGAACGCTACCTGCATACCCGTTATGTCGGTCAAAAGCGTTTCTCGCTGGAAGGCGGCGAAAGCTTCATCGTGTCACTGGACGAAACGATTCAGCGCGCCGGAGCCAAGGGTGTCCAGGAAATCGTTATCGGCATGGCCCACCGCGGCCGTCTGAACGTGCTGGTCAATACCTTGGGCAAGATGCCGCAAGAACTGTTTGCCGAATTCGAAGGCAAGCATGCCGACGACCTGCCGGCAGGCGACGTCAAATATCACCAAGGCTTCTCATCCGACATCACCAGCCCGGGCGGCCCGGTGCATCTGTCGCTGGCATTCAATCCATCGCATCTGGAAATCGTCAACCCTGTGGTTGAAGGTTCGGTCAAGGCGCGTATGGAACGCCGCGGCGACATCGACGGCTCGCAAGTGCTGCCGATCCTGGTCCACGGCGACGCTGCATTTGCCGGCCAGGGCGTCGTGATGGAAACCCTGAACCTGGCGCAAACGCGTGGTTACGGCACTGGCGGCACCGTGCATATCGTGATCAACAACCAGATCGGTTTCACCACTTCCGATCCGCGCGATTCCCGCTCCACCCTGTATTGCTCGGACGTCGTCAAGATGATCGAAGCGCCGGTTCTGCACGTCAACGGCGACGATCCTGAAGCGGTCGTGTTCGCTACCCAAATCGCGCTCGATTACCGTATCGAGTTCAAGAAAGATATCGTGGTCGATATCATCTGCTTCCGCAAACTGGGCCACAACGAGCAAGATACGCCAGCACTGACACAGCCGCTGATGTACAAGAAAATCGGCCAGCATCCGGGCACCCGCAAGCTGTACGCCGACAAACTGGTTGCGCAAGGTACGATCGATGCCGACACTGGCGACGCCATGGTCAAGGCGTTCCGCGATGCGATGGACGCCGGCAAACACACTGTCGATCCGGTCATCACCAACTTCAAGAGCAAATACGCGGTCGACTGGCTGCCGTTCCTGAACCGCAAGTGGACCGACGCCGCAGACACTGCAGTGCCTGTCACCGAACTGAAACGCCTGGCAACGCGCATCACCACTGTGCCGGAAAACTTCAAGGTCCACGCACTGGTCGAAAAAGTATTGAACGACCGCGCTGCCATGGGCCGTGGCGAACTCAACCTCGACTGGGGCATGGGTGAGCATCTGGCCTACGCATCGCTGGTATCGTCGGGCTATGCAATTCGCCTGACCGGGCAGGATGCAGGCCGCGGCACATTCGTCCATCGCCACGCTGTATTGCATGATCAAAACCGCGAGCGTTGGGATGCCGGCAGCTATATTCCGCTGCAAAACATCTCCGACCAGCAAGCGCCGTTCAAGGTTATCGACTCGGTTCTGTCGGAAGAAGCGGTACTCGGTTTCGAATACGGTTACTCCACCGCAGAACCGAACACGCTGACCATCTGGGAAGCCCAGTTCGGCGATTTCGCCAACGGCGCGCAAGTCGTGATCGACCAGTTCATCAGCTCCGGCGAAGTGAAGTGGGGCCGCGCTTCCGGCCTGGTCATGATGCTGCCGCACGGTTACGAAGGCCAAGGCCCGGAACACTCGTCGGCACGCCTCGAACGTTATCTGCAACTGTGCGCAGACAACAACATGCAAGTGGTGCAACCGACTACCGCAGCGCAGATTTTCCATCTGCTGCGCCGCCAGATGATCCGCTTGTTCCGCAAGCCGCTGGTGATCATGACGCCGAAGTCGCTGCTGCGTAACAAGGATGCCGGTTCGCCGTTGTCCGAATTCAGCAAGGGCAGCTTCCAGACCGTGATCGGCGAAGTCGATGACAAGATCGATCCTAAGAAGGTCAAGCGCGTTATCGCTTGCTCGGGCAAGGTTTACTATGATCTGGTTAACGCACGTAAAGAGCGCGGTCAGACTGACGTGGCAATTATCCGTCTGGAACAACTGTATCCATTCCCGCACAAGGCATTTGCTGCCGAGTTGAAGCAGTTCCCTAACTTCAACGAACTGGTATGGACCCAGGACGAGCCGCAGAATCAAGGCGCATGGCTGCAGATTCAGCACAACATTTTTGAGAACCTGGAAGATGGCCAGAAGCTTGCCTACGCAGGCCGTCCAGCCAGCGCATCGCCGGCGGTCGGTTACTACGACAAGCACTATGCGCAGCAAAAAGCATTGCTGGACACAGCATTTTCCAAGCTCAAAGGCTTTGTTTTGACGAAATAATTGACGTCTAACCTAATTAGTTGGGGACAGAGTAATTCGCCGCGCTGCGGCGGCTCTTAAACTCTTTCCCGCAATAATGAATATGGAGAATTAAATGGCACTTCTAGAAGTAAAAGTTCCGCAATTGTCGGAATCGGTCGCTGAAGCGACTTTGTTGACATGGCATAAAAAAGTCGGCGACGCTGTCAAGCGCGACGAAAACCTGATTGATATCGAGACAGATAAAGTGGTGCTTGAACTGCCGGCCCCGGCCGACGGCGTGATCGTCCAGCTGATCAAAGGCGACGGCAGCACCGTGGTTGCCGATGAAATCATCGCTGTGATCGACACAGAAGCAACAGCTGGCGCGGTTGCCGCTCCGGCGGCGGCACCCGCAGTTGCAGCTGCAGCTCCGGTAGCAGCGGCTGCACCGGCAGCATCGCAATCGGCAGCGGGCATCGCGATGCCTGCCGCAGCTAAACTGTTGGCGGAAAACAATTTGTCGGCGTCGCAGATCGACGGCAGCGGTAAAGATGGCCGCGTCACCAAGGGCGACGTTCTGGGTGCACTGGCTAACAAGCCCGCCGCACCTGTACCAGCGCCTCTGGCAGCAGCGCCAGCCAAGCCAGTACTGCAGCAAGTTGCCGCGCCAACCAAGGCCCAGCTGGACGACCGTCCGGAAGAGCGCGTGCCTATGAGCCGTTTGCGCGCCCGTATCGCCGAGCGCCTGGTGCAATCGCAATCGACCAACGCCATCTTGACGACATTCAATGAAGTCAACATGCAGCCAGTCATGGACCTGCGCACCAAGTACAAAGACAAGTTTGAAAAAGAGCATGGCGTCAAGCTCGGCTTCATGTCGTTCTTCGTCAAGGCTGCGGTTGCCGCGCTGAAAAAATACCCGATCGTCAACGCTTCGGTTGATGGCAACGACATCGTGTACCACGGTTATTTCGATATCGGTATCGCGGTTGGTTCGCCACGCGGCCTGGTAGTGCCCGTATTGCGCGATGCGGATCAAATGTCGATCGCTGACATCGAAAAGAAAATCGGCGAATTCGGCGCCAAGGCCAAGGACGGCAAGCTGACGCTGGACGACCTGACCGGCGGTACCTTCTCGATCTCCAACGGTGGCACTTTCGGTTCGATGCTGTCGACACCGATCATCAACCCGCCACAATCGGCAATCCTGGGCGTGCATGCGACCAAGGACCGTGCAGTTGTCGAAAACGGCCAAATCGTGATCCGCCCGATGAACTATCTGGCCATGTCTTACGATCACCGTATCATCGACGGTCGTGAAGCAGTGCTGGCACTGGTAGCAATGAAGGAAGCGCTGGAAGATCCGGCCCGTCTGTTGCTGGATCTGTAAGCTTTAAATCTCGCTAGGCGAGGGCGCCCTGACTCCTGTTTTTCGCCTAAGAAAAATGGAGCAGGGCGTATCGTTTAGGTGGCTAGGTAAATGATGAGAGCCTTGTTGTTGTCGTTTGTTGTCACTTGCCGGAATTGCTTGCTTTGCGTTACGGAGCAGGCGGCTCAAGTTGACAATCGACCGGCAAGGCAATAACTCGAAGGATGGAAATGAGCAAACAATTTGATGTCGTCGTGATCGGTGGCGGTCCTGGCGGTTATATTGCAGCAATTCGCGCCGCACAACTGGGTTTCAATACTGCATGTATTGATGAATGGAAAAATGCCAAGAACGGCCCTGCGCCGGGCGGCACTTGCACCAACGTCGGCTGCATTCCATCCAAAGCATTGTTGCAATCGTCTGAGCATTACGAGCATGCCGGTCATGCATTCGCCGACCACGGTATCGAAGTCAAGGGCCTGGGGCTGAACCTGGGACAGATGCTGGCGCGCAAGGATAGTGTCGTCAAGCAAAACAACGAAGGTATCTTGTACCTGTTCAAGAAGAACAAGGTTACCTTTTTCCACGGCCGCGGTTCGTTCGTCAAAGGCGACGCCAACGCTTACGAAATCAAAGTTGCCGGCGCTACCGAAGAAACCATCACAGCCAAGCACATTATCGTGGCTACCGGCTCCAATGCCCGTGCATTGCCAGGTACGCCGTTTGATGAAAAACTGATTCTGTCGAACGCCGGGGCACTGGCAATTGAAGCAGTTCCGGCTAAACTGGGGGTTATCGGTGCTGGTGTAATCGGCCTCGAAATGGGCAGTGTCTGGCGTCGTCTGGGTTCAGATGTCAGCGTATTGGAAGCGTTGCCGACTTTCCTCGGCGCAGTGGACGAGCAGATCGCCAAAGAAGCCGCCAAGCTTTTCACCAAGCAGGGTTTGAAGGTCAGCCTGGGTGTCACGATCGGCGCCATTACGGCCGGCAAGAATGATGTCACAGTGGAATATGTCGATGCCACCGGCGCAGCACAAAAAGCGGTGTACGACAAACTGATCGTATCCATCGGCCGGACGCCGAACACCATCGGCCTGAACGCCGAAGGCGTCGGCTTGCAGCTGGACGAGCGCGGTTTTATCGCTGTCGATGGCGATTGCAAGACTAACTTGCCGAACGTCTGGGCGGTAGGCGACGTGGTGCGCGGCCCGATGCTGGCGCACAAGGCTGAGGAAGAAGGCGTGGCGGTTGCCGAGCGTATTGCCGGGCAGCATGGTCACGTTAACTTCAATACGATTCCATGGGTGATCTATACATCGCCGGAAATCGCCTGGGTTGGCAAGACAGAACAACAACTGAAGGCAGATGGAGTAGCATATAAGGCTGGTACATTCCCGTTCCTGGCCAATGGCCGGGCACGCGCTTTGGGGGATACCTCGGGTATGGTCAAATTCCTGGCGGATGCCAAGACTGACGAAATCCTGGGCGTTCACATTGTTGGGCCAATGGCATCAGAATTGATTTCAGAAGCCGTGGTGGCGATGGAATTCCGTGCATCAGCGGAAGACATCGCCCGCATCTGCCACGCGCACCCGTCCTTGTCGGAAGCGACCAAGGAAGCGGCGCTGGCAGTCGACAAACGGTCCCTGAATTTCTAAGGGAGAAGCACATGCGTTATCTGATCGTATTGTTAGGCGTTGCGCTGTCCGGTTGCGCGACTACGGCGTCGGATAACGGTCGTGTGGTGATCGAGGCCATCTCCGACAGCCAGCAGCTGGAAGGTGCGCGCTGCGTGGTGAAAACCGATAGCAGCCGCTGGAATGTGGTTACGCCCGGCGATGTCTTGATTGTCGAAGCCGACGGCGACTTGCACGTGGTTTGCGACAAGCCAGGCTATCGCACCTCGGAAGTGGTGTATCGGGCGCCGCCAGGGTTGAATTCCCCTAGTGTCGGCATTGGTGCTACCGGCGGCAGCGGCGGCATCGGTGCGGTCGGCCTCGGTTTGGGAGCCAACCTGCCACTTACTTTCGGCGGCAAGGAGAAGGCTTATCCTAGCCGCGTGCTGGTAGAGATGGGGCGGTCATAGTTGCTTGGGTCGCTGTCACGGTGTTGTCAGGGCGGTTGCCTGGATTGAAGTGGGTGAGCGGAAGCTCGCCCATTTTTATTTCTAGCGGCTTGTTTATTTCGCAACTTGCTTATGTCGAAGCTTTATTTCAAAGCTTTATTAGTGAGCATGATTAATTTTTTGTCAATCCATAAGATTGGCAAGCGGGTTTTGGCTTTTCATCAAGAATTGAAAACACAATGAACGTCTTAGAGTTTTACGAACAGGCACTGACACAGAGGGGTTTCCAGGCCGATGACGCGCAACGGCGCGCAGTCGATCGCCTGCAGCGGTCTTATGATGAATGGGTCGAGTACAAGGCGCAGCGTTCCAACTCCTTCAAACGCCTGATCAACCGGCCTGACGTGCCGCGTGGCGTGTATATGTGGGGCGGGGTCGGACGCGGGAAATCGTTTTTGATGGACAGTTTTTATTCGGTGGTGCCGGTGGTGCGTAAAACCCGCCTGCATTTCCATGAATTCATGCGCGCCGTGCACCGGCAACTGGATGAACTCAAAGGTGTTGCCGATCCGCTCGATGAAGTAGCGAAGCGGGTCGCCAGGAAATATCGGCTGATCTGTTTTGACGAGTTTCATGTGTCCGATATCGCCGACGCCATGATTCTCTATAACCTGCTGAAAGCCTTGTTCGATAACGGCGTGTCATTTGTCATGACCTCGAATTACGAGCCGGGCACGCTTTATCCGGACGGTTTGCATCGCGACCGCATGCTGCCGACCATCAAATTATTGCAAGATAACCTGGATGTGATGAATATCGATGCCGGCATCGATTACCGCAAGCGCGCCCTGGAGCAGGTGGATAGTTACCATGCGCCGCTCAACGCCGATACCGATCGCGCCTTGCGGCATGCCTTTGCCGGGGTTGCCGAGACGGCCGACGAAGATCCTATCGTCGATATCGAAGCACGTAAAATCAAGGCCTTGCGCCGGGCTGGCGGCGTGATCTGGTTCGATTTCAATACCCTGTGCGGCGGTCCGCGCTCGCAAAACGATTACCTGGAAATTGCCAGCCGCTTCCATACGGTGATATTGTCCGGTATTCCGCAAATGTCGGCAGCGATGTCGTCAGAGGCGCGCCGCTTCACCTGGCTGATCGATGTGTTCTATGATCACAAGATCAAGTTGATCATGTCGGCTGCGGTGGCGCCCGAAGATCTGTACACGCAAGGCATGCTGGCCAACGAGTTTCACCGTACCGTATCGCGTATCATGGAAATGCAGTCGCGCGAGTACATGGATAGCGAACGACGTTCCGAAGCCGACTCGATTGTGTGAGCCAAGGTCAAGCTGCAGGTAGCGGTGTTTGAAAAATAACGTATAGAAATGGATGGGTTTACGTGGAATTTGTTTCCTTGAGTCTGGCTCCCCGGGTATTCAGGTCAATCCGGTCATTGCGGTCATTTTCATCGCCGGCGCGTGCGCGTCTTCAGCGACCGGTCTTGCTGGGCGTTGCTGCGATGTTGCTGGCGTTGTCAGCCGGTGTGCAAGCCGCAGATGCCGAATTGAAGCCGGTCGCCGAGCCTGCCGCCGAGCTAAACGCGCGCTACCCGCTGGAAACGCTCAATTCGGTGGAGACGGCGAATCGTGCTTTGACCGATGTCGCCAATGCCAAGGCCGAAGTCGAAGCGCGCGATCTGGAACAGCGGCGCGCCTGCTATGCAAAGTTCTTCGTCAATAATTGCCTGGATACCGCCAAGGAGCAGCGCCGCCTGGCGATGAAGGCCATCCGTCCGATAGACATCACAGCCAACGCCTTCTTGCGTAAGGACCGTGCCGACGAGCGCGACAAGGCGCTGGAAGTGCACAATGCCGGGCAGCCGGCCGAAGCAGCGCAAAAAGCGCAGGATCAAAAAGAAAAAGAGCTGAGCAACGCCGACAAGGTCAGGCAGGGCGCGGCCAAGGAAAAAGAAGTGGCCTCACATACCCGCAAACATCTGGGTGAGGCAGACAAGCGCGTGGCGGATCATAACGCCAAGGTAAAAAAGGCGCAGCAGGATGAGGCAGCCAAAGCCTCGCAACGTGCCGCCAATGTAGCCGCTTTTGAGAAAAAGGCGCAGGACTCGGCAGCGCGTCAGCGTGAGGTAGCCGCAAACAAGGCCGCCAAAGCCAAGGATCTGGCAAACAAGAAGGCGGCTGAAACGGGTGTGCCGGTGGCGCCTGTAGCGCCTGCGGTGAAATCGCCGCCGCCGGCCGGCGCCGCACCGGCGTCAGCACCGTAAGGCAGGCAAGAATTACACCGCGCGGCGCATTTTCTTGACGGTGTAGTTCTGCGCTTCCTTAGGCAGCGCCACCAGCTTGACGATCGCAAAGGTGCAGTTGTCCGCAGAGTGGCCTTCGGCCCGCTTGCGGGTCTTGGTAATCAGCATTTCAGCGGCATCGCGCGGTTTGTTCATGGCGATGGCCGCACCCAGTTCATCTTCCGTAAAGTAGTGCCACAACCCGTCCGAACATAGCAGGAAGGCGTCGCCAGCCTTCAAGCCGGTATAACGGCTGATGGTGACCTCGGGCGTCTCGGTGCTGGAGCCGAGCGCGTTCAGCAGGATGTTCGACAGGTTGTGCGATTTCGCCTCGCTGCGCGACAGCTTGCCTTCGGCCACCAGTTTCTCGACATATGAATGGTCGATGGTGTGCTCGGCAAAATTGGGGCCGTCGAAACGGTACAGGCGCGAATCGCCGACGTGACCCCAGGTGGCAGTGCCGTCCGGCGACAGCACCAGGATCACCATGGTGGTATGCGGATCCTTGTCGTTGGAAAAGCCGCTCAGCTTGATGACGGTGTGGGTTTCCAGTGCAATGTTGCGCACCATGGCCTCGACATTGTCGATCAGCGGCGAGAATCCTTCGAAGATCTGCTTGGCGGTGCAAATCACCTGCTCGGCCGCCAATGCGCCGCCGCTGCGGCCACCCATGCCGTCGGCGAGTACTGCCATCATGTAGCCCGGTGCTTTTGGGGCGGTAAATAATGCGGCGCGGTCCTGTTGTTCCTGGCGGTCGCCGATGTGTTGGCCGGTACCGGCTTCGATCTTGTATTGGCTCATTCGTCTGGGTAGATTAAACTGCATCCTGTTCTGGATAATTCCGGGCTTGCCGGGCCTTGATCGGTCGTGAGGTCGGCATTCATCGCAACTTACAGCAACTCACCGCCATTCGCATACAGTAGTACAGTAAGAAGTCGATGGGAAATATTATACGCAGGAATAATTTTTAAAGTGTTTCCAGATGTTAACATTTTCCAACGCTAGCGTAGTCTAGAACATGACTGTGATTGATATGACCATGATTGATCGAGAAGAAATCCTGCGCCGCATTATAGAACTCGAAGTCGAACATCGCGATCTGGATGCGGCCATACATACCATGACGAATCAGGTCTTGCATGAAGAGTTGCAGTTACGCCGCTTGAAAAAGCGGAAATTGCAGCTCAAAGACCAGATCACGCTGTTAAGAATGCAATTAATTCCCGACATCCCTGCCTGATAGCTCACCCCAAGGCTGGTAGGATAGACCTCCAGCCTCTGCTTGAAGTAAGTTACCTTGACCGAAGATACATCCCCCCTTGTTGCTGAAGGCGCTTTTGCCGTTGTGGCTCCCGGCACCCACGATGCCGACATCGATCGCCTGTTCGCCAGTACCGGTCCGCTTGGACAGGCGGTCGGCGGCTTTCGGCCGCGCCAGGCGCAAACCGAAATGGCGAAAGCCATCGCCGACGCCATCGCCCAGCAAAGAACGCTGATTGCCGAAGCCGGCACCGGCACCGGCAAGACTTTCGCTTACCTGGTGCCGGCCCTGCTGTGGGGCGGCAAGGTGATCGTCTCGACCGGCACCAAGAATTTGCAAGACCAGTTGTACTTGCGCGACATTCCTACCGTGCGCAAGGCGCTCAGCGCACCGGTTTCAGTCGCGCTGTTGAAAGGGCGCGCCAATTACGTCTGCCATTTCCATTTGGAGCGGACCCTGCAGAATGGCCGCATGACCTCGCGTGAGGATGTCGGCTACCTGCGTGAAATTTCCCGTTTCATGAAAACCACCTCATCCGGTGACAAGGCTGAGTTATCCAAGGTGCCGGAAACCGCGTTGATCTGGAATCTGGTGACCTCGACCCGCGATACCTGCATGGGCGCCGAATGCCAGTATTACCAGGACTGTTTCGTGATGAAGGCGCGCAAGGAAGCGCAGCAGGCTGACGTGGTGGTGGTCAATCACCACCTGTTCTTTGCCGATGTGGCTTTGAAGGATACTGGCGTCGCGGAATTGCTGCCGTCGGCCAACACCATCATCTTCGACGAAGCGCATCAATTGCCTGAAGTTGCTACTTTATTTTTTGGCAACACCATCTCTACCTCGCAGATTCTGGAGCTGTGCCGTGACGTGCTGGCAGAAGGCTTGTCGCATGCCCGCGATGGCGCCGACTGGGGGCAAGTGGTGGTGCCGGTAGAAAAAGCCGCGCGCGATTTGCGGCTGGCCTTTCCGCAGGATGGGGTGCGGCTGGCGGTGAACCAGATTGCACCGTCGAGCGCATTCTTCCCGGCGCTGGAAACCTTGCGCGCGCAATTGCACGGCATGATTGCGATCCTCGAAAAGCAGGCGGAGCGGGCGGAAACAATCGAGCAGTGCCGCACCCGCGCGGTGGAGTTGGGCTACCAGCTGGACGGCTGGAACAGCGCGCCAAGTGTCGGCAGTGGCAGCAGCGGCAAGAGCACAAAGAAGGCCAAGGCGGCCGGGGCGGAAGGCGAAGAGGGCAGCGTGCTGTGGGTAGAAGCTTTTTCGTCGTCGTTGCAATTGCACCAGACTCCGCTGTCGATCGCGCCGATTTTTAATAAACAGCGTGAAGGTGTCGCCCGCTCCTGGATTTTCACCTCCGCCACGTTGGCGGTGAAGAACGATTTCCAGCACTACGCCTCGCAAATGGGCCTGTGGGACGAGCCGGCCCAATCCTGGCCGAGTCCCTTCGACTACGGCGAGCAAGGTCTGCTATACGTGCCGCAGAACCTGCCGCAGCCGAACTCACCTGACTATACCGATGCCGTCATCGACGCCGCGCTGCCGGTGATCGAAGCCTCGGGTGGCCGTGCTTTCCTGTTGTGCACCTCGATCCGCGCGGTGAATCGCGCCGCCGAACGGCTACGTGCCGAATTTGAAGCCCGCCATCTGGATTTCCCTCTGATGGTGCAAGGCGAGGCAGGGCGCACCGAGCTGCTGGACCGTTTCCGTGCTGCCGGCAACGCCGTGCTGATCGGCAGCCAGAGTTTCTGGGAAGGCGTCGATGTGCGCGGCGAAGCATTGTCCCTGGTGATTATCGATAAGCTGCCATTTTCACCGCCGGACGATCCGGTCCTGGCGGCGCGTATAGATGCGCTGGAATCCAAGGGCATGAACGGTTTCATGCATCACCAGCTGCCCGCGGCTATCATCAACCTGAAGCAGGGTGCCGGCCGTCTGATCCGCGATGAAACCGATCGCGGCGTCTTGATGATTTGCGATCCACGCCTGATTTCCAAAGGCTACGGCCGCCGCATCTGGCAGAGTTTGCCGCCGTTCAAGCGGACCCGCGAGCTGGATGCGGTAAAGGCATTCTGGCGTGGCGATGCGATTGATCCGGATTGATCGTGGTTGAACACGATTGAACATGAGTGAGATAGCGCTATCACTCTTGTACCGGGCAGGGCGGTGCGGTACATTGATGCTGGTGCGATCAGTGGCGATCGGCTAAGCTGCCTCGGACCACCCTTCTTTAGTTGTCATCAACTTGTAATACTCTGCGTCTATTGTCGCAGCTTGCGTTTTCAGGTGACTGGCGCCGGTTTTTGTCGAACGTTCGTTTGGATAATAAAGGTAAGCAATGTTTGCAGCAGTGGATTTGGGGTCCAACAGTTTCCGTTTGCATATAGGCAAATACAATGGTGATGCGATTCGCGTCATCAAGAGTGCGCGCGACCCGATTCGACTGGCTGCCGGCCTGGACAGCAAAGGCTACCTGACCGAACAGGCGATGCAGGTGGCGCTGGACTCCCTGTCGCGCTTCCGCAATATCCTGGCGGATTATCAATTGGAAGCGGTGCGGGTGGTGGCCACCAATACGCTGCGCGTCGCCAAGAATGCGGCCGAATTCCTGCCGATCGCCGAACAGGTCATCGGCTACCCGATCGAAATCATTTCGGGCGAAGAAGAGGGCCGCCTGATCTATATGGGCGTCTCCAGCATGCTGCGCCTGCCGAATGAAAAACGGCTGGTGCTGGACATCGGCGGCGGTTCCACCGAATTGATCCTGGGGCGCGGTCAACAGATCGAGCGGGTTGAGTCGTTCGGCATCGGCACGGTCAATCAAAGCCTGGCTTTTTTCTCTGACGGCCAGATCACTGCAGCAGCCTACGATGCCGCGGTACTTTCTGCGCGCAGCCATTTCGAAGACGCCGCGCCGCCGTACCGTCCGCAAAACTGGAGCCATGCTTACGGTTCTTCCGGTACCATCCGGGCGATTTCCGAGACCATCGAAAAGAACGGCCTGGGCGATCACCGCCTGTCGTACACCAGCCTGGAAGCCTTGCGGGCACGTTTTGTCGAATTCGGCCATGTCAGCCGTATCGATTTGCTGGGCATGAAACCGGAGCGTGCTGCGGTCATGGTCGGCGGTCTGGCGGTATTGATCGGTCTGATGCAGGAATTGGGTATAGAAGTGATCCAGCCGATCGAAGCCGGCCTGCGCATGGGGGTGATGTGGGATTTGCAGCTGCGTGGCACGCGCCTGGACCGGCGCGATCAGTCGGTGCACGATTTTTCACAGCGTTTTCACGTAGATCAATTACGCGCAAGCCGGGTTGCCGAAACGGCGACCTCCCTGTTTGAAATGCTCAAACCTGCCAACGATGGCCTCAGCCAGTATTTGCACTGGAGCGCCTTGTTGCATGAAGTCGGGCTGGTGGTCTCGCAAAGCGGCTATCACAAGCATGCCGCCTACCTGATCGAAAATGCCGATCTGTCCGGCTTTACCACCCGTGAACAGCGTGCGATGAGCATGTTGATTCTCGGCCAGAAGGGAAATCTGCGGAAGATCAGCGATGCGCTGCTGGATCCTGATTTTTCCAAGGCGGTGCTGGCTCTGCGGCTGGCTGTGATGTTCCTGCATTCGCGGATAGAGGTCGATCTGGATGAATTGCGTTTGAAAATGAAGAGCAAGATCGAGCTCGATATCAAGCGCGACTGGATCGAAGACCATCCAACCGCGACTTACTGGATGACCAAGGAGCAAGACTGGTGGCGCGAGATTGGCGTCGATTTTGCCATTCGCCGGACCTGACAGCTACCGCTGTACATCGTAGGGTGGGCATACGTGCCCACCCTACGGCAAACACTCTCAGTAAGTCAGCCCGCTGGCCTTATTGAAGAGCGCCATATCGACGTAGTTGGAGAGATGATTGCTGTTGGCGACTTCGCCCACGGTATAGCCGCCGATATCAAAACCGCCGCCGGGGATCGCGTATTCCGCCTGGCCGGCGACTCTTTTGCCGGCTGGCAGCAGCCGTGTCCATGATTTGGCTGCGGTGAAACCTTCCAGCGTCAATGCCGATACCGGCTCATCGCGGTACTTCCGCATCATGTTCAAATGTTCGAGCTGTATCGAAGAACTGCCGATGTTAGGGTTGGGGACAACTTGCGAAAATACCGTCCATTCCACGGCTTTACCGCCCGCCAGCTGGCGCAGCGTGGTCAGGTTGGTGAGGGATGAGCCGGCGACAAAGGTTTGCGGCGCAAGTTTGCGAAATTCCTTCAAGAATACGCCCGAGCTCACCGTGTCCGCGATCATGATCACGAAACCCGGCTTGGCACTGGCCAACTGTGCCGTCTCACTGCGCATTTTTGCCAAATCATTACTCAGGTGGACGGTGCCGCTAAGCTTGATGCCGCTTTCCTGCATCTGATCGGTGAGGCGTCGATAGGCGTCTGTCGTGGCGGCTGATTCTTGATATACGATGCCCACATTTTTGACGCCCAGTTTGCCGAAATGGGAAAATATATAACGGATTTCCTGCTGGTAGCTAGGGCGCCAAAACAAGATTTTGGCATCTTTCTGATAATCGGCGCCAGCCAATGGGGCATATAACGTCAAGCCGCTGCGCTTGAATTCTGCCGAATCCAGCACCGCCCGGGTCACATCGTCGCCGACACCGCCAAACAAATAAGCCACATGAGCCTGGGTGATCAGTTCGTTCACCGCCTTCACGGCCAGGTCGACCTGGCCACGATCGTCGCGCACCAGATATTGGATGTGGCGGCCGTTGATCCCGCCTTTTGCATTGAGAACGTCAAAATAAGTCTTGATGCCGGCGACATAATCGCGCCCCAGATCCGCATTCGGTCCGGACAAGTCGATGGCCTGCCCGATCACGATGGCGTCGGTGGCCGCATTTGCCAGGAACGGCTGGCACAGCGCGAAGGCGGCCAGAGACTTGCACAAAAAGCGTTTCAAGTTTAAGTTCATTGGGAAGTCGAAATATGGCGATGGAGAAGTCGCGATTCTGGTTGTAAATTGTGACGGCTTGATGAATTTTTTGCTAAATTTGTTCCGTTTTTGAAGCCGTTCTTGCCGATGCTTAAATAATTGTATATATTATTTATACGATTTAATTATGGAGAGTTGAATGGTTACCAGTAAAAATGTAAAAGCAGGTGTGGCGTCAGGTGTGAAGCCAGTTGTGAAGCGCGCCGTCAAGAAGCCGGCTGCAGCGATCAAGACCGTTGGCAAGGCCAAACCGGCAGCGCGTTCTGCCATCAAGCCTGCCGCCAAGCCAGTAGCGAAACCTGCAGTGAAACCAGCTGTGAAACCAGCTGTGAAACCAGCTGTGAAGCCGGCATCGAAAGCACAGTCGAAACCTTTGCTCGTCACCAAGCCGCTGGTAGCTAAACCGGCGCTGCCTGTCATCAAGTCTTTGCCGGACGTCAAGGCCAAAGTAAAAAAGGCCAAGCTGGTACGCGACAGCTTCACCATGCCTGCCGATGAGTATCAAGTCCTGGGCGAAGTCAAAAAGACTTTCTTGAAGGCTGGCCTGGAAGTGAAGAAGAGTGAATTGTTGCGCGTTGGCGTTGCATTGATCCGCGCGCTGGATCTGGCAAGCCTGAAACTGGCCGTGGCCAGCTTGCCGCCGGTGAAGGCAGGGCGTCCGAAGAAAGAGAAATAAGACAGATTTGCCGCATTCGGCAGTCTGCAGTACGTAAATTGGGGTTCGTATTCATACGGACCCCAATTTTTTTGCTGCTGTTATATCGAAAAACAGCGGGGTTGAAGGGGTGAAAATCAATTTTTAACACTGTTGCTATGTCATGGAGCCGAAATAAACCTGTCATTTTCTTGAAGTAATCGGTGGTTAGGCTTGTCATCGTCACAATCAGAAAGGACGATGAATGCAACTACTAACGAATCCAGGCGAAGCAAGTCCTAGTGTTTCCAAGTTGACGGTTAGTCTTGCCAGTACGCCGGAAGAAGTGCGCGAAGTGCAACGCCTGCGTTACAAGGTTTTTATCGAGGCGATGGGCTTGTCTACGCTAGCCAATGCAGATGGTCTGGATAGCGATGAATTCGATTCTTATTGCGACCATCTGATCGTCCGCGATACCAATACATTGTGCGTGGTTGGCACTTATCGTGTGATGAGCCCGCATGCTGCACGGCGCATGGGGCGTTATTATTCAGAGCAGGAATTCGATCTCGGCCGGCTCGACAATCTGCGCGACCGGATCGCCGAAGCCGGACGCGCCTGCATCGATCCCGCTTACCGCAGCGGCAGCGTCATCATGCTGTTGTGGGCAGGCCTGGCGGCGTTCATGCGGCGCGAACGATGCGACTACCTGATGGGATGCGCCAGCGTCAGCCTGGCCGACGGTGGCCATAACGCCGCGGCTTTGTATCATGCACTTGATCAAGACAATTTTTCTCCGGCCGAGTACCGTGTCACGCCGCATGTGCCGTTTCCGGTATATGAGCGCGAAGCCGGCCACGTGGCGCAGATGCCGCCGCTGTTAAAGGGATATTTGCGCAGCGGCGCCTGGGTCTGCGGCGACCCGGCCTGGGATCCGGATTTCCACTCTGCCGATTTCTTCCTGCTGCTGCCTTTATCCAAGCTGGACCAGCGCTACGCGCGTCACTATCTTAAAGAAACGAGGGCGGCATGAAGCCGGGCGAGCAGTTCCTGGATGCGGCGCTGTTCCGTTCGCTGGATGATGCCGCTCCCGGCAACGGATCCGGTTCGAAGCGCGATCCGATCCGCTTTCGCACCATCTGGATTTCCGATGTTCACCTGGGAACCACAGGCTGCCAGGCTGCTCGCCTGCTGGAGTTTTTGCGTGCGACCGAATCCGATACCTTATACCTGGTCGGCGATATCATCGATGGCTGGCAATTGAAGCGTCGCTGGTATTGGGACCAGGTGCACAACAACGTGGTGCAAACGGTGTTGAAAAAGGCGCGCAAGGGGACTGAGGTGATTTTCGTACCCGGTAATCACGATGAGGCTGTGCGCCAATTCATCGATCTGGACTTTGGCGGTATCCGGATTCGCGATGAATTGGTGCATACCACCGCGCAAGGCAAACGCATGCTGGTGTTGCACGGCGATCGTTTCGATGGTGTGATTGCCTGCGCCAAATGGCTGGCGTATGTGGGCGATGGCTTGTATACCGTCATCCTGAAATTCAACCAATGGTTCAACGGCTGGCGCGCGCGTGCCGGTTTGCCCTACTGGTCGCTATCGCAATACCTGAAACTCAAGGTAAAGAACGCAGTGAATTATATTTCTTCGTTTGAAGATGCATTGGCGGCGGAAGCAAAAAAGAAGGGGTTGGACGGCGTCATTTGCGGCCATATCCATAAGCCGGAAATCCGCGACATCGACGGCATTAAATATTGTAACGACGGCGACTGGGTGGAAAGCTTGTCGGCGCTGGTGGAAGAAGCCAGCGGCGAGCTGCGCCTGGTTACCTGGCAGGAGATCATGCAACAAAAGAATACAGTGTCCAGCAACCGGGCTCGTGAGTTATGCGAATTGCCATCGTAACTGACGTAGGGCAATCGCAAATAAATGGGGTAGTCAATACTTTACGTGCCACCAGCGCCTGTTTGCGCCAGAACGGTCACGATGTATTGCTGCTCAGTCCCGACGATTTTCCAACCTTTGCCTGTCCTACTTATCCGGAAATTCGCCTAGCCTACAAACCTTACGCCAGGATCGCGGCCAGCCTGAAAGCGTTTGCGCCGGACTGCATCCATATCTCGACGGAAGGACCAATGGGTCTGGCCGCCAGGCGTTTTTGCCTGCGTCAGGGAATCGGTTTTACGACCGCCTACCATACCCGTTTTCCCGAGTACCTGAGCGCACGTGCGATCTTGCCGAAAGCACTGACTTATCGCTGGCTACGCTGGTTCCACGGCCCTTCGAAAGCCGTGATGGTGCCTACTCCGCATGTGCTCGGGGAGTTGGAGCAGCGCGGCTTCCGCCATCTGGTGCTGTGGGGGCGGGGCGTCGATACCGAGCGCTTCAAGCCGATGGATGAGGATCATGCCTGTATCGCACGCCCTCTGTATTTGTATGTTGGCCGGGTCGCGGTGGAAAAGAATATCGAATCTTTCTTGCAAGTCGGTCTGCCGGGCAGTAAATGGGTGATCGGCGACGGGCCGTTGCGCGAGGAATTGCAGCAGCGCTATCCGGAGGTGCAGTTTCTGGGGGCAAAGCTGCACCATGAACTCACTTCGTACTACAACTGCGCCGATGTCATGGTATTTCCCAGTCATACCGATACCTTCGGCCTGGTCATGGTGGAGGCTATGGCGTGCGGCGTTCCGGTTGCGGCTTATCCGGTGGCAGGCCCGCTAGATGTCGTGGCGCATGGCCGCTCCGGGATATTGGACGTGGACCTGACCTCGGCTTGCTTGCGCGCTTTGGTTCTGGATAGGCACGAGGTGCGCAAACATGCGCTGGAATATTCCTGGGAAATTGCAACCCAGCAGTTCCAGCAGCACCTGTTTCAGATTCACGGCGTGAAAACCCGCCCTGCGAATCTGCTGGCAAGAAGATCGCGGCCGCTATCGGGTTTGTAGCACCGCCTTGGCGCTCCGCCTTGGCGCACCAACTAGCTGCTCCGGCTAGCAGCCATAAAAAAACCTCGCAGTGTGAGGTTTTTTTTATTCGTGCGGATTACTTGTTACCAAAACTTCCACCACGGCGCCTTCGCTACCTTGGTGCGATCGGTGCCGGTACCGCCGACATACTTGCTGTTCGGGTAGGTTTTCTTCAGCACGCGCTCGGAATCGTCGCGCAACTGCTTGAGGCCCAGTGCATCGTAAGATTGCACCATGATATGCAATGCTTCCTCAACCGCCGGCGCATCGCGATATTCCTGGATGGCGCTTTGTGCGCGATTGGCGGCAGCCACATACGCACCGCGTCGATAGTAATAGCCGGCGACGTGGACGTCATATTGCGCCAGCGCATTCACCAGGTATTTCATGCGCGCCAGTGAATCCGGTGCGTAAGTGCTGTCCGGGAAGCGGACCACCACTTGCTTGAATGCATCGAATGCATCGCGCGCAGCTTTTGGATCGCGCTCCGTGGCGTCTTCGCTAGACAAGAAGTCGAAAATACTGACCTTGTCATTGAAATTTACCAGGCCCCGCAGGTAGTACATATAGTCTACGTTAGGGTGATTCGGATGCAGCTTGATGAAGCGGTCAATCGCCGCCAGCGCCTCTGGCTGCTCGCCTTGGCGGTAATGCGCATAGGCGATATCCATCTGCGCCTGCTGTGCGTAAGTGCCGAACGGATAACGCGATTCCAGCTTTTCAAAGTACTTAATTGCCTTATCGTAGCCGCCGCTGTTCATTTCATCCTTGGCCTCCGAGTATAATCGGGGGGCGGACCAGTTTGCGGTTTCATCGACTTTGTCTGGCAATAAGCCACACGCAGATAAGGATAGAGCGAATGCGACAGCAGCTAGTTTTAAGAGTCTTTTTTGCATAGTGGTTTGCAAGATTGCGCGTGTTTGCGTGTAGTTTGCGTGTATTAACAACGATTGATTATAGCTGATGGGACTTCAAGTGATGTCATTTACCAAGCCAAATTTGGCTGAAAGTCTGCCTGACGCTGATTTAGAGGCCAATATCGACGATATTGATGACGGCGCCGATCACGGCGTCGATGACGGCGATGCGGCTACTGCCAGCGCGCCGATAGTACTGCAATTGACGCCGGATGTGTGCGGTACGCGTCTGGATAAAGTAGTTTCAAGTCTGGTGCCGCAATATTCGCGTAGCCGGATCCAGCAGTGGATAGAAGCCGGCCACGTCACCGTGGACGGTAAGCCTGGCACCACGAAAATGACCACCTACGGCGATGAAACCGTGATTGTGCTGCCGCAGCCGGCGCCCGATGAACAGGCATTCAAGGCAGAAGACATGTCGCTGGATGTGGTTTATGAAGATGCTGCCATCCTTGTCATCAACAAGCCGGCCGGGCTGGTGGTGCATCCTGCCGCAGGCAACTGGTCTGGCACTTTGCTGAATGGCTTGCTGTTTCGCTGGCCGTCGCTGGTCGGGGTGCCGCGCGCCGGGATTGTGCATCGCCTGGATAAAGATACCAGCGGCCTGATGGTGGTTGCCAAAACGCTGGAAGCGCAGACCGATCTGGTGCGCCAGCTGCAGGCGCGTACCGTCAAGCGCCAATACCTGGCGCTGGTGTGGGGGTCGCCGCAACTGAACGGCACCGTGGATGCCGCCATGGCGCGCCATCCGCGCGACCGCATCAAGATGGCGGTATCGGAAAGTTTGATTGCCAAACCGGCCATTACGCACTATCAGCGGCTGGCGACCGGCTTGCTGGAGCGCCGCCCGGTCAGTTTGATGGGTTGTCGCCTGGAAACTGGGCGCACGCACCAGATTCGCGTCCATATGCAGTCTCTCGGTTTTTCACTGGTGGGCGATGCCTTGTATGGCAAGCAACATCTGATGCCGGCTTTCCCGCGCCAGGCGTTGCATGCGTCCCGTTTGGGGTTGATTCATCCCGTCACAGGCAAAGCTTGCGAATGGTATGTGCCGCTGCCGGACGATTTTGCCGCACTGCTGACGCGCGCCGGCATGAGCGCGCCTGAATAGGCGCAACTGGTCTTGGCTTTGCTGATCTGTTGGAATGGAATAATGGGGATATCCGGCACATGCAATTAATTATTCCGGACTGGCCTGGACTGCCGTCCAGCGTTGGTGCTTTCGCCACCTTGCGTAGCGGTGGTTTCAGCCATGCTCCTTATGATGATGGCAACGGTGGTGGCGGCCTGAATCTCGGTACCCACGTCGGCGATCGGCTGCAAGACGTAGAACGCAACCGAGCGCGCCTGGACATGTTGCTGCCGGCGTCGCCGGTCTGGCTGTCGCAGGTGCATGGCCATCATGTGATCAATGCCGACAGCTTTGGCGGCGGCGCTGTAGTTGGGGTCGAAGCGGATGCTGCAATTGCCACACGGGCAGGCGTGGTGTGTGCGATACAAACAGCCGATTGTCTCCCGGTATTGTTCGCCGATTCGAATGGCGGGGCAGTCGGCGCAGCACATGCCGGCTGGCGCGGCCTGGTGGGCGGGGTGTTGCAAAACACGGTGGCGCGCATGAGAGCAGCCGGCGCCGGGCCGATTTCCGCCTGGCTCGGGGCTGCTATCGGCCCGGAACGATTCGAGGTCGGCGCCGATGTTCTTGCTGCGTTTGCCGAGGCTGCAGAACCCGGCCAGGCGCGGGCGCAAGTCCAGGCTTGCTTTGCGCCCGTCGCCGATCGGCCAGGCAAGTATCTGGCGGATATCTATCAACTGGCGCGGATCGCGCTACGCCAAGCAGATGTGCGCCACATCCATGGCGGCGGTTTATGCACGGTCAGCGACAGAAATTTCTATTCCTATCGTAGGGATCATCTGACTGGTCGCATGGCCTCGTTGATTTGGCTGAAATGAGATAGCTGAAATCAGATGGCTAAAATGAATTGTCAGAAATGACGGGCACAACTCATTCATTCGTTTTTTCCGGAGAGACAGGCGCTTGAGCGCCTGTGACAGCCGTTGCGGCGGCTTTTTGTTGTGCTGCGAGCCGGGCGGAATTTTCAGCGCGCTGTCGATTTCTCTTGCGCTGCGGCGTACCCATCAGGTATAAAACAATTGTCAAAGGGAGCACACCGTAGAGTAAGAATGTCATCACTCCCGCGACTGCGTTTGCTTCTGTTATTGCCATCATGAAGACGACGTAGATCCATGCGATGGCGACGATATGCATTTGGGTACCTGCTTTAGAGTCAATCCGATAAAAGATACACGAAAATAAGCCAAAACAACGGTCACCGCATGAATACGCCTAATTTTTCAGTCTTCGATCCTGCCGCATTGTCGCAACTCTCGCAACAATTCAGTCAAGCCTTCAATCCCCAATTCCTGCAGCAACTTAGTCATATAGCCGATCCCAACATGTTCCTGGGCCTCAATCCGTCTGCGCCAGGTAATGGCGGCGCTGCAGGCCTGGGCGATCTGGGTATTTCGCTGGATCCGGCAGTGCTGGAAAAGCTGCAGGCCGAATACACGCAGCAGATGTCGGCCTTATGGCAGGACATGCTGGCGGCGCGCATCCCGGCCATCGCCGACCGCCGTTTCAGTGCCGCGGCCTGGCATGGCAATCCGGTGTATGCATTCAATGCGGCGGCGTACTTGCTGAATGCCCGTTTCCTGAACGCGATGGTCGATGCTCTCGACGCGCCGCCGAAAATCAAACGGAAAATCGGATTTACGGTGCAGCAGATGATCGACGCCATGGCCCCTTCGAATTTCCTGGCGACGAATCCGGTGGCCCAGCAGAAAATTGTCGAGACCAATGGCGAGAGCCTGACCAAAGGCATCGCCCAGATGCTGGCGGACATGCATAAGGGCCGGGTGTCGCAGACTGATGAGTCCGCGTTCGAGGTCGGCAAAGATGTGGCAACCACTGAAGGTGCGGTGGTATTTGAGAACGAGCTGTTTCAACTGATTCAATACCAGCCGCTCACCGCCAAGGTGTATCAGCGGCCGCTGCTGATCGTACCGCCATGCATCAACAAATTCTACATTCTGGATTTGCAGCCGCAGAACTCGCTGGTGCGCTACGCGGTCGAACAAGGACATAGCGTGTTCCTGGTTTCCTGGCGCAACGCCGATGAGTCGATGGCGCATACGACCTGGGACCAATACATTGCCGATGGCGCAATTCGGGCGATCCGGGTGGTGCAGGATATATCCGGCCAGGACAAGATCAATACGCTCGGTTTTTGTGTCGGCGGCACGATCCTGTCGACCGCCCTGGCGAAACTGGCGGCGGAGAAAGTCAATCCGATCGCCAGCCTGACCTTGCTGACCGCATTCCTGGATTTTAGCGATACCGGGATTCTGGACGTGTATATCGACGACATGCAAATACGCATGCGCGAACAAGCCATCGGCCACGGCGGTTTGATGCCCGGGCGCGAGTTCGGCTCGGCCTTTTCCAGCTTGCGTCCCAATGATTTGCTATGGAATTATGTCGAATCGAATTATCTCAAGGGTGAACAACCGACGCCCTTCGATTTGCTGTACTGGAACGCCGACAGCACCAATTTGCCAGGCCCGATGTTTTGCTACTACCTGCGCCATATGTATCTGGACAATTCCTTGAAAGATGCCGGCAAGCTGACGGTGGACGGGCAAAAAATCGACCTTGGCAAGATCGATGCGCCAGCCTTTATCTATGCGTCGCGCGAAGATCATATCGTGCCATGGACATCGGCCTATGCCTCGGTTTCCCTGCTGAATCCCAAAAATCCGAAGCAGAATCGCTTCGTGCTCGGCGCTTCGGGCCATATCGCCGGTGTGATCAATCCCCCGGCAAAAAAGAAACGTAGCTATTGGGTAAACAACGGGGCCAACAACGGAACCGGCAAGAAAGTTGCCGTCGATGCTGAAACCTGGCTGGCGGCGGCGGTTGAACATCCGGGCAGCTGGTGGACCGAATGGACGGAATTTTTGTCGGAGCATGCGGGAAAGCAAGTGGCCGCACCGCGTAAATTAGGAAATGCCGAGTATGCCGTCATCGAACCGGCGCCTGGGCGATATGTCAAAGTGAGGGCAGAATAAAGTATCGGAAATAAGCAGTGGAATAAAGCAAAACGCAGCGTAAGACTGTGGGGATAGGCAGGTAAGACCAAGATGGATTTTCTGAATTGTTTTTTTGAAGGAGACAAAGATGGCAAAGCGAATCGTTTATGTAACCGGGGGAATGGGCGGCATCGGTACCCCAATTTGTACTCGTCTTTGCACAGATGGTTTTACCGTGGTCGCCGGCTGCGGACCGAATTCTACGCGCAAGGATAAATGGCTGGCCGATATGCGGGCCAAGGGCTTCGATATTCACGCGTCGGAAGGCAATGTCTCCGACTGGGAATCGACCAAGGCGGCATTCGAAAAGGTCAAGGCCGAAATCGGCGAAGTCGATATCCTCATCAACAACGCCGGCATTACACGCGACGGCCAGTTCCGCAAGATGTCCAAAACCGATTGGGATGCAGTCATCGATACCAATCTGAATTCACTGTTCAACGTCACCAAGCAAGTCATCGACGGCATGGCGGATCGCGGCTGGGGACGGATTGTCAATATTTCGTCGGTGAACGGTCAAAAGGGACAGTTCGGCCAGACCAACTATTCGACTGCCAAAGCCGGGATTCATGGCTTTACCATGGCACTGGCGCAGGAAGTGGCGACCAAGGGCGTTACCGTCAATACGGTATCTCCCGGCTATGTCGGTACCGATATGGTGCGTTCGATCAGGCCGGACGTGCTGGAAAAGATCGTTGCCGGGATTCCGGTAAAACGTCTGGGTGAGCCGGAGGAAATCGCTTCCATCATCTCCTGGATCGTGTCGGACGAGGGCGGTTATGCGACAGGTTCCGACTTCTCCTTGAACGGCGGCCTGCACATGGGCTAATGCCGGTTTCCGCGTGGATCGCGCCGCAGGCCGGTTTTGCGGGTTTACGATCCACGCGGCTTATCGGAATGCTTGTTTCTATTGCAACGCAATAAATCTCCCTGCAGTGGATGCTGCACGTGCATATAATGGGGAAGTTATAGTGTAAAATTGATTGCAAAAGTGGCAAGTGGTTGGCAAGTGCTTGGCAAGTAAGTGGCACGCAAGTAGCAAATATAAAATGCCTTATGGGCGTAGCAACCTGGGACTGAAATGACTACTACAAAAAAAATGTCTGAACGTTTGATCAAGAAGTATCCGAATCGTCGCCTGTACGATACGCAAACCAGTTCATACATTACCTTGGCAGACGTCAAGCAACTGGTGCTGGACAACGAGGAATTCGTTGTGCTGGACGCCAAGACCGACGACGACCTGACGCGCAGCATCCTGTTGCAGATTATTCTGGAAGAAGAGTCGAACGGCACTCCTATGTTTTCCAGCGCAGCGCTGTCGCAAATCATTCGCTACTACGGCCACGCCATGCAGGGAATGATGGGCTCCTACCTGGAAAAAAACATCCAGGCTTTCATCGATATCCAGAACAAACTGACTGAAAATTCCAAAGGGCTTTACGAAGGCAAACCTTTCAGCCCGGAGATGTGGGCGCAGTTCATGAATGTCCAGGGGCCGATGATGCAGGGCATGATGAGCAATTACATCGAACAGAGCAAAGGCTTGTTCGTCCAGATGCAGGAACAGATGCAAAACCAGACCAAGAACATGTTCGGCACCTTCCCGTTTGCGCCGCCACCGCCGGACAAGACAAAAAAATAATCATTCTGACTACACCTGTAGCAGGTTTTAAGACCGGCACAGGTAACCATGGCAGTGGAAGGGGTACAATAGCGACTTTGCTTTGACCCCACCTCCCGTCATGTCCAATGTTATTCCCGCAGCGCCTGCTGCACCAGCCACCGCACTAGCCGCACTGGCCGCCGCCCCCAAAGTAGGTTTCGTCTCGCTTGGTTGCCCTAAGGCACTAGTAGACTCCGAACAAATCCTGACCCAGTTGCGTGCAGAAGGTTATGAAACTGCCAAATCGTATGAGGGCGCCGATCTGGTGATCGTCAACACTTGCGGCTTTATCGACGCTGCGGTGCAAGAGTCGCTGGACGCCATTGGCGAAGCCCTGAGCGAAAACGGCAAAGTCATCGTGACCGGCTGTCTGGGCGCCAAAAAGGATGCTGATGGCGACGACATCATCCAGAAGATCCATCCAAAAGTATTGGAAGTCACCGGTCCGCACGCGGTCGGCGAAGTCATGTTTGCGGTGCATAAGCATCTGCCTAAGCCACATGCGCCGTTCCTCGATCTGCTGCCGCCACAAGGCATCAAGTTGACGCCTAAGCATTTCGCCTATCTGAAAATTTCGGAAGGCTGTAACCATCGTTGCAGTTTTTGCATCATTCCATCAATGCGTGGCGACCTGGTATCGAGGCCGATTGCCGATGTCATGCTGGAAGCCGAAAACCTGTTCAAGGCCGGCGTCAAAGAGTTGCTGGTGATTTCGCAAGACACTAGCGCCTACGGCGTCGACGTCAAGTTCCGCATGGGTTTCTGGAACGGCAAGCCGGTCAAGACGCACATGACGCAACTGGTCACCGCGCTGGGCGAACTGGCAGCGCAATACGGCGCCTGGGTGCGTCTGCACTATGTGTATCCTTACCCGCACGTCGACCAGATCATTCCGCTGATGGCGGAAGGCAAGGTGCTGCCATATCTGGACGTGCCGCTGCAACATGCCCATCCCGATGTGCTGAAGCGCATGAAGCGTCCGGCCAGCGGCGAAAAAAATATTGAACGGATACAGGCATGGCGCGCAATGTGCCCGGACCTGACGATCCGCTCAACCTTTATCGCCGGCTTCCCGGGCGAAACCGATGCCGAGTTTGAATACCTGCTGGACTTCCTTAAAGAAGCGGAAATCGACCGCCTCGGCTGTTTCGCCTATTCGCCGGTAGAAGGCGCGACCGCCAATGCGCTGGACAATCCGGTGCCGGAAGAACTGCGTGAAGAGCGTCGCGGTCGTGTGATGCAGCTGCAGGAAGAAATTTCCAAGAAGCGCCTGCAAGCCAAAGTCGGCAAGACCATGCGCGTGCTGATCGATGAAGTCGATCGCAATGGCGGTGTCGGCCGTTCCAGCGCCGATGCACCGGAAATCGACGGCGTGGTCTATGTCAAGCCGCCGTATGAGCCGCACAAGAAGCTGGTGGTTGGCGAGTTTGTCGATGTCACCATCACTGCCTCCGATGCACATGATTTGTGGGCTGCTGCATGATGTCACGGGAGGCCGGGAAGTTTGCTGCTGCACTGGTGTTAGTGCTTGGTTTTGCTTCCGCTTCGGTATTTGCGGGTAATGACAAGGTTTTCACTGAGGCTGCCGCCGCCCCGGTAACGGCGACCGCCGGGCAGAATTTATTCGCCAGGCCGTTGACTCTGCGCGGCACGTTGGGCGATGCGCAGATCGAAATGCATTTGCAATTGAAGCCGGATCCGACTGAGGGCATTCAAGGTACTTATACGATTGCCGGCCAATCCACTAAAATCCTGCTGGCCGGCGAATCGGAAAACACCGATGTCATCATGGAAGAGTCCATCAACGGCAAGGATGTCTCCGGCGAGTGGGCTGGACAGCTGGTCGGCAATACCTTCAGTGGTACCTGGTCCACCATGGACGATGCGGTGACCAAACCCTTCGTGCTGACTGTCTTGAGCGCCAAACCCGTTAAATAAATCCTGTTTATTGATCCTGCTTACTATTGAACATGGCAAAAAAGAACCCCCAAACCGCATTGATGCATAGCGAATATAGCGCTCCGGCAGGTTTTGACGCTTTCCCGGTGGCGATTCATCATGCTTCCACGGTACTGTTCAAGAATGTCGCAGCGATGCGCGCCCGTGACTGGCAGGAAAAGAGCAGTTATACCTACGGCTTGCACGGCACGCCAACCTCGTTCACATTGGAAGCGCGCCTGGCTGAAATCGAAGGCGGCCAGCACTGCCTGCTCGCGCCGAGTGGCCTGGCGGCGATCACCATGATTGATCTGGCCCTGTTGAAGAGCGGTGACGATGTACTGCTGCCAGACAATGTGTATAACCCGAATCGTGATCTGAACAACTGGCTGGCCAAGGATTTCGGCATTACAGCTCGCTATTACGATCCCTTGGTCGGCGCCGGCATTGCAGATCTGATCCAGCCGAATACACGCCTGATCTGGACCGAAGCACCGGGTTCGGTATCGATGGAAGTGCCGGATCTTCCTGCTATTTGTGCCGCAGCACATGCCAAGGGCGCACTGGTGGCAATCGACAACACCTGGTCTGCCGGCCTGGCTTTGCGCGCGTTCGACCTTGGCATCGATATCGTGATGCAAGCGCTGACCAAGTACCAGTCGGGCGGATCGGATGTGCTGATGGGCGCCGTGATCACCAGAGACGCCGCCTTGAATCAACGCTTGCAGACCGCGCACATGCGGCTCGGTTTCGGGGTCGGCATGGACGATGCCTATCTTGTGTTGCGCAGCCTGCCAACCATGAAGTTGCGCTTTGAAGCGCATGACGCCGCGGCACGTAAAGTCGCCGCCTGGTTGCAACAGCAACCACAGATCAACAAGGTATTGCATCCGGCTTTCGCGGATTGCCCTGGGCACGAAACCTGGAAGCGCGACTTTACCGGAGCAGGCGGTTTGTTCTCGGTGCTGTTCGACGCGCGCTATAGCGAAGAGCAGACCGACCGCTTCGTCGATAGCTTGAAATTATTCAAGATCGGCTATAGCTGGGGTGGCGCAAACAGTCTCTGTGTTCCTTACCGGATTCAGAGCATGCGGAAAAACTGGCAGGATCAAGGCGTATTGGTCCGCTTCAATATCGGCCTGGAAGATCCGCAGGATTTGATCGCCGATATCGAGCAAGCTTTTGCTGCCATGTAGATGGGCTGCTGTTGTAGGGTGGGCATATATGCCCACCCTACGAGTCCGTCGTTTAATATAATTGCTGAAGCATATAAACTGCAGCCGCCTGGCTAACCGACACTTGATAACTGGCGAGATTTTCCTTGGCTGGTGAGTGCGCTACTTCTGTGGCTGTATAGCCCAGCGCACTCCAAAATTTTTGCGACTGCTGCACCGATACCAGCGCACTCCAACGCCAACCATTCAAGCGCGCGTGTCCCAACGCAGCCGCCACCAAAACATTACCCGCTTGCCGGCCCCGTGCGTTCGGCGCTACAGCCAGGTCATGCAAGTACAGGCAATCCGGCGTTGCTGCAATCTTGAAGGGGTGGTCCAGCGCCGTGATGACATCTTTGTTAGTGGGATAACTGAACAAATACGCTGCCGGATCTTGTCCCGATGGCGACCATATCCAGCAAGTGGCTGGTGTCAGGGCGAGGCGGGCGCGGAATACGGCTTCCGACTCTTGCATAAGCGATGGATAACATTGTGCCTGGATACGCATGACGGCGGGAATGTCATTGTCAGACATGATTCTGACAGCACTGCCTGCATCAGCTGACGCGGGCAATGCTGTCAATTTCGCGATAGCTGAAGTCAAGCCGGCATTGCCTTGTTGTCGTTCAAATCAACCAGGCCCTTGATCAGGCGATAGGCCTTCCATAGCCAGGCAATGCCCCACACGGCAAAAGCCAGCGGCATGCCAATCACCGTCAGGAACAGGGCGCCGCCGATGAACATCCACAACAGATACCACCAGAATGAACGAATTTGCCAATTGTGATGGCTATACACGAAACTGTCCGCAGCATCCGAGCGTTTGACATAGTTGATGATCAGGGGGATCCAGGAAAACGCGCCCAGGGAAAACACCAGGCTGGCTGCATGAAACAGGTAAAGCCACCAGGCAAGATTCTTCTCGGAGTGCAATTTGCTATCGAAAACCAATTCTTGAGCCATGACTATCCTTTGCATTTTGTTAAGGGTGAGGCGCTTATTTCAACGGAAATCACGCCAATATGGACAAGATGCCATCCAAACCGACAAAATTCAAGGCCACGCTGGCTTGCGCCCGCACTACGGGCTTGGCGCGGAAGGCTACCGACAGGCCGGCAATTTTCATCATGTTCAAGTCGTTGGCGCCGTCGCCCATGACGATTGCCTGGCTTGGGGCGATATTCAACTCGGTGCAGACGCCCTCTACAGTCAGTTTCTTTTCCTCGGCGTTGACGATGCCGCCGACCACTTTGCCCGTCAGTTTGCCGCCGACGATTTCAAGTACGTTGGAGTGGGCGTAATCGAGTCCCAGGGCGGCTTTCATGCGATCGGTAAAGAAGGTGAAGCCGCCAGATACCAGCAAGGTCTTGATGCCGGCGGCCTTGACTGCTGCCAGCATGTTTTCCGCTCCCGGCGATAATTGCAGCCGTTCGTCAAACACCCGTTGCAATGCCGAAGCATCCAGGCCATTGAGCAAGGCCACGCGCCGGGTCAGGCTTTCGTTGAACTCGATTTCGCCACGCATCGCCGCTTCGGTAATCGCCGAGACTTGCGGCTTCAAGCCTTGCATGTCGGCGATTTCATCGATGCATTCGATGGTGATCAAGGTCGAGTCCATGTCCATGGCCAGCAACTTGAAGTTGCCCAGTTTTGGCACGGAGGGCAGCCACGCGCAGTCGATCCCGGCGCCGTAGCAGGCAGCGTCGATCAGCGTTTTCAGGCTTTCGGAATACGCGACGTCGTCGCAGCGCCATGCGTGGCGGCCGCCGCTGCTTATATCTACAGCGGCAACGCCAGCCAGGTTGGCGATACGGTCAATGGCGTTGCGTTCTGCGCTCAGGCTTTGCAAGATGAGATTCATGTGTCTGTATAGCTTTACGAAAATTTAAATAATTGAAGCAATTGGATAGCAATGCCGCCGGATTCGATCATATTCACATTCATCCCGCCAGAGCCTTGATGGTGGCCTTGACCTGCGTCAGACGCGCCGCCAGGTCGGGCATGTTGACGGTAATCCGCAATTTGTCCTGGCCATTGAGTTTGATATGACGGTTTTTTTGAATCAGTTCGATGATGCGCATTGCATCGATCGGCGGATTCGGCACGAATTGCAGCAGGGCGGAATCGGTATGGGCGTCGATCTTGATGATGCCAATCGATTTGGCGGCAATCCGCAGGCGATGGGTTTCGATCAAGGCTTTGCCGGGATCCGGCAGTTTACCGAAGCGATCGATCAATTCCTCCTGCAGGTCGTCGATCTTGTCTTGCGCGTTGCAATTGGCCAGCCGCTTGTAGATCGACAGTCTTTCATGCACGTCGCCGCAATAATCGCTAGGCAGCAAGGCCGGCACATGCAGATTGATTTCGGTGGTACTCGATAGCGGAGCGGCAAGATCCGGCTCCTTGCCATTCTTCAATGAGCGCACCGCTTCGTTGAGCATGTCGGAATACAGCTGGAAGCCGATCTCTTGCATTTCTCCGGATTGGTTTTCGCCCAGCACCTCGCCGGCGCCGCGGATTTCCAGGTCATGCATGGCCAGGTAGAAGCCGCTGCCCAGCTCTTCCATTTGCTGGATCGCGTCCAGCCGGCGCTGCGCCAGTTTGGTCAAACCCTGGACGTCATGCACCAGCAGGTAGGCGTAAGCCTGGTGATGCGAACGGCCCACCCGGCCGCGCAACTGATGCAGCTGCGCCAGGCCGAACTTGTCGGCACGGTGCATGATGATGGTGTTGGCGGTCGGGACGTCGATACCGGTTTCGATAATGGTGGTGCACAGCAGGATGTTGAAGCGCTGGGCAACGAAGTCGCGCATCACCTTTTCCAGGTCGCGTTCGTGCATCTGGCCGTGGGCGATGGCAATCCGCGCTTCCGGCAACAGCGCTTCCAGCATCGCCTTGCGGTTTTGGATGGTATCGACTTCGTTATGCAGGAAGTAGACCTGGCCGCCACGCTTCAATTCACGCAAACAGGCTTCACGGATGGTCGATTCGCCTTCACTGCGCACGAAAGTCTTGATGGCAAGGCGCTTTTGCGGCGCGGTGGCAATGATGGAGAACTCACGCAAGCCTTCCAGCGCCATCCCCAGCGTGCGCGGGATCGGTGTGGCGGTCAGCGTCAAGACGTCGACTTCGGCCCGCAACGCCTTGAGCGCTTCTTTCTGGCGCACGCCAAACCGGTGTTCTTCATCGATGATCACCAGTCCGAGGCGCGAAAACTTGATGTCGTCGGATAATAATTTGTGGGTGCCGATCACGATATCCAACGTGCCGTCGGCCATGCCTTTGATCGCTTGTGTGACTTCCTTGCCGGAGCGGAAGCGTGACAGTTCGGCGATTTTTACCGGCCAGTCGGCAAAGCGGTCGGCGAAGGTTTGTGCGTGCTGTTCTGCCAGCAAGGTAGTCGGCGCCAGGATCGCGACCTGTTTGCCGCCGAGCACGGCGACAAACGCCGCGCGCAATGCGACCTCGGTCTTGCCGAAGCCGACATCGCCGCAAATCAGCCGGTCCATCGGCTTGCCGCTAGTCATATCCTGGATCACCGCGTTGATCGCCGCGGCCTGATCGACCGTTTCTTCAAAGCCGAAACTTTCAGAGAAAGCCTCGTAATCGTGGGCAGAGTATTCGAATGCATGGCCCTGACGCAAGGCGCGCCGCGCATACAAATTCAATAACTCTGCAGCCGTGTCGCGTACCTGTTGCGCAGCCTTGCGCTTGGCTTTTTCCCATTGTCCGGAACCGAGCGCGTGCAGCGGCGCATCTTCGGGCGAGGCACCGGAGTAGCGCGAAATTACGTGCAATTGCGATACCGGCACGTATAACTTGGTGTCCTTGGCGTATTCCAGGTGCAGGAATTCAGTCTCGCCTTCGCCCAGATCCATGCTGAGCAAACCCATGTAACGGCCGATACCGTGGTTGATATGCACCACCGGATCGCCGATCTTGAGCTCGGACAGGTCGCGCACCATCGATTCGACCTGGGTCGCGCCTTCTTGTTTCTTCTTGCCGATGCGGCGGCCGGAGCCGGCGTACAGTTCGGTTTCCGTGACGAAGATGAACTGCGGTAGCTCAAAGCCGGCGTGCAAGGGCGCCACGCCCAACATCAGTTTCTGGGTTGAGGTGGCGAAATCGGCATAGTCGTCGCACAGCGCCAACGGTAAATCGTATTCGTTGAAATACTGCTGCAAGGTTTCGCGGCGGCCATTCGATTCGGCGCAGATCATCACCCGCCGGTCGCTTTGCAGCAGATAGGCGCGCAGATTGGTCAACGGGTCGTCGATGCGGCGATTGACCGCGATGTTGGGAATCGGCGCCGACAAGTCTGAGGCGGCGTCGCTATGCTGAATCACCCAGCGGCCGTACGGTTTGGCCAGGCTGAAGAAATTCTCGCCGGTCAGGAACAAGGCTTCCGGCGCCAGCAAAGGGCGCTCGCGATCCGATTTCAGGAATTTGTAGCGCGACTGGGTATCGTTCCAGAAGCGTTGGATGGCGCCGTCGATATCGCCGACCAGGGCAAACGTCGCAGTGGCCGGCAGATAATCGAACAAGGTCGCCGTGTCTTCAAAAAACAGCGGCAGATAATATTCGATGCCGGCCGAGGCGATGCCGTTGCCGATGTCCTTGTATATCGCCGAGCGCGACGGGTCGCCTTCGAATACTTCACGCCAGCGGCTACGGAAAGCCGAGCGCGCCGCCTCGTCCATCGGAAATTCGCGGCCCGGCAACAAGCGTACTTCCTTGACCGGATACAGTGAGCGCTGGGTATCGGCGTCGAAGGTGCGTATGGTTTCGATAGCATCGCCGAACAAATCCAGCCGATACGGCAGCACCGAGCCCATCGGGAAAATATCGATCAAGCCGCCGCGCACCGAATACTCGCCGGGCGACATGACCTGGTTGACGTGGCTGTAACCCGCCAGCGTCAGCTGCGATTTCAGGCGCGCTTCATCCAGCGTCTCGCCCTGCTTGAAGAAGAAGGTGTAACCCGCCAGGAAGGATGGTGGCGCCATTCTGACCAAGGCCGTGGTGGCAGGCGCCAGCAACACGTCGCATTGACCGCTCTGGACCTCATACAAGGTCGCCAGCCGCTCGGACACCAGGTCCTGGTGCGGCGAGAAGGCATCGTAGGGCAGGGTTTCCCAGTCCGGCAGCAAATGGCAGCGCAGGCCATTGGGCTCATCGCCGGTGGTTTGGAACCAGGGGATTTCCGTGCGCAGCCGCTGTCCATCGGTGGCGTCGGCCACCACGACCACCAGCATCCGTTGTTGCGACTTGAGCGCCAGCGCAGCCTGCGCCAATGCATAGGCATCGGCCGAGCCGTGCAAAGCCGGCAGCACAAAACGGGCAGCCGGCTTGGGCAGCAATTTTTCCAGATCAAAGGACATTAGGGCCTGTGAAAATGTGACATAAATCTTGGCATACGGCGTGACATACAGCGTGACATACAGCGGCACAAACGATAGTGCAAGCACGGATATGGTCAAAAAAAGCCGCAATACGCCTGATTTGACAGTTAAAATTCAGAGCCGCATTATAAACCACGGGCACAAATGCCGATTTTTGCCGATTCCTACAGCTCAGGACATGGTTTAGCTAATATTGTCTGAAGCATGCAGCCATTTTTTCACCATCATTTTTGCTATGCATCCATGACATTTCCTCAGAATCTTCAGCGAGTCCATTGCGCATGAGTTCCTCACGCTATTTTGCCCTGATTCCCGCTGCCGGCATCGGCGCCCGTCTTGGCGCGGATATTCCCAAACAGTATATGCCCCTGGCTGGCCGGCCGATGTTGGCGCATGTCTTGACGACCTTTGCAGCAGCCAGCGTGATCAGCCATGTTTTTGTGGTGGTTAGCGGCGATGACGGCTATATCGACGAATTGATGGCTGCCGCACCGCATTTGCAGGGGCGGGTTAGCGTGCTGTTTAATGGTGGTCCCAGCCGTCGGGAATCGGTATTGAACGGTTTGCAGGCGATCCGGCCGCTGGTTGGCGATGACGACTGGATCCTGGTGCATGACGCTGCCCGGCCTGGCCTGACCGGCGGCTTGATAGAACATTTGATTGAGACGCTGCAAGATGATCCGGTGGGCGGTTTGCTGGCGCTGCCGGTGGTCGATACCCTGAAGCGTAGCGATCAGCAAGCGCGCGTGCAGCAAACTGTGGAGCGCACTGCATTGTGGGCGGCCCAGACTCCGCAAATGTTTCGCTACAGCTTGCTTTTGCGTGCATTAATGCGGGCATTGGCGTTGGCCGAAGCCGTCACCGATGAAGCCGGTGCGGTTGAATTGCTGGGTCTGCAGCCGCGCCTGGTTGAAGGCAGCCCGCGGAATTTCAAAGTGACACTGCCACACGATGTGGCATTGGCAGAGATGTTTTTAAAGGAAGAATCGTGAATTCAATTGCACTGCATTCAAAGGAGTACGTATGAGCCACCCCGGGTTTCGCATCGGCCAGGGCTACGATTGCCACGCCTTGCAGGCCGGCCGGCCATTGATTATCGGCGGCGTGACGATTCCGCATAAAACCGGCTTGCTGGGACATTCCGACGCCGATGTACTGCTGCATGCGATTATCGACGCCTTGTTTGGCGCGGCAGCCTTGGGTGATATCGGCCGCCATTTCTCCGATACCGATGCGCAATTTGCCGGCGCCGATTCACGGAAATTGCTGCGCGAAGCGGTCAGGCTGATCGGCGCCGCCGGTTACGCTGTCGGCAATATCGATTCCACCATCATTGCGCAAGCGCCGAAAATGGCGCCGCATATTCCATTGATGGTGGCGCAGATTGCCGCCGATTGCGGGATTGCCGTGAATCAGGTTAATGTGAAGGCAAAAACCAATGAGAGACTTGGTTATCTGGGGCGGGAAGAAGGGATCGCAGCGGAGGCTGTAGCTTTGCTGTTTCCTTTGTAGGGTGGGCATGTATGCCCACGCTGAACTCACCCCACGCACATGCCTGTTTCCGTGCCACGAGGGTATGTACTCCGGTTATCGCAGTCCGCGTGGGCATACATGCCCACCCTACGAAACCCGTGTCAGGCTTTTAACTGCAGTTCGATCTGGGTCGCCAGGCCACCGCCTTCGCGGTTGCTGACGCGCAACTTACCGCCGTGTTGCTTGATAATCCGGCTGACGATCGCCAGGCCCAGGCCTGAACCGTTAGCTTGTCCGCGTGCGACATCGAGCCGGGTGAACGGCCGCAGCAGGCGGTCTATCTCGTCTTCCGGCACGCCATCGCCATGATCGGCAATGTTCACGATGACTTTGTCCTGGCGGATATGGCAGCTGACGTCGATCTCGACGCAGTCGTCGCCGTCCTTTTTTCCGTAACGGCGAGAATTCTCCAGCAGGTTATCCAACACGCGCCTGATTTCAGTTTCGTTGCCGGACACATAGACATTGCGTGTGATGCTGGTTTGAATCTTGACATCGGATTGGCGCGTGGCGGTTTGCACCACATTGTCGATCAGCTCGCTGAGATTGATTTTCTCGAAGCTGCTGGTGTCAGTCGGCTTTGCATAGTTCAGGAACTGGCCGATGATGCCGTCCATCTGCGCCAGGTCGGACTGCATGCCGGTGCGCGCGTCATCGGACAGATTTGCCATTTCCACTTCCAGCAGCATACGCGCCAGCGGTGTGCGCAAATCGTGCGAAATGCCGGCCAGGATGATCGCGCGATCCGATTCGATGCGCTGCAAATCGTTGACCATCTGGTTAAAGCTGCGATTGGCTTCTTCAATTTCGGTCGGCCCGGTTTCCGGCAGCGGGTCGGGCCGTATGCCTTTGGCCACCGCGCGCGTGGCTGCGGTGAGACGCGATAGCGGCTGGTTGATCAGGGTCGAAATAAACATCGCGCCCAGCAGCGACAACACCAGTGCCACGCTGGCCCATTGCAGCCATTGAATACCGGAAGTGCGGTCAAGCCGCTCGCTGTCGAGCATCAGCCAGTATTCGTCGCTATCGATCTTGAAGCTGATCCAGAAGCCATCGATATCGTTGACCTTGGATGAAAACCGGGTTTGGTTGCCGAGGCGAGCCCGGACTTCTCTTTCGAGGTCTGGCATCAACGCGTTATCGGGTGGCGGATCGATCTTGTCGCTGTCTTCCAGCGGGTAGATCCGAATGCCTTCATTGCTGGCCAGGTCGAACAATAACTCGCTGCGCAAATCCGGCGCGGAATGGGTGAGGGCGGCCCGGGTAATGGTGACGATGGAGATGATTTGCGCTGCGATTTGTTGCGCGCGCGGACCCCGTTCGACAATCCTGAAGCTGGCGACCCACGTCACCATGCTGACCGTGATCAGAAAGGCGAGCATGAAAAAGGTCCGCCAGAGCAGACCGCTTTTCAGCCAGGCTAGCCGGTTAGTCGTTACCATGCGGCCGCTTGATGCGAGTATTTCTTGGTGGCAATTTTGCGCAAACCGACATCAACGCGGCTGGCCTTCAGGAATGAATACGTAGCCGAGTCCCCATACTGTCTGTATGTAGAGCGGGCTGGCCGGATCGGGCTCGATCAGCTTGCGCAGGCGTGAAATCTGAACGTCCAGGCTGCGGTCGAATACTTCATACTCGCGGCCGCGCGCCAGTTCCATCAATTTTTCACGGGACAGCGGTTGTCGTGCGTGCCGCGCAAATACCTTGAGCACCGAGAATTCGCCGGTGGTGAGCGGGATCGACTCGCCATTTTTTTTCAACGTGCGCGTGCCGAGATCCAGTATGAATTCGCCGAACTCGAAAGTTTGCGGAGTCTCCGACGGTGCGCCCGGCAATTCATCCGGACCTTTGCGTCGCAGCACTGCGCCGATGCGTGCTACCAGTTCACGCGGGTTGAATGGTTTCGGCAGGTAATCGTCGGCGCCCATTTCCAATCCGACGATGCGATCTACATCCTCGCCTTTTGCGGTCAGCATGATGATCGGCGTCTGGTCGCCGGCGCCGCGCAAACGGCGGCAGATCGCCAGGCCGTCTTCGCCCGGCAGCATCAGGTCAAGCACCAGCAGGTCATAGCGTTCGCGTATCCACAGCTTGTTCATCGCCTGGGCGTTCTCCGCCGTGACCACCTGGAAGCCTTGCTCCGTCAGGTAGCGTCGCAGCAGATCGCGCAATCGAATATCGTCGTCGACCACCAGGATTTTATGTTGGTGGGTTGTGCTCGTTTGGTTTTGGGTGTTGATCGTATTCATGGTCATATGGTAACGTCAGAGTGCGCATCAAAAGTACAGTAAATGCCTACGGATTACAAAGTGTTACACACTTTACTAAAAACGTCTTATGCCAATTAATAGAGGAGCTTACACTCAATTTGTGGCGATTAAATCTTAACCGTTATCCAGAATTCACAGAAGAAGTCCATATGATGAAGACGTTTCGGAAAATCAGTGTTTGTTTGTTGTTGCTATCGGCAATGATGGGCGCCTCTGCACGTTCCGACCGAGCGCCGGATGAGCGCGGAGAGCGCCGCGCGCCGCCGCCATCGCAGTATGAGCCGCAGCGCGGCCAGGCGCCTGATCAGCAATGGCAAAATCGTGGGCGTGAGTATGAGCCCAATGATGGCGGGCGTGGCAGGATGTCGCCGGATGACCGGCGCGCCTTGCGCCAGCAAATCGACAGGGCTGGCCGCGATATTTATCCGCAGCGTCGTTGAGATTGAAAAGCAGGAAAAGCCAGAATAAATCAGACACGCCAGCTTGCATGGCATGGCAAACCGAACCGGTGATGAAAATCACCGGTTTTTTGTTGGGCGCTGCATTTTGGGAAAATGAAACGGGGGATGTTGCCGGTGAATCCGGCTTTGGCGGGCAGATGAAAAACGAGAGAAGTAAACCAGAAAGGGGTTGCAAGATTTCTCTTGCAACCCCTCGTAATACTGGTGCGGCTGGCAGGAATCGAACCCACGACCCCTTGGTTCGTAGCCAAGTACTCTATCCAGCTGAGCTACAGCCGCGAAAAACAAAATTATATATTAGCTTTGTTAATTTTGGAAGAGGGAAATATCTAAAAAACTTAATATTTCTTCTCGCTTACAGAGGTAAAACACTTTTTCTGCTTGCTCTCAACCAAGTCCGCTACTATGCCACAGACATTGCACATTGGGAAGCTTTATTTCTAATTTCATTTTATTTTTTCGCCCGATATTTTAATCTTTCTTACTTCTCACGCCGGGTCGCCGCAGATTTCATCGGATGATATAATTAAACAATAATCATTATCATTTGTAATTGATAGAATTCGTAGATTGAGAAAGGTTGATGACATGAATGTGAAATTGCTTGCGGCGGCTGTGCTTGTTTCGTTTGGTTTTGCGGGTGTTGCTTCAGCGGCGGAATATCCGATCGGCAAGCAGCAAATCATGAACGGTCTGGAGATTGCAGCTGTTTACCTGCAGCCGATCAAAATGGAGCCGGAAGGCATGATGCGCAAGGCGGAGCTGTCGGACATCCATGTCGAGGCTGACATTCGTGCAGTGAAAAACAATCCGAACGGCTTTGCCGAAGGCGACTGGATGCCGAACCTGGTCATCTCTTACGAATTCACCAAAGCTGGTTCAACCCAGGTAATCAAAGGCGACATGATGCCGATGGTGGCGAGCGACGGTCCGCATTATGGCGATAACGTCAAACTGGCGGGGCCGGGCAAATATACATTGAAGATGATTATTTCCCCGCCGTCGGCCAATGCCAATGCGCATTTCGGCCGCCATGTAGATAAGGAAACCGGTGTCGGCGCATGGTTCAAGCCGTTCACGGTGGTCAACGAATTCACGTTCGCTGGCGTCGGCAAAAAGGGCGGATATTAATCTGCCATGAAATTCTTATCGGAGAACATGGATATGGTGTCAGGCAAGGTGCGTGGCTTATTCGGTATCAGCCTGTTGGCGGTAGCTGCGATTTCAGCGGCCGCTGATTTGCCGACCTTCAAGCTGGAAATGAAGGATGGCGTGTTGAATCCGGCGCGGATAGCGGTTCCTGCCGGCCAGAAAATAAAAATCGAAATTCACAATCTCGGCCAGTCTGCGGCCGAATTTGAAAGCGTCCAGCTGCGTAAGGAAAAGGTGTTGGCGCCAGGCGCGCAATCTTTCGTGGTGATTGCACCGCTGCAGCCGGGCGAATATAAGTTTTTCGATGATTTTCATACGCAGGCGCAGGGTGTGATTGTTGCCAAGTAAATGTCTCTCTATATATAGAGACGTGCAGTATTTTAGAGATAGTCGTTTTTTTTGCGGGGCAGGAGCGAAGAGTCGCCATGGCATGGCGCATTGCACTGCCCGCAATTGACTGGAGATAAGTGATGGGTCAGATCTTGTTCATCGTCTGGCGCGAAAGCGTCGAGGCGTTGCTGGTAGTCGGTATTTTGCATGCGTGGCTGAAAAATGGCGGCGAAGCTGCTCGCCACGGCCTGCCTTATCTGTGGAGTGGCGTCGGCGTCGGCATTTTGGGAGCGATTGGCCTGGGTGGAGCATTGCTGGGTTTCAGCGAGCTGCTTTCCGGCGATGCCCAGGATTACTTTCAGATCGTCATGGTGATATTGGCCGCCATACTGATTGTGCAAATGGTGTTCTGGATGCGCAAGCATGGCCGCACACTCAAGCGCGAAATGGAAACCTCGCTCAGCGCCAATCTGCAAAACGCCAACTGGTGGGGCGTATTTGCGCTGGCGGCATTGGCGATTGCGCGTGAGGGCAGTGAAACCGTGATATTTCTTTACGGCCTGGGCCTGGCGCAACACGGCGACAGCACGGGAGCGATGGTGCTGGCCGCGGTGCTTGGTTTTGCGCTGGCGTTCCTGACTTTCTATCTGTTGCAGCTCGGTGGTAAAATTTTTTCCTGGCGCCGTTTTTTCCAGGTCACTGAAATTATCTTGCTGTTCCTCGCCGCGGGCTTGCTGCTGACCGGTATCGAACGATTGATGTCGCTCGATATTATTCCGACGCTGATCGATCCGATATGGGATAGTACACGCTTGCTCGACGACACGACTTCCTTTGGCAACCTGGTTTCCACATTGACCGGCTATCGTGCGCAACCCGCACTGATGAGCTTGCTGGTGTATGTGGCATATTGGGTGTGCGTTTTGTTATTTCTCAAGCGAGCCAGGCCGCAGGTAACCCCAGCTAAATAATCTAATGAATACTTGTGCAATTCCTCAAACAAGACTTTCCCGCGTGGCTGACTGGATGCGGGACCATGCGAAACTGATTCGCTGGGTGCAGTGGGGGATTGTGCTGGTGTACGGCTTGCTGATCCTGGTGCCGATCTTTTTGCCGCTGCCGGATGAGACTGCGCATATCTGGTCGAACCTGACATTGATCGCCCAGTTTGCATTCTGGGGCATCTGGTGGCCGTTCGTGCTGATCAGCATGGTGTTGATGGGCCGCGTCTGGTGCGGCGTGCTGTGTCCTGAAGGCGCGCTGACCGAGTTCGCCAGCCGCCATGGCCGCGGAAAAGCTATTCCGCACTGGATGCGCTGGGGCGGCTGGCCGTTCGTGGCATTTGCATTGACAACAGTCTACGGCCAGATGGTGAGCGTCTATCAATATCCTAAAGCTGTACTGCTGGTGCTGGGCGGATCTACCGTCGGCGCCATCATCGTCGGTTATCTGTATGGGCGCGACAAGCGCGTCTGGTGCAAATACCTGTGCCCGGTGAATGGCGTGTTCGGTTTGCTGGCGAAACTGGCGCCGTTCCATTACAAAGTCAACGAAACCGCCTGGCGCGCTTCGTACGGTACGCATAGCCATACGCAAGGCCGCACGGTGATTCCTGTCAATTGCGCGCCGCTGGTGCCGTTGCGGGCCATGAAAGGCGCTGCCGATTGCCATATGTGCGGCCGCTGCAGCGGTCATCGCGATGCGATTGAATTGACCTGGCGTGCGCCGACCGAGGAAATCGTCGAGCACGGCGAGCAGCACAACAATCTGTGGGAAAGCGCCTTGGCGCTGTATGGCCTGATGGGGATCGCGATTGGCGCTTTCCACTGGTCGGCCAGTCCCTGGTTTGTGCAGGTCAAGCAAGCGATCGCCACCTGGCTGATCGAGCGCGACATCATGTGGCCCTTCGATACGCATGCACCGTGGTGGGTGTTTACCAATTATCCGGCGCAGAACGATGTATTCAGCTGGCTCGACGGCGGTTTGGTGATCGCCTATATTCTCACCACCGGCCTGGTGCTGGGTACGGCGCTGACGCTGTTGTTCGCGCTTGGCAGCCGTGCGCTCGGCAACTGGGATCGCAAGCGCTTCAATCATCTGGTGCAAGCCACGATTCCCCTGGCCGGATGCGGTGTGTTCGTCGGTTTGTCGGCTACCACCGTCAGTTTGTTGCGCGGCGAGCATTTGCCGATATTCTGGGCTAACGACTTGCGCGCCATCCTGCTGATCGGCACCAGTTTATGGAGCGTCTGGCTGGCCTGGCGCGTGACCGGCCGCTATACAGCATCGCCTGCACGCCGTTTGGTGAGCATGGCGCCGGTGATTGCCGGTTTGGCCCTGGTCAATTTCGCCTGGCTGTTGATGTTCTGGTTGTGGTGAAAATCCATCGTTTTCGAGACATAACCCAACAATTCTTCGATGCTTGGGTTTTAATGCGTAAAATGAAGGTTGTTATCCCGTCTATCTATCCCGTCCATATTTGGCCAGTCCCGGCGCTTTCCTGATCGCTGAGACGGCTGGCGGCGGGGCAACCCTTCTCAACTTTAGCGCACGTTTCCTCTATCATGGTTCGCCCACGTTTTTTACCTGACAACTTCACGTTGTTATTGGTTACCACGGTTCTTGTCGCCAGCCTGCTGCCCGCCAGGGGCCAGGTTGCGGTTTCCTTCAATCTGATTACCACGCTGGCTATCGGCCTGCTGTTTTTCCTGCATGGCGCCAAGCTTTCGCGTGAGGCGGTGGTGCAGGGGGCGCTGCACTGGCGCTTGCATTTGACGGTGCTGCTTGCCACCTTCGTATTGTTCCCATTGCTCGGGCTGCTGTTCAAACCGGCATTGCTGCCGCTGGTGACGCCCGATCTTTATCTCGGCATCTTGTTCCTGTGTACTTTGCCATCTACCGTGCAATCGTCGATTGCCTTTACTTCGGTTGCCCGCGGCAATGTGCCTGCCGCGGTGTGCAGTGCATCCGCATCCAATCTGCTCGGCATATTCCTGACACCGGTGCTGGTCGGGCTGGTGGTTGTGGCGCATGGCCAAAGCAAGGGTTCCTTCGAGTCCATCATGAATATCGTGATGCAGTTGCTGCTGCCTTTTGTCGCCGGCCAGATCGCGCGCCGCTGGATCAGCAAGTGGCTCGACAAGCACAAGATCATCTTGAAGATGGTAGACCAGGGCTCGATCCTGCTAGTGGTCTACACCGCATTCAGCGAGGCCGTGGTGCAAGGCTTGTGGCAGCAACTGCCGCCGCTGTCCTTGCTCGGTTTGATGGTAGTAGTGACGTCGTTGCTGTTTGCCATGCTGGGTATCGCTACCTTCGCCAGCCGCCGGATGGGCTTCAACAAGGAAGACGAAATCACGATCGTGTTTTGCGGCTCCAAGAAAAGCCTGGCGAGCGGTGTGCCGATGGCGAAGGTGTTGTTTGCCGGGCATACCGTTGGCATGATCGTTTTACCCCTGATGCTGTTCCACCAGATTCAATTGATGGTCTGCGCCGTGCTGGCTAAACGCTATGCCGCCCGTCCGGTCGAGATAGCCGCCGGCGGCCCGCCGCCGGTCTGGTCCGATGTGAGTCCGGAAGATTAAGGAGCCGGGTTAGGCTGGCGCGAGTGGATCAGATCAATCTCGTGCAAGATATCGTCACTCAGCGTCAGGTTGATACTGTTGAGATTGCTTTGCAATTGCTTTAGCGTAGTGGCGCCAATGATAGTGCTGGTGACGAAACCGCGGCTGTTGACGAAAGCCAGCGCCATCTGCGCCGGATCCAGTCCGTGTTTTTGCGCCAGCGCTACATAGTCGCCGATGACCCGGTCGACTTGCGGATTGGTATAGCGGCTGAAACGTTCGAACAAGGTCAGGCGGCCGTCAGCCGGTCGCGCCCCATTCAGGTATTTCCCCGAAAGTACGCCGAACGCCAGCGGCGAATAAGCCAGCAACCCGACCTGCTCACGGAAAGCAAATTCCGAGTGGCCGATTTCAAAAGTGCGGTTGAGCAGGCTGTACGGATTCTGGATGCTGACCACGCGCGGCAAATCAAATTTTTCCGAAGCCCGGAGGAACTGCGCAATACCCCACGGCGTTTCGTTCGAAATGCCTATGTTGCGCACCTTGCCGGCCTTGATGAAGTCCGCCAGGATGGTCAGCGTTTCTTCAATCGGCACCGTATCTTCGTCTGCAATATGACTGTAATTCTGGGTGCCGAAGCTATTCACGCTGCGGTCCGGCCAATGCAACTGGTAGAGATCGACGTAATCCGTCTGCAACCGTTCCAGGCTGCCGTGCAGAGCCTCTGTCAGGCCTTTGCGATCAAAATTATTGATGCCGCCGCGCACGTGGCGCGGGTTGTGCGGCTTGCGCGCCGGTCCGGTAGCCTTGGTGGCGATCATTACTTCGCTGCGCTTGCCGGATTTTTTCAGCCAGCTGCCGACATAGCGTTCGGTTGAACCTTGAGTCTCGGCGCGCGGCGGCACCGGGTACATTTCTGCGGTGTCGATCAGGTTGACGCCATGCGCCAGCGCTAGGTCGATTTGCGCATGCGCTTCTGCTTCGGTATTTTGTTCGCCCCAGGTCATGGTGCCGAGGGTAATCAGGCTGACCTTCAGATTGCTTTGTCCGAGTTCACGATATTGCATTGTTGCTTCCTTTACTGCAGAGGACTAAGAGTATAGCTGGAACGCCGCATTGCTGCAGGCGTTGGCCCTAGGTGGCTGTCGACGTAGCAGGTGGCGTCGGATGGCTCGGCAGATTGGCGGGTGCTGCCGGATTGACCAGCTTATCCAAGCCAAATAAAGCCGGGAACCAACGTATCCACAGCAGCACCACAGCGACCGTGCCGAGGTCGAAAGCGCTATGCGTGAGTTGATAGACTTGCCAGCCGACCGCAACTATCTGCATTTGATTGGCGATGGTGGAGGCAACTCGCGCACCTCGGAACAGGGTAAACGAACGGTGGCTCAGGATGGATTCTGATTCAGAACTGCTGGAAACGGGGGCTGTCATGTGGGAACTGGAATTGGCGCAAGGCCATAATGCCGTTAAGTTAAGCCACGAACGGTATTCTTTAGATGGACCAATGCGGTCACTCCGTCATCCCCGCGAACGCGGGGATCCATGTTGCAGAGTATGGTGGTTAAAATGGATTCCTTCGTTCGCGGGAATGACGTGCCAAGCGCCATAACCGGTAAACTTAACTTAACGGCATTAGCGCAAGGCCATAGAGTATTCCTTTCCAGCAAAAAACGCAGCTATCGTAGGGTGTGGGACGCCTTTGTGCCCACCCTACGACAGGTTTTTTCGCAATGTATTTATTCCGGATGAAATTGATGCGCAAAAGTAAACTCATCGGTACGTGGCTTGTACTTCAGTCCTTTGCGTAGCGCCCAGGTTGCATACTGATGATACGGCGGGATCAATGCGTAATCGTTGAGTGCGACTACGGCGCCTTGGCGGGCAAAATCCTCGCGTTGTTTCTGATCCACCGAGGCCAATGAAGACTGCACCAGCTGGTCCAGTTTCGGATTGGTGTATTTGCCCCAGTTCCATGAGCCCCAGCCGGTGTCGGGATTGGTGGTGCCGAGCAGGGTGCGCAAACCGAAATCACCGGCCAGCGTACCCCAGTCCAGAAGCGCGGCCAATTCTATGGGCGCTTAACTAATTATCAAAACACAATAATTGCTTTTTGTTATGTGTTTTCTTTGTATGGGTAAGGCATGAATATAGAGTAAGATCGCAGATCGAAAATACTGGGTGGAGTAGCGAGATTGCGCAGTCAAAAATGCAACTCTTTCTCCCCGCGCAACTTTTATTTGCGTACCCAGTGTTTTAAATAAATTTATCGGTTATAATGCGACATCGTTTAAGATTCGAGCTAGTAGTGCAGTATTAGTCTGTCATTTCTTTCTTGCTTCAAACGATCTAACGGGCGACAGCCCAACTTAACTGAAATAGGAAATGTAATGGCAACTGGTATCGTAAAGTGGTTCAATGATTCGAAGGGTTTTGGTTTTATTACTCCTGACGAAGGTGGTGAAGATCTGTTCGCGCACTTCTCCGCAATCAATTCTTCCGGCTTCAAGTCGCTGCAAGAGAACCAACGTGTTTCTTTCGAAGTTACTGCTGGCCCAAAGGGTAAGCAAGCTTCGAACATCCAAGCTATCTAATTCATAGCTCACTCAGTTGAAATAAACTGAGCATCGTAAAAATCCCTGGCTTGCCGGGGATTTTTTTCGTCTGTACTTCTCGTCTGCATCAAATGTAAGGACCATGTCTCTACTGAATGTATAACGACTATAAGACCGGAAAGGCAGCCGTTGTCAGGAAGCTGTAAGGGTGGCCTGAAATGCTGAGGCGTCTGCAAAACAGATAACATATATCGCAGTTGCCAGATCACGTTTTACCTAAGAGGGCTGCCCGGTTTCTGTGAATGCCGGCGCTCACCAATATAAAAACATGGAGGAGACGTCATGAACAACATAAGCAAAGCATGTGTGGCAGCGGCACTGATAAGCTGGTCGCTGGCCGCAGGTGCTGCAGAGCCGATTAAAATTGGCGTCACAGGGCCATTTACCGGCGGTTCGGCGCCCATGGGCGTATCGATGCGCGACGGCGTCAAGCTGGCGGTTGCGGATATCAACGCCAAGGGTGGCGTGCTTGGGCGCCAGATACAATTGGTCGAGCGCGATGACGAAGCCAAGAATGAACGCGGCGTCCAGGTTGCGCAAGAACTGATCAACAAGGAAAAAGTGGTTGGCACGGTCGGTTTCATCAACACCGGCGTCGCCCTGGCCTCGCAGCGCTTCTACCAGGACGCCAAGATCCCGGTCATGAATAATGTCGCCACCGGCAGCATTATCACCAGGCAGTTCGTGGCGCCGGATCAAAAAGATAATTACGTATTCCGCACTTCTGCCAACGATACGATCCAGTCGGCGATGATCGTCGACGAAGCGGTGGTCCGTCAAAAACACACCAAGGTCGCCATCCTGGCCGACTCGACCAATTATGGTCAGCTCGGTCGCGAAGATCTGGAGAAGGCCTTGGCTGCCAAGGGCATCAAACCGGTTGCAGTTGAAAAATACAACCTGAAAGATGTCGACATGACTGCCCAGCTGTTGAAGGCCAAGCAGGGCGGTGCCCAGGTGGTGCTGACTTACGGTATCGGCCCGGAACTGGCGCAGATTGCCAACGGCATGGAAAAGCTCAACTGGAAAGTGCCAATCATCGGCAGCTGGACCCTGTCGATGGGTAACTTCATCGACAACGCCGGCAAGAACGGCGATGGCGCGCGCATGCCGCAAACCTTTATCCAGGATGGCAACACAGCCAAGCGCAAGGCCTTCATCGACGCCTACCAAAAAGCCTACAAGATCGACCGCATGCCTTCCGCCGTCTCCGCGGCTCAAGGCTATGACTCGATCTATCTGCTGGCGGCAGCAATCAAGCAAGCCGGCAGCACCGATGGCGTCAAAGTGCGCGAAGCACTGGAAAACCTGAATGGCACCGTGGAAGGCGTGGTGACCAATTACACCAAGCCTTACAGCCATGATGATCACGAAGCGATCAAGCCGAGCATGGTGGTGATCGGTGAAGTCAAGAATGGTCACGTGGTATTTTCCAAGTGACAGGACGCCGGAACGCCGTAGCTTGCGTTCCGGCCAGACATCTGTTTGAACGATAAGGATTCCAGCCTGCGCAGTATGCGGGCTGGATTTATTTCGTCAAACGGTAGTATTGTTTTGCCGCGCCCCGGCTATCGCTGTCTCTTGGATCAATATCATGGAAATTCTGCTGCAACTCGTCTTCAGCGGCATCGCGCTAGGCATGATCTACGCGGTGATCGCTTTCGGTTATCAACTCACGTTCGCCACTTCCGGCACCCTCAATTTCGGCCAGGGCGAGGCGCTGATGCTGGGCGCCCTGGTCGGGCTCAGCCTGGTCGGTAATATCCATGGCGGCCCTTATCTGAATTATTGGCTGATGATTCCGGTGGTGATTGTATTCGGCGCGCTGCAAGGCGTTGTAGTCGAATGGATCGGGGTGCGCCCGGCGCTCAAGATCAAATCGGAATTCGGCTGGATCATGTCGACGATTGCGCTGGCGATCATCTTCAAGAATGTCGCTGAAAACATTTGGGGCAAGGATGACCTGACATTCCCTTCGCCTTTACCGTCTACGCCGTTCCAGGTATTCGGCGCCAATGTCCAGCCGATGCAGGTGGTGGTGGTGCTAGGCGCGCTGGCGATGATGCTGGCGGTCGAACTGTTCAACCGCAAGTCGATTTACGGCAAAGCCGTGGTAGCGACTTCTAACGATCGCGACGCCGCCGGCCTGATGGGTATCAACACCAGCATGGTGATTACTTTTTCCTACGCTTTGTCATCGGCGACCGCCGCCTTTGCCGGCGTGCTGGTAGCGCCGCTGACCCTGACCGGCGCCACCATGGGCACTGCACTGGGCCTGAAAGCCTTTGCGGTAGCGATTATCGGTGGCCTGACTTCGGGCATGGGAGCGATCGTCGGCGGCCTGATACTGGGCATCGCAGAGACACTGACCGGGTTTTATATCTCCACCGGATACAAAGAGGTGCCAGGCTTGGTGCTGTTGCTGCTGGTGCTGGCCATCAAGCCAGCAGGCTTGTTTGGTAAAACAGCAATCAAGAAGGTGTAAATATGAATAAAAAGCTGTTTGCACTGGCGGTAGCCGGCATCTTGTTGCTGCTGGCTTTTCCGCAAGTTATTCCGAATCCGTATTACATCCACCTGGCCGAAACCATCCTGATTTACGCCATTCTGCTGTTCGGGCTGGATATCGTGGTCGGCTATACCGGCCAGGTCTCGCTGGGGCACGCCGGTTTGTTCGGCATCGGTTCTTACACCACCGGCGTGCTGGTGTTCAAGCTCGGCTGGCCATTCCTGATTGCCGCGCCCGCCAGCCTGGCGGTTACTGCCATATTCGGCGCCATCCTGGCCTTGCCTGCATTGCGGGTGACCGGCCCGTATCTGGCCATGGTAACGCTGGCGTTCGGCACCATCATCCAGATCCTGATCAATGAAATGAGCTTCCTGACGGAAGGGCCGATGGGGATCAAGCTGAACAAGCCGGACTTCTTCGGCCATCGGCTCGATGAAGTGGAGTATTTCTACCTGGTTGCCGCGTTGATGGTGTTGTCGCTGATTGTGGTGCACCGGATCGTCAAGTCGCATCTGGGACGTGCCTTCCAGGCGCTGCGCGATAGCCCGATCGCCTCCGACTGCATGGGGGTCTCGGTGTATCGCTACAAAGTGATTGCGTTTGTGATCAGCGCTGCGCTGGCCGGGTTGGCGGGTAGCCTGTATGCCTATTCGGAGGCTTATATTTCACCGAATACCTATAACTTCGAATTGACGATCCTGTTCCTGCTGGCGGTCATCATGGGCGGCCGCAAGAGCCGCACCGGATCGCTGATCGGCGCCTTGATCGTAGTCATGTTGCCGAGCTTGCTGGCAGACATCGAATTATTCCGTCAGATCGCTACCGTCGCCGCAGTAATCGGCGTGCTGGCAAGCGCCTTCCTGTTATGGAAGAAGCGTAAGACCTTGCGCGAGGTGGCGGTGCCGCTGGCGGCGACTGTCGGCATGGCGATTTTTTCGTATCGGCTGGAAAACATTACCGATTGGCGCCTGACGGTATTTGGATTGATGACGCTATTCGTGGTGTATTACCTGCAGGATGGGATTGTCGGCTTCGCGCGCAATTTGTTAGGCATGAGGGCAACCGCAAGCGGCAAGCAGGCCAGCGTGGCGGCGAGTCCAGGACAAGCATGGGCTCCGGCCAGCGGCAGTGTCGCAGTTGGCACTACCTTGTTGAGCGGCCAGAAAATACTGATGCAGTTCGGCGGCCTGAAGGCGCTTAACGAGGTCAACCTGGATATCATCAAAGGCAGCGTGCATGGCTTGATCGGACCGAACGGCTCGGGCAAGAGCACCATGATGAATGTACTAACCGGCATCTACAAACCGACCGCCGGCAAGGTTGTGTTCAATGGCAAGACGATTTCCGGTTCGACACCGTCGGCAATTGCGCTGGGCGGCGTTGCCCGCACTTTCCAGAATGTGCAATTGTTCGGTGAAATGACTGCCACTGAAAACGTGCTGGTCGGCCTGCATCACACTTTCCGCAGCAATATACTGGATGTGATTTTCCATACGCCGCGTTATCGGCGCGAAGAGCAAGCAGCGCGAGTGCGCGCTGCCAGCATCTTGCAATTCGTCGGACTGAGCGAGCTGGCAGCTGAAGAGGCGCGCAATCTGCCCTATGGCAAGCAACGCTTGCTGGAAATCGGCCGGGCACTTGGTTTGAATCCGGAGTTGCTGCTGCTGGACGAACCTGCGGCAGGCTTGACTGCGCCAGACATCAAGGAACTGATCGCGATCATCCAGAAGATCCGGCAGCACGACATTACGATCATTCTGATTGAACATCATATGGATGTAGTCATGTCGATTTCCGATACGGTGACGGTGCTCGATTTCGGCCAGAAAATCGCTGAAGGCAAACCGGCCGCGGTGCAAAGCGACTCCAAGGTGATTGAAGCCTATCTCGGCGGTACTGTCGGCGAAACTACAGATGCAGACGCAGGCAATATCGCCAATGGCGTGCCATCCACATCCAATGCAGCGGGGTCATAAGATGCTCTCGATTTCGAATTTGCATGCCGCGTATGGCAAGGTTGAAGTATTGCATGGCATTTCGCTGGAGGTGCCAAAGGGCAAAGTGGTGACGTTGATCGGCTCCAATGGCGCCGGCAAGACCACCACCATGCGTGCAATCTCAGGCATGATCAAGGCCAAGTCCGGCAGCGTAACTTTGGCCGGCATCGACGTTACCGGATTGGCTTCACATAAAATCGCCCGTGCCGGACTGGCGCATTCGCCTGAGGGGCGGCGTGTGTTTGCCACCATGACTGTGGTCGATAACCTGCTGCTCGGCGCCTTTCCGCGGTTTACCCGGATGCGTCCGCGCGGCGACATCAAGCTCGATCTGGAGCGGGCGCTGGAATTGTTTCCGCGCCTGAAAGAGCGTCAAAGCCAACTGGCCGGCACCTTGTCGGGCGGCGAACAGCAGATGCTGGCGATGGCACGCGCGGTCATGCTCAATCCGGAAGTGATCTTGCTGGACGAGCCGTCGATGGGGCTGGCACCGATCCTGGTGGAAGAAGTGTTCCGCATCATCTCCCGGCTCAAGGAGGAGGGCGTGACCATGCTGCTGGTTGAGCAATTTGCAGCAGCGGCGTTGAATGTCGCGGATTATGGTTATGTGCTGGAGAATGGCCGGATATCGGTGCATGGCCCGGCAGAAAAATTGAAGAACGATCCTGCAGTCAAAGCTGCTTATCTGGGTGGCGGGCAGCATTGAGCGCAGATGCCGGCCGAAGCAGTATGTAAACAAGATACGCAAGTTGCGGCATGCCGGGATACTCGCGGCATGCCGCTCAGTCAACGATGCGCGGTTTTGTATTTACGCTCGATCCGGGCTTGAATTATTTCCAGCACCATCGACATGAGCCAGTAGATCAACGCCGCAGTAATCAGCATTTCTATGTGGCGGAACTCCCGCTGGCCTGCGGTGCGCGCAACGTAAGTCAATTCCCATACACCTACGACAGAGACCAGCGAGCTATCCTTGAGCATGGCGATGAACTGGTTGCCGGTGGGCGGAATAATGATGCGCATGGCTTGCGGCAGAATGATCATACGCATGGTTTTACCTCTGTCCAAACCTAACGCCAGCGCAGCTTCCCATTGCCCCTTCGGAATGCTTTGAATCCCGGCGCGGAATATTTCCGTCATGTATGCACCGTAGCACAGCGATAAAGCGGCTATCCCGGCCGGAATAGGATCAACGATATAACCCAGCTGCGGCAATCCAATGTAGAGGATGAATATCTGCATCAGCAGTGGCAGGCCGCGGAACAAGGATGTATAAAAGGTAGCGATACCGATGGCGATGCCGCTCGAAGAAAGTTTCGCGATGGCGCCGATCAGGGCAAGCACGAACGCGATCATGATTGAGATTGCGGAAATATAGAGCGTCGTGACCGCGCCCTGACTGATCAGATACCATATCTTGCGCTGGATAAATTCGAAGCTGAGATTGAACGTGGAGAAGAACAACACCACCAGCAGCGCTAACTCGACCCATACAATGATTATTTGCCAGCGCACCGAAAAGCGGGTGAGTAAATAATAATTGAGAGCGAGCGCGCCCAGGATGACTGTTCCGGTGATTGTCTTGCCAAGCCAGCCGGCCGTGTCAGCATTGCCCGGCGCAAAAGATACCAGATGCTGGATCCAGCCTGGATTAATTTGCAATGCGTAGTAGGCGCCTGCCAGCATCAAGCCAAGCAATAATAAAATCGAAATATTCCGTGCCTGATTTTTCTCAATGTTTTCGACTAACACGTGTGTCTCCCATCTATGTCTCTCAGTGGTGCCGGATGCATTGCTTACCACGCTTATTTGCTACGCTTATCTGCTACGATTGCCGGTTACTTTTTTGTTCCTGGATGAAATCCATTAACTGGTAATACCAGTAAGTCATCTGAACCGCCGCTGTTCCAGCCATGCCGCCATTCCATACCAGGCCGAAGGGCGCGAATTGCCGATAACGGTCGGTTTCACCGGCAATCCCCTGCGCCACCACCTTGCCGCCGATGGCAGTCGTATTCATGCCGTGGCCGCCGAAACCCATGCAATACCATACGCCGGGCTTTAACTGACCGATCAAAGGCATCAAATGCCGGGCGTAAGACATCAGGCCCGACCAGGCGACATCGACCTTGATGCCTTCCAGTTGCGGGTAGGTGTCTACCATCCGCTTGCGTAACACTTCAGCCAGGCGCCGCGGTTCCGAGGTGCGGGTGGTAATCATGCCGCCCCACAGAATGCGTTCGCCACCATCAACCAGACGGTAATAGTCGCTGGCGCGCCGACTGTCGCCAATGGCCGAACTGGTGCGGATGGCTGAGGCAATCTGTGTTTTTGCGGCTTCGGTCAACAGCATGTAGGTTGCAATCGGCAAGTAGCTGCTAGCGAGTTTCGGAATCAGGTTGCCGGTGTGACCACCGCAGGTAAACACTACCGCTCCGGTCTTGACACTGCCTTGCGCTGTTTTCAGCAGTTTTACAGGAAGATCGCAAGCGGCGGACAATACCTCAGAGCCTTCAAATACCTGGCCGCCCAGGCGTTCGATCTCAGCCACCAATGCTTGCGCGTAATTCAACGGGTGGAAATGAAATGCATGCGGATCGTAAAGCGCCTGACGATATGTGTCCGTTGCCAGCATATCCCGCAATGCCTCGCGCGATTTGAACTCGACTTGATACTGGAACTCGCGCGCCAGCCATTCTCGTTGCGCCTGCATCTGGTCAGCGTTTTCGTAGCGGCAGACGCGTAAAGTGCCATGGGTGGCGTGTGCCTGTTGCATTGCGAGGTGCTGAATGTTGTCGGCGACGATCTGCACACCTTCGATCGACATCCGGTAAAGCGATGTCGCGTTGTCTAGCCCGGCCACACGCGCGATCTCTTGAAAGCTGTTTGAATAGCCAGGACTGACGACACCGCCGTTGCGCCCCGAGGCGCCCCACGCCACGCGCTTTGCTTCAAGCAGAATGACTGAGCGGCCAAGGCGCAACAATTCCAAGGCGGCGGTGATGCCCGCGAGGCCGCCGCCAATGATGCATACATCCGCTTCCAACGTGCCGCTCAGGCTGGGGCGTGCCTGCTCGGCCTGTAGCGTTCGCGTGTAATAACTGTCTATATAAGATGGCATACGCAATTCATGGTTTGGCTGCGGAAAATATGGCGGCTATGGAAGCCGCCATAGCGCGTCATTTCGTGTAGTCGCGACCAAACCATTTCATGCTGATCTTGGTCAGAGTGCCATCCTGTTTCATTGCCTTGATCGTCTCGCCGATCTTCTTGTTCCATTCGGCGTCGCCCTTGTCGGTCACGATAGCCAGTGGTTCCTGGAAGGCATAGTCGTTCGGAATGATTTTCACCGGATAACCATTCTTGATCGCGCTAAGCGCCGTCTGCTCTGGCGTGATGACAGCATCCAGGCGGGTACCGTCTCCAAGACGCAAATCGTCGAAAGGAAGCATGGAATCGACATAGGTTTTCATCTCTTTCGGCTTCTGCGTCATGTATTTAAATTCCGGCACGCCCGGGGCATCGATTTCGAGGCGATTGAGAATGTAGTCTTCCGATGTGGTGCCGCCTTCGGCCCCAATTGTTTTTCCATTCAGGTCGTTCCGTGTTTTTGCTTTTGAGTTCTTATGCACGGCAAAAACGTAAGGGCTGTAATAATAAAGAGCCGGAAAATCCAGGAGCTTGGCGCGCGCCTTGGTTGGGGTTACCGACAGCACAGAAACATCCCAGCGGCCGCGCCAGTGTCCGCCAGTCATCAAGCTGAAATCGGGCGTGTCGAACGTTACGCCCACTCCGATGCGGCGTCCTAATTCCTTGGCGACGTCGATATCGAAACCGTCGAATTCGTTCTTATCGTTCAGAAACGCTTGCGGTGGCCATTTGCCGCTGGTGGCGACCACCATCTTGCCGCTTTTCATCACGCGATTCAGCGTGTCGCCTGCCTGGGCGCTTGCTGAACAACAGGCTATAACGACCGCCATCGTAAGACCGTATAGAGTGCCCCGAATTTCTTTTGTCATGCCGTCTTCTCCTGATTTATGAACAACCAATATGCCGCGGTGCGGACATTCTTTACATCAAACAGATTTCAGGCACATTACCTGATGGCCGACAAATATTGGCGGCTCGGCCCGAATCTGAAGAAAATTCAAAAATCACGGTAATAACTCTCAGGCAATCTCAGTTTGGCCTTGGAGCTTGATGGCGGCCCGGTATCGCGCCATCAAGAGAGTGTGCAGACGGGAAATCGCTGTCTGGCGCAGTCGATGGTGAGAGGGTGGGGCACTAGGGAAGCGGGTTTTGTTGGATTCAGGTGCAGTCAAAATTGCTTGAATCCAATCGGGAAATGCGATTGAAATTGTGACGATTATCTCCTTAGCGACTTTGTCATCAATGAGTTTTTCTCATTCACCAATGCGCAGTTCGTCATTTTAATCGGCTATCAAGATGCTTCAGCCAAATATGTCCAGCAACATCCGGCTTACGTTTAACTCATACTATGAGATATCCCTTCAGATTGAAAATCAAATAAATACACAACATCATTACTTTTTGTAATCCATAAAACTTAATATCAAGTCAACAAAAGAAGCCCGTCGCGAGGGAATAGCGACCATGGCCGCTGCGACCGGGTTTGATCCGGTCTACAGGATTGCTTCCGAACGTGAGAATCTGGCAGTGCCGTAATGCAGCATGCATAAATCGGTAGACCTTTCTTAACTTCGGGAGCTTCAAATGTTACAAGAACAGCAAATAATCAGACCAAATCAAAACTTGTTCAGCATGACGGATACGCTGTCGTCGCGACGCAGAGGTTCCTCTCAGGCACGGCCCGAGGAGCGTTTGCCATTCACTGTCAGGATCGCGGACGATGAGCCGGCGTTGCGCAAGGCAGTTGATATACGGCGTGCCGCCTATGGACGCCACCTGCCCGAACTGGCAAAGAAAATGGATAGGGTTGAGCCGGCCGACATTGCGCAAGGTGCAGTCGTCTTGCTGGCGGAATCCAAGCTCGATGGCACATGCCTTGGGACGATACGGATTCAAACCAACCGTTTTCAGCCTTTGGCGCTCGAGCAATCGGTAATTTTGCCAGATTGGCTGCAAGGGCGGCGTCTGGCCGAGGCGACGCGCCTGGGGGTGGCCGACGGTCAGATCGGGAAAGTGGTTAAAAGCTTGTTATTCAAGGCATATTTTCAGTATTGCTTTGAAAACGATATCGACTGGATGGTGATCACCGCACGTTCTCCGCTGGATCGGCAATATACCGCGATGTTGTTTCAAGATGTCTTTCCGGGACGGGGCTTCATACCGATGATCCATGTAGGGAACCTGCCGCACCGGGTTCTGGCATTTGAGGTTGAGACGGTAGAGCCGCGCTGGAAGGCTGTCAATCACCCCTTGTTTCAGCTGATATTCGAGCTGGATCATCCCGACCTGGTTCTCTCCACGCAAAAACGGCAACTCGCGAATGCCAGCGATCATGTCGAAAATATCCGAGGCGGCTGGCACGGATCTTAAATACCTGCACAACTTCTGCTTGGTAATCGTCCGCTGATGTGGTGGAAGAGGGTAACATTGAGGCCAGGAAAGTTATGCCGTATTTTTACGGTACGCTACTATGGAAACCCTTCTTCTACATTTACGGATAGATGCCTATGTGGTTGTTTCATGCGGATGCGGCGAAAGACCGTGTAACAGCTTCAGGCACTCTGGATCGCTTGGTGTTTTATTTTTCAGTGGGCCTGTTGCCGTTACTGATTATCGTATTTACGGCAATCGGCTTCGTTACGCTTGATCATCCGTATCTGCAGAACGGTCCGTTGCCGCTACAACTCCGCATTTTGAGCGATCCCGGGGGGCGGTTGGCGCCCGCTCAGGCATTTCAGCAACTCACCGGAATGCCGCTGCAGGAGCATTTCGACACGCATCTGCAGGAGACGCCGTTCTGGTTTTCATTTGTGGTACCTGCTTCGGCGGCGGATGGACGCAGCGAAATCGAACTCTCGTCACGCCATGCGCAAGATGCCAGTTGCTGGGAAGGCGCCGGTGAGCGATGGCTAGGCAGCGTAAAGCGTGATCAGCAGCCCGGCAAGGAGCAAGGCCGGATGCGTGCTGAAAAGACGGGGTTCATCTTGTCTCTGGACATCAGTGCGCTACCGCTTAACATACTCTGCAAAGGTAGTTTTTCCGGCCCGGCGCGGATTGCAGCTCAACGCTGGACCGTACATGACTTCGGTATCTCACAGAACAAGTTCTATCGCAGCATCGGGCTATTGGAAGGTGGACTGTTGATGCTGACCATGTTCGTACTGGTCGCTGCAATGATAAACCGCGAGTGGATGTACGTGCTGTTTGCGGTCTGGTTGCTGGGCAATCTTCGCCTCGGCGCCAATTCGATGGGCTGGGATGCTTACTGGCTGATGTTGACCATTCCTAACGAATGGCTGGGCCTGGTGCGCAAGTTGACATTCGCGACCTATTACATCGTTACTTTTACCTTGTTTCATATATTGTTTACAGCGGAACTGAAGAGAATCAATTTTCCGCGGGTGGAGCGGTTAGGGCAATACTTGGGGATTCCCTTGTTCGCCGCCGCCGTTGTGTTGCCTTACAGCCGCTTTTTGCCGGTGCTCTGGGCATGTGCGGCGGTCGGCATAGCGGTGTTGATTTTCCTGTTGGTGCGCATTCTGGTGGTTACTCGGACCCGGGCTGCTTTCTGGTATTGCGCCTCCATGGTGGTGGTGCTGTTTGCGCGAGTAGATGAAGTGATCGGTGCTGCATTTGGTATTCGGACCCTGGACCAGGTACCGAACAACGCGATTGCAGCGCTGTTGTCGAGTCTGATGGCGGCTTTCGCTTTTGCTGAACAAATGCGCACAGGCAAGCGGGAACTGGCCATGGTCCAGGCCGAGTTGCGCACCACGTATGAAGTCACGCCAATTGGCTTATTTACGTTAGCCGCCGACGGTAGTTTCGTGCGCAGCAATTTGGCTCTGGAGAAAATGCTAGGGCGAAATAGCAGTGATCAGCTAGAAAAAAAATGGGACGATTATTTCGAACCCGGCGCACGCGATAAATTGCTGCGTATCGTTTCCGCCGGCGGCAGCAACGAAGCGGAACTGCGCGGCATCGCCAATGCTGACGGTGAAGCCAGTTTTTACCTGGTCACAGCCACCTTCGCCAATGGCCGCATCGAGGGTTCCTTGCAGGATATTACGGATCGGTCCCAGACTGTGCAGCGCTTGCGGTTCTTTGCCGAGCATGACCCGTTGACCGGTGTCCTTAACCGCCGTGGCATTGAAATCATGCTGGAGGAGGCGATTGAACGCCAAGCCGACGACAGGCCGCTGGCACTAGCCTATCTCGATCTGGATCGCTTCAAGTTGATCAATGATCTGTTTGGCCATCAATCCGGCGATGAGGTGCTGAAGCAGCTATGCCAACGGGTGCAGGAATTGCTGAGTGGCGATAGTTACATAGGCCGCATCGGCGGCGACGAATTCATTATCCTGTTCCGGGATAAAGACATTAGTACGGCGACTGACATCTGTCGCGCCATTGTCCAAAAAATCAGCTACCAGTCGTATCACATTGGCGCCCGCGCATTCCAGGTAAAAGGTTCGATAGGCCTGATTGAAGTGGATGCAGGCATGCGCGTTCAGGATGCCATTTCAGCCGCGGATCGCGCGTGCCGGGAAGCCAAGAAAGCGCACGATGAGCATATTGTCGTGTATCAAAAAAATGCGCCGGTATTCCGCGAACGGCTGGAAGAACTCAGTTTGATAGAACGGCTGGGCGGGGAATTCCTGCCGGCAGGTTTGTTTGTCGAAATGCAGCCGATCATGTCGCTGCGCGAACCTGAGGCTTCGCTCAATTTCGAAGTATTGCTGCGGCTGCGCGATGCAGACAACAAGGTGGTGCCGGCAACCAAGGTGGTTGCGGCAGCGGAAGAAAACGGCAATATTGCCGTGATTGACCGCTGGGTCATGAACACGGTGCTGGAATGGCTGGCGCAACACCAGTCGCAACTGCCGTTGACAAAGTTTGTCTGCGTGAATTTGAGCGGCGCTTCGCTTAATGATGAGAAATTCATCCAGGATCTCTTTGTGATAATGGGTAAGCATCCGCAAGTGGTGCCCATGCTATGCATCGAAATCACCGAAAGCGTCGCTCTGCACGATCTGGAACATACCAGTCGCATCATTCAGCGCCTGCAGGCGTTGGGTGCGAAAATCGCTTTGGATGATTTCGGCGCCGGCTATACCTCGTTCACCTACCTCAAGAGCTTGTCGGCAGATGCCTTGAAAATTGACGGCGCCTTCATTCAGAGCATGAACACGCACCCGGCCAATGAGGCGATTGTTGAAGCCATCGTCGAGCTGGCGCGCAACCTCGGCATGAAGAGCATCGCCGAATGGGTGGAGGATTGCGCGATGATCGAAGCACTGGCGAAGCTGGGCGTCGATTATGTGCAAGGTTATGTGGTAGCCAAGCCGCAATCGCCGCAAGCGATACTGGCCGCCAGTTCCGCCGCCAGCTTCATTACCGATCCAGCCTTGGCCCGGTTCGTATCCAGCAGGCGCATCGACGGCCAGTCGTGGGGCGAAAGCGATGAGGATTTGCCGGCCACAGGTTTGCATTAGGCGACCCGGAAGCGATATGATTGCAATTTCATAAAGTATTTATGAACGCGGCAATTTCCGGCTTTTCCCTCGGTCTTTCACTGATTCTCGCTATCGGCGCACAAAATGCCTTTGTTCTCAAACAAGGGCTTAAGCGCGAGCATGTTTTCCTGGTTTGCCTGACTTGCGCGGCTTCTGACGCCATCCTGATATTGTTCGGCGTCATGGGCTTGGGCATCGTCATCGACCGCGCGCCATGGCTGATGCCTGTCATGCGTTACGGTGGCGCTGCCTTCCTGGTCTTGTATGGCGTCAAAAGCTTCATCGCCGCCTGGCGCTCGTCAGATGTACTGCAGCAGGCCGAGGACATAAAAGCGGCTTTGCTGCCGACGCTGCTGACCTGTGCCGCGCTGACCTGGCTAAATCCGCACGTCTATCTCGATACCGTGCTGCTGATCGGTTCCGTTTCAACCCAGTTTCCAGGCGAAAGAGGCCTGTTCGCCGCCGGCGCGATGCTGTCGTCGTTTGTATTCTTCTTTTCGCTGGGTTATGGCGCTGCGTGGCTTAGGCCGATTTTTGCCAAGCCGATGTCGTGGCGCGTGCTGGAGGTTGTCGTTGGCATCACGATGTGGTCAATAGCCTATAAATTGCTTAGCGAGTGAGCGCAGGCAGCGAACTCGGGAAAGCAGGCGTTCAACTGGCCAAATTCAACATTCGATAGTGATAACGTGCGCTTGAATCTTGCCGTCCACAGGGCCACGTCCGAACTGTTTGGCGATGGCTGCCTCAGCGACGTCGGTTGCTTCGTCGAGCCGTGATTTGCCGCGTGCCGCGATTTCGTTACGTAGCGGCGTCCCTTGGCAGTACGCGATCGCAGGGATCCGCGGAGACGTTGCCCGGCTGCGCGCCGCGACGGTACTAATGTGGGGTGACGAGCGGAAGCCGCCAGCTTTCAGGTCGCGGGCAATGGTTGCGAGGTCATGGTAGCCGTGGGGCGTGCGCGCCATGAAGCGCGGAGGATCCGTGGGAAACAGCGATGCGAGTGCAGCCGCAACGCTGTGAGCGAACTCGTTCTCCTCGATTCGATCCCAGACATTAAAAATGAGAATGCCCCCTGAGCCGAGAACACGACGTGCCTCCGAAAACGCTTGCGACTTATCGGGAAAGAACATGACGCCAAACTGGCACACCACGGCATCAAACACTGAGTCCTCGAAAGGCAGTTGCGTAGCATCCGCTTGACGCCACTCTACGGGGCGCGCAGTCCCGACCTCGGAAGCCAGGTCCAGCATCGGTTGATTAAGGTCCGTGGCAACAATGGAGACGCTTTCCGGCAACACGGACGCCAATTGGCGAGTCACGACACCTGTGCCGGCGGCAATCTCGAGTACGCGAGCAAGCGGCCGCGAAGCTACCCGATTCACCAGGTCCGCAGCATACGGTTCAAAGATAAGCGGAACCAGATACTCTTCATAGAGCCTGGGGATTGAGCCAGTGAAGACTTTGTCGATATCGGGACTGTTCAAGGTATTCTCCTTTGCGCCACGGCTACAAAAAGTCAGGCTAAAGGTCAGGCATCGGCCTGCCGATTTATTACCCGGGAATCTCAGCCTCAACCAATTGCGCAAGAAGAGTGAGCGATTCCTGCCATCCGAGGTAGCAAGCCTCAGGGGGAATCGCTTCCGGTATGCCTTCTTGCACAATGTTTACTTCGGTGCCGCAAGAAACCTTCTGTAAAGAAATTGTCGTCTGCATTTCCCCCGGCAAACCAGGGTCGTCGAATTTGTCCGTATGTCGAATCCGTTCGTTGGGTATCAACTCGAGATACTCACCGCCAAAGGAGTGACTGTTTCTCGTGGCGAAGTTGGTAAATGACATTTTATAGGTGCCACCAACTTTGGCATCGATATGGTGGACCTTGCCGGTGAAACCATTTGGCGGAAGCCATTTAGTCATCGCGTCGGCATCGAGAAACGCTCGGTAGATTCTCTCCGGGGGGGCCCGGAGCACGCGATGAAGTCGAATTGTGTTCGTAGCCATGATTCCTTTGCCTTTCCCCACGATGGATGACTAACTCTGTCAGGATTTACAGCATGAGCATACACCTTAACGGTAAAATGGCGGCAGGCGCTGAATGCCCTATCTATCCAATATTGAACTGAGAATCTTATGAGTGCAACGCTTGAACCGACCCTTAAACACCTTGTATTCTGGAAATTGAAAGAGCATGCCGAAGGCGCCGACAAGGCCAGCAATGCCGTACAGATGAAAGCCATGCTGGATGGCTGCGCAGGCATCGTACCGGGCATGCTCAAGTTCGAAGTCGCGATTGCCCAGCCAGGGCTGGAAGCAACCTATGACGTGGTGCTCAATGCCGAGTTCACATCGCAGGCGGCGCTGGATGCTTACCAGAACCATCCGACCCACGTGGCGATCAAGCCGTTTTTCGGTGCGGTACGGGAAGCGCGCCAATGCATGGATTACCTGAGCTGATCGGCGATCATGTTTCCTTCACATATTTTTCCAATCGATAATCCATTCCTGACCTACCTCGGGGTTGAATTCGTCGAGATGGGCGAGGGCGCAGCCGAACTGGCGCTGACTTTGCAGCCGCACCATATGAATAGCTGGCAAGTCACCCACGGCGGGGTTTCGATGACTATGCTGGATGTAGTCATGGCCTTGGCCGGCCGCTCGCTTTATCCGCAAGCCGAAGCGGCAGTGACGGTCGAAATGAAAACCAGTTTTCTGCAACCCGCCGGACAAACCGGTGCGCGTATCGTGGCCAAAGGCCGCGCCTTTCATCGTTCCACCACCATGTGTTTTTGCGATGCCGAGTTATGGCACGGCGAGCATCTGGTGGCGAAGGCGATGGGAACCTTCAAATATCTCAAACATCATCGTGCGGCACTGAAGATCAAGCCGGGTTGATGCTTAATAGAACACTCAGAACACTCAGAACACTCTAGAACACTCAAATAGAACGGCAACCATGAAATTTCATCTGACAGTCGATAACTGGACAGCCCAGAAAGCCGATGCCCGCGCAGTGCGTTTCGACGTATTCGTCATCGAACAGAAGATTCCAGTCGAACTTGAGTGGGACGATATGGACGAACACTGCATACATGCGGTCGCCTACAACGAAGCCGGCCAGGCGATCGGCACCGGCCGCCTGCTGCCGGACGGTCACATCGGCCGCATGGCGGTGCGTTCAGCCGGACGCGGCCAGGGCGTAGGCGCCGCCATCCTGGAAGCATTGATGGCACAGGCGCGGCAACGCGGCGACAAAGAGGTAGTGCTGAACGCTCAGACCCACGCAGAAGCGTTTTATGGACGCCATGGCTTCAGCCGCGATGGCGAGGAATATTACGAAGCCGGGATTCCGCATATCTGCATGCGTCACGTGTTTGCCTGGTTTGCCTGATTACTGCAATGCTCGGTTTACATGCTTGCTACCAGATTGGTGCGTCGGTTCCCAATGGCACCGATGGGCGGTTCCAGTGTGCCGGGGTCAACGATAATTTTCCGGCATGACTCACCGCCGTCAACCGGCCAAAGCCCGATTCACTATGTTCCAGCAGATCCTGAATCTGTTCAAAGCTGATATCGGCGGTCGCCAGGCCGTTCTCGACCCGTCCGAGCTGACGTAGCCAATGACCGGTTTGCGCCAGCGATACCTGCACATGCCAGCTGCCGCCTTCAATGACCCGGCGCGCCAATGCCGTCATGGCGCCGGCCGCCATCAAATATCCGGCAGCATGGTCCAGCACCTGCATCGGCAGCGGTTTCGGCTGCTCGCTGTGCGCCGCCTGTGCTTCGGCATGGTTGAAGCCGCTGGCGGTCTGCACAAGAGAATCGAAACCACGACGGTCGGCCCACGGTCCGACATGGCCATACGCCGATAGCGATACATAAACGATGCCAGGATGTTTTTTTGCCGCTGCCTCGGGGCCGAAGCCTAGTGCATCGAGTCCGCCCGGGCGGTAGCCTTGCACGAAAATGTCGGCGTCATGCAGCAAATGGCTCAGCGTCCGATGATCGTCCGGTTGCCGCAAATCGAGCTGGCATGAGCGTTTGCCGCGGCCGGTGTCAATCACCAGCGGACCGATCGCCGGCAGTTGTGGTGCGGTCACCAGCAAGACATCGGCGCCGTGCGCTGCCAGCGTACGGCCGCAGACCGGTCCGGCGATGATGCGGGTCAGGTCGAGTACCCGAACGCCGTCCAGCGGCCGTTGCGCTACCGGTGGGCGCAGTGCGCGCGGCGGCGCATCGCCGATCTTTTCTATGGTCAGGAGCGGCAGTGTTTGCACCGCTTGTCCTTGCGGGTGGCGATCCCATTCTTCGAACGAGCGCATGGCTGTGACTACCAGGCCGGTGCTGGCCGCAGCGTCCTCGAAACCTTCCGCAGTCCAGCTTTGCAGCGCTTGCCGCACGCTCTCAACGGTATGCTCGCATTGCAACAACCGGAGCACGCCATCTCGATGATGTGGAAAATTGGTGTGCAGACGCAACCATTTGCCGTCGCCGCAGCAATAGGTGCCGGCGATTTTGTCCCAGATCTCATCGCTGCGGGCGTCATTGACCCGGAAGTGGCGTTCACTGCGGAATTCAGCCGCTGCATGGCGCATGTCGACGCTTACCTGTTGCGGTTGCTGGCTGCGCAGTTGCCACAGTTGCGCAGCTGACAAGGTCGCCACGGCAATGCTGGCCTGGGCGGCGGTGCCGACTGCGAACGATGACGGCAATATCGGCTCGCTGCCGCTCAGCGATAGCTGCGACAAAGCGGCGTCCGGCTGGCCAAGGGTGCGCCACAGCTGCTGTACAACATCAGATGGCGCAAGCGTCGCTTGCGACGAATTCGGATCGGATGACAGCAACATGATCTGCTCCTTGAGTGTGGCGGCGCGGCTATGTCAGCGCGAACAGCGGGGGGATTCTGACGGCGATTTAGCGTGGGTATGTATGCGTGAAGGGGAGTCGGATGGCGACGCCACTCTTTCATGCAGCATGGCGCTGCCGTTGGCCCTGATTTTTACCAATGTCGAGGCGCGCGTGCCGTAATCGGGCGATTCGATAAATACGGCCGACAGCACACGTTCCAGTTCGATGCCGACTCCGGTGGATGGCAGCCGGCAGTCGCCGGCGCGGGTGGTGTCGCTCAACATGTCAAAGAAGCAGGCGTCAGGCGCGCCCTGGCACAGCAGGCTGGCAAATTGCGCCTTGGTGCGCACTACCTTCGGCCAGCAACCGTCTAGCGACGCGTTCGACAATCCATAGATGCCAGGCGGCAGCGGCAGGCCGTTGCGGGCGTCTTCCTCATTCTTGTTGGAATACCAGATCAATTCCTTGCCGTCGCCGACCAACAGATTGAAGCCATTGTATTTTGCGGCGTCGCCGGCAATGTCGGCGATGTACTCAGCCGGTGTTTTTTTACTGCCCAGGAAATCCGATACCAGCGTGCCGCGGGTAGGTGCATCGGCACGCCGTTCTGCCGGCGCTCGCACATTGGTGATGGCGGCAAAGCGGCCGCCGCGGGTGATGCCGATCCAGGTGCCGCCGTCTTGCAGGTCGCGGCCGGCGTAGATGTCGGGCCGGTCTTCCCACCAGTTGGCAGGTGCGGTCGGTCGCGCATAGAATTCATCGCGGTTGGCGGCGGCTATCAAGGGGGAGCCAGGAATCACTTGCCACGCAAAAACAATCAAGCACATGATGAAATATTCACAAAAAATTCAGAATGACGAGGGCCATCGATAAGAGCCGTGAGGCCGTGCCGGGTAACCGCCTGTTCGATAATTTCGATGAAATCCGGCGGCACCGAAGAATACACCTCCATCCAGGTGTGATGCTCATCTTTAATTTCGGGGCTGCGCTTGAGGGCGGTGGCGATCTGATGTTGCAACGAAAGCCCGGCTTGCATTGCCGCCGCCGCAGTGTCGAATTGCTGGGCGTTGGCGGCGGCTACGCGGTAATAGATATAGAGATCGGTGCTCATTTTGCGCTCACGCCGACAGTTCTGCGTCTGTTACATCGACAATTGAATAGGGTAACGCCTGGAAATGCAGTTGCGCGCCATTCACTGAACCTAAATGTACTGTACTGTTTTCCAATGCAGCCAGCTTGATTTCCAGCAGGCAGCTGCTGCTATCGGTGCTATCGGCTTCGGCATTGACGATCATGCCGCATGGCTGGTCCGGATCGGTGCTGGAAAATACTTCAGTGCCGGCGGCAATGCCGGTCGCTGCGACGCTGGCCAGTACGGCACGGCGCTTGAGTTTGCCAAGGTATTGGCTGCGCGCGACGATTTCCTGTCCCGGGTAGCAGCCTTTTTTGAAATTTACGCCGCCAATCACTTCAAAATTAATCATCTGCGGTACAAACTGTTCTTGTGTGGGCAGGGTGATTTGCGGAATGCCGGCCTGGATTTCACTCAGGCGCCAGGCCGATGCGGCAACCGGCGGCAAGCTTTCGCTCAGTTGCGGCCAGGCGGCGATTGCGTGTTCGGGAGTGGTGATCCATTGATAGCGCGGCGTGGCATTGGCGTCGGCGAGGCGGATCAGGGTGCCGTGGTCGTTGTCGACCTTGGCATAGGGGGTATTTGGCAGCGTTGGAAACCAGGGCGTCAGCGCCGCGCCGGCTGCATTGCCTGCCAGGCCCAGCGCGATCTGTGTATCAGACACGTCCGCCAGCTTGGCTTTGGCGCGCATGACAAACATTTGCAGGCGCTTCTGGATTGCTGCCTGCAAGCTGCGCGGCAGTTGCAGGAAGATGGTGTCATTACTCTTCCACATCAGGAAAGTGGCAAGCAAACGCCCTTTTGGCGAGCAATAACCGGCCAGCCGGGCTTGTCCGGCGGCAAGATTCTGGACATCATTGGTAAGCTGGGTATGCAAGAAGCTGGCAGCTTCGTCCCCGGTAAGCGCGATCAGGCCGAGGTCGGTCAACGGGGCAAAAAAAGAGGCACCGGCATCGACCGTCGCGGGCAGCGTCTCAAACTCTTGTTGCTGAGAAAAATTCAGCCAGGTACTTGTTATTTCATTCATAAATTGTAGGCATTCTCGAAACAGCGATTATCATATTGGGTTGATTATAGTGATGTCGCAAAAAAGGCGTTGGAGTTGGCCGTTTTTGCGAGATGCCTGAAAACCATTCGGAGCGTACCAGTCTTGTTTAAAAAACTATTGTTGAGCGTGATCTTGTTGGGCGGCCTGGCCGCTGGCGGCGTAGCTTACTGGGCGCAGCAAGCAATCTTCGATGCCGGCGCGGTACGGCCATTCACGATCAAACCAGGTAGTACTTTGGCAAGTTCGATGCAGCAGATCGACCAGGCCGGGGTCGGCGTCAATCCCGAGTTGCTGGGGCTGCTGGCACGGGTGACCGACAAGGGTGGCAAATTGAAGGCCGGCAGTTACGAGCTGAAACCTGGCACCACGCCGCTGCGCTTGCTGACGCAGCTGGTGCGCGGCGAGTTTGCACAAGAGTCGCTGACAGTCATCGAAGGTTGGACTTTCCGCCAGATGCGGCAGGCCGTGGCGGCGCAAACCTCGCTGAAGCACGATACCGCAGCGCTGTCCGACGCCGAACTGCTGGCAAAAATCACGCCCGACTACAGCATGCCGGAAGGCTTGTTCTTTCCCGATACCTATTTGTTTGCAAAAGGATCGAGCGACCTGCAGGTCTATAAGCAGGCCCACGGTTTACTGATCAAGCGCCTCAGCCAGGCGTGGGAAGGGCGCGATGCATCGCTGCCCTACAAGACGCCATATGAGGCCCTGGTGATGGCGTCGATCGTGGAAAAAGAAACCGGCCGCCGCGCCGATCGCAGCACAATTGCCGGTGTGTTCATCAACCGGCTCAAGATCGGCATGCTGCTGCAGACTGACCCGACCGTGATTTACGGCATGGGCGATCAATATCAGGGCACCATCCGCAAGCGCGACCTGACCACCGATACCCCTTACAACACCTATACCCGGGCCGGCCTGCCGCCGACGCCGATCGCCTTGCCAGGCGCGGAATCGATCAGCGCAGCCATGCATCCGGCGCAGACCGACGCCTTGTATTTCGTGGCACGGGGCGACGGCAGCAGCCATTTCTCGAGTAATCTGAGTGAACATAACCAGGCGGTCAATCAATATCAACGGTAGCAGCGGTAGAGAGTCCGGCGATGCGCGATAATTGCGGCATCAGCTGGTTTTCTTCAGAACCGCATAAGCAACTCAACAGGCAAGGCAATGGCATCAGGAAAATTCATCACGTTTGAAGGCATAGACGGCGCCGGCAAATCGACTCATATCGGTTTTGTCGCGGATCTGTTGTGCAAACAAGACTTGAAGGTCGTCACCACTCGCGAGCCGGGCGGCACCGAGTTGGGGGAAGCGCTGCGAGAAGTGTTGCTGCATCAGAAAATGCACCTGGAAACAGAAGCGATGCTGATGTTTGCCGCGCGTCGCGAGCATCTGGCGCAAGTGATAGAGCCGGCCCTGGCGCGCGGCGACTGGGTGATTTCAGATCGATTTACCGACGCCACGTTCGCCTATCAAGGCGGCGGCCGGCAATTGCCATTGGCTAAACTGGAAGCGCTGGAGCAGTGGGTGCATCCGCACTTGCAGCCGGATCTGACTTTGTTGTTCGATGTGCCGCTGGAAGTGGCGCGGACACGCCTGGATGCGACTCGTACGCTGGATAAATTCGAACAGGAAAAGGCAGATTTCTTCGCTGCCACGCGCGCTGAATACCTGCGTCGTGCAGCGCAATTCCCTGAGCGTTTCCATATCGTCGACGCGACCCGGACGATTGCCGAAGTCCGGCAAGCGCTGACGCAAATCATTTCAAACCTGTGCGCCAGATAGACAGCCATTTCAATGACGGTAACGCTCTGTAAATTCTATAAGTTCATCAGTTCTATAAACGAAGCGGAAATCAATGCGTAATTCCTTGTTCCCGTGGCAGGACGGCGTCTGGCAGCAGCTGCAGCAAATGCGCGCACGCTTGCCGCACGCGATTCTGTTTCACGGCGCTGAAGGCATCGGCAAAACCGTTTTTGCCGAGCTGTTCGCGCAATCGCTGCTGTGCGAACAGCCGCAGGCGGACGGCCATGCCTGCGGCGTATGCGGCTCTTGCGGCTGGTTCATGCAGTACAACCATCCCGATTACCGGCGTGTACGGCCGGAGATTTTGGATGGCGAGGATGCGGGCGATGGCGACGGCGCTGAAGGTGTTGAAGCCGGCGACAGCAAAAAAACTGCGAAGTCAGCCAAGGCGCCTTCCAAGGAAATCAAGATCGACCAGATCCGCGCCTTGTCCGGCTTCATGAATATCTCCACCCATCGCCAGGGACAGCGGGTGGTTTTACTGTATCCGGCCGAAGCGCTGAATACCGCCGCCTCCAATGCCTTGTTGAAGACATTGGAGGAGCCGCCGCCAAACACTGTCTTTCTGCTGAGTTCAAATAGTCTCGATCGTTTGCTGCCGACCATTTTGTCGCGCTGTCGCAAATTCGCCATGCCGCTGCCGTCGCGTGAACAAGCCATGGCGTGGCTGCGCCAGCAAGACGTGAAGGATGCCGATGTCTGGCTGGCAGAGCAGGGCGGAGCGCCGTTGACTGCTTATGCGCAGTCGCAAAGCGAAGGACGCGAGCTGATCGACGAGTTTTTGCTGCATTTGACCAAGCCCGGCATAGACGGTGCGCTGAAGTGTGCCGAGCATTTGCAGAAAACCCCGGTCGCCGAACTGGTCGGCTGGCAGCAGCGTTGGCTATATGACCTGTTTTCCTTTAAATTATGCGGCACAATCCGGTATTATCCTCGTTACGAAAAAGCCCTCGCGGGCCTAGCTGCCAAAGTTGAAACCGGCGCTCTGCTGCGGGCGCTGAAAAGCAGCAATGAACGTCGTGCAATTGCAGAACACCCTTTATCGGCGCGGCTCTTCATTGAAGAGATGCTGTTGGACTACGCCGCAATGTTTGCTTGAATTTTGCTTATAGGATAGCGATGGCAGAAAACTCTACAATCCCGGCCGAGCCGGTCAAATTATCCCGGCCATCGGTTTTGTCGCTGGTGATCAAGGAGAAATCCGCCTTGTACGCCGCGTACATGCCGTTCCTGACCAACGGCGGCATCTTCGTGCCGACCAACAAGAGCTACCACCTCGGTGATGAAATCTATCTGATTTTGAGCCTGATGGACGACGGCACCAAATATCCGATTGCGGCCAAAGTGGCGTGGATTACACCCAAGAACGCCAACAACAACAAGGCGCAGGGGGTTGGCGTGCATTTTCCGGATGACGACAGCGGCCAGCGGCTGCGCAAGCGGATTGAAGAAGTGCTGGGATCGGCACTGGGATCCGCGCGTCCGACGCATACTTATTAATACTGGCTGATGCCAGCAATAATGCGTCTTTGAATTGCAACTTGTGAACTACAGCTTATGAATTGCAGCTTATGAATTACAGCTTTAGATTAGCCGGCCAACAGGATTTGCCGGCGATTGTCGATATCTACAACAGCACCATCGCTTCGCGCGAAGTTACCGCCGATACCGAACCGGTCAGCGTCGCATCGCGTCAAGCCTGGTTCGACCAGCACAACGCCGATCGGCGCCCGCTGTGGGTGGTGGAGCAGCAGGGCGCTGATGGCACGGCCTCGATCCTTGGCTGGTTATCGTATTCCGATTTCTATGGACGTCCGGCCTATGCCGGTACTGCCGAATTGTCGATCTACATCCATGAAGATGCGCGCGGCAAGGGTATCGGCCGTTATTTGATGGAACAGGCGATTGAACATGCGCCAGACATCGGCGTGCATACCTTGCTCGGTTTTATTTTCGGCCATAACCAGGCCAGCCTGAAGTTGTTCGATGCCTTTGGTTTCGAGCGCTGGGCCAATCTGCCGCGGGTCGCCACTCTGGATGGCATCGAGCGCGATCTGATCATACTGGGCAAGCGCGTCGCATAAGACGCTGGTCCTTGCAATAAATTTCGGGGAAGGCGTTCAGCCTTCCTCTTGTTTTTTCGTCATTATTTCTCGCCTGCGCTGATCGATATTATCTGATTGATAATGTTCGCCGGCCCTGGCCCAACAACAACTCCCGTCCGGTGCTAAAGTACCGGCTTTCTTTGCTTCGAGTCGCTCATGTCACGCACCCTGGTCCTGGCCTCCAATAACGCCGGTAAATTAAAAGAATTCAGCCAGTTGCTGGCACAGATCGATTTTGAAGTTCGCCCGCAAGGCGAGTTCAATGTCCCTGAGGCGGAAGAGCCGTACCTGACCTTTATTGAAAACGCGCTCACCAAGGCCCGCCACGCTTCGCGCCTGACGGGGCTGCCTGCACTGGCCGACGACTCTGGTGTCTGCGTTAACGCGCTGGGCGGCGCCCCTGGCGTGTTGTCGGCTCGTTATGCCGGCGAACCGAAATCGGATGCGGAAAACAACCGCAAGCTGGTCGCCGATCTGGCGTCGCATGCCGATAAATCGGCCTATTATTACTGTGTGCTGGTATTCGTGCGCAATGCCGACGACCCGCAACCGGTGATTGCCGATGGTCGCTGGAACGGCGTCATCATCGATGAGCCGCGCGGCGCCGGCGGCTTCGGTTACGACCCGTATTTCCTGCTGCCGGAGCAGAACAAGACGGCTGCTGAATTTACCGCAGCCGAAAAAAATGCCTTCTCGCACCGTGGCCAGGCGCTGCGTGCTTTAGTTGAGAAATTACGATGATCCCGATTAAACCCATCGGCATGCCAGGCCAGGCAAAAAGCCTCGCCAACGGCCACGCCGACAACAAGCCATCCGCAGCCGCCCAGGCCGCCCTGGCATATCTGCAGCCGGGCGCGCTCAGCCTGAGCGCGTTGCCGCCGCTGTCGCTGTATATCCACTTTCCCTGGTGCGTGAAGAAATGCCCGTACTGCGATTTCAATTCGCATGAAGCCAAGGGCGGTTTTCCTGAAGAAGAATACCTGGCTGCCTTGCGCGCCGATCTGGAAGCCGCGTTGCCGCTGATCTGGGGCCGCAAGATTTATACGATCTTTATCGGCGGTGGGACGCCCAGCCTGATGTCGGCGGCCGGACTGGATCGCCTGATGTCGGATGTGCGTTCATTGTTGCCGCTGGACGGTGCTGCCGAAATTACGATGGAAGCCAATCCCGGCACCTTCGAGGTTGAAAAATTCAAGTCCTACCGCAACAGCGGCATCAATCGCCTGTCGATAGGAATTCAAAGTTTCAACGGCCGCCATTTGCAAGCGCTGGGCCGGATCCATGACGACGGCGAAGCGCGCCGTGCGGTCGAGATCGCCCACGCGACTTTCGATAATTTCAATCTCGACCTGATGTACGCCTTGCCGTCGCAAACGCTGGAAGAAGCGCAACAGGATGTAGCCACCGCTATCGGCTTTGCGCCGCCGCACCTGTCGCTCTACCACCTGACGCTAGAGCCGAATACCTACTTCGCCAAATATCCGCCAGTAGTGCCGGACGACGACGCCAGCGCCGAAATGCAAGACATGATCAATGCGCACACCAGCGCCGCCGGCTATGGCCATTACGAGGTGTCGGCCTATGCCCAGGCCGGCCGCCAGGCGCGGCATAATTTGAATTACTGGGAATTCGGCGATTACCTCGGCATCGGCGCCGGCGCCCATTCCAAGCTGTCATTTCCGCATCGCGTGATCCGGCAGATGCGCTACAAGCAGCCTAAGGCTTATCTTGAACATAGCCGCCTTGGCAATGTGGTCCAGGAGGAAAGCGAAATCGGCCGCGACGATCTCGGATTCGAATTCATGCTGAACGCGCTACGTCTGAACAAAGGTTTCGAGGTGAATCTGTTCAGCGAGCGCACCGGGCTGGCCATCAATACGATAGAAAAATCCTTGAATCGGGCTGAAGCCAAGGGCTTGCTGTACCGCGACCACAAGATTATCCAGCCTACTGCACTGGGGCAACGGTTTCTGAATGATTTACAGCAGATGTTCCTGCTGGACTGAGCTGGTTTCCTGAGTAATCCTGCTTTTATTCCAATAAAAGCGGGTTCGGGATCGTTAATTTTCCACAAATTGGGTATAATTACGCCTCTCTGGAAGTGTGGCCGAGTGGTTGAAGGCACTAGTCTTGAAAACTAGCGACGGTTTATCCCGTTCGTGAGTTCGAATCTCACCGCTTCCGCCAAATTACTATTCTAAGTCGTCCGATCTAGTCCGGAAATACCAATAAATACAAGGACATAGGTTGGACCGACAGCAAAATAAGTACAGTAACATCCTATTGCATCCGACCTTAAATTGTCGCAAGCAATTTGCCACGGTGACCACGAACCTGTTATCTGCTACTGAATGCAAGAATGCCATCCTTGTATATCTATCGTAATGAGAACTTCGGCGCAGCAATACCGATAACTGTGTCTGTTAACGGAAAAACTCTGGGCCAGGTGAATATAGGCATTACAGCGATATCAAAACCCACCAATTTCTGGTTTTTCGTGGGTCAGAATAACCTTCCGACGGAATGAATCACAACTACTGCAAATCGGCGCACAGAGGTCTAGGCTAAGCATCACCTTGAAGAGTGCCGCCGATCACATCACGCAACTCTTTGTCTCGAATCAGTACCCATGTACCGGCGATTACTAGACCCAGAAGAAGCCCAAGTACTGCAGCGATACTCTTTTTTGGATACGTAGCATTCTTTGGCACATAGATTGAAGTTACCGCTTTGGTATTAAATGTACGATAAGGACTGAGTTGCTCGTCGAGAGCGCTAATTTGATCTCGGAAGGTTCGTGTTTCTGAATCGTTCGATTTCAACATGCTGGTAAGCAGTATACTTTCAGAGAACTTACGCTCGATGTTGTTGGATGTTTTTGCTCGGTTGATCGGATCAAGAATAGCTTGGCGTTCATCTTCAATTTTCCGATACGAGCTTGTGGCATCATCCAAATTCTTTTTTAACCTGGTAACCGACGGTGTAAGAAGTTGATTGTGTTCATTTTGAAGAAATTGAAATGCAGCCTGTAAATTTTCTTTAGCTTCTTCGCGAGAGTGGCCTTTCACCGTCATTTCTACGAGGTTCCCCCCCCTTTGCCATAGTGGCATTTAGCGATTTTTTTATCAGATCACTTCGGTCGCTGATCGATTCGTCAGTGGGTAAATTTTGCGATTGTAAAACCTGAGAAACAAAGCCGGGAAATTTAATCCGCTGAATCACGTTATTTGGATCAGCGAGCAAATTACCTGCTCCGCCAACTTGGCCAATCTGAAATAACAACGTCGCTGGCCACTGCTTGGGAATCATGAATGCAATCCCGACTGCAACCACCGCCCCTAGTAGCCCGCACGCTAGAAAGAGCGCAGTGTGACGTTTTAGCGCATGAAATAATGTGCGATGCGATACCTGCGAATTTACGGGAATGGTCATTGGAAATGTATTGTAACTGTCAGAAATGGTGAATGTTACATGAGGCCATTGCCTCCAAGATTGCAGCATTGCATATTTAGCAAAGTTTAACACATGCAACAGATGCCGGATTGGCTCTTCCATGCATGTCAAATTCAATTAGATTTCTGGGAGTATCGAAGCGGAAACCGTGGTAATGAACGTGGTAACTCCTCTAGCGATACCCGGTAGATTAAGCATTGGCGAGGCCCGCAGGCGATAATATGAATGACACCACTCCAAAATACCTTGACTCCCAGGCTTGGCCTGGGAGCCCTTCTAAAACAAATGCTTATCTAGCATATTGTTCTCCGTGACTGGTACACAAGCTTAATCGTTAGAAGACCATGCTCTTCCGTGCGCTCATAGCCTTCGTTGCCCTGCCGGGCGTGGTTGCGATCCTCGTTCCGCTGTTTTGGCTCTTCTCGACTTCGCACACCACTCTGGTTCACCCTTTGGGTCTCTTGCCCCTGCTAGCCGGCTTTGCGGTCTTGCTGTGGTGCGTGCGTGAGTTCTACGTCTCTGGAAAAGGAACGCTTGCTCCCTGGGCGCCGCCCGCCCGTTTGGTTGAAACGGGGCCCTACCGTTACTCGCGCAACCCGATGTACGTCGCAGTGACATTGGCATTGCTCGGCTGGGCAGCCGCGTTCGGCTCCCGGGGTTTGCTCATCTATGCTCTCGTCGTAGCCGTGGCGTTTCATCTACGTGTCGTGCTCGGCGAAGAGCCTTGGTTGTCGCGTACCCACGGCAGTCAGTGGCTGCGGTACCGGAGCCGGGTTCCGCGTTGGTTCTGGTGAAGCCTAAAACTTCAATTATGGACAGCCGTACATCTTGCGCCCGTTCACCCATCGATAACGGCCACCACGCGGCCCGACATGGCAAGTTGCATCCTGCGAACCGGCGTACCGGAAACGCCAGGGCGGGACAGGATGCGGATCTGACCATAATCCAACTCTGTTGTTACGTGCCGTTATCTCAAGCGCCTTCAGATCACGATCCTTTTGCCGGAAAGCCCAGGCCATGCCGCGTTCAAGCTGGGCCCGGCTTGCATCGATGCCGTTGCAGCGCACCGTCGCAACGGTGCGGTTGAAGCGGTCGATGGCTTCTGCCTTGTATTGCACATCCTTGCCAAAGCATAGCTGGTGCAGAGATCGCCTGGCCTGAGGGCCGAACGCTTGTTTCATTTCCGGCGCATCGATGCCGGCCAGGCGCAGCTGGAGCCGCTTCGGGCCGACTTGCAGCGTCAAGCTGTCGCCGTCACCCACGTTCACAACTTCATGCGCGTAGGTAGCCTGCAGCGCGATTAGCAGTAAAGTGACAATCAATATTCTCATTTACACTGTAGTGGCATCCAGCGGTAAAAGCGAGCAGCGTAGGGAAGGCGGTGCCGGCCTTGGCGCTGCTGATCCGACAGCTTACAGGGGAGCGATCATGAAGAATATAAGGGGTATCGTATTTGATCTCTACGGCACGCTGTTCGATGTGCATTCAGTCGCAGCGGCCTGCGATACCTATCATCGAGGCCGGGGACGCGAAATCAGCCTGGTCTGGCGACAGAAGCAGCTTGAGTACACCTGGCTGCGCAGCCTGATGGGTGATTACGTCGATTTCGAACAGGCCACCCGCGATGCCCTGGCGTTTACTTCCAGGCAGCTCCAGCTACCTCTTGACGAGGCGGCGCGTACCGCGCTCTGCGAGGAATATCTCAAGATAAAACCGTATCCCGAAGTACCGGACGCGCTTGCAAGGTTGCAGGCGATGGGGCTGCCGCTCGCCATCCTGTCCAACGGTTCTGTCAATTCGATTCGCAGCGTGGTAGCGGCATCCGGCCTCGGTCTGCGTTTCAAGCATCTGATCAGTGCCGATGATGCGCAAATTTTCAAGCCGCACAGCAGTGTTTACAAGCTGGCCGAGCAACAGTTGAATTGCGATTGTTCTGAGCTGTTGTTCGTCTCGTCAAATGCATGGGACGCTTCCGGCGCGCGGCATTTCGGTTATCCGGTATGTTGGATCAACCGGGCCGGCAATGCGTTTGACGAGCTTGGGCAGTCTCCTGATCATGTCGTGCAAGGACTGGATCAGTTGGCGGATTGGATGGCGGCGCAGCTGATCGTCTCTCGATCATAACTAGCGCCTTAGTCTTATCGGGGAAAGTATTTGATGATTCCCTCAAGAAGCATTCGAACGTCATAAAACAGCGTGCCTATTTCAACGGTAATGATGAACAGCACTGCCTGAAAGGCTGCGGGATAACGATTCAACAGCATGTCGCAATGGCGGCCATATAGCTTGATCACGCCAGCGCGAGTGCTAAGCGCGACGCATGCGATTCCCAAGAATGCACCCGCCAAAATATCGGTTGGGTAATGCAAGCCGAGGTATATCCGTGGCAGGGCAATGAAGATCAGCACATAGAAATAGAGCAGGGATCCAGCCATTCTTGAAATCAGAAAAACCCCGGTGGCGAGACTGAAAAACAAAGTGGCGTGATCGCTGGGAAAAGAATTCCATATGTATAAAGCCTGACTTTCCGGTGCTGCCAGTCCGACGTACGTATGATGAATCAGCGCAGCGTTTGCAAACGGGCGCGGCTGATATGGGCCGATGTTGTTCGCGCCTCTGGCAATGAAGACGGCAATGACGCAACCGATCAAGGTCGCGATAATGATCTCCCTGGTGTTTGATTTTGGATCCGTATCTCTAAACCAGAAATACCAAAGCAAAGCCATGATGGGCAAGCCTTTGAACAGATCCGAGCCGGAAATATAGTGAACGATTTGATTGAACGGCGCTGACATCGATGTGAATTGCGCCAGCCAATCCATCACGGAAATATTCATATAATTGTTCCACATGATGCTACCTCCCTTTGATCATATTGTTTGAGTATCCGGCTCGAATGCTTGAGAGCATGCCGTCTTCCTCGGTTTTTTTTCGTCAGCAAACTTCGCCATCGATGATGATTTCATCCTTCGTCTGACGACTTGCAAAGTGATTCCCCACCGCAATTTTATTGCTCTGCATAATCATTTTTAATGCGCCGGATATTTTACAAAATTGTGCCTTGCACAATTAAATATTTAAACGATACTGATAGCTAATGGCGATCTTGAAAATATTCCACAAGCCTCAATGACGCATTCTTCATTTCAAATTCGTGAAATTCTGATGCATGAATATTGGATAAATAATATCTCACACATTCCAATAATCTTTCGCATTAAGTTGCTTTTATTTTTTTGTGTTGTTTGTCTGTGTTTCCCGTTCTATAAGGGTTTGGAAGCATTTTTAATGAAACTCTTTTGATCGGATCCATGTCAAATCCCCATATTTCCTGTGCAGGAAATTTTGATGCCGCCAGGCACTCAGACGATCGGTGCTCTAGTTGTTAATGTGAAAATCGATGTGTGACAAAGTGTAAGAGGTTTGTTCTGAAATGAACCCGCAGGATAAATTGAAGTCAGTAGTTGGCGTGTTTATGCTGTGATGCAGCATGTGCACAAAACTCATTTTCATGTCGAAAAGTCGAATCAATTTCTCTTCCCCCTGTTTTAAAAGAAGCATGGGCCGTGGAAATCATCCCCGACTTTACTCAGATTCCTGATATCAGCCAGCACCAGGCTTGATATGTGTTTTGCTAAAGGAAAGATCATGCAAAAAAGACCTCTCTTTGATGCGCCGCGCGTCAAATTCAAACTGCAATTCCCTCAAGATGACAAGGCACACGGCGGCTGCCCATAAGGTCAGCGCAAGCGTTCGGCTGAAGCCGATAGCAGTGTGACAAACATTGCGCAAGGACTCTTGCATAAGTCGTGCATAAGTCGAAAACACACCTTGCATCCTATTCATCATTTTTTCTTTCCGTTTCTGTAGTTGTCTTTGTGTCTCTGGCGGAGCTTGATGTAGATGCCGATGTACGGCTTTTGCGTGACTTCAAGCCAGCCATGAAGAATAACGGTGTTGATCGCTGGTGTTATGTACGTTTCCGTACTGAGCACGTCGATTGTTTAGTTTACTTTGCGTACTGCGATCACCGTCGGCTTGAATCTTTTGAAAGATTCGATGCTATGTCCGTTTTCATTCTTCCGATCAGATTGAACTGGTTTGAACTGACTTTCCCATTTATTTTTTTGCAGTTTTTTTTGCAAGGAAAAATTTTTATCAAATGTTCAGTGAAGTCGAGCCGATAAATGCTTGGCGTGAATCCATGCACTAGAAAAGGTATGTCATGAACAAACAAAAAAAGCGTAGTACGGAATTTTTCCGGCTTCCATGGAAAACCATTTTCCTGATCCCAATGTGCTCCTGGGTGCCGGTCCTGGCCGTCGCTAACGATCTGGTGCCGACGGACGTCATGCCGCCGCCTGATGTCATCACGCCAACGCCCGATGCCATCAGGCCGTATGTTGGCTACGGCATCAGCTACGACGATAATTTACTGGGGTTGGAAAATAGTGCCGCTGCGCAAGCCATGGGGATCGGTAGCAATCTCTCGGACTACACGCGCAGGCTGCAGTTAGGTCTCATCGCAGACAAGACCATCAGCCAACAGCATCTGACGGCGAGTGTGAATCTCGCCAATGTCGAATACGACAGATTCCGCCAGCTTGATCATATGGACAAGAATTTGGCTGCCAATTGGAATTGGCATGCAGGTCCACACGTTGAGGGCAATGTCGGCGTCACTTATTCGCAAGGACTGACTCCTTTCATCGATTTCCATTTGCTGGAAAAAAATATACGTACGCAAGAGAGCGCCTACGTTGACGGCTCCTGGCAGTTCCATCCGAGCTGGCGCGTACGCGCCGGTTTGGTGCACAGCAAATTGTCGTATGACCTGGCATCGCAACAGCCGGCGGATAACACTCAGAATCAAACCGAGGTAGGGCTCGACTACCTGGCCGCCACTGGCAGCACTATCGGCGTCCAGTTGCGCCATACGCGCGCCAATTTTCCAAATCCGGAACAAGACGCCGGCCTGCAGGTATTCAACGGCTATGACCAGAATGAAATAAAAGGCAAGGTCGACTGGCAGTTGACCGGAAAGACGAAGTTGCACTTTTTAGGCGGCTGGGTCAGCAGGACGCAAGACGCATCTTCCATCAGAAATTTTAGCGGCATAAATTCGCGTGTCTCGGCAGACTGGTCACCTACCGGAAAGATCGATCTTACCGTCGCCGGATGGCGGGAAATCGGCGCCGTGGACGATCTGTCGACTGTCTACTCCGTTAATCACGGCGCCAGCATTGCGTCGGCCTGGCAATACTCGGAAAAAATTCGCCTGATAGCGCAATTCAAATATCAGAAACGTGATTTCAGCCAATCGATAGTGTCCGGCACCCCCGGCTCTCCGAATCAAAACGATGTGTTGCGCAACACTGCGCTGACAATGGTTTACAACCCGACACAGCGCTGGCAGGTCCAACTGTCGGGCATCCGCAGCACGCGAGCTTTAACCAGTACGCCAGGCGGGTATGTGAATAACGGCGTGATGCTGAACACACGCTACGCGTATTGAGGCAAGAAAAAATGACCGAGAATGACATCCCGCTGGTTTCCTTCTTTAAGCGCCTGCTTGATCCGGCCATTATTCTGGGCTCTTTGTATCTGGTTATCATGGCAAAGGAGGAGGTATTCACCGGCGACTACCTGGTGCTGATGATTATCGCGTTCTTCATTTCCTCGTATATCTATGAACAGATCGACCTGTACCGTACCCTGCACATCGGAAAGCAGCTTGGGTATGCCGGCGATATATTCCTTGGCTGGGTGATCATTGCTGCCGTGCTGGTGTTGATGGGGCAAGTTACCGGGTTGCGCTATGAGTTCTCCGATAGCGTTATTTGGACCTGGTTTGTGCTCGCGCCTTTCGCGCTTCTGCTGAGCCGCTTGACAGCGCATGTGCTGGTATTCAATTTCGGGAAAAAGGTTGAGGTCAGGTCGGCAGTGATTGTCGGCTGCAATGAACCCGGGGTGGATATTCTCAAATGCCTCACAACCGGCAGCAACACCGGCATCGACATGCGCGGATTTTTCGACGATCGCGATCAAGCCAGCCGGCCGGCCGAGCTGCACACGCCGTATCTCGGCACCTTCGCAGATGTCGGATCTTATGTGCGCGAGCACAAAATCAAGACGATATTCATTTGTTTGCCAATGTCGGCGCAGCCGAGAGTGCTGGCCTTGATGGAAGAACTGCGCGATACGACCGCTTCGGTTTACTTCGTACCCGACATCTACACCTTCGGACTCATACAGGCGCGCCTCGATCATGTCGGCGGCATCCCGGTAATCGGTATCTGCGAAACGCCGTTCACCGGTCTGCGCGGAGTGGTGAAGCGCGGCAGCGACATTGTCCTGGCGCTGTTGATCCAGATCATTCTGCTGCCGATCATGGTGGTAATTGCGATAGGCGTAAAGCTTTCTTCGCCCGGCCGTATCATTTTCGCCCAGCGTCGATACGGATTGAACGGAGAGGAGATCGTGGTCTATAAATTTCGCTCGATGACCGTCTCCGAGGATGGCGCCGTAGTCAATCAGGCTAAAAAAAACGATGCGCGCGTGACACGGTTCGGCAGTTTTCTTCGTCGGACGTCGCTTGACGAGTTGCCTCAGTTTTTCAATGTGCTGCAAGGCCGCATGAGTATCGTCGGCCCGCGTCCGCATGCTATCGCTCACAACGAGATGTACCGCAAGCTGATCCAGGGATACATGTTGCGGCATAAGGTCAAGCCGGGAATTACCGGATGGGCGCAGGTGAACGGTTACCGCGGGGAGACCGATACCTTGGAAAAAATGCGCTCGCGGATTGAATTCGATCTGGAGTATTTGCGTAACTGGTCGTTAGCGTTGGATTTGTGGATTATCGCCCGCACCGTCAAGGAAGTGTTGAAAAAGGACGGCGCGTACTAGTTTGAGTCTGAGTCCGAGTCCGCCAGCGTTGAAAACAATGTCTCGCAAGACATGGAAATTCTTGCGGAAAATATTTTAGTAACGAGCGCTCAGTTTCCCGAGTGTCCTGCAACACAAGTCAATGCTGCATTCGATGCGGTGTTTAGGAGAGAAGATCATGCAAAGAGCCATGTTGTTAGTGAGTCTCGCATTAGTGGTTTCCTGCAGTGCTGCCGTAGCGGCAACGCCGGTGTTTCAACTCAACACGTCAGAGGCGGGCGCATCGCACTTGCAGGCAATCGACACTTATCCATCAAAGGTCGAGCGCACGGATCCGAATAAAGCTATGCCAACAACATTGACGCCTCATCCGGCACGCGCTGCTCCGGCCGTTCCCGTTATTTTTAGTGAAACGAGAGAATCGAGCAATGTCTGGCGCGCCGCCAATACGGTACCAGTGGCTTTTTCACGAAATGCCGATGACGGCGCCGCACCCGGGAAGGTGTCTTCCGACCTGAATAATTCAGACGATCTGCTGTTTTATTTCCTCAAGAATTTCGAGGCGCAACCACGGGAAAAACCCGGAAGCTGGGCGCTGCTCCTGGTCGGGCTCTGCTTCGTGCTGTATCAGGTACGCCGTCGTCCCATGCGGACATCGCTTGGCTTCTTTGCCGGGTCGAAACACATCGGACAATTGGGCACTTGATGTCTCGTAGGGCGTCGGTTTTCTTCAGTCCGAAGAAGAAGTGCAGAAAAATTGCATAGAAAGTGCATGGATGAAATCTGCTTTATTTATAGGAATCGAATTTTGAGTAGCTTTGAGCAGTTCGACTATATGCCTGCCATTGGCGGTGTGTCGCGTGTAAAGGGGTTGGGCATTTTGATGTTGCTCGCAGCGCTGAGTCTGTCTGCCTGTGGTGATCAGAAAAAAAAGACCAACAAGGTACTCACCAGAGTCAATGGCCACGAAATTACGGCAACTCAGCTTGAAGCCGAGTTGCAATATGCAAGCGGCACGGCGGAAGAAAACGTTGTGCAACAACAATCCATGCGGAAGCAGGCCATGGAGGCGCTGATTGACCGGGAGATTTTGTTGGAGGAGGCGGTGCGCAATAAACTCGATCGCGATCCTAAATTGCGGCAGGTTATTGAGCGTTTCAAGACGCAAGCGATTGTGCAGGCTTATCTGGAATCCAAAGGGGCGAATCTGGCCAAGCCTTCGAAAGCTGAAATCGATGCTTATTTCCAAAGTCACCCGGAATTATTTGCACGTCGCAAGGTTCTTGATATCGAGCAGTTGGCTATTGCCGCGAAAGACTTTAGCGGGGCGCTCAAATTGCAGATGGATACGACACAGTCACTGAATCGCATGGAGGGCTGGCTGAAGCAGCACAACATCGCGTATGCGAAAACTCAGCTTACCTATACCAGCGCCGACTTGCCTGCGGAAATCATTGGAAAAATCAAGAACCTGGGCAGAAATCATTTATTTGTCATGCAAGACGGCAAGCAGACTCTGCTCTGCGCATTGACTGAATTAAGAGATAGCCCGGTGACGGGAGATGCCGCCACCGGACAGATCGAGCGCTATTTGCTCAACAAGAAAATGCAAGAAGTCGCCGCTGCGGAAATAGCGCGCTTGCGTTCCTCGGCGAAGCTCGAATACGTCGACAAGAGCGCTGGTTTGATCACGGAAGAGTCGCCGGCGTCCGCTAGCGTGCCAGAAAAGCCGGTGGCGATCGCGCCGGGCGAGAAGGGCAGGCACGAAGTAGCAGAAGTCAAATGAACAAGATGAAGATGCGGCAGAGGAAAATAATTTAACAGGGTGACGATAATGATGAAACGAGTCTATGTATGCTTGCTGGCGATGCTGCTGGCAATGTACGCCATTTCCGCAACTGCGGCCGACACGCCTTTAGGGGCGGGCGATGCCTTGAAAATTTCCGTATTCGGGAATCCCGACCTGAGCCTGGAAACCAAGGTAAGCGAAGCAGGGAACATTACATTCCCGCTGATCGGCGATGTCAGTATCGGCGGTCTGTCCACTGCGGATGCAGAAAAGAAGATTTCCGGCTTGCTGACAGGGGGCGGGTTCCTGCGCAAAGCCGAAGTCAACATCATGGTCACCGAGTTGCAGAGCCAGCAGGTGTCGGTGCTCGGCCAGGTATTGCATCCCGGCCGCTATCCGGTTGCCGGTAAACGCAGCGTGACCGACATGCTGGCACTGGCAGGAGGTGTCGGCCCGGAAGGCGGCGATACCGCCACCGTCGTCCGTACGCGAAATGGGAAAACCACCAAACAAGTCGTTAATCTGGTCGAGATGATCCAGTCTGCCGACATGAAGTCGAATGTCGACCTGCTCAACGGCGACGTGATTTTCGTGGATCGCGCTCCCAAGTTCTATATCTACGGTGAAGTGCAGCATCCCGGCGGCTACAAGCTGGAGCACAACATGACCGTGGTCCAGGCATTGTCGATCGGCGGCGGCCTCACTCCACGCGGCACCGAGCGCGGCATCCGCATCAAGCGGCGCGACGCCAAGGGCAATCTGGTGGAGATAAATGCCAGTCACGAAGAGACGCTGCAGGCGGACGACGTCGTGTATGTGAAAGAGAGCTTCTTTTGATCTGTCTCATCCAGGCTGACGTTTTGTCGATTGCTTGTTCCGACTATTCCGCTTATTCCGATTATTCCGCTCATTCCGCTGTTCGAAAGGAGCTCACATGACTTTTTCTCAGCTTCTCACCATTCTGCGGGCACGCTACAAGGTCATTGTGTTGACGCTGCTTGTTATAGTTGTTGCCACCGCAGCGGTCAGTCTTGCATTGCCAAAAACGTACAAGGCGTCGACCACGGTGCTGCTCAATTACAAAGGCGCCGATCCGGTGTCTGGCAGTGTGTTGCCGGCCCAGCTGGCGTCCGGTTACATGGCCACGCAAATCGATATTGTCACCAGTCGGCGGGTGGCCTTGAAAGCGGTCGACAATCTTGGCCTGGCGGACCAGCCGGTTTTCAAGCAACGTTTCCAACAACTCACGAATGGCAGCGGATCGATCAGGGAATGGCTGGCCGATACCTTGCTGAAAATGGTAGAGGTGTCACCGTCGCGAGAAAGCAGCATGATCGAAATCTCCGCCAAGGGGAACGATCCTGCCTTTGTTGCAAAGGTTGCCAATGGTTTTGCCACCGCTTACCAGCAGCTCAATTTGCAAATCAAGGTCGAGCCGTTGCAGCAGGCAGCCAAATACTTCACAGGGCAAGTCGCGACTTTGCGGGCCAATCTGGAGGAGGCGCAAGGCAAACTGTCCGCGTACCAGCAAGAACACGGATTGGTCAGTACCGACAACCGTCTCGACGTTGAGACGGCACGCTTGAACGACCTGTCCAGTCAGCTGGTGCAAGCGCAAGGGCAGGCGGCGGAAGCATCGTCGCGCGGCCGGCAGGCGACGGGCAGCGGCGGTAGGGATTCGCCGGATGTGGTATCGAATATGCTGGTTCAAAACCTGAAATCGTCATTGGCGCTGGCGGAAGGAAAATTCGCGCAGCTATCCCAGAATCTGGCTGTAAATCATCCACAGTACCAGGCCGCCAAGGCTGAGGTCGACAGGTTGCGCGCCGAACTGAACAGCAGCATCGGCGCAACCAACAACGCCGCTGCAAATAACGGCCGCATCTTGCGTCAGCGCGAAGCGGAGATGCGCGCCGCGTTGGCCGCCCAGACTGCCAAAGTGTTCCAGCTCAATCACGCCCGCGATGGACTATCGGTGCTGATGAAAGATGTTGAAAGTGCGCAGCATGCATACGACGCCGCCGCTCAGCGTCTTACGCAGACCGAGCTCGAAGGGGAATCGCATCAATCTGACGTCTCGGTACTCAATCCGGCAGTGGCGCCGGTGTTTCCGATCAGTCCCAATGTACGGTTGAACGTAGTGTTGTCGATACTGCTCGGCGCCATGCTTGGGTTGGCTCTGGCGATATTGGCGGAATTGGCGAATCGTCGCGTACGGTCTAGCGCCGATCTGATCAACGTACTAAAGGCGCCAGTGCTTGGCACCATCACCTGGGGCAAGCCCCCGCGGAGATTTGCATTCTCCAGGTTATTTTTAACGCGATGATCGCGCACACGCTGGAAAGGTAAAGAAAATGAACAGTCCGGTAAGTTCTATCGTGAGTGCCGGTGCGGCGTCCCGGAAAGACATCCACATGGGTCGTATGCTGGTTGAGCAGGGCAAGATGACGCTGGAGGAAGTGGAAAGCGTGCGCCGTCTGCAAAAGGAAGAAGGGCTCCGCTTCGGCGAAGCCGCGCAACGCCTGGGCCTGGTGACCGAGGCCGATATCCAGCAAGTGCTGGCGCGTCAATTTGACTACCCTTATCTGCAGGCGGGCGGTGGAAATTATCCAGCGACGCTAATGGCTGCCTACCAGCCGTTCAGTGCGGAAGTCGAGATGCTGCGCTCGGTACGTAGCGAGTTGATGCTGCGCTGGTTCCGTCCGGGGCGCAAGACCTTGGCGATTGCCAGTGTCAATCCTGGCGATGGGACCAGCTTGCTGGCGGCAAATCTGGCCGTCGTTTTTTCGCAGCTCGGCGAGCAGACGCTGCTGGTCGATGCGAATTTGCGCAACCCGTGCCAGCATAAGATATTCAATCTGGCTGCGGGGCGCGGGCTGGCCGATGTGCTGGCCGGGCGTGCCGGCCTGGATATGCTGGCGATGGCCGAATCGTTCATCGACCTGTCGTTATTGCCGGCGGGATCGCTGGTACCTAATCCTCAGGAATTGATCAATCGTTCCAGCTTCGTGGTCATGAATGAAACGCTGTGCGACCGCTTCGACATCATTTTGTATGACACCCCGGCGTTCTCAAGCGCGGCAGACGCGCTGACCATTGCCGCACGCGCCGGCGGCGTGCTGCTGGTGGTGCGGAAGGATCACACCCGGGTCGCCGATCTCGCCGCGTTTAGCGAGCAACTCCGGCGCAGCGGCACTGAAGTCGTCGGCTCGGTAATGGTGAGCTTCTGATGAGCAGGAAAATCAATTCTTGCAGCCGGGTCGAGCGCGTTACTGCAAGAGCCAGGCACGAAGGCGGCTTTCCGTACCTGACTGCAGGCAGCATCATCATGGAATATTAATCGCATGCCTTTTTTTGCAAACATCAGGGATTTTATTTTTCCTCGACCAGCCAGTTCTCCAATGCCAGCCGAAAGAACGGTGTTTTGGATTCTGATGGCAGTGCTGGTGTATCAGGCGGTCTTATGTGCGATTCATACGAACGTTCATGCAATTTCCGTTGCCGGGGTGGGAGTCACTGAAGCCGTCATCTACATCGCATGCATGACCGTTTTGATCAAGCGTATCCGGCTTGAGTTTGTCGCTGTCGCCGCCCTGGTGGCAGCTTACCTGCTCCTGATGGCGATTTTGCGCAATCAACTGGACCCGAAAGGGTTCAGGGATGTGATGATTCCTATCCTGTTCTACGGGCTCGGACGGGAAATCGGCAATGGTAAATATACCGATCGCGTGCTTAAGCTGATGATTATTCTGGTGCTGGCTTTCGGATTTTTTGAGTTGTTTTTCCTTGATCTGTTTTCACGCGTCTTCAATATTTTTTCCTATTACGTCAGCCAGGGCAATCTGGCCGCCGGCTCCAACTGGGCAAAAGATAGCGTGCTGGGGCTGAACGGGATACGGCCGGAAGGCATCGGCCGCACGATTTTGCCATCGCTGATTGGCAACCACCGGATATCGTCGATCTTCCTGGAACCTGTTTCACTCGGAAATTTTGCGGTCATCATCGCGGCCTGGGGATTGTCGAAGCGGCGCGACGAGTTCAAAGAGATGATTTTTTTCCTGTTGGCCGCAGCCACAATGATTGCATTGAGCGACTCGCGCTACGGCATGATCACGGTCGCCGCGCTGGTCGTGATGCGCTGCTTGCCGCTGGGTAGAACCAATAGCTGGCTGATCGTCATGCCATTGCTTAGCGTGACGCTACTGCTGCTGCTCGCAACGGTCTTTGGCGGTCATTACAGCGACAGCGTCCTTGGCCGGCTTTTTGTAAGCGGAAAGACATTGTCGAATCTGGATCTGGGAATGATATTCGGCCTGGACGGATTCAATATCAGCTTTGGCGACATGGGCTATCCCTCCTTGCTTACGCGACTGGGACTGCTGTTATGCGTCTTTTTATGGGTTGCATTCTGGATGCTGAAAATGGAGGACGAGAGAGGCGATCGATTCCGCGCTTACATCACGCTGTATATGTCTCTGATCTTGTGTGTAAGCGGAACTTCTCTGTTCGCGTTGAAAACCGCCGGCATTCTGTGGTTCCTGGTTGGCTGCGCCGCAGGTCGCGCGAAAGATGCATTGCCGGCGCGTCCGGCAGGGGCGTCGCAACCGTCTGGCGCCTAAGCAGAAATCAAAAGAAATCAAAGGAAATCAAACATGTCTATTAAAGTCGTGCACATCGTGCGTCAATATTCTCCATCCATAGGTGGCATGGAGGATGTGGTTCAGAATATCGCCAGGCAGCAGCGCGAGCATCACGATCAGATTCCCAGGATCGTTACGCTCAACCGGCTGTTCAGGAATTCCGCTGAATTTCTCGCCCCTGAAGCGCAGATAAACGGCGTTGGCGTGGTGCGCCTGCCGTTCCACGGCACCAGCAGATATCCGCTTTGTCCCCAGGTGCTGCAGCATGTGGCGGACGCCGATGTGATTCATGTGCATGGCGTCGATTTCTTTTTCGATTATCTGGCTGTTACCAAACCATTGCATCGACGGCCTCTGGTGGCATCGACTCACGGCGGCTTTTTCCATACAAAGTTTGCGTCGACACTCAAAAAAATCTACTTCAATACAGTAACCCGCGCTTCTTCGATGGCTTACGACAAGATCATCGCCACCAGTGATAACGATGGCGATATTTTTTCCAAAATCGTCAGCCCGCCAAAATTGGCGGTTATTGAAAATGGTGTCAACGTCGAAAAATACAGCGGTCAGGCGGCATCGGCGCCCACGAAGACAATGATCTATTTCGGCCGTTGGTCTGTGAATAAAGGTTTGCTGGAAACACTGGCCTTGTTCAAGCAATTGGCCGTTCACGAACCGGGTTGGAAACTGATCATCGCCGGCCGTGAATACGATCACACCGCAGAAGAACTCCGCGCCGAAGTGAATCAACAGCAACTGACGGACCTGGTGCAGATAGTGCCGAATCCATCAGATCAGGAATTGGCAAGCCTGATCGGACAATCCAGTTATTTCATTTGTCTGTCGCGGCATGAAGGTTTCGGCATCGCGCCAATTGAAGCGATGAGCGCCGGCTTGACGCCGGTGTTAAGCGATATCCCGCCGTTTCGCCATTTGATCGAGCAATCAAAGATCGGGCTTCTGCTCTCTGCCGGAAACGGTGGAGACAACATAGCTGGCCTGTTGAAATTGCATGAAGAGACGCGTGCGGACTACGTACTCAGGCGGGTGCAGATGCAGCAGTTCGCGGATCGTTACAACTGGCGGCATATTGCTGACAAATATATCGACGTCTACAAAGACCTGGCGGTGCGGGCCAGGCCCAACTGAAAAGAATGGATTCGCACATTGAAAACCACTGTTAAAGATTGCTGATGCCGACCATGGATAAAACAAGAATCGATGCAATCACAGGCTTGCGTGGGCTGGCGGCGCTGCTGGTTGTGTACGGCCATGCGGTGAGCTGGTTCTCGCTCCCCTGGAAAATCAATTTTTCCGGTGAAGTCGGCGTGACGGTTTTCTTTTCGTTGAGCGGCTTTCTCATGGCTTATCTTTATCTTGGAAAGCAATTTTCATCCTTGAGCGTGACTGAGTATGCGATATCCAGGTTTTCGAGAATTGCACCGGCTTATCTTGTCATTTTGTTGTTTTCGTTTCTTATCTACACAACCATCGACCCGAATTTCGTGTATGACGTTTCGAGTAAGAATATCCTCCGGCACATTTTTTTCTCAGGCAATGTGTCGGTGTTCTGGAGTATCACACCTGAGGTCGAATTCTATTTTCTGTTCGTCCTGGTCTGGGCCGCGGCTAGCCGTTACGTGACACGCTTCGACATCGCAGGCCTGGCATTTCTGACGTTCGGCGCCCTGATTCTTTTGTCGTACCGGGATGTATTCCCGGGCACTTTTGTGGGGGCGAAACTTCACTACTTCCTGTTTGGCGTGATTGCCGGAATCGTTCGTTCGAGAATAGGGGCGACGAAGCAGGGCGGAAAATCGCTCCTCGTCCTGCATTCATTGTTGCTTGCATCGATGGTGTTGATGGAAAGCGGCTGGATAGAAATTCCTTTTTCGAGCAACAAAGAATTCTATAGCAGCATTTTGACAGCCGTCTTCGGTTCCTTCCTGGTATTCGGCTTTTCGTTTCCATCGGCGCTTGGCAAGTTCTTCTTCGAAAACAAGGCAATCGTTTTATGCGGGGAATGCAGTTTCTCGATTTATTTGCTGCATATGCCGATCATTTATCTTTTCCATAAATTTCTTCCGTCTCCGTTCCAGATGGTTTTACTCATCCCCTTTGTGGTTCTTGTCCTCGGACTTTCGTGGCTCAACTATCAACTGATTGAGAAGCCGGGAGCACGGCTAATCAGGTCCATGGGGAATGGTTTCAAACGAAAGTTCATTCCGCCATTTCCACTAGCGACCCGCCCACAACCCCTCTCCGTTGAAAGTGAAACCAGATGATGAAATTTTTTCCCAGCAGGGTGCGTGGCAGCGTTTCCCTGATTCCTGGAATGTGGCGCCGGACGCTGGCCATTGCGGTGGCTATCGGATGTGTGTTGTTTTGCGATCTGGCAACTGCCAACTGCCTGGATGGCAAACGCATGGCTGGCGTCAACCTGAGCGGCGCCGAGTTTGCTGCGGACAAATTGCCCGGGACAGTCTTTAAAGATTACGTCTATCCCGATCTGGCTGACATGCAGCATTTTCAATCACTGGGAATGAATACCTTTCGCCTGCCGTTCTTGTGGGAACGGATACAACCGAAATTATTCGGCGCACTTGATCCCGGAGAGTTGCAACGATTAAAGGATAGCGTCGCGTCCGCGCAATCGTTGGGAGTTTGCATTGTTCTCGATGTTCACAATTTCGGCCAGTATCGCGGCAACCCGATCGGCTCGTCCGAAGTGCCGCGTGCCGCTTTTATCGACCTGTGGGTGCGCTTGCTGACGGTATTCAAGGATCCGGCCAACACCGCGTTCGACCTGATGAATGAACCCGCAAAAATGTCGGTGGCGGCCTGGGCCTCCACTGCACAGGAGACGGTTAGTGCCCTGCGTAGACGCGGCTCGAAGCATTTGATCATGGTTCCAGGCGGTGGCTGGAGCGGCGCGCATTCCTGGGACGCGAAAGATAACGGCGTGTCGAATGCCGATGCATTCCGGTCGTTTCGCGATCCTGCCAACAATTACATGATCGAAGTACATCAGTACGCGGATGCCGATTCCTCCGGAACCAGCAACAGTTGTGTCGACCCTGCCCGTCTGAGCGCGGTGATGGCAAACGTCACTGTCTGGGCCAACTCGACGAGGCAGCGCCTGTTTCTCGGTGAATTCGGCGTGGCCGTCAATGACCCGTGTTTAAAGGCATTGACGGCAATCATGGAGGGGATGAAAGGCAGCTCTGCCTGGGGCGGCTGGACATACTGGTCCGCCGGCAAGTGGCTGGGGACTTATCCGTACAGCATTCAGCCTGGTGACAACGGCGATAAGCCGCAAACGGCAATTTTGAAAAATTACATAACGCAATGAGTATGCAGTGAGTATGCAATGAGATCGCAATGAGATCGCAATGAGATCGCAATGAGATCGCAATGAGATTCAACGCAGGGCGCAGCGGAGTGCCGGTTGACATTTTGTCGACGCATCCGAAGTGCAAGATGAGCAAAGGAATTTGAATGAAATTTTCACTGATATTAGCTACGGTAGGGCGCTCCGATGAAGTCGCCCGGCTCCTGGCATCGCTGGACGCCCAAGACTATCGGGATTTCGAATTGATCGTGGTCGACCAAAACCAGGACGGCAGGTTGCTGCCGATCCTGGCGTCGTATCGTGAGAAATTTTCGATTCAGCATGTGCGCTCGGCTGCGCATGGCGTGTCCCGTGCCCGTAATGTCGGCCTTGGATTGGCAGGTGGAGATGTGATTTCCTTTCCTGACGACGATTGCTGGTATCCGGCAGGCCTGTTGCAACAGGTCGTCACTGTATTGGAAAGTCATCCGGAGCTGGATGGAATTACCGGACGTTTCACCGACGGAGACGGTCGCACCGAGGGGCGTTGGCTGGAAAGCAGCGCGCTGTTGAATCGCTATAACGTTTGGCGCGGAGCGATTGAATTCAGCATTTTTCTGCATCGCCGCGTGGTCGATTCGGTTGGGCAGTTTAACGAATTGCTGGGAGTCGGCGCCGGCACGGCCTGGGGTGCTGCGGAGGGTACCGATTATCTTTTGCGCAGTCTGCAACATGGTTTCAAGTTGAAATTTCTGGCCGACCTGACCTTGCACCATCCGGTCAAGACCACCGATTTCGATGCCAACGCTTGCAACCGCCAGAAGAAATATGAGACTGGAATCGGCCATGTGATGCGGATCAACGACTATCCGCTCTGGTACTTCCCGGCCACTTGCCTGCGTACTTGCGTAGGTATTTTATTGGCTATGGCCAAAGGTGATTTTCCGAAAGCGCGATTCAAATATGTCAGCGTTCTTGCGCGCATGCAGGGTTGGCGCGGTTAGGACAGGCAGAGCGAGTATTCGTGCATGAATTTTTTACAAGATTAGGAGCAAGATGAATCAGAAGAGCAGCAGCGGCGGCTTGGCATCGGGATCGATCTGGTCGATCGTGGATAACCTCGCGCAGCAAATACTGTCATTCGCCGTCTTTGCGGTTCTGGCGCGCTTCCTGACGCCAGACGCATTTGGCCTGCTGACTATTGCGCATCTGTTTATTTTGTTCACCCGGCTTGTGGTGTTCGACGCGATTGCCATGCCCATCGTGCGCACCGCCATACCAAACGACAGGCTTTATTCGTGGGTGTTTACGTGTTGTACAGCGGTCGGCCTGCTGCTGGCCGGGCTGATGTTTTTTTCGGCTGGGCTGGTGTCGTCCCTGTTTCGAGCACCGGAGCTGAAGACAGTGCTGCAGGGAATGAGCGTATCGATCCTGTTCTTCGGCCTGGTGCGTGCTTATGAGGCGCGGCTTGTGCGCAGCATGATGTTCCGTCAGCTTGCAGTCCGCTCGATTTTTTCAGTAACGATCGGTGGCGCTGTCGGTATCGCGCTTGCCGCCAGCGGCTGGGGCGCGATGTCCCTGGTGGTGCAGCAGGTGACAGCGTCTGGCCTGGCGCTGGTGCTGGTCGTGATGCAAAGCCGCTGGCTGCCGCGCATCGTGTTTGATGGGGCGTTGACGCGTAAATACTGGAATGACATTCGACAAGTGGGACTGACCGGTGTGCTGGGATTTGCCAACACCAATGGCGACTCCCTGCTGGTTGGAATTTTCCTGGGGCCGTATGCCACTGGCCTGTACAACCTCGCAAAACGGGTGACATCGTCCGTATATCTGGTTATCTCCAGTTCGATGCACAAGGTCGCGCTCCCGGTATTCTCCGACGCCGGGATGGATCTGGCGGCGCTGCGTCGCGGTTATTTGAAAATTCTCGGTATCACGTTGTTTTGCGTTGCTCCTTTGCTGTGTTTCCAGGCTGTGCTGGCGACGCCTTTGGTGGTCACGGTTTTCGGCGAAAAATGGCTGCCGGCGGCGCCGACGATAGGCGCTCTGGCACTGCTATACCTGATCTCGTCGATTGTGCAACTGAATGACTACCTCTTTTTCGCGCTGGGGAAAAATCGTGTCCCGGTGTTGCTTGGCATCGCGCAACTGACGCTCGCGACCGGGTTGGCTGCGATTTTTTATCGATTCGGCCTGCTCGGCATGAGCTTATCGTTCTGTGCCGCTTACCTGTTGGTGTTTCCGGTGTCGCAATTGTTGCTGAGCCGAGAGCTCGGCTTGAGTCTGCGCATGACCTGGTACGCGCTGGCGCCGCCTTTGGTGGGAAGCATCATTTTACTCCTTGGCTTAGGCGCTTATCTACTGCTGATGTCGCAGCATTTCACCGATCTCACCGTGGTCGGAGGGGGAATTCTTGTCGCCTGTCTGCTGTATCCGTTGATTGTGATTGTCACAGGATGGCACATCAGGGCAATCAACGGTTCCTGGCACGAATTGTCGCTGTCCGTGATTCGGTTGCGGCGGTTTTTCGCGCGGTAGGTGATTGCATCGGCTACGCGATGGCTAGACGTCGAAGATGTGCCGAACAAGATTTTCGCATCTTTTTTTAGATAGTACCGTTACGAAGGAGCTGTTCATGAAAGCAGAAAAAATCATTCCGATCGCCGGCTTTCCCGTTGTTAAAACGTCTTCGCCGGTGTTGGCCAGATATTTGTTGCACACAGTGTGGGCGAATAAAAAGGCGACACTTTTTTTTGCAAATACCAATTTCATTGTTCAATGCCGCCATTTGCTTGACAAGATCAAGAGAGGCGCCGTGACGATTGTCAATGACGGCGTTGGCATGGATATCGCAGCATTTCTGTTTCGTAGAGAAGCATTCCAGGAAAATTTGAACGGCACCGATTTCGTACCACAATTATTTTCTGCTGCAAGAAGACCCATGCGCGTGTTCATGCTGGGGGGGAAACCCAAGATACTAAAAAAATCTGCTGAACATGTCAGCAAGACACTAAACCAGGTGGTGGTGGGTAGTTGCGACGGCTACGACGGAATGGCAATCGACCGCGCAACATTGGTTGAATCGATCAATCGCTCGCAAGCAGAAGTTGTTCTGGTGGCGCTTGGCAACCCGATTCAAGAGGAATGGATTCTCGCCAATCGCCAGGCACTGCATGCAAATGTGGTTATCGGCGTTGGCGCCCTGTTCGATTTTTGGGGGGGCTACAAGCCACGCGCGCCGCTGCTGGTGCAACGCACCCGGCTCGAATGGCTATATCGGCTGTGCCTTGAGCCGCGCCGGCTATTGCGTCGCTATACCATCGACATCATGAAATTCCTGATTTTGTGCCGCAAATATCGCGAAGGAAATCGACAGACTTGAAGTGAGCGATTAGGCGCTTGCTGGCAGTTCGATAGCAGTCGGAAGCGCCGGATCTTATTTTTTAACGCAATTTAGTGAGGTAGGAAACATGAAAGCAATGATTTTAGCTGCCGGCAAGGGCACGCGTGTTCAGCCATTAACTTACGATCTTCCCAAGCCGATGATTCCTATTTTGGGCAAACCGGTAATGGCTTACCTGGTCGAATATCTCGCCAGTTACGGCGTGCGGGACATCATGGTGAATGTCAGTTACTTGCATCAGAAAATAGAAGAGTATTTCGGCGATGGAAACCAGTTCGGCGTACAGATCGGCTATTCCTTCGAAGGTTATGTCGACGACAGCGGCGAAGTGATACCGGAACCCCTGGGCTCAGCCGGCGGCATCAAGAAAATTCAGGAGTTTGCCAACTTCTTCGACGAAACCACCATCGTGATATGCGGCGACGCCTTGATCGATCTCGATCTCACCTCCGCGCTGTTCGAGCACAAGCAGAAAGGGGCATTAGCCAGCGTCATCACCAAGGAAGTGCCATGGGATAAGGTGCATAACTACGGTGTAGTGGTGGCGGATCAGGCGGGCCGCGTACAGTCGTTCCAGGAAAAACCGGACAAGAGCGATGCTTTATCTAATTTCGCTAGCACCGGCATTTATATATTCGAGCCTGAAGTCATCGACCTGATTCCCGCCAACACCGTATTCGATATCGGTTCCGAACTGTTCCCGCTGATGGCGGAAAAAGGGATGCCGTTTTATGCGCAGCAGCGCTTCTTCAACTGGATCGATATCGGTACCGTGACCGATTTCTGGAGTGTGCTGCAGAGCGTATTGCAGGGCGAAGTCGCGCAACTGGAAGTACCCGGCACGCAAATCGCCGACGGCTTGTGGGCCGGTCTCAACACCAGCATAGATTGGGAGGGAACGACCATCGAAGGCCCGGTCTATATCGGTTCCGGCTGCAAGATCGAGGCCGGCTGCAAGATCGTCGGTCCGACCTGGATCGGCCATGGCAGCCATATATGTTCCGGAGCGGAAGTAGTGCGCAGTGTGCTGTTTGAATACACCCGCATACTGGATAACGCGCATCTGGATGAAGTCATCGTGGTCAAGGAGTATAGCGTCGACCGCGCCGGAAACATGCGCAAGCTGCCGGAGGCGGGCAATGACGACTGGGGTGATGCACGCGACCGGCTGCCGCAAAAGCCGTCGGAAAATAAAACATCTTTGTCGCTGAGCGAACTATGAATATATATCCCGTCATCCTGGCCGGAGGTTCCGGAACGCGGTTATGGCCTCTGTCACGCGAGGCGCTGCCGAAACAACTGCTGCCGCTTTGCTCAAATCAATCCATGTTGCAAGAAGCGCTGTTGCGTCTGGAGGATTGGCCGGAACTGATGCCGCCGCTGCTGACGTGCGGTAACGAACATCGCTTCCTGGTAGCTGAACAACTGCGCGCGATCGATGTTGTCCCGCTCGATATCCTGTTGGAGCCGGAAAGCAAAAATACCGCGCCGACGGTTGCGGTAGCGGCGCATTATCTGCTGCAACAGGATAAAGATGCTGTGATGCTGGTGCTGCCTGCGGATCATGTTATCGGCGATGTGGAGGCCTTCCACGCTGCCGTCCTGCAAGCGCGACAAGCCGCGGAAAACGGCGCACTCGTGACATTCGGCATTGTGCCGTCCGGCCCTGAAACCGGCTATGGCTATATCCGCCGAGGTAAAGCCGCGTCGCAAGGTGGCGAAGGCTGTTATGCCGTCGAACGATTCGTCGAAAAACCCGACCGCGCCGCGGCCGAGGCTTTTGTCGCAGATAAGGCATATAGCTGGAATAGCGGCATGTTTTTATTCCGGGCGGAGCGCTACCTTGAAGAGTTGCGAGAGTTTCGTCCGGCGATTGCAGATAGTTGTCAAAAAGCGTTCGACGGCGCTTACCACGATCTCGATTTTTGCCGCTTGAACGAAGCTTCCTTTACCGTTTGCCCGCCGGAGTCGATCGACTACGCCGTGATGGAACACACGCGCCACGCGGTGGTGGTGCCGGCGGACATAGGTTGGAGCGATGTCGGTTCCTGGTCCGCGCTGTGGGCGGTGCTGCAGGAGGCAGAGGGGGATTCCGAGCGGAATGTGTTGCGCGGGGACGTGTACACGGACAATGTCCGGAATTCGATGATTCGTGCAGAGAACCGCTTCGTCGCCGTGATCGGCGTCCAGGACCTGGTGGTGGTGGAAACCAAGGATGCGGTATTGGTGGTGCACAAGGACCAGGTGCAGGGGGTCAAGAAAATTGTCGAAGACCTCAAGAAAAACAGCCGTACCGAGCACATGAATCATATGCAGGTGTACCGGCCCTGGGGCAATTATGAGGGTATCGATGCCGGCGACCGTTTCCAGGTCAAGCGTATCACCGTTAAGCCCGGAGGGAAATTGTCCCTTCAGATGCATCATCATCGTGCCGAACATTGGGTGGTAGTCACCGGAACGGCGCTGATTACCCGCGGCGATGAAGAAAAGCTCCTTACCGAGAACGAATCCACCTACATACCGATCGGTGTCAAGCATCGCCTGGAAAACCCCGGAAAAATGCCACTGCATCTTATCGAAGTGCAATCCGGCGGCTATCTTGGAGAGGACGACATCGTTCGCTTCGACGATATATACAGACGCAGTTGAATCGTCTGGATAGTCTCGATAAATTTACTCCTCACTTACATGAAAACTATGCTTCCACTTCAAAACTCGATATTCAAAGCTTATGACATCCGCGGCATTGTCGGTAAAACGCTAGACGTCGGCATCGCGAAAAAAATCGGTCTGGCTTTCGGTATTGCGGCCCGCGCAAAGGGTGAAAATACGGTTGTCATCGGCCGCGATGGACGTTTGTCCGGCCCTGAATTGAGCGCCGCGCTGGCGGCCGGGTTACAAAAAGCCGGCGTGGATGTGATCGATTTGGGGATGGTCGTCACGCCGATGGTTTATTTTGCCACGCATGTCCTTGGCACCCAATCCGGCGTGATGGTGACTGGCAGCCATAACCCGCCTGACTACAACGGTTTCAAAATGGTGCTGGCTGGCGAGGCGATCCATGGCGAGACGATACAGGCGTTGTACCAGCAGATCGTCAGTGCCGCTGACAGCGCCAGGCAAGCGTTGGCGGAACCTGGCAACTACCGTACTCACGACATCAGGGACGCTTATCTCCAACGCATCCTGAACGACGTCAAATTGGCGCGCCCCATGAAGATCGTGGTGGATTGCGGCAATGGTGTCGCAGGCGCCTTTGCCGGCGACTTGTATCGCGCACTTGGTTGCGAGGTGCAAGAGCTGTTTTGTGAAGTGGATGGAACCTTCCCCAATCATCATCCCGACCCGGCACATCCGGAGAATCTGCAGGATGTGATTCATGCCCTGCAGACCGGCGACGCGGAACTTGGCCTGGCTTTCGATGGCGACGGCGACCGTCTCGGCGTGGTCACCAAAGACGGCCAGATCATTTATCCGGATCGCCAGTTGATGCTGTTCGCCGCAGACGTGCTGACGCGTCATCCTGGCCAGGATATTTTATACGACGTCAAATGCACGCGCCATCTGGCGCAGTGGATCGCCCGGCACGGCGGCCAGCCATTGATGTGGAAGACCGGACATTCGCTGGTGAAGGCCAAGATGCGTGAGACGGGAGCGCCGCTCGGCGGCGAGATGAGCGGCCACGTCTTCTTCAAGGATCGCTGGTACGGTTTTGACGATGGTTTGTATGCAGGTGTCCGCTTGCTGGAGCTGCTGAGCCGCGAAAGCGACCCCTCCGCGGTGCTGAACGCATTACCTCAGTCGATCAGTACGCCCGAGCTGCAACTGCAACTGCTCGAAGGTGAGAATTTCGCATTGATAGAGAAATTGCAGGAAGAGGCAACATTCCCGGGGGCAAAGGAAATCATCAAGATCGACGGCCTCCGCGTCGAATATGCGGATGGTTTCGGACTGGCGCGCTCGTCAAATACAACACCGGTTGTGGTGATGCGCTTCGAGGCTGAATCGGAAGCTGCTTTGGCGCGCATACAGGGAGAGTTCAAACGTGTGATTCTGGCCGCCAGGCCGGAAGCGGTTCTACCTTTTCAGATACTTATTTAAATCAATAAAAATTTTCGAAACGGAGTCCCTCATGACCGCTACCTCAAAAATGCCATTCAAATTTTTCTGGGCCAATACATCAAGAATCACCCGGAATATTGTGATGAGAGGATCGATGTTGAAATTGAAGACATGGCATCGAGGGCTGTTGCTCATGTTAAATATCCGGCAACATTTGAAGTTCATCCGTATCCTAAGTCATCCTCAAACGAAGCAATTGATCGTTAGTAAACCGGAGTTGACTTACAAGTACTTGAGAAATTACATCTCTTTCAATATCCCTGCAAGAACCGGTTTGCTGATACTGATTTCGCATTATTCATATCTTCAGAATAATTTCAAAATTGATTTTTTAGAGAATATTTCAAGTTCCCCTGTTCCGCTTTGGGGAGAATATATCGACGGAATTTCATTTGAAATAGTGATGGATTTTCCGCACACGGTCGACCATGAAGGAGATTTGTGCCTGATCTTTAAAAGCGATCTGGTGAGCATTTATCGCGTGATTTTTGTAATAGCCGATGGCAGCTCATTCGATCTTCCTGACGATCACGTGATGTGCATCTCCAGTGTCCAGGGAATACACGGCTTTCAGAAAATTCAGCAAGCAACAAAAAGTTGCCATGATATTCAGCCGGCCCAATTGCTGATGGCCGCAATAAGCGGAGTAGGGGCGGCTCTCGGTTTCAATACGATAGTAGGCATTGCCACCAAAAGCCAGATTTCACAGAGTGAAAAATTTTATTTTTCTTACGATGAATTCTTTGGAAAATATGGCGATCTTGTCCCGCAAAAGAACTTTTATAAGATCCAGCTGCCGTACATAGAAAGCTCGCTGGATCTGATCCATACCCGCCATCGTAAAAGGACGCAAAAAAAGCGTGCTTTTAAAAATGAAATCAGGGATAAGGTGGCATGCTCCATTGAGCAATATCTTGTCAGGGAATCCGCCCATTGTTCAGTCTCAGATACTTGAGAAGAAACGGCTGCATTAAATAAAGGTTCCATTTTTGTCGAGCTATCCCGCACCACGCAATCAGGTTCCATTTGATCACTACGGTTTTATCGACAACGCCAAGGCCATCGGCATGGTCCTGGTTGTTCTCGGTCACAGCAGAGGGCTGCCTGACTATCTTGTGACGCTGATATTCAGTTTTCACGTTCCGCTGTTTTTTTTCATTTCAGGGTTTTTGATCAAGCCAGGAAAACTGGATGTGGCCATTTTCCGCAATGCGAAAAAGGTATTGCGGACCTTGGCCATTCCTTATTTTCTGTTTTTCTTGCTCGCTTTCCTGTACTGGCTTGCTACGCGCAACATCGGCGCGAAAGCTTTGCTGTCTGCCGGCCAGACATGGTATTTACCCATCGTCGGCTTGTTTACGGGGCTGGAATCCGATCTTTTTGTTGATCCCCCGCTCTGGTTTTTCCCTTGCCTGATCATGACGGCGATAACCTATCACGCTTCTCGCAAGTTCCTGACTTTGACGATGGCGACCTGCCTGTTTGCGGTTCTTGCCTTCGTCATTACATTATTCTGGAAAGAGTCGCCCTATAGACTTCCCTTAAGTCTGGACAGCATGTGGGTAGCGCTGTCGTTTTATGCGGTTGGACAGTATGTTCGCGAGAAGGATTTTTTTAGCAATATAAAACCCGGCTACCTGTTCCTTGTTTTTATTATTGCTGCGGCGCTGCTTGTTTATGCGACGGGATTTAACGGCAAGGTCGATTTCGCCAACATGCATTTCGGCAGATTGCCGGCGCTGTATATGCTGACCGCGTTGCTGGGAATTATCGCTACATTTGCTATTTCCGCGTTATTTCCAGTATCGAAAATAAGCGCTTGGATATCGAAAAACACCCTGACGATTTTTCCAGTGCATTTCATTTTCCTGAGCCTGATACGCGGCGTCATGGTTTCTCTGCATGCGATTCCGAGCGACTACGCCTATGGCGCCGAATGGAGTCTCGTCAGCAGTGCTTTATCGATCCTGTTTTGCGTTCCGCTCGTAGTTTTTTTACGCCGCTTGCCGATTTCAACAGCCAGGAATCCTTCTTGAGAATGTCGCGGTTCCGCTGGCCTTGGTAATCGGCTGCTTTTCCATTTTTCAGCTCAACAGCCGCTCGCGCTTTTGCTCTTCATCAAAAAACAGCCGCGATGGCTTGATCAGGTCGCTGCGGCTGATGATGCCGATCAGGCGCCGGCTCTGCAAGTCGCTTACCACCGGCAACCGTTCCAGATGGTGGGTCGCCATGCGCGCGGCTGCGATACGGCAGGTTTCAGAAGGCAGCGCAACCAGTGCTGCGGATTGTTCAATGTAGGCAGGATTGAACAATGTCGTCAACGTGTTGCTGCCATCGGCCTGCGGACCGAAGCTGCTGCGTTCGACCATGCCTATCAAACCTTGCTCGATGTCGACCACCGGGTAGCTGCGATGTACTTGCTCCGCGCCGAAATAGCGCTCCAGGGTTTCCGCGATCGAGAGGTTGGCGGGGATCGCCGCTACCGCATGCGTCATCACTTCATCGACATGCTGCCGTTCCAGCGGATCGACGCCATATTCGCGATAGATGTGATAACCGCGGCGAGCGATTTTTTCGGTCATGATCGAACGCCGCATGGTCAATACGGTAAAGCCGTAAGCGACGCCAGTGGTGAGCAGCAGCGGCAGCAAGGCGTTGGTGTCGTGGGTCAGGCCGAACGCGAAGACTGCAGCGGTAAGCGGCGCGCCCAATACGCCGGCCAGCACAGCCGCCATGCATACCAGCGGCCACAAATGCGCATCGCCGCCAGGCAACCAAGGCGCCAGCACGGTGCCGAGGCCGGCGCCGATAATCAATAGCGGCGCCAGGACACCGCCGGAAGTGCCGGAACCGAGTGCGATGACCCAGATCACGGCTTTGACCACCAGCAGGCTCAGCGCCAGTTGCAAGGCCAGGTTACCGTTGAGCAGATCGCCGATGACGTCGTAGCCGACGCCGAGCGCTCGCGGTTCAAAATAACCGCCTATCCCCACAGCGATGCCGCCCAATGCCGGCCACCACATCCAATGGATCGGCAGTTTGCCGAACAGATCCTCAATCTTGTACAAGGCAGTCGACATCAATGCCGACAGTGCGCCACCCAGGATGCCTGCGATGACGCAAGAGAATAGGGCGCTAATGCCGATTTCCGATGTCTGCAATGGAAACAGCGGGCCAGTATCCAGTAGCAACGGGCGGGTGAATCCGGCGACGGCACAGGCGACAATGACCGGCAGCAGGCTGCGAGGCCGCAATTCGAACAGCAGCAGTTCCACCGCCAGCAGCACTGCCGCCACCGGTGTGCCGAACACCGCGGTCATGCCGGCTGCGGCGCCGGCCACCAGCAAGGTCTTGCGTTCGGCTCCGGTCAGATGGAAATGCTGGGCTATCAGCGAACCGATGGCGCCGCCGGTCATGATGATCGGGCCTTCTGCGCCAAACGGGCCGCCGCTGCCGATCACGATACCCGAAGACAGGGGCTTGAGTATGGCGACCTTGGCCGACATTTTACTTTTGCCGAACAGGATCGCTTCGATGGCTTCCGGAATCCCGTGGCCGCGGATTTTCTCGGACCCGAAGCGTGCAATCAGGCCGACAATCAAGCCGCCCAAAACAGGGAGCAGGATGACCCAGGCACCCAGGTGATTGCCGGCGGGTGAACGGGTAGCGAAAGACAGCGTTTGATAGAAGAACAGGTTGGTGAACAGCCGGATCAGGTTCAGCAGCGCAAATGCCGCCAGCGTGCCGAAGCCGCCGATGACCACCGCGATCAGTGAAATCTTGAGCAGGCGCGTATCGGCCGCGAAATCGCGTTTGTGCGAATGATGGTTGGAAGACATGGTGGAATTCTCAAATGTTGAAGGTATTGAAAGTATTGACGGTATTGATATTGGGCACGCGGAAGATATCGGTCAGGGTATTCAGTTCGGCATGGTGCAATTCCGCCAGCTTGGCCAGGCAGCGCTCGCCCGCCGGCAACAGGTGGATGTTGACCTGGCGACGGTCGATCGCGCTGTTGCGGCGTTCGACCAATTCAAGTTTTTCGCAGCGCGAAATCAATGCAACCACACTGTGATGTTGGGACTGCAGGCGCTCTGCCAGTTCACCGACACTGGCCCAGTCGCGGCCGGGGGTGCCTTTTACATGCAGCAACAGCAGGTATTGCTGAGGCGTAACACCTTCACTCTGGGCCGCTTCTTCACTGAAACGCAGGAATTTTCGGAGTTGATAGCGAAATGTCGATAGCGCTTCAAAGTCTTGCTTGGACAAGGACGAGGGGGGCATCTGATGCTCGGTTTTTTCGGGAAGTGGAATTCTTGAGACCGAACAATATATCACAATACGATATAAATTCACTAGTGCATGATTGGATTCGAATAACTTACGCCATTTTCCTGTGGCGGCACAGCCGGGAATATTCGAAAAATAGTTATAAAATGCAACTTCCGTCAGCATGGGAAAAAGCAGATGAATTCAGATCGAAGCAAGGTTGCGGAGCTGCCGATACAGCTTTTCGATCAGCAGAAGGACTGGGCCGCATGGCTGAACAAGAACCATGGCAAATCGCCCGGAATATGGCTGCGGCTGGCAAAGAAGAACTCCGATCGGGGTTCGGTTTCGTATCCGGAAGCTGTAGAGTCGGCGTTGTGCTATGGATGGATAGATGGCCAGAAGAAGAGCGACGATGACAATTTCTGGCTGCAGAAATTTACGCCGCGTTCGGCCAAGAGCATCTGGTCCAGGATCAATCGCGACAAGGCCTTGCTGCTGATCGAGAGCGGCCGGATGATGCCATCCGGGCTCAAGGAAGTAGAGCGCGCCCGGACCGACGGCCGTTGGGACGCTGCCTATGACTCGGCCAGTAAGTCGACCGTGCCGGCAGATTTCCAGGCGGCGCTGGACGCCAGCCCGCGCGCCCGGGAGTTCTTTGTCAGCCTCGACAGCAGTAATCGCTACGCTGTTTTGTTCAGGATTCAAACTGCCAAAAAAGCCGAGACTCGTGCCCGGCGCATCCAGGATTACACCAGCATGCTGGAGCGGCACGAGAAATTTCACCCGTGATTTGTTTTTTCTCTATGCGTGATGTCAGGTAACAACGTCAGCAGCGGGAAGACCGGTGTACCCTGTAAGTTGTTCCCGGCCGAAATTCCAGCTTAAGATTTCAACTTAATTGGCTTTCCCGGGAATTAATTTTACATACCGGCGGTCTTGTGTTTCATGAACCTTGGAAATGCCTGGATGATCGACTCGACAAAGAAGCAGCGATTCCAAGCCAGCGTGCTGCCACACTTGAACTCCGCGTTCAACCTGGCGTGCTGGCTCACGCACAGCCGTCAGGATGCCGAGGACGTGGTGCAGGAGGCTTATTTGCGTGCCTTTAAATTTTTCGACGGTTTTCATGGCGATGACAGCCGTGCCTGGCTGCTGACCATCGTGCGCAATACTTTCTACACCTGGTATCAGGAGCAGCAGAAGCAGCGGCAGCAAACCGCATTTGACGAGGATGTGCACATTTTCCAAACAGGCGATGGGCCCGCCATGGCGCATGCGGACAACAATCCCGAGACGCTGCTGATGCAGAAAGACAGCGAACGGCAGCTGCAGCATGCGCTGCAAGCGTTGCCGCTGGAGTTTCGCGAGGTGATGGTGATGCGCGAACTGGAAGAGCTGTCCTATAAACAGATCGCCGCCATCGTCGGCATTCCGATCGGCACGGTGATGTCGCGCCTCGGGCGCGGCCGTAAAATGCTGGCGACAATCCTTGCGCCAGCCAGGCAGGAGGCATGATGGATCATCAGGAAGTACTGGAGCTGTTGCCGGCTTATGCTGATCAGGAGCTCGGCATAAGCGAGGCGCTGGAAGTGCAGCGTCATCTGGAGAGTTGTGCCGATTGTCAGCACGAATATGCCGCGCAGCGCATCGTCAGTGCACGCTTCAAGAAGGAGGCGGAGTATTTCGATGCCCCGGCACATCTGGCGCAGCGCATCAACGCCGCCTTGCCGCAAGACCCGCCACGCGCCAAGCTCTGGAGTATCAACTGGCGCAATCTCGGCGCCGCACTGGCGGCCGGATTGGCGCTGGCTTGGAGCGCCGGCTTGTATTTCAACTTGCCGTCCGACCAGGATAAATTGACTGACGAAGTGGTTGCCAGCCACGTTCGTTCACTGCAGGTCGATCATCTGTCGGATGTGGCGTCAACCGACCAGCACACGGTAAAACCCTGGTTCAACGGCAAGCTGAATTTTGCTCCGCCGGTGGTCGATCTGGCGCCCCAGGGTTTTCCGCTGATTGGCGGCCGTCTCGATTATCTCGGCGGCCGGCCGGTGGCCGCGCTGATTTACCGGCGCGCCCAGCATCCCATCAATTTATATATCTGGCCGAGCAACGACAGGGACGTAGCGCCGCAGTTGCAAAACAAGCAAGGTTATCATGTGGTGCGCTGGACTTGGGATGGCATGACTTACTGGACGGTATCCGATCTGGCCGCGAATGAACTGGAAAATTTCGCGGGGATGGTGCGCTCCAAGGTACGTCAATAAGCTACATCAGTAAGAGCTGAGGTCGAGTCGTTTTAATTTTCCGTGGGAATCAATTGTTATTTGCAGCACGACACAATCCGTGTCGCGCGTTGATTGCGGGATATTGTTCTTTTTTCATCATCCGGGAAATGCATTACATTTTTTTGATGGGCGTCAACAAACTAATAACATTTTCTTGTTTGACAGAAGCCTGTTAGTAGACGAAAGTGAATAGGTTCGGAATGGCAGTAATTCGTGAAACCTTACCGGTCCAGATGGTTTGGCCGCGCTTACGTAGACATATGCGCGAATATGCACGAATAGGCAATAAGCTGCCACTTTTGACAGTTCAACAAGAATCACCAAAAGCGTACTATCGAGGAAAAGAGGCGGCCGCCTGTGCGCGTGCCGCCCTGGCGGCAGAGCCGAGGGGATTTTGTTTTCCCACGTATCGCTGTGCCGCTGTTTTCCCTTGTAAGAAAAAGAAACGGCGAGAGAGGGCGACAAGCGGCGACAAGCGGCGACAAGCGGCATGTCGGCACTGTCACAGTGTCGGGCGGCTCTTTCTTTCGACATCAAGCTAAGGAGATACTAATGGTTAGGCTGAATGAGGCTACCGTCATTTTTAAAGGACTGGCTTACGAATTCGATAGCACCGCCGAGGCAGCGGAATTCAAGAAACGCCTGGAGGCAGGCGGCGATCCGAAGCGCTATGCAGATACATTCAAATGCATTGATATCTACTCAACTCCCGCTAAGCGTGAGGTTCAAGAAGCCTGACGTGACGAACTTTCGCTATTGCGGTGCGCTGTGACCGGTGTTGATGCAAGCAAGGGTGGCATCAATACCGGATCGATATCGTTCTATGCTAGGATTTCCGTTCGATAAATTCATTGCGCCGGCTGCGTTTGTCGCATGCTGCGATATTTGCGATATTTGCGATATTTGCGATTATTGTCGCTGAAATTCGTCGCCGGACAATCAACTGGAGAACCTATGCAGCTCATCGGCATGCTTGACTCACCTTATGTCCGCCGCGTCTCGATTTCCTTGCAATTGCTCGGGATTCCATTCGAACACCGCTCCATCTCTGTGTTCAGCACCTTCGAGCAATTTCGTGCGATCAATCCGGTAGTCAAGGCGCCGTCGCTGGTTTGCGATGATGGCGAGCTGTTGATGGATTCAACGCTTATCCTGGACTATGCGGAAGCACTGGCGGCGCCAGGCAAAAGCCTGATGCCTGCCGCTATCGGCGAGCGCCAGCATGCATTGCGGGTTACCGGGCTGGCATTGGCGGCTTGCGAAAAAACTGTGCAGATTGTCTATGAACGCAACTTGCGGCCTGCAGAAAAGCAGCACGAGCCGTGGGTCACGCGCGTCCAGGGCCAACTCCATGCCGCCTACCAGGCGCTGGAGCTTGAACTGCGCAACAAGCCATTGGAAGTCACCAGCAAGACGATTAACCAGGCCGGTGTGACCACAGCCGTTGCCTGGCAATTCACGCGGATGATGTTGCCGGAAATCGTCCTCGCGGCCGATTATCCAACGCTGCAATCGTTCTCCGAACGGGCTGAACAGCTGGCCGAGTTCATCGCGGCACCGCCGTTATAAGAATCTGCCGAGGCGCAGGCAGAGTCTGGCGGCGGTTATTCGATTCTATTATTTATTGCGGACGCGTTGCGCCACTCTTGCCGTGAGTGGCGCCGGTATCATCGCACCAGGACGGACGGACATCGGGATCGTCGCATTTCAATTGCGGATATGCACAGCCGCTCAGCAACGAAATCAAGGCAAGTATACCTAGTGCTGTTTTCATGAAAGCCGCCCTTGGATTGGGTTTTGATTGGGGTTTTTATTCGAATTTCAATTCATCTGGCGGCATTGCCGCAACTCGCATTTGTACAGCTGTTGCTGGCCGTCCTGGCAACTGACCTGATAAGTTTCGGCGGCGGTGGTCTTGGCGATCAGTGTCGCGCTGCCAGCAGGAGTGCAAGCGTTCCTTCTCGCCATCCGTTCCACGGTGTCGGACAATTCTCCGCTCTTCCGGCTGGAAGGCTGTTGCGGCATGTCGACAATTTGTTCGGACGGACTCAATGATTCAGACAGCGATACTGGCGGCGGCGCCGGTACTGAGCTGCGTGGCGGCGGGATATAGCTGCGCGCAGTTGGTTGTGCAACGCAGCCGGCGAGGAGAGCGGCTGCGGCTGCGATGGCGGCGGTGGCGAGAAGTAGCGATGGACTTTTCATGCGTCTCCCAATAAAAAATGCTCAATCTGGACTGTGATGTCAATATGTCAAATGTATCATCTTTTAGAGAGCGTTAGTCCGGCTTCAAGTTTAGCTCGGGTTGGCAAAAATAGAAACAACAAGCGAAACGAAAGCTAGCGATCTCGCTGTTCAGAACTTCAACGCCTTGAGATAACCCGTCAGCTCCAGATAACCACGCCCGGCGCGCCGGCCATCGCGATTGACGGTCACCGCACCTTCCCAATATACCGATCCGGTCGATTGCCGTGAATCGAGTTCCTGATCGTCTTGCAGGGGTATCAGCGACCAGGTGGCGGCGTCTGTTCCGGCGCCCGAATTTGCATCGATACGCAACGATTGCTGCACCGGATAGCTGGCATCGGTACGCGGTGAACGCCAGTTGCGCTCAGGCTGGAAACTGACCTGTTCGGGAGGGAGCCGGGTGACCTTGCCGCTGGCGTCGCGCAAGGCGGCATGGGCCCATATCTTGTTGCCGCTACGATTGCGAATCTGGAACGCCATCAAGGCTGAACCGTCGTCCAGGTTGGCGCCCAGCCAATCCCAACCCACCGCATCGCCATCCAGCACGCTGGTCGACCATTCGTGATCGAGCCAGGCGCTGCCACTGACTTCCTGTTCGTGGCCGGCGCGGGTCAGCCTGCCACTGACCTGCAATTGCGGTTCGCTATAGTAGTAACTGGCTTGCGCCGCTTGCGGCCCCTTGCGCGAATAACCTTGATCGCCTTGCAGCAACGGTGGCTGGCCAGGCGTCAAGCTAAGCTGTAAGGTAAATTCACCGGTAGCGATGCTGGCCTGATAGCGGCCGTCGGCGCCGCGCAGCAGGCGCCAGTCATCCAGCGCGACGTCGGTATTGCCCTCTTTGGCATAAGCCAGGCCGAAGCCGGCGCGGGCGCTCTTTTGCGCATGCAGGAGCTTGCCCAGGCTAGGGTCGGACAGTGCCGCATGGGCGATGATCAATTGCGTCGGTGCGAAAGCGCTCGGATTGGCGCGATCGTGTTCGGTGGCAGAGCGGAAGAAGGTAATCTGAAAACCGATCGGCTTTCCGTCCGGCGTGCTGAGCCAGCCGGTGACGTACCACCATTCAGTGCGAAAGTCGGGATGGGCGCCGCTGTCTTGTGGCAGCGTGAGCGGATGACCGGGGGTGACTTGTGCAAAGCGGGGCGGTGCGGCAAATTGCGACGGCGCCCATAAAAGCAGCAGGGCGCACAGCAGCCAGCGGCGTAATCCAGACAACATTACCAGTCCTCCCGCACTGAATGCAGCACATCGACGGACACTGCCCGTGAGCCTGCCAGCAAGGCCGTCGCGCCGGCTGAGAACAGCAGCAACAACGCCACCAGCGTCAGACCCAACCATGGCATGTGCAATTCCATGGTCCAGTGAAACGATTGCGGATTGACGATGAATACCAGGATCAGGCTGATGGTCCAACCTAGCAGAAAGCCAATCAGCATGCCTAGCGCGGTCAGCAGACCGCCTTCCAGCGCCAGCATGGACAGGATCTGGCGGCGCGTTACGCCGACATGGCGCAGCATGCCGAACTCCCTTGCCCGCGCCAGGGTCTGGGCCGAGAAGGTGGCTGCTACGCCAAACAGGCCAATCACGATGGCGACGATTTCCAGCAGATAAGTGACGGCGAAACTTCGGTCGAAAATGGTCAAGGTGAGCGCGCGGATTTCTCCCGGCCGGGAAAATTCCAGCGTCGCACCGAATGGCAGTGCGCGCAGCGCCGCAATGACAACACTTGGATCGACATCGCGTTTTAAACTGAGTGCGGCATCGGTGACTTCGGTATCGCCGCTCAAACGCTGATAGTCCGCCAGCCGCAACTGGATCGCTCCCGATTGCCGTGCATAATCGCGCCAGATGCCGGCCACGGTGAAGCGATAGGGATGCGTGGCCAGTGGCAGCGTGACTTGTTGCCCGAAATGGTAGCCGTACAGGTCGACCATGGCTTCCGAGACCCAGATCGGCAAGCTATCCGCGGTAATCGCACTGGCCTGCAACAACGGACCGATTATCGGCAAGGTGCGCGCCGGATCGGCAACGTCGATAGCGCGTGCGATCAATGCCACAGGCGGCCGCGCCGGGTCTAGCGTGAGTGTCGAAGTACGCAGGAAATCGGCGCGCGCCACACCTGGCGCTGTTGTCAGCAAACGCTGCTCGGCAGGCCGCATGGCGCCGGTCTCGCCATTACTGGCCGAGCGCACATACAGATCTGCCGATAATATTTGCTGCATCCAGTCGTCAACCGATATACGGAAACTGGTGACCATGATCGCCATCGCCACGATCAGGCTAAAGCTGGACAACACGCCGCCGAGCGCAATCGAGGCTTGCCCCGGAACGTTGGCGAGGCGCGCCAGCACCAGTGTTGTAATGACGCCGTTGCGGCGTCCCAGGCTGAATCTTTGGAGCGCCGAAAACGCCAGCGAAGCCACCCGTGGCATCAGCGTGATGCCGCCGATCAGCAATAGTGCGACTGCCATATAGCCGAAAACAGGCAAGTCGAACAGCGGCGGCATTTGCGTCAGCAGCGCCCCGAGCAGCAGGCAGGCCAACGCCGGCCACGGTGTCGCCAGCCGCGCCAACGCGGTTTCTTCGCTGCCGGATTTGAGCGCCGCCGCCGGTTGCGCCCGGGCCGCTTCCAACGCCGGCGCCAGGCTGCCGAGGAGGGCGATGCCGCTGCCGAGCGCAAAGAAAATCAGTGCCGCGGGCAGATCGAATTGCACGCTTGCCTGCACGCCGCGGAAATAACCGCCGCCCAGATCGCCGCCAAGAAAATGCAGGGCCAGGCCAGCGAACAGATATCCCAACGCCAACCCGAGCAACGCTCCCACGCAACCCAGCAGGCCGCCCTCCAGCAACACCTGGCGTAACAACTGGCTGCGCCGCAATCCCAATACACGCAGCAGGGCAAACTGCGAACGGCGCCTGATTACTGACAGCGCCTGGGTCGAAAACACCAGGAAGGCGCCGGTAAACAGCGCGACCAGCGCCAGTACATTCAGGTTGATGCGATAGGCGCGCGACATATTGTCGTTGCGGCTTTCCTGATCCTGGCTTTCCGACACTTGCAAGCGCATTGGCCACTCAGCCTGGAGCGCGCGCCTGAATTGCTCTCGATTGACGCCAGGCTGCAGCTTGAGATCGATACGCGATAGCTGGCCGATGCGTCCAAAGCGCCATTGCGCTGCGCCGATATCCATGACGGCAAGCCGTTGTCCGGCCCGTGCCCGCACCAGGCCGCCGGCGACTCTCAGCTTGACGATGGCGGTGCCATTGCGCAGGGCCAGTGTCTGGCCGGGCTTTACCTGCAGCCATTGCTGGGCTGCCGGCGACAGGAAGATGGCGTCGTCGGCCAGGGTATCGAACGGCCGCTCCGGATCGGCTACGCCAATCAGGTCGGGCGTGATGTGGGCCGCACGGAAAGTATCAATGCCAAGTACTTTCAGCGCGCTGGTCTGGCCCGGCACAGTCACGTTGAGTTCTAGTACCGGACTGGCGACCGCCACGCCCGCTCTTTTTGCCAGTTGCGGATACAAGGCATCGTCGAACAACCCCTGCACGCCGCGCAGCTGCAGATCTGACTGGCCGGACAAACTTCTGGTGGCGGCGGAAAATTCATTGAAAGCGGCGCCATTGATGAGATCGACCGCATAACCGAGCGCGACTCCGAGCGCGATGGCGGCAATCGCCACCAGCGCACGTACCGGATGTGCACGCCATTCGCCCAGCAGCAGCCAGCGCGCCAGGGTCCGGATCGGATTGCCGGTTTTGATAGCGCGGATTTCGGTATCGGTATCGGTGCCAGTCGATGTCATCGCATGATCGGGGGTCAGGATTTCTCGGCCAGCGGTTGCAAGCCGTCGGCGCTCATGATCAGGATCCGATCCGCACTTGCGGCCGCAGCGGCCGAGTGCGTGACCATGATGGCCGAGGCGCCGTTGGCCTTGATTTCCTGGCGCAGCAGAGCCAGCACTTCATGCGCGGTGTCCGGATCCAGGTTACCGGTCGGTTCGTCGGCAAGGATCAGTTTGGGCCGGTGCACCAGGGCGCGTGCTATCGCCACCCTTTGCATCTCGCCTCCCGACAGCTGGCGCGGAAAGTCGTTGCCGCGACCAGCCAGCCCGACCGCAGCCAGCAACTCCGCTGCGCGCTCCGGCGAAGCATCGTTGAGCAGCAAGGGCAGCGCGACGTTCTGTTGCAAGGTCAGGTGCGGCAGCACATGGAAAGCCTGGAAAATGAACCCGAGTTTTTGACGGCGCAGAAGAGTGGCGGCATCGTCGTCGAGGCTGGACATGTTAACGCCGTCGATTAGTATCGAGCCGCTGTTAGCACTGTCGAGACCGGCAATCAGGTTGAGCAAGGTCGATTTGCCGACGCCGGAATCGCCCATGATGGCGACATATTCGCCGGCAGCCAGCGTGAAGTCGAGATGCGCCAGCACCACCCGGCCATGACCGTAAGACTTGCGCAGCCCGCGGCATTCAAGCGCCGGGGTAGCGTTGTCGGCGCTGTCGATAGCGGCATCGACGGCATGACTGGTTTCAAGGTTGGCGTGCATGCAAGCTTGGTTTTTCGAATAGGTTAATTGCCAACAGTGTAGAGGATTTTGGAGGATGATCAGGATTGTCCAGGTAAACCGGTCGCGAAGGGGCTGTGATTGGAGCGATTGTTGCCTCAGTTTAATAGTCAACAGAGTGAAAATAATGTATCAAATGGTTGCAGAAAGTTGGAATAAACCTGTTGTGCCGGACGTTTAACTGCTATCCCAGCCAACATTCCCGACGCTGGTTCCCGGCGTCAATTTTTTCTATCGATCATCCTGAGGAGAAATCATGCGAAACCCCCTATTTCTACTGCTTAGCTGCGCCACGCTCACCTTAACTACCTTACCTGCCTTGGCTGAAGCGCCGAAGACCGCCAATGGAATGCTGGTGGATGAAGCTGGCCGGACGCTGTATACCTTTGACAAGGACACGGTTCCCGGCAAGAGCGCTTGCGAAGGCGGTTGCGCGGCAAACTGGCCGGCGGCACAGGCGGATTCCTATGACAAGGCTGCCGGCGACTGGAGTTTTGTGACAGGCGCCGACGGCAAGCGGCAATGGGCCTACAAGGGTCATCCACTATACCGTTTTGCCATGGACAAGAAAGCCGGTGATACCAACGGCGATGGCAAGGGTGGCATGTGGCATACGGCGAAACCTTGATGCCGAGCCAAACTAAGGGCGGCGTGATGAACAATAGTAGTTATTAATATTTGCTTGGGTGCCAGAGAACGCCCCTATGAGTTTCGAAGCCGACATGGTGGTCTGGCTGCCGGTGCTGCGGCGTTATGCCCGCGCACTGACAGGCGATGCCGCGTGGGCTGACGACCTGGTGCAGGACACGGCGGAGCGCGCCCTGAATCGATGGCATACCTTGCAGCCGGAAAGCAATGTGCGAGCGTGGCTGTTGACCGTTCTCAGGCATTTGTATATCGACCAGTTGCGCAAGCGCCGCGAAATCGCCGTTGATGACGAAAGCGCGCCTTGGCGCACGATGGCGGCGCCGGCCGATGAAGTCGACGGCCTGTTCCTGGCCGACGTGCAACGCGCGCTGTATTGCCTGCCGGTCGATCAGCGCGAGGTGCTGTTGCTGGTGGGCCTGGAGGAGCTTAGCTATCAGCAGGTGTCGTCCATCTTGAACATCCCGGTCGGTACGGTGATGTCGCGCCTGTCGCGCGCCCGGGAGCGGATGCGTTCTTTGTTGAAGGAAGATCCGGGCAGCAAACGGCCACCTCTCAAGGTAGTGAAAAACAAGTAGTAATAACAGGTAGTAATAACAGGTAGTAATAGCAGGTAGTAATAGCAGGTAGTAATAGCCAATAGTGATAAATGGGTAATGACTCAGGTAACGAGATACAGGTCATGAACGACGATACCAGCTCGAAGTTGCCGGACCCGGACCAGGCGCATTTACAGGCCTTGTCGGCGTTGGTCGACAACGAGCTTTCCGCCGCCGAGCAGGCGGCAGTCATCGAACGGTTGGCGAGCGACCCGCAGGATAGCGCGCGGGTTGCCGACTACCGGGCACAAAATGCCGCATTAAAAGCCTTGTTTGCGACGCCGCAAGACAACGTCCGCTGCATTTTCCTGCCGCGGCGGACGCCGTGGTGGCGCAGTACCGGAACGGCCGCCGGTTGGCTGGCCGCGGGCTTGCTATGCGGGGTGGCGGCCGGCTGGCTGGGACCGCATTTCTCTAACGAGCAGCCGGCGTTCGCCAAACGTGCGGACATTGCCTACGCTGTCTATGCGCCGGAGCAACGCCATCCGGTCGAAGTTGCCGCGGCCGAAGAAGAACACCTGATCAGCTGGTTGTCGAAACGTCTCGATCGTCCGCTGAAAACGCCATCGCTCCAGGAATACGGTTATACGCTGGTTGGAGGACGGTTGTTGCCCGGTGAAACAGGGCCGGCGGCACAGTTCATGTATCAGAACGGCAAGGGCGAACGGCTGACCCTGTACGTTACCGCAACAGCCAAAGAAACCACAGCGTTCCGGCTACTCAACGACGGTAAGCGCAGTACCTTCTACTGGGTAAATCAGGGCATGGGATATGCGCTGTCCGGCCAGACATCGGTGGCGCAATTGCGCACCATGGCGATCGATGTCTGCAGCGCGTTGGGTGGGCATCCGGAGGCATGGCGCTGACCATTCTCGTGTTGTCGCCCCAAAACTTTCGCGTGGCGAAATTCTCCTCCAACCGAAAATAAACACGGTGCTGGAATAGTGGCGCCCGCTTATTCGTTTACCTATTACAAGTGAACCTGCCGTCAAATAGTGCACAGCAGCGGCAGCCACCTGTGAGGCCAACCGATGTTGCCTTGCGCCCAATATGCGCGCGTCCTTACGTCGGACTTACATTGAGGACGACATCATGTACAACGAAATTCCTTTGATAGCACTGGTACTGGCGCTCTCTGCCTGTACTACCGGCAGCCAGGGCACATCGGGTTACGCCGCCAAACCGGCTTGCCAGAAGGTGACGACCCAGGCTGAAATTAACGGACAGGTACAGCCGGTCACCGGCATTGCCTGCAAGCAAAGCGACGATACGTGGCAATTGATGCAGAATACCGAGCGCGAGTACTACGGCTACCCATACGCCTATTACGATCCCTGGTACTGGGGGCCGTTCGGCTTCAGTTCGCAGATAGTCTTCGTCGACCGGGACCGCGACCATCATCACCATCACTTTAACCATGCTTCGATGCAGCATCAAGGCTTTGCCAGAAGCAGCGTATCTAGCAGCATGTCTCATGGCGGCGGGATGATGCATCGCTAAGCTTGGCGAATTGACCTTTCCAGAGAGGTGGAATGCCACTATATTGAAAACAACAACCAATAATTTCCATCCACCTCATTCCGGCGGAGGATTGTCATGTCAGTTTCCACTACACTGGAGGACTGCCTGCGCAGCAAAGGCAGCCACTACAATATCTTGCATCATCCGCACAGCCACGCCAGCAGCGAAACCGCAGAGGTAGCGCATATTCCGGGCGATCGTCTGGCCAAGACGATCGTCCTGGAAGATGCCCAAGGCTATGTGGCGGCGGTGCTGCCGTCAACCTATCACTTGCAATTGTCAGAGCTATGGGACCAGACCGGGCGCCGCCTGGTATTGGCCGACGAAGCCGAATTGCGGGAGCTGTTCAAGGATTGCGATGTAGGAGCGCTGCATCCGGTATGCACCGCCTACGGCCTGCGAACCTATCTCGATGAGAGCCTGCTGCATCAGCCGGAAATCTACTTCGAGGCAGGCGATCACGAAGCCGTGATCCAGATGCGCAGGGAACAATTCCTCGATCTCATGGATCAGGCTGAAAGAGGCAGGTTCTCGTACCGGATATAAGGTGCTGCGAGGTCAGCCTGATGGTGTTGATTGCAGTGAGCGGTTTGCAGTGAACGGGCTGCAGTGAGTCCCCTGCGGATGTTGCATGCTGCTCACAATCCTGGCAAGGAGCGGCGCGAGATGCAACTGATCACGGTAACAATCGATAAGCCGGAAACAACGAACTTCATCTTTGGCCAGGCCCACTTCATCAAAACCGTGGAGGATCTTCACGAAGCTTTGGTGGCTGCCGTGCCAGGCATCCGCTTCGGCCTGGCTTTTTGCGAAGCCTCCGGTAAATGCCTGGTGCGCTGGTCTGGCACCGATCCCGCCATGCTTGAGCTTGCCAAAAAGAACGCGCAAGCGATTGCTGCCGGCCATTGCTTCATCATTTTCCTGGGCGATGGCTTCTATCCGCTTAACGTCTTGAACACAGTCAAGATGGTGCCCGAGGTATGCCGGATTTTTTGTGCAACGGCCAATCCAAGCGAGGTGATTCTTGCTGAAACCGAGCAGGGACGCGCCGTGCTGGGCGTGGTGGACGGCCTTCCGACCAAAGGCGTTGAAGGCGACGACGACATCAAATGGCGCAAGGATTTGTTGCGGCAAATCGGCTACAAGCTGTGAACGCTCGCGTAGTAGTGTAAGCAATTCATCGGTCGTGAAAAGGGTTGTAAAAGTAAAAAGCCGCCAACGCTAAAGTTTGCTAAACTCAACTGGACATCACCAAGCGCAAGGGAGCGGGTATGAGCCAGTGCAAGCCTCTGACGTTGCATGTTCCGGAGCCGAGCGGACGGCCCGGCCACGAAACCGATTTCTCCTACCTGCATCTGGCGGCGGCCGGCACAGTACGCCGGCCGCCGCTGGAAGTGCTGCCGTCCGATACCAGTGATCTCGCCTATGCCCTGGTGCGTGTGCTGGATGACGACGGCAATGCCGTCGGCCCCTGGGCAGCAGAAATAGATCGCGAATTGCTGCGCCGCGGAATGCGCGCCATGATGAAGACGCGGATTTTCGATGCCCGCATGGTGATCGCGCAGCGCCAGAAAAAAATGTCCTTCTATATGCAAAGCCTGGGCGAGGAAGCCATAGGCACGGCGCATGCGCTGGCGCTGCAGGAGGGCGATATGTGCTTCCCCACCTATCGTCAGCAAAGCCTGCTGATGGCGCGTGACGTACCGCTGGTGGATTTGATTTGCCAGCTGTTGTCGAACCAGCGCGATCCGATGAAAGGGCGGCAGTTGCCGGTGCTGTACTCGGTGCGCGCCGCCGGCTTCTTTTCCATTTCCGGTAATCTTGCAACGCAATTCATTCAGGCGGTCGGCTGGGGCATGGCCTCGGCGATCAAGGGCGACACCAAAATCGCCTCGGCCTGGATTGGCGATGGCTCCACTGCCGAATCCGATTTTCACACCGCGCTCACTTTCGCGCATGTCTACCAGGCACCGGTGATTCTCAATGTAGTCAATAACCAGTGGGCTATCTCCACCTTTCAGACACTCGCCGGCGGCGAGAGCACCACGTTCGCCGCGCGCGGCATCGGCTGCGGCATCGCCTCGCTACGGGTCGACGGCAATGATTTCCTGGCCGTGTACGCCGCCTCGCGCTGGGCTGCCGAACGGGCGCGCGGCAATCTTGGGCCAACCCTGATCGAATGGATCACCTATCGCGCCGGCCCGCATTCGACCTCAGACGATCCGTCCAAGTACCGGCCGGCAGACGACTGGTCGCACTTTCCGCTGGGGGATCCGATTGCCCGTCTCAAGCAACACCTGATCCGGATTGGCGCGTGGTCCGAGCAGGAACACCAGGACACCGAAAAGGAACTGGAGGCGCAAGTGATCGCGGCGCAGAAAGAGGCGGAGCGCTATGGCACCCTGGCCAGCGGCCAGATTCCTAGCCCGGCGACGATGTTCGAGGATGTCTACAAAGACATGCCGGAACATCTGCGGCAGCAGCGCCGGCAACTGGGAGTGTGATAATGGCCGCTCAAAAAGATGTGAAGCCGGGGACAGCCGCTCTGACAACCGCTCTGACAACACCCATGACCATGATCCAGGCGCTGCGTTCGGCGATGGACATCATGCTGGAGCGCGACAACAATGTGGTCATATTCGGCGAGGACGTGGGATTTTTTGGCGGCGTGTTTCGTTGTACGGAAGGTTTGCAAGCGAAGTACGGCCCTTCGCGTGTATTCGACGCCCCGATCTCTGAAGGCGGCATTGTCGGCGCTGCAGTCGGCATGGCGGCCTATGGTTTGCGGCCGGTGGTCGAAATCCAGTTCGCCGACTATTTCTATCCAGCCTCGGACCAGATCGTCTCCGAGGCGGCGCGTTTGCGCTACCGTTCGGCCGGCGAATTCACGGCATCGATGACGATCCGCATGCCCTGCGGCGGCGGTATCTATGGCGGCCAGACCCATAGCCAGAGCCCGGAAGCGTTGTTCACCCATGTCTGCGGCCTGCGCACGGTAATGCCATCCAACCCGTACGACGCCAAGGGCCTGCTGATTGCATCGATCGAGAACGACGATCCGGTGATTTTCCTGGAACCGAAACGCCTGTATAACGGCCCGTTCGACGGCCATCACGACCAGCCGATAGTGCCGTGGTCCAAACATCCGCTGGGGGAGGTACCCGACGGCTATTACACGGTGCCGCTCGAATCTGCGGCGATATACCGTCCCGGCGCCGAGTTGACGGTGCTGACCTATGGCACCATGGTATTCGTGTCGGCAGCTGCGGCGCGCGAGACCGGTATCGACGCCGAGATTATCGATTTGCGCAGCCTGTGGCCGCTCGACCTCGATGCCATCGTCGCCTCGGTCAAGAAGACCGGCCGCTGTGTCGTGGTGCACGAAGCTACCCGCACCAGTGGCTTCGGCGCGGAACTGGCGGCATTGGTGCAGGAGCATTGTTTCTACCATCTGGAAGCGCCGGTCGAACGCGTAACCGGTTGGGATACGCCTTATCCGCACGCTCAGGAGTGGGCTTACTTCCCAGGCCCGGACCGGGTCGGGGCGGCCTTCAAACGCGCGCTGGAGGCACGATGAGTATCCATGTAATCAAAATGCCGGATATCGGCGAGGGGATTGCCGAGGTTGAATTGGTAGCCTGGCGCGTGCAGGTTGGCGAGCGCGTGGTCGAGGACCAGATACTGGCCGACGTGATGACTGACAAGGCTACCGTCGAAATTCCCTCGCCGGTGGTTGGCAAGGTGGAGTCGCTGGGCTGCGAGCCTGGCCAGGTGGTGGCAGTAGGAGGTGAGCTGATACGACTTGAGGTTGAGCAAGCGGAGCATGCCGATGCAGCAATGCCACAGGCGACGGTAACGTCAATGCCAAATCCGGCCGCTGTATTGTCGAAGGAAGCGCCAGCAGCCCAGCTCACGGTTCAAGACACTGGTTCCGTGCGCGTCATGCGGCAAGCTACCAATGCCCCGACTGCATCGCCAGCCGTGCGCCGGCGCGCCCACCAGCTTGGGATTGCGTTGCAAGATGTGCCGGGCAGCGGCGTTGATGGCCGTATCACGCACGAAGATCTCGACGCCTATGTTACGCATGCCAGCCGCGGCAGCAGCCCGCCGGCGGCGAATCTCGACGATAGGCGCGATGCGGAGCGCTATGCCGAACGCCATGGTGAAGAAGCGATACCGGTAATCGGCCTGCGTCGCAAGATCGCTCAAAAAATGCAGGAATCCAAGCGCCGTATCCCGCACTTCACCTACGTTGAAGAATGCGATGTCACAGAAATCGAGGCGCTACGCGCGCATCTGAATGCGAGATGGGGCGGCGAACGCGGCCGTCTGACCCTGCTGCCGCTGCTGATGCGGGCCATGGTGCTGGCGTTGCGCGCGTACCCGCAATGCAACGCCCGTTTCGACGACGATGCAGGCGTGGTCACGCGCTACGGCGCAGTGCATATCGGTATAGCCACCCAAACCGCAGCCGGGTTGATGGTGCCGGTTGTGCATCATGCGGAGGCGCGCGACCTGTGGTCGAATGCAGCTGAAATCACACGCCTGGCCGAGGCTGCACGCGCGGGCAGGGCGGTACGTGCAGAGCTCTCCGGTTCAACCATCACCATTACCAGCCTGGGAGCCTTGGGCGGCCTGGCATCGACACCGGTGATCAACCACCCGGAGGTGGCGATTGTAGGCGTCAACCGGATTATCGAGCGGCCGGTGATTCGTGACAATATCGTAGTGGCGCGCAAGATGATGAATCTGTCGTCCTCGTTCGATCATCGGGTGGTCGACGGCCTGGATGCAGCCGAATTCGTGCAGTCGCTGCGTGCCTATCTTGAAGCGCCGGCCACCTTGTTTGTGGAGTAGAACGGATGCAGCTCCGGCATATTCAGGCTTGCGCGCCTGCCTGAAAATAAACGCCTCAATTGCAGCTAGACATCGGCTGAAAAGGCGATTATCTTGATATGCAGGCACTCCCGCCAAGTTGCATTCCTACTCATAAAAAAAGTGACGCTACGTAAATGGGGCAAGTTGCTGTTGCTGATCAGTTTACTCGGGCTGCTGGCATTCGTGGCTCGACTGGTCAACAGTGAATTGCGCTCATCTCAATGGCAAGCGCGTCATCTGTCCGAACTTGACCGTGAGCTGACATTCAAACTTGAGCCTGGGGCAAGCACGGCGATCCGTTTTCCTAAAACCGGCCCTTACGACGAACGCCTCGGGTATAGCAAGATTCCGGCCTTTACCCAATATCTGGCCCAGCACGATTACCGGATTACGCAACAAGCCCGGATCTCGCCAAAGCTTGCGCAACTCGCGGATAGGGGCCTGTCTCTTGCCTACAGCGAGAAGACGCAAACGGGTCTCGATTTATTTGATTGCGATGATCAATCTCTGTACTCGGAACGTTTCCCGCAGCGCAGTTATAAAGATTTCGATTCGGTGCCGCGCCTGTTGGCCGATACATTGCTCTTTATCGAAGACCGTGACTTGCTCACTACCAGTTATCCGCAGCATAATCCGGCGGTTAACTGGGACCGCTTCGGCAGAGCCATCTTCGATCAGGCGTTGCATGTGTTTGATAAGTCGCGCCAGACACCGGGAGCCAGCACGCTGGCGACGCAGATCGAAAAATATCGTCATTCGCCTGAGGGCCGCACCGCATCGCCGCAGGAAAAACTGCGGCAGATGGCGTCGGCTTCGATCAAGGCCTATCTGGGCGGTGAGAACACGCTTCCTGCACGCCGGCAAATCATGGTGGATTACCTGAATACCGTGCCGCTTGCAGCCAAGCCGGGCTATGGCGAGATCGATGGCCTGGGCGACGGCATGTGGGCTTGGTACGGTCGAGATTTCGCGGAAGTGAACCGGCTTCTGGAAAGCAAAGCGGGTAACAATGCCGATCTGACGCAAGATGATCCCGCTCTGCTAAGGAGCAAGGCCGAGGCATTCAAGCAAGCGCTTTCACTAATGATCGCGCAACGCCGGCCGTCCTATTACCTGCGGGAAGGCGCTGCGGACCTGGAACAGTTGACCGACAGCCATTTGCGAGTGCTGGCGGTGGCGGGAGTTATCCCGGCGGCGCTGCGTGACGCAGCGTTGCCGGTCAAATTGAACCTGCAGCAAAAAACGGTCAGCGCGCCGCCGATATCATTTGTTACGCGTAAAGCGGTGACTGCATTGCGCGCCAATCTTTCTGGTTTGTTGCATGTCAATCACCTTTACGATCTGGACCGTCTCGATCTCACCGCAGCAACCACCTTGAATGGTGAAATGCAACGCGAAGTGACAACCGTGCTGCGCCAGCTCAAACAGCCCGCCAATGCAAAAGCGGCAGAATTATACGGACATAACATGCTCAGCCCGGGCGATGATCCGGGCAAGCTGATTTTCAGTTTTACGCTATTCGAGCAGCGCGGCGGCGCCAATTTATTACGCGTGCAAACCGATAATTTCGATCAGCCGTTCGACATCAACGAGGGCGCCAGGCTCAATCTGGGATCTACCGCCAAGTTGCGCACGTTGATTACCTACCTGGAAATAATCGCCGATCTGCATCAGCGGTACGCCGGCATGACAGCGGACCAGCGGGCCCGGATACAGGTGGAGAAAGAGGACGTGTTGAGCCAGTGGGCGCTGACCTACCTGGCGCGAGCAAAGGACCTGGCTTTGCCGGCGATGCTGGAAGCGGCCATGGAACGCCGTTACTCGGGCAGCCCGGGGGAGGCATTCGTGACCGGTGGCGGGGTGCAGACATTCACGAATTTCGAGTCTGAGGAAAACTATAAGGTGATGACGATACGCGAAGGTTTCCAGCAGTCGGTGAACCTGGTTTTTGTGCGGCTCATGCGCGATATCGTGCGGCATTACAAATTCAAGATGGCTGGCGCCAATGCTGATGCCAGTACCGGTACAACTTCGCTGGACGCTCTGAGTGCAACGAAGCGGCAAGAAATACTATCTCGCTTTGCCGACAAGGAAGGACGCCAGTTCATGGTTCGCTTCTACCGGAAATACCACGGCAAGACGCCGCAGGAGGCGCAGGAGCTGTTGTTGGAAAACATGCATCCGATACCGGCGCGAATGGCCACGGTGTTCCGCAGCATAGAGCCGGACGCGGATCTGCAACATTTTTCTGCCTTCATGCGCAAACAGTTCCCCAAAGACGGTTTGTCGGACGCTAAATTGCAAGCGTTGTACGCGCAGTACGGGCCGGATAAATTTTCGTTGGCCGATCGCGGCTACATCGCGCGCATTCATCCGCTGGAATTGTGGCTGCTCGGATTCATGCATCAGCACCCCGACGCAACATTGACGGAGACGCTCGATGCCAGCCGCGATGTGCGTCAGGATGTCTATGCCTGGCTATTCAAAACCCGCAATAAAAACAAACAAGACAAACGTATCCGGCAAATGCTGGAGCTGGAAGCATTTCTGGAGATCGGCCGCGACTGGCGGCGGCTCGGGTATCCCTTCGAATCCCTTACTCCCTCCTATGCAACCGCGGTTGGCGCTTCGGGCGACAGGCCTGCAGCGCTGGCGGAATTGATGGGGATCATCGTCAATAAGGGCATGCGCTTGCCGCTCCGGAAATTGCAAACCTTGGAGCTGGCGCAAGGAACACCATATGAAACGCACTTTGAGAATAGCGGGCCGGCGGCGGAACGGCTTTTGCCCCAAGAGATAACGGACGTGGTGCAACGTTCGCTGATTGATGTGGTCGAGGGTGGCACTGCCAAGCGTCTCAAGGGCGGCTTGCCGTCACGCCATGCGAACGGCAAGCCGATCGGGGTCGGTGGAAAAACCGGCACCGGCGATCAGCGTTTCGAGGTCTACGCGGCGGGCGGCAGGCTGATTTCCTCGCGCGCAGTGAACCGCTCCGCCACTTTCGTGTTTTTTATCGGCGATCGCTTCTTCGGCACCATGACCGCCTACGTCCATGAGCCCTATGCCGCCAGCTACAAGTTCACAAGCGCGCTCTCGGTACAATTACTCAAGTCGCTGACACCGACCTTGCTGCCCATGATGGAAACGGATGCAAACGACACGTTGTTGACCTGTCGGCATTGATTCCTCTTGAACTTGCTTTGCAAGTGATACTCTACGTCCCGTATTGCATCCTGTATTACATCCCGTATTACATCCCGTATCATGCAGCAGAATCATGCCTTTCAACGATAGAGCAATTCTCATGGCTACTCCATTCCATCCATCCGACCTGAAAAAATCTGCGAAAAACATCACGATGCGGTTCGTCTCGATTTCGTGGCGTGACCTGGCTATCAGCTTCGGCCCGATTGTCTTGCTGGCGATTGTCGCCATCTGGCTGGCAATCTGGTTCATCCATCCGGCGCCGCCAAAGACCATCACGATGACCACCGGTCCCGAGCACAGCAATTTCTGGAATACGGCAGAGAAATACAAGAAGATCTTGGCGCGCAACGGCATCCAGCTCAACATCGTGACTTCGGAAGGATCGCTGGACAATCTGAAGAAAATAAGCGACCCGACGTCTGGTATCGATGTCGCTTTTGTCCAGGGGGGAGTCGCCGGCGACCTGCCCATCGATAAACTGGTGTCGCTAGGGAGTGTTTCCTATGTGCCGGTCTCTGTATTTTATCGTGGCAAGGAAAGAATGGATCGGTTGTCAGAGCTGAGCGGCAAGCGGGTAGCGATCGGCGTGCAGGGCAGCGGTTCGCGAGTGCTGGCATTAACCTTGTTGAAAGCCAACGGCATTGAAGCCGGCGGCAAGGCCGAGTTGCTGGATATCGGCGGCGACGAAGCTGCGCAGGCGCTGACCGATGGCAAGATCGACGCCGCTTTCCTGATGGGCGATTCGGCCTCGCCGCCGACCATGGGCAAGCTGCTGCGCACACCCGGCATCCGTCTTCTCGATTTTGCGCAGGCGAGTGCCTATGCGCGCCGCTTCAGCTATCTGACCGAATTGAAGATTCCAAAAGGTGTGTTCGACCTGGGTAAAAACATTCCCAGCCGTGACATTCGCCTGATTGCCCCGACCGCCGAACTGATCGCCCGCGATGATCTGCATCCGGCACTTTCCGATTTGTTGATCGAGGCCGCCAAGGAAGTCCACAGTGGCGCCAATGTGCTGCAGAATGCCGATGAATTTCCGGCGCCGCTGGCGCATGAATTCCACATCAGCGATGATGCCGCCCGTTACTATAAGTCGGGCAAGAGTTTCTTCTACCGTACCTTGCCGTTCTGGCTTGCCAGCCTGGTCGATCGTACTTTAGTGGTGCTGCTGCCGATTATCTTGTTGCTGATCCCGGGTTTCAAGCTGGTACCGCTGCTCTATGGCTGGCGCATCAAATCGCGCATCTATCGCTGGTACGGCATCTTGATCGCGCTGGAACGTGCAGCTGTCACCGACACCGACACCCCGGAACAACAGGCAGAACTGTTGAAGCGCCTGGATCATATCGAAGAAGCGGTGAACCGGATGAAAATGCCACTGGCTTTTGCCGATCAATTTTACGTATTGCGCGAACACATCGGGTTCGTGCGCATGCGCCTGCTGAATCGTAGCTAAGCGTACTTGAGCGGACTTGGGCTGCAACTGAGCTGCAACTGAGCTGCAACTGACGTGCAACTACAGCAATGCCTTGCAAGCGGCAAAAATATGTAGCACATTACGAGTGGCAATGGCAGGCGCGGGCGCTAAAACATCTTTGTAAATTGCCCTGCGGTATCGGTTATGATTTGACGGATATTCGTTATTCGAGCAGAGGTGAGCCATGAGATTCCCCGTTCCTATCCTTTGTGTATTGCTGTTTGCGCAATCCGCGCCGGTGTGCGCCGCGCTTGGCGCAGCTGTCGGCCCGGCCGTCGGCACAGCTGCTGGCGTGGATCAAGCCCAGGCCCAGGCAGACAGCGCGCGTGCCAAGGCCAGCGCCCGGGTAACCAGCTACAACGGTTATTCGGTGAGTGAAGTGGTAGAGCCTTCAGGTACTACGGTGCGGGAATATATAGGCGCGGATAACGTTGTGTTCGCCGTCAGCTGGCAGGGCCCTAGCATGCCGAACCTGCGGCAATTGCTGGGCAGCTATGCCGATCAATATGTGAGCGCAGCCAGTGCGCCGCATCCGGGGCGACGCGCGGTAGCGATTCAGTCGGATCAGCTGGTATTGCATTCGGGTGGACATATGCGCTCCTTCGCCGGCAGTGCTTATGTACCTGCCTTGCTGCCGCAAGGCGTGACTCCTGACAACATTCGCTGACCGGGGATGACCATGCGCTTCTTGACGTATCTCCTTTGCCTGTTCTGCAGTCTTCTCTTGCTTGCCTGTGGCGGTGGCGGTTCTGACAGCAGTTCAACACCGGCCCCGGCACCGCAACCGCAGCCGCAAGCCACGCAAAATGTCCAGACGCTGGTGCTCGATAGCGGGCCCCTGGCAGCGTCCGGCCAGTCGGTCGGCGCCGTCAATTCACCCTACGTCACGTTGACCATCTGCCAGCCCGGCAGTACGACGCAATGCCAGACCATCGATCACATTCTGGTGGATACCGGATCGAGCGGTTTGCGCATCATGTCTTCTGTCCTGGCCGGCAATATGGCATTGCCGTCGGTGACCAGCGCCAACGGCAACCCCGTGGCTGAGTGCGCACGGTTTGCCGACGGTTATAGCTGGGGCTCGGTGAAACAGGCGGATTTGCGTATCGCCGGCGAGGTTGCCAGCGGCATCTCCGTGCACATCATAGGCGACAGCGCTTTTCCAACCGTGCCTGGCGGCTGTTCCGGCAGCCTGGTGGCGGAAAATACAGTGGCGGCATTTCATGCCAACGGCCTGCTCGGCATCAGTATCTTTACCCAGGATTGCGGCGCGGCCTGCGCCAGTCAGGCGCTGGCAGGCTGGTATTACTCCTGCTCGGGCACGAATTGCAGCGCCACTGCGCTGGCGCTGGGCCGGCAAGTGGGCAACCCGGTAGCGGTTTTCCCTCAGGATAATAACGGCACGCTGATACAGCTGCCGGCAGTGGGCGCCAATGGCGCGTCCGGCGTCACCGGTTCACTGATTTTCGGCATCGGCACGCAAGCCAATAATGCACTGGGCAGCGCCACCATCTATACCTTGAACAGTTCCGGCAACTTGAGCACCTTGTATCAGGGACAGACCACGCCAGCCTTTTTTGACAGCGGGTCGAATGGATTGTTCTTTGCCGATTCGGCTATTCCCAACTGCACCCTGAGTACAGGTTTTTACTGTCCTGCGTCGACGTTGAGCCGGAGTGCGGTGAATACCGGTGTGAACGGCCGCAGTAATAGCGTCAGCTTCAATGTGGCCAATGCGGATTCGCTGTTCCAGGCCAACCGGAATAACACGGCATTCAGCAATCTGGCCGGTACCGAGGCTTTTGCCTCGTTTTTCGACTGGGGGCTGCCGTTCTACTTTGGGCGCTCGGTCTATACCGCGCTTGAAGGCGTATCGGCGGGTGGTACGGTGGGGCCTTACGTTGCTTATTGAACGTATCCGGGCCGGTTGCGACGAGTTGTCGGAAGGGCGCAAACCTACTTGCCTGGTGCGCCCTTTTTTATCTGTCCGCGAGCAGGCCTGTTCCTTAGCGACTTGGTAAATAACGGGATGGGTCGACCGGTTTGCCTTGGCGCCGGATCTCGAAATACAGCTTGACTGAGTTGCTGTCGGATTTGCCCATCTCGGCAATTTTCTGCCCCTTGCCAACCATCTGTCCCTCTTTGACGACGATGGTCTTGTTGTGGGCGTAGATCGATAGCAGATTGCTGTTATGTTTGACGATGACAAGGTTGCCGTAGCCCCGTATGCCGCTGCCGGAGTACATGACCTTGCCGGCGGCGGCGGCCAGCACCGGCTGTCCCGGCTGGCCGAAAATATCTATCCCCTTTTTCCCCTGGCCGAGGCCGCTGGCGGATTGGCCGCTTGCGGGCCAGGCCCAGTCGACCGAATCTTTTTCGTCGCTGGCTGCGCCGGCAGCAGCGGTAGCGGCGTTATTGCCGACGCTGCGCGGCGGCGTGGTCTTGCTGCCGGCGCGAGCGCCTTCGGGCGCGACCCGCAATACTTGATCCACCTTGATGTCATTCGGGTCCGATAGCTTGTTCCAGCTGATGATGTCCCTATTGCTGAGCCGGAACTTGCGTGCAATGCTGGACAGGGTATCGCCCTTTTGCACCGTGTAGTAGCCAGGGCCGCTGGGTTGCGCTGCGCCATTGGTCTCGGAGCCGGACGGCGTGCTGCAGGCGGTGAGGGTGGCCAGCAGGATCAATGCAAGGCCGAATTTTCTCATTCTGTTTGGTTTTTGCGAGCCGGACGCTACGGTTTTCTGGACCAACAATGGCATTCCTCTGATCAATAGACATCATCGCAGGGAGCAAAAATTCTTGTCCACCTGCGTCTTGTTTTGCTCTGGTTAAATAATGACCAGCAACATTGCGCTTGTGCGCATCCTCTGACCTTGTTTGGCTTAACTAGTTGCGTGTCCCGCATTCATTGTGTCGGGACAGTGCATGTGTTGCCATTTTTTCTAGAGGTTTGAGGATATCTCAATTCTGTCGATGAGGTAAATGTCGATGTCGCTCCGTAGAAGCTGGATTGTCTGCCAGTCCTGGAAGGTAACAGCTTTTCTTTTTAGTGTTTATAAGACAATTAATTGTGCCCGTCCAGAGCTTGCCGTTACGTTACATGTAACGTATCAAATGCTGACGGGTAACGTGGTAGGCATGCCGTCTGGATTTGCTTGAAAATTTCCTTAGTCATTGATTTATAAGGAACTATTTATTTCTTTTATGAAAAATGATGGCCTGTGCCGTCCCTTTGTTTGAGGTTTTTCCAGCTGGCATGTTCTTTGCGGAATAGACAAGCAGGAACAGTTGGTTCGAACTTTCACTAAAGGGAAATACATCATGAATACATCGCAAAAAGGCAGCCTGATCGTCGCATCGTTATTGTTGACCAGTTTGTTGGCCGGTTGTGCCAGTGGCGGCGACTTGGGCAAATCACTCGGCTCGGCAGCAGGAAACGGACAGACAGCTGGCGGTGGCGGCGCTGGTACAGGTGGCGGCGCGGGTGGTGGTGGCGACGGTGGAGGTGCGGGCGGCGGCGACGGCGGCGGTAACGGTGGCGGTAATGGCGGTGGTAATGGCGGTGGTAACGGCGGCGGTAATGGTGGTGGCGATAACGGTGGTGGTGGCAACGGCGGCGGCACCGGTGCTGCAAGCAATTTCCTCTCCCACGTTGGTGGCACAGTATCTGGTACAGGTGCCGCACTTAATGGGATAGGCAACACCGTGATCAATAACGTGCCGATCCTGTCTCCGCAGGCAAAAAGCGGCTTGGCCGGAGTGGTTAATAACGGCACAGGCATTGTTTCCAGCTTGGGCGCCGGTATCAGCAACGGATTGGGGCAGCTCGGCACCAATCCGAATGCGCTCGGCACTACACTCGGCAGTACTGGTGATGTAGTCACTGGTGTGGGAAATACTGTAAAGAGCGCGGGGCAACTGGTCTCCGGATTGGGCAGCGGGCCATTGGCCCCGTTGGCCGTCGTGACCACGCCTCTGGGCGATGTGGTGGCAAAGGTCGGCTCTACTGTCGCCGGATTGGGAGCCCCGTTGACTGGCGCCTTGACTAGCGGTCCGGTACAACAAATTACCCAGACCGTAACCCAGGCAATTGTGCCGCTGACCAGCACAGTGACTACCTTGACGCAAACAATCGGCAATACAACCGGGCTGAACCAGCCTGTGAATACCTTGCTGGGGACATTGGGCGGCGGCGTCAATACTTTGGGAGGCGCACTGACTGGCGCCAAGGTGCCTGTGGTCAGCAACCTGGGGCCCGTGGTTAGCGACGTCGGCATTACCGTGGCAGGCCTGGGCACGAATGCCCTGGTCGGTACCGGTCAACCTCTGCTCGGCAACAAGACCGGTGGTTTATTGCAGCCTTTGAATAGTGCTCTCACGGGTGTGCTTGGCGGCGTCGGCGGAACTGCCGGTGGCGGTCCGTTGGCCCCAGTCACCGGTTTGTTGGGTGGTTTGACCGGCGCTGTCGGCGGTGGAGCAGGTTCGGGTAGTGGCCCATTGGCTCCGGTAACCGGCTTGCTGAGTGGTTTGACCAGTGCGGTCGGTGGTGCTGCGGGTGCCGGCGCGGGCGCTAGTCCTCTGGCCCCGGTCACCAACCTGGTAGCAGGCTTGACTGGCGCGGTCGGTGGCACAACAGGATCGGCCGCCAGCCCACTGGCTCCGGTGACTAATCTGGTGTCGGGCCTGACCGGCGGCAAAGGTGCTACAGGCGCCACCGGTGACCCATTGGCTCCTGTCACAGGTTTGCTTGGCGGATTGCTGGGTGGTGTCAAGAAATAATGATTGCGTGTTCTTCAAGGAAGCACTGGCCGTATGCCAGGCTTCCTTGTTTCAATACTGAACGTGCAGCAATCATGAGATGCGGGCAGGCACAACAGATTGAATCGAATCGTCAGCTATCCACAGTTTAACCAGCAACCGCGAGGGCGCGGTATGGAGTCGGTTGAGAAAAAATGCAATGGAAAAGCAAGAAAACAAGGGCTGAAGTCGTGTATTTAATCTTTCAGAGGTGCGATCATGAGAGCGGAACAGATAGTCGATTTGATCGCTTGCGCCAGCCCACAAGCGCAGATACCGGGAAATGATTTGTTGATCGGGATGCTGGCGCGGGAGATTGCGGCGTTGTCGTATAAGCTGACCGAGCAAGAGTTATATCGTTTGATCGCCGTGGGTTCTTTGGTGTATGAACGCGGACGTCGCGGCAGGACGTGAAATCAGGAAATCAAACAGCTAGCGGCTAATGCAAGTCGGCACTGGAGCAAACCCGATTGCGACCTGCGAATTTTGCTGCATACAGCGCTCTGTCGGCAGCCTGGATCAGTTCAAAAGGAATATTCCCATCCCTGACAGGAACGAAGGCATCGACGCCGGCACTGATAGTGACCAAACCGTCAGGGCCGCCAGGATGTTCGATATGCAGGTTGTAGATGGCAAGCCGGATCTTTTCTGCAACCGCGACCGCGCCCGCCAGATTGGTATCCGGTAGCAACACCGCTATCTCTTCACCGCCGTAACGTGTAGCCAGGTCGCCCGGGCGGTTTTTGCAGGCCTTTACGGCGTCGCTGATTTGCCGCAGGCATTCGTCGCCGGCCAGATGTCCGTATATATCATTATATTGTTTGAAGTAATCGACATCGATCATCACCAGCGCGAGTGAATTCCCGGTACGCACGGCACGACTGAATTCGTCACGTAACGCGCTGTCGAACTGGCGCCGGTTGGCGAGGCCGGTCAGGCTGTCTTGCAAGGCCAGCCGCTCGAGATGTTGATTGAGGCTTTTCAGCGATTCCTGGACCCGCAGCAGATCGGCCTCTGCCAGCAAGCGCAACTTGATCTGGTGAATCAGCCGCCAGCCCAGCAGGGCCAGGGCCAGTGTCAGCAGCATGGCGCCGAGCAGATACAGATAGGTGTCGGCACGCCAGCCGGTCAGCACCTCGTCCTTTGAGCGGGCAACGGTGACGAACAGCGGATATTGCTCCAGATGACGATAGGCGATCAGCCGCTCCACGCCATCCTGGCCGGAACGCATGACGGCGGTGCCGACAGCGCTCCTGGAAGCGTAGTCGCGATAGATCGGATAGTCAGACAGGTTTTTGCCGATGGCGTCTTCCAGCATCGGACGCCTTACCAGCATGGTGCCGTCATTCAGGCTAAGAAAAATCGAACCGGCGCGGCCGATATCGAAGCTTTCGTAATAGGTCTTGAAGTAGTCGATGTTGATGGTGCCTAACACCAGGCCGGCAAAACTGCCGTCGGAATGATTGAAGCGTCTGGATACGGTGACGATCCATGCACCGGTGGAGCGGCTGCGTATCGGCGGTCCTATGTATGGTCCGCGGCTGGAGTGAGTGCGGTGATAGCCGAAATACTGCCGGTCAGAGTTGTTGACGAGCGGGATCGGTCCGCTGCGTGCGTTGACTAGCCATAGTCCGCTTTCATCGTAAATAGACAGGTCATTCAACTGCGGCAATTCAGCAATATGCTGGATCAGTAATTTATGCAGGCGCTCCAGCGAGGCGTTACCGGTGCCGTCTGTTTCCAGACGTTCAATCAGGCCTACCAGCACGGTGTCTGCTTCCTTGATGGTGTCGTCGGCATGTTGCGACAAGGCGCGTGCCAGGTTGGAAGTCGCAATTTCGGTTTGCCGCAATGCGATGTCGTGCGCATTCCAGCTGCGCCACACTTCGACCGTCATCAACGAGGCGCAAACCAGCACCACGAAGATGGTTGCAAGAAAGGTGATCGGTAGCGGTTTGAGGCTGACATGCGTCGGCCGATGCGCTATCGCGATGGGAGTGCTCATCGAATCTCCTGACAATAGCGCGTTGGTCCATGCTTCAGGTTGGTCGTATTCCCTTGCGATACTCGGTCGGAGAAGTCCACATGTGCTTGCGGAACAATTTGGCGACATGCTCGCCGCTGAACAGGCCGCAGCGCCGTGCTATCTTGTCTACCGGCAGGTCGGTCTCGGTCAGTTGCTGACGTACGGCTTCCAGGCGCAGATTCAGCAGGAAGTCATGCGGCGTCTGTCCTGTTTCACGCTTGAACTGCCGCACAAAATTTCGCTCGCTCATGGAAACATAATTGGCCGCGTCGACCACGCTGATCGATTCCGCCAGATGTTCGACAAACCAGAGCGAGGCTTTGTGGATCTTGCTGGTCTTGACAGGCGCATTGGCTGGCGAGGTCTGATTGGCGGGTGGCGTATCACGCCGACGCTGACACACCACCAGGCTTTGCGCGACGCGCCGGGCAACCGTCGGGCCGAGATCGTTTTCCAGCAGGCGCAACGCCAGATCGGTCGCCATGCCAACGTCGCAAGACGTGAAAATTCCATCGTCTTCGCTGATTTGGGCTTCACGGTCGATCTTTATCAAAGGGAATTCACGCGCCAGTTTATCCAGCAGCGCCCAATGCGTGGTGGCGCGGCGATTATTCAGGAAGCCGGCAGCGCCGATCACGAATACGCCAGTGCAGATTGCCGCGATACGGCGGACGTTGCCGCGCATTTGTTGCAACCATGCAATCAGGTCGGGATCGCGGTAAGCGTCGAAATTTCCGGTGCCGCTGGCGATGAGCAGCGTATCGAATTTATGTTTGTCGAAAGATGCCAGCGATGACGTCATGATCTGCACCGAGGCTGACGACATGATCATGCCGCCCGAGATGGAAAGAACCGAAACCGCGTAACGCGTGGTGCCAGGGAACACCGTCGAAATCAGCTTGTCGCCGATGCCGAAAACATCTGCAGCGCCCACCACGTCAGCCAGCACGACCCCTTCAAATACAATGATCCCTATATTCCTGGTTGAGTTGGTGTCTGAGTTGCTGTCGCCTCTCACCTCAAGTGTCTTTGTGCACTCGATATCCATGTGACTCTCCCCCACAAGCAATCTACCTATTTGCATTGCCGGGACGCAATTTTTTATTGGTAAATTACTATTTTCCATTCTGCTACAAAATTAGATTTTGTCCAGCGAATGATTGTTAAATATAGTTAGTTCTGTGGCGTATTCACACAAAATTTCTTACGGCAACTAAAAGCGCATATTTAAATTTCCTTTGCGCATTAATGTCAGTTTCCATCAGGCATTTAATTGAGTTCAAAGCGAGTGCCGAACTGTTTTCTCGCATCTGAACTTAAATAAAATTGCTCACCGGGTCATCACCTCCAAGCCTGCGCCTTGCGCTCAATTGGACGGACTGTAGTGCTCGTGCATTCCCCTTTTGTCGTCGAGCGCGTCTTGCAGGCGGGAATTCTCCAGCGTCAGTTCAGCCACTATCTGTTTCAGCTTAGCATTCTCCTCTTGCAGACACTTCAGATCGTGCGGATATCCGTGCAGGCCACCGTATTGCTTCTTCCAATTGAGGAAGGTGCGTTCGGTAATTCCGGCTTGTCTGATCACATCGGCCAACGGCATGCCCAGCTCCTCCTGTTTGAGAGCAGCAGCAATTTGGTCGCTTGAGAATGGCGGACGCTTCATGGCATTCCCTCGCACACTGGTGATTAGCGATCTTTTAGTGCCGATAGATCGGGCAATTTATCTAAGCCGAGTCGAGCTCGTATTACGGGATCTTTATATTGATCGCCGATGTTATTTATATTGTTTTGACCGACGACACCGGTTGAAGGCGCCGAAGGAGTGGCCGTTGCTGCCGGTGTTGCTGCTGGTCCTGCAGCTCTTTCCATGCCAGGGCAAGAACGTCCGGTCGATTCAACGGCTTTCCGATTGGCTTCGCTTTGGCACAATAAGGCAAGCGCGACATCGTTCAATCCCATTGCGCGGAACTCTCTCGAATCGAGCCGGCGTACGCAAGCCTGATCGACCATCGTGGTGCCGCCGGTTGCGCCGAAACCTGTGAAGGACAAACCGAACGATGCGGAACCCATGCAAGTGTCGGACAGAGTTGTGGTCAACGATGGCGCGACGATATTCGGTACCGTCTTGACGGTATACGTGCCGCCGTAATCAACCGTGGCTTTGGTATTGTTGGCGCTGCTGCCTGGTTCGCCCGCGGCGCTGCTGGCGCCGGTTCCGGCTCCGGATGTTGTGCCGGTACCGGATGTGCCGGATGTCCCTGAGCCCGGCAGTGAAACCGATACGTTCACATTTGAATTGCCGCCGGTCCCCGAGCCGCCGGTTGCGCTACCGCCATTGGTGGCCGACGCGCCATATGTGCCTGAAATCTGGTTCGAAGCTGTACCGCCCGCAGCGGTGCCGCCTGCTGCCGAACCGCCAACGCCACCTGCGCCGCCAACTGCGGTTGCGGTTGATGTTGAAGAGGTTGAGGGATGCCCACCCCCACCTTCCTCACCTGCAAAAGCTGGTAATGTGAAGAGCGAGGCTACCAGGATACCTATAAGTTTGCGTTTCATGGCTTCTCCATCGTAAAGATTGGTTTCACAAACGAGAGGGAAAAATTTCTTTTCCCTCTCGCAACTCATCGGTAACCGAGCCGTTGCGTGCCGCTGTTATTAGAATTTGTTGCCGGCATTTGCTTTGGATTTTGCATCGCCACCATCGCCGCCATTACCACCTTTAGCATTGCCAGATGTACCGCCACCAGCGAACACAAAGTTTCCAGCCGAACCACCGGTATTGGTGGCGCCAATCGATGCGTCAGCGCTGCCAGTATGTGACTCGCTCGAGCCGCCACCTGCAAACGCATTGCCGTTAAAGGCTTGTGTATTGCCAGTGGTTTCGCCTGTCTTGGCTTTGCCGCCGTTGGCACTGCCGCCATCGTCAGTGTGTCCGCCCTTGCCGCCGGTTGCGCCGCCACCAGTGGTGCCGCCAGATTTGGTGTCACCGCCAGTTGCAGTGCCGCCGCCTGCGCCGGTCCAGTTGTTGCCGGAGTTGGCTTGGCCGCCCATGATGTATTGATTTGCATCGCCACCAGTTGCAGTACCGCCTTTCGCCGAACCACCAGTTGCATTGCCCGAAGTTGCGTTTCCGCCTGCGGCGCCGTTACCGGCAACCGACACTGCAACTGCAGTGTTTGTGGTGTTGCCTCCGCTGTTGTGTGGATGATGAGCATATGCAGAGACAGCGAACAATGAAACTATGGATGCGGCAATAATTTGCTTTTTCATTTCTGTTTCTCCTTGGAGTGGGGGCATCATTCACCAGAGTGTCTTGCCTGTGCGCCCCTAGCCACAAGCAAGCGTTACCACTGATAAGTGCATGCCAGCTACGCGCTGAGCCGCCAAGTTCCGTATGACCGGAGTTGCCTTCCCTTGCGGCAACAGGCGTTGCGGATGCCTCATCAAGCCAAAACGAAAATGTCTTGTTTCGACAAGGCCAAGCGTGATCGGATAGTGATGCGAAGCAAGCGATCAACACTAGATTCATCGAGTGAGTACATTTGCGCTGATCTGATAATAGGATTGCAAAACGGAGTGTTAATGACAAAACCTTGTCAGGTTCGGACAGCCGAAATGGCCGATTTGGATATTTTTTTGCCCGAATGCCGAATATGAGCGCTAACAAAAAATGACAAAAATGACAGTACATTCACAGGGCGTCTCTGAAGCGAGTTGTGATTAATGGCGTACGGAAATCTTATTGGTATTAGTGGTTGTCCGTTTTTGACAAGCAGATAAAAAGTACTTGTGTCTTCTTTGGACGGTAGCCAAAGTTTGCTTCATCGTTGCTGGCGAGATGCGTGCTGGCGCTGTGTAAAAAGTGGAGATGCAGAAGCTTGCGAAGGAACTGTTGCCATCTTTTTTACGCCTCTCGCGGTTATCGGATATATTGCCGCATGCAAACGAATATCTGTTCGATACTTATCCAAACTAAAAAAGACCAGCCATGAATATCGTCGAACTGTTTTTTCTCGCGGCCATCTGGGGCGCATCGTTTCTTTTCATGCGGGTCGGCACGCCGGAATTCGGCCCGGTGCCGCTGATTGCCTTGCGGGTGGGGATAGCGGCGCTGGTGTTGCTGCCGGTGTTGCGTTCGGCCGCTGCCCGTGGTCATTTGCGCAGCAAGGCATGGCCGCTGCTGGTTGTCGGCGTCACCAATTCGGCATTGCCTTTTTCCCTGTTTGCCTACTCGACCTTGTATCTCAACGCCGGTTTCGATGCGATCCTGAACGCCACCGTGCCGCTGTGGACCGGCTTGATTGCGTTCGTCTGGCTGAAAACGCCGATGAGCCGGCCGCAGGTCATTGGCATGCTGGTCGGCATGGCGGGAGTGATTACCTTGGTGTCGGACAAGATCGGCAGCGGCATGCCGAGCGTGTGGCTAGCGATAGCTGCGGTACTGTTGGCGACGCTGTCCTACGGTTTTGCCATCAATTATTCGAAGACACGGCTGGCAGGCGTGCCGCCGTTTGTTGTCGCATGCGGTAGCCAGCTGGCGGCGACGCTGGTGTTGCTGCCGTTGGCGATCCTGTATTGGCCGACGGCGCCGGTTTCTGCCACGGCCTGGTATTCGGTGCTGGCGTTAGGGGTGGTTTGTACCGGCATCGCCTACGTGATTTTCTATCGTTTGCTGGAACATGTGGGCTCGGCCTATGCCGCCTCAGTGACTTTCCTGATTCCTATTTTTGGCGTGATCTGGGGTGCGATTTTCCTGAAGGAAGAAGTTACCGCGACGATGCTGGCTGGCTGCCTGATCGTGCTGCTGGGTACCGCATTGGCGACCGGCAAGCTTAGCCTGTCCAGCTATCTGGCTGGCAAGGCGGCTAAATAGACAGTGAAGTAAATAGGCGCAGAAATGGTGGATAAGCAGCGGATAAACAGCGAATAAACAGTGAATAAACAGTGAATAAACAGTGAATAAACAGTGAATAAACAGTGAATAAACAGTGAAATAAGCAGTGGAATAAGTGCCGGCTCTGTGCCAGCCGGAGCCGCGCTATAAGTGGCTATATGCAACATGCGAATGGCCAGTATGTCGTTTTCGCGGCTTCCAGCAGCGTAAATTGCCTGCTTCTATGGCATAATCAAGAGCTAAATTCACTGTTTTGCGCGCCTCGCAGCCGCCCTGGATCATGCTTAAAACGCTCTACGATAAACTCTGGGAATCTCACGTCGTCCATACTGAACAGGATGGCACGGCGATTTTGTATATTGATCGACATCTTTTGCATGAGGTCACCAGCCCTCAGGCTTTCGAGGGGCTGAAGCTGGCCGGCCGCAAACCATGGCGACTGCCGGCCAATCTGATGGTGGCCGACCACAACGTACCTACTACCGGCCGCGCTAACGGCATTACCGATCCAATCTCGCGCCTGCAGGTGGAAACCCTGGATGCGAATGCCAAGAGCTACGGTTTGACCTATTTCGGCATGAACGATCATCGCCAAGGCATCGTCCACGTGATCGGGCCGGAGCAGGGCGCCACTTTGCCTGGCATGACCGTGGTCTGCGGCGACTCCCACACTTCGACCCATGGCGCGTTTGCTTGCCTGGCGCACGGCATCGGCACTTCCGAAGTCGAACATGTGCTGGCGACCCAAACCTTGCTGACCAAAAAATCCAAATCGATGCTGGTGCAGGTCGACGGCGTGATTCCTGCCGGCGTTACCGCCAAGGATATCGTGCTGGCCGTGATCGGCCGCATCGGCACCGCCGGCGGCACCGGCTATGCAATCGAATTCGCCGGTTCGGCGATTCGCGCGTTGTCGATGGAAGGCCGCATGACGGTATGCAACATGGCGATTGAAGCCGGTGCGCGCGCCGGCATGATCGCGGTCGACGACACCACAATCAACTACGTCAAAGGCCGGCCGTTTTCGCCGGTCGGACCGCATTGGGATCGTGCCGTGGCTTACTGGCGCACCTTGCATTCCGATCCGGGCGCCAAGTTCGACATGGTGGTGACCCTCAACGCTGCCGAGATCAAGCCGCAAGTGACTTGGGGTACCTCGCCTGAAATGGTGGTAGCGATTGATGGCCGCGTGCCTGATCCGGACAAGGAAAAAGACGCCACCAAGCGCGACGGCATGGAGAAGGCTTTGGCCTACATGGCGTTGAAACCGAATACCGCGATTGAAGACATCCGCATCGACAAGGTATTCATCGGCTCCTGCACCAACTCGCGGATTGAAGATTTGCGTGCCGCGGCGGCGGTAGTGCGCGGCAAGTTCCGTGCTTCCAACGTCAAGCTGGCGATGGTGGTGCCGGGTTCCGGTCTGGTCAAGGAACAGGCCGAACGCGAAGGCCTGGACCGGATTTTCAAGGACGCCGGTTTCGAATGGCGTGAACCGGGTTGTTCGATGTGCCTGGCAATGAATGCCGACCGCCTCGAGCCGGGTGAACGCTGTGCTTCCACCTCGAACCGCAATTTCGAAGGCCGGCAGGGCGCCGGCGGCCGTACCCATCTGGTTAGCCCCGCGATGGCGGCGGCGGCGGGTATTGCAGGTCATTTCGTTGACATCCGTTCCCTGTAATTCGATCGCTTTCAAGAAAATATTTACCGAAGGACAAAGATGAAGAAAATAGTCACCTTGTGTGTTTTGCTGGCCAGCGTTTATGCATTGAGCGCTTGTAATACCTTCCACGGCTTTGGTAAAGATGTGGAACACGTCGGCGAGAAAATTCAAGGCAAATGATCACCTCGCGCAGGCGGGATGGCAGATTGGGCAGATTGGAATCAAGAAATGAATAAATTTACTGTACTGGATGGCTTGGTAGCGCCGTTGGATCGCGCTAATGTGGATACCGATGCGATTATCCCGAAGCAGTTCCTGAAGTCTATCCAGCGGACCGGTTTCGGCCCGAATTTGTTTGACGAATGGCGTTACCTGGATCATGGCGAGCCGGGCATGGATAATTCGCGGCGTCCTTTAAATCCGGATTTCGTCCTGAATCAACAACGTTACCAGGGCGCTTCGATTTTGCTGACCCGCAAGAACTTCGGCTGCGGCTCGTCGCGCGAACACGCGCCGTGGGCGCTGGACCAGTACGGTTTTCGTGCGGTCATCGCGCCAAGTTTCGCCGATATCTTCTTCAATAACTGTTTCAAGAACGGCTTGTTGCCGCTGGTGCTGCCAGAGGCGCAAATCGACCGCCTGTTCGATGAAGTCAAGGCATTCCCGGGCTACCGCCTGATCATCGATCTGGAGAAGCAGCTGGTCTGCACAGCCAATGGCAGCCTGGCTTTCCCGTTCGAAGTCGGTGAATTCCGCAAGTATTGCCTGCTGAACGGTCTCGACGATATCGGCCTGACCTTGCGCCAGTCCGACAAGATTCGCGACTTTGAAGAGCGCCATCTGGCTGCTCAACCTTGGTTGAGTAATACCATTTAAGTAAGCGGCATGCACAGTAACTGATACTGATATTTTTTGAATTATTCAATCCAGGAAAAAATGAAAATAGCAATTTTGCCAGGTGATGGCATCGGTCCGGAAATCGTTGAGCAAGCGGTCAATGTGTTGAACGTGCTTGGCGAAAAATTTGAACTGGAATCGGCTCCGGTCGGTGGCGCCGGCTATGCGGCGCATGGTCATCCGTTGCCGGAAGGCACCCTGAAACTGGCGAAAGAAGCCGATGCCATTTTGTTCGGCGCTGTAGGCGACTGGCAATACGATACCCTGGAGCGTTCACTGCGCCCGGAACAGGCGATTCTCGGTCTGCGCAAGCACCTCGGCCTGTTCGCCAACCTGCGTCCGGCGATCATGTATCCGGAACTGGCTGGCGCCTCGACGTTGAAGCCGGAAGTAGTATCCGGACTGGATATCCTGATCATCCGTGAGCTGACCGGCGACATTTATTTCGGTCAGCCGCGTGGTGTCCGCACTGCGCCGGACGGCGCTTTCAAAGGCGAACGCGAAGGTTTCGATACCATGCGCTACGCCGAACCGGAAATCCGCCGCATCGCGCACGTCGCTTTCCAGGCGGCGCAAAAGCGCGGCAAGCGCCTGACAAGCGTCGACAAGGCCAACGTGCTGGAGACCTTCCAGTTCTGGCGAGACATTGTCACGGAAGTCCATCAGGAATATCCGGACGTCGCGCTGGATCACATGTATGTCGACAATGCCGCGATGCAGCTGGTGCGCGCGCCGAAGAATTTCGACGTGGTGGTGACCGGTAACATGTTTGGCGATATCCTGTCGGATCAGGCTTCCATGCTGACGGGTTCGATCGGCATGCTGCCATCGGCCTCGCTGGACGCCAACAACAAGGGCTTGTACGAGCCGTCGCATGGTTCGGCGCCGGACATCGCCGGCAAGGGGATTGCCAATCCGCTGGCGACCATTCTTTCGGCTGCGATGATGTTGCGCTACTCGCTGAACAAGGCAGAGCAGGCCGATCGTATCGAAAATGCGGTCAAGAAAGTATTGGCGCAAGGTTTGCGTACTGCCGATATTTACGAAGCAGGCACGACCAAGGTCAGCACCGGTGAAATGGGTACTGCGGTGGTCAAGGCGCTGGGATAGATCGCCGGGATAGGTAGAGATAAGTAGAATTGGGCAGATGGGTCTGCCGTAATGTGAAGTGCGGGGCTTTTCCCGTTTATTGTTAGGGAATCATGATGAAACTGGTTGGTTTGGTCGGTTGGCGTGGCATGGTGGGTTCGGTCTTGTTGCAGCGTATGCAAGAAGAGGGCGATTTCGCCCATATCGAGCCGGTATTCTTTTCAACTTCAAATGCTGGCGGTAAAGCCCCGGCATTGGCGAAAAACGAAACAACGTTAAAAGACGCCACCGATATTGAAGCCTTGAAAAAATGCGACATCATTATTACGTGCCAGGGCGGCGACTACACCAGCGAGATTTTCCCGCAGTTGCGTGCTGCCGGCTGGAATGGCTACTGGATTGACGCCGCTTCGACGCTGCGCATGAAAGACGACGCCATCATCGTGCTGGATCCGGTCAATCTGGACGTGATCAAGGACGGTTTGAAGCGCGGCGTCAAGAACTACGTCGGCGGCAATTGCACCGTATCGTGCATGATGATGGGCCTGGGCGGCTTGTTCCAGCACGACATGATCGAATGGATGACCTCCATGACTTATCAGGCGGCATCGGGCGGCGGCGCGCAGCACATGCGCGAGTTGCTGACGCAGTTCGGCTCCATCAATGCCGAAGTCAAGGCGCTGCTGGACGACCCGAAATCGGCGATACTGGAAATCGATCGCAAGGTCCTGGGCAAGCAGCATTCCATGTCGGCTGACGAAATCAAGCAATTCGGCGTGCCTTTGGGTGGCAACCTGATTCCCTGGATCGATAAGGATCTGGGCGAAGGCTTGTCAAAAGAAGAATGGAAAGCCGGCGCGGAAACCAACAAGATCCTTGGTCGCGGTGCGGGTTTCAGCAACGGCGGCAAGGTTATCCCGGTGGATGGCCTGTGCATCCGCATCGGCGCCATGCGTTGCCATTCCCAGGCTTTGACCATCAAATTGAAAAAAGATGTGCCGCTGGATGAAATTAATGACATCATCGCTAGCAATAACCAATGGGTGAAGGTGGTGCCTAACGACAAAGAATCGTCGATGCGCGACCTGACGCCCGCGGCGGTTACCGGCAGCCTGACAATTCCTGTCGGTCGTTTGCGCAAATTGCAGATGGGTGGCGATTATTTGTCAGCATTTACCGTAGGTGACCAATTGTTGTGGGGCGCGGCAGAACCGTTGCGCCGCATGCTACGGATTGTTCTGGATACCTGACTTGTCATGGTAGTTGTGATATTGTTGCCGTCTTGCAATATGGCCCGCTAAATATTTTCTTGAGGAAAGTCTTAGCGGGCTTAGCGTATCTGTCGGTGCTTTTTGGCCGTTACGCTAGCTAGTGGTGTGCTAAGTAAATGGAGTCATCGTTTGCGAAGTGCCACACTAATGTCAATCTAGGTATTGATTTTTAAAAAAACTGGGTACAGTATTTGCTTTCAGCAAGATTTGTTTCCTAATACGTCAACGGACAGCCCTTCATGCCACACAACATGCACCCGAATTCTTCGAATAAATTTATTTCCACCGGTTTAAAGACCCTCACTGCAGCCGTGGTTTCCGCCATGCTGATGATTTCCAGTGCAGAGGCTGCCGGTCTGGGTAAATTAACCGTGCTGTCCTCGCTGGGACAACCGTTACGTGCAGAAATCGAGCTTACTTCGGTAAGCCAGGACGAAGCGGGTTCGCTAGTGGCGAAACTGGCTAGTCCGGAAACTTATCAGCAAGCCAATATCGATTTCAATCCGGCCTTGTTGTCTTTGCAATTTGCTATCGATCAGCGCAATGGCCGTCGTTTTGTGCGGGTAACCTCGACCCAGCCTATCAATGAGCCGTTTGTCGACATGCTGATGGAACTCGGCGGCACCAAAGCACGCCTGGTGCGCGAATACACTTTGTTGCTTGATCCTGCCGGCCAGCGCCAGGCACAGCCGGCACAAATTGCTGCGCCCGCCGCGCCTGCTGCATCGCGTGCCGCTGCAACAACCGCTACTGCCGCCCCTCGTTCGGCGCCAGTCCAGCAGGCTGCCCAGGGGCCGTCGTCAACCGGCTCGACCATTTCCGATGCTACTCGTGCTGCTGCAGCCAGGGCAGTCGCCAGCGGTGCTAACGGCGCCACCGGCACCGCCGGCAAGCCGGCAACCGTAGCCGCCACTGGCGGCGGCAGCCCGGCCAAAGCTGCGGCCGCGGCGCCTGCAGGCGGTGATTACCATGTCAAGACGGGCGATACGCTGGCACGTATTGCCAGCGAAAACCTGCCGGCTGGCGTCTCGCTGGACCAAATGCTGGTCGCGCTGTACCGCAGCAACGAAGGTGCGTTTGTCGGCAAGAACATGAATCGCCTGCGCTCGGGCCAGATCCTGTCGATTCCTAATGCAGGCAGCGCAGGTAGCGTCAGCAAATCGGAAGCCAGGAACGTTGTAGTGGCGCAGTCCAAGGATTTCAAGAGCTATCGCAATACCTTGGCCGGGCTGGTGGAATCGGCCGCGCCAAATGCAACAGCTGAATCGAAGCAAAGCAGCGGCGGCAAAATTACTGCCAAGGTGGAAGAACAGGCCACTCCTGCCAGCGAGTCCAAGGACAAGCTGAAATTGTCGCGCGGCGCTGCGGCTGCCGGCGGTGCTGCCGACGCCAAGGCTGCGGCTAACGCGGCTACGGAAGAGAAGGTTGCACGTGAAAAAGCGGCCGCCGAGGCTGCCTCGCGTGTCAAGGAGCTGGAGAAAAATGTCAGCGACCTGCAGAAAACACTCGAATTAAAGAACAAGAACCTGGCTGACCTGCAGAATCAGGCAGCCAATGTGAAACCTGCTACGCCAGCGCCAGCACCTGCACCTGCACCTGCACCAGCACCAGCACCTGCACCTGTTGCGGCAGCACCGGTAGCTACAGCGGTAACGCCACCGCCAGCCGCAGCGGCTCCAGCCGTACCTGCGGCCGCGGCTGCTCCGGTTGTGGCAGCGTCGGCAGAAGCCGTTGCGGCAAGCTCAGCTCCGGCCCCGGCGGCAGTTGCTGCTGCTTCGGCAATCGACGCCAGCGCTACGCCTGCAGCTCCGGTGGCTGCTGCAGCTCCGGCAGCGGCTAAGCCGAAGGTGGCAGCGCCGCTTCCGCCAGAGCCTGGTTTCATTGAAAGCCTTACCGAAAATCCATTATTGCTGCCGGTTGGCGGTGTCCTGGTGGCGTTGCTGGCAGGTCTCGGCCTGTTCCGTTACCGTCGCAACCGTGCGCGCGAACAGGCTTTCCTGGATAGCAGCGGCGCGCCGATGACCAATTCGGGCTTGAAGGGTAACTCCTTGTTCGGCTCGACAGGTGGCCAGAGCGTCGACACCAAGAACAGTATCTTCAATTCGAATTTCGTGCCGTCGGTCAGCCACCTGGACACCAATGTCGATCCGGTCGCCGAAGCGGACGTGTATATCGCTTATGGACGCGATGCGCAAGCCGAAGAAATCCTGAAAGAAGCGCTGCGCAACCAGCCAAGCCGCAACGCTATCCGCGTCAAGCTGCTGGAAATCTATGCGAATCGTAAAGATCCTCGCTCGTTTGAAATCCTGGCCAGCGAGTTGTACAGCCTGACCGGTGGTGAAGGCGAAGATTGGCAGCAGGCGGCCGCTCTAGGTCTGAATGTAGATCCGGCCAACCCTTTATACGGTGGCGGCAAATTGCAGGATCAGGTGATTGCCAAGGCTAATTCGATTACTGCGCCGACCCAGCCTATGGAAGGTCTCGATTTCAATTCCTTGACAGCGCCGACCCAGCCGAGCGAACCGCAAGCTGCACCGATTCCTGAACTGGTGCACACCGCAGCCCCGGCAGAATTGCTGGCGCCGTTGACAGCGACGGAGCTGGGCAAGCATGGCAGCGCGCCGGCAACATTGGCAGCCGTATCGGAAGAAAAGCATGTAAACGATATGGATTTCGATCTGGAAGAGCTCGGCAGCGAAGCGTCCGCCAATCAAAACACCGTATTGCTGTCAACTTCCCATGAAACCGGCAAATCCATGCTCGACGCACTCGATTTCGAACTGGACCATAAGCCTGCAGCAGCAGTGGCGAAAGTCGCGGAAAAGAGCGTGCCGGCGCCGATGGCGTTTGGCGCGTTGGAAATCCCTGCCGGCGGCCAGCCTTCGAATTATGAACCGGCCCACGCTCATATCGATATTCCAACCGAAACCAAGCCACTCAACACACCGGCCGCACCTTCGTATGCTCCACATACCGAACCTATGGTTGCACCGCTGGAGTTTAATCTGGCCGGTATGAATCTGGATCTGGACGGTGCGGTTCACGCACATGCCCCGGCAGCAAGCGCCGCACCTGCAGCCGTAGTAAATGACGTTGCTGTATCTGCTGCAGCCAATCCCGAAATGGCAACCAAGCTGGATCTGGCCGTTGCGTATAAGGAGATCGGCGACAAGGAAGGCGCGCGCGAACTGCTGGAAGAAGTATTGAAAGGCGGTAGCGCGGAGCAGGTCGAAGCAGCGGAGACATTGCTGGCCAAGCTGTAACTCGCAAGTAAGCTAGTACAATAACCGTAGCATTTTGCTTTCGACGGGCGCAGCGTTATGCTGGCGCCCGTTTTCTTTTTTAGTAAATGGAGCTGGATTGAAACGTATCGTTCTCGGCGTGCAGTACGACGGCACACCTTGGCAAGGATGGCAGACCCAGCCTAACGGCAAGACCGTGCAGGACAGGCTGGAAGCGGCTTTGCAAAAATTCACGCAAGGACCGGTAGACACGATTTGTGCCGGCCGTACCGATTCCGGTGTGCATGCGCTCGAGCAGGTGGTGCATTTCGATACGCATCTGTCGCGTGAAATCTCTTCCTGGGTGCGCGGCTTGAATGCCTTCCTGCCGTCATCGATCGCCGTGCGCTGGGCGCATGAGTTGCCTGTGCCAGTTGATGGAGAAGCGGCGGATTACGACGCCAGAGATCAATTCCACGCGCGCTTTAGCGCCACGGCAAGAACTTACCACTACCTGCTGTACAACAATCCGGTCCGCTCGCCGCTACTGGAAGGCAAGGCAGGTTGGGTGTTCCGGCCGTTGGAACTTGAGCTGATGCGTCAGGCCGCGGCGCATTTGGTCGGCACCCACGATTTTTCCGCGTTCCGCGCAGTGGAGTGCCAGGCCAAATCGCCGGTACGCACGATGGAAGAAATTCGCATCGAGCGGCGCGGCGACCTGATCGTATTCAGCTTGCGCGCCAACGCTTTCTTGCATCATATGGTGCGCAATATCGTCGGTTCGCTGATCTATGCCGGCAACGGAAACAAACCGCCGGAATGGATTGCAGAGTTGCTGTTGCAGCGCAATCGCGCCCTGGCCGCGCCGACTTTCATGCCGGACGGCTTGTATCTGGCGCAAGTGGCCTATGATCCGAAATGGCAGTTACCCCGGCAACCGGCTGGTTTGATGCCCTGGCTATAGCTATCTCGGGTGTCCCGCGTTTACATTGCTAAATAGTCATTTATCCAAAATGATATTTTCAACGTGATATCTTCATGGTGATACAGTGCACATATCGATGTTTTTTTGACTAGACCAAGCCCCATGAGCCACCGTACCCGAATCAAAATCTGCGGCTTGACCCGTGAGCAGGACGTGCAAGCCGCCATCGCCGCGGGCGCGGACGCCCTTGGTTTTGTGTTCTACTCGAAGAGTCCGCGTTACGTTACCCCGCAGCAAGCCGCCGAGCTGATTGCCATGGTGCCGCCGTTCATCACCACGGTTGGCCTGTTTGTCAACGCCGAGCCGGAGCAGTTGCAAGAAATAGTGGCGCAGGCGCCGGTATCGTTGCTGCAGTTCCACGGCGACGAAACCGTGCAGCACTGTGCCGCGCTGGCGCAATCGGTCAACCGGCCATTTATACGCGCCATGCGGATTGGCAGTGCTACAGTGGCCGCCGATTTGCTAGAATACGCTCAGGCGTATCATTCCGGCAGCCGTTTGTTTGCCGGGCTGCTGCTGGATACCCTGGTTGAAGCTTATGGTGGCAGTGGAAAGGTATTTGATTGGTCTCTCATCCCAAAAGAACTCGCGCCTCAGGTCGTTTTAAGTGGTGGCTTGAGCGTGCACAATGCGACTGACGCGGTAAAGCGCGTACGTCCCTTTGCGGTCGACATCAGCAGTGGCGTCGAGCAAGACAAGGGCATCAAGGACGCCGCCAAGATTCGCGCGTTTATTGAGGCGATACGGCAGGCGGACGCCGATCACGATCAGTTAGGTTAGAGAGATATCCCATGAAAGAATTCACCCCCCTCGAGCAATACGCCGAGCGCCAGCCGCTCGCAAGTACGTCCTTGCGTCAAAGCGCCCAATACAACTTGCCTGACGCCAAAGGCCATTTCGGCATGTACGGCGGCAGCTTCGTATCGGAAACCCTGACACTGGCACTGAGCGAGTTGCAGCAGGCTTACGCCAAATATCAAAACGAGCCGCAATTCCTGGCTGAATTCCACAGCGAGCTCAAGCACTATGTCGGCCGTCCCAGTCCGATATACCACGCCAAGCGCTGGTCCGAGCAGATGGGTGGCGCGCAGATCTATTTCAAGCGCGAGGATTTGAATCATACCGGCGCCCACAAGATCAACAATGTGATCGGCCAGGCGTTGCTGGCTAAGCGCATGGGCAAGCCGCGCGTGATCGCTGAAACCGGCGCCGGCCAGCACGGCGTGGCAACCGCCACCATCTGCGCACGCTTCGGCCTCGAATGCGTGGTCTACATGGGCAGCGAAGACGTCAAGCGTCAAATGCAGAACGTATATCGGATGAACCTGCTGGGGGCCAAGGTAGTGCCGGTCGAGTCCGGTTCGAAGACCTTGAAAGATGCATTGAATGAAGCGATGCGCGACTGGGTCACTAACGTTGAAGATACTTTCTACATTATCGGCACGGTCGCCGGCCCGCATCCGTATCCGATGATGGTGCGCGATTTTCAGTCGGTGATCGGCAATGAGTGCCTGACGCAAATGCCGGAAATGACCGGGCGCCAGCCTGACCATGTGATTGCCTGTGTCGGCGGCGGTTCGAATGCGATGGGGATTTTCTATCCCTACATCGATCATCACGACGTCGCCCTGGTCGGAGTGGAAGCTGCCGGCGAGGGACTTGCCAGCGGCAAGCACTCGGCCTCGCTGACGCTGGGCTCACCGGGCGTGCTGCATGGCAACCGTACTTATCTGCTGCAAGATGCGAATGGCCAGATCATCGAGACCCATTCGATTTCCGCCGGTCTCGATTATCCGGGTGTCGGGCCGGAACACGCATGGCTGAAGGATACCGGCCGCGCCACTTATGAAACCGTGACCGACGATGAAGCGCTGGCGGCATTCCACACCTGTTGCCGCATCGAAGGCATCATCCCGGCGCTGGAATCCAGCCACGCCTTGGCCTATGCGGCCAGGTTGGCTGCGACCTTGCCAAAGGATAAGATCATCCTGGCCAATTTGTCGGGCCGCGGCGACAAAGACATGCATACCGTTGCCGAACGGTTGAAGCTGGCTTAACGCGGTTAGCCGAGATCCCGTCCGTAGCAGTTAGGTCCGCTGCGGATGGGCAAACAACCACAACGCAATTCATATCGATAGATCCTATGTCACGAATCCAGACTACCTTGGCGGCACTCGCCGCAAACAATAAAAAAGGGCTGATCCCTTTCATCACTGCCGGCGATCCGGCGCCGGAATTGACCGTGCCGCTGATGCATGCGCTGGTCAGGGGCGGCGCTGATATCCTGGAACTGGGGGTGCCGTTTTCCGATCCAATGGCGGAAGGTCCGGTGATCCAGCGTGCTTGCGAACGGGCGTTGAAATTCGGCGTCAGCTTGCATGACGTGCTGGCCTATGTGCGCGAGTTCAGGCAAACCAATTCCAGCACACCGGTAGTATTGATGGGTTACGCCAATCCTTTGGAGCGGATGGGCGTCGATGCCTTCATTGCCGCCGCCAAGGAGGCCGGAGTCGACGGCAGCATCGTGGTTGATTATCCGCCGGAAGAATGCGAAGAATTTGCGGAGAAAATGCAGGCTAACGGCATGGATCCGATCTTCCTGCTGGCGCCGACCTCGACTGAAGAGCGGATTGCGCAGGTAGCCAAGGTTGGCAGCGGATTCACGTATTATGTTTCATTGAAAGGTGTCACCGGCGCCGCTAATATCGATACCGCGGAAGTCGCGGCCAAAGTGGCAGCGATCCGTAAACATGTCAAATTGCCAATCGGGGTCGGTTTCGGCATCCGTGATGCAATAACTGCCAAGGCCGTGGCGCAAGTATCGGATGCAGTGGTGATCGGTAGCCGGATCATCCAGGAATTGGAAAATACGCCGCGTGAGCAGGCTGTGGTGGCGGTAGAGAGCTTCTTGTCAGGGATACGGAAAGCGCTGGACGAATAATTTAGATGTCGGAATGAAAAGATTCCCCAAGTCAACTGATTTGATTAGCTATTTCGCTGATTTGGGGATGAAGGTACAATTCGGCAAGAAAAAAATCTGAAGGAGGTCACTCTATGAGTTGGCTAGAAAAATTACTACCCCCACGTATTCAGCGCAGCGACTCGGCAACCCGTAAATCGATCCCTGAGGGATTGTGGGTTAAATGCCCGTCGTGCGAAGCGGTTTTGTATCGCACCGACCTGGAGTCGAACATTCATGTTTGCCCGAAGTGCGATCACCACATGAGGATACGTGCACGTGAGCGCCTGGACGCCTTGCTGGATGCCGGCGGGCGCTATGAAATCGGCCAGGAAACCCTGCCGATCGATACCCTCAAATTCAAAGACAGCAAAAAATACCCGGACCGCCTGAAAGCAGCGATGGATGCCACCGGTGAAACCGATGCGCTGATCGTGCTGGGCGGTTCCATCATGACGTTGCCAGTGGTCGTTGCGGCGTTTGAGTTTGAATTCATGGGCGGCTCCATGGGTTCGGTGGTAGGTGAGCGCTTTGTGCGCGGCGCCCAAGTTGCGCTGGAGCAAAAAGTGCCGTTCATCTGCATCACCGCTACCGGCGGCGCGCGTATGCAAGAAGGTTTGTTGTCCCTGATGCAAATGGCCAAGACCACTTCGATGCTGACCAAGTTGTCGGAAAAGAAATTGCCATTCATTAGCGTCCTGACCGATCCGACCATGGGCGGCGTTTCTGCCTCTTTCGCCTTCATGGGCGATGTCGTGATCGCTGAACCGAAAGCGTTGATCGGCTTTGCCGGACCGCGTGTGATTGAGAATACCGTGCGTGAGAAGCTGCCAGAAGGCTTCCAGCGCGCTGAATTCCTGGTCACCAAGGGTGCGGTCGACATGATTGTCGATCGTCGCAAGATGCGTGAAGAAATTGCGCGCTTGTTGGCGTTGTTGCAAGATCAGCCGGCTGAATCCATCGCTTGATGTGAATTTCGCCATGGGGCCTGAACTGTTGCGGTTCAGGCCTTTTGTTTTTAGTTGGATGTCAAAATGTCAAATATTTCCGCCAAGCCTGTGACGCTGGCCGACTGGCTTGCTCTGCTTGAGTCACGCCACTTCAAAACCATCGACATGGGCCTGGACCGCGTGGTGCAGGTGAAGGAAAGACTTCAGCTGCAATTCACCTGTCCGGTCATCATGGTCGCCGGCACCAATGGCAAAGGCTCGACCTGCGCCATGCTGGAATCGATCCTGCTGCGCGCCGGTTACAAGGTCGGCCTGTATATCAAACCGCATTTCCTCGATTTCAACGAGCGCGCGCGCATCAACGGCGAATCGGCGTCGGATGCCGCCCTGATCGCCAGTTTCGAAGCGGTAGAGGCGCAACGCGGCGACATTTCCCTGACTTATTTCGAATTCACCACGCTGGCCATCATGCATCTGCTGGCAGCGGCCAAGCTCGATGTGGTGATCCTGGAAGTCGGCCTGGGCGGACGCCTGGATGCAGTCAATATTGTCGACGCAGATGTGTCGATCGTCACCAGCGTCGATATCGACCATACCGAATACCTGGGCGATACGCGCGAGAAAATCGGTTTTGAGAAGGCTGGGATTTTCCGCGCCGGTAAAGCCGCCATCTGCAGCGATCCGGTGCCGCCGCAATCATTGATCGACCACGCCAATGCAATCGGCGCCGATCTTTGGCTGCTGGGGCGCGATTTCAACTATACCGGCGACAAGCAGCAATGGAATTACGGCGGCCGCGGCCAGCGCCGCAACTCATTGGCCTACCCCAGCCTGCGTGGTGCCAACCAGTTGTTGAATGCCTCGGCGGCATTGGCGGCGCTGGAGGCATTGCGGCAGCAATTGCCGGTGAGTGCGCAAGAGGTGCGCAGCGGCTTTGTCATGATGGATTTGCCGGGTCGTTTCCAGGTCTTGCCGGGACAGCCGCTGGTGATTCTGGACGTCGCGCATAATCCGCATGCGGCGGCGACCCTGGCCCAGAATCTCGATAACATGGGCTTTCATCCGTATACCTATGCCGTATTCGGCGCCATGCTGGACAAGGATATCGAGGGCATTGTTACCCAATTGAAGACGCGCATCGATCATTGGTGTCTGACGGCATTGCCGCTGCCGCGTGCCGCCACTGGCGAGCAGTTGAAAGAACGTTTGCTGGAGGCCGGTGTCCATCCGGAAGACGGGGCGGATGCGCAATCCAGCATCATGTCTTTCGATTCTCCTGCAGAAGCCTATGCAAATGCATTAAGTAGAGCAGGTGAGAATGATAGAATTGTGGTTTTCGGATCGTTCCTGACTGTGGCCGGTGTAATGGCGGCCCGAAAGTCTGGATTTCACTGACGATTTATCAGCGGGTATGCACGGGGTATGCGTGTGAACCGGCTCACTAGCTAGCAAAAAATATCGCATGGGTTTGTTCTCTTTTCTTCGCAAAAACAAGCAGCAAACAGACCCTGACCAGGGCGTTTATCGTTCAAAGGCGGATACCGGCTTCGGTCCTGGCGCGGAACAGGGCGAATTGCCTCTGCGTGCGCGCAAAGCCAAGGCAAACAAGGCCGGCAACCAGCCGAATGAAGCGGTAGATCCGGTCTTGCCGGAAAAGAAGCGGGCCCGGCGCCGGCTGGTCGGCGCTGTAGCCCTGGTGCTGGCGGTAGTGATTGTGCTGCCGATGATCCTCGATTCCGAGCCGAAGTCGCTGCCTAACGATATTGCAATTCAGATCCCGTCGCGCGATAAATCGAGTACAAGTGTGGATGCAAGCGCGGGCGCAAATGCCTCGGCCAGCGCGGCATCGGTCAGCAATAGCAGCGGCCTCGATCAACAGGAAGAAATAGTCGATCCGGCCAGCAGCACCCCGGTTGCGCCAACCCCAGTACCACCGGCCGCGACTGCAGCCAAACCGGCCGTGTCCGACAATGCCGGCAATACTGCCCCAGCCACGCCTAAAGTGGTAGCGGCGGTGCCGCCTGAGATCGCGCCTAAGCCCGAACCTAAGCCGGAGCCTAAACCAAAGCCAGAGCCGAAGCCGGAAGCCAAACCAAAACCTAAAGTCGAGCCAAGCCAGATTGCTGATACGCATGATGACGCAGCGCGGGCGCAAGCGATTCTGGAAGGGCGGCCTATAGCCGCGCCGGCAGCCGACAAGAAGCCTGGAAAATTCGTGCTGCAGGTAGCAGCACTGGCAACGCAAGACAAAGTCGATGAGCTGCAAGGCAAGCTGAAAGATGCCGGTATTCATTCATATACACAAAAAGTCCCAACCCAGGCGGGTGATCGCATCCGTGTCCGCGTTGGCCCGTTCAGTAGCAAGGAAGAGGCTGAAAAAGCCCGCGCCAAGCTGGCCAAGCTGGGTTTGAGCGGCAGTTTGATTCCTGGTTAATGACGAGCTGGCGGACGGGTGGCTTGATTTCGGCCGTATCTGGCGCCATATAGGTCACTGATCAAAGATATGCAGACAGCAATGCAGACAACGATGCGGACAGCGTGACGATTTTCGACTATCTGGTGTTATTCGTACTGATCTGTTCGGTCGTGATCAGCACTTTGCGCGGTCTGGTAAAGGAAATCCTGTCGTTGGCAAGTTGGGTCGTAGCCTTGGTGGTCGCCAACGCGTACGGTGAAAATCTGGCAAAATTGCTCCCCGAAGTGATTCCTGGGAATGTAACCCGCTTAATCGTGGCTTTCCTGGCATTGTTTATTGGCGTAAGGTTATTAATGATGTTGTTGAGCATGGCGCTGGAAGCCGTGATCAAAGCCAGCGGTTTGGGACTGGTGGATCATGGACTGGGTGTCTTGTTCGGTGTGGCGCGTGGCCTGGTGATTGTGTTGGCGGTGGTTTTGGTATGTGGTGCTACGGCAATTCCGCAACAGCCTTTATGGCGCGATGCGATGCTGAGCCCGTTGGCGGAGACCGCTGCGCGTACTGTCATCCCCTATTTGCCGGGTGAGTTCGCCAGCCATCTGAAGTTTTGAATTTGCTTTACAGGATTTGCGCAGAATTTCGCCGGCATGGCATACCGAAACTTGTGTCGCGGTTTGTGACGAAGTTTGTGTCGAAGTTTGTGTGAGTCCCATTGAGTAGTCCCGGATTGTTTATTGTTTAGGAGTCCACCATGTGTGGCATAGTCGGCATCGCTTCCCACAACCCCGCCAATCAGCTCATTTATGACGCTTTGTTGCTTTTGCAACATCGTGGCCAGGATGCAGCGGGGATCGCTACCAATCACGGCAACGGATTTTTCATGCACAAGGCCAACGGCCTGGTGCGCGACGTCTTCCGTACCCGCAACATGCGCTCGCTGCCGGGTAATTTCGGCATCGGCCAGGTGCGTTACCCGACCGCAGGCACAGCCAGCGCGGAAGAGGCGCAACCGTTTTACGTCAATGCGCCATTCGGCATCATCCTGGCCCATAACGGCAACCTGACCAACGCCGAGCAGCTGAAAATCGAGATGTTCAAAAACGATAGACGGCATATCAACACCGATTCCGATACTGAAGTGTTGCTGAACGTGCTGGCGCATGAGATCCAGCAAGCAACCATCGGCTACTCGCTTGATCCTGGCGTCTTGTTCAAGGCTGTCGCAAGCGTCCACAAACGCGTGCGTGGTTCTTACGCCGTGGTAGCGCAGATTGCCGGCCATGGTTTGCTGGCATTCCGCGATCCGTACGGGATCCGGCCGCTGTGCATCGGCCTCAACGAAACCGACAAGGGCACCGAATACGTCATCGCCAGCGAGTCGGTCGCACTGGAAGGCCTGGGTTTCCGCTTCCTGCGCGATGTGATGCCAGGCGAAGCGATTTTCATCGACATCGACGGCCAGATGTATAACCAGCAATGCGCTGACAATCCGACCTTGAATCCTTGCGCTTTCGAATTCGTGTACCTGGCCCGTCCTGATTCGATCATCGACGGCGCATCGGTGTACGCAACCCGCCTGAAAATGGGCGAGTACCTGGCCGACAAGATCAAGCGCGAATTTCCAGGCGGCGATATCGATGTGGTCATGCCGATTCCCGATTCGTCCCGTCCTGCGGCAATCCAGCTGGCGCTCAAGCTGAATATCGAATACCGCGAAGGTTTCATCAAGAACCGTTACATCGGCCGCACCTTCCTGATGCCAGGACAGGCAATCCGCAAGAAATCGGTACGTCAGAAGCTCAATGCAATCGGCTCCGAGTTCAAGGGCAAGACCGTGTTGCTGGTCGACGATTCGATCGTGCGCGGCACTACCAGCCGTGAAATCGTGCAGATGGCGCGTGATTCCGGCGCCAAGCGCGTGATCTTTGCCTCGGCCGCGCCGCCGGTCAAGTTCCCGAACGTCTACGGCATCGACATGCCGACCCGCGGCGAGCTGATCGCCTACGGTCGTACCGATGAAGAAGTCTGCCGCGAAATTACCGCCGATGCATTGGTGTATCAGGATATCGACGCCCTCAAGCGTTCGATTTCCGACGTCAATCCTTTGCTGCGCAATTTCGAAGCATCCTGCTTTGACGGCAACTACATCACCGGCGACATTTCGCGCGACTACCTCGATCGCATCGAGTTCGCACGCAATAATCCAAAGCCGGAAAGCGAAGACGCAGTACGTTCGCAGTTGAATCTGAGCCTGGCGCAAGTCGACTGATTGTCCGGTAGCGCAGTAGGGTGGGCAAGTTTTTTTGCCCACGCTGCAGGCCATGGCTCTCAAACAAGCATTGATCAAATATGACTTCAAGATACGGCTTCACCACCACCATCCTGCACAGCGACCGGCAAAAAGCCATCGAGCACGGCGCGCCGCATAAGCCTATCCACACCTCGGTAACCTGGGGTTACAGCGATGCGCGCCAACTGGCCGAAGTATTCCAAGGCAAGCAGTCCGGCTACCGCTATGGCCGCCAAGGTAACCCGACCGTCGCAGCGCTGGAAGACAAAGTGACGAAAATGGAAGGGGCTTTCGCCACCATCTGTTTCGCTTCCGGCATGGCGGCCATCGGCGCGCTGGTGCAAGCTTTGCTGCGCGAAGGCGATCACGTGGTGTCGTCGGTATTCTTGTTCGGGAATACTGCCAGCCTGTGGCAAACTTATGCCGGCCAGGGCGGCAAGGTGAGTATGGTCGACGCCACCGATGTGGCGCAGGTGGAAGCCGCATTGACGCCGGCGACACGCATGGTGTTTGTTGAAACCATCGCCAATCCGCGCACCCAGGTTGCCGACCTCAAGCGCATCGGCGATTTGTGCCGTGAGCGCGGCATTTTATTCGTGGTGGATAACACCATGACTTCACCCTATCTGTTCCAGCCGAAATCGGTGGGCGCCGGACTGGTGGTCAATTCCCTGACCAAATCGATCGGCGGCCATGGCAATGCGCTGGGCGGCGCGATCACCGATACCGGCTTGTATGACTGGAGCTGCTATCCCAATATTCTCGATGCCTATAAGCGCAATCCGCAGCCGCAGTGGGCCATGGCGCAGATCCGCGCCAAAGGCTTGCGTGATTTCGGTGCATCTCTCGGGCCAGAGGCGGCCCACCATATCGCCGTCGGCGCAGAAACCGTGGCGCTGCGGATGGAGCGTAGCAGCGCCAGTGCACTGGCTGTGGCGCAGATGCTGGAAGCCGATCCGCGGGTGGCGGCAGTACACTATCCGGGCTTGAAATCACATCCGCAACACGCCTTGGCAGCCGATCTGTTCCGCGCGTCCGGTTATCTGTTCAGTTTTGAATTGAAGCCGGAGATCGATTGTTTCGATTACCTGAACCGGTTGAAGCTGGCGATTTCCGGCACGCATCTGGGCGACAATCGCACCCTGGTCATCGCGGTTGCCCATACCATTTTCTATGAGATGGGAGCGGAGCGCCGTGCTGCCATGGGCATCAGCGAATCGTTGATCCGGGTATCGATCGGGATTGAAGATACAGCAGACCTGGTGGAAGATTTCCGGCAAGCGCTGCAGGCCTAGTCTGCCAAGACAATAAAGTAGAGCGGGGTGGACATGTTTTGTCCACCCCGTTTGCATTTCAGATGGTGTCGCGGTCCAGCCACTTTGGCACGTGATGCGGCACAAACGACCTGAACCGTTGCAGCAAGTCCGCAGGCCGCGCTTCCGCTATCAGGATTTCTGCCTGCTCGCCTTTCAGGAAGCGCTGCGACACCATGTGCTGGATGAACTGCAACAAACCGTCGTAAAAACCGTCGACGTTCAGCAAGCCGATCGGTTTCTGGTGGAAACCCAATTGGGCCCAGGTAAATACCTCAAACAATTCTTCCAACGTGCCGACGCCGCCCGGCATGGCGATAAAGCCGTCGGACAGGTCGGCCATCATCGCTTTGCGCTCATGCATGTCCTTGACGATATGCAGCTGCGTCAGGCCGTTGTGACCCAATTCCTTTTTCAGCAGTGCTTCCGGGATAACGCCGGTGGCCTGGCCGCCCAGGCGCATGACTTCATCGGCAATAATTCCCATCAGACCGACATTGCCGCCGCCGTACACCAGCGCGATATTCTGTTCGACCATGGCTTGCGCGAGCTCGCGCGCCGCTTGTGCATAGACCGGCGTAGCGCCGGGCGAAGAGCCGCAATAAATACAGAGAGATTTCATCAGGCGTTGCTTTGCAAATATTTGGTTTTCAGTTGCTCGAAATGGACCAGCGTTTCGCCGCGCAGATAGGGCTGCATCAGCGCCAGCACCTGGTAGCAGCCGCTCGCCAGCGCATGTTCCACTACCGCCTGCTCCGTATATTGACGCGGATTCAGGACGTACTGGTATGACAACCAGTAGCTGGCTACCACCACCATGTTGGACGACAGGGCGTCGATCTCGGCCGGAGTGGCATGCAGCGCCTGATCTTCGTGCAAACCGTGGCATAACTCTTTAACTACCGCTATCTTGTGCCCGAAGATTTCCTTGAAGTGAAGCTCCAGGGTGCGGTTGCGAGACAGCAGGTCGTTCAGGTCGCGATAGAAGAAGCGATAGCGCCAGATCAGCTGGAACATGTGGTGCAGGTAATGCCAGACGTCGTGCATGGTGGGACGCTGCCCTTGCGTCATGGCCAGCATGCGGCTGATTTCTTCCTCGAACGTGACGAAAATCGAATTGACGATATCGTCTTTATTGCGGAAATGGTAGTACAGGTTTCCCGGCGAGATCTTCATCTCGTCGGCGATGATGGTAGTGGTGATATTGGGTTCGCCGAACTCATTGAAGAGTCGCAGCGACAGATCCATGATTTTTTCGCGGGTACGACGCGGCGCCTTTTGCTCCATGACTTATTTTCTTTCTGATATCCAGTCCGCAATGCTGTTTTACCAATTGGTAAATATGTTTAGAGAAGATTGTATATTGCTTCGTGCCTATCGTCGTAATTTGCATTGCTGAAATGATAGTAGTCACATTTGCTTGACTAGGCGCCGATCCCTGTTTCTGAATACACCTTATCATCGCACCCATCCTGCCGCTGTTATAAAATGGAGCGCCTGGTGTCTATCCAGGCAACGCTTTACATATAAAAAGGTCAGCATGTCAGAGTCTCCTCCGCAACGTCCCGATACCCCATGCGTGGCGGTTTGTTCCACCACTTTCGACGACGTCTGCCGTGGTTGTGGGCGTACCGTCAACGAGGTCGCCCATTGGGTCTTCATGACCGAGGAAGAGAAAACCAAGGTCTGGCAACGGATTACCGCCGAGGGCTATCCGCGCCGGCAAGGGTAGCCGCAGATGTAAGCTGCTTGCGACGGGGTGACAGCAGATTGCTGGCGTACAAAACTCCGGCTTCCATGATTGGCGCCGTCGACGGCATGTCATGTCGATACCATTTGCAGCCGGCGATCGATAGCAGGACCATTCCCCGATCGATTTGATGAAAATCGGTCTTGCCTTTCCTGTAACGTTGTGCGCGTGTCCCCGGGATTGTGTTGTTTTCGATCATCGAAATGACTGTAACTGAATGAAAATGATCAGTTTTAACCCGTTCTTTATGTTAAAACTTGCTGTATATTTCGGCGTAAAAACAAGCTCTGTCACAAGGGATTGTGAGCAAAAGTTAAAGATAGCGATAGTGCATGGTTAAGAATATTTCTCTATGGCATATGGCTTATAATGCCGCGCGAAATGCCAGGGTTGTGATTGACATTGCGACAGGAATTGCCATCGGCTCAACTCCCAAGATTGTTGGCAGAGCATGAAATCGATTTGATGGGTGTTGGAGAATGGTGAAATGAAACTCGGAGGTGTCAGATTTTCAATCGTATCTGACGCGGCATGGGCACCCGGACTGGATACGGCTGCAGCATGGCTAACGTGGGCCAACGATCCGCACGTCATTACCGGCAGTGGCGAAGCTGCTGTTTCCGCTATGCCTGCCATGTTGCGCCGACGTGCAGGTGCCATGGGAAAAATGGCATTGGAAGCGGCTTATAGTTGTCTTGGTGGCAAGAACGATGTGCCAACCGTGTTTTGTTCTCGCCACGGTGAATGCGTGCGCTCGGTAGAGTTGCTGGCCGATCTGGCTCAGGATCAGCCGCTGTCTCCCACCTCTTTCAGTTTGTCGGTCCACAATGCTGCTGCCGGCTTGTTTTCTATCGCCCGCCAGGATCAGGCCAGTCATGCCGCGGTGGCGGCGGGGCACAGTGGGGTGGAGCATGCAGTAATCGAAGCCTGCGGCCTGCTTGCGGATGGTGCGGCTGAGGTGCTGCTGGTGGTTTATGACGGTTTTTTGCCTGAGATATTTGAAGAATATCAGGATTGCCGGGAACAGCCATTTGCCTGGGCGTGGCTAATACAATCAGCGCAATCAGCGCAATCTGCACAGCCGGCAGGTACGGAATCGCCTGGTACTAGTAGTACCATTTCTCTGTCCTGGAGCGGGCCGGCTGGAGATGAAATGGATGCGATGAAACAAGAGCCAGGCAGCGGCCGGCAGCCCGCCGGTTTGGAAGTGTTGGCTTTTTATCTGCGTCAAGATCCCGAGCTGATCCGCACCATCGATGGCCGCCGATGGCGCTGGGGGCGTCTTGCTTAAGCGTGCAAATCGCTATTGGCGCGTGCTGGCAACCGGTTTCAGCTTTGTGCTGTTTGCAGTTGGTGGCCTGTTCTTGCGTGTTACGGTTTTCCCGGTAATGAATCTGCTGATTTGGGAACGGCAACTGCGCATGGAGATAGCGCGTCGTGTGATTCGGCTGGCACTTCGCGGCTTTGTCGGATGCATGCGATGGCTGGGTGTGCTGGACTACGAAATTAGCGGACTGGAACGATTGGAGCGGCAAGGTTTGTTGATTTTGGCAAACCATCCGACGTTGATTGACACCGTGTTCCTGATGGCGTTTGTCAAACGCGCAGATTGCATAGTCAAAGGCCGGCTTTGGGATAATCCGTTTACAAGCGGGCCGCTCAGTGCCGCCGGCTACATCAGCAACGACCGCGGCAGCGGGCTGATCGATGATTGCATCAGTTCCTTGCGGCGCGGCAGCAACCTGATTGTTTTCCCGGAGGGCACTCGCACTGCCGGTGATGGTCAAATCAGCTTGAAACGCGGTGCAGCCAATATCGCCGTGCGCAGTTTGTCAAATGTGACACCGGTAGTGATCCGTTGCCTGCCGCCGACTTTAGGCAAGGGCAGCAAGTGGTGGCAGGTGCCGCCGGTAGCGGCACACTTCAGCATTGAAGTAAAAGAGGATATAGAAGTACACGAATTTCTGGCAAAAGCCGGTAGCGAAGTATTGGCAGCAAGGCATTTAACTGCCCATCTGCAAGATTATTTTAGAAAAGAAAGCCAGGGCTATGCAGCAGCTTGAAGAAGAAGTGAAGCAGATCATCATCGATGTTCTGCAGTTGGAAGATATCACTACGGCCGATATCGTCACCGATGGGCCGTTGTTTGTCGATGGTCTCGGCTTGGATTCGATCGACGCGCTGGAACTGGGCGTGGCGATCCAAAAGCGCTACGGCATTTCATTGTCGGCAGATTCGGCGGAGACACGTAACCATTTTGCATCGGTACGCACGCTAGCGGCGATGATTGCCAGCAACAGAAAGAAGTGACGGTGTGAAATGATATTGACCAATTCCATGAGCAAGGAAGAAATTTACCTGTGGCTGGTGAATGTGTTGCATGAAATGTTCGAAATCGACAAGGACCAGGTAACGCCGCAGGCCAATCTGTATACAGATCTGGATATCGATAGCATCGATGCGGTAGATCTGGTGGTCAAGCTCAAGCAACTCACCGGCAAGCGCTTGCAGCCCGATGTGTTCAAGGCCGTGCGCACTGTGCAAGACGTGGTCGACGCGCTGGCTGACTTGCTGGCAGAGGATGGCAAGTAAGATTGCCAGGGAACTTCACACAGGATGCAGAATTTACCCGTTAACAAGTTGGTCAGGTTTAGGCGTTTTTTGCCCACCGTAGCGAGCTTGCTGGTCACGTTGCTCTATCCGCTGGCGATATGGTTGGGGCACGGGCGGGTCGAGCCGCGCCTGCTAGCCCTGTTGCTGGTGCTGGCGGCAGCCACCCGTCTGCCAACACTGAAATTGAATCGCGGCAGCCGCTGGTGGCTGGCGGGCGCCTTGCTGCTGGCGGCGCTGGCGATATGGAACAATGCTTTGCTGCCTTTGAAGCTATATCCGGTGCTGGTCAATCTCGGCATGTTGGCGGTGTTCGGCTACAGTCTGTATGCGCCGCCATCGGTGATTGAACGCATGGCCCGCCTGAGCGATCCGGCTTTGCCGGTCTACGCGATTGCCTATACACGCCGGGTTACCCAGGTCTGGTGCGTCTTTTTTGTCATCAATGGCACGCTGGCCCTGCTGACTGCCATCTGGGCCTCTGCCGCCGCCTGGTCGTTCTACAACGGCGTCCTCGCTTATGTCCTGATGGGCTGCTTGTTTGCCGGTGAGTATCTAGTGAGGATCATTGTCCGGCGCCGTCATCGTCAACTCGACGCGCAGCATGAAGCACAAGCGGATGGGCAACATGTTTGAGCGCCCTGATTTGCTGACGTTATTGAGTGCCCTGCCCAGCCATGATCAAGGGCAGAAGCAGAAGCAGGAGCGGGATCAGAATCGCCCATTCGCATGGCGCGAAGGCAAGCCGCTCAGCCATGCCTGGCTGGTTGCGCAAGTTGCCGCCTGGCGGCGCTTGCTGTCGCGCCAGGCCGGATCACGCTTCGCCTTGTATTCAAACGATAGCGCCACCTTTGCCTGCATCTTGCTGGGCGCATGGCAAGCCGACAAGACAATTTATTTGCCGGGCGATGTGCTGCCTGCCACCTGCGCAAATCTGAACGCGCTGGTAGACGGCTACCTGGGTGAATTTCCGCACCAATATGCACCGTTGACGCTCGATACCGACGACGATAACGCTAGCCATAACCAGGCAGAACCCGAATTCAAAGCGTTGCAGCCGGATTTTCCCGGATTGGTGATTTACACCTCGGGCAGTACCGGCGAACCGCAAGCGGTACCTAAATTCTTGTCTCAGCTGGCCACCGAAGTGGCGTCTCTGGAGCGCTTGTTTGGCGCCAGGATCGGCAACGCCGATGTCGTCGCGACGGTCTCGCACCAGCATATATACGGATTACTGTTCAAGATACTGTGGCCCTTAACTAACGGTAGAACAATACACGCGCAGCAAATCGGTTATCTGGAGGAGCTTCAGCTGCAACCAGGCGGCAAGCCGGTCGTCCTGATCTCCAGTCCCGCCCACCTGAGGCGTTTGCCTGTCGCGTTTACGCAGGATCAGGCCGCTTCGATACGCGCCATATTTTCATCCGGCGGTCCGTTGGAGGCCGAGGTCGCCTTTGCCGCCGGGGCTTTGTTGGGATCGATTCCGGTTGAGGTGTACGGCAGTTCTGAAACCGGTGGCGTGGCCTGGCGTCAACGTGTCGCCGGCGCAGACGATAGCTGGCAAGTGATGCCTGCGATTACCTGGCGCGTTGGCGCTAACGACGACGTGCTTGAAATCTGCTCGCCACATTTGGCCGACTCCGGCTGGTACGCCTTGGCTGATCAGGTACAGCTTATCGACCCGCAGCGTTTCCGTTTGAAAGGGCGCGTCGATCGTATCGTCAAGGTAGAAGAAAAACGCATCTCACTGGACGCATTGGAGCGGCAACTGAAAGCAATGGCGCAAGTGGCAGATGCGCGCGTTTTGTTGATCGGACAGCCAGAGTTACAGCATGAATTGCAACATAAGCCACAACATAAGCCGCAACACAAATCACAACATAAGTCGCAGCAACGGCAGCGGATTGCCGCCTTCGTCGTGTTGTCCGCTGCCGGCCTGCAGATTCTGGCAACGCAAGGCAAGCTGGCACTGAATCGCATGCTGCGCAACGGCATGGCGCATGCGGTGGAAGCGGTTGCGTTGCCGCGCAGCTGGCGTTATCTGGACGCGATGCCGGTGAACGCGCAAGGCAAGACTACCCGCGCCGATTTGCTGGCGCTGCTGGAATCGCCAGCGCCCGTCACCGCCAGCGCAGACCCGGCCGAGCTTCGGCGCAAGCCGCTCGTGCGTGTACTGGAACAAGAAACCCATCGCGTATTGCTGGAGTTGACCGTGCCGGCCGATCTCCTGTATTTCAACGGTCACTTTGACGGTGCGCCGGTTTTGCCTGGCGTGGTGCAGCTCGATTGGGCGATCAGCTATGGACGCCAATATTTTGCACTGGCGCCGCATTTCCTCGGCATGCTCGGCTTGAAATTTCAACGTGTGATTTTGCCAGACGCAGTAGTACAACTGGAGTTGCTGCACGATCCTAAAAAAAGCAGCCTGGCGTTTCGCATGGCCTCGACGTCCGGGCCGCATGCCAGCGGCCGCATCACGTTTGGAGCAAGCCATGCCGCAAGTTGAATTTAAGCCATGCGTGGTCATTCCGGTCTACGACCATGAACATGCTATCGGTACGGTGCTGGCGGCAGTACTTGCGCACGGCTTGCCTTGCGTACTGGTAGACGATGCCAGTTCGGCCGCGTGTGCAACGGTGCTTGATGAATTGTCAGCAGCCCATCCGCAGCAGGTCACCCTGTTGCGCCATGCCGTCAATCGCGGCAAGGGCGGGGCGGTGCTGACGGGTGTCCGGCATGCAGCCGCTGCCGGTTACACCCATGTGCTGCAGATCGATGCCGACGGCCAGCACAACACCGACGACATCCCGCGGTTTTTGCAGCAGGCCGCTGCCCGGCCGCAAAGCGTGATTGCCGGTTGTCCGCAATATGACGATAGCGTGCCGTCGGTGCGTTTTTACGGGCGGTATCTGACGCACGTCTGGGTCTGGATCAATACCTTGTCGCTGGATATCAAGGATTCGATGTGCGGATTCCGGGTCTATCCGTTGCCGTCCTTGATGCACTTGACGCGACGTAAAAAAATTGGCGAGCGGATGGATTTCGATACCGACGTACTGGTGCGTTTGCATTGGGATGGCGTGCCTGTCGTCAATCTGCCGACGCGCGTGACTTACCCCATGGACGGCGTGTCGCATTTTCGCCTTGGCCGCGACAATTTGCTGATCTCCCGTATGCACGCGACCTTGTTCCTTGGCATGCTGGTACGTGCGCCGCGCTTGCTAGGGCGTCGTCTGCGGTTGGCGCGAGGCCGATCTTGAGCGCCAGCCAGCGTCATTGGGCACAGATCAACGAAGCCAGCTTTGTGGGCGGCATGCGGCTGTTGTTCGGGATCTACCGGATCGCCGGCCGCTGGCCGTTTCGGCTGGCGCTGTATCCGGTGCTAGCCTGGTATTTGCTAAGCAAGCCGGCCGCCCGCAGCGCTTCCATGCTTTATTTGCAACGGCTTTGCGATTTTAATCCGGCCGTGGCCAGGCTCAACCGGATTCGACCGGACTGGCGCGGGGTGTTCCGGCATTTTGCCGCTTTTGCCGAAAATATCCTCGACAAGATGTTGTTGTGGGGTGGCTTGTTCAAGACTGCAGACGTAGTTTCGTTCGGCCGCGAGCTGATGCAGGAAAGCATACAGGCGCAGCGGGGCGGCTTGTTGATTTGCGCGCATCTGGGCAATCTTGAATTATGCCGTGTGCTATCGCGCCAGCGCCACGCGTTACGAATTACGGTGCTGGTGCATACCAAGCACGCGCAGGCGTTTAACCGGCTGCTGGCAAAACTCGATCCGGACAGCCAGTTGAACCTGCTGCAGGTAACCGAGATGACGCCTGCTACCGCCATGCTGCTGGCGGAGAAAGTAGGGCGTGGCGAGTTTGTGGCGATTGCCGGCGATCGCATCCCGGTGGCGGCAGTGCCACGCGTTGCACGTGCCTCTTTCCTTGGTGAAGCGGCGCCATTTCCGGTCGGCCCTTATGTATTGGCCAGCCTGTTGCAGTGTCCCGTCTACCTGCTGTTCTCAATGACAAAAAACGGTCGCTCCGAATGTCATTTCGAATTGTTCAGAGACGCGATTCAATTGCCGCGCAAGAGCCGCGATCAAGTCCTCGATGAACTGGCCGCCGCTTATGCGGCAAGGCTGGAGCATTTTTGCTTGAAAGCGCCGCTACAGTGGTTCAATTTTTACGATTTTTGGTATTTATCCGGGTACAAAGATGCATCTCGCTGAACTGAAAGACTTGTCTGCCACAGGGCAGCCGGCACCGACACAACGCGCCGTCCGTTTTGATCAAGGCCGATTGACGATTGAAGACATTGTCGACATCGCATCGGGATCGGCAAAGGTCGAGTTGTCCGATGAGCCGGCATTCCGCGCCGCGATTAGCCGCGGTGCCGACTTCCTCGATCGCCTGCTACGTGAAGACGGCACTATCTACGGCGTCACCACCGGCTATGGCGACTCCTGTACCGTGACCGTCCCGCCCGAACTGATCGCAGAATTGCCGCATCACTTGTACACCTATCATGGCTGCGGTTTGGGCGAATTGTTTAGTCCGGCGCAAACCCGGGCCATCATGGCGGCGCGGCTGGCATCGCTCAGCAAAGGATATTCCGGCGTCAGTGTCGGCCTGCTGGAACAGATCGCCCGCTTGTTGAAAGAGGATTTGCTGCCCTTGATCCCATCCGAAGGATCGGTCGGCGCCAGTGGCGACCTGACGCCGCTATCTTATCTGGCTGCCGTGCTGTGCGGCGAGCGGGAAGTTTGGCGCGACGGCGTCAAGGTCAACGCCGCCGAGGCTCTGGCGGCAGCTGACATTACACCGCTGCGCCTGCGTCCGAAAGAAGGTCTGGCGATCATGAACGGCACCGCGGTAATGACGGCCCTGGCTTGCCTGGCCTACGACCGCGCGCAATACCTGGTGCGTATCGCCACCCGGATTACCGCCATGGCGAGTTTCGCCCTGGATGGCAATGCTCATCATTTCGACGCCACTTTGTTTTCCGTCAAGCCGCACGCAGGCCAGCAGCAGGTGGCCGCCTGGCTGCGCCAGGATTTGCCGGTAGATGACGCACCACGCAATCAACAACGTTTGCAGGATCGTTATTCCATCCGTTGCGCGCCGCATGTGATCGGTGTATTGGCGGATGCGCTGCCATGGATGCGCGAGTCGATTGAAAACGAATTGAATAGCGCCAATGACAATCCGATCATCGACGCTGAAAATGAACGCGTGCTGCATGGCGGCCATTTCTACGGCGGTCATATCGCGTTTGCCATGGACAGCATGAAAAATGCAGTCGCCAACGTCGCCGATTTGCTTGACCGGCAAATGGCTTTGCTGGTCGATAGCCGTTACAACCATGGCTTGCCGGCCAATTTATCCGGCGCCGAAGGGCCGCGCGCCAGCATTAACCACGGCTTGAAGGCCCTGCAAATCAGCGCCTCTGCCTGGACCGCGGAAGCGCTCAAGCAGACCATGCCGGCCTCGGTGTTTTCGCGTTCTACCGAATGCCACAATCAGGACAAGGTCAGCATGGGCACGATTGCCGCCCGTGATTGCCTGCGCGTGTTGCAACTGACTGAACAGGTAGTAGCTGCGCTACTGATCAGCGTGCGCCAGGGTGTCTGGCTGCGCTCACGGCTGGATGGCGCCCCGCAAACGCAGCAGAACCTGCAGCAGATGATGGAAGTGCTGGCGGCCGACATTGCCGTGATACAGGAAGACCGCATGCTGGAGCCGGACCTGCGTCGCTTGCTGGAGCGCATCCGCCTCAAACAATGGCAGTTGTATGAGTAACACCGCGAGTAAGGCCATGACTAGCCTACAGACCAAATTACCGACCAGAGAGCGTTGGTCGGCAGAGGTCGAGTTGCAAGTGCAATTCTTCGACCTCGATCCTATGCAGATCGTCTGGCATGGCAACTATGTCAAGTATCTGGAAGTGGCGCGCTGCGCGCTGCTGGATACCTTGAATTACAACTATCCGGAAATGCAGGCTTCCGGCTACTCCTGGCCGATCATCGATTTGCACCTGCGCTACGCCCATCCGGCCACGTTCGGACAGCGCATCAAGGTGCGCGCCAGCGTGACCGAGTGGGAAAATCGCCTCAAGATCGCCTACGTGATTACCGACAGCGCCAGCGGCCGGCGTCTTAGCCGTGGTACTACTACGCAGGTCGCGGTGGATATGGCGACGCATGAAATGTGTTTTGCGTCGCCGCCCGTGTTATTTAAAAAATTAGGAATTGAGCAAGTATGAAACGAAGTCTCGCCGCCGTCCTTTTAGCCGTGCTTTTAGTCACGGTTTTAGCCAGTGCGGCCATGCCGGCGCTGGCCGCCGCACCCGTGGAAAAAATCCAGTCGATGCTGGCGCGGCCACCGATCTTGTGCGGTCGTTTCGATCAAACCAAGCAACTGGTCGGCATCAAGAAACCGTTGTTGTCGAATGGACGGTTTTGCGTGGTGAACGGCAAGGGCGTCCTGTGGCGCACCTTGCAACCGTTTCCCAATACGCTGCGCCTGAAGCGCGACGAGATCGTGCAAATGCAGGGTGGCCGGGTTGCCATGCGCATGGATGCCAAGCAGGAGCCGGTAGTGAGGATGATTAACAGCGTGCTGTTTTCACTGCTGGCCGGCGATCTGAGTCAGTTGGAAACCCTGTTTGTACTGGACGGCAGCGTGCAGGGTAATAGCTGGAAAGTTGCATTGACAGCACGCGAACCGGCGCTGGCCAAGGCAATCGGTACGCTGGCCTTGACCGGCGGCGCGTACGTCAAGACAGTGACGATTAACGAAGCGAGCGGCGATCACACGGAAATCAGTTTTTCCAGTCTGCAAAGCGGGAATAGTGCGATGACTGCTGAAGAAGGGGCGGCATTTGAGTGATTCCGGCCAAGGTGCAGGCTTAAATTCCAGCCTAAAAGCCAGTTGGCCGAAGCGCATGGCGCTGATGTGGGCCTTGGCGGTTGCTTTGCTGCTGGCGCACAACGGCTATCTGTGGCTGGTCAAAGGCGTAGTGCCGGATACCGATATCATGGCGCTGTTGCCGGTCGAGCAGCGCGATCCGGTGCTGCAGCAGGCTTTCACGCATATGGTCGACGCTGCCCAGCAGCGCGTGATCGTGCTGGTCGGCGCCGATGACTGGGAGCATGCCCGCGCCGCTGCCGATGCCTACAGCGCGGTGCTGTCAAAACATCAGGATCTGCTGCAGACCGGGGTTCAACTGTCGGCGCAAAACCAGCAGGACTGGCTGGCGCCGTCGCAACAGATGCGGCTCAGCTTGCTGACACCTGCGCAACAAACGATGCTGCGTGAGCAAGCTCCCAAGTATTGGGTCGACACTGCGCTGCAACACTTGTATAGCCCGTTTTCCGGTCCCAAGCTGGGCGCATGGCAAGACGATCCGTTCGGCTTGTTCAGCGGCTGGGTGCAAGCGCGTGCGCAAGAAACGCCGGTGCGCCCGCGTGACGGTTATCTGTTCGTCGAGAACAAGGGCCGCCCTTACATCATGCTGCTGATGAATTTGCAACAGCCGGCATTCTCGATGGCGACCCAGCGGGCGGTGTTGCCGTTGCTGGAACAGGCTGGCAACGCTGCGCGGCAGGCGGTACCGACAGTCGAGTTGATCAGCGCCGGGGTAGTCCTGCATGCCGGAGCCGGCAGCGCGCAGGCCAGCCGGGAGATGTCGACCATCGGCATCGGTTCATTGCTGGGCATCGTGCTGCTGATGTGGCTCACCTTCCGCTCATTGCGGCCGATCGGGTTGATCATGCTGTCGATCGGCATCGGTTGCATGGCCGCTTTTTCTCTGTGCTGGATGATATTCGGGCAAGTACATTTGCTGACATTGGTGTTCGGCGCCAGCCTGATCGGCGTGGCCCAGGATTACGGGATATATTTCTTGTGCAGCCGGGGTTCGGTAGATCAGTCGCTGGGGTCCTGGCAATTGCTGCGGCGTCTGTTGCCCGGCTTGGCACTGACCCTGGCCGCAGCGGTGATCGGTTACATCGGCCTGGCGCTGACACCGTTTCCGGGGTTGCGCCAGATGGCCGTGTTCTCGGTGCTGGGTTTGGTGTTTGCCTGGTTGACCGTGATTTTCTGGTTTCCAGCCCTGTTAAGTGCGAACACCCTGAAAAGCTCTTCTTTTGCCGCTTGGGTCGGCCAGACCCGCAGGCATTGGCCATTGCTGGGCTTGAACCGTGGATCCGCGCTGGCGGCGCTACTGTTCGGCATTTTTGCCGTGGCCGGCATAGTCCGGTTGACGGTGAACGACGATATCCGGTCCTTGCAGACACCGCCGAAAGCACTGCTGGCAGATCAGATCAAGCTGGGGAAATTGCTGGATGCGCCGACGCCGGTGCAGTTTTACCTGGTGCGCGGCGCCAGCGCGGAACAGGTATTGCAGCGCGAGGAAGCGCTCAAGCTGCGGCTCGAGCCGTTGATTGCCGAACACATCATCAGCGGCTATCAGGCGATGTCGAACTGGACGCCGTCGATGCGTGACCAGGCCGCGAATCGCACTTTGGTCACGCAGGCGTTGCTGGCTGCAGATGGTCCGTTGAAGGCACTGGCCGCACAACTGGGTGAAGATGACAGCTGGGTTGCGCAAATGCGCAGCCGGGCACTTAGCGCGGCGGCTGACGCCAACGGCGGCCACGATCTTACTCCGACCGAATTTTTGAAGAGCGCGGCCAGCGAGCCGTCGCGCCATCTCTGGCTGGGGAAGGTCGAGGGCGCACAAGGTAGTGTCTATGCCAGCATCGTCGCTCTGCGCGGGCTTGATAACTATGGCAACCTGCCCATCCTGAAGCAGGCTGCCGAGCAACTGGACGGTGTGTCATGGGTCGATAAGGTCAGCGAAATATCTTCAGTGCTAGGCCATTACCGGCAATATATGGGGTGGGTGTTGTTAGGCGCCTATGCGGCAATCTACCTGCTGCTATTTACCCGCTATCGCAGTGCGGCGTGGCGCGTGCTGACGCCGCCGGCCGTCGCCAGTATTGCTACTCTGGCCATGCTTGGCCTGTTGGGACAACCTTTGCAATTGTTCCATGTGCTGGCGCTGATGCTGATTCTCGGCCTTGGCGTGGACTACGGAATTTTCATGCAGGAACAAAGCATGCAACGCGATCGCTTCGCCTGGCTCACGGTCGGCTTGTCAGCTGCGAGCGCCTTGTTGTCGTTTGGTCTGCTGGCGTTGTCCGGAACGCCGCCGCTGCATGCATTCGGATTCACGATGTTGATCGGAATTGCAATTGTCTGGTTGATTGCGCCATGTTTTAGCCAAGATCCAGGTCGGGATTTAACCCAGGAAAAAGAAGAAAAAAATGCAAACAAAAGTTGAACAGTGTGATGTGCTGATAATCGGCGCTGGCCCGGCGGGTTCGGTGGCGGCGGCGTTGTTGTTGCAGCAAGGGCGGCAAGTGCTGGTACTGGAACGGGAGCGGTTTCCGCGGTTTAGCATCGGCGAAAGCCTGCTGCCGCAGAGCATGGAGTATCTGCAGCAGGCCGGTATGCTGCAAGCCGTGGTGGAAGCCGGCTTCCAATACAAGAACGGCGCCGCTTTTGTGCGCGGAGAGCGCTATACGGATTTCGATTTCCGCGACAAGCATTCTGCCGGCTGGGGCACCACCTACCAGGTACAGCGCGCCCGGTTTGACCAGGTGCTGGCCAATGAGGCTGAGCGCCAAGGTGCGCAAGTGCGCTATCAGCACACCGTCACGGCATTTGATGCTAATGCAGGAAAGCCGCGGGTTACCGTGCATCATATGGACGATTCGGCAGACGGCTCGGAATACATCGTGGAGGCGGGATTTGTGCTGGACGCCAGCGGTTTCGGGCGGGTATTGTCGCGTTTGCTGGATTTGGAAACGCCATCGAATTTTCCGGTGCGCGGCGCCATTTTCACCCACATCGAGGATGGCATCGATGCCGCCGGTTTTGATCGCAACAAGATCCGTATCACCGTCCATCCGGAACATTGCAATGTCTGGTACTGGCTGATTCCTTTTGCCGGCGGCCGCTGTTCTATCGGCGTGGTCGCAGAAACGGCTTTCCTGGAGCAATTCAAGGGTAGCGAGACCGAACGCCTGCAGACGCTGGTAATGCAAGATCCGGCGTCGCGCGCCTTGCTGAAGAATGCGAACTGGGATACGCCGGCCCGTCAGATCGTTGGCTATTCGTCCAACGTCACATCACTCTGGGGCGAAGGTTACGCCTTGCTTGGCAATGCCGGAGAATTCCTCGATCCGGTGTTTTCTTCCGGCGTCACGATCGCAGTCAAGTCCGCCAGCCTGGCCGCCGCCGCTTTGCAACGTCAGTTTGACGGCGTAGCGGTCGACTGGGAAAAAGAATATGCAATTCCGCTCAAAAAAGGCGTCGATACTTTCCGTACCTTTGTCGATTCCTGGTACTCGGGCGGATTCCAGAAAGTCATTTTTTATGAACAACAGCAGCCGGAGATACGTCGCATGATTGCCGCGATCCTGGCCGGCTATGCTTGGGACGACAGCAATCCATATGTAACGGAAAGCAAACGTCGCCTGAGCACTTTGGAGGAGATATGCAGTTGAATTTGCCTGGTCGCCGTAACTGGCGGAGCCTTGGCTTGCGATTTTGCGCGCTGTCGGCAGTGTTTGCATTGGCCGCTTGTGCGACTACGCCGGCATCGCAAGCGCCGGCGCGGCTGGGATTGAAGCTGGCGCCGGCGAGCCTGGGCGCCAGTATCAGTTTGCAACAGCATTTGACGGTCGAACGCAACGGCCGCGTCGACCAGCTCGATGCAGCAGTGGAAATTGATCAACAGCAATTCAATATGGTCGGCTTGGCGTTTGGCCAGCGTGTCCTGAGCTTGCATTATGATGGACAGACTGTGCAGTCCTGGCGTCATCCTATGCTGCCATCGCAGGTACGCGCTGAAGATGTGCTGGAAGACACGCAATTGACATTGTGGCCACTGGCGGCAATCCGCCAGGCGCTGCCCGCAGGCTGGACAATCGAACAACATGGATTGCAGCGCACGCTGCTGCTGCAAGGAGAGCCGGTAATGGTGATCAACTACAGTACGCCAACGCCATGGGACGGCAAGGTGGAGCTGAATAACCTGCGCTATCACTATCGCCTGACGATTGAATCGGTCAGCGACACAGCCGCTGATGCATCGGTTCCAGCTGCTCCCGGCGTACCAACCGCGGCGCCATAATCATGCTTTATCTAAATCAACTCGGCATGATTTGTCCGCTTGGTGAAAACCACGCAGAGATCAGCCGCCGTCTGTTCGCCGGCGAGAGCGGCCTCGTCATGACGACACGCTATTCGCAATCGCAGGAACGGGAACTGGCGCTGGGTTGCGTGGAGACTGTTCTGCCGGACATCAGCACGCTGCCGCTAGGCCAGCGCAGCCGCAATAACCAGCTGGCATTGGCGGCGCTGGCGCAGATCCGGCCGCAAGTGGACGCCGCCATACAGCAGTATGGTGCGAACCGGGTAGCGATCGTGCTCGGCACCAGCACTTCCGGCATCGCTCAAAGTGAAGCGGCGTTTCGCTATCGGCTGGCAAATGGCGGGTTCCCTGCTGACTTTGCCTACGAGCAACAAGAAATGGCTTCGCCGGCGGTGACGCTGGCATCGGTGCTGGGCGTGACAGGGCCCGCCTATGTGCACTCCAGCGCTTGCGCGTCGAGCAGCAAGGCGATCGCCAGCGCTGCCCGTTTGATTAACATGGGACTATGCGATGCAGTGCTGACTGGCGGCGTTGATTCCCTGTGCGCCTTCACCGTGGCCGGCTTTGCGGCACTGGAGTCGGTTAGCGCAGCGCGCTGCAATCCGTTCAGCGCCAATCGTAACGGCATCAATATCGGCGAGGGCGCAGCCTTGTTCTTGATGAGCAAGGCTGAGGCGACCGTGAGTTTGCGCGGCTGGGGCGAATCCTCAGACGGCTATCACATTTCAGCACCTGATCCTTCCGGCGCGGGTGCTCGCAGCGCAATGGAACAAGCTCTGGCGCGTGCAGGCGTGACGCCGGAACAAATAGACTATATCAACCTGCATGGCACTGCCACCGTGCAAAACGATGCCATGGAAGGACGGGCGATTGCCGCCATGTTCGATGACCGTGTAGCGCTCAGTTCGACCAAACCTTTTACCGGCCATGCGCTGGGAGCTGCCGGTGCGCTCGAGGCTGGCCTGTGCTGGCTGGCAATGCAAGACTGTAATCCGCAGGGCCGGTTGCCGCCGCATTTGTGGGATGGCGTCTGCGATCCCGGTTTGCCGCCACTTAATCTGCTGCCCGCGGGCGCTCGGCTCGGGCGGCCATTGCGTTTGGCTTTGAGTAATTCTTTTGCATTTGGCGGCGCCAATGCAAGTTTGCTGCTGGGGCGTGAATGATGAATCAATCAAACATGAGTCAATCAAACACGAATCAATCCGGCATGGATCAGCCGAGTCCGGTCGGGACCCGGGATATCCGACGCTTCCTGCCGCACTCTGGCGCCATGGTCTTGCTGGACCGGTTGCTGGAAGTCGGGCCGGAAGATTTACGGGCTGAGGTGACCATCCGCCCGGACAGCATGTTCTGCGACGGACATGGCGTGCCCGGCTGGGTCGGCGTCGAATATATGGCGCAGGCAATTGCCGCCTACGCCGGTTATACCGCGCAGTTGCGCGGCGAGGCAGTGAAAATCGGCTTCTTGCTGGGCACCCGGCGCTATGAAGCCAGTTGTCCCGTTTTTGCTGTCGGCAGCCTGCTGCAAATACATATACATAGAATACTGCAGGCAGACAATGGGATAGGATCGTTCGAATGCCGGATCCGTGCCGGCAGTGAGCAACTGGCAAGCGCTACCATTACCGTATTTCAGCCGGCTGATGCGGCTGTTTTTCTTGAGGGAAGTACTGAATGACGTTGGAATTGAACAGGGCAGATTCCCCGGCTGCCCGCCTGAACAAGTGTGTGCTGGTCACCGGCTCCAGCCGCGGGATCGGCAAGGCGATTGCATTGCGGCTGGCGCGCGACGGTTACGATATCGTCTTGCATTGTCATCAACAGCGTGAGGCCGCAGATGCCGTGGCGCAGAGCGTGCGCGAGCTGGGCGTGCAAGCGCGCGTCCTGCAATTCGACATAGGCGATCGCCAGGCCAGCGCCGCTGCGTTGCTGGCAGACGTCGAGCAGCACGCTTGCTATTACGGCGTGGTGTGCAATGCCGGTGTAGCGCGTGACAACGCTTTTCCTGCCATGCCAGGGGAGGATTGGGATCTGGTGCTGAAGACCAACCTGGATGGTTTCTACAATGTTCTCAATCCCCTGGTAATGCCGATGGTGCAGCGGCGCGCGCCGGGCCGCATCGTGACGTTGGCTTCGGTCTCGGGATTGATCGGTAATCGCGGACAAGTCAACTACAGCGCGGCCAAGGCGGGGATTATCGGCGCCACCAAAGCGCTGGCGATCGAGCTGGCCAAACGCAACATCACGGTCAATTGCGTCGCGCCCGGCTTGATAGAAACCGACATGATCAATGAGGTGCCGTTGGACGAAGCACTCAAACTGATTCCTGCGCGCCGGGTCGGCAAACCGGAGGAGGTGGCGGCGACGGTAGCTTTCCTGATGCATGCCGACGCCGCATATATCACACGCCAGGTGATTTCGGTCAACGGAGGCATGGCATGAGCAATAGCGTGAGCAGTACCGTGACAGCACGCCGGGTCGTGGTGACCGGCATGGCCGGCATCAGCCCGATCGGTAACGACTGGAGCAGCATCCGCACGCATCTCGGCAGTTATCGCAACGCCATCGTACGGATGGAAGAATGGCGCGGTTACGATGGCTTGAACACCCAGTTGGGCGCACCCGCCGCGGAATTTCATTTGTCCGATCGCTATAACCGCAAGAGCATGCGCAGCATGGGGCGGGTGGCGTTAATGGCAACCCGCGCCAGCGAGCTGGCCTTGATCGACGCCGGCCTGCTTGACGATCCGGTGCTGAAAAGCGGCGCCTGCGGAATCGCCTACGGTTCTTCTGCCGGAACCCCAAAGGCGATTGGCGATTTTGGCCGGATGATGGATGAGCGCAGCACGCGCGGTATCAACGCCACCACCTATATCAAAATGATGGCGCATACGGCGCCGGTCAATATCGGTGTGTTTTTTGGCATTACCGGCCGGGTTATCACCACTTCCAGTGCCTGCACTTCCGGCAGCCAGGGGATCGGCTATGCCTATGAAACGATCCGCAGCGGCCGCCAGCAAATCATGATCGCCGGCGGCGCCGAGGAATTATGCGCTACCGAAGCCGCAGTATTCGATACGCTGTTTGCAACCAGCGTGCGCAATGACACGCCGACCATGACGCCGCGTCCATTTGACAGCGGCCGCGACGGTTTGGTGATCGGCGAGGGCGCCGGCAGCCTGATTCTGGAAGATTTCGAGCATGCGCGCGCCAGGGGCGCAAAGATGTATGCCGAAATCGTCGGTTTCGGCACCAATAGCGACGGCTGTCACGTCACCCATCCGAACGCCGAAACCATGCAGGTCGCGATGACGCTGGCGCTGGCCGATGCCGCATTGCCGGCAGAGGCGATCGGTTATATCAATGCCCATGGCACAGGCACCGAACAGGGCGATATTGCGGAATCTCATGCGACGGCTGCCGTATTCGGGCAGCGTACGCCGATCAGCTCGCTCAAGAGTTATACCGGACACACGCTAGGCGCTTGCGGCGCACTGGAAGCCTGGATCGGTATCGAAATGATGCGCTCCGACTGGTTTGCCCCGACCATCAATCTGACGCAAGTGGACCCGCAGTGTGCCGAGCTGGACTACATAGTCGATGAGGGCCGCAATGTGCAATGCGAATATTTCATGTCGAATAATTTTGCGTTTGGCGGCATCAACACATCGTTGATTTTCAAGCGCCTGGATTAACACTCCCAATGCCTTCCGCGGTCATCCTGCTGCACAACGCCAACCAGTTGACGGACGATGACAGCGATCGTTTCCTTGCCTGTTTAAGTACGGAGGAGCTGTTGCGTTACCAGCGGTTCCTGCGGCCGCTGCGCCAGCGCGAATATTTGCTGGGGCGGATATTGCTGCGGTTTGCGGTCGCCCGCCTTGCTGGCATCGCACCTGATGCCGTGTGCGTCACAGAGCGCAAAAACCAGGCGCCATTGGTGCAACTGCCGGTTACCGGTAGCGCCACACCTCCTTACTTCAGTTTGTCGCACAGCCGCGGCTGGGTGGCTTGCGCCGTCAGCGGCGATACAGCGCTGGGTCTCGATATAGAAATACTTGATGCCGAGCGCGACGTCGACGCCATTGGACGTGCTGCTTTTTCCGGAGCCGAAAGCAACTGGTTATCCAGCCGTCCTGTCGGCGATAAAGTGGCGGACTTCTATGCCTTGTGGAGCAGTAAAGAGGCGCTCTTCAAGCTGATGTCGGCCCAGGAGGGCGGCACTGCGCCACCTGAGCAGGTAGCCGCGGGGGTACGTTTGCGATCCGGATCTGATTGGCATGCCCGCACATGGTCGCAGCAGGGCCTGGCAATGACGCTATGTAGCCGCGATCGTTTGCAATCGGTAGCGCGAATTTGCCTGTGCGGCGCTACGCCGTCGGCTTGGTCGCAGGAGATAACTCAGCACTTACCGCAGCACTTACCGCAGCACTCACTGCAGCAATCAAGTCACCACTGATCTACCACCGATTTCCCCTGGCATTCGCTCGATAGATTTCCTGGCTTGTCGCATCCTCATCGGCTGCATTTAACCGGGCTGAATAATCACGCCTAAAAACAACATTTCGCTAAATATTGCAAAAAGCGCATTTTTCCAATGGACGAAGTTTTGTAAGAATGTTAAATTTTGCCTCCTGACAACTTTCCGAGTTGAAATGTTAACTCGGAGATGGTCGGTAAACACAGCTGATTCTTCAGCTATTTATTATCTTATTGTCGATTGCCCCCATGGGGAGATGTGGAGATGAGCCATTGAAACAAATTAGATTGATTCCGATCCTGGCGGCCGGCGTGCTGCTGTCCGCGCTGGGCGGTTGCGCCACCGAGACCTCCAACGCAGTGCTTGTGCAGAAGGTCGAGACTGCCAACAAGCCATACAATGGCGCGCGCACCCTGATCGCGGTTGGTAAATTCGATAACCGCTCCAGCTATATGCGCGGCATCTTTTCCGACGGCGTCGATCGTCTGGGTGGACAAGCCAAGACCATTCTGATTACCCATCTCCAGCAAACCAATCGCTTCAATGTCCTGGATCGGGACAACATGGAAGAGATCAAGCAAGAAGCTGCGCTGAAGAAGCAGGCTCAAGCCTTGAAGGGCGCTGACTTTGTCGTCACCGGCGATGTCACGGAGTTCGGCCGCAAAGAAGTCGGCGATCAGCAGCTATTCGGTATCCTCGGCCGCGGCAAGACACAGACTGCATATGCCAAAGTCAACTTGAACATTGTTAACATCAAGACTTCCGAAGTGGTGTATTCCACCCAGGGTGCTGGTGAATACAATCTGGCTGCGCGCGAGATCATCGGTTTTGGCGGTACCGCCAGCTACGACTCCACGCTGAATGGCAAAGTGCTTGACCTGGCGATGCGTGAAGCGATCAATAACCTGACCGCCGCTATCGATTCCGGCGCTTGGCAACCTGCTAAACAATAACAACCCGGAACACGCCCAATATCATGAAGAACAAATTTGCAAAACGGCGGGCCTTGTCGTTTCCTTTGTCGTTTTCCTTGCCACTTGCCGTTGCGGCCTGCGCCTTGCTGGCAGGCTGCAACACGCCACCAAAGCAGCTTTACCAGTGGGAGAGTTATCAGCCGCAGGTCTATGAATACTTCAAGGGACAGGCTTCGGTAGAGCAGGTGACAATCCTGGAGCAGGATCTGCAGAAAATCCGTGCGACCGGGAGCAAGCCGCCGCCGGGATATCACGCTCAACTGGGGATGTTATATGCCAGCCTGGGAAAAGACGAGCAAGTAGTGCAAGAGTTCCAGACAGAGAAAGAGCTGTTTCCGGAATCGTCGACTTACATGGATTTCCTAATGAGAAAATTCAAAAAATAAGAGGGTGGACATGTTAGAAAAGATTCTGAAATCAGTTATTTGTTTGTCGGTGGTGATTCTGGCCGCGGGTTGTGCTGCACCAGTCAAGCAACTCGACTATACGGCGTTCAAGCAAAGCCGCCCTAAAACCATCTTGATTTTGCCGCCGCTGAATGAGTCGCCTGATGTCAAGGCGACCTACAGCATGCTGTCGCAAATGAGCTATCCGTTGGCTGAGGCTGGTTATTATGTGTTGCCGGTGGCGCTGGTCGATGAAACGCTCAAGCAAAACGGCATGACTACCGCGGCAGACAGCCACGGCATAGCGCCGGCTAAATTGCAGGAAATCTTCGGCGCCGATGCTGCGCTGTACGTCACTGTCAGCAAGTACGGTTCGGTTTATACGGTGATCAACAGCGCCGTGGTGGTAACCGCCAACGCCAAGCTGATGGACCTGAAAAGCGGCGCCCTGTTGTGGTCCGGTACGGCCAGTGCTTCCAGCGCTGAAGGGAGTAATAGCGGCGGCGGTCTGATTGGGGCGCTGGTTACTGCGGCCATCAATCAAATCGTCAATAATGTTACCGACAGAGGGTTCGCCATTGCCGGCTTGACCAGCCAGCGATTATTGTCGACTAGCCAGCCGAACGGCATCCTGTATGGTCCGTATTCGCCGAAGTACGGTACTGACTGATGTAACTGACTTAACCTGCATGACCATGCCAAGGTTTGGCATGGTCATGCAGCGTTCAAATTTGAAATTTCAAATCTCCAGCCAGTGTATTTGCGGCGCTTTCTGCTGACACCGGCTGCGACCGCTTAATCCTGATATCTCTCTCAGAGTTTCTTCAAGCGTTTTGCATTGGCTGTCGCCCGCGCATGGATCGGATGCAATCCGGTTTGGGCAATATTCGCCAGCGAAGTGTTGAACTGCGATACCGCCTCGGCGGAGTTGCGGATGGTGTCATGCGCCAGCTTGCTCTGCCGGTGTCCCGACTGATGCAGCGTGCTGCTGCTGGCCACCGACATCAGGTTGGTGGCGCTGTCCAGCATGTGCTGTATCGCCAGGCTGGCAGTTTCCTGGTGCAAGCTCATTATCCGAATCGCCATGGCGTGCACCGACTCCGCTGCCGCTTCCATTTTTTCCTGGCTCATCAGATTGAATTCATTGCGGTCGAGTTGGCTTGGCGCCGGTCCGGCCAGCGCCATTTGGGCAGTGCGGTGGCCGATCACCTGCGCCGAGGCGCTCATCATTTCGCCGGCTTTGAACAACAAGTCGGTCCAGTCATTCAGAGGGGTAGGGCCGGTGGCGAGATTGTTGCAGGATTTCATGGGGGACTCCTTGATCGTCTGAACAGGTGAATTGATTGACCGGCGATCTTGCCGCAGAACATTGTGCCTGTCTGATGCAAGCCGCCAGTGGTTCAGCTTTAAATCGTGCAGCTTTGACTCGTGTGCCGGTTGGAGGCACATTACTAATGTAAGCTTGATAGCGCTAACAATACTCGGTTTTATGCGTCGGATGTGAATTTTGTGCGGCGCTGCAACATAGTTTTACAATTCGAGGATTTGCATGCCTGTTTACATACCTAAAGAGCAACCAAATCGACTTCTTATGCGTCTATGGGATGCAGCTGCTTAAATTTCCAAAATCTTCATAAATCAGTAACAGTGCTTCGGTTAAAATCCAAATATGAAAATATTGATCAGCAACGACGATGGTTATTTAGCGCCGGGCATTATCGCACTGGCGAATGTACTGGCGCCGATTGCCGAAATCGTGGTGGTAGCCCCGGACAGCAATCGTTCCGGATCTTCCAATTCGCTGACCCTGGACCGGCCTTTATCCGTCCAGCGCGCTGACAATGGTTTTTATTTTGTTAACGGGACGCCATCTGATTGCGTTCACATTGCCTTGACCGGCTTGCTGAATTTTCGACCGGATCTGATTGTTTCCGGTATCAATCAAGGCCAGAACATGGGCGATGACACGCTCTATTCCGGCACCGTTGCGGCAGCCACCGAGGGGTTTTTGTTTGGCATTCCCGCCATCGCTTTTTCGCAACTGCACAAAGGCTGGGATGAGTTGGAGGCGGCAGCCATGGTGGCGCGTGAAATCGTCGAGCGCCGCTTTGACAATCTGCCGCTGCCCTACCTGTTGAATGTGAATATTCCCAACCTGCCGTACGATCAACTGAAAACCATGGTGGCTACCCGGCTGGGAAAGCGCCATGAATCGGAAGCGGTCGTCAAGGACAAGGATCCGCACGGCCGCGACATATACTGGATCGGGCCGGCAGGCGCCGCGCGCGACGCTGGCGAGGGCACCGATTTCCATGCGACAGCCAACGGCCATGTCTCGATCACACCGCTGCAGATCGATTTGACGCATGCGGCACAATTGGCTGCGCTGAGGAAAGACTTGTCATGACCGACAAGGCCAAGCGTTTCCCGCTGACGCTGTCGTCGGTAGTCGACCAGAAATCCAAAGCCGATCACAGCAAACGTGTCATCGCCACTCCGCAGACCGCAACCAAAAATGCCGCCTGGGATAGTTCCAGGCCTGCGCCTCGGACTGCGGCAGGCGCGGCGCCAACGCCGCCGGCCAGCAAACCGATGGCGCGCCCGGCGCAAACCGCAAGCCATGTCGATCGCTCCGGCTCGATGGTTTCCGATGGCGTGCGCAAGGCCATGGTGGATCGGGTTGCCAGGCAGGGCGTGAACGACGCCAAGGTGCTGGCTGCCATGGAGGCGGTGCCGCGCCATATGTTCATGGAGCCGGGCTTGTCCAGCCAGGCATACATAGATGCCTCGCTGCCGATCGGCCATCATCAGACTATTTCGCAACCGTATATCGTCGCGCGCATGATCGAGATCATGCGCGACAACCAGCAAGGCGGCGTGTTGAATCGCGTGCTGGAAATCGGCACCGGCTGCGGCTACCAGGCGGCGGTGTTGTCTCTGGTTGCGAAGGAAGTGTACTCGATAGAACGGATCAAGCCCTTGCACGAACTGGCAAGAAGCAACTTGCGTCCGCTGCGGATTGCCAACATCCGCTTGCATTATGGAGATGGTATGCTTGGCCTGCCCCAAGTTGCCCCTTTCGACGGTATCATACTGGCTGCAGCCGGCCTTGAAGTACCGCAAGCTTTACTGGACCAATTGACGATCGGCGGCCGTTTGGTGGCGCCGGTCGGCTCCCGTCATCAAGTACTGCAGCTCATCCAGAGAACAAGTAAATTTGATTGGACCAGTACCACACTGGAAGACTGTCATTTTGTGCCGTTGCGTGCCGGAACGGTTTGAGTGGTGCTGGTGTGGTTTGGCGACGCAACTGACAAATAAGTTGGCAAATAGTTGGCACGTAAGTTGACGAATAAATTGACGAATAAATTGACGAATAAATTGACGAATAATCAGCGACTTTGTCGCACATACATAATAAATGTAATGAGAATGAAGAAAACTCGCTTTATAGCTTTGGGATTAATGGTAGGTACGCTTGCCGCATGCACCACTCCGCGTACCCCTGCTCCGGTGGTGGAGCGGCGTCCAGGCGGCAGCGTTACTGCCTCGGCCGCGCCCGAGACCTCACGCGCCGCCGAGGGGCGTGGTTCTTATACCGTGAAGCCGGGCGATACCCTGTATCGGATTGCACTTGATTTCGGTCAAAGCCCGCGCGATATCGTGGCCTGGAACAAGCTGGAAAACGCGAATGACATCAAGGTCGGCCAGGTTTTGCGGGTGCAGCCCGGGGATGGCAGTTCGGGATCGGCCGGCGGCGCGCAGATCGGCAATGTGGCGTCCGGTTCGGGAGTTGAAGTAAGATCCTTGTCGGCGCCGCCGTCCGCTGCTGCAGGCAATGGCGGTAACGCTGGCAACAAGAGCGGCCCGCGCGGCGATAAGCGCCCGTATTCGGAGAGCGCGCTGGCCGAGTTGCAAAAGCCGGATGCAGCGTCGTCCAGCGAGGCGCCGAAAGCAGCGCCGGCAGTGGTGGCGCCTGCCGCTACAGTGGCAGCTAGTACTGCAGCTTCGGCAGCGGCACCGTCATCCGGCGACGAGGATCGCGTGGACTGGATGTGGCCGGCAGAAGGCAAGCAGGTCGGTTCTTTCGATCAAGGCAAGAAGGGAATCGATATTTCCGGCAAAGCCGGGCAGGCCGTAGTTGCAGCAGCCGGCGGCAAGGTGATGTATGCAGGTAGCGGTATTCGCGGTTATGGTAATTTGGTTATCATCAAACATACCAGCAACTTGTTGTCCGCTTACGCGCATAATAAGGCTATCTTGGTGAAAGAGGGGCAGACGGTGAGCAAGGGCCAGAAGATTGCCGAAATGGGAAATTCGGACAGCGATGCGGTCAAGCTGCATTTCGAAATTCGCCAGCAAGGCAAACCTGTCGATCCATCGAAATTCTTACCTAGTCGATAAATGAGCAAACGGCCGATAGATCATCAGGATGACGATCATGACCCGTTATCGGAGCAGCTTGCCGATGACGAGCAAGAGGATGCCGATGCTGTCGTCGTCGGGCAGGATGCTGACGACGAAGTCGTGGTCGATGGCGTGGTGGTTGTGGTTGATGGTGTCGAAGAGCTGAAGAAGGTATTGGCAGCCGAGCTGTCGACCGACACCACGCAACACTACCTGAATCAGATCGGCACCCGGCCGCTGTTGTCGGTGGCTGAAGAAGTACATTTCGCGACTTTGGCGAAACAAGGCAATTTTGAAGCTCGGCAGAAAATGATCGAGCACAACCTGCGCCTGGTGGTGTCGATTGCCAAACACTACATCAACCGTGGCGTAGCCTTGCTCGATTTGATCGAGGAAGGCAATCTCGGCCTGATGCGGGCCATCGACAAATTCGAACCTGAGCGCGGTTTCCGGTTTTCTACTTACGCCACCTGGTGGATACGCCAAAGTATCGAGCGCGCCATCATGAACCAGGCACGCACCGTCCGCCTGCCGGTGCATATGGTGCGCGAATTGAACCAGATCCTGCGTGCCAAATACCATCTGGAAGCGCAGCACCACGACGGCAAGGATGCCAGCGCCGAAGATATCGCCCATTTGGTGGACCGTCCGGTGGAGGATGTGCAGGACGTGCTGGCGCTGTCGGAGCATGCTGCATCGCTGGATGCGCCGCTGGACCAGGATCCGCTCGCCAGCCTGATGGATCTGTTGCCGAGCGCAACTGAGGAAAATCCCGATTCGCGTGCCGAACAGCAGGAAATGTCGATTCTGGTGCGGGTCTGGCTGGAAAAGCTGACGGACAAGCAACGTAACGTGATCATGCGCCGTTTCGGTCTGGATAACGACGATCCTTCGACGCTGGAAGAGCTGGCGGCTGAAATAGGCGTCACGCGAGAGCGGGTGCGGCAGATTCAGCAAGAGGCATTGATCAAGCTGAAGCGCTTGTTGGGCGCCAAGGGTGTCGGCAAGGACTCTTTCCTGTAGGGTGGATATAAGGTGTCCATAATGTCCCCCATTCGGACAAACGTGGCGGCGCCGTTATTCTTCTCGCCTTTTTTCTCGCCTTTTTTCTTTATAATCCACCCTTTTATCTGATCAGCCAGGGACAGCGCAATTCGCCACAAGGCACACCTTGGCGGCTCTTGAACACTTTCCCGCAATTCTAGAATTTCTATGCAACAAGATACTATCGATATCAAATCCCTCGACATGGATGCGCGCGGGATCGGCCATCTGCAAAATGAAGACGGTAGCCAAGGCAAGGTCATTTTCGTTGAGGGCGCTTTGCCGGGCGAACGTGTCAGTTTCGTGTCGTATCGCAAGAAACCGAAATGGGAAGCGGCCACCATGACCGCCTTGCACAACGAATCGGTATTGCGGGTGAAGCCGCGCTGCGCGGTATTCGGCCTGTGCGGGGGCTGTGCCATGCAGCACCTGGAGCCGACTGCGCAGGTAGCCATCAAGCAGCGGGTGCTGGAAGATAATCTGTGGCATATCGGCAAGGTCAAGGCGGAATCCATGTTACGCCCGATTTACGGGCCGACCTGGGGCTACCGTTACCGAGCCCGTATTTCAGTGCGCAATGTGCCTAAAAAGGGCGGGGTGCTGGTCGGTTTCCATGAAAGAAAATCATCTTTCATCACGGACATGAAAGCCTGTGAAGTCTTGCCGGCGCATGTGTCGGCGATGCTGGTGCCGTTGCGCCACCTGATCGCTTCACTGAGCCTGATTGACCACATTCCACAGATCGAACTGGCGATCGGCGAGGGGCCGCAAGGCCAGGTTACGGCATTGGTATTGCGCATCATGGCGGCGTTGACGGCAGACGACGAAGTCAAGCTGAAAGCGTTTGCCGACCAATATCAAGTCAACTGGTGGCTGCAAACCGCTGGCCCGGATAGCGCCTATTCGTTTTATCCGGAGCAGAGCGAGTTGTATTACACCTTGCCGGAATTCGGCGTGCGCATGCCTTTCAAGCCCACCGATTTCACGCAGGTGAATCACCAGATCAACCGGGTAATGGTGGCGCGTGCCTTGCGATTGCTGGATGTGCAGCCGCATGAGCGAGTGGCTGATCTGTTTTGCGGTCTGGGAAATTTCACTCTGCCCTTGGCTACCCAGGCGCAAGAAGTGGTCGGCATCGAAGGCAGTCAAGCCCTGATTAACCGCGCGGGCGAGAATGCCGCAGTGAATCAGCTGGGTGGCAAGACTACCTTTTATTGCCGTAATCTGTTTGAGGCGAGCGCCGAGGATTTTGTCGCGCTGGGCAAGTTCGACCGGATGCTGATCGACCCGCCGCGCGATGGCGCAGCGGCTGTGTGCGAGGCGATCGTTGGCTTGGCGGCAATCGGCCAGGCATCGATGATGCCGAAACGGATCGTGTACGTCTCCTGCAATCCTTCGACCCTGGCGCGCGACGCTGGCTTGCTGATGGCGGGCGGCTATCGCTTGAGCCAGGCCGGGGTGGTGAACATGTTCCCGCACACCGCGCACGTGGAATCGATGGCGGTGTTTGATTTGCCCTGATCGGGCTTGCGGCCTTCGATAAGGCTGCAAATAAAAAAACCGGCCAAAAGGCCCAATGCCGTTCAGTTAAGTGATATGACGTGGCCAGCCGCCACGGCGGCTCCGTCATCCCCGCGAACGCGGGGATCCAAATTACCGAGTGAAACAATGAAAATGGATTCCCGCGTTCGCGGGAACGACGCATGAGGGAGATATCTTTGGCGTCTTAACTGAACGGCATTAGGCCAGAAGGCCGGTTTTTTCCATGAACATGCAGTTTTGCTCAGTTTCGGTTACCGCCGAAAATGCCTAACAGGGAAAGCAGGTTGACAAAGATGTTGTAGACGTCCAGGTACAGGCTCAGTGTTGCGGAGATGTAATTGGTTTCACCGCCATTGATGATGCGTTGTACGTCATACAAGATGTAGGCTGAGAAAATCGCGATGGCAATTACCGATACCGCCAGGTAGAGCGCAGGGATCTGCAGGAAAACATTCGCCAGAGACGCCAGCAACAGCACCACTACGCCGGCAAACAGCCATTTCCCCATGATCGAGAAATCGCGTTTGCTAACCGTTGCGATACTTGCCATAACGACAAAAACACTGGCGGTGCCGCCGAAAGCCATCATGATCAGTGTGGCGCCGTTGGAGAAGCCGACCAGTGTATGGCCGATCAGGCGTGACAGCATCAGGCCCATGAAGAAGGTGAAGCCGAGCAGGAGCAATACGCCCCAGCCGCTGTTTTTGGTCTTTTCAATTGCATAAAAGAAACCAAACGCTACGGCCATGAAGGCCATGAAGCCGATCAGCGGACTGTTTCTAAAGAAACTGAAATCCATCTGTACCCCAAGCCAGGCGCCGGCAATCGTCGGCAGCATGGACAGCGCCAGCAGCCAGTACGTATTGCGCAGTACGCGGTGCTGCACGCTCAGCGCGGTGCTGCCCGGCGAGTAGGTAGATTGCAGATTTTGATCCATCAGGAACTCCTTTGAAAATTGCAAAAGTATCAAACTGTTGCGATCATAGCATTTACCAACACATCTTTACATCAGACAGTAAAGCCGCAAAGTGGTTCTCCGCGGGCTGTCTACGCTTCTTAATGATCGGCAGCTTGCGTTTTGGCCGGTTATGACGATTCTATACGGGTGTTTCGTGTTAAAATCAAAGGTTGATTGAATTAGTCAGAATTCGTTTTGAATTCGATTTGAATCATTAAGCGATCATTTAAATAAGCACCTTAACCCTTTCTTTTTATTGGAGTTTTTCAGATGGCAATTGAACGCACCCTGTCGATTATCAAACCGGACGCAGTCGCAAAGAACGTAATCGGCCAAATTTACACCCGTTTTGAAAACGCCGGCCTGAAAATCGTTGCTGCCCGCATGACACATCTGTCGCGCGCTGAAGCAGAAGGCTTCTACGCGGTTCACCGCGAGCGTCCTTTCTTCAAGGATCTGGTTGATTTCATGATCTCCGGCCCAGTCATGATCCAGGCGCTGGAAGGTGAAAACGCAGTATTGAAGCACCGCGACCTGATGGGCGCAACCGATCCTAAGAAGGCAGAAAAGGGCACCATCCGTGCTGATTTCGCTGATTCGATCGACGCTAACGCAGTACACGGTTCGGACGCAGTAGAAGCGGCAAAAGTTGAAATCGCTTATTTCTTCCCAGCGGCCTAATTGGCGTCAGTAATTGTCGTCAGTAATTGTTGTAAGAATTGTTGTACGAATTGTTGTAAGTAAGTGCCGTAAATAATTGTAGTAAATAAGTGCTGCCGGCAAGTCAAAATAAGTCAAAACTTGTTTGTGGCTTGCCGTGCAAACTGATGTAATTGCTTTAAATGTTTTGCTTAGTTGGGGGCAGGGTAATTCGCCGCACTTAGGCGGCTTTTGAACTCTGTCCCACAATTTTTAAATTGGAAATGCCATGACTGCTCTCACCAACCTGCTGGATCTGGATCCCGCACAACTGACCGCTTATTGCGGCGAGTTGGGTGAGAAGCCGTTTCGTGCAAAGCAACTACTGCGCTGGATTCATCAATTCGGCGCACACGATTTCGATGCGATGACAGACTTGGCCAAGTCATTGCGTGACAAGCTGGCTACCCGGGCGATGATCGCCGCTCCCGCCGTGATCAGCGATCACACCTCGACCGACGGCACCCGCAAGTGGCTGCTCGATGTTGGTCAAGGCAATGCGGTGGAGACGGTGTTTATCCCTGAAGAAAACCGCGGCACCCTGTGTATTTCGACGCAGGCCGGCTGTGCGGTGAATTGCCGTTTTTGCTCTACCGGCAAGCAAGGCTTCAGCCGCAATCTGACGGTCGGTGAAATTATCGGCCAGTTGTGGATGGCTGAATTCGAACTGCGCAAATCCAAGGGCGTCGAGCCGGGCCATAAAGGCGAGCGCCAGATCACCAACGTGGTGATGATGGGCATGGGCGAACCCTTGTTGAATTACGAGCCGACAGTGACAGCGCTCAAGCTGATGCTCGACGATAACGCCTACGGTTTGTCGCGTCGCCGGGTGACTCTGTCTACCAGCGGCGTGGTGCCGATGATCGATAAACTGTCGCAGGATTGTGCGGTGGCGATGGCGGTATCGCTGCATGCTTCCAACGACACCTTGCGCGACGGCCTGGTGCCGCTGAATAAAAAATATCCGCTGCGCGAACTGATGGCCGCCTGCAAGCGCTATCTGGAGTTTGCGCCGCGCGATTTCATTACCTTCGAATACTGCATGCTGGATGACGTCAACGATACCGACGCCCATGCACGCGAGTTGATCGCCCTGGTGCAGGGCCACGCAGGCGGGCCAGCGGTCCCTTGCAAATTCAATCTGATTCCATTCAATCCGTTCCCGGAATCCGGTTTGAAGCGCTCGAATAATCCGCGCATCAAAGCCTTCGCCCAGATCCTGATGGACGCCGGCATCGTCACCACCGTGCGCAAGACGCGCGGCGACGATATCGATGCTGCTTGCGGCCAGCTCGCCGGCGAGGTGCAGGATCGCACAAAGGTGCAGGAGCGCATGCAGAAAATGACCGAATATCAGCAAAAATTCGGCAAGAATTTTGGTCGCATCATCGAGGTGTCTCAGTGATAAAACAAGTAGGTAGCAAGCTGGAGGGCTGGCATGGCCGGCTGCTGTTCGCCGCGGCTGCATTGTCGTTATTGACTGGCTTGAGTGCTTGCAGCAATCTGCCGCTTGGCAGTGACAGCGAGGGTGGTTCACGCCGCGAACTGGCCACCAGCTCAGATCAGACCGAAGCGCAACGCCGGGCAGGCATTCGTTTGCAGCTGGCGGTCGGTTATTACGAACAGCACCAGCTGGAAGTCGCGCTGGACGAGATCAAGCAGGCTGTGGCGGCAGATCCTGATCTGGCCGATGCCTATAGCGTGCGCGGGCTGATCTATATGGAAATGGGCGAGAACCGCCTGGCCGATGATAATTTTCAGCGTGCCTTGCGCATCACCCCGAGCAATCCGGACTATGCCAATAACTATGGCTGGTTCCTGTGCCAGACCGGCCGGCCGAAGGAATCGATTGTTCATTTTGAGACCGCTCTGAAAAGCCGTAACTACCAGTCGCCGGCAAAGGCGCTGACGAACGCCGGTGTTTGCAGTCTCAGATTCAACGACACCGTGGCGGCGCAACGCTATCTGTCGCAAGCCTTTCAGTTTGACGCCGGCAATCCTCTGACGAATGCCAAGCTGGCACAGCTGGCGTATGACCGCAACGATTATGAGCGGGCTCGGTTTTATATTGGTCTCGTATTGAAAAACGATGTGCAAAATGCGGAAGCATTATGGACAGCAATCAAAGTGGAGCGAAAGTTGGGTGACACAGCTGCAGAAGCAAGTTTGGTGACGCAATTACGCCGTCGGTTTGGCAGCTCTTCGGAGTTCGCAGCGTACCAGCGCGGAGCATTCAATGAGTGAGCCTGGACAGCTGAAAACCGAACATGCCGAGCCGGCGGACATTGCGCATATTGCTGCCGAATCGGCTAACGCCGGTCCGCTCTCGCTCGGCGCGCAACTGGCCAGCAAGCGCGAGCAGCTGGGCTGGTCGGTGCCTGATGTGGCCAGCCACCTGAAGCTGGCGCCACGTCAGATCGACGCCATTGAAGCCGACAATTATGCTGCGTTGCCTACCATGGTGATGACACGCGGTTTTATCCGGTCCTACGCAAAATTGCTGGGTCTGGACGCGACGGCCTTGCTGGCAACCATTTCGCCGGCAGTTGCCGCGCAACCGGTGGCCAGCCCGATCCATAGCCAGTTGTCGACGCCTTTCTCGGAATCGCCTTTCCATTTGATGGGGCGTAGTAAATTTGCCTATAAATGGCTGGTGGTGCTGGCAGTATTGCTATTGCTGCTGGCGGTGGCGATACGGATGGATGCGGTGCCAGGCCTGCAAAACGCGATACAGTCGCTGAGTGAGAAATCGGCTGCCACGGACGCCACCTCTGCAGCCGGTGGCGACGATAAAGCCAGTGCACCTGCTGCCGCAGAATTACAAGCTGCCGATGCCGTAGCTAACGCTGCCTTGACTGCCGCTCCAACGGCGCCGGCAACCGGTGCGGCGGTTCCTGAGGCTGGCGTGAATGCCAGGCTGGCAAACACCGCAACAAACGTTGCAACAAACGCTGCAACAAACACCGCTGCAGTCAATCCGGCTACCGCCAGCGGCGGCGAGCTGGTCTTGAACTTCCGGCAAGATTCGTGGGTCGAAATCAAGCGCGCTGACAACACCGTGCTGATCTCGCGCCTGGCCAAGGCGGGCAGCACGGAATCGGTCGACATGTCGCAACCGGTCAACGTCATCATCGGTAATATTGCCGGTGTCGACGCCACGCTGCGCGGCGCGCCGCTGGACCTGAAGGCCGGTTCCAAAACGAATGTGGCCAGAGTGAGCTTGAAATAAACGCGATGGAAAGAGATAAGCGAGAGAAACCCATGCCGGATACAAATCTGCCGATCGGCTCAGGTCCAAGCGTGCGCCGCCTTAGCCGCAGCGCGCTGATCAGTTATGGCGAGCGCAAGATATTGGTTGGCGGCGGTGCGCCGGTAGTGGTGCAGTCCATGACCAATACCGATACCGCCGACGCCATCGGTACCGCGATCCAGATCAAGGATCTGGCGCGCGCCGGTTCCGAGCTGGTACGCATCACGGTAAATAATCCGGAAGCGGCAGCAGCAGTGCCGGCGATCCGCGAGCAGCTGGACAAGATGGGCATAGATGTGCCGCTGGTCGGGGATTTTCACTATAACGGTCACACTCTGTTGAATGATTATCCAGAGTGCGCCAAGGCGTTGTCGAAATATCGGATCAATCCGGGCAACGTCGGTAAAGGCGCCAAGCGCGATACCCAGTTTGCACAAATGATCGAGGCCGCCTGCAAGTACGACAAGCCGGTGCGGATCGGCGTCAACTGGGGCAGCCTGGACCAGGCTTTGCTGGCGCGTATCATGGATGAGAACGCCTTGCGCAGTCAGCCATGGCCGGCGCAGGCGGTGATGTATGAAGCCTTGGTTACCTCGGCAATAGAGAACGCGCAAAGAGCGGAAGAGCTGGGCCTGAAGGGCGATCGCATTATCTTGTCGTGCAAGGTATCCGGCGTTCAAGATCTGATCTCGGTATATCGCGAGCTGGCGCGGCGCTGCGATTATCCGTTGCATCTCGGTCTGACTGAAGCCGGCATGGGCAGCAAGGGCATTGTCGCTTCGACGGCAGCCTTGTCGGTACTGCTGCAAGAAGGCATTGGCGACACCATACGGATTTCGCTGACTCCCGAACCGGGTGGCGATCGCACCAAAGAAGTGATTGTCGGGCAAGAGATCCTGCAAACCATGGGCTTGCGCAAATTCGCACCGATGGTGATTGCTTGTCCTGGTTGCGGCCGCACCACTTCGACGGTGTTCCAGGATCTGGCGGACAAGATTCAAACCTATTTGCGCGATCAGATGCCGGTTTGGAAAAAAGCCTATCCCGGCGTCGAAGGCATGAATGTGGCGGTGATGGGTTGTATCGTGAATGGCCCTGGCGAATCGAAGCATGCCAACATCGGCATCAGTTTGCCCGGCACCGGCGAATCGCCGGCGGCGCCGGTGTTCATCGATGGCGAGAAAAAGCTGACCCTGCGCGGCGACAAGATTGCCGAAGAGTTCCAGGCAGTGGTGCTGGATTACGTGAAAAGCCATTACGCTCAACCTGCAGCTTGACCCACTAAAATTAATGACGCGTTTATTACGAATTGATCACGCGTTAATCACGAAATACTAATCACTACCGGTGTATTGAAAAAGAATGTCAGAAAATAAGAAAGCCGAAAAAATCGTCGGCGTAAAAGGAATGAACGATATCCTGCCGGCCGATGCGGCCTTGTGGGAGTTGTTTGAAAATACGGTGGAATCGGTGCTGAAGAGTTACGGTTTCCAACAGATCCGTACGCCTATCGTCGAATCTACCGCATTGTTTGCGCGCGGCCTTGGCGCGGTGACCGATATCGTCGAAAAGGAAATGTACTCGTTCACCGATTCGATGAACGGCGACAACCTGACCTTGCGCCCTGAAAGCACGGCCGGCGTGGTGCGCGCAGCGATTGAACATAATCTGACTTACGACGGCCCCAAGCGGCTCTGGTACAGCGGGCCGATGTTCCGCCATGAGCGTCCGCAGCGCGGTCGTTACCGGCAGTTTCATCAGGTAGGCGCCGAAGCCATCGGCTTTACCGGCCCGGATATCGATGCCGAACTGATCATGATGTGCCAACGGCTGTGGGACGATCTCGGTTTGCAGGATGTAAAACTGCAATTGAATTCGATTGGCGATGCGGCGGAGCGTAATCGTCACCGCGCCGACCTGATCGCTTACTTTGAACAGCATCAGGCTTTGCTGGATGCCGACGCGCAACGGCGTTTGCATAGCAATCCCTTGCGTATCCTGGATACCAAGAATCCGGCCATGCAGGAAATGGTCAACGGTGCGCCGCAATTACTCGACTATCTGGGTGAAGAATCGCGCGCCCATTTCGACGGCGTCCAGAAAATCCTGAATCACAACAACATTCCTTTCACCATCAACCCACGTCTGGTGCGCGGCATGGATTACTACAACCGCACCGTGTTCGAGTGGGTCACCGACCAACTCGGTTCTCAAGGTACGGTGTGCGGCGGCGGTCGTTACGATCCGCTGGTGGAAATGTTTGGCGGCAAGCCGACGCCGGCCTGCGGTTTTGCGATGGGTGTCGAGCGCTTGCTGGAATTGATGCGCGCCAACGGCGAGCAAGCCGTGCGCAACGAATGCGACGTCTATCTGGTGCATCAGGGCGAAGCGGCGCAACTGCAATCGTTCGTGCTGGCTGAGCGTTTACGCAATGCCGGGCTGGATGTTGTGCTACATTGCGCCTCGGCCAATGCCGCTGGCAGCTTCAAGTCGCAGATGAAGCGCGCGGACGCCAGTGGCGCCGCTTACGCCATCATCATCGGCGAAGACGAAGTGGCCAACCATACCGCTACCGTCAAGACCTTGCGTGCCGAAGTTGGCGGCGATGGCGAAAAAGCTGGTGCAGGCAATCAAAGCGTCGTACCTTTCGATGCGGTAAGTGATTATCTGGTTGATCAGATCGTCGGCGCCGGCGGCGATCACGATCATGACCATGGTGATCATGAACACGTTCATTATCACCACTAGATTCATCGTTAAGTTAGCACTAAGTCGTTATTAAGTTAAATACTAAGTCACCACTAAATTCATCACTAAAAACTAAAATCATATGGCATTCGATCTCGACGAACAGGAACAACTGGCAACGCTTAAGGATTGGTGGAAGAAATACGGCAATCTGACGACCTGGGTGTTGATCATCGCCCTGGGCGCTTACGCCGGCTGGTCCGGCTGGAATTACTATCAACGTAGTCAGTCGCTGCAAGCATCGCAGCTTTACGACGAGCAGCAAAAAGCCGTGACGAGTAAAGACAATGCCAAGGTACAGCGCGCCGCTGCCGACATACAGCAGAAATTCGGCCGCACCGCCTATGCCAGCATGGCCGCATTGTCGGCCGCCAAGGTCGCTTTCGATGCCAACGATTTGAACGCAGCGAAAGATCAGTTGCAATGGGTGGTCGATCATGGCCGCAGCGATGACTACAAGGCGTTGGCCCGAATCCGTCTGGCTGGCATCCTGCTGGATCAGAAGGCCTACGACGATGGCTTGAAAGTATTGGCGGCAGATCTGCCGGCTCCTTTCGCCAGCGCTGCAGCTGACCGCAAGGGTGACATTCTGGTCGCGCAGAACAAGCTGGACGAAGCACGCGCCGCTTACCAATTGGCTTTGGATAAGATGGATAGCAAGAATCCCGGCAAGGAATTGATTCAATTGAAACTTGATGCGATTGGCGGAGCTCCCGCCAAAGCTGCCGCCTGATAATTCGGAAAAAGGAAGAATATGCGTGTGAAGACTATGCGAGCAGTTACTGCGGTTGTTTATGCTGGCGCTTTGTTGGTATTGGGTGGCTGCTCCTTGTTCAGCGGTAAGAAACCGAGTAATCCGCCAGCACCTTTGGTCGAGTTTACGCAGAGCCTTAAAGTACACCCCGCCTGGACCCAGTCGATCGGCAGCGCATCTATCTTCTCTTTCTCGCCGGCTGTTGCCGACGGTAGCGTGTATGCGGCGGCAGCTGACGGCACCGTTGCCCGCATCGATGCCGCCAATGGCAAGATTGCGTGGCGCATCAATGCCGGCATGCATTTGACTGGCGGTGCCGGCAGCGATGGCTCTACGGTTGCAGTGGCAGGTGAAAAAGGTGTTGTGCTGGCGTTTGACGCCCAGGGCAAAAAACTGTGGCAGGCACAAGCTTCCAGCGAGATATTGTCGGCGCCGGCAGTCGGCCAGGGATTGGTGATCGTGCGTAGTCAGGATAACCGGATTGCCGCTTATGATGTAGCAACCGGCGAACGCCGCTGGGCCGTGCTGCGTACCTTGCCGCCGCTGACTTTGCGCTCGGCGCCTGGTATCCTGGTTGTGCCTCAAGCAACTTTCATGTCCTTGCCGGGCGGCCGTCTGTCAGCGTTGAACCTGACCAACGGCGGTCCATGGTGGGAAATGGCGATCGGCGATCCACGCGGCACCACAGAGCTGGAGCGGGTTGCCGACGCTTCCGGCACGCCGGTGATTGTCGGACGTGACGTCTGCGCTGTCGCGTACCAGGGCCGGGTTGGCTGCTTTGATGCCGGCAGCGGTACAGCGCACTGGGTCAAGCCGTTCTCTAGTGGTGTCGGTGTCGGCAGTGACGGCAAGAACGTGTATGCCGCTGACGAACATGGCGCCGTATCAGCGTTCACCCTGGACAGTGGTGCGGTAGTATGGCAAAACAAACAGCTCGCCAATCGTGTGCTGACTACTCCGGTAGTATTAGGCAATACGGTGGTCGTGGGTGATTTTGAAGGTTATATTCACTTCTTGTCACGTGACGACGGCGCACTGAAAGCACGCATTCGTGCTGATAGCAGCCCGGTCCTGCCAAATCCGGTGGTGGCAGGCTCTAATGTGATTTTTCAAACAAAATCCGGAACACTAATTGCTGTTACTGCAGAGTAATAGCTTAGTGAAAATAACTCAGTGAAAACAACTTAATGAAGCCAGTAATTGCACTTGTAGGACGTCCCAATGTCGGCAAATCGACGTTATTCAATCGCCTGACGCGTTCCCGTGACGCGTTGGTCGCCGATTTGCCCGGCTTGACTCGCGATCGCCACTATGGCGAAGGGCGGGTTGGCGAACGCCCGTTCCTGGTGATCGATACTGGTGGTTTCGAGCCGGTTGCCAAAGACGGCATCATGCACGAGATGGCGAAGCAGACCAAGCAGGCGGTGGCTGAAGCCGATGTGGTGATCTTTATCGTCGACGGCCGTCAAGGCTTGACGCCGCACGACAAGACCATTACCGATTTCTTGCGCAAATCCGGACGCTCCGTGATGCTGGTGGTGAACAAATCCGAGGGCATGAAATACACCTCGGTCACCGCCGAATTCTATGAGCTCGGTATGGGTGATCCGTATGTCATCTCGGCTGCCCACGGCGACGGTGTCACCGATCTGGTGGAAGAATCGCTGGATCTGGCGTTCGCACAGCGGCCGCCGGAAGTGGAAGAGCCGGAGGGCAAAGAAGATCGTGGCATCAAGATCGCTATCGTCGGTCGTCCGAACGTCGGCAAATCCACATTGGTGAATACCTTGCTGGGTGAAGAGCGGGTGATTGCTTTCGACATGCCGGGCACCACCCGCGACTCGATCGAGATTCCATTCGAGCGCGACGGCAAGAAATACACCTTGATCGATACCGCTGGTATCCGTCGCCGCGGCAAAGTTTTCGAAGCTATCGAAAAATTTTCCGTGGTCAAGACCTTGCAATCCATTTCAGAAGCCAACGTGGTCTTGCTGCTGCTCGATGCACAGCAGGATATTTCCGAACAGGATGCCCACATCGCCGGCTTCGTGCTGGAGACCGGGCGCGCATTGGTGGTCGGCGTCAATAAATGGGATGGTTTGACCAGCGATCGCCGCGATGAAATCAAGATGGATATGGACCGCAAATTGAATTTCCTTTCATTTGCGAAATTCCATTTTATTTCAGCGCTGAAATCGACCGGCATTACGCCTTTGATGAAATCGATCGACTCGGCCTATGCAGCGGCCATGTCCAACCTGACTACGCCGAAGCTCACGCGCGCCTTGATCGAAGCAGTAGAGCATCAGCAACCGCGGCGCAAGGGCTCTATCCGTCCGAAGCTGCGTTATGCCCACCAGGGCGGCATGAATCCGCCTATCGTGGTCATCCATGGCAATGCCTTGGAATCGATCGAAGATAACTATAAGCGTTATCTGGAAAAACATTTTCGAGAAACTTTTTCGCTGGTTGGGACTCCATTACGCATCGAGTTCAGATCTAGTCGGAACCCTTACGCGCGCCAGGAAAAATAATCTTTTAAAAACACTTTTTTTCTGAGCAGTAAACCCGAAAATCGTTTACATTCGTAAAACACCCACCGAGTCATTCGCATAGAATCAATTTTGGTTCTATATTTAATTTGCATTTGACTTCTAATCACAACAACACAGTGGAGTAGCCATGAGTAATAAAGGGCAATTGTTACAAGACCCGTTTTTGAACGCCTTGCGTAAAGAGCACGTCCCGGTTTCCATCTATTTGGTCAACGGCATCAAGCTTCAGGGCCATATCGAATCCTTCGATCAATACGTAGTTTTATTGCGTAATACCGTTACCCAAATGGTATACAAACACGCCATCTCAACCGTAGTTCCTGCACGCGCTGTCAATCTGAATCTTGAATCTGAAGCAGAATAACTATTTGAAGCAGAATAACTATTTGCTATCGGCAAGGGCCGCAGCTACTACACGAATGTACCCATGCGCGCAGCGCTAGTCGGAGTGGACTTCGGCAAAGGTGACTTTGCCGCAAGTCTCGAAGAGCTGTCATTGCTGGCCAAGTCAGCCGGCGCGGTTCCGCTTGTCACCATTACCGGCAAGCGCAGCAGCCCGGACGCCGCCTTGTTTGTCGGCTCCGGCAAAGCACAGGAAATAGCCGACGCCGTGTTTGATGATGAGCTTGAAATCGTCATTTTCAATCATGCCTTGTCGCCGGCCCAGCAACGCAATCTTGAACGTGTACTAAAAGTAAGGGTTCTGGATCGCACCAGTCTCATACTCGATATCTTTGCCCAAAGAGCCAAAAGCCATGAAGGTAAAGTGCAGGTGGAGCTTGCGCAGTTGCAACATCTGGCGACGCGGCTGATACGCGGCTGGACTCACCTGGAACGGCAAAAGGGTGGTATCGGTTTGCGTGGTCCGGGTGAAACCCAGCTTGAAACCGACCGTCGATTGCTAGGCGATCGGGTCAAAGCCCTGCGCGCCAGGCTGGACAAGCTGCATCGGCAACATGCAACGCAACGGCGCGCACGCGGGCGCAGTGCAACTATTTCGATTTCGCTGGTGGGCTACACCAATGCCGGCAAATCAACCTTGTTTAACGCGCTGGCGAAAGCCGGCGTGTACGCTGCCGACCAGTTGTTTGCAACGCTGGACACCACATCCAGAAGGGTCTATCTGGGTGAGGCGGGTAGTGTGGTGATTTCCGATACGGTCGGATTCATTCGTGAATTGCCGCATCAACTGGTTGCTGCATTCAGGGCAACGCTGGAAGAAACCATTCATGCCGATTTGTTATTGCACGTGGTGGATGCGGCAAGTCCGGCGCGTATGGAGCAAATCGAACAGGTGAACCTGGTGCTGAAAGAAATCGGCGCCGATCATATTCCACAGATTCTGGTGTGGAACAAGATCGACGTTGCAGAACTGGAGCCGGGGGTAGAGCGTGATGAGTATGATAAAATTCAGCGAGTTTTTGTTAGCGCGCAAAAGGGCTCCGGCCTGGATTTATTGCGGCAGGCCATCACCGAATTCGTAACCGGTAATCCAGTGGCAACGGCATATTCACTGCCGGCCATCGAAAATGCACAGCAGGTGTAAAACCGTTCTAAATAAGTAAGAAGTAAATTAAGTAAGCGCCTCTAACGAGCATTCCAACCTATTTGTTTTATTTACTTAAAGATAACGATCGAATGCTTGGTACCTTATTCAAAAAACTTGGTTTGAAATTTTCGTTGAATGACCCGCAGTGGGGTCGAAATTCACAAAATGACAACAAGCAAAACAACGATGGCAAAAAGCCAAACAGCGGCCCTCCGGATCTGGACAAGCTTTGGCAGGATTTCAATCAGCGCCTGACACGCTTGCTGGGTAACAAGAGCGGCGGCGGTGGCGATTCGAATGGCGGCGGTTTCAATCCGGGCATGAAAGGCGCCGGCGTCGGTGTCGGCGCGATTGCAGCCGTCGTGGGTCTGTTGTGGCTGGCGAGCGGCTTCTTTACCGTTCAAGAAGGCCAGACCGGCGTAGTGATGACTTTCGGCAAGTACAGCCATTCGACCACTCCTGGTTTCAACTGGCGCTGGCCTTACCCGATTCAGAGTCACGAAATCGTCAATGTCTCGCAAGTGCGTACGGTCGAGGTCGGCTATCGCGCCAACGCCAAGAACAAGCAACCAAAAGAAGCCCTGATGTTGACCGATGATGAAAACATCATCGATATCCAGTTTGCCGTCCAATACACATTGAAGAGTGCATCCGACTGGATTTTCAACATTCGCGATCCGGAAGAAACCGTGCGCCAGGTGGCCGAAACGTCGATTCGTGAAATCGTCGGTAAAAACAAAATGGATTTCGTGTTGTACGAGGGCCGTGAGAAAGTGGCTCTGGATACCAGCCAGTTGATGCAGCAGATTCTGGATCGTTATCAGGCCGGTGTGCAAATTACCAATGTCACGATGCAAGGCGTGCAACCGCCGGAGCAGGTGCAAGCTGCGTTTGACGACGCGGTGAAAGCCGGACAGGATCGCGAGCGCCAAAAGAATGAAGGCCAGGCCTATGCCAATGACGTGATTCCAAAGGCGCGTGGCGCGGCGTCGCGTTTGCTGCAGGAAGCGGAAGCTTACAGCGCCCGTGTTACCGCCAACGCCGAGGGTGATGCCTCGCGTTTCAAACAGGTTCTGACCGAATACCAGAAAGCGCCTGCGGTAACGCGAGACCGGATGTATCTGGATACCATGCAACAGATTTTCGCAAATACGACAAAAGTAATGGTTGATGCTAAAAGCGGGAGTAATTTATTGTATTTGCCATTGGATAAGCTGATTGCACAATCGGCAGCCAGCGCCGTGCAGGGCGGCGGTTCGGGCAGCGCAGCAAGCGGCGCCACGTCGTCAGTGATGAAGGATGGCGCCAGCACGATCGAATCGCGGCCGCAGCCGGATGATCGTTCGCGTGATAGCCGGGACTCTCGTGATCGGGAGGGCAGATAATGAATCGCCTTATCTCGTTGCTGATATTCGTCTTCGTCGCGTTGTGGCTGGTGTTTTCCACCATCTTTGTGGTTGACCAGCGCCAATATGCAATCTTGTTCGCTTTTGGTGAAGTGAAGCAGGTGATTAACCAGCCTGGCTTGCACTTCAAATTGCCGCCGCCGTTTCAAAATGTGCTGTTCCTGGATAAAAGGGTCCTGACTATCGATCCGCCGGATACAGACCGTTTTATTACTGCCGAAAAGATGAACATCCTGATCGATGCCTTCGTAAAATGGAGGATTACCGATCCGAAATTGTATTTCGTCAGTTTTGGCGGCGATGAAAAACGTGCGCAGGACCGCATGTCGCAAATCGTCAAAGCCGCTTTGAATGATGAAATTACCAAACGCACCGTGCGTGAAGTGATTTCAGGCCAGCGCGGCAAGGTGATGGATTCGATTCGTCAAAAGGTGCAGGATGAATCCAAGCAGATTGGCGTCGATATCATCGATGTACGTCTGAAGCGCGTGGATTACGTCGACCAGATCAATGCCTCGGTTTACGATCGCATGAAGTCGGAGCGCTTGCGGGTTGCCAATGAATTGCGTTCGACCGGTTCTGCCGATTCGGAAAAGATTCGTGCCGATGCAGATAAGCAACGTACCGTGATTCTGGCGGAAGCCTATCGCGATGCTGAAAAGATGCGCGGTGAGGGCGATGCCAAAGCCTCGCAGATTTATGCCCAGGCATTTGGCCAGAATCCAGAGTTCTACAAGTTTTATCGTAGTCTTGAAGCTTATCGTGCCAGCTTCAAGACCCGTCAGGACTTGATGGTGGTCGATCCGAATTCGGAATTCTTTAAATATTTCCGGAGTCCGGCCGGCGGTGGAGCTGCGGCACCTGCCAAAAAATAAGTCTTTTTCTGCAAGAATGAAGTTGTCCGGGAATGGCGCCCTCGCTTGAGGCGCCATTCCTTATTTTCGACGGCTGTATATTTGTGTTGTTTTTTTATTAAAAATAACAAGTTAATTAAATAAATAATCAAATTCCAGCGTTTAGCCGAATTGATCCACAAAAGTAACTTTCCTTAGATTCATTTTTAATATGCCGAACTGGCTTCTCCCTGAAAATATTGCCGATGTCTTGCCTTCGGAAGCGCGCAAGATTGAAGATTTGCGCCGCCTGATACTGGATAATTTCCGCCTGTACGGCTACGAACTGGTCATGCCGCCGATGCTGGAGTATCTGGAGTCCTTGCTGGCCGGCGCCGGCCAGGATACCGATCTGCGGACCTTCAAGCTGGTCGACCAGCTGTCTGGCCGCACGCTCGGCATTCGCGCCGACATGACCACCCAAGTTGCCCGCATCGATGCCCATTTGCTGAATCGCGAGTCGGTCACCCGCCTGTGCTACGTCGGCAGCGTCTTGCATACCCGTCAGATCGGCTTGCACGCGACCCGTGAACCGTTGCAGATCGGCGCCGAGATTTACGGTCATCTTGGGCTTGAAGCCGATGCCGAGATCCAGGAGCTGGCGCTGGCGACCCTGGCCTTGGCCGGGATTACCCAGGTACGCCTGGATTTGTGCCATGTTGGCATTTTGCGCACGATTATCGGCGGCGATGATGCCGCCAAAGTGGATGAAAGCGAGCTGGTCGCGTTGCTGGAAGCCAAGGATTTGCCCGGCTTACGCACTATCAGCGTCAATTACAAGCCACAGACCCGCGCCGCTTTGCTGGCGCTGCCCGGTTTATATGGCGATGCCAGCGTATTGCAGCAGGCGCGGCAGGTGCTGCCTGCCTTGCCAGCCATCGCCAAGGCGCTGGATGAACTGGAAACCCTGGCTGAAGCCGCCGGGAAAGATTGCGTTACCGTCGATTTAGCCGACTTACGCGGGTATCATTACGAAAGTGGTTTGATTTTCGCCGCCTATGTGCCCGGTTTGCCGAACGCCATACTGCGCGGCGGCCGTTACGACGTCGGCGCGGCATTTGGCCGTTCGCGTCCGGCTACCGGCTTCTCGATGGATTTGCGAGAGCTGGCAAGACTGATTCCGGTAGCAATCCGCAAGCGCGCAATTCATGCGCCTTGGGGAGTTGAAGCAGGTTTGAAGGAAAAGATCGTTGAGTTGCGCAAGGCTGGGGAAGTTGTGATCCAGAGTCTGCCCGGCCACGAAAGCGATCAAGACGAGTTCGATTGCGACCGCGCGGTCGTACTCGAAAATGGAAACTGGATTATCAAAAATTTGGACTAAGTGATGTTACAGAAAAGCACCGCAAAAAACGTCGTTGTGATTGGCACCCAATGGGGCGACGAAGGAAAAGGCAAGATCGTTGACTGGCTTACCGATCACGCACAAGCAGTTGTGCGTTTTCAGGGTGGCCATAACGCTGGCCATACATTGGTCATCGGCGGTCACAAGACGGCGTTGCAGCTGATCCCGTCCGGTATCATGCGGCCAGGCGTGGCCTGCTATATCGGCAATGGCGTCGTGCTGTCGGTTCCCGATTTGCTGCGCGAGATCGATAAATTAGAGGCAGTCGGGGTGGAAGTCGCATCGCGCCTGAAAATCTCCGAAGCTTGCCCGATCATCCTGCCTTACCACACCGCACTCGATGCGGCGCGTGAAGCAGCCCGCGGCGATGCCAAGATAGGCACCACCGGCAAAGGGATCGGCCCGGCATATGAAGACAAGGTTGCACGCCGTGCGATTCGCGTTGCCGACCTGCTCAACGAGAAGCGCTTCGCTGAAAAGCTGGCGGCCAATCTGGAATATCATAATTTCGTCCTGACCAATTACCTGAAGGCGCCGGCTGTCGATTATCAAAAGACGCTAGACGATGCACTGGCAACCGTTGAGCGCCTGCGGCCGATGGTGGCCGACGTCTCGAGCGACCTGTACGCTGCTTACAACGACGGCGCCAGCCTGTTGTTCGAAGGCGCGCAGGGCAGTTTGCTGGACGTCGACCACGGCACTTATCCGTTCGTCACCTCGAGCAACTGCGTAGCAGGTAATGCCGCTGCCGGTAGCGGTGTCGGCCCTAACATGTTGCACTACATCCTGGGCATCACCAAGGCTTACACCACCCGCGTCGGATCCGGCCCGTTCCCGTCCGAACTGGCGACCGATCAAGGAGTTGGCAAGCATCTGGCGAGCGTTGGCCATGAATTCGGCACCGTCACCGGCCGCGCCCGTCGTTGTGGCTGGTTCGACGCCGCGCTGCTCAAGCGTTCGGTGCAGATCAACGGCGTGTCCGGCATGTGCCTGACCAAGCTGGACGTGCTGGATGGCCTGGAAACACTGAAATTGTGCACCGGCTACACGCTCAACGGCAAGACTGTCGATATCTTCCCGGTAGGCGCTGAAGAAGCTGCATTGTGTCAGCCGATCTATGAAGAAATGCCAGGCTGGAGCGAGTCCACGGTCGGCGCCAAATCGATGGACGCGTTGCCGGCCACTGCCCGTGCCTACATCAAACGTATCGAAGAATTGGTAGGCGTGCCTATCGATATGGTGTCGACCGGTCCTGACCGAGAAGAAACGATCGTATTGCGCCACCCATTTAAATAATTGCAAAATAAGAGCAATATGAACAAATCAGATGATAAAGACCTATGGGTCTCGTGGGATGAATATCACCGCATAATTGAAAAACTGGTATTGAATGTCCACGCCTCCGGATGGCAGTTCGACCAGGTGTTGTGCCTGGCGCGCGGCGGTTTGCGTCCGGGTGACGTGTTTTCACGTATTTTCGATGTGCCGCTGGCGATCTTGTCGACCAGCTCTTACCGCGAAGATGCCGGCACGGTTCGCAGCGAACTCGATATCGGCAAACACATCACCATGAGCCGTGGCGCTTTGTCCGGCCGGGTCCTGGTGGTCGATGACCTGGTTGACTCCGGCGTTACGCTGGATAAGGTTCTGCATCACCTGAAAGAAAACTATGCGCCGGTGACCGAGGTGAAGTCAGCGGTAATCTGGTGGAAGGCATGTTCTTCGCTCAAGCCGGATTATTACGTCGATTACCTGCCGACCAATCCATGGATTCACCAGCCTTTCGAAGAGTACGACAGTCTGCGTCCACATCAGTTGGAAGCCTGGAGCAGGAAGGGTGTATCGAGATAATCGAGCGCGCTTTGCAACGAAACCTCACTGGAAGCCTCGTTTGTTTGCACAACGAGGCTTTTTTTACGTCTTGCGGAAGCGCAGCGCTGAAAAGCAAGTTCGCTTGTCTGCCATGCAAAAAATATTCGATTAAAAAAATAAACGGAAAATTGTTTCTATTTTTAAAATTCATGCCTACAATGGCAGAAAGCGAAAGTAAAACCATATCCCTGAACGGAGACCAGACATGATTGACGTGGCAATATTCGGCGCCGGCCGTATCGGCAAGATCCATGCGGGCAACCTGGTGCAGCAGCCTGGCGCCAATCTGAAATACGTCAGCGATATCAATGCGCAAGCCGCGCAAGAGCTGGCAACGCAACACGGTGCGCAGGTAGCGGGTATCGATGGCATTCTGGCCGATCCGGGCATAGGTGCAGTATTGATTGCCTCTAGCACCGATACCCACGCCGACCTGATCATGCGGGCAGCGGCAGCCGGCAAGGCGATTTTTTGCGAGAAACCGGTCGACCTCACGCTGGAGCGCGCCAAGGCATGCGCAAGCGCCGTTGCGAAAGCCGGGGTGACTTGCATGATCGGCTTTCAGCGCCGCTTCGATCCGACATTCGATGCCCTCAAGGCGCGCCTGGCCGCAGGGGAAATCGGCGATCCCGAAATGCTTATCGTCACTAGCCGCGATCCCGGTGCGCCACCGGTTTCCTATATCAAAAGTTCGGGCGGCATTTTCAAGGATATGCTGATCCATGATTTCGATATCTTCCGCTGGATACTGGAAGACGAGGCCGTCAGCATCTCCGCCACCGGCAGCTGCCTGAGCGATCCGGCGATTGCCGAGGCCGGTGATATCGATTGCGCGGCAGTCACCATCCGCACCCGCCGCGGCCGGCTGTGTCAGATCAATACCAGCCGCCGCGCCGCCTATGGCTACGATCAGCGCTTCGAAGTATTAGGCAGCAAAGGCATGCTGCAGGCAGGAAACCACAAGCCGACCGAAGTGACCGCTGCGACCGCACATAATGTCAGTTCGGACAAGCCGGAACATTTTTTCCTGGAGCGCTATCGCGCAGCCTATGCCCGCGAGATCGCCCATTTTTTTGACGCGGTAGTCAACCGGGTTGCCGTGCGCACCACGATTGAAGACGGCGTCAAAGCGCTGGAACTGGCCGAGGCGGCAACGCTGTCGTGGCGTGAAAATCGCACCATCGAGCTCGCAAAATGAGTCGCGCTCCAATCTTGAAGGTAGGCATAGTCGGCCTGGGAAGGTTAGGGCGGCGTCACGCCGAAAACCTGGCGTCGCGAGTTGCCGGCGCCGAACTGGTCGCTGCGTGCAGCCCGGTGCCGGCAGAACTCGCATGGGCGCGCGACACGCTTCAGGTACATCATCTATATGCCGATTACGCAGCCATGCTGGCGCATGACGGGCTGGACGCGGTGTTCCTGGTGACGCCGACATCCCTGCATCCGCAGCAAATCATCCAGGCCTTGCAAGCCGGCAAGCATGTGTTTTGCGAAAAGCCTTTGTCGCTGGATCTGGAGGATTGCCGGCGGGTCAGCGCCGAGGCCGCACGGCACCCGCAGTTGAAGGTGATGATTGGTTTTGTGCGCCGCTTCGACGCCAGCTATCGGGATGCTTACGAAAAAATCCGGCAAGGCGCGATCGGCTCGCCGTTCATGGTGTATTCGCAGACTTGCGACCAGTATGATCCGGAAGGCTTTTTCGTTAAATTCGCGGCTACCAGTGGCGGCATATTCCTTGATTGCAGTGTGCACGACATCGATCTGGCGCGCTGGCTGCTCGGCAATCCGCAGCCGGTCAAGGTCTACGCCAGCGGTACCCGGGCCATCCATCATGATTTGCAGCAGTTTCAGGACGTCGATAATGGCGTCGCCATCTGTGAATTCGACAACGGCCGGATAGCGACCTTTTACGCCTCGCGCACCATGCCGCACGGGCATGACACCATGACTGAAATCACCGGCACGGCGGGACGTTTGACGGTGGGCGGCAACCCGCGCAAGAATCGTCTGGAAATTGCCGACGCTCACGGCGTCCGCAACGAATGCCTGCCGAGTTTCTTCGAGCGTTTCGAGGATGCATTCCTGACTGAAGTCAGTACTTTCGTGGATGCGATATGTCAGCAGCGCAAGCTGGAGTTGACTCTCGATGATGCTACCGAGGCAACCCGCATCGGCATCGCCATGCGCGAATCGCTGCTGTCAAAACAGCCGGTGATGTTATGAGCTTTGACCGGTGAGCTTTGACCTGTGAGCCATAAGCAGATCGGGCTTAAGTTTTTACTTGAGTTGCTACGAAATAGACCATGGAAACCAGCACTCCTGCAATACCGATCAGCTTCCAGGTCAAACCATGCAATTCCTTATGCATGGTGGATTCAAGGTCTTTGACATCGGATTTTGTGGCGCACGTATCCAGCCTTGCCTCTATGCGGGAAAGGCGATCACGGGTATCCAGTGCAAATCCTTCAAGCTCGGCGATTCTTGTATTCATGTCAACATCATAACCTCCGCTGCCGCCCGAAGCAAGTCTCGTTTTTTCATTGCGCGGCTGAGCGCGTTTGCCAATCATTTGTTTAAGTTCTGCCATAGTCTGTCCCAAGCGCATGAAAGCATTTGATGGGGGAATTCTATTGCAATTGTCTTGCTATTTACTCGTCATAACCCTCAATTGCGCCGCTTTCCTCCACATTAAGCTCTAACCTATACGCCAAGGCGATAAACAATGCCTGGCACAGGCACATCGCATTGGTCAGTGAGCGGAAGGCGAAGGCGCTGCCTTCTTTCACGGTCAGCAATACCGACGCATGCCTGGCCAGCGGACTCAGTTGACTATCGGTGATGACCAGCGACTTGGCCTGATGGTGATGCGCCAGCCGGACACAAGCCTGGGTTTCCTTGCCGTAGGGTGTAAAGCTGATGGCGATTACTACGTCATTCTTGCCTATGCTCCGGATCTGCTCGCGGATCATGCCACCCAGGCCAGACAGCAGGTGCACCCGCTTATTGGTGTGCTGCAATGCATACACGATATAGGTGGCGATCGGGAAAGAGCGGCGCACGCCGATTACATAAATATTCTCAGCCTTCTGCAACAACTTTACCGCTGCGTCAAACTGCACGTCGTCCATGCCGCTCAATAATTCATCCAGGCCGCTGCGGCTGGCGGCGATAAATTCGCGTGCCATCGAGCCGCTGGTAAGCGGGGTCGATTTGGCGTCGATCAGCTTGCGGATGCGTTGCTGATAGTTCTGAGACGGAATCGCCTGCGCCGTATAAGCATCGCGGAAAACCGCCTGCATCTCGCTAAAGCCGCTGAAGCCGAATTGCTTGGCAAAGCGCACGATGGCGGACGGCTGCACCTGACAGTGCTCGGCGATATCGCTGATTCTTTCCAGCATCAGGCTGCTACGATGCTGCTCTACGTAAGTGGCAATGATCTTCAACTGCCGCGAAAGCGTTGCGTATTGTTCCGCGATTTGCAGCATCAACTGGTCGACAGCCGGTGTATCTGCCATGGCGTTCTTTCTAATTTATGTTTTATGTTGTGAAGCAATTATAAAGACATTTCAACTATTCGATTCAATAGTTGGAAATAAAATTCTAAATTAAATTTAATTGAAAAAAACGTTGCATATCGAATCCGCTTGTTCTATTGTTTAGTACCGATGACGCTATCGGATCCGGGCGATCAGCCTGACAGTAATGAATAAAACAACAACGGAGATAACTATGCAACGACTCGGATGGAAGGGCCTGGCCAAGGTCCTGATGGTGACGGCGCTGGCGATGGGCTTTGGCGCCATGAACAGTAGTTATGCAGCAAATGAGAAATTCGTTCTGATCAGCCATGCCCCGGACTCCGATTCCTGGTGGAACACCATCAAGAATGCCATCAAACAGGCCGGTGAAGATTTCAATGTCACTGTCGATTACCGCAATCCGCCGAACGGCGACCTGGCCGACATGTCGCGCCTGATCGAGCAGGCGGCAGCCCGTCACTACGATGGCGTGATCGCCAGCATTGCCGATTTCAGCGTGTTGAAAAAAGCCATGGAAAACGTCACTGCCAAGAAAATTCCACTGGTGACCATCAATTCCGGCACCCAGAAGCAAAGTGAAGAACTCGGCGCCATCATGCATGTCGGCCAGCCGGAATACGATGCGGGCCATGGCGCAGGTGAAAAAGCCAAGGCTGCAGGGATCAAATCCTTCCTGTGCGTTAACCACTATGCAACCAACCCGTCTTCCTTCGAGCGTTGCCGTGGCTTTGCCGATGCGATAGGCGTCGATTATAAAAAATCAACGCTGGATGCCGGCCAGGATCCTACCGGTATCGAGAGCAAGGTAAGTGCTTATCTGCGGAATAACCCCGGTACGCAAGCGGTATTGGCGCTCGGTCCCGATTCGGCTTCGCCAAGCCTGCGCGCTCTGCAAAAAATGGGCCTGAAGGGCAAGATGTGGTTCGCCACTTTCGATCTGTCTGAAGAAGTCGCCAAGGGTATCAAAGATGGTTCGGTACAGTTTGCGATCGACCAGCAACCCTATTTGCAGGGTTACATCCCGGTTGCCGTTCTGGCCATCATGAAGCAAGACAAGATCACCGATGTCGCTGCCATCCAGGCCAAGCTGAAAGCCAATCCGAAATTCCAGGCACGACTGGCCGAATATGGCCTGGCGCCTCTTTACGGCCCGCGTCATATCAGCTCCGGCCCTGGTTACATTACCAAAGACAATCTCGATAAAGTGTTGAAATACGCCGGCCAATATCGCTGATCCAGCGACTTTCGTCACATACATTTTGTGACAAGTATTTTGTGACACCAGCGGCTGCCCGCAACGATATTACGGGCAGCCAGGTTGAAATCCAGGGAGAGCGATTCACCCGGGTTCGACTACGTCCGCAGGATCTCGCGCCACCCCATACAGCAGCCAGTCTGAGATTCGCAGCCTTAGAATCAATCAATGGCCAACACAGCAGGAGATACAGTCATGAATTCAAGCAGTGCGCACGCTGACAAGCTAGGTGCCGACGGCAATAGCCCAGCGCAGCAGAATATCGCTCCGAAAGACGAGCGGGTTCGCAAGGAGGGTTCACTCAAGCGCTTCCTCGGGCGCCCCGAGTTTGCCTCGCTGGCAGGCGCCATCCTGGTGTTTATCGTATTCGGTTTTGCCGCCGGCGATTCCGGCATGTTCAATCTGGATGGCGTAGTCAACTGGATGCAGGTAGCGGCCTACCTGGGCCTGATTTCGATCGGCGCCTGCGTATTGATGATTGCCGGCGAGTTCGATTTGTCGATGGGTTCGATGATCGGCTTTGCCGGCATGATGGTGGCAATTCCTACCGTCTATTTTCACTGGCCGTTCTGGCTGGCTGTCCTGTTCGCATTTGCCGGTTCCATGGCCTTGGGCTGGCTCAACGGCTACCTGGTGGTCAAGACCAGGCTGCCTTCGTTCATCGTCACGCTGGCGTTCATGTTCATCTTGCGCGGCTTGACGCTGGCGCTCTCGATCATGTTCGCCAACCGTACTATTGTCAGCGGCGTTGGCGACCTGGCCGCGCATGACTGGCTTGGCAACTGGCTGTTCACCGGCAATCTCGGCAGCGGGCTGTTCCACTGGATGGCCAGCCACGGCTGGATCGCCACCACGGACAACGGCCAGCCGCTGGTAGCCGGAATCCCCAAGGTCATCATCTGGTGGCTGGTGCTGGCGCTGGTTGCAAGTTTTGTCCTGGCACGGACCCGTTTCGGCAACTGGATCTTCGCCGTCGGCGGCGACGCCAATGCCGCCAAGAACGTCGGCGTGCCGGTGAAGCGGGTCAAGACCATGCTGTTTGTGTTTACCGCTTTCTGCGCCTGCCTGTTCGCCGTATTGCAGGTGGCCGACGTCGGCTCGGCTGCGGCCGATCGTGGCTTGCAAAAGGAATTTGAAGCCATCATCGCCGCAGTGATCGGCGGCGCTTTGCTGACCGGCGGCTACGGTTCAGTGATCGGCGCTTGCTTCGGCGCCTTGATCTTTGGCGTGGTGCAGATCGGCATCACATACACCAATCTCAATTCAGACTGGTTCCGGGTGTTCCTCGGCGTGATGCTGCTGGTGGCTGTACTGTTCAACAATTATGTCCGTCGCCGCGTGACGGAGGCGAGGTAATCATGAGTGACACTATTCTGGCTCTAGAAAACGTCAGCAAGTATTTCGGTTCGGTGATTGCTTTGCAAAATGTCACCTTGCGCTTGAAAAAAGGGGAAGTACATTGCCTGTTGGGCGATAACGGCGCCGGCAAGTCGACCCTGATCAAGACGCTGGCCGGGGTGCACAAACCATCCGAAGGGCAATACCTGGTCGACGGCAAGCCGGTCTCTTTCAATTCTCCGAAAGAGGCGCTGGATGTAGGCGTGGCTACCGTCTACCAGGATCTGGCGCTGGTGCCGCTGCTGTCGGTGGCGCGCAATTTCTTCATGGGCCGTGAGCCGACAAAGAAGGTGTTCGGCATCACCGTCATGGACATCAACTATGCGGCCGAGACGGCGCGTGAAAAACTGGCGGAAATGGGCATCATGGTGCGCGATCCGCACCATGCGATCGGCACCATGTCCGGTGGTGAAAAACAATGCCTGGCGATTGCCCGGGCGATTCATTTCGGCGCCCGGGTCCTGATTCTCGACGAGCCCACTGCGGCGCTGGGCGTCAAGCAATCGTTCAATGTGCTGAAGCTGATCCACAAGGCGCGTGAGCGCGGAATTTCGGTGATTTTCATTACCCACAATGTGCATCACGCGTATCCGATCGGCGATTCCTTCACCTTGCTCAATCGCGGCAAATCGATGGGCACTTTCACCAAGGACACTGTCAGCAAGGATGAAGTGCTGGACATGATGGCGGGCGGCGCGGAAATGCAGACGCTGATGAATCAGCTTGAAGGAATACAGGTCTAGGCCTGGGGCACTATCTATGCATCCAAGTTCAAGCACCTAAGATCAAGCATCAAAAGTTTAAGCATCAAAAGTTTAAGCATCAAAAGTTTAAATTAAGGACGCACTCATGCAACACACCAACAACACCTTCGCACCGGGCCGCAAGCTCGACGTGGTATGTATCGGCCGTCTCGCGGTGGATCTGTACGCGCAGCAAATCGGCGCGCCGCTGTCGGATGTCAGCAGTTTTGCCAAATATCTGGGCGGATCTTCCGCGAATATCGCCTTCGGCTGTGCCAGGCTGGGATTGAAATCGGCGATGCTGGCACGGGTTGGCAATGAGCATAATGGCCAGTTTTTGACGGCTGCTCTGGCGGCAGAGGGTTGCGATGTCAGCCAGATCAGGATCGATCCAGAGCGACTGACTGCGCTGGTGATGCTGGGCTTGAAGGACAAAGATACGTTTCCCTTGATTTTTTATCGCGACAACTGTGCCGACATGGCGCTGGCCGAAGAGGATATCGATGAGGCTTTCATCGCTTCCAGCAAGGCGTTGCTGATTACCGGCACTCATTTTTCCACGCAACAGGTGCATCGCAGCAGCAGCCTGGCGCTGGAGTACGCGCGTCGCAACAACGTTCGCACGGTACTTGATATCGACTACCGGCCGGTACTGTGGGGCCTGACGCAAAAAGGCGACGGCGAGACGCGCTTTATCGCCAACGATGGCGTAACCGCGCATCTGCAAGGGATCTTGCCGAAATTCGACCTGGTGGTCGGTACCGAGGAAGAATTCATGATTGCGGGCGGCGGCCGGGACATCATCGCTTCCCTGCAGGCAGTGCGCGCAGCCAGCCACGCTTCGCTGGTGGTTAAGCGCGGTCCGCTAGGCTGTACCGTAATCCATGGCGCGATTCCGAAATCGCTGGATGACGGGTTCAACTATAAAGGTGTACAAGTCGCGGTGCTCAACGTTCTGGGTGCAGGCGATGCCTTCCTGTCGGGCTTTCTGAAAGGCTGGCTGAACGGCGAAGACGATGAAAGCTGCTGCCGCTACGCCAATGCTTGTGGAGCCTTGGTAGTGTCGCGCCATGCATGCGCGCCGGCGATGCCGACACCGGTCGAACTGGCGTATTTCCTGGAGCATGCCGAGCGCATGCAGCGGCCGGACCAGGATGCACATTTGCAGCGTTTGCATAGGGTTACCGTGCCGCGTAAAAACTGGGATGAAGTCAACGTATTTGCTTTCGATCATCGCAACCAGTTCTTTGAATTGGCACGTGAATCAGGCGTAGGTGAAGCGCGTTTGCCGCAGCTCAAGCAGTTGCTGGTGCAAGCCGTTGCGGCTACCGAACAGGCGCTGGGCTTGCAAGGCAAGATTGGCATCTTGTCTGATGATCGTTACGGCCAGGATGCGCTGAACGCCGCTACCGGGCGCGGTTGGTGGGTTGGCCATGCGGTCGAGTTACCGCTCTCGAATCCGCTGGAATTCGACTACGGCCGCTCGATAGGTTCGCATCTGCTGAGCTGGCCCAAGGAACATGTGGTCAAGTGCCTGGTGCAGTTTCATCCGGACGATGCGATCGACAAACGACTGGAACAGGAGGCGCAGATTCGCAGCCTGTATGACGCGGTGCAGGTCAGCGGTCACGAATTGCTACTGGAGATCATCCCGCCCAAGGAGTTGCCGAAGGCTGACGACACCGTGTTGCGCGGCATCAAGCGCTTGTACAACCTGGGCATTTATCCGGAGTGGTGGAAGCTGGAGTCGATGTCGGCGCCGCAATGGGATGCGATCGACCGCCTGATTGCCGAGCGCGATCCTTATTGCCGCGGAGTGGTATTGCTGGGCTTGGCGGCGCCGGTGGAAGAACTTGCGGCCGGCTTTCGCGCCTCGCGCCACAGCAAGACCTGCCGCGGTTTCATGGTTGGACGGACGATTTTCCATGAGCCGTCCAAGCGCTGGCTGCAAGGGCAGATAGATGATGCTACGCTGATCCAGCAGGTGCGGACGACTTTCGAGCAGCTTATCGGTGTGTGGCAAGCCAGCCGCAGTGAAGATCAACCCAACACAGCGGAGCGCGCAGCATGAGTGCAGCCAAAACCATACGCCTGACCATGGCGCAAGCGCTGGTGCGCTATCTGGCGGCCTTGCGCGTCGATACGGTGGAGGCAGGTAACGATGTGCCTTTGTTTGGCGGCGTGTTCTCGATTTTCGGCCACGGCAATGTGGCCGGCCTGGGCGAGGCTTTGTATCAGCACCGGGAACAATTGCCGACTTATCGCGCGCACAACGAGCAAGCCATGGCGCACGCAGCAATCGCCTATGCCAAAACTCATATGCGCCGACGCATGATGGCCGTCACCAGTTCGATCGGGCCGGGCGCCACCAATCTGTTGACCGCTGCTGCGCTGGCCCACGTGAACCGCCTGCCGGTGTTGCTGCTGCCGGGCGATATCTTTGTCTCGCGACGTCCGGACCCGGTATTGCAGCAGGTGGAAAATTTCCAGGATGGCGGGGTTTCCGCCAACGATGCGTTCAAGCCTCTTTCTCGTTATTTTGACCGTATCTACTATCCGGAGCAGTTGCTGACAGCGTTGCCGCGGGCGATCCAGGTGTTGACCGATGCCGCCCAATGCGGCCCGGTGACATTGGCCTTGCCGCAAGACGTGCAAACCATGGCCTACGATTATCCGGTCGATTTTTTTGCGCCGAAAGCGGTGAAATTCCGCGCGCAGGGACCGGCAGCGGACGAGTTGCAGGCGGCACTCGAATTATTGAAAAATGCCAAACAACCTTTGATCATAGCCGGTGGCGGCGTCCTGTATGGCGAGGCGACCGAAGCGCTGCGTAGTTTTGCCGAAAAACATGCGGTGCCGGTGGCGGAAACGCAGGCAGGGAAAAGCGCCTTGGCCTGGCGTCACCCCTTGCAGGTGGGCGCGCTCGGCGTGACCGGCTCGCCGGCGGCGAATACCTTGGCGCGAAAGGCTGATGTCGTGATTGCGGTGGGCACGCGTCTGCAAGACTTCACCACCGGCTCGCACTCTCTGTTCGGCCAGGCGAAACTGCTCAGCATCAATGTCAATGCGGTCGATGCTCTCAAATGGCAGGCAACGCCGATGTTATCCGATGCGCGTTTAGGCCTGGCTGCTTTGTCGCAAGGCTTGAAAGACTGGCGCGCCAGCACGGCCTGGCACGCGTTGGCGCTGGAACAGGCCAACTCGTGGCGTGCTACCGTCGACAAAATTACCGGCAGACGTGAAATTGAAGCACCGGCGCTGCCCTATGACGGCGAGGTGATCGGCGCTGTGCAGCGCTCCAGCATCGATTCTACCGTGCACGACATCGTAGTCTGTGCCGCCGGTACTTTACCGGCCGAGCTGCACAAACTGTGGCGCACCTCTACCCCCGGCGGCTATCACGTCGAGTACGGCTACTCCTGCATGGGTTACGAAATTGCCGGCGGCCTCGGTGTCAAGATGGCGCAGCCGGACCGTGACGTAATCGTGATGGTGGGCGACGGCAGTTACCTGATGATGAATTCGGAGATCGCCACATCGGTCATGCTGGATAAGAAATTGATCATCGTGGTGCTGGATAACCGCGGCTACGGTTGCATCAACCGCCTGCAACAGGCGTGCGGTGGCGCGCCATTCAACAACATGCTTGAAGATTGCCTGCAAGGTCAGCACGGCGCGCCGGCCATCGATTTTGCCGCCCATGCAAAATCACTTGGCGCATTGGCAGAGAACGTCAAGACCATCGCCCAGCTGGAAGCGGCATTGCAACGGGCACGTGCGGCCGATCGCACCTATCTGGTATGTATCGATACCGATCCCACGCGCACCACTGAAGAGGGTGGTTGCTGGTGGGAGGTAGCGGTACCGGAGGTGTCGCAGCGGCAGCAGGTGCAAACGGCAAGAGCCGAATACGAAGAAGCCCGCCACAATCAAAAAGTGTGAACAAAGTGCGAACATTGCGAGAGAGACCATGACATTTAACGTAAAGATCGGCATTAATCCGATTTCCTGGATGAACGATGACTTGCCATCGCTGGGCGGCGAGACGCCGCTGGAAGTGGCGCTGGCCGAGGGCGCGCAAATCGGTTATCGCGGCTTCGAGCTGGGCAACAAATTTCCGAAGGAACCGGCGGCGCTGGCCGCAGTGCTCGGTAAATATCAACTCGAATGTATCTCAGGCTGGTATTCCGGCCGCCTGGCGACTGGTTCGGTCGAGGATGAACTTGCCGCTGTCGGCCCGCATCTGCGGTTGTTGGCGGAAAACGGCGCCAAAGTCATGGTGTACGGCGAAGTCGCCAATGCCATCCAGGGCCGGCCGGATCCCTTGTACAAGCGTCCGCGGTTCTTGACCGATCTGGAATGGCAGCAATACGCCGACAAGCTGACAGCCTTTGCGCGCTTTACGTTATCGCACGGCGTGCGCCTGGCTTATCACCATCACATGGGCGCCTATGTTGAAACACCGGCCGATGTCGAGCGGCTGATGGCATTGAGCGGCGATGAAGTCGGCTTGTTGTTCGACAGCGGCCACATTACGTTTGCCGGCGGCGATCCTCTGAAGGTGCTGGAGCAGCATATCAAACGCGTCTGCCACGTCCATTGCAAGGACGTGCGGCCGGCGGTGGTGAAGATGGCGCGCAACGGTAACTGGAGTTTCCTGCAGGCGGTGATCAATGGCGCTTTTACCGTGCCGGGCGACGGCACCATCGATTTTGAAGGACTACTGAGGCTGTTATATCGGCATGGCTATGCCGGCTGGCTGGTGGTTGAGGCGGAGCAGGATCCGGCTGTCGCCCCAAGCTTTCAATATGCCGAGATGGGTTATCGTCATTTGGCTGACCTGGTGAGCGCCATCGAGGCCGGTAGCAAGATCGATAATGTCGACAATGCGGAGGCAGCATGAGTCTGCTCGTCAAAGGTCGCGCGCAAGGGCGGGAAATCGTCAGCGTTACGCCGCAATCGGCGAACTGGCGTTTTGTCGGCTTTGCCGCATATCGGCTTGCGGCAACAGAGAAGATTCGTTTCGATACGGCTGACCGCGAGATATGTATCGTGGTGCTGCGCGGGGTGGTCAGCGTGCAGGCTGGCGATCATGCATGGAAAGAAATCGGTGAACGTCAAAGCGTGTTTGATCAAAGTTCGCCATACGCGGTGTATGTGCCGCACGGCCATGCCGTCGCCGTCAGCGCGCACGGCGATGCTGAAATTGCCGTCTGCAGCGCTCCCGGCCATGGTGACCTGAGTGCGCGTCTGATAGAACCAGGAATGGCAAAGCGCTCGGTGCGTGGGCAGGGCAGCAATACGCGTTATGTGTGTGATATCCTGCCGCAAACCGAGCCGGCCGATCATTTGCTGGTGGTGGAGGTGGTGACGCCGGGCGGCCATTCATCGAGCTATCCGCCGCACAAGCACGATACCGATAATCTGCCGCAAGAGAGTTTTCTCGAAGAGACCTATTATCATCGCTTGAATCCGCCGCAAGGCTTTGCTTTCCAGCGCGTGTATACCGACGATCGTTCGCTGGACGAATCGATGGCGGTGGAAAATCACGATGTGGTCATGGTGCCGCGGGGATATCACCCGGTGGTGGCGCCGCATGGCTACGATAGTTATTACCTGAACGTGATGGCCGGCCCCCGGCGCGAATGGCATTTCATGAACGATCCGGCGCACGAATGGATGCTGCAGCGCTGATCCGCAGCCGAATTTGCGACGCCAGCCATGAAGTACGACAATTAATTGCATAAAATCGCAAACTTCGATTGACCGAAACTATCAAATGCACGTATTATTCGGTCTTCGGAATTGCAGTGAGCCTTACTGGGCTTCGCATTACGGCCCACGTGGCGGAATTGGTAGACGCGCATGGTTCAGGTCCATGTGCCGCAAGGTGTGGGGGTTCGAGTCCCTCCGTGGGCACCAGGTAACTGGTGTTGGAAGTAAAGAGAAACCGCATAAACATCAATGTTTATGTGGTTTTTTTTCTTTTTCCAGAGCAAAAACTCAATGCGGCTCAGTATGACTCAGTGTCAATTCCTGTGTGTATGAGTTCCAGCAATTATGTTTGGCGCAGCTTCTGCCATACTATTTGTTGTTTTAGATAAAATGATTGCCGTATCATGTGAAAACAATAACAACCTTGGGCCTCCTCAATGGTATTAATCGTTTCACTTTTGCTGGTCTCTCTGTTCGTCCTCTGGGGCGCACTGTCACCGCTCAGCATGGCTGCACTGATGCAGTCCGCACTGGGCGGCACCATCGCCAATTTCGGCTGGTTCTACCTGTTGTCGATGTTCGGTTTCCTGGTGTTTGCGCTCTATCTTGCGTTCGGCCGTTTTGGCGCGATTCGGCTGGGGGGAGAGGATGCCGAACCGGATTTCAGCCGCCATAGCTGGTTTGCCATGTTGTTTGCCGCTGGCATGGGCATAGGGCTGGTGTTCTGGGGCGTGGCGGAACCGGTTTCTCATTTTGCGACACCGCCTAGCGGCCCTGCCGGTGGCCCCGAGGCGGCACGGCTAGGTTTGCGTTATGCTTTTTTCCATTGGGGCTTGCATCCGTGGGCTGCGTATTGCGTGGTGGCGCTGGCGCTGGCATTTTTCCAGTTCAACCGCAATCGCCCGATGTTGATGAGTACCACTTTCGAGCCGCTGATCGGCAAGTATGCGCAAGGTACGCTGGGCAAGGCTATCGATATCCTGGCAGTGCTGGCGACCGCGATCGGTGTCGCCACTTCGCTCGGTTTCGGCACGCTGCAAATCAGCAGCGGCTTGCACACGGTATTCGGCCTGCCGAATGGGCTGGCCTTGCAGTTGACAGTGATTGCGGTGGCTGCCGGCTTGTACCTGGCGTCTTCCCTGAGCGGGCTGGATCGCGGCGTGAAAATCCTCAGTAACATCAATATGGTGCTGGCATTGCTGCTGATGCTGTTCGTGCTGGTGCTGGGACCGACGCTGTTCATCATGGATGCGCTAACCACCACGCTGGGCGACTACCTGGACAGCCTGATCAGCATGAGCATGCGCATGACGCCATTTTCCAAAGACACCTGGATCGCCGACTGGACCTTGTTCTACTGGGCCTGGTGGGTCACCTGGGCGCCGTTCGTCGGTACCTTCATCGCTCGTATATCGCGCGGCCGCACCATCCGCGAGTTCGTTACCGGCGTGCTGCTGGTGCCATCACTGATCAGTTTCTTGTGGTTCGCCACGTTTGGCGGCGCTGCACTGCATGGCATCATGTTCGAGCACTTGCCACTGGTCGAGATCGTCAAGCAGGACAGTTCGCTGGCGTTGTTCGCGCTGCTCCAGCATCTGCCGTGGAGTACGCTGACTTCGTTGATCGCAATTATCCTGGTCTCGGTGTTTTTCGTTACCTCAGCCGACTCCGCCACCTTCGTGCTGGGCATGATGACCAGCCAGGGTAATCCGGCGCCGTCAGCCAGGATCAAGCTGGCATGGGGCGTGTTGACCGCGCTGATTGCAGCGGTGCTGCTGATGGCCGGGGGCTTGAAAGGCTTGCAGACGACCTCGATCGTGATCGCCTTGCCGTTCATGATCATCATGCTGATCATGTGCGCCAGCCTGTTCCGCGCCCTGGGCGAGGAGGCCGACAAGCTGGAGCGCCGGCGCCATGCGCGTGACCGCCTGTTGGAGCGGTTGCTGCGCGAGCGTGAGCAGACACCTTCCTGATGCTAATCCTGATTTTGATCAGTCAGGTAGGGTGGGCAGGTTTTTCTGCTCACGCGGAATTCACTCATCAAATGGTTGATGTACCGCGTGGGCATACGTGCCCACCCTACAAATTCGATATCGCCGTGACTTTGATCAGTTCTTTGCCGGCGCTGCCGGGCAGCCGCGCCAGTTGGTGGCCGCTGGAATCGATTCGCCTTTCATGACCAGCGTCAGTGCGCCCAGCTTGGCGTTGTCGTTGACCACTGCGCCATACAGCACGAAGCTGCGCGGTCCCATGTAGACCCGGCTGCCGATGTTGACGTGGTCGATCTTCATGACCCGGTCTTCGAACAAATGGGTCTGCGGGCAAGCCTGGGCATTCAGTTCGCTGTAATCGCCGATGGTGACGCAATCGAACTCGGTGATGTCGGTGGTATTCATGTAAACGCCGCGGCCGATACGGCAGCCCAGCACATTCAAGGCCAGCGGCAGCCACGGTGTGCCGCGCAGGTAGTTCATGAAATTCGGTATCGCAATCCCTTCATACAGATTGGTAACGCCTTCCGAGAGCCAGACGAACGGCGTCCACATCGGGATACTGCACTTCTTGTAGCGTCCGATCAGCAGCCATTTCAGCGCGGCGATAAAGATGAAAGTGCCGATACCGTACAGCAGCCCGGCAGAGGTGAGCAGGGAGATCACTTCACCCCACTGGCCGGCGCCAGCCAAAGGCATCAGGTTCAGCACCACGGTATAACCGACCGCGATCACGATCGCATGCGGCGAAACGATACGGAAACCTTCCACCAATGAGCGGCCCAGGCGGCGCCGGCGCGATGGCCGGAACGTCAAATGTTCGGGGAAGCCGCTGGTTTGCTCACGTGCCGGCAGGTTGATCGGCGGCGAGCCGAGCCAGGTGTCGCCTGGCTGCATGCGGTGGTTATCCGGAGTACGGGAATGGACGCCGATCAACACGTTTTCCGGCAGGATGCTGCCGTCAGGCACGTAGGCACCGTTACCGACAAAACTGCGGCGCGAGATGATGGTTGGCTTCATGGTCATCCAGCCGCCGTCGATTTGTTCATCGCCCAGCAGCACAGCGTCGGCGATGAAAGTGTCGTCGCCCAGGGTCAGCATGTCAGGCACTACGCCGAGAGCAGTCGAAATTTCGGCATGGCGGCCTACTTTCGCGCCCAGCAGGCGATACCAGAGCGGCGCGTAGACGGTCGCATACACGCCATGCAGCACACTCAGGCTGGATTCCTGGATCTGGTTGACCAGCCATTTGCTGCAATAGATATTGCTGCGCACCGGCCAGCTGCCGGCTCGCATGCGCGGCAGCAAGCTCCAGCGAATCCCGGCCGAGAGCAAAGCTGTGCATACGATCAGCACGGCTGTGGCAGGGAAAGCCATGATGAAATATTTGGTCAGCTGAAACGCCACATTGCCGTTACTTTGCAGCCACGGGAAACGATCGGTATCGTCGAGCCAGTCGATCAGGATGAAGCTGGGGAACACCGGCATGAAGAACAAGGTGGTGATCAGGAAAGCGCCGAACAGGAAAAATATCGATTCGCCCAGCTGACGCCTGTACGTTACCGGCGGCCGCGGCGGCTTGGAGGCCTTGTCGAAAGCGCCGACATCGCGCGCCGGCGAGCCGGTCCAGATGCGGCCGGCCGGCACCGCCTGGCCTTCGCTGATGGCGCTCTGACCCTCCACATGGCCGAAGGCGCCGACATCTGTGTTGCCTTCCATGACGACATAGGAACCGATACAGCTTTCACGCTGCAATGTGATCGGTCCGAGCCACAGTTCGCCATGTTCGACGCGGGCATTTTCAAAATTGACGGCATTGCCGATGCTCACGCCATCCTCTATGGTGAGCAAATCGTGCGCGCGCAAAGTCATGGAACCGATGATGACTTCGGAACCGATGCGCGCACCGAGCGCTCTCAACCACCAGCTATACAAGGTCGAGCCGCTCAGCAGGTAAGCCGGCGCTGCCTCGATCAGGCGGTCGGCCAGCCACCAGCGGTAGTAGGTGAGGCCCCAGAGCGGGTAACGGCCGGCTTTCAGGCGTCCGGCAATCAGCCATTTTGCGGCAATCGCGATGGCGAATTCAAACAAGGTAGCCAGCAAGAACACACCGACCGACACCACGATCGCCAAGGTGATGGAGTCACCCGGATCGCCGGTGAAGAAGTGGTAGGTAAAAAACGGCGCCAGCCATTGCATCATGCGCATTGCCACCAGCCACGGCACGGCGGCTGCTTGCGCGGCGCCGCAGACCCAACGTTTCAGATCCGACGGCGCGGCCCAGCTGGTGTCGACTGCGATACCGGCGACCGGCGCTACCGCCAATACCTGAGCGATGCGGCCGACGGTGCGATTCATGTAAATGTCGCGCACTGTCACATGGGCGAAATCGGGATTGGCGCGCAGTGCGGAGGCGAGTTTGGCCGCGAACAGCGAATGACCGCCGAGATCGTTGAAAAAATCGGCGCTGCGCTGGATAGGCTGGCCCGGGAACAGTTTGTTCAGCGCGGCGAACAGCGCTATTTCGGCTGGCGTTTCGGGCGTGTCCGAATCAAGTCCGGCGTGGCCGACACTAATCGCGGCCAAAGGCCTCGCTTTCAGCGTTTTGCGGTCGATTTTGCCGGAAGTCAGGCGCGGCATCTCCTGCATAGGCTCAAAGAAACCCGGCACCATGTAGGGCGGCAGGCGTTCGGCCAAAGCACTCCGCAGCACTGCAGGCGCGACTTCGGATCCGCTTTCGGGCACGATGAACGCAATCAGCTGGTCGATGCCGTCTTCCTGGCGCAACACTACCGCCACCGTCCCAACGCCCGGCTGACGCGCCAGCACTTCTTCGATTTCACCCAGTTCGACCCGAAAGCCGCGAATCTTCACCTGGTCGTCGGTACGACCCAGGCATTGAACCCGGCCGTCTGCTTCGATCCGCGCCAGGTCGCCGGTACGGTACAGGCGACGGTCATGGCTGCCGCTCGACCACGGATTTGCCAGGAATTTCTCGGCGGTCAGTTCGGGGCGTCCCAGATAACCTTCGGCAACGCCGGGGCCGGTAATGCACAATTCGCCGACTTCACCGCGCGGCAGCAGGAGCAGGCCATTTTCTACGGCTGGATTGATCACCAGCAAGCCGTAATTGGGCAAAGGGCGGCCGATGGTTACTGCTTCATTGGCATGTAATTCCGCCAGGCTGGCCGATACCGTTGCTTCGGTGGGGCCGTAGGTATTGAATATATGGCGGCCGGATTCAGGTTTTGCCCAGCGCGTGACCAATGCTTCCGGACACATTTCGCCGCCGAGATTGATGATGCGCAAGCTCGGCACATCCTGATTGAACAGCGCCAGCAAGGTCGGTACCGCATGTAATACGGTAACGCCGTTTGCGGCAAGCGCCAGCGGCAAGGCTTCGGGATCGGACGCCAGTTCCTTGGGAGCGATCCAGAGCGTGGCGCCGACCAGGTAACTGATCCAGATTTCTTCGAACGACATGTCGAACGCTACCGAAAACCCTTGATAGACGCGATCGCTGCCGGTGACGCCCAACACGGCGTTTTCACTGCGCAGGAAATGACAGATCGCGCCCTGGGTGATAGCGATACCTTTCGGCTTGCCGGTCGAACCTGATGTGTAGATGACATAAGCCGGATCGCTGCGCTGCACGTTTTGACGGCGTTGCAGCGGTGCGTCGGCCGGCGCCAGCAACTGCTCGGCGGTCCAGACCTGGCATCCGAGCTGATCCGGCTCCAGGCGTACGGCAAATTGCCGGCAACTGACAATCCCTGGCGATTGCGCGTCTTCCAGGCAGACTGCGATGCGTTCCACCGGGGTGTCCGCATCCAGCGGCAGCCAGGCGGCGCCTGCCTTGGCGATGCCGGCTTGCATGATCAGCAGGTCGATGCCACGCGGCAGCCACAGTCCGACGATCTGGCCAGGTCCCACGCCGGCAGCGATCAGACGTGAAGCCACCAAGTCGGCACGCTGGCTGAGTTCCCGATAACTCAGCTGGCGCTCGCCAAAAATCAAAGCGATCTGATTTGGTACGCGCGCGGCGGTAGCCTCCAGCAGATCTGTCAGCACCTCATCGCGAATCAACTCAGCCTGAGCCGGCCCGTGCAAAATGTCGGGGTGAATAGGAAAACTGCTGGCGGCTGCGATGTCAACGTGCAAAGACTGGGTCATGGATGAGGCAAGTGAGAAAGGTCAACGGAAAGGCGGAAAACCAGCGATGGTAGCACGGCAGTTGCGGGTAAATTCGGTAACGTTCAGACAATTTTTTGCCGTTGTTTTTGTGGCTGTTTTACCGCTGTTTTTGCCAATTCATGATATCGGTATCAATGGCGACTTTTGCCTCAAGGCAGGCGTTGCCGGCTGTCGTATCCAACGGTTTGCAGAGACACAGTTTGCAGACATAAACAAGGCAATATTTTATTCCTCGTCAACGAACTTGCAATTTGGAAATTATTGGTCGTATGATGGGGCATTCGGTGCCTGGATTCAAGTAGTGTCGTTTTTTCGCAATTTTCTGCAAATACGCTATGGGTTTCTGACTGTGCAAATTCATCAGCGAGATTTTGTGAGGCAGCGATTGAAGAAATTTTGGACTATGGATGGCAGTGTGCGCTGGATCAAGGTGACTTTGCCTTTCCTGGCGATTGTGCTCTTGATGGTAGGGTTGCTGATATTCAGCATGAATATCCTGTCTTCGGTGCGGGCGTTGGTCGGCGGTGAGAGCTTGTGGTCGAAGGCGCAGAAGGAGGCCGTATTCCATCTGAATCAATATGCGAATACCCAAGCCGAGGCTGACTACCAGAAGGTGCTGCAGGCGCTGGCGGTGCCCATGGGCGATCGTCGCGCCAGAGATGAGCTAGACAAATCCGAGCCGGATCTGCAAGTGGCACGCCAGGGTTTTCTGGACGGTGGCAATCATCCCGGTGACATCGACGGCATCATCAGCCTGTATCGTAACTTCAGGAATTTCAGCCTGCTGGAAGAACCGCTGACCACCTGGCAGGCTGGCAACGAGCTGATTGAAGATCTGAATGTGGAGGCCGGTCGTTTGCATGCCGTGATCGCTGCCGGCAATCCCGAGTCATCGACGCTGACGGACAGTATTGCCCGTATTCGCGACATAGACGCCCGTCTCACGCCTTTAGAGTTACGTTTTTCGGCCAGCCTGGGGGAATCTTCACGACAGGCCGAGCGCCTGCTGCTGTTTGCGATATTGACGATTGCCATTGGGCTGATGATTTTCAGTAGCTGGTTCGCACGCTACATCCTGACCAAGAGCGACGCGTTCGAAGAGGCGCTGAAGATCAGCCAGGAACGCCTGCATCTTGCGATGCTAGGCAGTAACGATGGTTTGTGGGACTGGGATATCCAGGCTGACAACATCTACTATTCGCCACGCCTGACGGAATTTCTGGGTTACACGCTGGATGATGGCGAGCCGACTCCGATACAGTTCCTTAACTGTATTTATCCATCGGATCTGGCTTCGGTACGGGCAAAACTGAATTTTCATCTGTACGATAACTCCCCGTGCGACATCGAGTTCCGAATCGTCACCAAATCGGGCGAGTTACGCTGGGTGCGCTCATGCGCACAGTCCACCAGCGATGCCTCCGGCCAGCCGGTGCGCATGGCAGGTTCGTTTACCGATATCACCGCCCGCAAACGGTCCGAAGAACAACTGTATGCCGCCAAGGAGCGCGCCCAGGTCACGCTGGAATCGATAGGCGAGGCGGTAATTACGCTGGGCACCGATGGCCTGGTTGAATATCTTAATCCGACAGCAGAAATATTGACCCGATGGACGCTGGCGTCGGCACGCGGCTTGCCGCTGGCAAAAATCCTGAACCTGGTAGGCGAGGCCTCTGGCAAGCGGATTCCGAATCTGATCGATCAGATTCTCGACAATAGCAATCCGATCGACCGTGAAACCAATTTGTTGTTGGTTTGCAATGATGGCAGCGAAGTGGCGGTCAATCTGTCGTCCGAGCCGATACGCAACCTGAGCGGCGAAACCATCGGCACCGTGCTGGTTTTGCATGACGTCAGCAAGGAGCGCGAATACGCGGCCCAGCTGTCGTATCAGGCCAGTCACGACGAACTGACCGGGCTCATCAACCGGCGCGAATTCGAGCGCCGCCTGACGGTGGCGATGATTACTTCGCGCGATCAGCAACGCCAGCACGCGGTGTTGTATCTCGATCTGGATCAGTTCAAGGTAGTCAACGATACTTGCGGGCATGCCGCCGGCGACGAACTGATCCGGCAAATCAGCGTATTGCTGAAGCAGCGCTTGCGCGATACCGATACCATCGCGCGTCTGGGTGGCGACGAGTTCGGCGTATTGCTGGAAAATTGTCCGGTTGAATATTCGCTGGGGGTTGCGGAAGGGCTGCGGCAGACGGTTGCCGATTTTCAGTTCGTCTGGGCCAACAAGCCATTCACCATCGGGGTCAGTATCGGACTGATTAATCTGGCGGGAGAAATGCATACACTGGGCCAGATCATGAGCGCGGTCGACGCCGCCTGTTACCTGGCCAAGGAAAAGGGTCGCAACCGAGTACATGAATACCGCCTGGATGACAGTGAATTGTCAATACGGCACGGTGAGATGGAATGGATAACCCGTATCAATGAAGCGTTAGCCAAAGACAGATTTTGCCTGTTCTCACAAGAAATTGTCGCTTTGGGCAAGCCATCCAGGCATGGCTCGCATTTTGAAATCCTGCTGCGCATGCTAGACAAGGACAACAATCTGGTGCTGCCGATGGTGTTCATTCCCGCCGCTGAGCGCTACAACCTGATGCCCGCGATTGATCGCTGGGTGGTCTCTACGGTATTTGCCACGTTGGCGCAAATGCATCTGGAAGGGGGCGGCCGGGAAATCCAGAGCTGCGCCATCAATTTGTCGGGCGCCAGTGTCGGGGATAACGATTTTCTCAATTTTGTGCAGGAACAGCGCCTGAAATACGACATTGCGCCGCAAGACATCTGTTTTGAAATTACCGAGACCAGCGCCATCGCGAATTTTGCCAAGGCTGCGCACTTTATCGAGGAGTTAAGGAACGTCGGTTACCGCTTTGCGCTGGATGATTTCGGCGCAGGCATGTCTTCGTTTGCCTACCTGAAGAATCTGCCGGTCGATTTCATCAAGATTGACGGCGGGTTTGTGAAAGACATGTTGAATAGCCCGACCGACTATGCGATGGTCGAGGCGATCAACAAAATCGGCCATTTGATGGGCAAGCAGACGATTGCCGAGTTTGCCGTCAACGAACGGATTATTAGTACGCTGACCGAGATCGGCGTCGATTTCGCCCAGGGCTACGGTATCGAGCGGCCGCGCGCCTTTGGCGTCGGTGCCAGCAAAATCCTGCAGAATGCGAGCTAGTTGGCTTATACCAGAGCCGCTTTCAATATCGCTTCTGCATTTCTCGTGGGTGTTTATTTGTTTATGCCTTGGCTGGTATTGATGTTGCTGTCGGCACTGCCATTGGCCGAGACCTGGAGTGCTCGGCCATTATTGTTGAATCAAAATACAATTCGCTGCCGCAGATAACCGCTACCTTCACGGCGTTTGTCGGTTTGTAAGGAAACCCGGGGATCGCGCAATCCTTGCGTATTTGCATCGGTTTGCAGTGGATAACAGCTAGCCAGCTTCGCTTGTTCTTCTTGCGTAAATGGTGTTTGCTCGTCGGCTTGTTCCATCGCCTTGCGTAACTCCAGGCGATAGCGTAGATTCTGATGGTCGTCATTCCTTGCGGCCTCCCGGTAGATGCGCACTTTTTCGTTCATCGCATCGGCCAGTTCTGGATCGCTCTGGATCATCGCTTGATAGTTCTCCCATACCTGCTTATCGTAGGGATTCGCCGGTGCGTGGCCGGCACGCGTCATCTCCAGCAATCTTTCTGCCTTTTCTTCGTCGGTGACATAACCGGCCATATAGAAGGTGGCCAGCGAATCGTGCACTTGGTCCCTGAATAAGCGCATATAGGGTTCATCAAAAGATGCTGGTGTGTGATTGAATTGTTGTAAGGCCCATAACTCATCCTTGCCTGGCGCGATCCGGCTTTTGTGCAGTTGTTGCTGCCACTGGTTGGAATTGTCGATTTCTTTGCCATCCAAGGGGAGGTAGTAATGGCGGCCGCCTTGCTGCGCATCGTAGGCGCGATTGCGTAATATGGCCAGATCGCCTTTCAGTAAATTGTTGTAGCTCCGCAGATCTTCTTGCTCTTGTCCCTTGCGGGCGAGCGTATATGGCGGGAGATGTTCGAACTCGTTGAGCCATCTTGCCTGGAACAGATAAAGCAAACGCATGTGCTCGCGCAGCATGTCGCGATAGTTGCTGCCCTCGAATATTTTCTTGCCGTAAGCCATGTACGTATTCCAGTTTTGGCTCAATGCGGGATCGATATCGTAGTCTGCCCGCAAGTCGGATGGCATCACGCAATACGCCGCCAACGGCACCCCTGCGGCGCTGGCAGCATGGTGCATATGCAGCAACGGTACTTGCGACAGCATGGTTCCCATGGTCAAACCGCGTCCGTGATCGCCAGGGCTGTAGCCGCCGCCGACATCGGAATGCACACCTGGGTAGATATATTCGCTCACGTTATTTCCTTTGACGCGGGTCACAGGGAAATTGCGGCGCTGTTCATGGGCGGCGATGAAATGCACCGTTTTTTTAACGCAAGGAGGTAACGGCTTAACGATTTCACCGGCCCAGGCGAAATGGCCGTCGGCAAAGAACAGCGGCGTACTTTCTGCCGCGGAATTTGCCAGTCCAATAGAAGCGACACTGTCGAACAAACCTAAAAAAAGAATCTCGGCGGGCATTCCGGCAAAAGTGCCGTCCGGAGCCAATACGTCGGCGAACCAGTGGCAGAAGGCCCGTGCCTCTGCCGCTCCGCGTGAAAAGCCGAAGACATTCAGCGCGATTTTTGGAATGTCCGGGCGTGGCCTGTGTGTGCGTGCTGCGCTTAATTTTTGGTTGAGTTCATTGCTAAGGTCATTAAACCAACTTTGGCGATTTGGGCGTGGGGCGCTGGCGTCGCGTAGCGGATCGTTGGTTTTTACGTCTTTGGCGTATTGCTGGATTTTGGCCGCGATCTCGTCAGGTCCAAACATCGGTTGGTTTTCACTAAATGCCCGATGGATTGCGTTATAGACCTCCAACAATCCGAACAGAATACGGGCTTCACCGCCTTTCCCTAGAGCCTTACCATCTTGGGATTCACGCCACTCCCTGTTTTCTGGAAAAGGTGTACCCAAACCCGGAATATAAACCCTGTAATGTCCAGGTACCTTAAGCATACCTTTCTCATCGACGGATTTATGCGCGTTAAATAATTTGACGACGTTGGTATGACATTGCCGCGGTATGTCGCGAATCATATTGTTGCCGGTGCCATCGAAGAATAGGCCAATCTTGACGAATTTCTGGCATGGCGGCGGGTTTTTAGCTGGCTGGCTATCGATGCCTTGCACAAAGCAGCATTCGGCTGTAGTCAGGAGCAGTTCATCTTCCGCGTTGTTTGAAATGTGCGACGGCGCAGATTGGATTGGTGCATCCATTTATTCTTCCTCCGGCGGAGCAATGGTCAGATCCATCGAAATTGGATGATGTGGGCCGGGATAAGCAAACGCTGACAATACACGTACTTCATCGTTAGCAAAGAAATGAACGAACAGCGTTCCGACTCTGTCGTACCGCCTGATCGTGGTGGTTTTTTCTATCCAGTCACGTCCATTAGGCTTCCAACGCACTTTGACTTTCATGCCGGGTTGCCATTGTTTTGGGAGCATGTACCCGAAGGCTCCCGTACCGCCACAGCTCAACCCTCCTAGCATGCGCGAGCTGAATGGTTCCTTTACATAGAATGAGTAGATGTAGTCCGTGCCCGGATGATATGCGCACGCAATTGACACCGGGACCATCGGAATATTGAGCAGTTTTGACGGCTTTTTTGTGAGTGTTTCCGTAGTAACCGGAGATTGTGTGGCGCAGGCGCTCAGTGCGAGCATTGCAGCAATTAACAGCAAATGTTTGAAACGCATGGATTTCCTTTGATTGAATTCGGTTGTGCGGAAAAATCAGCTCTAGCTCTTGCGTCATGTTAGCGATGGCCTTTGCACTCTATGTTCGTAGGTGGGAATTGCCGTGACGGTGTCAATTTCTGGCAAAAGTAACGCGGAACAAAAGTTAATAATACGTCAATTTATTTTGAGTCGCACTTGTTTTTTTGAAAACTGTGATTGAATGTTTTGATATGCATCACGTAGTGGCGGATGCAAAAATAGAAGATATGGGGCTGCAGCTTTATGGGCTAGAACAAGTCGGTGTCGTTCGGCATAGGATTTTTGCTGACATGACTCTGGAGGCGAGGGAAATCTTTTAACGAATAGCTCTAAATTAGCGCCGCTTTCAACATGGCTCTAAAGCTGCGTGGCGTACATTGATCTATCACTACGCGCGGCGTGCCGTGCCATGTCGCAAGGCGCTGCAAAGCTGTGGCCAGTTCGGTCACGAGTCTCTGGCTGGTGCGCGTCCCCGGTTCAAGATACAGCGCCTTTACTTGAAACACGCCGTCGCTACGGTGTGCTTTGGCATCCAGCCGTCCTACCAATGCACCGCGATGCAGGATCGGTAACGTGAAATAGCCATAGCTACGCTTGGCTTCCGGCGTGTAACACTCAAGCCGGTAATCGAAATCGAATAATTCCAGTGCGCGCTTGCGGTCCCATACCAGTGGATCGAAGGGCGAGAGCAGGCTGGTAGTGGTCGGTTTCAACAAGCCGGCTGCGGCTGCCAGTGCCAGTTCGCGGTGGGCCGGGTGAATATATACCGGCTGCTGCCAGCCTTCGACCGTCGCCCTGAGCAGGCTGCCGTCATCGACCAGGGTTTCGGGGTCGGGTTTGGGGCGGCTCCTGGCGGTGCGGAAATAATCGCCGATCCAGCTGGCTTTCGCTACTCCCAGTGCTTGTACCGCCTTGAGCAGCAGGGTGCGTTGCGTATCTGCGGTGGACGGCATGTTGGCATCGTCCCAGTCCGGCAGGATGCGTTCGGCGAGATCGTAGATCCGGTGAAAATTATGGCGCTTGGCAATCATCAGGCGGCCGGCGGTAAACAATACTTCCAACGAGCGCTTTTCCGGCTTCCATTCCCACCAGCCGCCGCCTTTACCGTCGGTGCGTTTGAAATCGGCCGAGCGCACCGGGCCGTGTTGACGGATATGCTGCAGCAGCAGTTCTATGGTGGCACGATGCTCATCCATCCATTTGGCGGAATATTTCCAGCCCATCGAGCCGGGATCGATCATGCGGTGGCGGTACAAACCGTAATCTTCGATCGGCAGGAAACTGGCTTCGTGCGCCCAGTACTCGAACAGCTGGCGCTCCTCCAGCAATTCATCCAGCCAGTGCTGCGGATAGCTGCCAAGCCGGCTCCACAACACCAGATAGGGGCTGCGCGCCACCACATGGATGGTGTCGATTTGCAGTACGCCCATTTGCCGGATGGCGGCCAGCACGTCTTGCTTGATGGCTTTCTTGCGCACCGGATTGAGCAAGCCTTGCGCTGCCAGTTGCAGGGCGCGTGCGGCAGGCAAGGAAAGCTGGATGGAGCTCACGTAGGACTTTTTCTCAGATGCCGATGCTGGTCAGGTCGAGATGCCCGTCCTGCAGCGGCGGGCACCAGTAGTAGCCGCCGGTTACCGGCCGTGAAAAGCTGAACAGGGCGTCGACGATATTGTCTTCGTGACCCAGCATGCGGCGCAGGACGTTTTCGAAGCGGTCGCTGGATTCGCCGTAAGCGATGAATTCCGTGCCTTGTTGCAGGCCGGTATCCCATGGCATGGAGTGACGCACCATGTAAGCTTCGGGCGTAAAACTTTCCTGAGCCGTACGTTTGGCATGAGCCGATTCGGGAGCGTCCTCGATTTCCTCGTTGTCGCTAATCTGGCGGCCGATGCTGGCATCGCGCTGCGCTGCCGGGAATCCGCGGAAACGCGTCAAATCATGGATCCAGCGTTGTACCGCGACAAAGCTTGAACCTTGACGTCCTGCGCCTTCCGCCACCAGCGCAGCGGCAATGGCGGCCGCATCTTTGGGGTTTTCGGTACCATCTTCATAACCGGTCAGGTCGCGGTTGTCGCGATAACGGAAGGTGTCCAGCGCGTCTTCCAGCACCAGCGCATCGCCCAGTAGTTCGACCAGCTGCGCGGTACGCTCGAACAGGCTGCTGCGCTCGCTGCCGCGCAACAAAATCCACATGGCTTGCTGGGTCGACGGCGCAGCGCAGCCTTGTCCTTCCAGTGCCGGGAACGGACGCAGGCCAGCGACATGCTGATCCAACGCGTCGACCAGTGGCGTACCCAGGCCGACGACACCCCAGTCAGCCGCGAACACTTCACGCAGCCGGGTCAGGGCCGCTTGCAGATTGTGAGCGTTAGTGTGGCCATTACTGTGGTCATTAAGGCGAAAGGTGAGCGAACGGCCGAGTGGCGCGAGTGCGTCGAGAATTCCTGGTTGGGCTTGAGCTGCGGTTGCGGGCATTATTTATCCTTTGATACTGAAGCGAGGGAAGGGGGATGTTAGCGGATTTTGACAACTTTTTCCGAAGCCGGAAAATTTGCAAGAGTCTAAGTCAGGTTTCAGGGTTTTGTTGCAAGCCTGGATTGCCGCTTGCGTAAGCCGGCAATGATGCCGCGTCCCATGAAATATTCAGTCAGCCTGGTTTTCTGATGCGGCAGCAACTGGCTGGCGGCTATCAACTCCGGCCATGCTGACAAGGCTCTCTTGCAGACATCGGAAATAACCTGGCGCAGCGGCGGTTCCAGCATGCCGCTGCGATTGGCGAAGGCGCGCAGGGTCTGCGGCGACAGGAAAGACCTTTTGGCCTGGCCCTCGGCAAATTTGAGGGCGTGGCCGCTGCCGTTCAGGTACACGCTATATGCCACCACATCGTAGGCCGGTGAGAATTCAATCTGGCCGGCAGCCAGGTAGCGGATGCCGAAATTTTTCAAATGGGCGTCGTAATTGCCTATCAGTTCGTTGACGGTGATACGGCGCAGCAGTTCATGGCAGGCGGCTTCACCCAGCCCCGGGACGGCCTGCATCACCAACGCCATGTCGGCGTAGGTGGCGCCGGTATATTTCTTGTCGGGATCGACACCTAGTATCTGGCAAAAATCTTCCACGTGCAGCCGGCCCGGCTGATCCCGGTCGAATCTTTGCACGGCCAGGAATTGCTGGTTTTCTTCTGCGGCATATGGATGCCCGGCCATGATCGCCGCCAGCGGCTGCAAGCTGGCGCTGCACACGGTAACGCCGGCAGCCCGGGCCAGTTGCAACGACAGATGTTCGACCTCCGGCAGATGGTCGTATTGCGCGGTTGGCAGCTTGCCGATGATATGGGCGTCTTTATGACGGGTGCGGCTGACATACCTGCCACCTTCCTGGATCAGGGCCAGCTTCGGCTGCATGCCGGAAATCGAGACGCCGTCCACCAGCGGCGCCGCTATCACGCTTTCCTCTATTGCTTCCTGGTCCTGGGTCACCAGGCGGGTCATCATGGACCGTGTCAATTTGGTCGGGATTGCTCTGACTGCGCCCGGCAAGTCGCGGCCACAGGCAGCCAGCAGTTCGAAATGATTGTCTTCCGCGCATTGGCGTTCAAGCGCAATTTGCTTGCGCAGCACGCCTTCCGGCAACAAATTCTGGAAGAAGGCGGGCAGCCGCATCTGGCCGGGCGAGTTGAAAATCGCCGCCAGCGGGTTAAGCAGTAAAGCCATATCTTGTTGAGGTGTGGCTGCGCGCATCGATAGCGACAAGGTCGGCCGCTGCGGATCCTGAGCATAGGCGGGGTCGACCTGGAAACGCACCATGTCGCCATACTGGAACAGAACGCCAACCTGGCGATCCGCCACGAAAATATCCAGTGCGCTCAAGTTCATTGAACATTCCTTTCGTTCCTTTTCTGTGCCAGCGCTGCCGCCACCAGGCTTTGTACTTCTTCTTCAGCGGGCGGCTTTGCCGCAATCGAGGCAGCCAAGGCTTTAGGCAGCAGCATTACTTCCAATCCCAATTGATCGGCAATCGTCATCAAGGTGCTCAGGCGAGGATCGTTCTTTCCAGCAAGAACGCCGCGTATTGTTACCGCCGTCAATCCGCTGTTGCGGGTCATGGTGATGACCGGTAGCGCCAGTCGGTCTTTGGCTTGCCGGAGGACGGCGGATAACTCACTTAAGGTTTTCATGGGATTAGTAAACTATCTTTTATGTAATTAAGAATAGTATAGTATCTTTTTCTTAAAGAGATAGTTAAATATCTTATAGTTAAATAAGGATATTTAACTATCTCTTTGTAAATATTTGCGTCAGGCAAAAACCTTATAAGCATTGCCGAAAACCTTCGTTTTACAAGTCGCTTGAATCGATTAACTTGGCGCAAAGCCTGAGTAGCTTCGTCATCAGTTTCGTCACTCGGTTTTGTCCTTTAGCCGATTCAATCCACCAGGAGGGTTTGCATGATCGCTCACATTTTCAAACGTTTGCCAGTATTAGCGGCAGCTTCAATCATCGCGGTGTTGGCCAATCAAGCCTGGTCAGCCGAACAGGAAGTCAATGTCGCTTACCAGACGGTGGTCGAGCCAGCTAAAGTCGCTCAGGCTGACGGCGCGTATGAAAAGGCCAGCGGCTGGAAAATAAACTGGAAAAAATTCGATAGCGGCGCCGACGTCATTGCGGCGGTAGCTTCCGGCGATATCCAGGTGGGATATGTCGGCAGCAGTCCGCTGGCAGCGGCGGCGACGCGTGAGTTGCCGATCGAAACCATTTTGATCGCTGCTCAGATCGGCCAGGCCGAGGCGCTGGTGGTCCGCAACGGCAGTGGCATCAATTCGGCACAGGACTTGATCGGCAAAAAGATCGCCGTGCCATTTGTTTCAACCACCCACTATAGCTTGCTGGCGGCGCTCAAGCATTGGGGCGTTCCTGCATCCAAGGTGCAGATCCTGAATCTGCGGCCGCAGGAAATTACCGCGGCATGGCAGCGCGGCGATATCGATGCCGCTTATGTTTGGGATCCGGCGCTGGGCAAGGTCAAGGAATCCGGTAAAGTCATGACCGATTCGGCCGAGGTGGCCAAGTGGGGCGCGCCGACTTTCGACGCCTGGATCGTGCGCAAGGATTTTGCGCAAAAGCATCCTGATTTTGTGACTGCCTTCGTCAAGGTAACCGGTAAAGCCTATGCCGATTACCGCAGCCACGGCGCAGACTGGAAAGCCGGTTCACCGCAATTCGAGAAAATTGCACGGCTGACAGCTGCCAAGCAGACCGACATTGCCGAGTTGTTGGCCGGTAGCGGCTTCCCTACGCTGGCCGAACAGGGACAACTGCTGAGCGGTTCAACCGTCAAGGCGCTGGCCGCGACTGCCGGCTTTTTGCAAGAGCAAAAGAAAGTGGAGCGTGTATTGCCGGATTACCAACCCTACGTCAATCCGGCATTTGTCAAGCAAGCCGCGCTTCAGTAAGGAATCCACATGATTCGTCTGCAATCGGTGAGCGTGGCGTATCCAGGCGCTGCGCGGCCGCAAGAAGTCTTGCGCGATCTTTCGCTGGATCTGCACGAAGGCCGGTTTACGGTGGTGATCGGCGAATCGGGCTGTGGCAAGACCACTTTGCTCAACCTGATCGCTGGTTTTCTAAAGCCAAGCTCGGGTTTGGCTAGCATCGATAACGTACCGATTGCCGGACCAGGCGCCGAGCGCGGCGTAGTGTTCCAGAGCGATACCTTGCTGCCTTGGCAAACGGTGCAGGAAAATGTGGCATTCGGGCTGCGCCTGGCCGGGCAATCGCCGCAACAACGCCAAGTCAGGGCGCGCGAATACCTGGCGCTGACCGGACTCCAGGATTATGCCGACGCTGCCATTTGGGAATTGTCGGGCGGCATGCGCCAGCGTGTCAGCCTGGCGCGCGCATTGGCGGTAGATCCACGCTTCCTGTTGCTGGATGAACCGTTGGGTGCACTTGACGCCCTGACGCGCGAACAGATGCAGGAGCATCTGCTGCAGGTCTGGAAAGCATCGGGCAAAGGTATCTTCATGATTACCCATAGCGTCGAAGAAGCTTTGTTCCTGGCGACCGACCTGGTATTGCTGCGTGCGCGGCCGGGGCGAGTGGATAGCGTGCGCCAGCTTGGATTCGGAGCCCGCTTTGCCGCCGGCGAGTCGGCACGCAGTATCAAGTCAGATCCGGGTTTCGTCCGCTTGCGCGAGGAAATCCTGGAGCAACTGCTGCATCCGCAAGCACACCATGACTCCCGTGAGGATGCTGTATTGGAGGACACGTTAGCATGAGTGAATTATCTGTCACGTTTTCGCCGCTGGAATATGAGTTGCAACCGGAGCCGCCGGACTACGCAACGTCACTGTCGTCGGCCCCGAAAATCAAAGCCGGGCACGCCATTTCCGAACGCAGCATCACCTTGCTGACAGTGGCAGCTTTACTGGGTCTGTGGTGGCTGGTCACCACCCTTGCACTGGTGCCGCCACTGTTCCTGCCGTCGCCATTGGCGGTATTGCAAAAATTCAAGACTGTGGCCATCGACGGTTTTGTCGACGCTACATTGTGGCAGCATGCCTTGACCAGTGTCACCCGGGTATTTGCTGCGTTGCTGCTGGCTATCGTCAGCGCCATCCCGGTGGGCATCCTGATCGGCTTGAGCCGCCGTGCACGTGCGGTATTCGATCCCTTGATCGAGTTTTACCGGCCGATCCCGCCCTTGGCCTATTTGCCGCTGATCGTGATCTGGTTTGGCATCGGCGAGCTATCCAAGGTGCTGTTGATCTACCTGGCGATTTTTGCGCCGCTGGCTATTGCTACCCTGCATGGCGTACGTCGCGTCGATCAAAACCGCTTGCGGGCGGCGCAGACGCTGGGCGCTTCGCGCTGGCAGCTGATCCGTTTTGTCATCTTGCCATCCGCAGTGCCCGACGTGCTTACCGGGATTCGGATTGGCCTGGGCGTCGGCTGGTCGACCCTGGTGGCGGCGGAATTGATTGCTGCTACGCGTGGCCTAGGTTTCATGATCCAGTCGGCTGCGCAATTCCTGGTAACCGATGTCGTGATCATGGGAATCCTGGTGATTGCCTTGATTGCATCGGGCTTTGAATATGGGCTGCGTTGGCTGCAACGCAAATACGTGCCATGGGAAGGGCGCGTATGAATCTATAGTCAAAGTAACCTCGGTGGCAGCGGATACCAGGCGGGTCAGGATTAGTCGTTTCGTCCCGACTTCTTGCACAATCCTCCAAATCTGCCACCGGGCCGCGCCGCGTCGGATCGAAAAATAGTAGACTCGATCAAACGCTGTGAAAGGCTGGAAATGAATAATTCAGGATCAATGCAAGAGGCTGCCGCCGAGCAAGCGGTATCGCTGCAGCAAGTTGAGTTGGCGCGCCTGATTGCGCAATACGCCGCCACCGAAGGCATACACCAGACGGCGATTGCGCCGCTCTACCTGGCGCGGCTGTCGCAACCTTCGGTGCCTGCCCATGCTGTGCATAAACCGGCTTTGTGCATCATTGCCCAGGGACAGAAGCAAACCATGCTGGCAGACGAAGTCTATATTTATAATCCCGCCCAATATCTGGTGGTCTCGGTTGACTTGCCGGTGACGGGGCATGTGACGCAAGCCACGCCAGAGCAGCCTTATCTGAGCTTGCGGCTGGATCTTGATCCGAAGGAGATTGGCGATCTGATCATGGCGGGTGAGGGGCACGTAAAAAAAGCCGATCTGCCGGCACGTGGCATGTTTGTCAGCAAGGCTAATTCCAGTCTGCTGGATGCGGTGCTGCGGCTGATACAGTTGCTGGCGACTCCGCAAGATATCCCAGTGCTGGCGCCGCTGGCGATACGGGAAATCCTGTATCGGCTGCTGCAGGACGAACAGGGCGGCATGTTGCAACAGATCGCCATGTCTGACAGCCAGGCACAGCACGTGGTCAAAGCGATCGAATTGATCAAGCGCGATTACCGGTTGCCGCTGCGGATAGAAAATCTGGCGCGCGAAGCGAACATGAGTTCATCCTCGCTGCACCATCATTTCAAGGCAGTGACGGCGATGACGCCTTTGCAATACCAGAAGCAACTCAGGCTACAGGAAGCGCGCCGGCTGTTGTTTGCGCAGGTCGGCGACGCCGCCACGGCAGGGCATCTGGTCGGCTATGAAAGCCCGTCGCAATTCAGCCGCGAGTACAACCGCATGTTCGGCTCGCCGCCGGCGCGCGATGTTGCACGCTTGCGTGCAGCTGGTGCTACTGGCACCGCTGCAGTCGGCAGCCCCGCTTAAGCATATCTGCACACCCGTAAAACGCAGGTTTTAAATAAACCGCATCTTGAAAGTCTTGCCCTTGATATTGCCGCTGCTAAGCCTGCCAAATGCCTGCTTGGCAATGCGCTTATCCAATGCCACGTAGGTGACGAAATCAAAGACGCTGATCTTGCCGACCTGTTCCTTGACCAAGCCAACATCGCCGGTCAGCGCACCCAGCAAATCACCCGGGCGCAGCTTGTCTCTTTTACCGCCCATGATGCATAGCGTCACCATGGGCGCCGTCAACGGTTCGCCGTAGGCTGGCTCCAGTTCTGCCAGGTCGAACCAGCTGACCGGGCCTTGCTGGTAGTCCTCGATCAGCTTGACCCATTTCTTTTCATTCGGTGCGCATAAACTCAGCGCCAGTCCGCGTTCCTGGCCGCGGCCGGTGCGGCCGATGCGATGGATGTGGACTTCGGTATCCTTGGAAACGTCGACGTTGATAACCGCTCCCAGAGTCTGGATATCGAGGCCGCGGGCGGCAACGTCGGTCGCTACCAGCACCGAACAGCTTTGGTTGGCGAAAAGTACCAGAATCTCGTCACGTTCGCGTTGTTCCAGTTCACCATACAGCGCCAGCGCGCTGAAACCTTGTGCACGCAGTTCGTCGGCCAATTCACGGCAATGAATCTTGGTATTGCAAAAGGCAATCGTAGACACCGGTTTGTAGTGATTCAACAGTTGCGCTACAGCGGCGTTGCGGCCTTCGTAAGAGACTTCGTAAAAGCGTTGTTCGATGCAACCTGTATCGTGCTGTGCCTCGACTTTGACTTCAACAGCATCGCGCAGGAATTCAGCACTGGCCTTGCGGATGTCGTCCGGATAGGTGGCGGAAAACAGCAAGGTCTGGCGCCGTGCCGGGCAGGCGCTGACGATACCCGAGATTTCTTCATAAAAGCCCATGTCGACCATGCGGTCGGCTTCATCCAGCACCAGCGTTTGGACTGTGCCGAGGTTGATGCTGCCGCGGCCGATGTGGTCGCGGATACGCCCTGGCGTGCCGACGATGATATGGGCGCCATGCTCCAGCGAGCCGATTTGCGGCCCCATCGGCGTACCGCCGCACAGGGTCAGGATCTTGACGTTGTCGGCAAAGCGCGCCAGCCGTCGCAGTTCCTTGGCGACCTGGTCCGCCAGTTCGCGCGTAGGGCACAGCACCAGGGCCTGGATCGCGAAGTAGCTCGGGTTGAGTTTATGCAGGATACCGATGCCGAAAGCGGCAGTCTTGCCGCTGCCGGTCTTGGCTTGGGCGATCAGGTCGCGCCGCTCGAGGATGACCGGCAGGCTCTGCGCCTGGATCGGGGTCATTTCGTGATAACCGAGGCTATCCAGGTTGCTCAGTAATGCCGGCGCCAGCGGGAGATTGGAGAATGAGGATGTTTTCACGATGATGTAGTCGCCAGCTTAAAAGGGAGGGAAGTCTAACAGGTGGGCAGGCTAAGGGCCACAACGGCGTGCTTGTCAAAATGGCTACCATGATCGCCGTGATTCGGATTATTGCTCATACAGTTCCAGCGGCAAGGCATCGGGATCGGCGAAAAAGGAAGTCATGACTATACCTGACCTATCCCGCTCAAGCCTAGCAATGCGCCGGCTGCCAGAATCCATAGCGGATGCACCTTGCTCTTGTAGGCCAACAGCGCACAAGCCGCAGCGATGACCGCCAGGCCCCAGGTACGGGTCGAGGCTGCGGTGATCAAGGCGGCGCTGGCGCCCACCAGGCCCACTGTCATCGGCACCATGCCAACCTGCACCACGGCCCGCCAGGGTTTGTCCTTGAAACGTTGCCACAGATGCAGGACTACGCCGGTAAGTATCGATGACGGGCCGAATTTCGCCAGGCTGGTGACCAGGACGCCGGGCCAGCCTGCAACATGCCAGCCGACCAGCGTCACCACCATCATGTTCGGCCCCGGCGCGGCTTGTGCCAGGGCGAACATGGCGCTGAATTCCTGCGGTGACATCCAGTGATGGATATCGACCACCTGGCGTTGCATTTCCGGCAATATGGTGTTGCCGCCGCCAAACGCCAGCAACGACAATTGGCTGAAAATCGTGGCAAGAGCGAGCAGGGTATCGGTCATGACGGCAGTTTCCAGATGGCGATGATGCTGAGCGGCGCCAGTATTAGCATGGTCGGCAGCAAAGGCAGACGTAGCAAGCCGATGGAGACAAAGAACAAACAAGCAATCAGAAGGGGCACGGGCTTTTTCAAGATCGGCATCAGCATTTTCAACGCCATCGCGATCAACAAGCCGGAAGCTGCCGCGGCGAGGCCGGCAAACATGTGTTGCACCGGGATATTGTCCTGGAAGCGCTGGTAGATCACGCCGAGTGCGATCACAACAGCCGACGGCGCAGCAATCAGCCCCAGCAGCGAGGCTAGGGCGCCAGCTACGCCGCGGAAATGCAAGCCTATCGCCACCGATAGATTGATGATGTTGCCGCCCGGCAGACACTGGCACAGGCCAAGCATGTCGGTGAATTGCGCGGAGGTCAGCCAACGGCGCTGCTCAACGATCATGCGCCGCGCCAGCGGCAGCACGCCGCCGAAGCCGATCATTCCCAAGGTCAGGAAGCCGACGAACAATTCACGCGTGGACGGTGCCTCGTACGCGCTATTTTCGATGGTGGCGATGGATTCGATGGATTCTGTAGTCATAGAGCAGTCATAGCTTAAACATTGGCGACGATAAACAATCTTTTGAACGGTAATAGTGTGACGCCATTCGCGCGTTGCGGATATGCCTCACGCATCGCTTCTGCATAGGCAGCGCGGAAGGCTGGCCGTTTATCCTCCGGCAACGCGTCCAGATAAGGCCGCAAGCTGGTGCCGGCGGCCCATTCCACGACGGCGTCCTCGCCGCGCAAGGTATGCAGATAGGTGGTTTCCCAGATGTCCAGCTTGCTGCTGCGCGAACGCAGCAGGTCGTAGTAGTTTTCCGCTGTCAGGATAGACGGATGCTGCGGTACGCCCCGCAGATAGGGCGCAAACGATGGCGACCTGGCTATTTCGGCCTGCATCAGCCGCAAGGGAGCATCGTGCATGGCCGGCATCTGCAGCGCCAGCCAGGCGTCGTGGCGCAAGAACGACAGTAGCCTCGGCAGCAGGGTGGGGTGGTCGGGCAGCCATTGCAGCGCCGCATTGGAATAAATCACATCCAGCAATCCATCGGGCTGCCATTGCGCAAGATCGGCACGCTCAAAGCGACAGTCCGGGACTGCTGCGGCCGCCGCTGCCAACATGTTTTCCGAGCTGTCGACGCCAAGCACATCGGCGTCTGGCCAGCGCGCCTTTAACAAGGCCGATACGTTGCCGGTGCCGCAACCGAGATCGACCACCCGTTGTGGCTCCTGCTCGGGAACGTAAGCCAGCAAATCGAGGGCGGGGCGCAAACGTTCATTGCCAAAATGCATATATTGCTTGGCATCCCAAAAATCGGTAGTTGTATCCATGTTATCTCCTAGGAATTATCACAAGGTCGCGCGTTCAGGTAATTTCCAGGCCGCCCCAGTTGAAGTCTGTCATCGCCGTGGAAAAGTTGATGAATATTGATTCGATAGATGCATGTTACAGAAATCCGAAGATCATACGAATCGACTTTTTTACTTCCTTGTTGTGATTTATAATCACAAGCATGTCTCGTAAACTCCCTCCTTTGCAAGCGTTGCGCGCATTTGAAGTCGCGGCGCGTTTTGAAAATTTCTCGGCCGCTGCCGAAGAGTTGCATGTGACGCACGGTGCGGTCAGTCGCCAGGTGGCGGCGCTGGAGACCTGGCTCGGCATGCAGGTGTTCCACCGTCTCGGCAAGCGCGTGCAACTCACCGACGATGGCCGGCGTTATTTGCTGACGGTGCAAGCGGCTTTCGACAATATCGCGACGGCCACCAAACTGTTGCGTGAATCCGGCACGGTGCGGGTGTTGCACATCAATGCTTTGTCGACCTTCGCCATGCGCTGGCTATTGCCGCGCCTGAGCGGTTTCCAGCGTCTGTATCCGGGAGTTGAACTGAAATTGTCGACCTCCACCTCGCTACAGCCTTTGGGCGAAGCCGGAGAACTGTTCGACGTTGCGATTCGACGCGGCCCGGGGCATTGGCCGAATTGCGTGAGCGGTGAATTCCTGGAAGAAAGCGAATTGCCGGTTTGTAGTCCGGCGCTGCTGGCGCGTGCACCCATCCGGGTAGCCAGCGACCTCGCTGCGCACACCTTGCTGCACTCGGATACGCGGCCGGAGGCCTGGCCAAAATGGCTGGCGGCGGCCGATGTGGCGCCAGCCTTGTGCAAGAAGAAGCAATCGTTCGACCATTTCTATCTGGCCTTGCAGGCAGCCATTGACGGGCTTGGCGTTGTACTGGGGCCGTTGCCGTTGATTACCGATGAGCTGGCAAGCGGCCGCCTGGTAATTCCACTAGCCGAACCGGTGATTCGCGCCAGGAGTTATTGGTGGATAGTGGCGCGCCATCAAGCTGATGTGCCGCTGATCAAGCATTTTTGCGATTGGCTGCAACAAGAGTCGCTGCGCTGATCAAGATTTGGTAAAGGGGAAATCAATTCCGGTAAATATTGATGCATTAGTGATGCATAATGGCAACTGCAACTTTGAACTCAGATCAATTTACATAAAAAATAAATGAGGAGACAAAAGTCATGCGCCTTACCCGGTTCAACCGTCTTTCGACATTTCTTGCAGTTACATTAACCGGCCTGGCGCTTAGCGCCTGCGGTGGCGGCGGCGACGCCAGCCTGACGTCGCAATCGAAAAAAATTACCGCCGACGGCGGCGTATCGGCGTTTTACCAATGGAACGGAGCAGTTCCCGGTACGCCGGGCATCTTGCTGCAGCAGGAAGCGCTGCCGGCCAATCTGGTGCTGCCCAATGCCGCGCAAGGCATCCGCATCCTGTATAGCTCGACCGACGGCGATGACGGTAAAAGCGCGATCTATGTTTCCGGCGATTTGCAACTGCCTAAGGGCACGCCTCCCGCCGGTGGCTGGCCACTGATTGCCTGGGCCCATGGCACCGTCGGCGTGGCGGATGTCTGCGCGCCTTCGTGGACAGTGCGCGATCCGCGCGATGTCGATTATCTCGACGCCTGGCTGGCGCAAGGCTATGCGGTGGTATCTACCGATTATCAAGGGTTGGGAACACCCGGTCTGCATCCATACCTGCACGCGCGGCCCGAAGCCTATAGTGTGCTGGACAGCATCCGGGCAGTGTCGAAAGCGTTCCCGCAACTTTCCAGTTCCGTGGTGATCGTCGGCCAGTCCCAAGGAGCGCAGGGAGCGATTGCAACCGCGGCCTACGCGCCTGTCTATGCGCCGGAAATCAAGTTGTTGGGAACCGTGGCGACCGGCGTTCCGTATCAGTTGCAAAGTGTGCTGGCGTACCTGAACGCGCTGACGGCGCAAGTGCCCACCACCGGTTTTACGTCGGTGTTGGCGACGCTGGAATCGTATGCGTGGCTGGGTTACGCCACAGCGGAGAGAGTGGTGCCGGGTTTTGTGCTGTCCGATAACCTGACGGCCAAGGGCAAGGCGTTTTACTCGGTGGTGGCGACGCAATGCCTGGGGCCGATTGAGGATTACATCACGCAGAACAAGCTGGTCACTTCCGATATATTCAACGGCGATGTCACCAGCTGGGCCACGCAAACCTTGCAGTCGGCCAATTATCCGACGGTAAAATTCGCGGCGCCGATGTTCGTCGGCACCGGAACCCTGGATACCGATATTCCAACCGTAGTCCAGTATCAGTTCGCCAAAGACGCTTGCGCTGCCGGCAGCACCATTGAGCAGCATTATTATGTCGGCCAGGATCACGACGGTACGGTGCTGGCATCGCTGGCAGATTCAAAGCCGTTCGTGCAGAAGCTGTTTGCAGGCCTGCCGATCACCTCGAATTGTGCGGCGTTGACGCCACCGCCGTAGTTTGAGAGATTCGGGACAGCATCAAGACTGAGGCTTAAGATTGCGGCTTAAGATTGCGGCTTAACCACCAGGTCCATGCGGCGTTGAATCCGCGCCTGTGCTTCGCTGTCGGCGGCGGCGCGGGCGCGCTGCAGTTGCACGCCTAGCCAGGCTAGCAGCGGACGGCGCCAGCCTTGGGTAGAGGCGGTCTCGGTAGCGTTGCCGATATCGGCTGGCGTCAGGCGCCCGCTTTGCAACAGTGCGGCCGCCGCTACCAGGCGCGCCAGCGGGTCTTCGATATCGCCGATGCGGCCGCCGCTGACCACGGCTCTATGTTGAGGTGGCAGCAAACCGGCATCCAGTCCTTGCCAGCGGCCGTTCAGGTAAGCCGCATAACTGCGCTCGCCGGCATCGGCATCTTGCGCCAGCGGCTGAAACCCGGCGCAATTGTCAAACTCCAGGCTGGCCGCACGCGTGGCGCAGCGCGTCAGTTCAACCCGTGCCACCAGATCGGCGCGACCGGTACTGGCGACGGCATCGCGGGCGCGCGCAAACTCCAGGTCGGCGACGCGCGTATTGCCACTGAGATAGGCTGAGGAAAAACTTTGCATAGAGCCAAAGGCGTTGCCTTGCCATTCAGGCGCCGGCGGCTTGCTGCTGCAGGCAATTAAGAGTGCAGCCGGCAAGGTGTATAGCAAGGTGGATGCTAAGGTTGAAAATGCGGCGGTCGATATCTTCATGGCAGTTTGAGGTCCGTATTGCGGGCGAAAGGCCATTTGCGGTTGATCTCGTCTACCAGCTGCGTCACTTTACGCAAACTGGCATCCACTTCGGCACGCAGTACGCCCAGGTCGTTGCTGGCGATACGCGCATTGCTGCCCACCGCTTGCGCCTCGGCCAGCACTGCATCGACCTTCTTGAGACTGTTGCGGGCGTCGCTCAGTACGCCGTTGAGCTGGACGATGGCGGCTTGCGCATCATCCATCACGCCGCGCTGGCCGGGCTGGCCGAATACGCGTTGGTCGGCCTTGGCCAGCAGCGCATTGACGCGATCCAGCGTGGCGATGATTTTCTTGGCATTCTCGTCGCTGCCCAAGGCGCCGCCTAAAACCCCATATTGCCCGGTCAGGCGGCGCGTCACGGTTTGCATGTTCGCCAGGCTGGTGTTGAGGCTTGAGTCGGCGGCGGTGATGGTTTCCAGATTCACCAGCAGTTCCCTGGCGGTCGCCACCAGGCGCGGAATTTCTGCGGCCGTATCGCCGCGCAGCACCGTGCGTTCCGAGTCAGGTGGTAATAGCGGGTCGTCGAGGACGCCGCTAAAGGCGCGGATGCGGGTATCGCCTACCAATCCGCGCTCGAGTGTGAAGACACTGGTGGTGCGCAGCCAGTTGGCGTCTTTGCGCGGAACATCGATCAAGATGCGCGCCTTGCCGTCAGGGCCTAAATCTATGCGCTGCACACGGCCGATAGGAAAGCCGGAAAAGGTCAGGTCCATGCCGACCAGCACGCCCTCGGAATCGTCTGATATCAGCACCAGGCGCTGAGTGCTTTCGAACACGCCGCGCGCATACATCACATACAACACAAAACTGCATATCAGCGCCGCCATCAGGATCAGCAGCAGCAACGCCTTGAATTCAACGTGGGCGGGCGGCGGCGGAGCGGAGGGCGAAGGGACAAGAGGAGAATCGGGGGCAGTTGCCATAGTCGTCTTCCGGGTTAGATATATTTCACTGCGAGCGCTCCGACCTCGATCAGAACCAGCACAAACAGCAGCCGCGTGGCGCCTGGTTGTAGCGGCGATGACAGCCTGGTATTGCAGCGCGCGGCTTCAAGCACCGCCGCCGTAGGAATAACCGCTACTGCAAGTCCGAACACCAGGGTTTTCAGTCCGAAGCCCAGCGTCACTATCGGATCAAATACGCGGCCCACGGTGCGGGTGTAGTCAAGCAGGCCCCAGGGACTGATGCCGTAGACATTGATATAAGCCAGCAGCAAGACGATCACGCCGCTCACAGTCGCCAGGCTCAGTACTGAAAAGACGCTGGAGATAGCACGCGGCACCAGATCCCGCTGCAATTGCGCGATGTCCGGCCCGGCGCTGTTTTGTGCGGCAAGCGTGCTGTTAAAAGCCAGGCCGGCGCGCAACGCCACGAACAACGCGGCCGACAGCGGTATCAATTCCAGCACCAGCACGCGCACCATCATTTCCAACGCGTAACGCGACAGGCCATAGCTCAGCGCGGTGACCAGCACGATCCGGATCAGCACCAGGCTGAGCAACGTAGACAACAAGGTGAACCAAGGCAGGATTTGCCACGTGCTGGTGTAGATATAGCGATAAGTCGCGTTGCGGTTGGCCCGATGATAGGTGGACGGCGAAAGCGCCATGACCAGTGTAATGCCGGCCAGGTGAAGCATGTGCCACCAGCTGCTTACGGTACGCAAGACAGTCACGGCCCATTGCTCTGGTTTCAGGTAGCGGGATGAGGTTGGTTGCATGGGGCAATGATAACGCAGCAACGCTGGCAACAGGCTTTGCCTGCGGTGTTTTTTCGGCAAAGTCCGGGTTCAGGGCCAAGGCGCGGGCGTAACCGGCAGATACTGCGGTTCAAAGTCTTCCGGCGCGTGCGCTTCCAGTTGAGTGTGCAAGCGGGCGCCGAGCAACAAGTTGATTTCGTGTTCGGTGGCGCTGAAGTCGGCAGTGTTCAATGGCTGGTCGGGTACAGGCCAGTTGTCCATGGCCCATTTCCTGAATTGTTCGAAACGTGTAACCAGTTCCTTGCTGTAGTCGTCGCGTGCCTTGTCTTGCGAAGTCTGGCTCATGGCTTTCTCCGTGCAGTCGTATCGTGCGGTCTGGCGTATTTCATGGTTGGGGCCCGGCGATATTCCTGCTGAATATCGGACAGCGACCGGACAGCATCTGATAGTCATATAGGATATCACGGCCGCCTGTTTCATTTTTGTGTGATCGTGGCTAAAGCGACTTCTCCGCAATGAGGGTCAGCAGGTCGTGCCAGGACTTGCTGAACGATTGCGCTCCTTCCAGCTGCAGTTGAACCGCAATCGCCACAATATCCACATCAGCCAAGGCAAACGCGGTAAGTACTTGCTCTGCATCACCGCCATCCTCATGCATGACACCGTTCAAGCCGCCGAGCTGCGCCAAGGCGTGCAAGGTTTTTTCCGGCATGGTATTGACGGTATGGGGAGCCGCGAGCGCTTCGATGTAATAGGTTTCCGAAATCTGCGGGTCTTTGCTGCCTGTGCTGGCCCACAGCAGGCGTTGAGACAAGGCGCCGGCCAGGGCGAATCTATGCGCATCCGCGGAAGCAAGGCGTTCCCGATAGGTCTTGTAGATTTGCCCGGAAATCGCCAGGCCAAGGCGATTATTCAATTCGCCTGAAATTTTGCCCGCCACCGCTTTATCCCAGCGGCTGACGAAAATCGACGCCACCGAATTGACTTTTGGATCAAGGCCGGCCCCTATCCTGCGCTGAATGCCGCGCCAATAAGCATCGGCTGCGGCAATATATTGTTCGCGCGAAAATAGCAGTGTGACATTGACCGGGACACCGGCGAAGATGGCTTCTTCGATGGCTGGGACGCCAGCCTCGTTACCTGGAATCTTGATGAACAGATTGGGGCAATCCGCCAGGGCATGCAGCCGCTTGGCCGCTTCGATGGTGCCCGCCGTATCGTTGGCCAGCAGCGGTGATACCTCCAGGGAAACCCAGCCGTCGACACCGTCGCTGGTTTCAAAAGCAGGGCGAAACAGAGCCGCGGCGCGCTTCAAGTCGTCTATGGCCAGTTCAAAAAACAGCGCCTCGCCGGATTTCCCTTCTTTGGTTTTTGAGTGGATGGCTTGGTCATAGGCTTTGGTATTGCGAATCGCCCGCTCAAAGATGGTGGGGTTGGAGGTCAATCCGGTCACGGAAAAATCCACACAATAGCGTTGCAGCGTGCCGCTGTCCAATAGTTCGCGCGTAATATTGTCCAGCCACAAACTCTGGCCAAATGCATGTAATTGGGTAGTTGCGTTCATGGAAACCTCTACAGTTTGGAAAAATCCTGGGTGATCAGGTCGGCAAAATGTTCGACGGTAATGTCTGCCGGCTGGCAGGCGGCGACAATTTGCGGATCGCGTGCGTAGTGACCCTGGCGCGGAAATACCGTGGTGAGCTTCTGGCCCCAACTGTGTTTCATGGCGGCCAGTATATTAAGCTTGTCGTCGATCATTACATAGTGGCGCGCCGGATATTGGCGGGCGACAGCGTCCAGCATATCTTCCTTGTGGACATAAATCAGCACCCGGCCATCCATGACTCGCCACAGGCCGGAACGTTGGATTTTGCGTGGCTGGAAAATGACATCGCCATCCGATAAAATCACCGTGCGGCCCCATTGGCGGAGATGGACGATGGCGTCCAGCACTCCTGGATATATCAGATCGGCGAATGGGTAATCGATGAGAAAGGCTGACATCAGCAATACTCGGGCATCGTCCATGTGGGCCACTCGATAGCGTTGCATCGCACCCAGATAATCGATGTAGCCAAGTTCGGTGCGCAGTTGCTCGAGAATGGTGCGATAGCGATCCCGGTTGTCAGCGCCGAACTCTTGTTCGAGATGCAGCATCAGCTCGTCGCGCAGCCTGTCATTGTCGAGCAGGGTATTGTCGACATCAAGCAAGAAAACTATTTCATCCGGCGCTGCCATTGGAATCCTTGGTAGGTGCGGGGTCATGCCAGCCGCCGTCGCCTGAGGGGATGTCCGCGGCTTGCAGCGGTCCCCAGGTTTGCGCTTCATATACCTCTAGAGGGACGGTGTTGCCGAGAATCGGCGCCACGGTGCGCCAGGCCGCTTCGATGCTGTCATAACGTGCGAACAGCGAGCCGTCTCCCTGGATGGCGTCGCCGAACAGGCGTTCATAAGGTGACATTTCAACGCTGTCGTGATGCTGGGCCAGCAGTTCCACTGCTTCGCCAAGCATCGCTTCGCCTGCCAGCTTGACGCGTGCACCTAAAGAAATCTGGACTTCGGGGCTGATCCGGAAACGGAAATAGTTGCCATGTCCTGTTTCCGCAGCATCAAAGATGGGGTGATGCGGCGATTTGAGCGTTACCATGACCTCGGTTGCAGTCAGTGGCAATTGTTTACCTGCACGGATATAAAACGGTACGCCTGCCCAGCGTTGATTATCGATATCCAGGCGCAGGGCGACGAAAGTCTCGACTGCGGAATCGGCCTGCACACCGGGTTCTTCCAGGTATCCGTGAAACTGGCCGCGCACGGCCTGAGCAGGGGAAATCGGCCGCATGGCCCGGAATACTTGCAATTTCGCGTCGCGTATGGCGTCTGCATGGTGGTCGGCCGGCGCATCGGTCGCCAGCAGCGCCACTACCTGCAGCAAATGATTTTGCACAACGTCGCGAATTGCCCCCACGCTTTCATAAAATCCGCCACGTCCTTGCACGCCAAATGATTCCGCCATGGTGATTTGAACATTTGCCACATGGTCGCGGTTCCAGACCGGTTCGAGGAAGCTGTTTGCCAGGCGGAAGTAGAGTAAATTCTGGACCGCTTCCTTGGCGATGTAATGATCGATACGAAATATGTCCGGCGCCGGAAAGGATTGCATCAGCAACTGGTTCAAGGCTTGCGCTGACGCCAGGTCGCGGCCAAACGGCTTTTCCACAATGACCCTGCCGTTTTTTGCGCACCTGGAGCGATACAAGCCTCTGATGACGTTGTCAAACATTTCTGGCGGAACGGCGAGGTAGTGCAGGGGGTGGTTTGCGCCTGCCAGCGCTACTCGGAGGCGTTGATAGGTGCTGTTGTCCAAATAGTCGCCGCTCAGGTATTGCAGCCGTGCCGAGAGTTTTTTAAAGGCGCCCGCATCCAACGTACCATGTTGTTCAATACTATCCCGCGCCCGTGCGATGAATTGATCGACGCTCCAGTCTGACCTGCCGAGGCCGATGACAGGCATGTCGAGATGGCCGTTGCGGGTCAGAGCCTGCAGGGCTGGAAAAATCTGCTTGTAAGCCAGATCGCCGGTGGCACCGAAGAAAACCAACGCGTCTGACACGGGAGAATTCATGTTTGACTTCGTCCGATGGGAGCCGGCTGCTCTGCGTTACTGCCGAATAACGTTTGTCCTGCGGATCTGGCCGACCTGTCCTTTTTCTCAGATCCGATTGGCATCGGCACGATTTCCCCCTGTATCAACTGCCTGCCGCTGAAGTCCAAAGACTGCTGACGGGGCGAGTCGAAACGCGCGTTTGGAGGCGGGAAAGGATACATGCTCAAGTTAGCTGAAAAGCTTGGTGTGTCGATTAACGGATCACGTTCCGGCGAGCGGAGCATTACCTGGAACATTTCGTTGCCGTAGGCGAGAATGAAGAAAACATAAGGAACCCCGCGGCTTCCGTCTTTGCGTCTGATAAGCAACACATTGATTTTGTCATTTGGCATCAGGTCGAGAGCGAAGGTGTGCATGACGGGAAACTCCAACGCCAGGCTATTCCGGTGGTCGCGCGTCCTGATCCAATGAAGCGCATGTGCGAAGTTCGGCATTTCGTTATCTGGTATCACGGACAATCCCATTTTTACGAAAGCTGTCAACACGGCAAGGAGCGTGTAGGGGTCACGCTGCAACATGACTTGCCGGGTGTGCAGGTCAACCGCAAGCGTCGGGTCATCTTTAAACTGGCTTGTCGCCAAGCTGCTGATGTCGTCATATCCGATGTGCCAGGCGGCACGCTGGTGCCTGATGACAGACACACCATTTTTGCCTCTGATACGCGCCAAAGTGCGCATAGGTTTGGACCAGTTACCAAAATCGCTTTCTATTCCGCTGCCAAAAAAAGCATTGCATTCATCGCATTCATAAGCGGCAAACAGGCTCTTGTTACCCATTGATTCAGGCAGTGCATGTGCAGATAGACGGAAACTGACCTCAGGAGCTCGTTTGGCGCAGAAGCGGCACACGCGATTCCCCTGATTACCGAGGATAATTTCTTTACCCGGTTCCACTACCCAACCGGCGATCTTCCGATAGTTCTGACTATGGAAGGAGCGTGCCTTATCGATGGAATTCATCAATGCCTTTCCGCAGTATCGAACTAGCTGCCAGGACGGGATTGGAAAATCCCAAAGGTGTGGCGATTTTTGCAGTCATGCTTGCCAGCATCTGCCTGACGCAGAGCGTGGTCTGTACGGTAGCGTACTTAAGTAAAAGTCGCGGAAGTAAAAAACGTGAGATACGAAGCATGACGAACCTGCACCTCGCCAACCACTGCGGGGCGAAAGTCACGGTCTCAGGGCCGGCCGGCCAGGAGGGTGAATTGCAGCAAAAATTGCAGCGAAAACGAACAAGCTTGAACATCAACCATGCCTGTCCATTTGCGCCGCGTGAAATCCATGCAATCCCGAATGTCAGGCCGCTCCGCGGTATGTGCTCAGATCTGGTGTAAGCCGTTGCGGCCCTTGTGGCTGTGGGGATAGTTTGGATCTCTGCGACTCGGCGACGCTCTCTACGCCGTCGGCGGAAATCGCTTCCAGGAAGTTCAGGACGTTGCGATAATAATCGACTCGCATTTCCGCTTCCAGCAATTGCCTTTCTGATTGATATAACGCCAGGCGCGTATCGCGGAGTTCATTTTCTGCCAGCTTTTCCGGCGTCTGGATATATTTCGTCGCCAATCTGTTCATCCATCCCATGTTGTCACCTCTTTTGTGTGGAGACGATTTGATCTTAAATCTTTCTTGCCGAAAAAAGCTAACAAAAGAGTGGACAACTAACATCATTTGGCACTGTTGTTGCGCAATTTCCACGCGATTATTTACGTAGAACAACAATGCATTAATAATCGGGAAATGCAAGATGAAAAAAGACAGGATGCGTTCGAAAGAAGCATCAATGATGGCTGCCAACGCAGCAAGTTCGCAGTGCCGCTTAATGAACCAGCAGCGGCGAAGTATGAGACTTGATCAGATCAAGTTTGGCAGCGTACACATCGTGATCGCTACGGCTGGTGCTGTTTTCCATTGCGATGCTCAAGTGCTTGAGCGCCTGATCCGTTTCACCAAGGCGCAGGCAGGCGATCCCCAGCCAGTACTGGAATTCATGATAGTAAGGGTCGCGTGCAATTTCCTTGGTGAATTGCTGTTTCGCGGTTTTGAAATCTCCCGCGCGCATCGCTGCCATGCCCAGGTTGAATGCCTGGAAAGGAGCGTCAGGCTGCAATTTCGTCAGTCTGGCAGCCAATGTTTTCGATTCTGAAAATTTGCCAAGATCGTTAAGAACGCCGATCAGATTGAACATGACTACGGTGCTATCCGGTTCGCGCTCGAACACCAGCCGCAACGTGTGCTCGGCTTCCGGCAGATTGTCATGACGCCGATAGATCACCGCCAGCGTATTGTAGGAAGGCAGGAACCGGTCGTCTTGCCTGATCGCCTCGCGCGCCCACCAGTAGGCGTCGTCCAGCTGGTGCACGGCCAAGGCCTCGGCGGCGCGGTTGTTCATGTACATCGCTACAATCGTTTTCTCATCAATGTCTTGCCGATGCTGGCCGGCGGTATCTTCCGGCGGCAGGAAATCAATCGTCAGCAGACTGCTTTGGTCGAACCGCACGCGCGCTTCAGTCAATCTTTTGCCGAGTGTGATGTTGACGTGGCCGCTGGCAAAGTAAAGGTCTTCATTGCGGCTCCAGGCGCGATCCATCAATATCGTCTGGTATTGCACCGGCAGTCCAAGTTCCTTGGCGAAGGCGGCAGTCATGATCACCAGCGACAGGCAATTTCCCGTGCGGGCAGTGAAGGTTTGTGCGGCATTGCGAGTGTGTTCGGCGTTATATTCCAGTTTCAACTGCTTCTCGCTATATAGTGCGTCGAACAGGCCCTGCTGCATGCCTTTTTCGTGCATTTGACGGGCCGTCTCCACACTATTCAGATACTGCTTCATTGCGTGGCTGACGGCAAATACATCGTCGGCCCTGACAGGTTGCGACGGTGCAGCGAAAAGTTGATCGTTAAAAAGATTATCGGCCCGTGGCGCCTGGGGCGTGGTCGCGCAGGCGGCGAGCAAGAAGCAGCAAATAAAGCAGGAAGGCAGGACTACCCAGTTTTTCATCTGAGGCCACCGAGTGGGAATTGCTTGCGGTTTCTACTATATACCTAAATTTACAAGGCCGGGCGTCCCATGATGTAATGCTCGAGCTGCTGGATGATGAACTGCTGCTCGGAAATGATGTCTTTCACCAGATCGCCGATGGAAATGATTCCTATCAACTTCCCATCGTCCAGGATGGGCAAATGCCGCAAGCGGTTTTCGGTCATCAGCGCCATGCATTGTTCGTTGGTGTCATCCAGGCGCACATACATGACGGAGGAAGTCATGATGTCGCGTACGAAAGTGTCGGTCGACGAGCGGCCCATGAGTATCATCTTCCGGGCATAGTCACGCTCGGTGACAATGCCGACGATCGTTTCTTGTTCTACCACCAGCAATGCACCGACGCTCTTGTCTGCCATCATTCTTACGGCATCCAGGACTTTGGCTCCGGGAGAAATCGTGTAGACGGCCTGATTTTGCTTGGTCTTAAGAATCTGTGCGACGGTTTTCATCAGCTACTCCTTCAGATAGGCCAGCAATCAAATAATTATTTCGCCCCTGCTTAATTGAGAAGGTAGCCTCTTCGTTTTCAAATAGCAAGAGCCGCCGGCATGGTGCTGGTTGGGACCGGCAATTAAGACAGCAGAATGGTGTGGGCTGAGCATCAAGGCGCCAGTTGATTTCCAGGCCGTTCGCCGGATTTTTCCACCGCATGGCGGTGGCTTTCGGCGGCCACTACATCATGGCCCGTTAATAATTGCGCGGCTTCTTCGATCAGCCATTGTGTCGGTACCGGCCTGGCGAACGATGCAGCCAGCAGCAATACGAAGCTGGCGGTGATCAACGCGCGATTCAATGACGGTTTTGGCAGGCGTTCCGCTTGCCAGATAAACGCCAGGCAGACCAGGCTTCCCATCAGCCATCCGCTGACCGCCTCGCTGACCGAATGGAAATCCAACAGTACGCGCGATAAACTGACCAGTACCGCAAAACACATGCCAAAAACTGCCGCCGTGCGCCTGACCAGTGCTGTCTGTTGCTGTAAAACGAGATAGAAAAGCAGAGGAATAATCGCCGCGGCGCGCATTGCATGGCCGCTGAAGCCCCTGAAATCCAGGGCTTCAATACCGATGCCCCAGCCCACAAATGCGATCTTTGACGCGGCCACCAACAGTAACGCGCCGCCAAACAACATGCACCACACCCAAAATGCGCGCCAGGCACGTGCCACCAGCAGCCATGCTGCAATTGCAGCAGCAGCGGGAAGCATGACAGTGCTGCCGCCGATCTTGGTGATTGTCGTCCATTCAAACATGAAATTGCCGAGGCTCAGCGGAATGTGTTTGTCGTGCGCGAAGATGCTGCAACTTTTTCCTTGTCTGTCCGGGGGGGGGTTAAAGAATTAAGTTGTCTATTTTATCAAATGTTGGCTAACGACCTATTTTTGAGCTGCCACCGCGGTTTATCATTGCCGATAAATTTCTTTACGTGCATATCGTTCATGGCGCGATGCACCATTTGTTGTGCATCAATGGACACGGCTGCCTGGCGTGCGCCTGTCATGGAATCATGGAATCGGAGTTGCATTTTTAAAAAGCGTGTGGTGTCGGCATGTCATGGGTAGAATCTAACTTGATTGACCGAAATTGGACCGAAACTGGACATAACCGCTCGAGGGAAAATCATGCATACAGCCGCCGTGGAAAGAAAACAGCAAAAGCTGGCAGAGATGGTCGAATTCGCTCGCGATCGCTTGCCGCCGGAAGTGTTTACCCCGATGCAACCATTCCTGGTCGAGTATTACTCGCAAGTAGGGGAAGAGCAGATATTGAGCCGCGATATCGCCGATTTGTACGGCGCTGCAGTCGCCCACTGGCAGTTTGCACGGCACTTTGTGAGCGGTACGCCGCGGGTGCGTATCTACAATCCAAGGGTGGACGAGCATGGCTGGCAATCCGGCCATAGCGTGATCGAAATCGTCAACGACGACATGCCGTTCCTGGTCGATTCCGTGACCACCGAAATCAACCGCCTGGGCCTGACTTTGCACGCGGTGATTCATCCTGTATTCCGCGTTTGGCGCGATGCCAGCGGGCAGGTGGAAAAAATCCAGCGCGCCAGCGAGAACGCTGGCAAGGATGGCAGCAAGGCCAGGCTGGAATCGACGATACATATAGAAGTCGACCGTTGCACTGAGGCAGCCAGGATGGAAGAAATCCTGGCCGGTGTGCTCAAGGTGCTGGGTGATGTCCGTGCCGCAGTCGAGGACTGGGGCCAGATGATGAGCGCGGCCAACGCCGCTATCGACGATCTGAAAAAACAAGGTGGCGGCGATGCCGCGTTGCAAAGTGAAGTCGCCGAGGCGCGCGCCTTCCTGGAATGGATGGCCGACAATCATTTTACATTCCTCGGCTATCGCGATTACGAATTGGTGGTCAACGACGGCGAAAACTATCTGCAAGGCGTACCCGGCTCGGGCCTGGGCATACTGCGCGATTCCCTACGGACCGCGGATAGCACCACCAAATTGCCGGTCAGCGCACAAGCCATCATAGACGCGCGCTCGCCGATTTTTATTACCAAAGCGAATTCGCGCGCTACTGTGCATAGGGCCGGTTATCTCGACTATGTCGGTGTCAAACGGTATGACGCCGGCGGCAAAGTGGTCGGTGAGCGCCGCATGGTCGGTCTGTATACCTCGACGGCTTACATGGTGCCGACCAGCGAGATCCCGCTGGTGCGGCGCAAAGTGGCGAAGGTGCTGGAACGTGCCGGTTTTGTGCCCAAGGGGCATCTTGCCAAGACCTTGGCCACCATCCTGGAGCAGTACCCGCGCGATGAATTGTTCCAGGTCGATGAAGATGAATTGTTCGATACCGCGAGCGGCATCTTGCGGCTGGAAGAACGTCAGCGTACCCGCCTGTTTGTACGGCGCGACGCCTTCGGCCGTTATGTTTCCTGCCTGGTTTTCGTGCCGCGCGACCGCTTCAATACCGAGTTGCGTGAACGTATCCAGGATTTGCTGCTGGAAGCCTTCAACGGCACCGGCATCGAATTCACGCCGTTGTTGTCGGAATCGGTGCTGGCACGTATCCAGTTTACTGTGCGTACCGAGCCGGGCAGCGTAACTGATGTCAATGTCGAGGAGTTGGAGACGCGCATTGTGCAAGCCACCCGGCGCTGGCAGGACGATTTGACGGAAGCCTTGCTGGAGCAGCGTGGAGAAGAACAGGGTACGCGGTTGCTGCGTCGTTATGCGGCATCGTTCCCGGCCGGTTTCCGCGAAGATTATTCTGCACGCACGGCGGTGCATGACATCGCATTGCTGGAGGCTGCGCAGCAGAATGCCGGCCTGGCCATGAGTTTGTATCGTCCGATCGAAGCGGCGCCGGCTTCATTGCGCCTGAAAATTTATCGTGCCGGCAAACCGATGGCGCTGTCGCAAAGCCTGCCGATGCTGGAGCACATGGGCGTCAAGGTGAATGAGGAACGTCCTTACCGGATCGAGCTGCAAGATGGCGAACCGGCGTGGATCCACGATTTCGGGATGCAGACCGCGGACGATAGCGAAATCGAGATCGATCGCATCAAAGACGTATTCGAAGATGCTTTCGGCCGTGTCTGGAGTGGCGAAGCTGACAATGACGATCTCAACCGGCTAGTATTGCGGGCTCGGCTCAACTGGCGTGAAGTGACCATTCTGCGCGCCTACGCGCGCTATCTGCGGCAAGTCGGGTCGACCTTCAGCAACGCCTATATCGAACAGGCGCTGACCGCTAATCCGGCGATTGCACGCAAGCTGGTGGAGCTGTTCCTGATACGTTTCGATCCGGCTCTGGCAAAAGATGCCGGTACCGAAGCGAAAGCCCAGGCCTTGCTGCAACAGACCGAAGAAGCGATGGATCAGGTGCCGAATCTTGATGAAGACCGGATACTGCGCCAGTTCCTGGGCGTGATCGGCGCCACCTTGCGCACCAATTATTTCCAGCGCGGCGCCGATGGCCAGCCAAAATCCTATCTGTCATTCAAGTTCGATCCGGCCAAAGTGCCAGGGCTGCCGGCGCCCAAGCCGATGTTCGAGATCTGGGTGTATTCGCCGAGGTTTGAAGGGGTGCATCTGCGCGGCGGTAAAGTGGCGCGCGGTGGTTTGCGCTGGTCCGACCGGCGTGAAGATTTCCGCACTGAAGTGCTGGGCCTGGTGAAGGCGCAGATGGTCAAGAACGCAGTGATCGTGCCGGTTGGTTCCAAGGGCGGTTTCGTCCTCAAGAATGCGCCGCCGGCCAGCGACCGCGACGCCTATTTGCGCGAAGGGGTAGCCTGCTATCAGACGTTTCTGCGCGGCTTGCTGGATCTGACCGATAACCTGGTCGACGGCAAAGTCGTACCGCCGCAAGACGTGGTGCGCTACGATCCGGATGATCCTTACCTGGTGGTGGCTGCCGATAAAGGCACCGCCAGTTTCTCCGATTACGCCAATGCGATTTCTGCCGAATACAGCTTCTGGCTGGGCGACGCTTTCGCTTCCGGCGGCTCGGTCGGCTATGACCATAAAAAAATGGGCATTACCGCGCGCGGCGCATGGGAAGCCGTCAAGCGCCATTTCCGCGAAACCGGTGTCAATACCCAGGAGCAGGATTTCACCGTGGTCGGCATCGGCGACATGTCTGGCGATGTGTTCGGCAACGGCATGCTGCTGTCGCGCCACATAAAACTGTTGGCGGGGTTCGATCATCGGCACATTTTCCTCGATCCGAATCCCGATCCGGAGACCAGTTTCGTTGAACGCGAGCGCCTGTTTGCGTTGCCACGTTCAAGCTGGGCCGATTACAACGCCAGTCTCATCTCCAGCGGTGGCGGGGTGTATGCGCGTACCCTGAAGACAATTCCGCTATCGCCGCAAGTGCAGGCGGCATTGGGCATAACTGCCAGCGAACTGGCGCCGACGGAATTGATACGCGGCATCCTGCTGGCGCCGGTGGATCTGCTCTACAACGGCGGTATCGGCACCTACATCAAGGCCACGCGTGAAAGCCATGCCCAGGTTGGCGATCGCAGCAACGATGCGATTCGCGTCAACGGTGCCGAGCTCAATTGCAAGGTGGTAGCGGAGGGCGGCAACCTCGGCTGCACTCAGTTCGGCCGCATCGAGTATGCGCAAAAGGGCGGCCGCATCTGTACCGATGCCATCGATAATTCGGCCGGTGTCGATTGCTCCGATCATGAGGTCAATATCAAGATCATGCTCGGCCTGATCGTCAGTGAAGGCGAAATGACCGAGAAGCAGCGTAACAAATTGCTGGCCGAAATGACGGAGGAAGTCGGCCTGCAGGTACTGACCGATAACTACTACCAGACCCAGGCGCTGTCGGTGGCGGGGCGCCGCGCCGCCAGCTTGCTGGAGCCGGAATCACGTTTGATTCGTTTCCTTGAACGCGCCGGCCGGCTTGACCGGGCGGTCGAGTTCTTGCCATCGGAAGAGGAGTGCGCTGAACGCAAGACGGCCAAACAAGGGCTTACCGCGCCGGAGCGGGCGGTGCTGATGGCGTATAACAAGATGTGGCTGTATGAACAGCTGCTGGCATCGGATTTGCCGGCAGATCCGTTTATCGCCAGCTCGTTGGCCGCCTATTTTCCAAAGCCGCTGCGCGAACGCTTCCCTGACGCCATGCGGCGTCATCCCCTGGCGCGCGAGATCATCTCCACCTATCTGGTGAATACGCTGACCAATCGGGTCGGGACCACCTTTGTCCATCAACTGGCCGATGAGAGCGGCGCCAGTCCGACCGACGTGCTGCGCGCCAGCGTCATCGCCCGCGAGGTATTCGGTTTCGAGGAAATCTGGCAAGACATCGATGCTCTCGACAACCTGGTGCCGGATGCCTTGCAGGCGCAAATGTTTGTCGATGTCGGTGGATTGATCGAACAAGCCAGTTTCTGGTTCCTGCATCGCCACGCACAGGAAGCTTCGATTGAAGCCACGGTGGCGCGCTTCCGCCAGGCTGCCGATCAACTGGGGCCGCAACTGGTCTCGCTGTTGGCGGCCAGCGATGCCGACGCCCTCAAGGCAAAGCGCGATGCGTTGATACACGCCGGTGTCTCGGAGCAGCTGGCACGCCGGGTCGCCAGCGCCGAGCTGATCGGCGCGGTGCTGGATATTGCCGAAGTCGCGGCATCGACCGGGCGCAGCCTGGAACTGGTCGCGGCAGTCTACTTTGCGCTGGACGTCAACCTGAACTTCGGCTGGATGCGTGAGCGGGTAAGTGCGTTGCCGGTCGATTCGCATTGGCAAATCCTGGCGCGTACTGCACTGCAAAGCGATCTGACTGGTTTGCAGCGCGCTTTGACGGCGAAGGTGATTCAGCTTTCACCCACGCTGGAACAATCGCAGGAAATGATCGATGTCTGGCAAGCCGCCAGCCGAACCCCGCTGGAACGATACCGCCGGCTGCTTACCGATTTCCAGATGGGCGGCAATGTCGATCTGGCCATGTTGTCGGTGGCGGCGCGCGAGATGCGTTCGATTGATTCCGCCACCAACTGATTGCAGGGTGGGCATGCATGCCCACGCTGCCAGGTAGAAAGATGAATCATGCAGAGCATTCTATTCGACACGGACGGCGCCATCTGCACCATTACGATGAACCGGCCGCACAAGCGCAATGCTGTCGACCGCCTCATGGCGGAGGAATTGCGCTTGGCGTTTGAACGCTTTGAAGGCGATGCCACGCTGAAGGTCGCGGTGTTGACCGGCGCCGGTGGCCAGTTTTGCGCCGGCGCCGATCTGAGCGCTGTCGGCGATCCGGCTTTGCGTAATGAACTTGATCCTGAAGGCGCCGGCAGCGGCCCGATGGGGCCGACACGCATGGCACTCTCGAAACCGCTGATTGCTGCCATCAACGGCTATGCGGTAGCCGGCGGACTGGAGCTGGCGTTGCTGGCGGATTTGCGTGTCGCCGATGAAGATGCCGTATTCGGTGTGTTTTGCCGGCGCTGGGGCGTGCCTTTGATTGACGGCGGCACGGTACGGCTGCCGCGTCTGATCGGCATGGGTCGTGCGTTGGACCTGATTTTGACCGGACGCCCGGTGACGGCTGCCGAAGCGCTGAGCATGGGGCTGATTAATCGCATCACGCCGCCTGGCGGTGCGCTGGCGGCGGCACACGAGCTGGCACGCCAGGTAGCAGCCTTTCCACAACAGTGCATGCTGGCAGATCGCCGTTCAGCGTATGAACAATGGGATTTACCGCTGGCCGAGGCGCTGCGCCGCGAAGGTGCGCAAGGGGTACCGATTGTGCTGGCTGAAGGCGAAGCCGGGGCCGCCAGATTTACCTTAGGGGTTGGCCGCCACGGCCGCTTTGAAGACTAGCTGAAGACTATTCCGGTTTTACTCTCAAGTAAGAGCGATCGCAGGATCGGATGCGGTTCCTGTGCTTGCATTGTTGTCAATTTCGCTCCATATCTCCCCACTTTACGCACATTGACAGGCGCATTTGGCGCGGCATGACTTCGCCCAGGAAAAAGGCGGAAACAAAAGGACGGAAACTTGACTATGGTCAATGCCGAGAGTTGTCGGAGCTAGCTAAGATGGCATCAAGTTTTGGAGCCGCAAGAAATTGGAAAAAAGCGGCATTGAAAAAGATAACCGATAACAGGAGGAGCAATGGCAGCAGTGATATCCGAGTCGAAAGTGGCGCCTGGTGCAGTGTCGAGCACCACGGCCGACGATACGCTCAAACGCAAGAGCCGTGACGCCGGCGTGGTGTCAGGCGGGCATCTGGTGGCGCGTGCGCTGAAGAATGAAGGCGTCGACACCATCTTTACCCTGTGCGGCGGCCATATCATCGATATCTACGATGGTTGCATCGACGAAGGCATTCGTATCATCGACGTGCGGCATGAGCAGGTCGCGGCTCACGCTGCCGACGGTTATGCGCGCCAGACCGGCAAGTTGGGCGTGGTGGTGACCACCGCCGGGCCGGGTTGCACCAATGCGGTGACCGGCATCGCCACGGCGTTCCGTTCCGAAAGCCCGGTGTTGCATATCGGCGGCCAGGGCGGCATCACCCAGCACATGATGGGTTCGCTGCAAGACTTGCCGCATACCGAGATGATGCGGCCGATTACCAAATTCTCCGAAGGCGTACGTTCCACCGAACGTGTCGCCGACATGGTGTCGATGGCGATCCGGGCCTGCTTTGCCGGCGCGCCCGGCCCGGCCTACCTGGAAATCCCGCGCGATGTGCTGGACCGTGAAATCGACATCAGCAAGGCGGTGATTCCGGCTGCCGGCCAATACCGCGCTTCGGTGAAATCGCTGGGCGACGTGGCCGATATCGAGAAGCTGGCCGACATCCTGGTGCAGGCGGAACGTCCGGTGGTGCTGTACGGCGGCCAGGTCTGGTCTTCGCGTGGTCACAAGGAAGCGATCGACCTGGTGCGCGGCCTGGATATCCCGGCGTACTTCAACGGCGCTTCGCGTGGCTTGCTGCCGCCAGGCGATCCGCACCATTTCGACCGTACCCGGCGCGAAGGTTTCGATAAAGCCGATGTGATCCTGATTGTCGGCACCCCGTTCGATTTCCGCATGGGCTATGGCAAGCGTCTGGGCTTGAATGCCAAAGTGATCCAGATCGACCAGGATTACCGTACGGTGGGCAAGAATCGCGACATCACGCTGGGTCTGGTGGGTGATCCCGGCACCATCCTGGGGGCGGTCTTGCAAGCGGCCAGTGGCCGTATCAACAAGAGCGCGCAGGAAAAGCGGCGTGCCTGGATGAAACAGCTGCAACTGCAGGAAGCGATTGCGACCGAGAAGCTGATGCCTTTGTTCAAATCGAACAGCTCGCCGATCCATCCTTACCGTGTAGCCTACGAA
>NZ_JAGQED010000030.1 GCF_018304965.1 Collimonas antrihumi
CGTTGGTCAGGTGCCACACGGAACTGGGATTTGAAGGACGAGGTCTGGCTTAATCCGGAACGGGTTCAGCCGGAAATACTAAAGCAAGCTGCTTGAAGTGACGCGACATCTTTATTGACAACTACCGCCGCATCGTGCGGCCTTGGGGGCACTGCCAGCACGTTTAGCCAGAACACAGACTCCTTATCCTTAGGTAACGCCTTGCCCTTACCATCTTCTCTTGCGTAGACGACTCGCAGCGCCTGGCTTTTCCCCGCCTCCATGCGAAATACCGGCGGAGTCAGCGTAAACGGTACATCTATCTGTTCAGGGGCCCCATTAATGTCGCCGTCATCTATCCAGGCTTGCATCAGACGCGGGGCGGTTGCATTCTCATTACTCAACGTAACCGTGATTTCACGTTCCTGCATTGGGTAAATCGCGCGTGTTTTGCTGAACACGATATCCGCCTGTGCCGGCGCTGACAGCAAACCGGTCAAACATACCGCGCAAAATGAGCCAAGAACCTTCGAAAAAGAAATTTTCATGATATTGATTCCAAAGACTGTTGTTCAACAACAGTCTTCATTGTGAATCTCCGAAAGATGGGAGCCGAGTCAGTTATAACTCAAGAGAACCGTCACCGTGCCATTGGCAGCACCCGGACTGATGGTAGGCAATGTTTGAACGTAACGCGCCCGCATAGGATAGTTGCCACCTGTAGCGACCGGCGCCCAGTCTAATAAATTGGCAGCACTGTTAGGTACCACGGTACGGCCATCCTGAGCCTGCAATTCAATCCCGACACCGCTGGCGCCGCCAGGGCTTAGCGCAAATAAATTGGGATTATTGGTGTCAGCCGTACCGTCAAAACGCATATGGACCGTGGCAACATCTACCCCGCAACTGCTCGATATAATAGGGAAATTCCGCCAGGAAGTGGGACCTCCGACGCCGGAAAATTCACCGCTATTGCGAATCCCCAGATCCACCGGCGGTATACTGATGTAACACATCTCTTGGGTAAAATTAACAGTCCCGCTTGTGAGATTATTGTAATTGCGAACTGGTGCGTTGGGAATAGCACCATCCCCATCTATCTGGAAAATACTATAATTTGTAATAGTAGATGAGCCGCTAGGAGGTGAGCTTCCTCGTTTTAAAACTACGAGTGAGTACGACAGATCAAAATCCACCACTGAAAGTCGACCTGCCGCAATGCTCGCCCCTGTGAAAATACGGCCATTTGCCTGCGTATAAACTACGCCATTAAAACGGATTCCAACTACAAGGCCGGGAGCAAAAGCAGCATTTCGCGGATTAACGTGAAAATGAATTGTACTTGCGGGGGCAGCGGGTGCATCCTGCCAGCAATGTACTCTCCTGTTTATTGGCCCTGAGTCCCATACGATGGTCTCATCCGGGGCACTTGCGAGCACTGATTGAGTACCCATGGGGGTGGTACCGACTACAGCTCCACCTACATTGCATGCCAGCGCATGGCTAACGCTTGGCACTAAAGCAGATAGCGTTAATGCCAAAGCAAAAATTGATTTTAAGAGAGAATTCATTTTTGACCTTCTTCGAAATTATTTTCTTCGGTATAGCGATTTTTGTCGTTCTCATTAAACACTGCAGATTTGACATCAATAGCCCTGCTAACGATCTCTGCAGAACTTGCTGCCACTCCTGCATCCCGGCTCGACACGCATTGTCCTTCGACTACATCAGCCGTTGCTTGCCTCTTGCCTGTGACCTGTGCCGGCAATTGATAACTGATGCGGCACTGCCTATCGACGCTTTCGCCCCACTTCACAGTAAGCAATCCGCGATCCGCAATACCGCGAACAAAGGCTTTACTGGCTTGACCGACCACACCGACCTCTGTACCTGATTCATCAAATACCTGCGCCGCAAACGGGAGAGGCTTGCCATCTTCCTGCATGGCTTTGACGATAACGGCGCGACCGCTGACAGTGGCGAATTTGATCAGCGACACCGCACCTAAGGTTGGCGCCACGGTTTGCGTGCTTTCTTTCAGTTCCACATGTTCAGACATGCCTTTAGGGTCGATGCCGATGATATTGTTTTGGAACGGCGTCATATACGGGACGACGGCGTAACCGCGGCTATCTACCTTGACACCAGAGGCACTGGTGAGCAAAGCGCCTTCAGCATCCGGCACATGAACCAGACCGACGGTATCGCCCAAGCCTTGTGAAAACGCCACCCCGCCGCCATGTGCAACAACACCGCCATCGGCGCTGAACGAAAGCTGGCCGCTGTTTCTCGATTGGCTATAACCAGCGCGCAGATTGGCGGCGCTGGCTTGGTAACCGCCGTAGGCGTTGAAACTTTCGCTACTGCCGCCATCGTTGCCGTTGCGGCTGGCGGAGACGCCATAGCTCATATTGCGCTGTTCACCGACATTACCGTTAACGCCGACCTGCAGATTGCTGCCGCGGCTGTCGCCGGTGTTGCGGCTCATGGAACTTGTCAGGTTAGGTGCGCGCGACTCCTGGCCCAGAGGCATCGACAAGGTGAGCATGATGCGATTGTCGATGCGGCCTTTGTTGTAGGACGGTCCGAAGAACACGTCGTCGCTCTGCTCCTGCATGGACAGCGGCTTGCTGTCCTGGATGCGCGAACGTTGTACCGACAGGTTCCAGTTGATGCGCTGCCAGGTCGAGCCATAGCCTGCGGTAAAGGAGGTTTGACGGCCCTGGCTGCTGTTCCAGTAATCAATCGAACTGCCGAACAGGCTCAGCGTGCCGTCACCCAGCTTTTGGCTGAGGTTGATATCCAGTCGGCTTTTCTGCCGCGCATACTGATTGATGTCTTCGCCGCGACGGCCCAGATCGCGGACATTGACGGCATCGGCCAGGTTCAGATAGCCGTCTGTGGAAAAGCGGTAGGCACCCAACGCAAAATTGGTGCCGGTTTCGGGCATGTTTTTGTTATAGGAGATGCCGTAACTTTGCCCTGACAGGCTGTTATTACCCGGCACACTGGTGCGCGAGACGGTAGCATCCAGCGAGATCGCTCCGATTGGCGTGCTGATTGCCGTGCCGCCCTTGGCCTGGGTATACCCCGAGGTGACTGTAGCGCCACCGTATAAGGTGACGGCGTTGCTGACGCCATGCTGGATCGATGCCTGCATCACAAACGGAGTACTGTCGTCAACGCTGTGCTGCTTCAGCTGACCGGCGGCGACGCTGTACTTGGTGGTATCCGCACGCAACAGTTGCGGCAAGGCTGCAAATGGAACGACAAAGGTATTCTTGCGGCCATCGGCCTCGGTTACGGTGACATCGAGATCGCCACCGTAACCGGTAGGGAACAGATCGTCGATGACGAAGGGGCCGGGCGATACCGTGGTTTCGTAAATCTTGTAGCCGTTCTGGGTGATGGTGACTCTTGCATTGCTGTCGGCATTGCCGCGTACCACCGGCGCATAACCTTGCTGCGATTGCGGCAGCATACGGTCGTCGGTAGCTATGCTAACGCCGCGCAGACGCACGCTGTCCATGATCTGGCCGCTGGTAAAACTGTCGCCGACAATCAGTTGCGATTTCAAATCGGCAAGGCTGCGCTGCAGATACGTCGCGGTATTTTGATAGGAGACGCGGCCGGTATTTGAATTCCAGGCTTGCGCACCTTGGTGGCGCAAGCGCCAATCGCCTACATTGATGCCGCCGTTCAAGCCCAGGTACGATTGCGACCCGCCGCCTCCGCTGGTAGCGGTGGAGGTGCTGAAGTTATAGCCTAACAGCGCAGCATTGACACCGTTGTCCCACTGCGAAGGATCGACATAGCCGCGCGCCGACTGATTCATATAGATCTGCGGCACGCTGACGGACAATACCTGTTCGCCTGCATCAAACGAGGCTGTTGCACCCGGTATCCAGATACCCAGATCACCGCATAGCGGGCCATCCGGAATTGGATTGGCAGCGGCTTCAGTCTCGCTACGGGTACCGTCGCCGCGTGCTACCTTCTCTGGGTCGACGCCAAGCTGGACCAACAGGGCACGATCAAAGCAGGCTGTTGCACTGTCCTGACCGTCGACGACGCTGAAGGTGACATCGCGCCGTCCTTGCATATTTTCGTTAACGACCACCTCGACGCCGTAAGTACCGGGCAACACGACATTACCTTTATCGAAACGTGAAAAATCGACACCCTTGCTGCCGCCTGAAGAGAACATGCCAACATCGAATTTCATCGCTGCCGCGGCAGCGCCCGAAGATACCAGCACGCCGGAAAATATGCTGCCGATGAGCACGCTCAGCAGACGCGGCCGCATTGCCAGCTCCGTCACGAGAGCGTTACGGGCCGTGCGGTTAGCGATAGATTTTGTGGGTGATTGCATAGTCGTTTTTCAAAAAAAACAGCAGTAGGTCAGTGGCACAGGCAAGCAAAATCGTCCCAGCCGCGCTCGGCATAGAAGGCGAAATCATGGGGAAATCAGTTCGATGCCGGCAGTAACGGCGCCTGCATCGGCAAGAAAGCACCAAAATCATTGATCATGGAGAACTGCACATGAGCGCCCGCGGGCAACGCGCCAACCTTCTCGTTGAGCAGATAACGCTGGATGCCGCCGGGGGCGACCATTTCGTATTGATCGCTCTGATTCAACCTGGCGTTCATCCCTTCGCCCAGCGCTAAAGCCACCGCCTGGAACGACACGTGATACGGTGTGGGATTGCGCACTTCCAGCTCACTGCCATGCTCAGTTTTAAGCAAAGACCAGCTTAGTCGGGATGCAGCATCTGCCGGTTTGCCCGCCAAGCCTTGTGGACGGAAAAATAATTTGGTGCGGATGCGGAAACCGAAGCGGAGCTGATTGATTTCTTCGCCGCTGTCGACTTTGGGTGGTATTTCCAGCACATTCAGCCAGAACACTGATTCTTTGTCGGCAGGCAGCGGCTCTTTGGTATAGACCAGGCGCAGCGTCTGGCTTTTGCCTGCTTCCAGCCGGAACACTGGCGGCGTGATGGTAAACGGCACATCGGCCTGCTCGGCAGTCTGTTTTTCGTTACCGTCGTCCAGCCACACCTGCACCAGACGCGGCATTTTTTTATCATCGTTCGTCACTTGAACGGTAATTTCGCGGCTTTGCGCGGGATAAATCTGGCGTGTGCCGCTGACCACTACACCGGCCTGCGCAGGCAATACCGTCAGGTAGCCAGCGAGGAGCAGGCAGACAAGGGGCAAATAGCGTTGCAACACGGAGCTTAAATGGGTCATTTTATTTTCTCGGGAAGACGGAGCCCGCCCAGCCGACTGAGCTGGATGCGGGCTTCTTGCAAATTCAATTAATTGCCGTCAAATCAGCTTGAATTAAGGATAAGTAACGGAGTACTGCACGCTGGTGTCGACCAGACCCACGGTAGCTGCGCCGCCGACGGCGATGTATTGCGCCATGAATGGCAACATTGCAGTTCCGCCGGCTGCCGTCACCTCGGCCGAAGCAACACCGGAAGCCAGGTTCATCGCTGCATTGCCGTTATTGCCATCCAGGATCTGTACTTCAACATTGGTCGCGTGAGTAGCGCCAACGGTATTGCGCAGGTTGCCAGTGACGGGATTGATCATCGGGCTGGTCGGCTCGTAGAGGATCGCGGCACGGGTGCCGTCCGGACAGGTAGCGCCGCCGGCTGTACCCAGCTGGATAGAGAAAGGTTTGGCAGCGGCTACGCTACCGGCTGCTGCCAATGCTGTTGTCTGCACTGTCACCAATTCAACGCCAAAGTCGCCGCCCGTGCCTGGCGTGGTGCCAGGGCCGCCGGAGACGGAGCAAGTCAGTCCCTTGATTTCACCAGTGATATTGATGGTGCCGTCTGCAGCGAAGGCGGAAGTGGAGGCAAAGCCGGATGCGGCCAGCAGGGCGATAATGAGTGCATGTTTTTTCACGATGTAGATTCCTGTTAGATTGACGAAAGCTCCTTTAACGGAGTGACGTCAGTCTAATTTTCTGCGGAGGAAAAAGATGTCGGGGATGGATGACGGCGCTGTAGGAAAAATCCGTTAACGCTCTTTATTTGTCAATTTTTGTTAAAGCACCACACTTGCGTTGGATAAGAGCAATGACTTGTTGATGCAGGCGCCAACTGTTTTTGGCGATTGAAGAGGAAGCGTCAAGCCTTGCTTGTTGCAAACCGTAAGGATGGACCGGTTTGAAAAGCCTGATAGAGTGGGTGCATCGTGTCCGCGCACGCATTCACTCCGCGCGGATGTCTACATCGGTATCGCGTGAGCCCGCAGACCGGATATAGCACAGTGCGGGCACAATAAGTGCGGACCTTACCTATTTTCTACTGCAATGCTAAGGTAAGCAATCCGGTGTACTTGTTTTGATAAATCGCAAGGTAGTTTCCCACTTGCTGGGAGATGGCGGCCGATAGAAATTTTTGCGGTGCCGCTCAATACAAAAAGATGGACACCGCTTAACCGCACATCAGTTATACGCCATCGTAAACGTCGCACGCGCCCTAACCGATCCGCCGGTGATAGCTGGCGCGCTCTGTATCATGCGCGCCTTTAGCGGGATCGTCACAGTAGGCGTTCCGGTTGCCACCGTAGCAGCCTCCCATTGCCCGGGATTACCGATGGCACTGGAGTCAGCGCCGAACACTACCGGTGTCCCGGCGGCGTCCCGTTCTATCCGTACCCCGACTCCGCTAGCGGTGGAGGCAGCGCCCAAAGAAAGAATATCGGTTCGATTCGCTGGCGTGGTGGCATCGCTCATGGTCATCAATATCCTGGCACTTTGCCCCGCATCGCCGCCCGCGCAATCGAGCGCAATATTGACATCTCTGGTCGGCGTCATACTGCCCACCCCGGCAAAGTCGGACAGCTTGTAATCATTCCCCAGATTAATTGATTGATTTTGAGAGGGTGTGCTGACGGAGCAGGTCGGGACAGCAGGGGCCCGGCGATTGATCGTAATAGCTCCCATTCTGAATGAGAGGCTTACAATAGACTGACTTCTAACGGTTGCTCGCGCAACCTCCCGAGCGGGTATCGTTCCTGAAGCACTGATAACCCCTGTTTTAACTAAAGCAAAAAATTCACCCCCACCATATTCCAAATAACGATTACCCAAAGGATCGCCGACGGGGCCATAGTCGTAACTTCTTGGCCAAGTCCCCCGTGTCCAAGCTCCGCCAGCACCGTCTCCATAGATACGTAAACCAATCCCCGGGAACGGTGTCGGATATGTTTCATACGCTCCTCTTGTGCCAATTCCTCTGGCGTCAGCAATTCCAACACCTAAAGTGCAATACATATTCCATCCCCTAGCATTCCCTATGGTACGTGTATCAACTCTGGGAAAAGTATAAAGTACCGTTCCATCGGGAACAGTCGGATCGACAGTTATATTATTAAGCCCTGGAATGGTGTAGTTGAATGGCGTTGGTAGGACAGGTGCACCGCCAATTACTTGGTTTCGGCATTCCTGTGCTTGAGCAAAATTTGAAATACCTAATATCAACAGCGTAAATAAAGAATAAAGAATTTTTTTCATATGAAGTTACCTCATGCAAACTAGTAATAGTTTAAAAAGATGAATTTTCCTTTGCGTTCATCGACTTTTCCGTCGATCCCAGTGGGGTAGAATTTTCATCCGCAGAAATTTCCCCATTCATACACTGCCCCTGCACTATGTCCGCAATGATCTTTCCTTTCACCGGGGCCGGCAATTGATAAGCAACCTGGCACTGGCTATCAGCCGTACTACCCCATTTAACGGTCAAGGTACCGCTGTCTTCCACCCCACGCACGAACGCTTTACTACCCTGTCCAACCACCCCCACCACCTTGCCGGCGGCATCAAATACTTCTGCAGCAAAGGGCAACGATGCGCCATCGGCACGCGTAACTTTAAGGACAACGGCGCGGCTGTTATCGGTTTCAAATCCAACCATCACAACAGAACCCAGGCGCGGAGCAACGGTTTTGCTGGTGTCTTTAAATTCAATATCGCTGGATGATCCTTTGGGATCAATCGTAATGGCATTGTTTTGATACGATTGCAAATTAGGTACGACTGCGTAACCGTGACGATCGATGGTAACGCCAACCGTGCCACCGACCGCCGCACCTTCGGCATCTGGTGCATGCACAACGCCGATGGTGTCACCCAACGTCTGCGCCAGCGAAACACCGCCCGGATGCGCCACCACGCCACCGCTGGCACTGAACGAGATCTGACCGGTGTTGCCGGATTGACTGATACCGCTATTCAGCGTGGCCACGCTGCCCTGATAGCCCAGATTGCCATTGAATGTGCTACTGCGGCTATTGCCACTGTCGTTGTGGTTACCAGACACGCCGTAGGTTATGGTACGGTCTTCATTTGCCGTACCACTTACTCCTACCTGCAAGTTGCTGCCCTTGTTGTCGCCCGTATTGCGCGTCATGGAACTGTTGAGCGTTGGCGCGCGGCCAGCGTTACCTAATGGCATTGACAAGGACAGCATGATGCTGCTGCCGGCACGGCTATTGTTGGCGCCGGCGCCATAGAACACATTATCGAACTGCTGTTGACGCAATTGTTCCGGGGTCAATGTGGCGGCCTGTGCCAGGCTGCGCTGGACCGACACATTCCAGTTGATTTTGCGCCAGCTGGATCCATAACCGGCACTGTAGGAGGTTTGGCGGCCGACACTGCCACCCCAGTAGTCCGTCGCGCTACCGGAGAGAAAGAGACTACCTGCACCGACTTTTTGACTGATATTCAAATCCAGACGGCTACGCTGGCGGCTTACGCCGCTGGTGTCCAGGCCCCGATCCGCCATATCACGCAGATTCGCCGCATCTTGCAAGCCCAGATAACCGGCGGTGGAAAAACGATAAGCGCCCAAAGCGAAATTGGTACCGGTTTCCGGGATATTTTTGCTATAAGTAATGCCGAAACTTTGACCGGCTAGCGTACTGCCGCCACCCGGTACTTGTGTGCTGGAGGTCGACGCATCAATTGCAACCGCGCCAATCGGGGTGCTGATCGCGGCGCCCCCTTTTGCTTGCATATAGCCTTCGGACGCGATCAAGCCACCGTAAACGGTGACAATATTATTTACGCCATGCTGCACGGCAGCTTGCATCACAAACGGTTCGGCGTTGATACCGTATTGCTTGAGCTGACCTGCCGAGACGCTATATTTGGTGACACCGGGGCGCAGCAACTGCGGCACCGCGGCATAGGGCACCGAGAAGGTACTCTTGCGGCCATCGGCTTCAGTTACGGTGACCAGTAAATCGCCGCCATAGCCGGTGGGATACAGGTCATCGATGACGAAAGGCCCTGGCGATACCGTGGTTTCATAAATCGTGTAACCATTTTGGCTAACCGTAACACGGGCATTGCTTTCTGCGGCGCCACGTACCACCGGTGCATAACCTTGCTGCGAATGCGGGAGTTGCCTGTCGTCCGTTGACAGCGTTACACCGCGTATCCGAGCACTATCGAGAATCTGGCCTGTGGTAAACGTATCCCCGATAATCAGCTGCGATTTCAGGGCTGTGATATCACGTTGTATATTGGTGGCAGTATTTTGATAAGGCACAGCACCAGACTGGGAGTTCCAATTGATGGCGCCTTGATGCCGCAAACGCCAATCACCGACATTGACGCCCGCATTCAAGCCCAGGTAAGCTTGCGTGCCTCGTCCACTACCGGTAGCGGTCGATGTACTGAAGTTGTAACCCAATATTCCCGCGGTAACGCCACTATCAAGCAGACTTGGATCGACATAGCCACGGGCTGAGCGATCCATGAAAATTTGCGGAATGCTGATCTCTAGCGATTGTTCCCCCGCATCAAACACTACCGTCGCACCAGGAATCCACGTGGACAGATCGCCACATAACGGACCATCCGGGATTTGATGGGCGGCGACATCTTCCACGGAACGGCTACCCTCACCCCGTGCGACCTTGTCCGGGTCGACACCGAACCGGATTAAGGTCGCGCGATCAAAACAGGGAACCGCATTGTCTTGGTCCGGTAACGTGGAAAACGTGACATCTTCCCGCCCTTGACGGTTTTGATTGACGCTGATATCGACCCGGTAAGTGCCCGGCAGGACGACGTTTGCAACCTCGAAGCGCGACACATCCACTGGCGTAGTTGAGAAACCACCCGGAAAAAATCCACTATCGAATTTCATCGCTGCGGCAGCCATCGGTATGGCAGTAGAGGCAATCGCCGATGGCGCCAGCATACTGGCGATCGCACCGGATACCAGCATGCTGAGCAAACGCGGTTGGCATACCGCGTAATCGGTACGCTTGTGGCGACTGGTGCGCGCTGTTGACAGGGCAGAAGATCGGTTCATGGGTCACTCAAATATGAAAGCAAAATTGCAGCCCACCGTCCGCTCAGCGGATGGCGTACAAAACAGGTGGGATGTGCTGGAAAACAGTCGTATTACCACTAATATGTGTTCACCAACTCTTATAGAGTGGCAGCCAACTGACTGGGCAAACGCTGCCCAGGCCCAGAGAGTCTTAGTGGGCAGTCAGTGGAGAGGTAACAGGAATAAATGCGCCGAAATCATCAACAATTGAGAACTTCACTTTGGCATCGGCGCCAAGTGTCGCTGGTGCATCCTTCAACATGTAACGTTGGGTACCACCTGGGGCCACCATGGCGTAATCCGGGCTGTCGATCTCTTTCTCACCGATCGCCAGGGCTATTTTCTGGAACGATACATAATAGGGAGATGGATTACGTACTTCCAATACCTGGTTTGCTCCGTCCTTGACCAATGACCATGTGAGTGCGTTGCGCGCATCCTCCGGCTTCATTGCCAGCTTGGCTGGGCGGAAAAATATTTTGGTACGAATGCGAAAGGCAAAACGCAGCTGGTTTTCATCTTCTTCACCGACTTTCGGTGGCACTTCCAGCACATTGAGCCAAAACAACGTTTCTTTGTCAGTTGCCAACGGCTCTTTGGTGTACACCATACGTATTGCCTGGCTCTTCCCGGGTTCCACCCGAAATACCGGCGGCGTCAGCGTAAACGGAACATCGAGTTTATCCAGACTGATTTTTTCATCACCATCGTCCACCCAGGCCTGTACCAGACGGGGAAATTTTTTATCATCATTGGTCAGTTTTATCGTGACTTCACGATCATCTGCGTGATACACCGTACGGGTGCCAGCAATCACAATACCGGCTTGCGCAGGCAAGCTCATTAATCCCGCGAGGCCCAATATCACTATGGCAAAAGAGCGGGACAAGTGTGTCAGATAGCGCATTTCTGCTCTCCTCGTCAGGCAAAAAACAAAACAAAATAAATATCCATCCCATCCGGGAATGAGATGGATTGCATTCAGACTAAATGCGACGCTAACAAACCGGCGTCAACGTCTGCGTTACAGGATTAGTTAAATGTCACTGAATAGTTGACATTGCTGAGAACGCTACCTGGAGTGACCGCAGCAGGAGTTGCAGCGTAGTACTCAGCGATAAATGGCAGAGTTGCCTGGTTACCTACAACGGTAACTGGAGTAGATTCAACGTTGGTAAACAGGTTGATTGGCGCATTACCTGCCAATGCATCCAAAATACGCACCTGTACGCCAGCAGCTGTACTAGCTGGCAGCAAGTTCAAACGGCCGGTTGCCCGATCAACCATAGGGCTTGATGCTTCGTAGTGAACCGCGGCCAGCGTGCCGTTCACACAACCTGCCTCACCCGCTGCACCAATGTAGATGTTGTAACCTGTGGAGCCAGCTGCAGGATTGGCGGTAAATGCCGAGGCTTGCACTGTCGGCAAAGTTACGTTGAAGTCGCCAGTACCTGAACCTGGCGTGCCGCCGCTAATGGAGCAAGTCACCGCAGTGATGGCGCCGGTAAAATCAATTGTGCCGTCTGCAGCAAAGGCTGATGTGGAGGCGAAGGCGGATGCGGCCAGCAGGGAAATGATGAGTGCTTGTTTTTTCACGATGTAGAATCCTATTAGGTTGACGAAAGCTCCTTAACTGGAGTGACGTCAGTCTAATTTTTTGCGGAAGGAAAAGATGTCGGGGACGTATGGCAATCACGTAGGAAAATTCCGTTAATGCCGTTTTTTTGTAAATTGTTGTTAAAACATCTCATCTGCGTCAAATATGAGCAATGTCTTGTTGATGCAGGCGACGACCGTTTTGTTTTTCGCTTGAAGATACAACACATGGTTTCGGTTTCGGCTGCTGCAGACGCTTGACGGGATGGGTACATCGCCCTGCAATCCATAAAAGCGCCCTCATTCACATCACTCCGCCATCCTTAAAGGAAAGAGCGTCTTTTAGTATGTGCAAGACTGAGGACGCCGTAGGCGGTTTACTGTAGGCGCACACTCCAGGGAAACCAGCTTCGCGCGCCAGCATGATGTGCAGATCAAGCACATTACGGTCCTCCGAACTCATCCAGACCAGCATAGGCAAGGCTTGCCCGGTGCTGCGCGCCAGCTCCCCTTGCGCAACGGCGAAGCGGGGCCCATTCATGTTCGGCATGTTGATGTCGCAAACAACCACATCCACCGGCGAGCGCGCCAATACCCTCATCGCCTCGACGCCATCGTTGGCGACAGCTACCGAATTGCACCCCCATCGGTGTAGCTGTTCGACCAGCAGTTTTTGTTGCAAGGGATGATCTTCGACGATCAGGATGGACAGTTCGGCGATGGTGTTCAATGTTGCTCCCGACAGTTTTCAATATCTGCCATTTTGCATGGCGCTGTCGGGATTGGATGCAGGAAATATCTGATTGAAACTGGCAATATTTCTGTAAATCATATGGGATGCGTCAGTGGCAAAACAGTGCCGCATGGCCGCGATGTCTGAACCGCGCGAACAAGCAGTGCCATTCGTTCCTGGAAGTCGGATCAAATGAGCCACGAAGCCAGGCAGACACGCAGATTTTCTCGCCAATATAAAAAATTGCATGACAACATCGCTGTTGACGTTGATGACGCAGTTGATGTGATTTTGACCGATCCAAAGCTTGGAGAACGTAAAAAGGGCGACCTTGCTGATCTCTTTGTGTATAAATTTAGAGGTCAAGGCCAGTTATATCTACTCGGCTATACGGTCGATGACGGCATTCGACTTGTCTACTTAGAAGCAATTAGTTCGCATGACATTCTCTATCGGGATTTGAAGCGATAGCGGTATAAAGAGATACGGCGTGGTCACCCTTCGCCAGCGACCCCGCTACGCTTGGCAAATTCGATCAGTTCGAGCAGTGAACTCATGTTTAGCTTGAGCAGCAAGCGGGTCTTGTAGGTGCTGACGGTTTTGTCGCTGATCAGCATGCGTTCGGCAATGTCCTTGTTCAACATGCCCTGGGCCAGGCATTGCAGCACTACCATCTCGCGGTTGGATAAACTGGCAAGCTGCTCGGTCTCATTGACTTGATGACCTCCGAAACGGGCATCCTGTGCGGCCAGGTTGGGAAAATAGGTATACCCGGAGAGAATCGCCTTGGCAGCATCGACCAGTTCGTTCAGATCGCCCTGCTTCCAGACATAACCGGCGGCGCCGGCCATCTTGCAGCGGAACGCGAAATGCAGCGGATTGTGCGAGGTAAGCACCAGCACTTGCATGGGGATATTGAGGGCTTTGAGCCGTTCAATTACTTCCAGTCCATCCAGCTTGGGCAGGGTCAGGTCGAGCACGATCAAGTCTGGCGTCAACTCTTTGGCCAGGCTTATTGCGTCAATGCCGTTGTTGGTTTCGGCCACCACGCTGTGCCCTTCGCGTTCCAGCAAAGTACGCACTGCCATACGGATCACCGGATGATCGTCGACGATCAAAATCTTACCCATGCACTCTCCAAAAATCTATCGATTGAACCTGACCTGTTTTTTCAATTCGCCCGTTCCCCGCTTGTCCATTACCCATGATATTGCCATATAACATTATTTTCGTCATAAGTGCTCGTCAGATTTACAGGGTGATATCTGTCCGGCCGGAAGCGGGATTGCCTGTCAGATCGCATCTCTTTATCCACCGGTATGTCGCAATTGCGAGGAGCGGATTTGGACATTTGATTGCTGGGGAAATGGCGGTAACAAATATTCCAATATCTCAAGAAGAATAGATAGCGGAATTGTTCTAATCATATGTAGGAAATTTCTTAATCACGCATATTGCCTATTCGCTTCAGGCCTACTCCGAGATGGCAGGCCAATTTTCAGGAGAAGCTTACCCAATTGGATGGGAACCCGGCGTCCCAATGAATGCGTATAAAGCTGCGCAAATCTTACCTCCACAACCGTCCGTCACGTCGCTGCCAAATGTGCAGCGGATTGGCATCTTGTACCGCTGCAGGTAATAAATCCTGCGCCAGATTCTGGTACGACACTGGACGGAGAAAGCGATAAATCGCTGCGCTACCGACCGACGTACTGCGGCTGTCCGAGGTGGCCGGGAACGGACCACCGTGTACCATCGCATGCGAAACTTCAACACCGGTCGGGAAACTGTTTGCCAGAATCCGGCCAACCTTACGTTCCAGCAGGGGCAACAGACGGCGCACCAGTGCCTTATCACCATCATCCATTTGCAGGGTTGCGGTCAACTGCCCCTCCAGATGCTCAGTCACCTGTAGTAACTCCGCCTCATTCTCGCACGCGATCATCAAGGATACCGGGCCAAACACTTCTGCGCTCAAGTTCGGGTTGTTCAGGAAGGCATGCGCGCTAGTGGCAAACAATGTGGGCGTTGCCTGATAACCATCAGCAGCCACACCTTGTCCCAGTTGTTTGACGTCGGCTTGTGCAGCTAACGTGGCGACACCGTGTTGATACGCCGCATGGATGCCGGCAGTCAGCATGGTGGCCGCACTGCGTTGTGTGAATTCCTTTCCCGCCAGCTGTGCAAAGCGCTCAAAATCAGCACCAGCCAGGCCTAACACGAGTCCCGGATTGGTACAGAACTGACCGGCTCCCATGGTAACCGAATCGACAAAATTCCTGGCGATAGTGTCAGCCCGCGCTGCCAACGCTGCCGGCAGCAGATAAATCGGATTTATGCTGCTCATTTCGGCATACACTGGAATCGGTTGCATCCGAGCCGCTGCTACTTTCATCAGCGCCAGGCCACCTTGGCGCGAACCGGTAAAACCGACTGCTTGAATCTGTGCATTTTGCACCAGCATGCTTCCGAGAGCATTGCCAATACCGGTCAGCAGCGAAAACACGCCTTCCGGTAATTTGCTGGCGACGACCGCCTGTTGAATCGCACGCCCGACTAGCTCCGAGGTGCCAGGATGGGCCGGATGCGCCTTGACCACAACCGGGCAACCAGCGGCTAGCGCTGCTGCGGTATCGCCGCCTGCAACCGAAAATGCCAAAGGAAAATTACTGGCGCCAAACACCGCTACCGGACCGATCGCAATATTTCGTAGACGTAAATCGACGCGTGGCAGCGGTAGACGTTCAGGTATTGCCGGATCGATGCGGGCATCGTTCCACGAGCCTTCGCGCAACACCGCAGCAAACAGACGTAGCTGAGCTATGGTGCGGCTTCGCTCGCCTTCCAGGCGCACGCGCGGCAAACCGCTTTCAGCCATGGCGCGAACGATCAGTTCATCGCCAATGTCGAGGATGTACTGGCCAATCATTTCCAGAAACCCTGCACGCACTTCCGGGTTAATTTCTCGATAGATATCGAATGCGGCTTGCGCCAGATCACAGGCATGCTCGACGTCGCACTGGTCCGCACTATGGAAGTTCGGCCCTATCTCCGTCCCCAGCGTCGGATCAAAGGCCTGAAATACAGTACCGTTGCTGGTGCTATAGCTGCTGCCGATAAGCGACTTCCCTGTAATGGTCATATTATTTTCTTAGTTAAAGTATGTTCAATTATCTATAATTTTGCGCGCAAACAATTCCAAATAGTCGATCAGCGCGTTGGTTCCTTTTGCAGCGTTCTTTGGATCGCCCTCAGCGACCGAAGAGGCCATCAGCATATGACATTTGGCGCCTTCGACGATGTCTCCCTCGTGCTGGAAGGCATACCAGAAGCGCCGGCACTTGATGATCAGTGGAATCACAGCCGTCACGGCCGACGGATTGCGACAGGCCGCGTGAACCACATGATCGAGCTCCTGATCCGCCTGCATGTAAGCACCCAAATCATCCTTTTTGGCTGCAGCCACCATCCGTTTTGCGCAAGTCAGTAAATCTTTGCGTTGCTGCGGCGTAGCCAGGCGCGCGGCGCTTTGGGCGATCAGTTGATCGAGCACACGCCGAGTTTCGATCAGCGTCAGATGTTCGGCTGCTTCAATGTCACTGACGATCAAACCGCGCCTGGGCATCTGTTTGATCAAGCCGTTCGAGGTCATCCGCACCAACGCTTCGCGCAAGGGGGTGCGCCCGTGCCCGGTCATTTCGACCAGATCGGCTTCAACCACAGGCGCGCCGGGCTGGATCTGTAGTGTCACGATCAGGTTTTCCAAGGTGTCATACGCGATATCGGCTGCACGCAATTTGGGTGCAGGTACGGTGCGGCGACTGGTTTCAGTTTTGGTCATTGCGTTTTTCATTGCGTGCTACCTTTATTTTCTTGCCCTGCATTCTGCCCGATTGACTGCCAGAGCCTGGCGACACCGCAGCCAGGTGGATACTTCTTCGATATCATATGCCGCAAAAGCCATGCGCAAACGATAGATATCGGATTGATGACATTGGCTATCAAATTGCCGGCGCCAGCACATAATTTTGTCAACCGATCCCAGATAGTGCTCATACGTGCCAAGCAAGGTCATCAGCACCACTGCCGTCGAGGTTTTCAATGATACATCGACCGCACTCGTTCATCATGTCGCGAAAGCGCACCTTGGCAAAGCCAAAGACGTGTGTGATGCCGCAATGATCCTCGCATCAACGATGATACCGCCGGCAACCTTCATGCCGCGTTCTTGCAGACTGCGCCCAACCGCTTCAATCAAACAATGATCCAGCTCGTGACGCATCAGAAGATGACGAAATTTGCACATCATAGTTTCGTCCGGTATCGGACCAAGCCCCAGATCTACGCCAACAAAACTGCGCATCGATATCGATTCATACAACGCGTCATTGACCGCCATATCAGACAGCTTGAACCAATGCTGTAAAAAATACACCCGCAGCAAACGCTCAAGTAACACTGGCGGCCGGCCGCTACCGGTTTTTGGATAGTACGGTTCGATCAATTTGCACAACTTCGACCATGGCACCGCGCAATCCATCTCACTCAGGAACAATGCTCGACGTGTCGTCTTTCCGTATTTTTCAAAACCACCCGCGGAAAATGTCGTTTGTTTCACCCGTTTCCTCCAGATTTACGTCATAGGCCTTATTCAATGGGTTATCGCATTTTGGTGCGGATCAATACGTAAAAAATGCCCACTCAAATACAAGTGGGCAAACTGGGGGGCTCCCAAGGACGTCTCGCCACTACCTCTAATCGACAAAATTGCAAGGTATTGCAGCCTGTCGCGCCAAACACAAGCAGCGCGGCAACTGGCAATACCCGGATTCCGCTTAAAACTTGTGACGCAATGCTACGCGGACGACAAATTGCTTGTCATTATCCGAAACGCCGCCAGCACCAGGGATGTACGCTTTATCAAGTGACGATCCGGTCAAATCGCCGCCAACTTTTTGGTAGACGGTTTGCAGATAAACGTCAGTCCGCTTGGAGAAATTGTAATCGGCCATCAAGCCCAGGGTCGACCATTTTGGCTTAGCATTGCCAACCGTCGTGTCGTACTTTCCTTGCGTATAGGTATACATCGCACCGGCGTAAAACGTTGGCGTGAATTGATACTTGGCATTGATTTCGTAGTTGCTCAACTTAAGCGAATTCAATGTCCCGACAGCTGGTGCAAACGAGCTGATATAACCATTTCCGCCGGTTGGATTAGTCAGATTGGTGTTCGTGTACACGAACCCGAGCGTCGTCGCACCAAACGCGTAATTGATACCGGCGCCAAAGATCTTTTGCTTATCGGCCAGGAAATTAGCATCAGTCGGCGTGATAGAACCGCTCGCAGTCGTGCCGGTACGCGTCAAATTCAAGTAGCCCAGGCCAGCCGACAATGGACCGTTGGCATAACTCGCGCCCAGACTATAGGTACGGTTTTTAGTGCTATCACCGGCCGTTTCGCCCAAGCCATACAGGCCGCCGAATGTGAATCCGCTAAAAGTAGGGCTAGCGTACTTAACCGAATTATTGATGCGGAACGAGTTGTCGGTATTGTCGTTATCCAACGGATGCGAAAGCAGATAACCAGCCCAGTTGCCATTCGCTGTCATCGGCGCGAGGTAATCGACCAAGGAATCGTATTGACGGCCCAGCGTGACGGTACCTGCCGTTTTGCTCGACAAGCCAACCAGCGCCTGACGTCCGAACAACAAACCGCCCTGACCCAGTTTTCCGGTATCTGCAGCAAAGCCGTTTTCAAGCTGGAACACAGCACTCAGGCCGTCACCCAGATCTTCATTTCCTTTAAAACCAAGGCGGCTACCTTGTGCATAGCCACTTTCCAATTGAACGATTTTTTTACCACCGTCATTATTGGTGTAGTTGATACCTAAATCGACAACGCCATAAATTGTGACGTTGGTCTGTGCTTGCGCCACGCCAACAACACCCAACAATCCTGCAATCAGAATCGATTTCTTCATGTCTTGCTCCCAAAGATTAGAAAAATCCATTTTTTTATATTGCTGATGCCAGTAATAACGCAATCCGTCGTATGGCTTACGGCTTCTCGCAAGCTACGCCGGCGAATTGATGACAGGCGCCAGCAGATCTACCCAGGTCCGCTCAAAAACCGGCGTTACGTTCAACTATCTTATTAACCGATCTGGAATTTGCGCAGATCAGGACGCGTATCGATCGCCTTCTGAATGATCGCGGTAACACGCTCACGCTCTGCTCCAGCCAGCGGCTGACGTGGAAGACGCACGAATTCATTGCCAACTCCCGCCATCGCTTCAATCAGTTTCAGGTTTTGCACCAGCTTGGTCGAGACATCCAGATGCAGCAGCGGCGTCATCCATTGATACAGCTTGAGGGCTTCCTCGTAGCGCTTGGCTTTCATCAGCGTGTACAGCGCCACCGTTTCTTTCGGGAAGGCGACGACGACACCAGCCAATAGGCCGTCGGCGCCGATTGCCAGCGATTCGAAAGCCAGATCGTCAACCCCCATGAACAGCTGATATCGATTTCCCAGAGCATTGCGCAGGTCGGTGATGCGGCGGATGTTGTCGGTCGACTCCTTGATCGCCACCAGCCATTTACAGTCCGCCAGCTCGACGAAATCCTGCGGCGTCAGATCGACTCGATAGGCCACCGGATTGTTGTAGACCATCACCGGCAATTGCGCCGCGTTGGCAATGGTGCGTAGATTATCCTTGGCCTCGCGGGCATCGGCCACATACAGCACTGATGGCATGACCATCAAGCCCTGCACGCCCAGCTTGGCGGCCTGCTCGACGAAATGCACGGCGTCTTTGGTACGCAATTCGGACACGTTAGCAAGCACCGGTACACGACCGTTGGCGACAGACAACGCGATCTTGGTAACTTCCAGCTTTTCATCCAGCGACAAGGTGCTGGCTTCACCCAACGATCCGCAGGTAACTAAACCATGCACGCCGCTATCGATCTGGAAGGCGTAATGCCGTTCCATTTCAGCGTGATCGAGATCCTCATTTTCTTTGAATTTTGTGGTAACAGCGGGGAATACGCCTTCCCATTTTGGTAACGACATGTGCGGCTCCTTTAAAAAAAATACATCTGACTGGTGTCACCACCGGTGCTGAAAAATGCGACTTCGCAGTGAGAATAATGTCTCACAAATATATTTGCAATATATTTAAATGATGAAACATGCCGCTCAAAAAAAGCCGATGACTATGACATTTATCAATAAATTCAGCACTGTGCGGAACTCCGCGTGATTCTTGTTTGAATCGGTATAGATCAACAAAATAGCCAGGATTGGTTAAAAAAAATCCAATGGAAAAAATTTTCGCGACGAAAATAATACCTTGCAAATATATTTGTAATATATTTAAATTAGGCGGTCGCACCAAAGTAAGGGAGTGGAAATCAACTGCTCTGAAAAGTCGACAACCATGGCATTTATCAATACCTTCAGCACTATGCGGAACTCAGCATGAATCATGTTTGAATCGGTATAGATCAGTGAAATGACTAGGATAGATTCGAAAAATCCATTGGCGTGAATCTTTGATCCACACGATTCTTGCAAATTGATCTCTAATTAACGACCCGGGAGAAATGAAGATGAACTTTACAAGCAAAGCAATTTGTCTGGCCTGCAGTTTGGTAATCAGCGGCGTATCGGCGGCACAGGAGATCGTCAAGATCGGCCTCACCAGCCCGCTGACCGGCTCGCAGGCACAGGCTGGAAAAGACAATGAAAGCGGCGCCAAAATGGCTATCGACCAGCTCAACAGGAGCAAGTTCACAGTGGCCGGCAAAGCGGTAACGTTTCAATTGGAGTCAGAAGACGATCAGGGCGATCCGAAAGCGGGTGTCGCGGTCGCCCAAAAATTAGTGGATAGCAAAGTCAAAGCGGTCCTGGGGCCTTACAATTCCGGCGTAGCGATTCCAGCGTCAAAAGTTTACAACGATTCCGGTATCGTCATGGCTACCGTTGGCACCAATCCACGTATTACGGAGCAGGGTTACCAACATGTGTTTCGGTTAGATCCGGACGATAACCAGTTGGGCGGAGACATGGCTGTATATGCGGCCAAGCAATTGAAATTGAAAAAAATTGCGGTCATCGATGACCGCACCGCCTACGGCCAAGGCGTCGCCGACGCTTTCCTGAAAGCAGCCAAGGCCAATAAAATCGACATTGTCAGTCGTGAATTCACCAATGATAAAGCAAGCGAATTCAGCGCCATTTTGACCTCGATCAAAGGCAAAAAGGTTGATGGCATTTTCTACGGCGGCTACTTCACGCAGGCCGCTGCGATGAAACGTCAGATGAAAGAATTGGGGCTTGAGGTTTATCTGATGGGCGGAGACGCCATCTGCAATGCGGAAACCGGAAAGCTCGGCGGCGAAGTCGTCAACGACAAGCTGTACTGCGTGCAAGGGGGCACCGTGTTGGGCAACAAGACCACGGAAAAGACTTTCCTGAGTGATTTCCAGAAAATCTATGGCAAAGCGCCACTCACATACGCACCGTATTTCTACGACGGCATGCTGATGATTGCAGAAGCGATGAAGAAAGCCAACTCCACCGATCCAGCCAAATTTGGTCCTGTGCTGGCGGCTCTGAAATATTCAGGCGTGGTCGGCGACTATGAATTTGACGTCGGACACAACCTCAAGAATGCGCCGGTGACGATCTATCGATTCAAGGGTGGTGAACCAGTCCCTGCCCCGCTCAACTAGGCTGCCTCGAGCACGCTGCTGCCAGCTGAACGCTGGCAGCAGCCTCACTGTAATTTTTCTGTGTGTATGATACATACAACTTTAGCCGACCCATTGTCAGAATGAAACAGTTAGCCGCGCCTACGGACACAACTGTCCAGACCGACCGTACCCTGCTGGCAGCATCGCTGGCTAACGTCTTTTTTGCCGAAGCACTGTTTGACGCATTGCCGGATGTGGTGTTTTTCGTCAAGGGCAAGCAAGCCCAGTATCTGCTTGCCAATCGCACGCTGGTAACACGTTGCGGGCTCCCCGACAAGGCCGCTTTACTGGGACGTACTGTCAGCGATATTTTCCCGTCAAGGTTCGGTGCCAATTATCTGGAACAGGACATGCGAGTGTTGAGCACTGGCATCGACATCCACGATCAACTGGAACTGCACCTGTACCCTAACTGTGCGCCGGGCTGGTGTGTAACACATAAAATAGTGTTGCGAGACCGCCATGGCGACATCGCCGGCATGGCAGGTATTTCGCGGGATCTGGCGATGCCGGATAAGGACCATCCTGTTTATAAGCGCGTCGCCGCAGCCGCGCGTTTTATCCATGATCACTACGATCAGCAGTTGCAGATCGGTGATCTCGCGCAAATCGCCGATTTATCGGTGTCACAGGTAGAGCGCTACTTCCAGAAGATTTTTTCCTTGAATCCACGACAGATGATCATCAAGACTCGCTTAGATGCGGCTTCGGCCATGCTTGCCGGTCATGGCAACATCACCGAAATTGCCGTCGCTTGCGGCTATCACGATCATAGCGCTTTCACGCGTCAGTTCAAGGCCACGGTCGGAATGACACCGCGAGCATACCGGCGGCTGCTGCGAGCGAGATAAGTCAACCTGCCAGATCGCTATCTTGTGCAGCACTCTTGCCATGCAAGGCCATCAGGCTGCCAATCCGCGTTGGCGAAATCGGCAACCGCACCGAATCCGGTTTCCAGCCGAACAGAAAATCGGTGGCGCCACCGCAGACCCGGCCCTGGCATGGCCCCATGCCGCAGCGTGTGTGCAGTTTCGCACTACGCCAGCTGGCATGCGATTGCAAAGCGCTATACGCGACATCTTCGCAACGACAGACCAGGGTATCGGAATGGCACAAATTGCGCAGCTCAGGACGCAATCTGAAAGCCCTGCTCAAACGGCTGGCGAAGGCCTGCTGACTATGTCGTTGCGCTAGCCAGTAGGGGCCGGGAGTGCCGAGCCCACTGGCATGAGCACCAGCTATGTGCCCCTCTGCCAGCGCCAGATCGACACCACCAACGCCGCTACCCTCACCTGCACAATACACATTTTCAATGCTGGTCTGCTGCCACATATCCACCTGCACCGCACCGCCGACGATGCGGCAACCGATCGCCTCTGCCAATTCCGTATTTGGCAGCAAACCGTATCCACAAGCAAGATAATCGCAGGCGATCGTCTTGTGCTGCCCGGCACTCACCGCCTGCACTGCGCGTAACTGTCGCTCGCCCTCCGCTTGGACTACATAACTATCGGCGTGATAAGGTATGCCCGCCAGTTGCCCACGCAATTGCCAGGCCTGCCTCAATTTCGCTGGCGTACGAGTGAGTTGCAGGGCAAAGCCAGCCAGCTGACGCCAATTACCTTGCTCCAGTATTTGCAGCACCTGCGCACCGCGCTGTTGCAAGGTCGCCGCCACCGCCAGCAACAAAGGACCGGAACCAGCCACGATGATGCGCTTGCCATGTACTGGGTAGCCGCCTTTAACCAGCGCCTGTAAGCCGCCAGCGCCAGTCACCCCGGCTAGCGTCCATCCGGGAAACGGTAACAATCGCTCGCGCGCGCCGGTCGCCAATATCAACTTGCGATAACCCAGCTGAAACGCCTGTTGCGATGTTTCCAGCAACAGTTGCGCAGGACCGACCAGCCCCACGATGCGGCTATGCATGAACCACTGGACATTGGACATCGCTTGCAATTCAGTCCATATTTTTTTCGCCTGCGGATGTGTGCTGCGATCCGGACCGCCTCTCCAGATCTGACCGCCTGCCAAGGGATTGTCGTCAATGAGCGCTATGGCAGCACCGCTTTGAGCGGCACAGCGAGCAGCGGCTAGACCAGCTGGTCCGGCACCGACTATCACGATGTCGAAATCGCGCATCATGTTGCGGCCTGTGCAGTTTCTATCTGCATACCCTCTGCACATATGGTCTGGCAAGCGAGGCAATGGGGATTGCCATCGATGTTGACTCGACATTCCTGGCAAATACCCATGCCGCACAATGGCGCCCGCAACATGCCGCTGACCGATCTCCGGGTGATACTGGGCGCACCTGCGGCGGCCAGCGACAGCGCAGCCGCTACGCTGCACCCATCATCCACCGTGACGCGACTGCCATTGATGTGGATTGTGATAGTGAGGTCATCAGCCATATTATCTTCCTAATTGTTCGAAACGCGCCGGCAAATACGGCACTATCGGTATCTGTGTCTGCCTGCCAACGATCTGCGCGGTTAACAGCTGCGCGGTGGCCAGCGAGGTGGTAATACCGAGTCCTTCATGACCGGTAGCCAGCCATACATTCGGTCTCGATGGATGCGGCCCAATCAGTGGTAGACCGTCCCTGCTAGCGGCGCGCAGACCTGTCCAGCAGCGCAAGACATGTAAGTCCGTCAGCCCCGGGACGAAACTGGCAGCGTGCGCCAGCATGCGCGCCAGTATCGCCGGTTCGACAGTTTTATCGGTAACATCGAACTGACGCGAAGAGCCAATCAGCAACTGTCCCGTCGGGCGCGGCTGCAGGTTGAAGGCAACCGAATCGCCATCGGCCGCGTGCGCACTTTTGATATAGCCGAGTTCGACCAGTTGATGGTTGATCATTCCAGGATAGCGGTCGGTGATCGCGATATGACCTTTTTTGGGGCGAACGGGTAATTCCGGCAGCAGCTGTACCGACGCGCTGCCATTCGCCACCAGCACTATGCTGGCGTGTATTTCACTGCCATCGGCCAGTAACACGCCACCTTCGATTACAGCACTCACCTGGCCGCTGCGCAGCTTGGCGCCACGGCTCTGCGCACGAGCCAGCAGCAGCGCGGCGCTCTTGGGCGGATACACTACGGCGTCGGCGCTAACCCGCAATCCACCGCACAAACCGGGCCGCAGCTGTGGCTCATGTGCATACAATGACGCGGCATCCAGCAGCTCGCAAGCTATGCCGTGCTCACTCAAGGTGCGCTGCTTTTCGCGCGCGACGGCCAGTTCCTCCTCATCGGCGGCGATCCATAACGTGCCGCAACAGCTGTATTCATGGGGCTTGGGATCAACCGCGACCAGTTGCCGCCATAGAGCAACCGAGTAAGCAGTCAAAGCCAGTTCGGCAGGATTATCATCCATCACCACCAGATGCCCCATGCCAGCTGCGGTGGCGCCACTCCCGATCGCTTCGCGTTCGATGACCGTTACCGCCAAGCCCTCGGCCGCCAGCGCATCGGCGCAGGCGGCGCCGATAATGCCGGCGCCGACTACCAGGACATCGATGGTCAAACGATCCCCCAGGCGAACGGATCGTTCTGGTTGAAAATGAAGCTGCTTTCGGCGTTGACGTGCGCGCGGCCGCGAATGACCGGCAATATTTTCTCGCCTTGGCGCCGATACGAGGCTTCGAATACGCTGCCGATGATGCTTTCCTGGCGCCAGACTGCGCCTTCCGCCAGTTTGCCGTCCGCCGCCAGGCAGGCAATCTTTGCACTGGTGCCGGTACCGCAGGGCGAGCGATCATACGCTTTACCGGGACACAACACAAAATTGCGGCTGTGGTTGCCATCTTGCAGAGCAGGCGCAAACAATTCGATGTGGTCGACGGGCGCCTGGTTGGCGCCGGTAATACCGGCCAGCGCCAGATTCTCTCGTACCGCCCAGGAAAAATCGGTCAAAGCAGCGATGTTGTCTTGCCGCAGATCTTGACCATGGTCACCGATCAAGAAAAACCAGTTGCCGCCCCAGGCGATGTCACCCACCACCTGGCCGTAACCTGGCACCTGCAGCACTACATCCTTGTGCAGGCGATACGCGGGAATATTGTGCACCGTCACGCTGCCATCGTCGTGCAGTTCGGTTTCGACCACCCCGACGGGAGTTTCTATTTTGTAACGACCTGTACCCATGCGTCCCAAATATGCCAGCGAAGCAATCAAGCCGATGGTGCCGTGTCCGCACATGCCTAGGTAGCCGACATTATTGAAGAAGATGACGCCGGCAGCACAAGCAGGATCCTGCGGCGTGCACAGCAGCGCACCGACCAGCACATCGGAGCCGCGCGGCTCGCACACCACCGCAGTACGCAAATTATCGTGTTGCGAGCGCAATATCTGCAGCCGTTCGGACAAAGGGCCGCCCCCAAGATCGGGACCACCGTCGAGCACCAGGCGGGTAGGTTCACCGCCGGTGTGAGAATCAAGAATCGAGATTTTTTTCATGCTGACAGCGTAACCTTGCCCACCAACGCTGTCTTGCTACTACGCACCGCATTACATGACGAAATCGGCACAGTGCTAGCGTTACGCTCAACTGTTGCTACGGACGCAAACGAGGGTTGTTTTGATCAGCAGACCGGTCGTGGCGGAGGGGCTGGGATTCAATGTGGCGCAACTATGCCGCTATAGTGCTGCAGGAAACCAAAGTTACTGAGAGATTCACGGAGCATGATGTACGCGCGAGTGTGCCAGTGACGCAGATACCCTGGAACATGCCCGTATGCTGCTAGCGCATGTGGACGAAAAGATCACCAACAGAGTGTACCGACGCAAGCCGGAATTTGTAAAACCACTACGCTGATCTATAGTACAAATGAAAAGACCTCCCGCTCGGGATGCCTTATAAACACTTGGCGGAGAGACGGGGATTCGAACCCCGGATAGGCTATGAACCTATACACGCTTTCCAGGCGTGCGACTTCAACCACTCATCCATCTCTCCTGCAACTACAACAGCGCTTCGTTAGATTTGATTTTCACGAAGCCGCGTATTATAGCAACAAATCCGGCGGAAATCGAAATTTATGTAGAAAACCGTTATTCAGGCGCTGACCGGGCTGTCCAAGGGCGTAAGCCGGGTGCATCCTGCACTGGTTATCAACTTAAGTGCCTGTTTGTTTCTTTTCGTTTTACTGCTTCTGCTTCGTGGCCCACTAAGCGGGAGCAGAGTCTAATGCCGTTAAGTTAAGCCACAAACGGTATTCTTTAGATGGACCAATGCGGTCACTCCGTCATCCCCGCGAACGCGGGGATCCATGTTGCAGAGCATGGTGGTTAAGATGGATTCCCGCGTTCGCGGGAATGACGTGCCAAGCGCTATAACCGGTAACCTTGACTTAACGGCATTAGGGGCAGAGTGAAGTTTTGGCGGAAAGACATGCCGAAACTTCACTCTGCCCTCGCTTAGATCGAACCGCTCGTTGCATAGGCCGTTAAAACATTTATTGCGCTTCTTTGAGCTGGTCCAGGATGGCCGGGTTTTCCAGCGTGGAGACGTCTTGAGTGATCTCCTCGCCTTTGGCCAGCACTCGCAGCAGGCGGCGCATGATTTTGCCGGAGCGGGTTTTCGGCAAGTTGTCGCCGAAACGGATTTCGCGCGGTTTGGCGATCGGGCCGATTTCCTTGGCTACCCAGTCGCGCAATTCCTTGGCGATCTGTTTTGCTTCGTCGCCGGTCGGGCGGCTGCGCTTGAGTACCACGAAAGCACAGATGGCTTCACCGGTGGTTTCATCCGGCTTGCCGACCACGGCCGCTTCGGCAACCATCGGATTGGCTACCAGCGCCGATTCGATTTCCATGGTGCCCATGCGATGGCCGGAAACATTCAATACATCATCGATGCGGCCGGTGATGGTGAAGTAACCGGTGTCTTTATTGCGGATCGCACCGTCGCCGGCAAGGTACAGCGTGCCGCCGAACTCGGGCGGGAAGTAGGCGCTCTTGAAACGCTCAGGATTGTTCCAGATGGCGCGGATCATCGACGGCCATGGGCGCTTGACAACCAGGATGCCGCCGTGGCCATCCGGCAGTTCCTGCCCCGCTTCGTCGACGATCACCGCCTGGATACCCGGCAACGGCAAGGTGCAGGAGCCCGGTACCAGCGGCGTAGCGCCTGGCAGCGGCGAGATCATGTGGCCGCCGGTTTCGGTTTGCCAGAAGGTGTCGACAATCGGGCAACGCTCGCCGCCGATATGCTTGTGGTACCACATCCAGGCTTCCGGATTGATCGGCTCGCCGACCGTACCCAGCAAGCGCAGGGACGACAGATCGTATTGCGATGGATGAATGTTTTTGTCAGCATCGGCAGCTTTGATCAGAGAGCGGATCGCAGTCGGCGCCGTGTAGAAAATGGAGACTTTGTGCTTTTGCACCATATCCCAGAAACGGCCAGCATTAGGATAGGTCGGCACGCCTTCGAAAATGATCTGGGTGGCGCCGACAGCTGTCGGGCCGTACGCAATATAGGTGTGGCCGGTAACCCAGCCGATATCGGCGGTGCACCAGTAGACATCGTCCGGCTTGATGTCGAACACCCATTTCATGGTCAGCGCGGCCCACAGCAGATAGCCGCCGGACGAGTGCTGCACGCCTTTTGGCGTACCGGTGGAACCGGAGGTGTACAAGATGAACAGCGGATGTTCCGCATCGACCCATTCCGGCTCACAGGTTTCAGCCTGCGATGCTACCAGTTCATGCAGCCACAGATCGCGGCCCGCGACAAAATTGATGTCGCCGCCGGTGCGCTTGTAGACCACTACGTTCTTGACACTGTCGCAACCGCCCAAAGCCAATGCTTCATCGACGATGGCTTTCAATGGCAGACGCTTGCCGCCACGCGCTTGTTCGTCGGCGGTCAGCACGGCGACTGCGCCGGCATCGATGATGCGCTCTTGCAGCGACTTGGCGGAAAAGCCGCCGAACACTACCGAATGGGTGGCGCCGATACGGGCGCAGGCTTGCATCGCGACTACGCCTTCTACCGACATCGGCATGTAGATGACGACGCGGTCGCCCTTCTTGATGCCGAGCGATTTCAGGCCATTGGCGAACTGGCAGACTTTTTTATGTAATTCCTGATAAGTGACCTTGGTGACATCGCCGCTGTCGGTTTCAAAGATCACCGCGACTTTGTTGGCATTGCCGTTGTGCAAATGCACGTCGAGACAGTTGTAGGAAACGTTCAGCTTGCCGTCGTCGAACCATTTGTAGAATGGTGCATTGGATTCGTCCAGAACCTTGGTGAAAGGCGTTTGCCATTGCAGGTTTTCACGTGCCAAGCGGCCCCAGAATCCTTCATAGTCCTGCTCGGCTTCGGCTACCAGAGCGCGATACGCGTCCATGCCGGAAATTGCTGCAGTCTTGGAAAATTCTGCCGGGGCGGGGAAAATGCGGGTTTCCTGGCCAAAGGTTTCGATGTTCGCCATGCTGTCTCCTGCTTTTAATAATAGATACGCTAAGTTGACGCTAAAAGTAAACTTTTACACTTACTCAAGCCTTACATAGATCGATGCTAACGCTACCAGCGCCCCACAATCCACGCTGCAATCCGCCTTGCAATCGACTATCATCGCACATTCAGCTTAATCCTACAGTCCATGCACCACACAAAATCCTACGTTTACCTGGCACTGGCCATGATGCTGGTGGGCGCCAATATCGGTTTCGGTAAAGCAATCATCGCCGTGATGCCGGTGGTGGTGTTCGGCCTGTTGCGTTTTGTGATCGCCGTAATCGTGATGGCGCCGCAGTTCTTCAAAGCAGCGCCGCGCCTGGAGCGCCACGAATGGCTGACATTGTTTGGCCAGGCTTTCTTCGGTACGTTTTTATTTACGCTGTGCATGTTGTATGGAGTGCAGCACACCACCGCAACTGCTGCGGGCGTGATCACCAGCACCTTGCCGGCCGCAGTGGCGATTTTGTCGCGCCTGATCCTCAAGGAGAGATTGCAACCGCGTACGCTGGCTTCGATCCTGCTGGCGATTGCCGGTATTGCCGTGCTTAACCTGAGCAAGTCCGATGGCGGCGATACTTCAGTGATCGGCAATCTGCTTGTCATGGCTGCGGTATTGTGCGAAGCCACTTACGTGGTGCTCTCCAAGCGCCTGACGCAAACCCTGTCGCCGATGCGGATCACCGCTTACAGCCATCTGTTCGGCCTGTTGCTGATGCTACCGTTCGGTCTCATTGCCGCCTTTTCTTATGATTTCAGCCAGGTCACTGCCGGCATGTGGATGCTGATCTTCTGGTATGCGCTGGCAGCAAGCGTGATCGCGTTCTGGCTGTGGCTGACTGGCACCAAACATGTGCAAGCCAATGTGGCGGGCATCTTCACGGCCTTGATGCCGCTGGCCGCGGCCTTTATCGGCGTGGTGTTTTTGCATGAGAGTTTGAGCTGGGGCCACTTTGCAGCATTGGCGCTGGTGCTGACCGGAATCGCAGTGGCCAGTTGGCCGCAGCCCATGAAAGCCGTGCAAGAAGTGTAAAATAGCGACCTTATTCCATCCCGATGATTCCAATGAGCAACAGAATGTAGTTGTTGTCTACTTGTTGTCGACTTGTTGTCATTTGTTATCATTTTTTATCGCGAATTTTCACCGAATACTTTTACCGAATTCCGAATTCCATTACCGAGAAACGCCATGACCACCCTCACCACCGTCAAGCAAGAAGATCTCATCGAGTCGGTAGCCGCTGCGCTCCAGTACATCAGCTATTACCATCCCGTCGACTACATCCAGCATCTGGCACGCGCTTACGAGCAGGAGCAAAGTCCTGCGGCGAAAGACGCGATTGCGCAGATCCTGACCAATTCGCGCATGTGCGCTGAAGGCAAGCGGCCAATCTGCCAGGACACCGGCATCGTCAACGTGTTCCTGAAAATCGGCATGGATGTGCGCTTTGAAGGCTTCAAGGGTTCGATCACCGATGCCGTCAACGAAGGCGTGCGCCGTGGTTACCTGAATCCGGACAACATGCTGCGCGCGTCGATCGTGGCCGATCCGCAATTCGAACGCAAGAACACCAAGGACAACACACCAGCCGTGGTGCACATGGAACTGGTGCCGGGCAATACGATTGACGTCCAGATCGCGGCTAAAGGCGGCGGTTCGGAAAACAAGACCAAATTCGTCATGCTGAATCCTTCCGATTCGCTGGTCGACTGGGTCATGAAGACCGTGCCGACCATGGGCGCCGGCTGGTGCCCGCCGGGCATGCTGGGCATCGGTATCGGCGGCACTGCGGAACGGGCGATGCTGATGGCGAAGCAAGTGCTGATGGAAGATATCGACATGTACGACTTGCTCAAGCGCGGCCCGCAAAACAAGACTGAAGAATTGCGTATCGAACTGTTCCAGAAGGTCAATGCACTGGGTATCGGCGCGCAAGGACTGGGCGGCCTGACCACAGTGCTCGACGTCAAGATCATGATGCATCCGACCCACGCGGCATCGAAGCCGGTGGCGATGATTCCGAACTGCGCAGCGACCCGCCACGGCCACTTCGTGCTTGACGGCTCCGGCCCGGCCTACATGGAGCCGCCATCGTTGTCGGAATGGCCGGAAGTGCATTGGGTGCCGGATACCGAGAAATCGAAACGGGTTGATCTCAACACGCTGACCAAGGAAGAAGTCGCCTCGTGGAAACCGGGCCAGACCTTGCTGTTGAACGGCAAGATGCTGACTGGCCGCGATGCTGCCCACAAGCGTATCCAGGAGATGTTGGCCAAGGGCGAGAAGCTGCCGGTGGATTTCACCAACCGCGTGATCTACTACGTCGGCCCGGTTGATCCGGTGCGCGACGAAGTGGTTGGCCCGGCTGGCCCGACTACCGCTACCCGCATGGATAAATTCACCGACATGATGCTGGAACAAACCGGCTTGATTTCGATGATCGGCAAATCGGAACGCGGCCCGGTCGCGATCGAATCGATCAAGAAGCACAAATCGGCTTACCTGATGGCGGTTGGCGGCGCGGCTTACCTGGTTTCCAAGGCGATCAAATCGGCGCAGGTGCTGGGCTTTGCCGACCTCGGCATGGAAGCGATCTATGAGTTTGACGTCAAGGACATGCCGGTGACGGTGGCGGTCGATTCCAACGGTATTTCGGTGCACAACACCGGGCCGAAGGAATGGCAGGAAAAGATCGCGCATGCAGCGCTGTCGAAAATTCCTGTGACCACCATCTGAGTCGACTTGATTGAAATTAAGCGCAATGACAGGTAACACCCAAGAAATGCCGATGGCGCAAGTTGCGCCCATCGGCATTTTTGATTCCGGTATCGGCGGCTTGTCGGTGCTGCAGCATATTCGTCAGCATCTGCCGCACGAAGATCTTTTGTATTTCGCCGATTCGGCGTACGCCCCGTATGGTGATAAATCGGAAGCGGAAATTTCCACGCGCTCGCTGGCGGTAACGGAATTCCTTCTGCAAAGCGGCGTCAAGGCGCTGGTGGTTGCTTGCAATACCGCTACCACCGCCGCCATCAAGGCGATACGCAGCGCTTATCCCGACTTGCCGGTGATCGGTATCGAACCCGGGCTCAAACCGGCCGCCGCGCAAAGCCCGAGCAAGATCGTTGGCGTATTGGCCACCAAAGCGACGCTACTGAGCGCCCGGCTGCTGACACTGCAACAGCAAATCAGCGCGGCCAGTGGCGTGCGCTTTGAATTGCAGGCCTGCGTCGGCCTGGTCGACCAGATTGAAAAAGGCGAATTACGTTCTGCCCAAACCGCGCTTCTGCTACGGCGCTATATCAGTCCGCTGATAAAGCAAGGCGCCGATACGCTGGTGCTTGGCTGCACCCACTACCCTTTCGTCCGTCCGTTGATCGAAGAAATCGCTGGTGAGCTGACAACCCGGCCGGTCGCCGTTATCGATACCGGCGCCGCGGTCAGCCGTCAGTTGGTTAAGATATTGACTGAAAACAATCTGTTGCGTACTTCCGTGCATGCGGGCCAGGTGAGCGCCTTCACCAGCGGCAGCCAGTCCGCCCTGACGACCGCGTTTGCCAGCTTGCTACAGCTGCATCCACCGGTGTCGGTGGTGGCTACAATCGGCCAGCCAGCAGGAATTTCATAAAAACCGATAAATTAATTTGCCAAGCGGCGAGCAAGTTTGTATAATTGCCAGCTGCCTTAGTGCTGAATAAGCATGACGGTAATTGCAGTAGTACAGCAATGGTGGCTGTAGCTCAGTTGGTAGAGTCCAGGATTGTGATTCCTGTTGTCGTGGGTTCGAGCCCCATCAGCCACCCCAATAAATTCAATGCTCTAAACGATAGTACCTACTAACTTTTGGAAGATGGAATTCCAAATTTTGGAAGATGAAATGAAAAGCCACCCTTCGAAGGTGGCTTTTTTGCATCATTAATGAGATATTTCTCTGCTCTATTACTTAGGCAGAGCGACGGACTGTTAATCCGCAGGTCCCTGGTTCGAGTCCGGGTCGGGGAGCCAAGATATATAAGGGGTTGCATGCAAATCCAGCCCCTTTTCTTTTGTCCGGAAACATTGTTATATTTGCCAGTGGCAAATATACTTCGCGATTTTCAGTGTCACATTCCCGCAAACACACAGCCAAGGCACACACGTAAGTACTGACGCAAATACTAAACAGCCTCAGACTGCGGCGGCGATCAGGGTCGCCATATCCCTTGGCAAAAAAAGAAGGCAACAATCGTAAGACTGTTGCCTCCAACCTCAGGGATCCGGCAAGATCAGTGAGGGGGACGATACCTGGCTACTTAGCAGCTATATCAAATTCGCTTAGAAGGAGTGGCTGATGCCGGCATAACCACCGTTTTGCGCGTGGCCTGGCAACGGGCTGTCGAACTCTGTTCCAAAATTGGCATTACCCTTGTTGCGCATCGTGCCAACAGCCACGTACAACAAAGTCCGTTTCGACAGGTTGTAATTGGCCCCGGCCACAAACAGGCTACCACTTCCTGCATCGTGATTGAGCTTGGCATGGTAAGCAGCGCCGATCAGGGTCAATGCAGGCGTCACCGCGTAGTTGGCGCCGATCCAGTAATGATTGATCTTGTCCGGAGCAGTAGCCGCGGCGGTATCCGGGGCCGAGACATTCTCGTATCCTGCGAACAGTTTCAACTGGTCCACGGTGAAGGTGCCGCCCACAATCAGATCCTTGGAAGCGCTGTAGACGTCGGTATAACGGCCGTTGGCATCGCGGATAACGTCATAGATAGCACGCAGTTCGAGGCCGCCGGTGGAGTACAGCAGGGAAATGCCGTCTTTACGGCCATTTTTGGTGGAGCCGGCCTGCTCGCCCAGACTGGTTTGCACGGTAGCGTTAAAGCCGCCCCAGGTTGGTGTCTGGTATTCGATGACGTTGTTGGCTCCCGGCCAGTTGCGGCCCTTGACCAGATTCTGCGTACTCATGAATTGCTGGCCCGTAGGGTCGAGATTCCAGATGTCATTGACGATAAACAGGTTTTTGCCGAATTTGATCGAGCCGGCGCTGCCGTTCAAGCCGACATAAGAACGCCGATTGAACAAGGCGCTACCGTTTGTGGTCCCGTTTCTGGCATCAAACCCGGATTCCAACAGGAAGAAGGCGCTAAGTCCGCCACCCAGATCTTCGGTGCCCTTGAAGCCGATCATGCTGGTCCCCCACTGATTACCGGATGCCGCCCACTTGCTGCCGGTCTGGCCGGTCAGGTTGCCATTGGCATCTTTCAACGCAACGCTGCTTTGATAATCGATGCCGGCGTCAACCCGGCCGTAGATAGTGACGTTGGTTTGTGCCTGTGCCTGGGCACAAGCGGCACCGATCAACATCGTGACTGCCGCCGCCCGCATACATTGCAATTTGATTTTTTTCTGCTGCATGTTAAGTCTCCTTATGAGTTTAATTTTGCTCAATATCCCTCTTTTTTTGAGATGAAAATCGAGCCTTCCTTCGAAGTCTGTCGCGCGTAAAACAACGACAAACCGGCGACGGCACAGAAAGTCACAAATGCCGTATCCACCGATTGCCGCCTACGCCATATCCATTCGTTGCATCTTCAACTTGATCGACCGCAACCGGTATCGACAGGCCGGCGCTTCGCACCAATCCCGGCGGCGGCCGGCCACCCCAATGCGATTAGCCATGTTTGACGCTGAACCTGATTCGCCTGTCTGGCTGAAAAATATTTCACGAAGAGGATTTTGACTCACTGTATTTCAAGTTAAATTAACTGTCAATATCTGATATTAAATCCCAATATATAGGATTAATTTGTGCTGAAATGCGACACTCTCGCGATTTGATAGGCCATCTGAATAAATCAAGATGCATCAACGGAGAATTTTCTAAACTGAGATTTGAGGAATTTTCGGGTAAAGACAGCCCACTTTACCTACCGCCACATGGCGTTATCAAATAACGTCAGACATGGCCGCGCTAACCGTGACGCTTATCACTCGCTCTCTGCCAATCGATAAATGATTGTTCGTGAATAGGGTTGCGAAGGACTCGCTACCGCCGAGGGCCACTCAGGATGATTGACACAATCGGGATAGTTTTGGGGCTCAATACACAATCCAGCCAGCGGCCCATACAAACCAAAAGTACGTTCTTTGGAAAGTACGAATCCGTTATAAAAAATTGCGCCAGGTGCATCGCTCCCTACACTAAGCGTCCAAGGAGATCCTGGAGAACTAACGTGCGCCAGCATGCGGGTTGGATCGCGCTGGGGGTTCACATATGTGGTATTGAAACATCCGTTGGGCATTCTCGGCACCTGGTCGGACAAGGTACGTGCCACTCGAAAGTCAAAAGCCGTATTTTCGACTTCCAGCACTGCACCCGAGGGGATATAGTCACCACGATCGTGCAGATACTGGTCCGCGGCAATTTGCAATTGGTGGTCCATGATGCTTGGCTGATGCGCCTCACCTGCCCTCAACGAAACCCCATGCAGATTGAAATAGGCATGGTTGGTGGTGTTGATGATCGTTTCTTGTGCGCAAAAAGCTCTGTGGACGATGCGCAACAGGTCTTCGGACTCGAGGTCATAGCAGACTTCCATTTCGACAGAACCCGGATAACCTTGGTCGCCATCCGGGGAATGCAAACTGAACTCCACGCCGTGCGAGCCTATGCATTTCAGTTGCCACAGGCGTTGACCAAATCCCAGCGCACCGCCGTGGACATGATTCTTCCCGGAGTCGTTGCGCTCCAGGCGTACAATTTTGCCGTTCATCGGGAACTCGCCATTGGCGATACGGTTTGCAAACCGCCCTACGGTCACCCCCATTGAGACTTGATCCGCCAAGGCATGCCTCGGGTCGGGATAGAAAAGACATAGATCTACCCAATCGCCATCCCTGGTGAGGCGGCGCCAACGCTCGATGCGCGCACCGACATTCAGAAATGTCAGCCAGACCCGCGCACCTCGCACATGAATTCGAAACAAACCAGGTGCGACTGCAGCCAGTGATTCATGCCAAACCTCCATGGCCGATTCCATACTTTTCATGATGGCATCCTTTGCCACACAGAACGCTACCAGGCCAGCAAGTGATCGCTATAACGTTCCAGCGTGGCCAGACCAAAAGCATCAGGCGCCAACGCCGGAGCGCGATCAAACACCTGCTCCAGTCCCAGACGGCGAGCCGTCAGGCGTTTGCCATAGCACAGGAAGTTATCGATCGACTGCATCAGGAACACAATCAGCGGCAATATCTCACGGTACAGCGCCAGTGCCTGTTGCAAATTATCTTCGCCGCCTTGCCTGATCAGATTGTATATTTTGACCTGCACATCGAAACACTCCGGTGCCGGGATCAGGCCGGCACAGCCGGCCAGCAAATTATCCGGCAGTTCCAAACCGCCACGCCCGTTGAAAACAGTGAACATACCATCGGTAGTTTCAATGGTTTTCCGGATTGCGGCGGCAGTACCTTCGGCTTTCAGGATTTTTACGTTCTGATGATTCCGGCCCAGCACTTTCAAACCCGCATCAGACAAGCCCGTGCCCAAATACATGGCGGCATTCTGGATCGCTACCGGTACCGGACAAGCGTCGGCTACCGCGCCGAAAAAACGAATATATTCGGTCTCGGGCACGCTCCGGCCAGCCGGTGGTTGCAGCACCACCCAGTCGGCTCCCAGTCCGGCGGCCGCCTTGGCAAACGCCACATATTCGGGAATATTCGGCTCGCTGATGGTCACCGCCAGCGGTACCCGGCCAGCAACATCCTCGGCCGCCCATTCCATCACCTGGCGCCGTTCGCCGGCCGCCAGCTTATTGGCTTCGGTCGCCAAACCGAGGATGGCAATGCCATGCGCACCATGACGGATACTGGCTTCGACCTGAGCCCGCATGGCGTTGCGGTCCAACGTCCCGTCGGCCTTGAAGAACGCGTACAGAATCGGATAGATGCCCTGATAATTTGTCATGCCTGCTCCTTTGACTTCATTCATTTGTAATCGTTATATACGTCCACCGAAGCGCACCTCTGGCAAACCGCGCACATCATTGAACTGCTTATGGAACAGGCCGCCGGCCAGCGGCTCGTCGATCAGCATGCCGACCGAGAGCGATTCCTGCGCTGTCGTCACAAACAGCTGGTTGAACTGTGTACCGCCGAAGCAGACGCAGCTTGGCTGCGACACCGGCAGATGCAACATACGGTCAACGCCGCCATCCGGTGCGTAACGGACCACGCGGGCACCTCCCCATTGTGCGCTCCATAGGAATCCATCGGCGTCGACGGTCGCGCCATCGGGTGCAGCGGGGCCGGAGCCGAGCTCGGCAAACACATTGAACTGCGAGGCATCGCTGCTCCCGTAGCCGTCCCAGCGGTAGATGATTTTCCCTATCGAATCGCAAAAATACATGGCGCTGCCATCGACACTGAAACAAATGCTGTTGGCGATGGCAATCCTCGGCAATGGCAGACGTTCCAGCGTCAGATCGTGATTAAGCCGATAAAAACTACCTATTGACTCTTTGCTACCCCGTTCATCCATGGTGCCGAACACGAAGCGGCCCTGACGGTCGCAACGGCCGTCATTGACCCGCGTCATCGGCAATTCGGCTTCCACCGCACAGATATCGGTCACGGTCTCGGTGCGCAGATCGAAAAAAGCCAGTCGGGATGCCAGCCCTAACAAAAAAATGTTTTCATCTGTCGTGAATGCAAAACAGGACAGCCGCTCCGGCATGATCCAATCCCTGCACGCGCCACTATCCGGACAATAACAATGCAGCCGCTGCGCCAGGATATCGGTCCAGTAGACCCGTTGGCTGCGTTCGCACCACAGCACACCCTCCCCCAGATGGTTCTGGGCATCGACCAGCAGATCGAGTTGCTTCGCCGCACTCATGTTACCGTCCATGCTCAGTGTGATTCACGCGGCACTGCGGAACCGCGGCAACCGACCAGAAAATCCAGATCGACGCCCTGATCGGCCTGCAATACATGCTTTATATACATGGACTGATAACCGCCGCGCATGGCCGGCACGGGCGCCTGCCATTCTGCGCGCCGGCGGGCCAGTTCTTCATCGCTGACATCCAGGTGCAGACGCCGTGCCGCCACGTCGAGGTCGATCATGTCGCCGTCGCGCACCAGCGCCAGCGGGCCGCCCATCGCCGCTTCCGGCGCAACGTGCAACACCACGGTGCCAAACGCGGTACCGCTCATGCGCGCGTCCGAGATGCGTACCATGTCCTGGACTCCCTGCTCCAGCAATTTTTTTGGCAAGCCCATGTTGCCCACCTCTGCCATGCCCGGATAGCCTTTGGGGCCACAGTTTTGCAACACCATGACGCAGCTGGCGTCGATATCGAGATCGGGATTGTCGATTCTTTCCTTGTAATGCTCGATACTGTGAAACACCACGGCGCGGCCGCGATGCTGCATCAGCGCCGGCGTTGCGGCCGATGGTTTGATGATCGCTCCGCGCGGCGACAGATTGCCCTTCAAGACCGCAATGCCACCCTCTTCCTTGAAAGGCTCGGCCAGCGGGTGGATGACGTCGGGATTGAAATTTTCCGCATCCTCGACATTGGCCGCGAGGCTAGTCCCGGTGACGGTCAGAGCGTCGCCGTGCAAACTCCCCAGCAGCTCGCGAATAATCACCGGCAAGCCGCCCGCATAATAAAAATCTTCCATCAGATACTGGCCTGACGGCATCAGGTTCAGCAGGCAGGGGATATCGCGCCCCAGCCGATCCCAGTCTGCCAGGGTCAGGTCGACGCCAATACGGCCGGCAATCGCTAGCAAATGCACCACAGCATTAGTCGAGCCCCCGATTGCGCCATTCACCATGATGGCGTTTTCAAACGCCTGCTTGGTCAATATCTGCGATAGCTTCAAATCTTCATGCACCATATCGACGATGCGCCGTCCGGTCATTTGCGCCTGCAGCTTGCGCCGCGCATCGACGGCCGGAATCGCCGCATTACCTGGCAAGGTGACGCCCAGCGCCTCCACCATGCTGGCCATGGTCGAAGCCGTGCCCATGGTCATGCAGTGCCCGGTCGAGCGCGACATGCACGATTCGGCCTGCTTGAAATCGCTCAAGGTCATGCGGCCTGCACGCAAGTCTTCCGAGAATTTCCAGACGTCGGTGCCGGAACCGATAGGTTTGCCGCGGTAATTGCCGTTCAACATAGGGCCACCCGACAGGACGATGGTCGGCAGATCCACACTGGCCGCGCCCATCAACAGCGCCGGGGTAGTTTTGTCACAGCCGGTTAGCAGCACCACACCGTCGATCGGGTTAGCGCGGATCGATTCTTCCACATCCATGCTGGCCAAATTACGGAACAGCATGGCGGTCGGGCGTAAATTCGATTCCCCCAGCGACATGGCGGGAAATTCGACCGGAAAACCACCCGCTTCCAGGACGCCGCGCTTGACGGCTTCGGCCAGGTCGCGGAAATGACCGTTGCAAGGCGTTAGTTCGGACCAGGTGTTGCAGATGCCAATCACTGGTCTGCCATCAAATGCATCGTTTGGATAACCCTGATTTTTCATCCAGCTGCGGTGGATGAAACCATCTTTGTCGTCGCCGCCGAACCATGCTTGCGAGCGCAGGCGGCGGGATGGGTGTTTTGGTTCTGTCATAGTGCCTCCAGAATTGCCTTTGTAATTGTGGGAATTGAGGTTTCCCGCGATATTCCGAGTACCCGATCAGTCGTGATATACAACTGATCGTCCGCCATCAATGACGATGGTACTGGCGTTGATAAATGGCGCCTCGTCGGACGCCAGAAAAACTGCCGTCATCCCGACCTCATCGGGACGCCCGATGCGTTTAGGTGGCAGCAGATCGCAAGTAGCTTGCCGGGCAGCGGCAGGATCGGGAAAACTATTCCAGTGCTCGATATTCAGGCGCGTTTCGATATAACCCGGTGCAATCGCGTTGACACGTATGCCGCGGGCGGCGTACTCCAGCGCCAGCGCCCGAGTCAAGCCAATCACGCCATGCTTGGCCACCGGGTACGGAAAGCACCCGGGAATGATGGAAAAGGAATGCGTCGAGGCCATATTGATAATGCTGCCACCGCCGCCGTCGAGCATGGCAGGCAGCGCGGCCTGACAACAATGCCACACGCCGTCCAGGTCGACCGACATGCACAATTTCCAGTCATCCACCGTCATTTTCAGAGGTTCCCGGAAGACGTTGATACCCGCGTTGTTGACCAGCACATCGATGCGTCCAAACCGTGCCAGCGTTGCGGCCACCATGGCCTGAACCGATTCGGCCTGCGCCACATCGGTGCGAACGAACAACGCAGAGGCGCCTTGCGCTACGAGGTCACGCGTTTTGGCAGCCCCCACGGCCTCATCCAGTTCGGCAATCACCACGCTGGCACCTTCCCCGGCAAAGCAGTCCGCCACCGCCGCACCGATGCCTTGGCCGCCACCGGTCACGATGCAAATTTTTCCTTGAAGTCGATGAGTCATGTTTTTTTCCAGTACGGCTTTTCGTTATAGCAACGGAGATAGTGGGAAATCATTTTTCAGGAGCTCACTCAGCCCGACTCTTGAGCTGGTCCACCAGCACGGCCAACAACAAAATCGTACCCCGCACCACATATTGGTAGAACGAGTCGACATTGAGCAGGCTCATCACATTCTCCACGGTCCCCATGATGAGCACCCCTACCACCACCCCACTAATAGTGGCGCGTCCGCCCATCAAGGACACCCCGCCCAGCACGCAGGCCGAGATCACGCTGAGCTCAAAACCTTGCGCCGCATTGGGTTGCCCACTCGTAATGCGCGAGGCCAGGATGACGCCCGCCAAACCTGCTACAGCACCCTGGATCAGGAAGATGTAGACACGGGTCTTTGCAACGTTGACGCCGGCGAGCCGGGAGGCTTCCGGGTTTCCCCCGATTGCCAGGGTATTGCGTCCATATACCGTCTTGTTCAACATCACGCCGAACACCACAAAACACAGTACCGTGATCCAAATCGGGGTAGGAATGCCCAGCAGCATGCTCGTACCCAGGCCGAAAAAGCTCTCGTTGGTGACCCCGACCGCCTGTCCACCAGAGGCAAGGAAGGCCATGCCGCGCACGATTTGCATGGTTGCCAAGGTGGTAATCAACGCGTTGATGCGTAGATAGGAGATCACCGCGCCGTTGATCCATCCGACAATAATCCCGCACGCCAGGCTGGCCAGAATCCCCATGGTTATGCTGTCTGTCTTGTTCAGCACCATGGCGCAGACCACGCCCGCGCATGCCACGGTTGAACCAATCGAAAGATCGAAGTCACGCGAGGCCAGGCAAAACATCATGGTGCAGGCAAGCATGCCAATTTGCGAAACTGAAAGGCCAAGCCCGATCATGTTTTGCTGCGAAAAGAAATACGGCACGGTCAACGACAAGGTTACGAACATCGCGACAAAGATAAAAATCAGACTGTAGTCTTCGATGACCCGTCGCATCAAGGATGGTTGTGTTTTCATGTTCTCTCAATTTCCAGTTATTGAAGCAGTGGCGCTCTTGGGCAAAGCCATTGCAAGTACCTTGTTTTCATTGGCATCTTCGTGGCTCACTTCACCCACAATTTGTCCTTGACACATCACCACAATGCGGTCAGACACACCCAGTACCTCGGGTAGTTCACTAGACACCATCACAATGCCGCAGCCCTTACGCGCCAGCTCGTACATCACGGCGTAGATTTCATGCTTTGCGCCTACGTCAATGCCGCGTGTGGGCTCGTCCATGATGATGACTTTTACATTGGGTTCTGCCAGCCAACGTGACAGAATGGCTTTTTGCTGATTGCCGCCCGATAGAAAACGAATTTCCTGAGATCGGTTCGGTGTCTTAATTTTCAGCAATTTGATGAATCGGTCTGCCGTTGCGGCTTCTTTTTTATCGTCGACGAAAAATCTGAACTTGCGATCATGGCGTCGTACGCTCATGTTGATGTTCTCTGACACCGAGCGTCCGCCCACGATCCCCTCTTCCTTGCGGTCCTCGGGACAAAATACAATGCCGTTGGCAATCGAGTTTTGAATCCCCACTCCCTGCAATTCCTTATCACCCAGGAAAATTTTGCCGGTATGCATGGTCTCGGCCCCGTAAACCAACTTCATCAATTCGCTTCGGCCCGCACCCACCAAACCAAAAAAGCCAACGATTTCGCCCTGGCGAACCTCAAAACTCAGTGGCTGCGGCACGGACTTGCCTTGCATGTTTTCGACCTTCAGCACCACCGGCCCCAAGGGTCGAGGCTGGTAGTCATAGATATCGGCAATTTCACGCCCTACCATCTGGTTAATCAGCTCATGCTGGGACACCTGGCTCAGCGACGGGTAGGACACCACCTTGCGTCCATCCCTGAAGACGGTGCAACTGTCGCACAAACGATAAATCTCATCTAAGCGATGAGAAATATAAATCAATGCCTTATTCTTGCGCTTGAGGTCGTCCACCATGCGAAACAGGATTTCTGTTTCGCGATTAGACAGGCTGCTGGTAGGCTCGTCCAGGGCGATGATCTTGGCATCACGCATCAATGCCTTACAGATCTCAACCATCTGACGCTGCGCAATGGACAGATCTCGCAATTTGGCACGCGGATCGATGTCAACGCCCATTCGTTCCAACTCCGACCGAACCAACTCCAGTGCAGCAGACTCACGCAGATAGCCGAACTTTGAAATAAAATGTCCCAGCATGAGGTTGTCAGCCACCGACATGTCTGGCACATACTGGAGTTCCTGGTGGATGATCGCAACGCCAGCAGCAATCGAATCGCTGGCGCTACGGAAGTGCTGTTCCTGACCACCAATCAGAATTTGCCCTGACGATGGAATGTATTGGCCACCCAGGATTTTCAGCAGGGTAGATTTTCCGGCTCCGTTTTCGCCCATCAGTCCATGGACTTGTCCTTCGGCGGCCTCAAACGACACACCGTCAAGCGCTTTCACACCAGGAAACTGCTTGCTGATTGATAAAAATTGTAAATAGGTACTCACTGGCAGTCTCCTCGCGCTGGGCGATCTGCTGATTTATAACGAAGGCTGCGCCGGCCGCCCAATAGGTCTCGGCGCAGCTTGGCTTGTGCTTGCATGGCGGGTGAATACCCGCCTACATGGCTTACAAGCCCATTTCAGCCTTGACTTCTTTTTGGTTGCCGCGGTACATGATCTTGCCGCTGGTAAGGACCAAGGCTGGCGGAGCTTTGCCGTTCTTTGCCCAGTCGTACATGTTCACTGCGGTTTCATAACCATGGCGCTTCGGACTGATCAAGACCGTACCCAAAAACGCGGTTACGTCTTTCTTTGCGAATTCACTGACTGCGGAGGCGCTACCACCGATACCGATGGCGATCATGCTGTCCGCCTTGATACCCTGGCCTTCAGCGGCGCGCACGGCCCCTAAGACAGATTCATCGTTCAACCCGAAAGCCAGCCATTTTTTGAATTTCTGATTTTTCAGCAACGCGGTGCTGCCTGCATTGAAGGCACTCTCGGTATCTGTCTTCACTTCAGGTGCATTGACGACGTTGGCCATTGGGAAACCGGCGGCCTTAAGCGCATCGAGTACGCCATCAGTCCGCTCTTTTGCTGTAGGAAGTTCATCAAACGAAATGCGCAATGCGCCAACTTCGTTCATGTTCCATCCCCGTGCTTTCATCTCGGCGACCAGACCCGCTCCTACCTGTTTACCGATTTCAAAAGCGGAAATGCCCATGTGCGGCACGCTTTCTATTGGCTTGCCTTTACCGTCGATCAGGCGATCGTCTACAGTAGAAAACTTCAAGTTGAGTTGTTTTGCCTTGGCAACGATGGCCGTGCCCAGCTTGACATCGGGTACACAAATCACAAAGCCTTGCGCATGCTGCGCCGCGAGGTTATCAATGGCGCTCATCACTTTTTCGCCATTAGGAACACCAATTTTGATCAGCGTGAAACCTTTTTCTTTTGCTGCCTGCTCTGCAAAACGCCACTCTTCCTGGAACCAGCCTTCTTCAGGCATCTTGACCAGGAAGCCGATCTTGGTTTCCTCAGCCATCGCAGCATGACTAGCCAGCGCTATCGTGGCGAAGCCCAACATGGCAATCGATTTTCGGATTATGTTTTTCATGCAAAAGTCTCCTTGTTAGTTTCAAATCGGGGCTGCATCACAGCAAACTACCCCACTGTCCGGCTTCATGTAACACCGGGCCGATGGCCGCGACTTCATCGGTCCGGTTACTCCTCAAAATGACGATCAGGTCATTGTGTAGAATTGCGCGTGCAGCACGTCATGCTCAGACTATGGATGTGTTTGTGTTGCTGCCAATTGAATATTGCCCCGGGACCGGACGTTCGCAGAAAGCGGCACGAGCGCCGATAGCATGACGCTCCAATTTTCTCCTCCGGATAGTCTTACGACTAAGCCCCGTCCATGATCCGTTTCTCATGACCATGACCTGCTAACCGGGTTGGCTGCGCCAAATTCTGAATAGGTTTGAATTGCCGATGTCCGGCGGTGCATGTCGCATGCGTGTCTCCTTTTGGATTCTTCTAGATTTTTAGATTGAATCGATTGATAGTTGTATGAATGAGGCTATGGCTGCCTCTTTTTATTCGTTATTCCTACCACTCAGCGAAGCTGCCATCCTTGTGACGCCAGATCGGATTGCGCCAGCGGTGGCCGATAGCGGCGCGCTCCTTGACATATTCCTCGTTGATTTCAATGCCGAGCCCTGGTCCTTGCGGGATGGTCACGTAGCCTTTATCGTAGGCAAATACCTCAGGGTTTTTCACATAGTCGAGCAAATCGTTGCTCTCGTTGTAGTGAATTCCCAGGCTTTGTTCCTGGATGAATGCGTTGTACGACACTGCGTCAACCTGCAAGCAGGCGGCCAGGGCAATCGGACCGAGCGGGCAATGCAATGCCACTGCCACATCGTAGGCTTCGGCCATGGTGGCGATTTTACGGGTTTCAGTGATGCCGCCAGCGTGGGAAACATCGGGCTGGATGATGTCGACATAACCTTCGCTCAGGATGCGCTTGAAGTCCCAACGGGAATACAGCCGCTCGCCCAGCGCGATCGGGATGCTGGTGAGCGGCGCCAGCTCTTTCAAGGCTTCGTAGTTTTCACTGAGCACCGGTTCTTCGATGAACATCAGCTTGTACGGGTCCAGCTCCTTGATCAGGACCTTTGCCATCGGCTTGTGCACCCGGCCGTGAAAGTCGACGCCAATGCCGATATGCGGGCCGACCGCCTCACGTACCGCGGCGACGTTGGCCAGAGTCGCTTCCACTTTTTCATAGGAATCGACGAACTGCAGTTCTTCGGTGCCGTTCATCTTCACTGCGGTAAAGCCGCGCGCCACGGCATCCTTGGCCGCCGCTGCCGTATCGGCAGGGCGATCGCCACCGATCCAGGAATACACGCGGATGCTGTCGCGCACCGGGCCGCCCAGCAATTGGCTGACCGAAACGCCAAGCGCCTTGCCCTTGATATCCCATAGCGCCTGGTCGATGCCGGCCAATGCGCTCATGTGGATGGCGCCGCCGCGATAAAATCCGCCGCGGTACAGCACCGTCCAGTGATCTTCGATATGGCGTGGATCCTTGCCGATCAGGTAGTCGGACAATTCGTCGACCGCAGCGGCAACGCTATGTGCCCGGCCTTCAACGACCGGTTCGCCCCAGCCAACTACACCTTCATCGGTTTCTATTTTCAGGAAACACCAACGCGGCGGTACGATGTAAGTGGTCAGTTTGGTGATTTTCATTGTTGCGCTCTCTTCAATGGAGACGTCGGCTCGACGCCACGCTTTTTTTGAATCAGATTAATTTTCAAGGTTGCGTATTGCGCCATGCGGCAACGAATTTGACAGCATTCTGAGCGACCTGCGCTGCGCTTAGACCGGGTTTATAGAGCGCCGAGCCCAGGCCAAAACCAGATGCACCTGAGGTAACAAAAGTTGCCAGATTTTCGGGCGTGATACCACCCACCGGAATCAATGCAACCGCCGCTGGAATGACTGCGCGCCATGCTTTGACCACGTTCGCCCCTAATTGCTCGGCCGGGAACATTTTCAATACGTCGGCGCCGGCAGCCAGCGCGGCAAATGCTTCCGTTACCGTGGCCACCCCCGGCGCGCAAGCTAATCCGGCCTGCTTGGCGGCAGCGATCACCAGCGGGTCGCTATGCGGCATCACGATGATCTCACCGCCGGCACGTTTAACCTCTGCCACCTGATCCGTCGTCAATACAGTGCCGGCACCGATTACGCAGTCTGCCGGCAAGCCGTTGCGCAGGGTGCGGATGCTGTCGAAAGGCTGTGGCGAGTTGAGCGGCACCTCAATGATCCGGAAGCCGGCTTCGTACAGTTTCAAACCGATCGCCGCCACTTCGTGCGGCTCAACGCCGCGCAGAATCGCAATCAGGCCACAATGTTGCATTGCATTTTTTAGCATGTCATTCTTTGGTTATGGTTGTATACGAGTCAGTAGACCCGCGGCCAGCGCCAGTTGCCACAAGCCGCGTTCTGTTGCTTGTTCCGCCACTTCGACCTGATCAATACCATATGCTTTGAGGGCTCGCACGTAACGTTCGCACAACGCCGCATCGCCGATCAGTATCACGCGCGGAAACTGCTGGCGTTGCTCCGTCAATGAAGCTTGTAATGCCGCCACTTCATGGCCGATCAGTAACCCTGACAGATACTCGCGTTGGCCTGCGGCATCCAGCACACCGGTCAGGCCTAGTGTGCGTGTGCTGAAGATGGTAGACAGGACGCCGGCGCGTCCTGCCGGTGTTTTCGCCACCAGGACGCCGCGGTCGAATGCACCATGATCGCCGCGGCTGATGTCGCTGGCTTGCATGCCGCGCGCCAGAATGGTGTGCGCGCAAAGCGCTGCGTACACGTCGCCAGTCATGAATGTGCTGAAATGCTCGATGTGACTTTTCATTTCACGATGCTGCCCGCGTACTTGAACCCATTTGGAATGGGTGCCGGGCAAGCCGATCAGGACCGCATCCGGCTCATCTTGCTGTTCTGTGCTGGAGCTGCTTTTATTGAAATCGAGCATGCTGAGCGCACCGATTACCTGAGCCTCTTCACCTCGGATGACGTCCGGTAGTGCCGAGTTCTGGATCAGCCCGGGTACGATATATATGATCTGGCCGGTGCGCGTGCGTACGGTACTCAGCGTCCTGCCGATCTGATCGACCGTAATCGGTATCGATAAGTAAGGCGCTTCGCGCCAGCCCTCACGGCTGCCGACCATCCCTGCCGCAATCACCGGGGTGTGCGGCGCGGCAAGGAGCCAATCGCCGCAAGCTTGCTCAAACGCCAACTCAAACCCCTCCTTGCCATCCGCACCGGAATTTTCAGCTGACACAACCTCCGGCAGGCGCATCACGCCCCACGGCAACGCGCGTAACTCCAATACCTGACCGTCCACACCGAGACGATAAGCCCGCAACGACGAGGTGCCCCAGTCGAGTGCGATTAGCTGTGTTTGATTTTGTGCCTGATTCATCAATTTGTTTGGAAAAGATTCCATGGGAGTATTTTGACGTACTTTATTTGAAGTTACCTAACCTGTCAATATATGAAATCAAATCCCAATATATAGTATTTAATTCAAATAACACATGACTCTATCGCCGTTTCTCATTTAAACGGTTATCCTATGCGCTTCTTCGATAGGAATTTTTACGATGCCGGACTTTCATGATGCGTAAGCCCCCCGACTTGACCGAGGTAGATCAAAATAGCGCCACTACTACAGGCACCCAAACGCTGGCGCGCGGGTTGTCGGTATTGCAAGCGGTAGCCGGCGGTGCGCGTGAGTTGATGGAAATTTCGCGGGTAGTTGGTACCACTCGTAGCACGACTCACCGACTCGCGAGTTGCCTGGTGCAGGAGCGCTATCTACGCTTTACGGCGAATGTCGGATATGCGCTAGGACCAAAGTTGATTGAATTGGGGTTTCAGGCGCGCGAAGAAATTTCGCTGACAGTGGTTGCTCGCCCCTATCTCGATCAACTGGCAGAACAGTCCGGCGACACCATTCATCTGGCCATACGCGACGCCGACGATGTGCTTTACCTGGATAAAATTCCCGGGAAAAAGGGATTGGAAATGCGCTCACGCGTGGGCCATCGAATGCCGATCGCGACCACCGGTGTTGGCAAGGCATTGATGCTGGGAATGCCGGAGGATGAATGGAAAAGTCTTTACCAGAAGCGCAACACGGCAGCCAACTCCGACACTTCCAAACTATTGCAAAAGCGCAGCTGGACTGAATTTCGCGATCAGATGCGTCAATACACGGCGGGAGGCTACGCCTTCGACCTGGAGGACAACGAACCGTCGATTCGCTGTGTCGCAGCACCAATTTACGACGCCCGCCACATGATTGTCGCTGCGATCAGCGTGTCCAGCACCGTTCCTTATATGTCGCTCAAGCGAATGCAATCGCTGATCGACACCGTCAAGCAAGCGGCCTCCGGCATTTCTGGTGAGCTGGGGGCTACTGTTGCAAAAATGCAACTTGTCAGTTAACGCTTATAGAACGGCCCGAACGGTAACCTCAACTGAACGTAATACATGATGGCATCGAATTCGCGTGTATAGGCGGCGATAAAACGGGACTGCATATATGCAATCCCGTTTCCCCAGACACCTTGGAGGTGCAAATGATTAGTCGTTTTCAACCCAGAATTCGATTGCCATGGCCGGAATCGTTATGTTGAGCATGACGCCGGACATACCGCCCAGCGGGATACCCTGGTACTGCCCCGTATTGTCAGCTTGGTAGGCGCTGCGCGCGGTGGCGTTATACACTCAATAATCCGTGCTTTACCGAGTACGTTCTGAAATACATCGACGGCCCAAATCTCCGGCAAGGGATCCAGAAAGCTTTGAATCGGGGGGATGCCTATCATCGTTTCCGGCACGCAGTTGCGTTCGTCAACGGAGAGAAATTCCGCGTCAAGACCGAAGAAGAGCAACATGCGTGGAACGAATGTTCACGGTTGATTGCCAATGCAGTCATTTATTACAACACACTAATATTGTCCCGCCTCTATGAGCGAAAATTGATTTCTGGCGGCAAGCTGGCGATCGAGCTGATGCGTCGGATTTCGCCAATTGCCCGGCAGCACATTAATCTATCCGGAACCTTTGAATTCAGCCCAAGTACGTCAACGCTAGACGTGACGCCTGGGCATCTTTATATTTGGATCCGACTTATTGGCTCAATACCTTAAAGGACCAAGAGGAGGCACCGCCAAGGTGAAGGTAAAAGCTTCCCCAAAAATGTAAAAACAGCGAGGGGATTGGTTTCAAAACCGACCAAGGATTGAGTGAAACCTGTAGGCAGCAGGGAGTATTTTTGGCTAATTTTACATTTGTGGGGGATGGGCGAATTTAGTTATATTGACAATCTATCATGCGGACTCTGCATTGTACCGACTCCAATCATTTTTTCTGCTTGAGGTACTTGCCACCCGCGCGAAATGTTTGACGTCGATCCCCCATCAAGGCACGCAATTCTCTGATACTCAGATTGCTGATTTCATGCATGCGGATCAGCATTGACGCACCTACTGGCATACTGTGGTGGCGAATTTTGCTAATAACCGGTGGTGCGATTTCGAGCACGCGAGAAAGTTCAGCGTCATTTTTCAATCGCAACGTGTTGACCAGTGTATTCAACAGATGATTTGGATCATACGTCACCAGTTCAACGAGTTTCGTGTCAGTGAAAACGGGTAAGGGATAGTTGGCAGTCACGAGAAATTATTCCATCATTGATTGATAAAAGGAGTGTGTTTTGATGCAAAAGTGTACTGGCTACTGCTTGAGTAGAATGAAAACCATCACGCATCTATGCAGTTTGGGCAACGCGTCGTATTGAGCGTGGTGCCATTGTCGCGCCGCACTTCTTGAGTAAATCAAGCAAGTGGACGCCGCCGCTGGATTCAAACCAACGACAAAAACCCAGGCGCTCAGAGGGGAGCCATCACAGACATCTGTGGGAGCGCATATTTCAAGGAAGACGCATTTGTATTGTCCAAAGATGCGCCAGATCAGCGACGCAGGCCTTGCTCATATTGTCCTCTTTGAATATTCGATGCAGCAGCGTTAATATTCTGAATTATTCCGTAAATCGTACCTCCAATCGCGTCACCCAATTCCGGAGCATAGCTGGTGATGAGGTAGTTAATTCCCGTACCAACTTCGTAGCCCGCCCCAAATGCCGGGAGCAAGCGACCACCAGTAAAAATCGCCGTCTCTGCAATCGCAGAGCTCGCTGCCAGGCTGCCGATCGGTGCTGTGCGAAATTCAAGATATATTTCGTAAATAGTCATGTCTATGGTTGGTGCCGCAAATATCGTGACCTTTCCACTGACGGGAGTAACTGCACTCCGCTTCGCTTTTTCTTCAAAAGCTACTTGAACTTCGGAAGTGGCATGCGTGCTTAGCCCAAGCCCCTTTGTCATATAAAACAGTTCTCTACAACGAGTAGAACAACAACCTAGACAGTCCCATGAGCCAACCGGCGCGTGTCAAGATAGTTGTCGCCTGACTTATGCAGCCAATCGATCTATAGAAAGGTTGGCCAATTCAGCTGCGACGACTGAATCCCGTTCTGGATTGAGCGTGACGGCTTGAATCGGTTTCCAG
>NZ_JAGQED010000031.1 GCF_018304965.1 Collimonas antrihumi
GGCATCATTCGTCTGAGAATGGCTTCCTTGCGTTCTAATGAATAGCGTTTCACTGCATGTCTTCGCTCCGCCCCCTGAGCTTTTTAAGAAAAATCAGATGACGCGACATCTATCCTGACACAGGGGGCGTTCGCCGCGATGGTTGTAGCTATAGCTGGCCAGGCTGCGGTTTTCCTGGCGTATTTCAGACAATTTGCCGAACGCATCCCAGACATATTCCCGATTGGCGATACGCTGCGGCTGGCCGCCGCTATCGTATTTCGTGTGGTTTGCTGCGCTGCCAAGCGAGCGGTTGCTGTTGGCCGCATAGACATTCTTGACCGAATTGGTGGTCAGGTCAGCCTGGTCCTTGATCCCTTGCTGCCCCAGCAGCCGGTTGCCGGCGCCGTCATAGAAATAGCGGTCGGTGCTTTGCGGTGCGCTTGCCACGATCAGACGGTCCTGGGCGTCGTAGGCGTAGCTGCCGGTTTGCTGATGTGGCGCAGTCAGCATCCCCCGATTCTGGATATGCAGCAAATTACCTTGCGTGTCCCACAAGTAGCGCTGATCCAGCAGCGCTTGCGAGTCCTCCGGCAAACCAAGCGCGCCTGGCAACCCGGACGTGCCATTGACGGCGCTGGCGGGCGTTGCGGCTGCCTGCGCATCGGCGATGCCCAGCACGCGTTCCAGCATGGCGGTCTGCACGTTGCCGCTATTGGCCGGACGGCGATATACCACCCTTGCCAACGCGCCTTCCCTGCTGCGCTGGAATTGGGCCTCGATGCCATTGCCGTAGGCATAGCTCTTGAGCCCGACGATGTCGCGTTCGATGTTTTGTACCAGCACCTTGGCAGGCAACAACCACTGGAGCCAGGGCGTTTGAATCCGGCTGCGCGTCAGTGCAACGATCTGATCCTGGCCATTACGCTGATACTGAATTGCACTGCCGTCCGGCAGGCTGACGCTTTGCAATTGTTCGTGTTCGTCGTAGCGATAGCGGGTAATGGCGCTGATAGCGGAGGGCGATGTGCTGCCGTTGATCTGTTTCAGCGTCACCGTCTTGCTCACCATCAGTCCGCGTTGGTTGTAGGCATAACGTTCGCTTTGGGTCGGGTAATCCAGCGCGACCAGCCGTTGCCCTTGGTATTGCCAACTGGTGACGACCGGTTCGCTGGTCTTGGCGTCAAACACGGTTTGTTTGCTGATACGCCCCATGGGGTCGTACTCATAGCGAGCGCGATTGCCATTGCCGTCGGCGCTTGCTGTCAGGCGTCCGGCGGCGTCGAAGGCGCGCGTGCTGGTGCCGCTGTCAGGGCTGATGATGGCGACCGTGCGGTCGAAATCATCTCTGATGGTGCGGGTGACGGCGCCGTTCGGTGCTGTCACTGCCGCGGCTCTGCCTTGGCTATCGTTCTCGAACCTGACCACGCTATTGGCGGCTGACGTCACGTCAGTCAGGTGCAGATTGGCATCGTAACGATAGCGCTTTTGGCGGCCCAGGCTATCGCTCAATATGGCGGGCATATTCTGGTCGTTGTAGGCGATCCGTTTGATGCCGCCGGTGTTGTCCCATGTTGCTATCAGACGATTCTGAGCGTCGTAACGATAATGTTGTATCTGCTGAATACGCGCGTTTTGCGTAGCGGATTCGACCAGATTGCTCTCCGTATCGAAACTATTTCGCGCGATCACGCCGAGTGCGCTGGCGGTCCAGATGTTATGGCCGAGAATATCGAAGCCATATCCGCCCCGATTAGAACGGTTGATTAATTCTGCTACCGCTTTCCTTGACCGTACTTCCGTCTTTGACTTCAATCGGCGTTTCTACTTTCACAAAACTGTTCTCTTGCACCACGACTTCCCGGCTGTTGCTCAGTCCGATCGCAATCGTCTTATCCACGCTGCCATCCAGCGTTATGGAATTATTGCGTACGACAGATCCATCGCCATTGCGCAGATAGAGCGTATAGGCAGCCACGCCTCGGTTATTTGTTTTCTGGGTAATTGTGTTGTTTTCAATCAGTGCTTTGGGGCCGAAATTCAAGACTGATACTTTTGCTTCGTCATCTCCCGAAAATTTTGGCTTGCCATCCGCCACAAGCCGATTTTCCAGAATCGCGCCAATATGATTATTGCGGATGACGTTGCCTGTGCCAGACAACAGGATCGGACTAAAGACATCGACAAAATTTATGCTTTCAATGATGAAGCGCGTATCCGTGAACTGTGCATTGGGCAAAACCGGGTAAACCGGATAGGAATAAACAGGAGCCATTTTCCAATTCGTACTGCGCTGAGCCAGCTCGATCCCCGTACCGACGCCTTTGATGGTTCCGTTGTGTATGCGGATGTTCTTTCCGTGCCCCGAGATGCCGGTATAGCCTCGCGTTCCGATCGTCCCGAGAGTATGTCCACGCAGATCAACGTCAACATTGTCAGCTTCAATGTCTATAAAATTTCCGCCGCATCCGTGCGCCCATGGGCTGCACGCAAAATCATAGTCCTGGTCCAAGCAATAACGACCAGACTGTCTAATCGCGATGTAGGGCTTGTTGAAACTTGCTTTATCCCAGCGCAATACAACGCAAGAACTCCCAGAATCGTTCTGTACACTCTCAGGCTGACTAGTTGCCCCTGCCTTGGTGCGATTACTTTGAAGCGATCGGTCGGCTTGATTATTTTTGAGAAAAAATTCTCTAAATACAAAAGCCGGCGTAAAAGATATCTCTTCAGTTCTAGCCGGAAAAGCAGCGGCTAACAGGCCAAACATCAAACTGACCCGCAGAGATACAAGTAACTTATCAAACATTATGCAATCCTTATTTAACAAGAATGGTCCCCGGATAATCCTTCTGAGCCAAACTTCCAAGAAAATCATCGCGATTAGATTTACCGGCAGCTTCGTTGTACTTATCTGCGCCCCTTAAATCTATTCCACTTATGCCAAACGTATCCAGGGCATCTTGCAGCGCCGCTAATTTCTTAGGAAAATTTTTGTCTGTATTGTCCTCATTTTCATTAATACCGTTGAACGCAATCAGATACATCTTCAATTCATCCCAATTTTTCGCTTTGGTTTTGTCACCAAATTGCTGCAATTTATTAAAAACAGCCTCTTCCATGTCGAGCGTTCGTTGTTCATTGACATCCCATTTCACAGTATGCGGAGGGAGAAACAAATCGACAGTGCCGCCTTTAGCATCGCTCCAAGCCCCCCACAGCTTACCCTCATGATCATACGTATAATCAGGATCATGCCCATAGAGTCCGTGACCAAGACCCAGATTTTTCTGATCGGCTGTGTAATGTATAAATCCCCATTGAATAACATTTACCTCTTTAAGCGGATCAAAAGAAATATTGTTCTCATCGCGGTGGGCAAAAGTGTCTTCAAAAGCATGCAGGTATTCTCCAGAAAATTGGAGGCAAGCATTTCGCTTCCCAGCTGCATCTGCAGTGATCGCTGCGGAGAATAAATTATCAAGTTGGGCGCTGCTAGGATTTTTTATATTGGTTCCATCCGTTCCGCCCGGCATAACAAAATGGTATTTCAGGAGCGCATCTGCATTTTCCTGCATAGATTTGAGACTTAAGCCATCTGGCATAGGAGTAGTGAGCGGATTGTCATCAACATATTGATCACCCAATGCGATGATTCGAGCATCCTTGCTATCGACGCCTGCCATCAATGCTAGAAAGAGAGTCATGTAATAGTGAGTATCACGCTCATACAGACCCAACGGATCAATTTTATTGATGGGATCACCCGATACATACGTATAGGCATCAGATCCTTCCAGATAGCCCAATGGATCAGGTTGCAAATAGCGCCCGGCGGCGGGATTATAGGTTCGATGATAATTATCATGTAAACCAGTCTCAGCGTCGTAATATTGCCCTGGCAAGCGTAAATTGAGCGTGCTGCCTTCCTTGCTTTGAATTTTTGCTTGTCCCCAAGGGGCGACGTCGGCTTGCCAAACCATATGTTGGCTGCTATCCGTCATAGCTATTGGCGCACCACGTTGATCGGTATGGATGTAGAGAATTCGCTGCTCTTTACCTCTTTCGCTTTCCAACTTAGCAATCGGGGTCTCATTGCCGTCCGCAGTTAGATATAGATATTGCGTTCTGATATGCCCCTGCGCATCAATTTCTGCAGCTAAACGGCCTTTGTCCCACAAATAGCGGGTAGTGGTAGCAGCGCTCTGCTGGTTACCATAAACGACTTTGGTGACCCGTTGACTGAAGCTGTTGTAACGATATGTGACAACTAGCATACCGCTCTTGCTGTCGACTATTGTTTCAACCTGGCCTTCTGGCGTATAGCGATAGCGGAACTCACCGTCGTCTATTACTCGGCCAAGTTTGTCGCGATGACTAGGCGTCAAATGCAATATGCTGTTACTTGTGGCGGCTACTTTCAGCGGACCATAGTTTCCTTTAGCTGATTTTAACGCGCCGAATCCGGAGTAATCATAAGTAGCTTTTACGATACCGCTGCCGGGATTGGTCCGCGTATCGGCGGCGGCTTGCAGAGCCCGGATGCGCGGGCCTACACCGTAGTCATAACGCCAGCTGGCGATACTGTTGCGGTCGGCACCGATCTTCATCGACGTCAGGCGTCCGGCGATATCAAATCCTTTCGCCGTCTTAATCCCGTTGCCTTGGGTATAGCCGGTCAGACCGTTGTAGGGATTAAAGCCGATATCGGCGACCACGGTTTGTTTTGGCAGAATAGCTTTAGCCCATTGCAGCCAAGCCGGCAGTTTCTCGATTTGGCCAGCAATGCTGGCTGAGCGCTCGCCTTGCAGGCTGATGCTGCGCGCTACCTGCGTTGCTTGGTCGCGTTCAATCTGCATCACCTGGCCGTCGGCCAGGCGCTGGGTGCTGGGCTCACCTGTACGCGGGTCATAGGTCGTGGCCAGGGTGTAGCTTTGCTGGTCGATGGTGATGCGGGTCTGCGCTATGCGGCCTGCGGCATCGTAGGCATAGGCGGTGGTTTGAACCGGATCCGTGACGTCGATGAGCCGGTTGCCTTGATAGCGCAAGGTTACCGTCGAGACTTTGGCGGTGCCGGCGGCAGTTGTTGTTTTTTGAATCATGCGGCCCGCCAGGTCGTAGCGGAAGTCGATGCTGCTGCCGTCTGCCTGGTCGAGCCGGATCATCCGGTCGCGGATATCGTAGCTGGCGATCTTATTGCCGTAATCGGCCAGGTGGATTTTCAGCACACGGCCGAAATCGTCGCGCAAGATATTGGGTTGAATTTTTCTTGTTGTCTCATCGGATGACGACGGCGCCAGTTGAAAATTGATCCGCAGCATGCCGTCTGCCGCCAGATCGATGTTGGCGCGTGCAGTATTGCTCTTGTTTGCTGCACTCAGATGCAATACATCGTCGCCGTCCAGATGCCTTGCCAGTCTTCCTTGTGCATCGTAGGCATAGGTATCGAGCCTGCCGTCTGGCTGCAACTGGCGAGACAGCCGGTTGTTTTCGTCGTAGCTGCGGTAAGTCGCCCGAACCAGCTTGCCTTGCGCTTGTTCCTCTGCGGGCTCGTACAAACCGCTGACCTTGACCCTGCCTTCGGTATCCAGGCTGAGCTCACTGAAATACCCTTGCGCGTCTTCCATGTGAACCGGCCGGCCGGCGCTGTCGTAGCGCAAGCTGATGCCACGGCCGGCGGCGTCGGACAGCGCGCTGACCTGATCCAGTGCATTGTACTGGCGTTCAGTGATCAGTCCGGCACGTTCGGTGCGCGTGACCATGCCTAGCGTGTTGTATGCCAGATTGGTGACGATGCCGTCATCCGCAATATCTTGCGACAAGCGTCCGGTGCCTTCGTCGCGCGTGAAGTGGCGACTGAGATTGAGCGGATACGTGACCGCTGTGACAAAGCTGCCACGATGGTCATACGCGATCTGGGTGACGTCGGAATCGCTCGGATCATTGTTCGGACCATTCGCCAGCGGTCCGTCAATCCGGCTCAGCAGGCTGCGGCCATTGATCTTGCTGTAGCCATAGCTGGTACTGCGCTCGATAGCCGCTGCCGCTGTCTTGCCATCGACGGCCGGCGCGAAGCCGCTTTCGCTGACCTTGGTCACCTGGCCCACATCGTTATAGGCAATCCGGGTGATCACTTCCTTGCCCGCAATCACACTCGGCCGGGCAATCACTATCGGCGTCGAGCTGGGCTGCGCAGCGGGGTTGTTCTTGTCCAGCGCCGGATATTCGTAGCGGGTCAGCCATTGCGCCGGCTGCGGCTTGCCATTTGCGTAGCCGATGCGGCTGGTGCGCACAATCCGTCCGTAACTATCGAATTCAGTCTTGCTGGTCGTAATCGCCTGCCCGCCGTCATTGAGTTGCGTAGTCTCGGTCAGCCGTCCCACCATGTCGTAACCGTAACGCACATTGCTTGGGCCGCAGGTGGCGCAACCGGCGCCGCGGATTTCGAGCAAGCGGTATTCGCCGCCAATGATGCTATAGCTGTAGCTGGTCCTTTGGCCCAGACTGTTGGTCAGGATCACCTTGTTGGTTGGCTGGCGGTCGAAGAAGACTTGCTCCAGGCCGGTGCCCGGCGCCAGACGCTTCGGTTCCAGCGGCTTGCCGTCTTTATCCGCTTGCAACCGCGCCGGACTGCCCTTGACACTCAAGATGCCGCGGCCATTCTGGTCGTAGATCCAGGTGCTTAGCCGCTGATTGACCAGCTTGCCATCACTGCCGCTGCCGTTGACGCTGATACCGGTCAGGAGCGTCGGGAAATGCGGGTCTTCATAGTGGTAGGTGCGGCTGACGCTGCTCGTGCTGGTGCCGCGTTCGGTATAGGCGTGTGCTTTCCGATTGGCATCGTAGCTGGTCGGAATCGTCACCTTGACCAGGTTGGCCAGCAACAGCGCCTTGTCGAGCGTGCTGCCTTGCGGCGCTTCGCTGCCGTAGCTGTAACCGAAGCGGCCTACCGGGCTGTCGATGCTTTGCACACCACGAAAACGGTCACCTTGCCGTGCACTTTGCTTGTCGAGGTAGTTCAGGTGCAGGCTGCGGCCTTGCGGATCGGTCACTTTGAGCAACATGCCTTTGGCATCGCGCGTCAGGCTGACGAATTCGCCGGTCGGCGCGGCGATCTGCACCAGCTTGCCGTCGCTGTTGAAGTTCAGCTGGCGGCCGTTGGGCCAGATCCAGGTGTATTCGTCGCCGTTGTGCTTCTTCTCGATCAGCAACTTGCCGTTGGCAGGATTGGCGCTGCTGCACAGGCTCGGATGGCTCGGATCGCGATCGAAGATGATACGGGTGCCGTCGGCCTGCACAATCTGGATGTTGCTGCTGGAGACATACAGGTCGGTTTCATAGCTGAGCTTCCAGCCACGGCCAAACGCGCCGTTGGGCACATTGGGCATACTGTACTGGCTGTTGTAGTGACGGATGATCTCCAGCCCCAGCACCCCGGGCAGCGCCGGCAAGTCAGTCTCTTGCTGGTACTTGTTGCCGTTGATGATGTTGATCGGGTTGCCGGCCCCCTGGTTGGTGCTGCTGTCGTTACCGAGGCTGGCAGCCTGGGGGCCGCCGTTGCAGGTCTGGCCGCCCGGGCTCGGGCCGCAGGCCTGCACCGGAGCCGATCCGGAAAACAACGCGGCCAGTAACGCCGGGATAGCAAATAGTTTAGGCAATAGACGCATGATCAAGCTCCGTTACAGACTGGGCAGTTAGGGCCCGTACAGGTTCCGCCCGGATCAACCGGTTTAGGCGGCACTGTGCAACCGACACTTCCGCATGCAGGAGGATCGGTGGTGACGACAGGCGGATCTCCCGGATTGGTCGGATCACCGCCATTGCCCATGCCTGGCGTTGATACAGGGTTGTCAGGTTCGATAGCATCCGATTGCATCTGCATGGTGACATTGGTCACCACAGGTATGCGGCCGTTGTTGACCAGCTGCGTGTAAACCGGGTCCGTTTTGGTATCGAGCCATTTCAGGTACTTGGTGTAAATCAAACCCATCAACGGCACCTTGGGTGTATAGCCTTGCGTGATGCGCACCTTGATCACGTTGGCGTCCTGGAGACTTTGCCCGGAACTGCTTCCTATCTTGCTGGAATCCTTGAACGCCAGATTGCGGTTGGGAATCACACGCTTACCGTTACCTACCGTTTGAGTGAGGGTGTCGTCCTTCCAGTCGTCGAAGCTTTCTTTCGTAGGATTGAGAAGCTCGATCCATGCGCCACCTTGGGCCAGGGACTTGCTGCAGGCAGCCTGGTCATCGGCGGTAAACGTCGCTCCCGCCAAGGCTTGCGCCGCAGCCAGGTCGCCCGGATTTTTAGTGGATTCGCAGATAGCCAGCGCCCTGGACCTGGCCAATTGCTGCACGGTCAGTCCGCCGCCGTAGAGCGGGATCAAGGCATTCGTATAGGCTTTTCCGACAGAAGACAAACTGGCGTTGGCCATGCTTCCCGCGCGGGCGGCCATGAAGCTGGCCTGATTCATTTGGTTTTTGGCAAAAAACAGCATGCCGTATTGCAGTACGGCCAATCCTAACAAGCTGATGATCGGGCCCACCACGGCAAACTCGATCATCGACGCCCCGCGCTGCAAGCGCATGGATGGTTTTGCTGCTGCTTTCCGATACGGCGCAGCCGATGCTTGCAGGTCGACCGCCTCGCTCTGTTTCCCGGCCTCGAAATAGGGATGGCACAAGCGATCGCCTTGGCGAATTGCGAACTTGTCGACCGCCCCGCCGGGCAGTTCCAACGTGTGGACCGCGCGCGCCAGACGTCGCCCTTGCGCATCTGTCCCCGAGCTGCGGCTAGCGCGCCATGGCTTGAGATTGGGCACACATTTGGTGACGATACCGTTTGCATCGAGGTAAATCACATCAATTGCGTAGCGCATGAACGCGGTGTGAACGCTTGGACAGCGCGTGATCAGCATGCCAGGCATTTTTTTTATGCACACCTGCATCGGACGGCTCATCATCAAACCGACGAAGCGCTGCAGGAAATTATCGGCCAGCCTGAGCTCGAACTCATGCATGCCACTGCTGGTTTGTATGGTTGCAGTTTGGAAGTTTTTCATAGACCTGAATGTATGAACTTCATCACAATCGGAAAGAACAGCACAATGAAAGTGCATGGAAAAATAAAGACGATCAATGGAAACAACATCTTTACCGGCGCTTCCATGGCCAATTTTTCCGCCCGTAAAAAGCGTTCGGTACGACGCTGATCCGCCTGCGCACGCAGTACCGGCCCCAGATTCATGCCCATGCTCTCCGCTTGAATCACGGCAGTCGTAAAATTGGTGACGCTGGCTTCGTTCAGGCGATCGGCCATGTCACGTAACGACATGGCGCGCCCTTTACCCGCGCGGATATCACGCAGGACACGCTGGAACTCTTCCCGCAAGACACCTTTCGGCCCCTTTGCCACTGCCTGGTTCATCGCACCTTGCATGTTGAGCCCGGCTTCGACGCACAGCGTAATGATGTCTAGATAAAACGGCAGTGTCTTGAGCAACTCGCGACGCCTGGCGCCCAGCAGGTCGCTCAGCCAGATCGCCGGGTAAGCCCAGCCGCACAAAGCGCCGCAGGCAGTTACCTGCAAATAGAGGCTGCTGCGAAAGCCTGTGTCATCCGCCGAAGCATGATCGAAAGAACCTAGCCCCCACCAAAATGCAATCGCCGCCAGCGCCGCTGCGAATATGCGGCTCGCCATGAATTGCGTCGGGCTGATAGTGAAATCCAGCCCGGCCTTGCGCAAACGCGTCAGCAATGCGGCATGCGCCTTGCCGGAGATAAGCGGGTTGATGTAATAACTGATTGCCTGAATCGGCCACCATACCAGACGAAAGCCCAGCGGCGGCGGGTCCTTGTATTCACGATCTTCTTCCGGGACTGCAGCTACCGCGCGACTGATCAGCCACGCCACCAGCGCTACCGAGAGGCCGATCGCCAATGCAAACAGCATGCTGATCAAGCCAAAATTTTTACTCACTGCGTCATTCATATCGATGCTCTCTTGCCGATCAGACGTCAATCGCAATAATCTTGCGAATCACAAACACGCCCATGAACTCAAAAAAGGCAATCACGCCAAGCGTGGCCCATCCGGTGCGGCTGTGCCACAGCAAGCTCATGGCTTCCGGTTCCATCTTGTTAAGAATCGCCATCAGCACCATCGGCAACAATCCGACCACCCAGGCTTGCAGTTTTCCTTGTGCGGTAAGGGCGCCGATCTTGCCTTCCATTTGTAGACGGCTGCGAATGGTGTTTGCTGTGCGCTCCAGCGTCTCGGCCAGGCCGCCGCCGGTTTCATTGGCGATACGCATTGCCGACACGACCAGCGTCGTGGTTTGGGTTGGCATACGGCGCGCCAGGTTGTTCAGGCTCTGTTCCAAAGTGACGCCCAGGCGCTGTTCGCGGATCATGAGTGAAAACTCCTGCCCCAACGGCGCTTGCGCTTCAGTGACCAGTTGCTGGATCGCAGAAGTCAGGCCGACGCCGGCGCGCATGCCGCCGGATAGCATCATCAAGGCATCAGGCAGTTGCTCTTCGAATTTGCGCAGGCGACGCTTGCGCATCCATGCATACAAGGTGCGCGGCAACAATGCCAGTGCAAAGAACACGGGGAGTGCGATGACGGCGGTGCCTGTGATGATCCATACCAGTAAGCCGCCAAGCGCCATGACGGCGAGGTTGGCCACGAACAGTTTGGTCGGATCGATGAACAGAAAAAATTCCTGCGCCTGGAACTTGGTGCGTTCGGTGAAATTAGCGCGGTAGCGATTCATCGTCACCGTTCCCATGTCGATGATGAACCAGCCCAGCAGTCCTGCCGACAGGGCCACTACGACGGTAATGATGGTGAGCATGTTGCTGTTATTCATGGCTCCGCCCTGTCAATTGGCTGTATGCATGGAATTGTGTTCGGCATGAGCACCCTGCATTTCATCGAACGGTTTGAAGATGGCCATGTCAAGATCGCTGCCGGTAGCACGCAATTCCTCATAGAAGGTCGGCACCATGTCGCAGCCGCTGAAGTAGCCGGTTACCTTGTTGTGTGGCCCGGTATAACCTTTATTGACGAATTTGAATAACTCCTGAATCTGGATTTTTCCGCTTTCCATGCCGGTCAGTTCGGTAATGCTGGTGACCATCCGCGTGCCGCAGCCAAAACGGGTCTGCTGCACGACGATGTCGACTGCCGATGAAATCTGTTCGCGAATCGCCACCAGCGGCAAATCCATACCCGCCATCAAAACCATGGTTTCCAGACGAGCCAGGCCGTCGCGCGGCGTATTGGCATGAAGCGTCGTCAACGACCCTTCATGGCCGGTGTTCATCGCCTGCAACATGTCCATCGCTTCCGCGCCGCGACACTCGCCGACCACAATCCGGTCCGGACGCATCCGCAAGGTGTTCTTGACCAGTTCCCGGATCAGCACTGCGCCCTTGCCTTCGACGTTGGCAGGACGCGATTCGAGACTGATCAAGTGTTCATGGTGCAATTTGAGCTCAGCCGCGTCCTCCACCGTGATGACGCGTTCGCCGGCAGGAATAAAATTGGACAGGATATTGAGCAGAGTGGTTTTCCCGGAGCCGGTACCGCCGGAGACGATGATATTCTTGCGCGACAGAACGCAGATTTCCAGAAAGCTCGCCATCGCCGGACTAAGCGCGCCAAATTGCACCAGGTCTTGCGCGCCCAGTTTGCGTCTGGAGAATTTACGAATGGTCAGGCAGGCGCCTTTGAGCGCCAGCGGGGGAATAATCGCATTGACCCGTGAACCGTCTTTCAAGCGCGCATCAACCATCGGCGACGATTCATCGATGCGCCGTCCCAATGGTGCGACGATGCGTTCAATCACCCCCATCACTGCACGGTCTCCGGTGAAGGTAAGCGCATGCTTTTGCAGGCGGCCCGCGCGTTCGACATAGATTTCATCGAATCGGTTGACCATGATTTCGGTCACGCTATCGTCGGCCAGCAATTCTTCCAGCGGCCCCAGGCCGATTGCTTCGTCGAGCACTTGCTTGCACAGCAGCTCGCGATCCAGCTCGGCCGGAATGTCCAGATCCACCTCACGCAGAATCTGGCGTATCAGCGCACTGGTTTCTTTGCGCAGATGCTCATCCGTCATGCTGTGCACGTCGTGGCGCCGCAAGTCCATCGTTTCCAGCAGCTTGGCATGAATGCGCTTGCGCCATTCAAACTCAAGCTCCTTGCGCTTCGGATCCGGTGCAATCACCAGCGCGAAACTGGCGCTCGCCGATGCTTGCGGCGGCTTTTGGTCGGCACCCCCAAAGACTTCTGCCTCCGCTTGTTCTTGCAAGATCTGACGTTGGACCCGCTCGGCAGTCAGCCGCGACGCCTTCAGTTCGTCGGTCGCCATCTGATTACGGATAGCCGCCGTGTCGGAACGCGATTTCGGGTGGGCTGCCTGCACCATGCCGGAATTTTCCCCAAGCTCCATTACGCGCAGCTTGAAAGGACCAATACCGATGACTTCGCCTTCCTTCAATGGCCCATACTGGCCGTCGATACGTGCACCGTTGACGCTGACGCCACCGAACGATCCCATGTCTTCGAGCAGGACACCCGAAGGGGTCTTGAGCAGTCGTGCGTGTTCTTTTGAGACACGCCAGCTATCGAGGCGAACCTCATTCTGCGAGCCTTTGCCGATCACACATTCATCTGGCGCCTGCACCGATTTTTTATTGCCGTCGGAGTCGAGTATTTCTATCTGGAGCATGGTTTCACCTTACTTTTATCTCTACTGCGCCGCGATCGGCAACAGCCATTGCGTGGCGACCCAGCCGCGCTTGCCATCGATCTGTACCGGTGACCAGTAGCCATTGGGAGCCTGCGGTAAACCTTCGACGATGCTACCGCTTGCCAATTGTTGAATCACCGGCGCATTGACATCGGCGCTAGTCCTCAGCGCCAGTTGGTTCAAGGTGACGCGATAACGCCTGGCTTCAGTCGCATCATTGTTCTTGGCGTTGGCCGTGAGCGTAGTGGCATTGGCCGGTTTCAGATCAGGATTACTTGAGCCGATGATGCTGCCTTGCTGATCAGGCCGGGCAATCGTGCTGGCCGAATAAGAGCGAATTGCCGGTTGCAGCTTCGACGGTTCCACCGATGCACTAGCGACCCAACCGTTGACGGCGCCGACGACGACATTGCGCCACTGAGGAAAATCGAGCGGCTGCGGATCGAGGCTGCCCATCTGCACGATGGAGCCGCGCCCAAGTTGCAGCAACGTCCTGCTTTGCTGATCAGGCTCGGCATGCACGATCAAGCCGTCCTGCTTGACTTGCAACGAGCTGCCTCCGACCTGCAGCGGGTTTTGCCCGGCCGGCACCAGTGCCGCACTGGCGGCAGCTCTGATGCTAGCCGCTTGAGCCGGAACGATTGGCGCAGGTTCTGCCGGCGCCATCGCCGGTGCGGCGGATTCATCGCTACCGGTTTCTACGGCAGAAGGATGAACCGGGGCGAGCGAGGGTTGGTTAGTGCGCGCCGGATCGACACCCGGCTGCAGTGGATCCGTCAAATACGGTTTCTTGCCGAAATTGTCTTCCAGGCGCTGACTCGCACGCTGGACCCGGTCGACCAGTCCGGCCGAGCGGCTGTCGACCACGGTGGGAGTAACGAAAACCACCAGTTCGGTCTCATCGTTCTGGAAACGCTTGGAACGGAACAGGGCGCCAAGGATAGGGATATCGCCGAGGAAAGGAACCTTGTCGATATTATTGCTGGTCTTGCGTGAAATCAGGCCCGACAGCACCAGTGTTTCGCCGTTTCTGACATTGAATTCGGTATTGGTTTTGCGCGTGCTGATGGCAGGACCCGCAGTGGTCACGACGGAACCGTCAATGGCGCTGACTTCGCTTTCAATCTTGGCGCGAATCACGCCGTTACGGTCCACTCGCGGTTCGATGTCGAGCTTGATGCCGTATGGCTTGAACATGACGGTCAGGCCGTTGATGGAGGAGACCGAATACGGATACTCGCCGCCGACCAGAAAACTAGCTTTGGAGCCGTTACGCGCCGACAATTGCGGCTCCGACAGAACCGTTGCCTGGCCGTTTTGCGCCAACAGATTCAACTGGGCATTGAGACCCAGATTGACCGCGCTCAACACATTGAGTGCTGACGGCAGCACCACGCCGGTACCGGAGTTACCACCTGGAGCTGTGATCGGCACCGGATTATCCTGGCCTGTTTTTATGTTGATCTGATAGGGACCATCGGTACCGCGCCGTGCCGGACTCCAGATGCCGCCGATGATCGCACCGCCGGTGGAGGTCCATTTCAATCCCAGCTCACGCAGTTCGGTTTTCGGAAACTCGACCACTTTCACATCCATCAGCACCATTTGTTCCCAGCCCAGCTGGTTGGTGAAGTTGACGATCTGCGGATAGCGCTTGGCCAGGTCGTCGATTTTCTTGATGTCGGCATCGGTCAGGTCGTCGCCCTCGACGATCACCTTGTCGCCGATAATTGAAGCCTTGGTGTTGGGGATGGTTGTCAGGAAGGCCGCGATCTCGCGCGCAAAGCGGCTGGTGTCGCCCGGCACGATATTGATCTTGACACGCTGGTAGCGGCCATCTTCATTCCAGATAAACAGCGACGAGGTGCCGGCCGCATTGGCAAACAGGATCACCTCCCGGTTGTCGAGCGCTGCCGCGCTCATGATCTGGCCGTTGCCGACGGCGATGCGGGCGACGCCCGGCGCCGGGAATACGCGCGACTCGCCTACAAACATTTCGATCTCGGGAATCTGCGCCTGGTCGTCCTGCTTTTTGATCGGGTTATAGGGTTGGCTCAGAGCAACAGCTGAGCGTTTGAGGTTGGAGCGATACGTATCTGCGTAGCCATTCTTGGCCGGCAGGTTCACTCCTTTATCGGCGCCGCTTTCAGCGTTGGCAATGTTTGACGGAGCGCTCTGCGCGTTGGCTGTCATGTCGGCCCCGGCAAAAGCAAGCGCTAGAAAAAGCATCAGCGGCTTGACGGGGAAAAAGGGAGATTGGCTATTGTTATTTATCATTGGGGGTCAACTCGTTTTAACTCGCTACTCAGTTCAAATTGCATTCAATCGGCTGCTTTGCTGCGTGCTTGCCTTAACGCTGGCCATTGCCGGCGTTGTTGATCGCGGCCATCGATGATTGCGCGGGATTTGGAATAACTGCTTGACCTGCCGTGGCCTGCGGGCCAGGCCGGATTTGAGCTGCAGCAGCGGGACGTGACATGCCGTCGAGCTGCCCGACAGGATTAGCCGCTGGAGTCTGATATTTGCTGAGCAACAGAGCTTCTTCCGGGATTTTGCTGTTGCCGCCACCGTAAATTACCGGTACCTGATTGTCCGACGGTTCGCGCGTGTTGCCGCCAGTGAGCCCGAGCAACGAAGCGACATCTGCATTGCTGTTGCCGATCGGCTGCTTGTCTTGCGGATTGCGCAGCAGCGCGGTAATTTTCCCGGCTTCACGCGCGACGATAATGTTTTGCGCCTGCTCGGGCGAAGTCTCGAGAGTGACAGTTGAATATTCACGCCGTTCACCGCTCTTCGGATCATCGATCGAGCGTTGACCGGTAGCCATCACCGGAATGCTCTGCAACAGCGGGAATGTAATCTTTTTCCCCTTTTTGTCGATCGTCGCCATCAAGTCCACCATGTCGCCCGGCTCAAGCATTCCCGAGATCGAATTGATTTCATCGACCGCTACTGTCAATGCCCTGTGGCCGGGTGCAACCCGCGCCGAAAAAGTGGGGACTCTTTTGGTCTCCATCAGACCCCATATAATCATCTCGCCGGCATTGACGGGGTAAGCCAGAACCTGGCCTTCGACGCGATCAAACGCATCCGGCAAAATGGCTTGCGAGTGCGAATACTGCAGCGGCACCGAGCGCACCGCGACATTTTCAGAAGACAGTCTTTCGCCTTTCTTCAACTCACGTTTGGCCACCACGACGTCGATAGTCTCGCCTTTGCTGCGCGCTTCGATCGCCTCCATCTGGTGCGACAGGAAACTGCGGGCGGCAAGCGCCGCCAACAGACCGATACTGAGAGCCACGCCGAGAATGATCCAGGTTTTGCCCGGTTTGAATTTTTTAGGTAGGGAAAGCTTCATAAAGTCAGGTCAAATTAGAGCGGAAGTGAAAGGGAATAGCTGTATTTGTGGTAGGCCACTTTGAAGGCATCAATCAGCTGCCAAAGCACGCTGTTCGAATCGATCATGCCGACTCCCAATGCGAAAGCAAGTGCGGCGCAGACGACGGCATATTCAAGCGATGCCTGGCCCGCTTGCCTGTTCAGGCAAGCGCTACCGGTGTAGATCTGCGGATTGTTCATTTATAGTTCTCCATCTGCGTAACAATGCTGAGCACGATCGATGTGCTGCCGTTGCCGTCGCGTGCAATCGTGGCGACAGCTTCCTTTCCTTTTCCCTTGAACAGCAAGGTCCTGCCGTTTGTCAGCCGGGCGTGAATGCGGTTCAGCGTTCTGTCATCGGACGTCACCTCGCGGTCGAGTTCCTGGCCGTCTTTTTCCATGATGTCTTTAAGCGCATTCGCGTTCAATGTTTCGCTGTGGCCGTTGACGATCACCAGCTGCGTATTCAGCTTGCCGCCGTCCTGGGACGATACCTGGCTGATTATTTTCGACCCGGACGGCAAGCGATTGAGCCATCGCCCGTTGCTGTCCTGCGTTTTTTCCCGACTCTGGACCATGGCTTTCACATCGGTCACTGCCGCCAGGCCTTTGCTGCCCTGCCCGGCCGCTTCGATTTGCACCGTCAGGTAGTAATGCCCTTCGGCCCGCCCCAGAATCTGCTTGTTGCCGAGTGTGTTTTCCACTAACGGCTTGCCCAAGCTCTGGCGAAACCAATCGAGCAATTCAGCCGGCTTTTTCTGCGATACGAAGCCCTGTATCCGCATTGGCAAACCGTTGGCCGTGAGCTGCTCGCCGATACCGAAAGCATCGGCCGATTTCGGCAGCGCGATACTGGGCCAGACATTCTGTGCCGACGCGTACCCCAGAAAAAACGTGCAGCCGACCCCTATCATCGCCAGACAAGTGGACACGCGGCGGCACATAGCCAAGGCCGCTTGGCTCCGTCGGCAAAAAGATGTCCGGATCACCGGGATGCTCTCAGACGATCCGGCGGCACCACGTCTTGCCAAAAATCCAGCTTGCCCAGTTTGGGGCCTTTGGTGATGCCGCCAGGCAGTTCGATCACCATCACTACCGGGTCGACGATGACCGACAACGGCGCCAATGCTTTCCCCGGAAAAATTTCAACGTTGCTCAGTTTGTCTTGCACGCTGCCTGGATCGCGTCCTGACCAGCCATCGATCAAGAGACTTGTGCTGCGGCTCATGCGCAGGTTGATTGCGTCAAATGGCTTGTAGAAGTTCAGGTCGCCTGGCAAGTTGACCAATGTCACCGAGACATTGGCGCTATAGATGCCGCGATCCTGGAGCGAGAGAGGCCTCTTCAGCAAAAACGGCTGGCCGTCGCTGGCTGACGTAAATCCTCCGCCGTGATCGCTGTTGTGGTCAGGGCCGAAGCTGACATTGACGTCGCTATCGAAATGCTTGATCAACGGCGCATCCTTCGGATCGCGCCAAAACAGGTTCTGATTGGCTTTGAAATCGCCGGCGACGTCATTGGTCTTGATGGCGGCATCCGGGTTGCTGAAGAAGCGGCGCCTTACTTCAGCCGCCAGTTGTGCAGCCGGCTTCCAGCTGCTGACGGCATCATTGCGCGTCATCGCTTCAAAGGCGACATAGCGGCTGGCCAGCTGCGTGCTGTGCGCGATGTCCTGATACTTGGCGATCATCGGCACCAACAGGAACAGCGGCAACAGCGCCACCGAGATCACCAGGAATTCGGTCAGGGCCTGGCCTTTCGAATCGGCAAGACCGGACTTACGCAAAGCTGGGCTGGCTATGCGCGGCGCGAATTTCACGGCTTGCCTCCCGGCTGCGTGACCTGGAAGCCGCCAGCCAGGTGCGGTGCGAACACGTTCTCACCGACTCTTACGTCCTGCGCTGCCTGTTTGGCAGTCATGGAGATTCCTTTGGCAGAGCTGCGCTCCAGCACCAGTTTGGCGGCTGGCGTAAAGCTGCCGCCGTTGGCGACGCACATGGTATCGCCGAGCAGTCTTTCGGGTTGGCACGAGATGCCCAGAATGTTCTTGGACGGCCCGGATGCAGCAGGCATGGCTGCCTCCATTTGCGTGATGACGCTGGCAGGAATGGCCGGATTGCGCTTGAGTTGCGCGATCACATCGGCCGGATTTTTTCCTTGCGACGGCCGGGCGTTGCGGTGAACATCCATCGCACATTGGCCGCGTGCTGTTTTGGCGACCAGGTCGATCTGGCACATGCCGGCAGATGATTTCAGGGTGGCGGTAGTCCATAAGCCACGCGACCTGGAATGGGATTTGGCTGCCAGGGCCGGACCGTCGGCTACGCTGCAGTCTTCCGGATTCAATATATAAATCCAGGCGGCGCTATAGGTGATGGCAAAATTCCTGGTGGCGTAGAAATCTTCGCGGAAGCCATTCAGGTGCTCGGGCCATTCAGTCGGCAAGTTGACCGGCAGGTTTGCTTCGCGCTTGGTGGCGGCGCAACTGGCGACATCGCGCTTAAGTTGCTCCAGGCGTACTGCATTATCTGGGTCGCCTTGTAGAGCGCCCTGCAAACGTGCATAGTGAACCAGCACTTCCTTGCCACCTTTGCCGCTTTCGTGCGGCATGGGCGCGTTCAGTATTTCGCGTTCCAGTCCGGTCTCGGCATACACAGGAGCAGATAGCAATGCGGCCGTGGATGCCGTTACGGCGAAAAGATGGCGGGAGAGACGTGCGACAGCTGATTTCATGGTGGTAGAACCGTTCCTTGGAGTGATTGGGCAACAGCCTTGATGTCATCCGGCACTTCAATCAGATGAACTTGCCAATAAGGGTTAAACAGGCTCGCCAGCTCGGTTTTGCCGTCGGCGCGAGGCACCGGCCGCGAAAAGAACACCTCTGACGCGGAGACGCTGGCGTAGTATCCGCCGGCCGGTGTGCCCTGGTAATTGTTCAAATGTGCCGATGGCTTGACCGCCGAACGTGCATCGGAGGTAGCGGTCTGGTCGGACTGGCGCCGGAGCCGGATGGCGAATCGGACCTTGGGATCCTGCTTGCTCTTGTCTGCGTTGTCCGGGGTGTAGGCAAGCGCCTTGTCGGACAGCTCGAAGAAGCCGGGCAGGCCGGTGTAGTTCCAGTCGTTGCTGGAAGCCCTCGACGCCGCTTGAGAATTTTCCCTGCCGCTGGTGACTGTGCCGCCGCCTCCCGATGAATCGCCGTCGTTTGCGCTTTGCTTGCCGTAGCCGAGCGCTCCCTCATCAGTTCGGCATCTTTTGATCCACCGTCCTTTCGGGCGATACCTGTAAATCGACGCCGTATCCAGTGCCCGCCATTCGTCGTAGCCGATGAGTTCTGTGCCACCCGCACGATTGACATAGTCGAAGTGTGGAAGTGGATCCCAACAGGTTGGTATCAGTGCATTGCTGCGCCAATGACGAGATGGAACAAAACTGTCCAGGTTAGCTGACGCTTTCGTTACCTGGGCAAACCGCTCGCGCTGATCCCCACTGTAGCGCTGCATGATCGGCGAGCCGTCAAACGCAAAGAAGGTATCGAGCAATGGCACCACATCAACCTGGACCTCGCCGTCATTCAGGTAGTTGGCGTTCGCCACCTGCTGCATCACGTCTTTGCGGGCAACCGGCAAGGTCGCCAGCATGGTGACCTGGGATGCCTGCAATATCGCTTTGGCGGCGTCCGATGCGACCACCATCGCTTCAGCGGCGACCTGCACCGCTTCGCTGACAATTTCCACAGTGCCGATGACGTTGGCGTAATACAAACCGGAGCACACCGGGATATACAAGGTCATGGCCTTGGCAACCGGCTCTGAATAATAGGTTTCGCAGCCCAGCTGGGCGGTGCTCTCAGCGTGGGTCTTGGTGTACTGGGCCCATGAGGAGAGGCTGACCATTTGTGCAATGGTCACCTCGTTGGCCACCATCGCCCGATTGGTATAGGCGATATAGTTCAGCGCGCGTGCGTGCATCACCCCGGCGCTGTAGGCAACAGCGTCGGAGGTATTGACGAGCTTGGTTTTCTCGCGGGAAAGCTGACCGGTGTTAAAAAGGAAGAAAAGCGCGGCCAAGCCAGCTACCAGGACAAAAATCCCGTAGATGAGCGCTTGGCCCTGCTGAAATCGCCTCCCCTTGAACGCTGGCCAGCTTCGGCGAAAGCTGGCGCGTGGCATGATGCTTGGTACGCTATGAAGTTCTGGCTAAGTCTTAGCGAGAATTATCGTTAGTGTATTTGTTCAAGCCCTTTTTCACGCCTTCGCCCGAGGCCGCGGTAGCCGCGGTTTGGGCCGCCGTAATTGCCGCACCGCCGGATTGGCCGGCAACTTCGTTGGCAATACCTGCGGTCTGGTTACGGATGGTTTGACCGAAGAATTGATAAACAGCAATCGCGGCGACGGCGATCAGCGCAACGATGATGATGTACTCGGTCATGCCTTGACCGCGCTGTTTGTTTTTGAACATAGACATCTGTGAATTACTCCCCATTTTTTACAATAAAAACAATAAACGCGTAGACGCATATCGGCCAGACGCTACTTTCAGCACCTTATAGGTGCATTCATTGAAAAATTTCCTTAAAGAAATATGTTGCCCATTTAAAAATGTTGCGTCAAGAAAATTGATTCTTTTTGTTAACATTAGTTGTTAATTGTTAACATCATTTTTTTGACAGGCAGTGATCGTCGAAAGGGGTTGCTGCAGAAGCTGCAGCGCCTGCGCATCACCTGAATCAACAGCCGCTTCGACTTGTAGATCTGGCTGGAGCGGACAATGTCAGCAGGCCATGGGGCTGAGGCGATCGAATATCGGCGTGCGCTGCAAGACCTGTGATCTTGCCGTGTTAAAGACTCAAAGGAAACTCGCAGCGCCGTTGGCAGTCCAAAAAGTATTAGGCCTGGAGGCCATATGTTTACCAAACGGAAAGACTACCGAATCGGTCACGATGGTTATGTCTCGGAAATCACCCAGTTCCTGGACAAGTTTCTCGTAGAACATCCAGAAGTGGTCGACGAGCAAAGCCGGGGCTGGCACATATTCTGGGATCGTAACGTCGACCTGGGTGAATTGAAAAAGGCCGGCGAGGATAGCGTGCCCACCAAACCTTACTACTACAGCTGACCGGACTAAGGGCAAATCAGCAAGAAACTCGTAACAAATCCGCTGTAACAATCTCGCGGCAACCATCCCGCCGCAACAATCCCGCTTTAAGCTTATTTTAATTTGCGGCCGCTAAGATGGATTCTGCAGGCGCCCCAAATTGCTTCACAGTCGCGCCAAATTGCATTGTGCAATGTCGTATTTTTCGCCATTCCGCTGTTCTCCCATTGTGGGAGATACATTTTTGGAGGAGGCACCATGAACAAGCGCACTCTTTTTGCCCTATCCGTACTGATGGCGGCAAACCTGGCATTTGCTGCCGATACTACGCAAAGTCGGCTGCAGCCAACCACCAGCGGTGTCGCCACCTATGTTTCCGGCGGTATCGGGCAGGACGAATCAACTGCCATACAGCAAGCAGCAAAGAACTACTCCCTGGAACTTGAGTTTGTCATCAAGGCTACTCCCAAGGATGAGTTTACTTCTGACATACAAGTGAAGATGAGCGACGCCAGCCACAAAACCGTCCTGGATACAGTATCAAAGGGGCCTTTCCTCCTGGCACAACTACCAGCCGGGCGTTATCACCTCGAGGCAATCAAGAACGGCCAAACCAAGGCCCACGATGTGACCATCAAGCCGGGATCGCATCAACGTATCATGTTTGAATGGTCCGAGTAGCGGATCTGCAACATTTTTAGCAAGATTTGATAACTGTGATTCGAGCAAGCAGTGCCACGGAATAGTTGGCTCCTGAGTGGCAGGTAGAAAAAATGTATAGCCTTCATCAACATTTATTTCGTGACAAATACCCGTGCTGGCGTAGTATGTAAATGAAAGAAACACTTAAATTCTTCACCAGATAAATATGTCTCATTTGAAACATGTCTCTCGGAAAAGGAGTTAAAAAATAATATTTTCATTTGCTGGCTTGAAAACTGCTTACTCGATCATTACCTTCTGTCTTAATTACCGGGAGCGCATATGAACCTGATTTATAACAGTGACCAATACAGCGTCGTCGAATTTGGTGCCGATGAACAACGCGAAGCTTTACGTTTCGGCGGCTATGAAATCGTCGATAAATCATTCAAGCGTGAGATTTTCATTGCTGGTGCTTTGGCTGAATTTTTCCGTAAAGGGGTCGAGGATTTGATTGCGACCGAGCCGAGCATCGAAGATATCGATGCCTTTTTAGGCAATTATGACTCGATGATGAGTCAGCCGGTAACGTTACAGTAACCTCGTTTCCGATCCACCTCGTTTCAGTCAACCTGCTGTTGCCGACACCGTCGACAGCCATCAGGAAGACTGGGACGGCTTAAGCATTGTTGCCGTAGCTTCGCTTGCGGCGTATTTCCCGCGCCTTCCCCCATGTACGCCAATTCCAGCCCGATTCACAGTGCCCAAAGCGGCGTTCATGACCAGCTTGCAGCGACCGTCGCCAAACATGCGGCGCACACCTTCCAAAAACCGGTCAGCGCTTACAACCAGCGCGCTTTTGACGACAGCATTGCCGCCTGGCGCGCCGCCGGCAGCTTGCCTTTGATCTTGGATGCAGGTTGCGGCGTCGGCTTGTCGACCATGCATCTGGCGGCACAATATCCTGATCATTTCGTGATTGGAGTCGATCAGTCTGCGGACCGGGTCGGCCGCAATACCTTGTGGCCGGGCGCGGCGCCGCTGCCGGACAATTTCCTGCGGATTCGTGCCGATCTGGTGGATTATTGGCGGCTACTGCTGGCTGCCGGGATTTTCCCGGCCCGGCACTATTTGCTGTATCCGAATCCGTGGCCGAAGATTGGCCAGCTGAGCCGCCGCTGGCATGGCCATCCGGTGTTTCCGGATATTGCCGCCCTCGGGGGAATTCTGGAGTGCCGTAGTAACTGGCAGATCTATGTAGAGGAATGCGCCAGCGCCTTGGGCCAGCTCAGCGGCAAAGAGGTTGGCTGCGAAGTGTATCAGCCGACGCTGCCAATCACGCCGTTTGAGAGCAAATACCTGGCTTCCGGCCATCAGTTGTGGCGGTGCCAGGTCAGCCTCGGCGAGCCACGAGTCTTGCAAGATCCCCGCGAGCCAGGCCGACCTGCGGGAACGTTCCAGACAACTTAGATTTCGACCTTGGTACCCAGCTCAACCACCCGATTGACCGGGATATGGAAAAAGTCAGAAGGTTTAGCCGCGTTCTGATACATCCAGGCGAAGAGCTTTTCACGCCACAGTCGCATGCCCGGGATCTTGCTCGGTATCACGGTATCGCGCGCCAGGAAGAAAGACGTATCCATCACATCGAATTCAAGGCCGAACTGGTTGGTGGCCAAAGCCATCACGGACTGCACGTCGGGCGCTTCCTTGAAACCGAACGCTGCGCGCAGGATATACACATCGTTGCCCAGTTCCTTCAAGGTCAAACGCTTGCTGTCTTCGACGAACGGCACGTCCCAGATACTGATTTTCAGGAAGAACACCCGCTTGTGCAAAATGCGGTTGTGCTTCAGGTTATGCAGCAACGCTACCGGCACGGTCGCCACATTGCCGGTCATGAATACCGCGGTGCCTTCGACCCGATGCGGCGGATGCGCCAGCAAGCCTTCGACGAAAGGCTCCAGCGGAATGCCTTCGTCCTTGCTGCGTTCACGCAGCAGCATGCGGCCCGAGTACCAGGTCATCAACAGGAAGAATGCAAAGCCGCCGAGCAGCAGCGGGAACCAGCCGCCGTCGATAATTTTCAGCAGATTGGCGGTGAAGAAGGCGAAATCGACAATGAAGAAGGCGCTGATGACCAGCGCCACCAGGAAGGGATTCCACTTCCACACGGTACGCATGACCACCGCCGCCAGCACGGTCGTGATCAGCATGGTGGTGGTGACGGCGACGCCGTAGGCGGCGGCCAGGTTGTCGGATTTCTTGAAGGCCAGCACTACTGCCACCACCAGTATCAGCAGCATCCAGTTAATTACCGGCACATAAATCTGGCCACGTTCATCTTCGGACGTATGCAGGATCCGCATGCGCGGCACGAAGCCGAGCAAGATGGCCTGGCTGGTCAACGAGAACGCGCCCGAGATCACGGCTTGCGATGCGATCACGGTGGCGGCGGTCGCCAGGATCACCATCGGCAGCAGCAAGGCGTCCGGCACCATCAGGTAAAACGGATTCTGGATCGCACTCGGATTCATCAGCAAATTCGCGCCTTGGCCGAAGTAATTCAACATCAGGCAAGGCATGACGGTAAACAACCAGGCAAAACGGATAGGCCGGATGCCGAAATGCCCCATGTCGGCATAGAGTGCCTCGGCGCCGGTCAGCACCAGCACTACCGAGCCCAGCACGACGAAAGCCTGTAGAGCATGCTGTTGCATGAAAGCGAAAGCATAATAAGGATTAATCGCTACCAGGATTTCCGGTGCTTTGATGACGTTGTAGACACCTAGCACGCCCAGCGACAAGAACCAGACGAACATCACCGGGCCGAATAATTTCCCCACCACCGTGGTGCCGTGTTTCTGGATCAGGAACAAGGCAATCAGGATCACAAGCGATAACGGCAACACATATCGCGACAGTCCCGGCGTGGCGATTTCCAATCCTTCCACCGCCGACAACACCGAAATTGCCGGGGTAATCACGACGTCGCCATAAAACATGCAAGCCCCGAATACGCCCAGCATCATCAGCAGCTTGGCGCGGCTTGAGCCGGTTTTTGCGGTACGCAGCGACAAAGCCATCAAGGCCAGTACCCCGCCTTCGCCGTTATTATCGGCGCGCATCACAAACAATACGTATTTCAGCGAGACCACGATCGTGATCGCCCAGAACAGCATCGAGATAATTCCCAACACTGCTGCCGGCGTAAACGGGATGCCGTGCTCCGCGCTAAAACACTCTTTCAGCGCATACAGCGGACTGGTGCCGATATCGCCGAACACGATGCCCAACGCAGCCAGCGTAATGATGTGTAGACGGGATGACTTGAATCCGGGGCTGTTGCTGGTTTGCGTATTACTCATGTTCTCTCTCTTATTGGTAAGGGCAAGTCTGGCATGCATGGCCCGCTTACTTCAATTTGATAACTGCCTGAATCTTTTGCCGCATTGCACAAGGAGGCGGATTTTACTATTGAACCCTTGGCCGGAACTAATTTGGAATGTTATTGCCGTTGCTAAAATACATCGCTGCACGCCTCGATTTGTGCCTATTCGTGGACATACGCAGGTTCCAGCCCTGGTTCAGCGCTGATTCAGTTTAAGCCTTCAGGACAGCACTGGACGATGACAAAAGATTATCACACCTATCCTACTCAGTACCTTCAGTGTCTCTCGGCGTCTTTAATTCCAGCGCCCGTTCATACAGGGCATTTTTCTTTTGCCCGGTAATTTGCGCCGCCAATGCTGAAGCTTGCTTAATCGACAACTCAGCCAACAGTATCTGCAACACCCGCTCTCCTTCAGCGCTGTCGTCGAGCGCTACCGGCGCGGCTTCGATCAGCAACACGAACTCGCCCTTTTGCCGATTGCCGTCGGCCGCCAGCCAGCCCGGCGCCTCGCCCAAGGGGCAACGGTGTACGCTCTCGAACAATTTGGTCAACTCGCGCGCCAGCACGATTTGACGGCTTGGCCCGAAGGCTTGCAGCAAGGCATCAACGGTTTCTACGATCCGATGCGGCGCCTCATACAACACTAACGTCGCAGTTGCGCCAACCAGGCCGGCCAATACGATCTCGCGCTGCCTTGCCTTGCTCGGCAAGAATCCGACGAACTGAAACCGATCGTTCACCAGGCCGCTGACCGACAACGCGGTAACCGCCGCCGACGGCCCGGGCAACGGCAATGCGCGCAAACCGGCGCGCAGCACGGCGTCGACAATCCGTGCCCCGGGATCCGACACTGCCGGCGTGCCGGCATCGGACACCAGCGCGATGCGCTCGCCAGCCTGCAAGCGCGCAACGATCTTGTCTGCCACTTCCCGTTCGTTATGCTCGTGCGCCGCCACCAGGGACTTGGATAAACCATAGCGATTCAGCAAATGGGCAGTATTCCGGGTGTCCTCGCATGCCACCGCGTCGACCATGGACAATACATGCAAGGCCCGCAGGCTGATATCGCAGACATTTCCGATCGGTGTGGCCAACACATATAATGTGGACGCGGGATACGCTTGCTGCGCCACCTCATCCAGAATCGCTGGGTTGATGAGGCTGCTGGCAGATTGATGAGTCATGGGGAGTTATGAATGTTATATAAATGGGCCAAACGGGCCAGGTTGGCACTTCTGGCAAGTATCCTCTTGAACGGATTGTGCCCGCCTGCGCTGGCAAACACAACCTCGGCCGGATCGGCCAGCCTGGATGGCGGCGCCGACAGCATTCCTCTCGCCAGCATCGCCTTGTTGCTGCCCCTGCGCTCAGGCCCGCTGGGCGCGGCTGCCGACGCCGTGCGCGGCGGCTTTTTAAACGCTTACGAACGCGACAAGAGCGGCCTGGCCGTTACCGTGATCGAAGCTGCCGATACCCCTGGCGATATGCTGGCAGCCTATCTCACTGCCAGCAAGAAGTACGATATCCTGGTCGGCCCGCTGTCGCGCACCGGTCTTACCGCCATCATCCAGAACGGCAAGGTGGAGAAACCGACGATTGCCCTGACCCAACCGGATTTTGCGGCCAGCAAGGAAATGGCCCTGCCGGCGCAGTTGCTGCCCATCGGCTTGTCGATCGAGGCCGAAGCGCGGCAAGTCGGCAGCTGGGTCGGCGCGGATTACGCGCCTGGCACGGTATTTGTCCTCAGCACCAACGCAGCCTGGCAAAAGCGCGTCGCGAATGCCTTCATACAGCAAGTCCAAGGCAGCGGGCTGCACACCAATTCGATGACGTTGAGCCTGGAAGACGGCACCCTCAACGCCGGTGCATTGACACAATTGCAGCAACGCATACAAACTGAAAAGCCGCGTTTGCTGTTTGCCGCGCTAAACGCCGACCAGGCCAAGCAGGTCCGCAGCGCGATTGGCGAGGAAACGCCGATCTTCGGCATCTCCCAAATGAATCCGCTGATCTCGAACGACAATAATCCGGAACATCAAATCCCTGAGCTGAACGGCGTGCGGCTGCTGGATATTCCCTGGCAGGTAGAGCCCGACCACCCGGCCGTCATGGCGTATCCGCACCAGCTGGTGGCCGCCGACCAGCGCCCCAACGCCGACCTGGAGCGCCTGTATGCGCTGGGCATCGATGCTTTCCGCATCGCTCACGAAATCGCCGCGCGCAATACGGTATTCCAGATCGACGGTGTGACCGGCCAGCTGAATATCAGTTTTGGCGTAGGCACGCCGAGATTTGAACGCATAGAACCGACCGCGGCCTACCAAAATGGCATAGTCATGCCTCTCGGCGCTCCCTGATTCCGCCGGGCGCCGTGATCAAACTCCCGAAAATGCCATCACCGCGCCAGGCCAGCGGTCAAATGGCGGAAGATCGCGCGCTGGCTTATTTGCAGCAGCGCGGACTGAAGCTGATCGAAAGGAATTTCCGTTGCAAGGCCGGTGAAATCGATTTGATCCTGGCCGAACCGGCTTCGAACCTGCTGGTTTTTGTCGAGGTCCGGCAGCGTAACAGTCAACGCTACGGCGGTGCCGCTGCTAGCGTCACGCGTAGCAAACAAGCCAAACTCATCATTGCCGCCCAGATCTTCCTGCTGCGCTATGCCGCTCTGCCGGCCTGTCGTTTCGATGTGATTGCCATCGAAGACGATGCCATCGAATGGATCAAGCAAGCTTTCGAGGCCTGATTGATCTACCGTCGGCAACGGCAACGCCGCTATAATCCGGTCACCATAGTCACTGCACGCATATTATTCAGAAAACAATTCTGCCAATCCAGCCTGTATCGCTCAACAGGTTGAAATGCAGCATCTCACACTCCAAACCGACATCATGATAAATCAACGCATCCTGGCGCACTTCAATGAAAGTGCCGAACTCAAGGCCCGCGCAGCAGAGGATCTGGCGGGTCCAATTGCCAGCGCAGTTGAACTTATGTTCTCTGCGCTGTCCAATGGCAACAAGATTCTTGCTTGCGGCAACGGCGGCTCTGCTGCCGACTGCCAGCATTTTGCGGCTGAACTGGTGGGACGCTTTGAACGCGAGCGCCTGCCGTTGCCGGCATTGGCGCTGACTACCGATACCTCGATTATCACGGCGATCGGCAACGACTACAGTTACAACGAAATCTTTTCCAAACAAGTGCAAGCGTTTGGACAAGCCGGCGATGTACTGTTGGCGTTCTCGACTTCGGGCAATTCAGCCAACGTGCTGGCCGCCATCGATGTCGCACTGGAACGCGACATGCGCGTCGTGGCCATGACCGGCAAAGGCGGCGGCGCCATCGGCAAGAAACTGACTGAAGCAGATGTGCATATCTGTGTGCCGCATGACCGCACCGCGCGCATCCAGGAAGTTCATCTGTTAACGATTCACTGCTTATGCGACGGCATCGATGTCGCTTTATTTGGAGGAGATGCGAATGATTGATCGGCAAAACCGGTGGCAGGCAGGTTGGAGCAACTGGCAACGTCCGTTGGCTGCAATCGCTTTGTGCGGCACAGTGGTGATGGGTTTGCAGGGTTGCGTGGCACTGGCCTTGGGCGGCGCTGTCGCCGGCGGCTTTGCTGCGACGGACCGCCGTACGCTGGGTGCGCAGACCGAGGACAAGGCCATCATTGTCAAGGCCGAAACGCGGATTCCTGGCGTCGTCGGCCAGGATGGCCATGTCAACATCACCAGCTACAACCGTAAGGTATTGCTGACCGGTGAAGTACGTGACGATGCGGCGAAGGCGGCGGCGGAACGCGAAGCGCAATCTATCGAAAACGTGCATGCCGTGGCCAATGAACTGGCGATCGGTGCGCCGTCGAGTTTCTCGGCACGCTCCAACGACACTTTCATCACCAGCAAGGTCATCGCTTCCCTGGTGGATGCCAAGGATGTGTTCGGCAACTCGTTCAAAGTGGTGACCGAGCGCGGCAATGTCTACCTGATGGGACGCGTCACCGAACGGGAAGGCAAGCGTGCCGGTGAAATCGCTGCAGGTGTCAGCGGTGTGCAAAAGGTAGTCAAGGTGTTTGAATACATCACCGAAGACGAACTGACCCAACTGTCATCGGCGCCAAGGGAAAGCGCCAAGGAAAACGCCAAGTAAGCGATTGCCTTGAAACGCTGGAGCGAATCGGCTTGCTAATCGGCACGTAAACCGGCTTGCTTTTCCGCTTCTTGTCATATAACGTTGCCGCTGGACAAATTGTCCGGCGGCTTTTTTTTGGGGAAAACCATGATCGGGTTCATCATTTTTCTGGCAATTGTGCTTGCCATCGTATTTTGGGTGGTCGGTATTTATAACCGCCTGGTGAGTTTCCGTAACCGCTTCAAGAACGCGTTTGCCCAGATCGACGTGCAACTGAAACGCCGCTACGACCTGATTCCGAATCTGGTGGAAACCGCCAAGGGTTACATGAAGCATGAGCGTGAAACGCTGGAGGCGGTGATCTCGGCGCGCAACCAGGCGGTCAGCGCCAACGCCAAGGTCGGCGGCAACGCTACCGATGCCGCCGCCGTGCAGCAGATGGCCGCAAGCGAAGGCGCACTCAGCGCCAGTCTTGGAAAACTGTTTGCCTTGTCGGAAGCCTACCCGGATCTGAAGGCCAATCAGAACATGATGCAACTCACCGAAGAGTTGACCGGCACGGAAAATAAAATCGGCTTCTCACGCCAGGCCTATAACGACAGCGTGATGGAATACAACACCGCTATCGAGCAAGTCCCCGGCTCGATATTCGCCAACATGTTTACTTTCAAGCCGGCGGAACTGCTGCAGGCGACCGAAGCACCGGAAGAGCGCAAGGCGGTCAAGGTCACATTCTGATCAAGTCCGGATCCGGCTTGAATCCGGCTTGAATCCCGCTAGAACCCAGCTAACACCCGGCCTGAAATGAACTGGCACGCATGACTTTCTTTGAACAGCAGCACCAGGCGCGTCAGGAAACCAGGAAACTGGTGTTCCTTTTCGTGCTGGCGGTGATCGCAATCGTGATCGCCGTCAATCTGGCGATGGCGCTGGTATGGACCTTCAAGTTCGGCAGCCATCATGGCTTCCTGCGTCAATATCCCAAAGGTTTTTTCGAGATCAATACCTTGATCACGCTGGTGCTGATTGGCGGCGGCACCCTGATCCAGACCTTCAACCTGCGCGATGGCGGCGATGCCGTGGCCTTGATGGCCGGCGGCCGCACAGTCTCGCCATCCAGCGGCGATTTGCAAGAGCGGCGGTTGTTGAACGTGGTGGAAGAAATGGCGCTGGCTTCCGGCATTGCCTGCCCCAAGGTCTACCTGCTGGAACACGAAGATGCGATCAATGCCTTTGCCGCCGGTTATAACCAGAATGAAGCCGTGGTCGCCGTCACGCGCGGCACTTTGAGCCGGCTCACGCGCGACGAATTGCAGGGTGTGGTCGGCCACGAGTTCAGCCATATCCTGAATGGCGACATGCGCTTGAATATCCATTTGATCGGCGTCTTGTTCGGGATCCAGATGATTGCCGGCTTCGGCCAGCAACTGATGAATGCCGGCCGCTATTGGGGCGGGCGCGACGACAAGGGACCGCCATGGCAGCTGGTGCTGTTCGTGGCCGGCCTGGTGCTGTTCGCGGTCGGCTATATCGGTATTTTTTTTGGCCGCCTGATCAAATCCGCGGTGTCGCGCCAGCGTGAATTCCTGGCTGATGCCAGCGCCGTCCAGTTCACCCGCAATCCTGAAGGCATTGGCGGCGCCTTGCGCAAGATCGGCGGCCTCACCGATGGCAAAAAAATCGGCTCGCAAATCAATCATCCGAATGCCGAACAACTCTCGCATCTGTTCCTTGGCAGCGTCCGCCCCAATTTGCTGGACGGCTGGTTTGCCACGCACCCGCCGCTGGCAGAACGCTTGAAGCGTATCTACGGCCGGAACATGACACCGCTCGACGCACCCGAATTGGCGGTGCCGCATGCACCAATCGTTGAGCGCATGGCAGATCTGCCGTTCGTCACTGCCGGTTTGGCAGGTGCCGCGATTGTGTCAACGTCCGCGCAGATAACCGCTGGATTATCGACACCATCGCTTGAGTTCGGCAATAGCAGCGGCAGATCGCCATTGTCGCCGCAACTCGATGGCGCGGTGCACGATCCTGTCGCAGCTTGCGCGGTAGTCTATGCACTATTGTTGGGTGACGGCGCGGAGCGCGACGCGCAACTTTCCCTACTCAACAAAGAAGCGCCGCAGCAAGCCGCCTTGGCCACTTTCCTGTCCGAGTCGATAGCGCAGTTGCCGCTCAGCGCCAGGCTGCCTTTGGTCGACTTGGCGACACCGGCATTGCGTCAACTGGCGCAACCTGAACGCGACAAGATGCTGGCGCTGGCAGACCAGCTGATCGCCGCCGACAGCCGCATCACGCTGGCCGAATTTGTGTTACAGACCATCTTGACGCGTCGCCTGGCGCCGCGCGCCGGACGTCTGGTGCCGATCAAATACAATCGCCTGTCCGAACTCAACCGCGAGGTCGCCGTGCTGCTGTCGCTGGTGGCGCATGTGGCAGTGCCTGCCAGCCATGGCGACGCCAGCGCCGCGCGCCTGGCCGTTTTCCTGCGCGGCGCGCAGCTTTGTCCGGAACTCAAGCTCGCCGCCCAGGATTATTGCAATGGCGCCAGCCTCAGCTTCCCGCAGGTGAAGCTGGCCCTGGACCACGCCAATCAACTGGCGCCGCTGGCCAAACCGCAATTGATCAAGGCTTTGCTTGCGGTCGCCGACAACGGCGCTGAATTGCCGATTGCCAGCGCCGATATCCTGCGTGCAATTTGCGCCGGCATCGAAGCGCCGATACCGCCGGCAGTCGCCGCCACTTATCACGCCTATCCGTGGCAATTCGATAATTAATTCACAATAATTCTGTCGCTTTCGGCAAGTCCTCGATCAGATCGTTATAATGAACATTCTCGGGTTTCCCCGTATTGGATGTGGTCATGCAAGCTCAAGTTGAAAATACCGCCGGTAAACGGCTTTGGATCAAGGCTGCGGGTGCTGTAGCGGTGGTAGCGCTGGCGCTGGCCGGCTACATGTCGATGTCGAACACGCATGCCGCGCCCGACGTCTCGTTTACCAATCTGAAGGGTGAACAGGTGTCGCTGAAGAACTTGCGCGGCAAAGTGGTGATGGTGAATTTCTGGGCCACCAGCTGCACCACCTGTGTCGCCGAGATGCCGCAAATGGTGCAAACCTACAATATGTACAAGGATAAGGGCCTCGACTATGTCGCCGTGGCAATGAGCTACGACCCGCCTAACTACGTGTTGAATTTCGTGCAAACCCGCAGCCTGCCGTTCCAGGTGACGCTGGATACGCAAAGCAAGCTGGCCAATTCCTTCGGCGATGTCAAGCTGACACCGACTACCTTTGTCATCGACAAGCAAGGCAATATCATCAAGCGCTACGTTGGCGCACCCAAGTTTGAAGAGTTGCACGCACTACTGGATAAAGCACTGGCAGCAGCATAAAAAATGGGCGCATCAAGCGCCCTTTTTTTATGCCTGCATGAAATCCAATCTATCTCGACGTCGCTGCACGCGAAGCCGTATCGTACAAGCCCGAGGCGGTGCGTAACAGCTTTGCTGCATCACCCAACGCCTGGTTCGACAAACCGGTATCAGACAGCACCGTAATCAGGCACTCCTCGCGCATTTCGCGATATTTGAGACACAGTGCGTAACCGCTCTCAGTAGCCGAGAAATAAGCCTCCTTGCCTACTTTTTCGCTTTTTACATAGCCGGCTTTTACCAGTTTCTTCAATGCGTAACTGGCAATATGCGTATCCTCGATATTCAACACGAAGCAGATGTCGGCCAGGCTCTTTTTGCGTTCACGGTGACAAACATGATGCAACAAAGAAACTTCGACCGGAGTCATATCCTTGACGCCGGCAGCCGACATGCAACGCGCCATCCAGCGATTAAACGCATTGCCGGCAATGATCAATGCGTATTCCAGCTCAGACAGTTCGACACTGCTTTCCGAAGCCAGATGAGCAGAAGACAGGATTTTAGGGGCAGTAACGTTCATACATTTCCTACAAAACGCCAAGAAAAATTAATCATACAACTAGTTTCGCTAAAAACCAGAGCGAATTTATGCCTGCGTTTCTGCAACAACACAAACTATTTACACACAAATTATTGACATTTTATTTTTGATGAACGATATTGCCCCTTGATTAAGCTCTTGGTAATAAAGAGTAAGCTTGTTGGGGGTAGACTAATTCAGCACGCTGCGACGGCTGCTAACACGGCTGCTAACTTATTCCGCCATTTCTTTGCAATTCAACGTGTTGTTCAAGCAGTCGAGGACAGAGTCATGCGCCGCCTCGCGGCATTTCTCTCTGCGCCGCAACTGCCGACTATTCTGCCGAAGGAAGCTAGCCGTCATGACTCAAGCCGTCATACAAGCTCTTGGTGAAAGCGCCCTGATATTGAATGCAGGCGCCAGCGCCACCCTGGAATGCCAACAGCGCTTGTGGGCCATCGCCGCCAAAGCCTCGCATTGGCCACACGTGCGCGACGTCGTACCGGGCATGAATAACCTGACAATCCTGTTCGATCCGCTAGCAGCCGATGCGCAGCAACTGGCAGATAAACTCCAGAGCGCATGGGACGCCGCCTCAATCAGTCAAAAGGCCGGGCGAAAAATCGACATTCCGGTGGTCTATGGCGGTGCCAGCGGCCCCGACCTGGAAGAAGTCGCACGTCACACCGGCTTGTCGCCGGCGGAGATCGTCAAACGCCATACGGCGGCTGAATATATCGTCTATTTCATCGGCTTCCAGCCGGGCTTTCCTTACCTCGGCGGGCTCGATCCGCAACTGGCCACCCCGCGCCGCAGCGAGCCACGGCTGGTAGTGCCGGCCGGCTCGGTCGGCATTGGCGGCAGCCAGACCGGGATTTATCCGGCGGCCTCGCCCGGCGGCTGGCAACTGATCGGCCATAGCGCGCTGCAGCTGTTCGATCCTGCCGCCAATCCTCCTACCTTGCTGCAACCGGGTGACCACGTACGTTTCGTCGCCAGCGAGGTGATTGCATGATCAAGATCCTCCGCGCCGGGCGCATCAATTCGGTCCAGGACATGGGCCGCAGCGGCTTTCGCCATCTCGGCATCTGCCAGTCCGGAGCGCTGGACCGCACCGCGCTCGCCATCGCCAATCTGCTGGTAGGTAATCCGCGCGACGCTGCCGCTATCGAATTCACGCTCGGCCCGTGCCAGCTGGAGTTTGGATTCGACACCCGCATCGCCTTGGGTGGCGCCGATTTCGCGGCGGCGCTGGATGGCCGCGCCCTGCCGCCGTGGTGGAGTGTGCGGGTACGTGCCGGACAAATTCTGAAGCTGGAAGCAGCACGTCACGGGATGCGCGCTTACCTGGCGGTCGCCGGCGGCATCAACTCCGCAACCCAGCTGGGTTCGCGCGCCACCGATCTGCAGGCCGGCTTTGGCGGCCACGGCGGCCGCGCCCTGACCGAAGGCGACGGCCTGTCTGCCGGCGAGTTGAACGACCCGGCCGCGCCGCTGCATACTGCGGCGTCTTTCGGTGTGCGGCCGCCCTCCTGGTACCAGGCCGACGATACCGAAACACTGGCGATCCGCGTCATACCCGGCCCTGAATACGAGCTGTTCACGGTGGCGGCACAAAAAACCTTCTGGAACGGCAGCTGGACCTTGACGCCGCAAAGCAATCGCATGGGCTTTCGCCTGAGCGGGCCGGAACTGAAGATCAAGAAAGGCGGCGACCTGCTGTCCCATGGCGTGCTGCCTGGAGTCATCCAGGTGCCGCCTGCCGGCCAGCCCATCGTCTTGATGGCGGATGCCCAAACCACCGGCGGCTATCCAAAAATAGGCGTGGTGATCGGCGCCGACCTGGCCAAGCTGGCACAGCTGCGCTTCAATCGCACCATACAGTTTGTCGAATGCGACGCCGCCCAGGCGCGCGAGGAATTGCGCCAGGAAGCGGCATACCTACAGCAAATCGAAACCGCGATGCACTGGTTGCGTCCGGCCAAAAAGGGAGCAGAGCATGCCCACGAAAGATAAACGACAAAGTAAGCGACACCAACAAGTCGACCTTAACGCCGACCTCGGCGAACAAAGCAACGGTAGCGACGAAGCATTACTGGCGCTGGTAAGTTCCGCCAACATCGCTTGCGGCTGGCACGCCGGCAGCGCCTTGATGATGCAGCAATGCGTGACGTGGGCGGTAGCGCAAGAAGTCGCCATCGGCGCCCATCCGAGTTTTCCCGATCGCGACAATTTCGGCCGCACCGAAATGCAGCTTCCGGCCAACGAAATCTACAGCGGCGTGCAGTATCAGATCGGTGCACTGGCGGCGATTGCCGGCGCCCATGGCGCGCAGCTGGCGCACGTCAAGCCGCACGGCGCGCTGTACAACATGGCAGCGCGCGATGCCGCACTGGCCGACACCATCGTCGCTGCGATCCGCGACGTCGATCCGGCGCTGGCCTTGTTCGGCCTGGCCGGCAGCGAGCTGATCGCCGCCGCCCATCGCGCCGGCCTGCTGGCGGTGGAAGAAGTATTTGCCGACCGCGGCTACATGGCGGACGGCAGCCTGGTCAAGCGTGGCACACCCGGCGCCCTGATCGAAGACGAAGAGCAGGCATTGGCACAAACCATGCATATGATCCGTGACGGCAAAGTGCACGCGATCGACGGCAGCTGGGCGCCGGTCAAGGCAGATACAGTGTGCCTGCACGGCGACGGTGCGCATGCGCTGGCGTTTGCGCACCGTATCCATGACGAACTGACGCAGCAAGGCATCGCCATCCGCGCGCCTCGGATAGCAACCGCCGAGACCCTGTTTCCACTGCTAGGCTAAGTAATCAGTAACATCACAGTAGCGTCACAGTAACACCAGATAACACCCGATAACACCAAAAAATCAACAGAACCGGCGGCGCGGCAACGACCGCCTCAACATCAGGAGATAGCAATGACCGTAACAGAATTATTGCCGCTCATCGGCATACCGATCGTAGTGGCAGGCTTTGCCTTGAAATTCAACCCCTTGCTGGTGGTGACCGTGGCGGGTCTGTCTACCGGGCTCGCGGTTGGCATGGATATCGGCACTTTGCTGGAAACCTTTGGCGAGAAATTCATCAACAGCCGTTCGCTGGCTGTCTATGTGTTGATCCTGCCAGTGATCGGCCTGCTTGAAAGTTACGGCTTGAAAGAACGCGCGCAAGACTGGATTTCGAGCATGGCCGCCGCCACCTCGGCACGTATCCTGATGTTGTACTTTGTGTTGCGCCAAGGTTTCGGCGCGCTCGGCCTGACCTATATCGGCGGCCAGGCACAAACCGTGCGGCCGCTGCTGGCGCCGATGGTTGAGGGCGCCGCTACCGCGCGCCACGGCGAATTGCCGCTGCACATCCGCGACAAGCTGCGTGCGCATTCCGCTGCTTGCGACAACATCGCCGTGTTCTTCGGCGAAGACATTTTCATTGCCTTCGGCGCGGTGCTGCTGATGGATGCCTTCCTCAAGGAAAACGGCATTCTCGGTATCGAACCGCTGCATCTCGGCTTGTGGGCCATTCCCACTGCTATCGCGGCGCTGATCATTCACATGTTCCGCCTGGTGCGGCTTGACGCCAGCATCGCGCGCGACGTCGCCGACTGGAAAAAAACTGAAGGAAACGAGGTAACAGCATGAGCGCCCTGATCACCATCAATGAGATCTACTACCTGATCGGCGTCATCCTCATGCTGCTGGTTGGCATGACCTTGCGCGACAAGGGCAATCCGAAACGCATGACTACCGCCTTGTTCTGGTTCCTGTTCGGCACGGTATTCCTGTTCAGCGATTTGCTGGTTTCCGCACTTGGCAAGTCGATGGCCTACCGGATCATCGGCGTGGAGGTCGTGCTGATTTCGTTAATCGCCGGATTCGGCTTGCTGTCCATCGGTTCGTACAAACAACGCAGCCATGACGAGCGTCAGGCGTCGGCCAATCAGATCGGCAACTGGATTTTCTTGCCTGCCGTGCTGATCCCGGTAGTTACCGTACTGTGCACGGTTCTGCTGAAGGGTGTGTCGGTCGGCGGCGTCTATCTGCTCGATCAGAAACAGCTGACGCTGGCGGCGCTGTGCGTAGGCTGTATCAGCGCAATCCTGGCTGGCTGGAAACTGACCGGCGGCACACCGCTGCACGCCGTGCGTGAATCGCGCCGGCTGCTCGACGCCATCGGCTGGGCCGCTGTCCTGCCGCAAATGCTGGCGATGCTCGGTGGCGTGTTCGTTGCTGCGCAAACCGGCAAGTCGGTGCAAGAAGTCGTCAGCCTGTTCGTCAATCCGGACAGCCGTTTCATGCTGGTGGTGATTTACTGCGTCGGCATGGCCTTGTTCACCATGATCATGGGTAACGCCTTTGCTGCCTTCCCGGTATTGACCGCCGGCATTGCCCTGCCCTTCCTGATCACTGTCCATCACGCCGATCCGGCGCCGCTGGTGACTATCGGCATGCTGGCCGGTTATTGCGGTACATTGATGACACCGATGGGCGCCAACTACAACATCGTGCCGGCGGCGCTGTTGGAATTAAAGGATAAATACCTGGTGATCAAAACCCAGATTCCGACGGCATTGACACTATTGGCAGCGAATATACTGTTGATGTATTTCCTCATATTCCGCTAAGGAGACACCATGCACCTTACTCTTGATCAGGTTGCGGCCTTTGCGCGCTTGCCTTTGCGCTCGCTACGCCACGAATATCCGAACTACATCATGCACGCCTTGAACGGCCCGCAAGATGCGCAAACGCCGCGCGCCATGCATCCCGTGTTCTACGGCTGCTACGACTGGCATTCTGCGGTACACGGCTACTGGCTGCTGGCTCGCTGCGCCCGCCTGTATCCGACCTTGCCGCAGCAGGACGAAATCGCGGCGCTGTTCGACGAACATTTCACCGCCGCCAACATGCAACAAGAGCTGGCGTATTTCCAGGCGCCGGGACGGGTGTCTTTTGAACGCCCATACGGCTGGGCCTGGATCATGGCGCTGGCGCAGGAACTGGGAACCTGGCAGCACCCCAAGGCCAAAACCTGGCTGGCGGCCATGGAGCCGCTGGTGGCTGAAATCCGCAGCCGCGTGTTCAGCTATTTCTCCAAGCTCAGTTATGCGATCCGGGTCGGCACCCATTACAACAGCGCGTTTGCGTTAAAGCTGATACTCGATTTCGCTCGCCATCGCCAGGACAGCGAACTGGAAAGCGCCGTAGTCAACGCCGCCTGCCGTTATTTCATGAGCGACAGCAATTACCCGGCGCACTACGAACCAGGCGGCGACGAATTCCTGTCGGCAGCGCTGACCGAAGCGTTGCTGATGGCTGACGTGCTTGAAGCAGATGTCTTCGTCGACTGGTTTGCCCAGTATTTGCCGGCACTGGCCGATATCGACCGGCTGATGAATCCGGCCGAGGTCAGCGACCATAGCGATCCCAAGATCGCCCATCTGAACGGTTTGAACTTGAGCCGCGCCTGGTGCATGAAAAGGATTGCCCGGCGCTTGCCGGAAAACGATCCGGCCACCGCCACGTTGGTTGCGGCCGCGCGCCGTCATATGGAGGCAGGCCTGCCGCACGTCGTTAGCGGCGAATATGCCGGCGAGCACTGGCTGGCGACGTTTGCCATGATGGCGATGGAAACAAACAACTAAGGCAACTAAGGCAGGTAACTCATGGTTCAGAAAATTCAGCACCGCATTTTACTCACCGGCTTTGAGCCGTTTGAGCAAGAGCCGCTTAATCCGTCGTGGGAAGCCGTACGCGCGCTGGATGGCTGGCAATGCGAAGGCGCCGTCGTGGCAGCACGTCAATTGCCCTGCGTTTTCGGCACCGCGTTGGAGGTGCTGGATCAATTGATCGATGAGCTCAAACCGGTACTGGTCATTTGCGTCGGCCAGGCCGGTGGCCGCAGCCAGTTGTCGGTGGAGAGAGTGGCCATCAATGTCGACGATGCACGGATTGCCGACAATGCCGGCCGCCAACCTATCGACCAACCGATACACAGCGACGGCCCCGCGGCGTATTTTTCCACGCTGCCGATCAAAGGCCTGGTCAAGGCGATGCGTGCTGCCGGCATCCCGGCCGAAGTGTCGCAAACCGCCGGCACCTTTGTCTGCAACCATGTGTTTTATGGACTGATGCATCGGCTGGCCGCGCATACGCCTGCAGTCCGCGGCGGCTTCATTCACATCCCCTATATTCCTTCGCAGGCTGCACGCCATCCAGGACAACCCAGTCTGGCGCTGGATACGATCGTCGAGGGTTTACAGGTCGCACTGCAGAGCGCCGTGACGTTGCAGCAGGATGTGATCGAAGGCGGTGGTCAGCTGCACTAAATCTAGTGCATGCGCCGGCACATGCGGATTCCGTTAATTTCCTGATTTTCGGCAAGCCGATCTTGTATCATTGGTTATCATTGGTTTAGCGTAGTGAGAAACAACCTGATGATGAAGTCTAGCTACAGGAACCCGTATGTCGGAAACTCAAGTCGTTGTCGTTAGTCCGGAAGGCGAGCTGTACGCCGGGAGCGCCGGATTGGTCACCCTGCCGGGCATCGCCGGCTCGCTGGGTATCTTGCCCGGCCACACTCCGCTGCTGACACGCCTGAAGCCGGGCGCAGTCCATATCAAACGTCTGACCGGCGAAGATGATTTCATTTATGTCGCCGGCGGCTACGCCGAAATCCAACCGCACTCCGTCACCATCCTGGCCGACACCGCGATCCGCGGCAAGGATCTGGACGAAGCCAAAGCCACCGCGGCAAGACAACAAGCCGAGGAACGTTTACAGAATCTGGCGTCGAATATCGACTACGCGCTGGCGCAAGCCGAATTGGCTGAGGCAACCGCACAACTCGCCACGTTGGCGCAGATGCGGCGCGGCAAATAACCTCATCAAGGTACTTCGCTGACGCCAGCCGCCTCGCGGCAGATCAACGCGGTTGCAGTGTGATTCCGCCATTCGATGGCCGGCCGCCACCGCCCGGAGGTTTGCCACCTGGTGGCCGGTTGCCGCCCGGCGGCCTGGCGCCGTGTGGCGGACGATTTCCACCGCCGAAGCCCGGCTGCGGATGCGGCCTGCCTGGCTTGACTACCGGCGGTTTCGGATGCGGCCTTGGCGGCGGCCGCACAACAACTGGAGGACGCGGCCGGTGCGGCCGATGCGCCCAGTGCGACTGCTGCCCGTACCACGGCCGATGGCGATAATTCTGGTTCCAATAAGCGCCGAGTGTAAAGGCGATGATCGGCAATCCGATAGAGCTGCCATAGGTCATCACAGGCACCTGGTTGCCTTGGTAGGGATAATTCAGGTTTTGCGCATACACCCAACCACGATTGCCATCCGGCAGCGTCACATCGCACCAGCTATAACCGTTGATACAACCAGCCACCGATACCGGCGTGCCGGGACGAAGCTGAGCCACCAACGGATAATCGCGCGCCGGGCCGGCCCGCAGATTGACGTTTTTACTGGTAAATGCCTGCTGCTGGGCAACTGCGGCAATAGGGACGCTGAAGCAAGCGACTGCAATCAACGGCAACAAACGGTTGCGAAACATGACCACCTCCAATGGATTGACAATCGATACTGCGCCCTGTGTGAACGCTGTTAAGAATACATCGAAAATTACTTAGTGGAAATATCAGGTTGATTGATACACACTATCACCTGATATGAAGATGAATAGTCGCATAAAACAATGCGTAAAAGACAATTTTTATCACCAAAAAGTAATTTATAAACTACAATAAGGCATGCTTGAAATAAAACAAACCGAGACTTTCCGAAAATGGCGAATCCAGCTAAAGGATGAGAAGGTACGAGGTTTGATAGCATCCCGCTTAGACCGCTTGGTCTTCGGGCATGCTGGTGACGTGGAGCCCGTTGGACAAGGGATCAGCGAGATGCGCATCCATTACGGCCCTGGATACCGCATCTACTTCCATAAACGAGGTGGCACGATCATCGTTTTACTTTGCGGCGGCGATAAGGGTACACAAGCAAAAGACATCAAGACGGCAAAGCTTCTTGCTGCTGAATGGAGTGAATGAAATGACCAAAGAAAAACTGACAAGCTACGATCCTGCCGAAGATTTGGCTTCTAGCGAAGCAATCGCGGCTTTCATGGCAGCAGCATTCGAGACGAGCGATGTCGGTTATATAGCGCATGCGCTAGGTGTTGTCGCTCGTGCGAAGGGCATGGCGGAAATCGCGGGACAGACCGGCCTTTCCCGCGAACAGCTTTATCGCTCTTTCAGCGAGAACGGCAACCCGACCTTAAAAACCACTCTTGCCGTGATGAAGGCGCTTGGCATTGATCTGACCGCCAAGGTTCACGCCTGACTACGTCTATCGGGATTCAATACGACGAAAATCTATCTGCGATTGAATCCCGCGGAAATAGTCTTATCAATTATTGAGCATTCGCAACCATTGTGAACGATCAGTAGTTAATGAGACAAATCTGCCTATTTGGAACATTTTAATGCATTAATTAACGAGACAAATTCAGTAATTGACGAGACTCTTTTCATCTCACTATGATTCTCTCCTACGTAAGCCAATCAGTAAGCCAATCAGTAAGCCAATCAATTTGAGCACCAAATCAGGCGCCGAGTCGTCGTCACTCATCAACCTATTGTGGCAGGCGGTGTAACCGCATTAAAGCTGCGGCCAATTTGCGTTTTTTACATAGCATTCCGTCATGCTCAACGTATCGTCAAGAGGCACCATAAAAATGAAGCCAGCCACCTCAACTTGCGAGTCCCTGCCATGCGTCGCTACAAACGGCTGTTGATCGTTGTTCTGTTTCTGGCGGCGCTGCTCGCCTTATTTCAATTTTCAGGACTTAGAGAACATTTCAATTTGGCGTTTCTTCATCAACAGATCGTCGACAATAAAGTCAGCGGTTTGGTGATCTTCGTCCTACTGTTTTGCCTGGGTAATCTGATTCAGATACCCGGCTGGATATTTCTCGCGGCGGCGGTACTGGCCCTGGGAAAGATCTGGGGTGGTTTGGCGACCTATATCGCGGCAGTCATCTCCTGTGCATTTACTTTTTTAACAATACGCTTCATCGGCGGCGATGCAATGCGAGAATTGAAAAACCGATATGCGTTGCAAATCCTCCATGGCCTGGATGCGCATCCCATTAAAAGCATTGCATTGTTAAGAGTATTGTTTCAGACCGTTCCTGCCCTGAATTACGCGCTGGCTTTGTCCGGCGTGAAGTTTTATAAATATCTGATTGGCACCATGCTCGGCTTGCCATTGCCGATCATGTTGTATTGCCTGTTTTTTGATTATATTGGCAAGGTGCTGCATGTGTATTGAGCTGCCTTGTGGCTTAGAACCTATGCAATAATGGCGCTGGCAGCCGCCCCAAAAACTGTCACGCTCGACGTCAAAAACATGACCTGCGAACTGTGCCCAATTACTGTCAAAAAATCGCTGGATAAGATGTCCGGTGTGAGGTCCGTCAAGGTTGATTTCAACAAGAAGACAGCGGTCGTTACCTATGACCCTGACAAAGCTCGAACGGAGGCATTGACCAAGGCCACCACGAACGCAGGCTATCCGTCCACTTTGCACAAGTGACGTGCCATGCCCAACGCTATCGTCCTTGAATCTGTTCTGACTTGCCCGCAATGCGGCTTTGCCAAGCTGGAGAGCATGCCTACCGACGCTTGCCAGTACTATTACGAGTGTAGTAACTGCAAGGCGCTGCTGCGGCCTAATCCAGGTGATTGCTGTGTGTTTTGTTCGTTCGGCTCGGTAAAATGTCCGCCGATTCAAGCGCAGCACGGATGCTGCAAATAGTGTCTGAAATGCGATTTTTCTGCGAGCGTCGAACCGCGTCATTCCTGGGGCGTTACCCGTGCAAACAGCCGTTGCCCGTATCTTTTGCTGAGGGCCAAGAACAGGGCCGTCACGCCGAAGTTCGACATCAGAATCATGATCGTTGCATCAAGCGGATGGAACAAGGACAAGGCGCTCGCCGTCATCGCGGCGACCGCAAGACTGCCCGTCATCACAACCGGCGTCGGAGATAATCGCGCCACGTAGCGCAACATGATGAGCATCGTCAGCGATAGAGGGATCGCTGTTAGCACCAACGTTGCGAAGCAGCGTGCAGTCTCTCCAAGAGACATACCTTCCGGACCGATACTGACCCAGTTAGTCAAACATCCATAGCCAATCGTAGAAATCCATACCGCCAGCGCAGGCATCGGCAATAGCAGCCAGCGCCGGGACAGTCCCGGAATACTTGCAATAAACGATGCTATTGCGGCGAGAACAGCAGTCACTAGAGCTGCAGCGACACCGGTAATAAAAACAGGCTGATGCAGCTTGAGCATCAGATCTGGCCGAACACCATGTCCGACGGCAACTAACGCCAGCATCAATGCCGCAAACAATAACCAGCACGCAGCACGTACCACTGGCGACCGCAAGCGTCGCACCGGCTTGACATCTGTGACTAACGAGTCGATGAGATTGGCGGTCGGTTTCATGTGTTGCCACCTCGTTTGCCGATCATCTTGCGCAGGCTCTTCAAGGCACGATGGGTCGCGGTTTTCAGCGCAGCGACCGACATGCCGCTAGACGCGGCAGCTTCCTTCAATGACATTTCTTCCAATTTCAGCATTTGTATTGCATCTCGTTGTCCAGCTGGCAGGCGCGCGACGGCCGCGCGCAACATGCTGGCATCTGTTGCCTCTTCCTGGAGATTCGCTTCAGAGGCCGATAAGGTTTCATAATCCTGATCGAGCGGTGCTTCGTGTGCATTATGGCGCCCCTGCCGTCGCAGACTGTCAATGATGCGCCGGCTGGCGATAGCAACCAGCCAAGGGCCGAACGGGCGAGTCGGATCGTACGTGTGCCGCACTGTATGTATGGTCAACAGAATATCTTGCACCGCATCTTCGGCATCGCTGCGATTGCCAATGCGGCGTATGGCAAGCACCCGCAAATAAGGCGTAATCTCTTCGAGCAGGCGTCGGTAAGCCTCACCGTCGCCCTCCTGTGCTCGAGCCATATAGATGGACCAGTCGAGAGTGCCATCGGTGCGGGTATCAGGTGCTGCGGAAGAATTGTCCCGCGCGCCCGAATCCTGAGAACTCTGTACGAGACTCAGTGACGGGCCGGGGCGGCGTGTTTCGGATGACATAGGCAAATTTTGCGCTCCGAGAAGGATTCTGTCTCGAAAAATAAATTTTTTATGCGGCGTAACCTTTGGGGGACTCCAGACGAATTTATCAGCAAGGCCGCGATTCTGCGGTCTCAACCTGAGGAGAATGCAAAATGAGCAAACAAGCATGGGCAGCTTCGACGCTGTCCGCCGCAATCGGTCTCGCACTCGCAATGCAAGCGCCGGTACAGGCCCAGAATATGAAGGACATGAGCGCCATGCCACAGCCCGTCAAGGACAATATGGCGAGAATGGCAAAAAACAAGCTGGAGAAATGTTACAGCATCAATACGGTCGCGAAGAACGACTGTGCTGAAGGTGCGCATTCTTGTGCTGGTCAGGCTACACAGGCACGCGATCCGAAGTCCTTCGTGTTGCTGCCGGCCGGCGATTGTTCCAAGATTCAAGGTGGCAAGTTGCAGGCAAGCTGAGCAAGCATCACAGTATGAACGCTATTGTTGCCAAGATGCAGGATATGTCCAGCCCGATCCCCGCGAAAGCGGGAGTCGGACTGCGCTTTCGACATCATCAAGCCGTTATCGACTCGTCTCCCGATGTCGCCTGGTTCGAGGTGCACACCGAAAATTACATGGGTGGTGGTACAGCACCACAATACCTGGACAAGATTCGTTGCGACTATCCGATTTCTCTGCATGGCGTCGGTTTGTCGCTCGGCAGTGCTGACGGACTTGACGTAGCGCACCTGGCCCGCCTACGGAGCGTGGCCGACCGGATTGAGCCCGGATTGATTTCCGAACACTTGTCTTGGAGCGCCGTCGGCGGCACGTATCTGGCTGACCTGTTGCCGCTGCCGATGACCGAAGAAGCATTGCATATTGTTTGCCGGCATGTCGACCAGGTGCAGGCTCACCTCAAGCGGCGCATCCTGATCGAAAATCCTTCGACCTACCTGCGTTTTCATCACTCAACGATTCCAGAGTGGGAATTCCTCGCACAAGTCGCCCAGCGTACCGGCTGCGGAATTCTGTGTGATGTCAACAACATCTACGTCAGCGCCAGCAATCACGGCTGGGACGCGATGACCTATCTCTATGCTTTGCCGCCGGCAGCGATCGGCGAAATCCATCTGGCCGGCCATAGCATCCGGCAACTCGGGAACGGACAAACGTTACGTATCGACGACCACGGCTCCCGCGTGGCGCCTGCCGTCTGGGCGCTCTATCGGGAGGCGCTTAAACGTTTCGGGCCGGTTCCCACCTTGATTGAATGGGATACCGACGTGCCAGCGCTTGAAATATTGATGGAAGAAGCCGCAGTCGCCGAGGCTGCTCTCGAGAAACAACGACAGGAGTCCATCCATGCCAACGTTACTTGAACTGCAACGCACGATTGAGCAAAGCATGCTGCACCACCTGGATGGCGACCTGTCTGCCTATGTGATCGCCGACGGCTTGGACGGTGGTGCGCGTCTCGGCATTTACCGCAATACCTGTACCAGTGTGCTTGCAACGGCACTGACCCTGTCTTTCCCGGCCGTCCGCTATCTGGTGGGCGCGGAATTCTTTGAAGGTGCTGCGCGCTTGTTCGCCGCCGAAGCCCCTCCACACAGTGCATTGCTAGATGAATATGGCGCTGATTTTCCTGAATTCCTGGCACAGCTTCCCCAAGCCGTATCGTTACCCTATCTCGCCGATGTGGCCCGCCTTGAATGGCAAGTGAATATTGTGCTGCACGCAGCAGACGCGCAGCCGCTCGATGTAGCCCGGCTTGTACAATTAGATGAAGCTGAGCTGGCGCATTGGCGGTTTGCACCCCACCCTGCGGCAAAATTGCTGCGCTGCGATTTTCCTGCGGACGCTATCTGGCATGCAGTACTGGAGCGCGACGATAGTGCCATGACGGCAATCGATCTCGCAGACGGCCCGGTTTGGCTGCTGGTTCAGCGAGTGGAGAGCGGTGTCGCCTTGGTGCGCCTGAGTGAGTGTCAGTGGCGTTTTACAGCGGTGCTATTTTCCGGGCAACCATTGCACGCGGCGTTGGAGGACGCCCCTTGTGCCGATGCGCAAGCCGTGCTGGCCGCGCACCTGAGACGCGGATGCTTTATAAACATCGGCCTGACAGACACAGCGTCGAAACTCTCGTTCAGGAGGATTCGTTCATGACACTCATATCGCAATCGGCTACGCCGCCGAACCTAAATGACAAGCGCCTGGTACGTCTTGTCCAATGGTTCGAGCGTGTGCCTTATACGTTCCTCGCCATTCCTCTACGGATCGCGGTTGCCACGATATTCTGGAACTCAGCAATGACCAAGCTCGCGAACTGGGAGACTGCCCTCGAACTGTTCGTGGAAGAATACAAGTTGCCCCTCCTGCCGCCGGAACTCGCGGCCTACATGGCGGTATCGATCGAATTGACTGCACCGGTGCTGCTAGTGCTGGGATTGGCGACTCGCCCCGTAGCGCTGCTACTGTTGGGCATGACGACGGTCATCGAGATATTTGTCTATCCGTTAGCGTGGCCCACCCATATCCAGTGGGCTGCGATGCTGCTGGTGCTGCTATGCCGCGGTGCCGGAAGCTGGTCCTTTGATCATTTACTGTGGGAGCGATGGATGGATCGCCATAACCAAATCTGATTTGTCTCACGAATTACTAATTTTTCACAACCATTGTGAACGATCAGTAGTTAATGCGACAAATTGCCTGTTTTGGCGTATATTCATCCAGAAGTTAACGAGACAATTATCAGAAGTTGTTGCGATAATATCCAACCTGTCGCACCAGCTCCCGGAGGCGCTCTCTGGCCAGTCGCAATTTGCCAGCGGATCGTCTGTGTTCATAAACGCAAAATGAGCCTCGTATGTCAAAGATCGAAACGGAACTCATCCAGTTACGTGCAGAAAATGACATGCTCAAGAGGCCCCTTTCCACGCACGGCATTGCAATTCCAAAACATGTGACCACCGCAGATTCCGTTGGCCCCGCCACTCGTCCCATTGCCAGCTCGCTCCCCAGACGCAAAAATCAAGCTGTTCCGCCGGCTCTATCAGGGAAGGAACGAGGTCTATCCTGTCCGATGGGAAAGCCAGAAAACTGGCAAAACTGGGTACTCACCAGTCTGTGCAAACGAGTGGCGGTACGGCGTTTGTGACAAGCCACGGATAAAGGTAATCGCTCTTTCCTACCCACCTTCCGCTGCTGAATCGATCGGCCGAGAATCGGACTTTTTCGAAGAGGAGAAGTCGTATGGAGAATGCACAAGAGCGTAGCGCGGTATGGCGTGAGCGGCTGCTG
>NZ_JAGQED010000032.1 GCF_018304965.1 Collimonas antrihumi
TTGATCATTTTGACGACCTCAAGCTTAAAGCTGGGGTCGAAATTGCGGCGTTGCCTTGTCATGCAAATCTCCTCGGATGGTGGATTGTCCACCTATCGAGGTGTCCGGGCAAATTAGACCACTACAGTCCGCGTCATCTTTACGCAGCGTCGCCATCTGCCATGGAACAAGAGATCCCGCTCCGGCCCGACGACAAGCCGCCTGGCGGCAACGGTCCCCAAGGACCTGAGCGAACCAGCGCCAGAGGATCCGTCACGAATATCTCTCGTCCGCGCATGATTGTCTATCCTCCTGAACGGCCCAACGGCAGTGCGGTGCTGGTGATTGCCGGCGGCGGCTACGCGCATATCGAGCGCGGTTTGGAAAGCATTCCGGCCGCCCGTTGGCTGCAGTCGATCGGATTTACCGTATTTGGCGTCGAGCAAAACCTGTGGCACCAGAGCCGGGGTAGTCGTCGTCATGGGAAGATCGAGAAAGTGCAAGCGGGCTGTCAGTATAGTCTGAGCATCATTTCGTGGCACCATTAAATATATATGATGTGGCACTTTTAAAGGATCCACGAAGCGCTTACTTTAGCACATGCCGACACACATCTAACTTCATGTAGCTTGGAATCGAGGAACCATTTATGCCCAACATTGTGAATCCATACCAGCAGCCGACCGGCGAACCTGTACCCGGCTGGGCCGCACGCCCGAAGCCGCCGCGCACCGTGATCGAAGGCCGCTACTGCCGCCTGGAACCACTGGATCCGCAGCGCCACGCAGCAGATCTCTATACCGCCTACAGCACAGCGCCGGATGAGCGCGACTGGACATATTTATCAGTCGGCCCGTTTGCCGATGCGGCGAGTTACCGCGACTATGCCGAGCGCGCTGCAGCCAGCCCGGATCCTTTGCACTACGCAGTCATCGAACTCAAGACGGGCCGTGCAGTCGGCACCTTGGCACTGATGCGGATCGACCCGGCTAACGGTGTCATCGAAGTCGGGTTCGTGACGTTCTCGCCGCTTCTGAAGCGCACCCCGGTTTCTACCGAGGCCCAGTACCTGCTGATGAAGCACGCCTTCGATCAACTGGGCTACCGGCGCTACGAGTGGAAGTGCGACAGTTTGAACGCGCCTTCGCGCCAGGCGGCCCAGCGCCTTGGCTTCCAGTTTGAGGGGATATTTCGCCAGGCCGTGGTCTACAAGGGACGCAACCGTGACACCGCGTGGTTCTCCATCGTAGACCGTGAATGGCCTGCGTTGCGCACAGCCTTCGAGAGATGGCTGGCCCCAGAGAACTTCGACGCGCAAGGGCAGCAGCGCACATCGCTGACAGCGATGCGCGACGATCAATCAACCGCAAGCTAGTTGCGGCTTTCCTTCGTTTTCATCGTCTGCAACGTCCGGATTCTGGCCATCGCCTGATGGTCAGAAGTAGCGGCGTCTATCATCGCCGCCACATCGGCTTTCAAGGCGGTGCGTGACCCGGCCTCCAGATACACCATGTGGCCCGACGGGTAGAATTTGGCGCTCAGGTTCTTTCGCACGGCAGGATCGACCAGCGGCATTTTCTGCAGATCCATGACGGTCTGGTAGAACGGCGTGACGAAATCGTAATAGCCGTTGGCCGACAACACTTTCAAATCGACGTTCAAGCTCATCGTCGCGGCCAAATCACCGGCCGTGTACAAGATGATATTGCCCTTGGCATCGATGCCCTTTTGCGCGCCGGTCGGATCGATATGGGTGAAATCCCAATTCTGGAACGCCTTGTCGTTCAGATCGGTGAAAGCCGAATTCGAGGTGAACTTCAAACCGTCGTTCAGGTAGTAGTTCCACATCGCCGTATAGACGCCCGACACTGCTGTCATGCTCGGATCGTTGCCGCCTGAATTCGGTGAAATATCGGCGGCAATCCCCGTATCGACGCCGGTGACGCGGCCGTCATAAGAGCCGAGCGCCAGCCCCTGGCTTTGCAACAGGCTGATCAGGAACAGCGTTCTGCCGTTGCCGTCGCCGGCGGTTATGTCTAGCCCCCAGGCGGTTAGCGTGGTTGGGTCGATGCCGGTGAAGTCGCTCAATTTTTGCAACGTCGCCGGATCGAACTTGGGGAATTTCTCCAAAGCCGTAGCATAGTCGCCACGCGCAAATAGCGCCGCGCTTGCCATCAGTGTCGACAGGCTGGCCGGCGGCGGCGTCAGATGGGTTTTCTTGTGATACCAGGCGTCCGCTACTGCCGTCGGCAACGCGCCCACAGGATTGCCCGCTTGCGCGTAATCGAGGATCGATGATTGCAGGGTGATGCCGTTCAGATCGATACCATCTTCGTGCAGCAGATACGACAGCACGGCGCTGCGTGGCGTGCCATAGGATTCGCCAAACAGGAATTTCGGTGAATTCCAGCGGTCATTCGCGGTGAGATAGCGCTTGATGAATTGCCGGATCGATTTGGCATCCTGGTCCACGCCCCAGAAATCCTTGTTCTTGTATGGCGCAATGGCGGCGGAATAACCGGTGCCGACCGGATTGATGAATACCAGGTCAGTCTTGTCGAGCAGGCTGTCTGGATTGTCTTCCAGGGTATAGGGCGCCGGCGGCGTGAAGCCTGGCATGGAGGTCTTGATGCGCTTAGGTGCGAACGATCCCAGCATGACGAACACCGAGGACGAACCCGGTCCGCCGTTATAGAAAAAAGTGACCGGACGGGTATTGAGATCACCCCCGTCGACGGAAAACGCCACGTAGAATATTTTCGCGGCAGGCTGCGAATTATCGGCATCGACCGCCACCAGATGGCCCGCCGTCGCCGTGTACGGATAGGCACGCCCGCTTATCGTTGTGCTGTGATGCGTGATAGCGGCATTTTCGCTCGCATCGGCGACCGAATCGCCTGGCCCGTTACCGTAGGCGGTGGAGTCAAAAAACGGCTGGTCTTGCGGTGAACCCGCAGCCTTGATCGACGCAAAATTGAAGCTCATGATCACTTCCTTTCCGAGACGTTTGCGATAGGTTTGCGATAGGTTTGCAAAACGCTAGCGGCTGGCCGGCCGCCACAGCACATCAAAGCACGCTTGCCAGCTTCTTGCCGTCAGGGCTGCCCAGCCCGGTGCATGCATCCCATCCCGGCGCAGCGGCATAGTAGCCGTTATTACCTTGAGTGACGTCGTGGAAGGCGGCCTGTTGCTGATACAGTGTCGGATTGACGAAACCGACCGCACTGCCCTTCGCGGTATTGATACGTGCGAACAACGCTGCCCACAGCGGCGCCACCGCACTGGTCCCGCCTACCACCGCATCGCTGCCGTCGATATAGACCTGGTAACCGGTGACCGGGTCGGCGTTGCCGGCGACGTCAGGCACGCCGCGTTTCAATAGCGGCCGGTTGTTGCCGTTGCTGCCAGTCAGGATGAGGTTCTGCTGCCAGGGCGGCAAAGCGAAAACCGCGCTGACACCACCGCCGCCGGCGCCGCCTTGCGTGCCGTCATTCCATACCACCTCGCTCTCGATCGCATTACCCGCAGCGAGCAGCCTGGTGCCGCCGCAAGCCAGGGCATACGGACTGGATGCCGGGAAATCGACATTGTTCCCGCTTGCCACGCCGTCGCCGGAGCCGCTGTCACCGGAGGCAACGCATACTGTTACCCCCATCGCGGCGGCAGCTTGCAGCGCTGTGTTGAAGGCTTGCATGGCTTGCTGCGTCCAGCGCGGCTCGGCACTGCCCCAGCTGATCGAGATGACAGATGGCTTGTTGACGTTGTCATGTACCGCGCTGTTGAGCGCATTTAGAAAACCGGCATCGGTATTGGTCGAAAAATACACCACGATATGCGCTTCCGGCGCCAACGCGCCGATGATTTCGATGTCCAGCACCACTTCACCGTCGGCGCCGTTAGGATCGCCGCTCGGCTGGTTTCCGGGGCCGTTTACCGCGACCGAAGTGACGTCGGGAAGTGCAACGCCGAGCTTTGAAAAATAAGTTTGCAGATCGGCGGCCTGGTAGCCCCCGCCTAGTTCGATGATGCCGATGCACTGGCCTTTACCGAGGTTATCGGGAAAATCATACAACGACGCCAGCTGCGTCGGCACGAAGGAAGTGGAAACTTTGTGCGCTGCAAAACGGAACGGCGGCTGCAGACGAAAATGTGCATGGGCCTGTGGCCGGTCGTCGAGACCGATGACCGCCGTCACGATATCTTGCAGCTCGGCAGGAATCTTGACGACACCGGTACGTCCGCGATAGTTGCCAAGATGCGATTCATAACGCTGCAGATCGACATCGAATGCTTGATTGAACTGCGCCACCGAGCCGGATAGGGTAACGGTGCTGCAGGCTGGATTCTCGCGCACCACCTGCAACCCGTGATCACGCGCAAACGTGACGACCCTGGCGATGTTCTGTGGCGTGGCGGAAAATTTTCTGGCGAATTCTTCACGTGAAAGATGTGCTGCCTGTGTTGCTTCAGGCGCGCCGGCACGCTCACTTGCACTCTGACTATCGACGATATCGCATAACTCCTGGTCCGCATTGCAGCGCATCACAATCGTCACTTCAATTTGCTCGGAGGGCACTGCTGCGCCGATACATCGGGCTCCGGAAACAATGCTGCGTTCGCTGCCGGCTAGAGGAATCTTGGGAACGTTCTGGACTTTCGGGATTTTTGCCATGGCCTCAATACTCCGTGTCTGATTTCTTTATGACCGAGGTTTGGAGAGACAGTTCATTTCCACTTAGAAATATTCTACAGCGAAAGATCGGCCGGCCCTATAACGTCATTTCCAAATCCCTGTCCGAAACAAATTACAGATCCCGTCGCAAAGCCGCGTATTGCTGCAAGGCTATAGGTAGTAACATCAGGATGTGATTCCCATGATTTCGCAGCAAGGTAAGATAAAACTCCGCCGCTATTTTCTGCCAAGCCCCCGGGCTGGCGCTCAACGTAATTTCGACACAAATCAAGGAGTACAACAACATGCTGACTAGTGCACGCAATGAATTCGCAGGCAAGGTTACCGCCATTAACGAAGGCGCCGTCAACGACGAAGTGGAGATCACGCTCGCCGGCGGCGACCGCATCGTTGCGGTCATCACCCGGGAAAGCACCAAATACCTCGAGCTGAAGCCAGGTACGGAAGCGCTGGCGCTGGTGAAAGCGCCATGGGTGATTTTGTTCAACCCTGATGCCGGCATCAAATTTTCTACGCGCAACCGCCTGCAAGGCACCGTCACGGCAGTGAAGACCGGCGCGGTGAATACCGAAGTAGCGGTCAGCCTCAACGGCGGCGCAACGCTGACTGCCATCATTACCCAGGAAAGCGCAACGGCGCTGGGCTTGGCGGCCGGTAAGCCGGTAGTGGCGATTTTCAAAGCCTCGCACGTGATCGTCGGCGTCAAGGGCTGAAGACCTGAAGGCCGGAGAATAGCCACTTCAATTCAGTACGACAGCATCCACCTCCCCTGCAACAGCGGCAACCCTCCTGCCAGAGGGCAGGCCGCTGCGGTTCGCTCTTTGCGGTATCTCGTCGCATCATCTCCTGGTTGCCAAATAAATACTATACTGAAGGCAACTGCCGGGTCTCGGGGGCAAATCGGTCCGGGAAAAGTGGTTTAAGCAAACCTTAAGTAAAGCCAAGTAGAATTAGTCAAATTGAACGCTTGTCCAGCGTGCCGGTCAAATTGCACCGTGCCGGGCCTTCCGGCAGAGATTCCCGTGGGCAATCTTGATGTAATGGGAAAAAATAGCGGGAAAAATCAATGCACTTGCTGCTCAAATCATCACCGAACATCGAATTGAAGGTTATATGCGCCTAAGAAATAGTCTGTTATGTGTACTGTTGGCAATTTCCACCGCCGCCTATGCGTTGGAAGCCGGCCCACCTCCGGCCTTGGCGCCGTTGCAGCAGCAAGCGCAAGCGGCTCACCTGAGCGCGCAATTCCTGAGTCGTTTCCACTACAAACCGGTGCCGCTGGACGACGCCTTGTCCGCGAAGATCATCAATCGCTATATCAAGCTGCTCGATCCGGAAAAATTCTTTTTCATACAAGCGGATATCGATCAATTTACCGCTCAGCACAATAAGCTCGACGACGCAATTTATCGCGAAGACCTGCAAATTCCTTTCGCCATTTTCAACCTGTATGAACAGCGCATAGTGGAACGCCTGACCTATGCGCGTGAATTGCTCAAACAAGGTTTCGACTTTAGCCAGAAAGAAGATTATTCCTTCGTGCGCGATAAGGAGCCTTGGCCGAAAACCACAGCAGAAAGCCGCGAACTGTGGCGCAAGCGTGTCAAGAACGACTGGCTGCGCCTGAAACTGGCCGGCAAGAAAGACCAGGCGATTCGCGAAACGCTCAGCAAGCGTTACGAAAATTCCCTGACGCGCGCCTACAAGTACAAGAGCGACGACGTGTTCCAGATTTTCATGAACGCTTATGCGACATCGATTGAGCCGCATACCGATTATCTGGGTACGACTGCTGCGGCAGATTTCGATATCTCCATGAAGCTTTCCCTGGTCGGCATCGGTGCTGTGCTCCAGGAGCGGGATGAATACACGACCATACGCGAACTGGTAGCAGGCGGTCCGGCGCAATTGTCCGGCAAGCTTGCCGTCGGCGACCGGATTGTCGGCGTGGCGCAAGGCGAAAAAGGCGTCATGACAGATGTGGTCGGCACGCGGATTGACGATGTCGTCAAACAGATTCGTGGCGCCAAGGATACGGTAGTGCGCCTGGACATATTGCCGGCCGATGCCGGTCCGGATGGCAAGCACAAACTGATCAACCTGGTGCGTAACAAGATCAGCCTGGAACAACAGGCGGCAAAAAAATCCATCATCACCACCAAGAACGGCGACGCCACCCGCAAAGTGGGCGTGATTACCTTGCCAGCCTTCTATGAAGATTTTGATGCGCGACGCAAGGGCGACAAGAATTTCAGGAGCGCCAGCCGCGATGTGGCGGCACTCCTGGCCGATCTGAAAAAGGAAAAGGTCGACAGCGTCCTGATCGATTTGCGCAATAACGGCGGCGGTTCGCTGACTGAGGCGGTCGACCTGACCGGCCTGTTTGTCGGCAAGGGACCGATCGTGCAGCAACGCAACGCGCGCGGCGACGTCAACGTCGAAGCCGACGACCGTCCGACTCCTGCCTGGACCGGCCCGCTGGCAGTACTGATCAATCGCGGCTCGGCCTCTGCCTCGGAAATTTTTGCGGCGGCAATCCAGGACTATGGACGCGGCATCATTATCGGCGAAGGCAGTTTTGGCAAAGGCACCGTGCAGACCATGGTCAATCTTGACGAGCTGACGCATAACGATAAGCCGAAGTTCGGTGAACTGAAGATGACCATCGCGCAATTTTTCCGGATCAACGGCGGCACCACCCAGTTGCGCGGCGTAACGCCGGACATAAGCTTGCCCGGCTTCTCGGATCCCGAAGCCTTTGGCGAGTCGAGCTACGATAACGCCCTGCCGTGGTCGCAAGTCAAGGCGGCGGATTATGTGCCTTACGGCGATCTGAAAAGCCTGGTGCCGCAGATCCAGAGCCGGCATGATGCGCGCGTGGAAAAAAACAAGGACTTCCAGCGTTTCCTGGAAGATGTGAGCGAGTTGAATGTGCAACGCAAGAAGCGCGTCATCTCTCTCAACGAAGCTGACAGGCGTGCCGAGATGGCACAGCAGGAAGCGCGTCTCAAGGCACGCGGCAAAGCTGAGGATAGCAGTGCTAAAGACAAGGACGATGCTGCTGTCGACGCCGAGTTGAATCGCCAGGACGACGGTCTGCAAGCCAACGAACGCAGCCTGAGTGCCGACATCGCGGCGGAAAAAGCGCTGAAGAATGCGAAGGACGTACTGCTGAACGAAGCGGCGCAGATACTTGGCGATGAATCGGATCTGCTCAAGTCCAATGTCAAATTCGCGGTGCAGCAACCAGCTGCCGCCGTGCAGAAATAATTAGTCGCTGAACAAAACTGGCAACTGATCTGATATCTAATCAAATGACAGAGAGCCGCCCAGGCTCTCTGTCATGTCCACCGCGGCCTTTCTCAGCGCTGCTTCGTGCTTTTTCTGAAAACGCGTGGCCGGCATGGTCAGCGTGATAGCCCCCACCAGCTTGTCGCTCGCATCGAATACCGGCGAGGAAATTCCCGCCACGCCCTCAGAGCGGTCGCCAATCATCGACACCAGTTTTTTCTTGCGGATTTCATCGTACAGTTTGCCGCTCGCGCCGCTGAACGCCATGATGACATGCGCCCCTACGCCCTTATCCAGAGGCAACAGATCGCCGGCCTTTATGTGATCGCGTATCGGTTGCGGTGAATCGACCCGGTACAGCACCAGCCTTTGCGCACCCTGCCTGACATGCAGCGATGCGCTCTCATGTGTCACCTCCACCAGTCGCTGCATGATCGGCAGCACCACCGCGGCCAGCGAAAACGAAGCCGAATAACCCCCGTACAGGCGCGCAATCTCTGGACCCAACGCATAGCGGCCTTCGTCGGTTCGCTGTATCAGCCGGCCATGTTCAAGCGATGCCAGCAGGCGCAGCACGGTGCTTTTGTATAGCTGCGTCCGCTCTGCTATCTCCGCCAGGCTTTGCACCGATGTCGCAGCGCTAAAAGTGGCCAGTATCGACAATGCGCGGTCAACCGCGGCCGCGCCGCCGGGAGCGGAATCGGCGTCGGCCAGTGAGGGTTGGGCGGCTTTCTTGGGCATTTTTAGAATTTTCCAAAAGAATTGGGATTGACAGCCGTATTTTACATGGCCATAATAATTCATAAATTAGAACTTAGTTCTATCTTACAGAATTAAAACGGAGATGTCAATGTCCTTCATTCTAGTCAGCGAGGTCGGTCCGCGAGACGGCTTGCAAGCGCTCAAGCGCACCATGCCTAGCACCGGCAAGCATCGCTGGATCGCCGCCCTGGCCGATGCCGGTCTCAGGGAGATCGAAGTCGGCTCCTTCGTGTCGCCCAAATTGCTGCCGCAAATGGCCGATATCAATGCGGTCGTGACCCAGGCAAAAACCATCAAGGATCTGCATGTGACCGCGCTGGCGCCCAACCTGAAGGGCGCTTTGAATGCGTTTGAGGCCGGGGTCCGCAAGATCACGCTGCCGGTTTCGGTCAGCGAATCGCATTCGATCGCCAATGTGCGCAAAACCCACGCAGAGATGATCGAAGAAGTGCGTGCAGTAATCGCACTGCGTAACCAGCGTTTTCCAGGCATCGACGTCGAAGCCGGCTTATCGACTGCATTCGGCTGCACGCTGCAGGGTGTGGTGACGGCAGATGAAACAATCAGGATGGCGGAGCTGATGGCAGCCTGCGGCGTCGACGAAATCGGGCTCGCAGATACCGCTGGCTATGCCAATCCGGCCCAGGTCAAACGTCTTTTCCTGCGCTTGCAAACAGCAGTCGGCAACAAGGCCGGCGGCGCCCATTTTCATAATACCTATGGTCAGGGCCTGGCCAATGTGGTGGCCGCGCTCGATGCCGGCGTGACCACTTTCGACTCGAGCATGGGCGGCATAGGCGGCTGCCCCTATGCCCCTGGCGCCACCGGTAATATCGTCACGGAAGATCTGGTGTTCCTGCTGGAATCCATGCAATACGACACCGGCATCGACATCGAAAAACTGCGCCACGCCAGGACTGTTCTATTGGAAGAACTACCTGGCCAGGAACTGTACGGCTACGTCGCCGGCATCGGCTTGCCCAAGGGTTTTGTATATGGAGACGGCCGCGCATGAATATGACAACGAATACGAATACGACAGCCGAAGCAGCGCTGCCATTGGCCGGAATCCGTGTGGTCGAGTTTGCCCACATGGTGATGGGCCCTACCTGCGGCCTGGTATTGGCCGATCTGGGCGCGGAAGTGATCAAGATCGAACCGGCGTCCGGCGACAATACACGCCGGCTGACCGGTTCCGGCGCCGGTTACTGGGTGACTTATAACCGCAACAAGAAAAGTCTCGCGGTCGACCTCAAATCCGCGGCCGGCCTGGAGGTGCTTACCAAACTGATTCAAAGCGCCGACGTCTTGACCGAGAACTTCCGGCCGGGCGCCATGGAAGGCATCGGCCTTGGTTACGAGGACGTCAAGAAGATCAAGGCCGACATCGTCTATTGCTCGATGAAGGGCTTTCTGCCCGGCCCTTACGATCAACGCACCGCGCTGGACGAGGTAGTGCAGATGATGACCGGCCTCGCCTACATGACCGGCCCGGAAGGCAAGCCTCTGCGCGCCGGCGCCTCCGTCAACGACGTCATGGGCGGTATGTTCGGTGCGGTCGGCATCCTGGCGGCGCTGTTGGAAAAACGCAGCAGCAGCAAAGGCCAGCTGGTGCGCGCCGGGCTGTACGAAAACTCGGTCTTCCTGGTGGCCCAGCACATGATGCAACAGCGCGTCACCGGCAAAGAGGTATCGCCGATGCCAAGCCGCATTTCCGCCTGGGCCATCTACGACGTGTTCGATACCGTCGATGGTGAGCAAGTCTTTGTCGGCGTAGTAAGCGATACCCAGTGGATCTTGTTCTGTAAAGCATTCGGACTGACGGAGCTGGCCGCGAATACCGAACTGGCTTTGAACAACCAGCGCGTCGCCAGCCGCGACCGGTTTCTGCCGTTCATTCGGCAACGCTTCCTCCAGATGAGCAAGCAAGAACTGATGGAAAAATGCGATCTGGCCGGCCTGCCGTACGCACCGATCAAGAAGCCGGCTGACTTGTTCGACGATCCGCATTTGCTGCAGTCGCGCGGAATGACCGAGATCACGCTGCCGGACGGGCGAAGCACCCAGATTCCGGTGTTGCCGGTAGAAATGGATGGGCGCCGTTTCGGCACTCGCCTTGATGTACCCGTTACCGGCCACGACACGGTGGATATTTTGCGAGAACTCGGCTATTCACGCGACCAGATCAGCCAGCTCGGCGCTGAAGGCGTGCTGACCGGTGTTTAAGTATCTGAATTCAATTTACCGAATCAAGTCAATCTAATCAAGTCAATCTAATACGACGTAACACAGGAGAATGAAATGGACGCCTCCCTCCTAATGAGTAAAGTTGCGACGCCGAGGGATGGAAAATGATTGCGCAATGGAGGGATCCCCACGGTGTACCAACGGCATCGGAGTGCCTAAAGTGGAAGTGCAGTACTTCCCAGGTAACCGGAGGATCCATCATGAATGCTACTACCAAAACCGTGGTCGGGGTAGATACGGCCAAACAGGTGTTCCAGCTTCATTGGGTTGATGTCGAGACAGGCGAAATGTTCAGCAAGCAGCTTAAACGGGCCAAGTTCCTGGAGCACTTCGTGAATAAGGCGCCGTGCCTGATCGGGATGGAGGCCTGCGGTGGTTCGCAGCATTGGGCGCGACGCCTTCAAGAGATGGGGCATGAGGTAAAGCTGATGCCAGGCAAGACGGTAAAAGCATTCGTGACGAGCAACAAGAACGACGTCGCCGATGCGCGCGCAATCTGGCTTGCAGTACAACAAAGAGGCGTGCGTGCGGTGGCGGTGAAGAGTGAGGGACAACAGGCGGTGTTGGCCTTGCACCGGATGCGACAGCAACTGGTGAAATTCCGCACGATGCAAAGCAACGGCTTGCGCGGCTTGCTGGGCGAGTACGGCGAAGTGACACCGGTCGGCCGCGCCGCCCTGAACCGGGGCATGAAGGAGGCGCTGGAGCGACTGGCGGAGCGATTGCCGGCGGTGCTGATCGACACCCTGCGCGAGCAATGGGACATGCTGGCCCGGCTTGACGAGCAAATCGTGCGGATCGAACAAAGGTTGCTGGCATGGATGCGGCAAGACCGAGCCAGCAAGACGATCGCCGCGATTCCCGGAGTTGGGCTGCTGACGGCGACGGCGGCGGTGGCGACGATGGGCGACGCCAAGGCGTTCCGGTCTGGGCGGGAGTTCGCGGCCTGGCTGGGATTGGTGCCCGCCCAGACCGGGACAGGAGGGCGAGTCAAGCTGCTGGGGATCAGCAAGCGCGGCGACACCTACCTGCGTACGCTGCTGATCCACGGCGCCCGGGCCGTCTTGATGCACACCAAGGAACCGGGCACGTGGTTGCAGGACTTAGGCAAGCGCCGACCGCCGAACGTGGTGACGGTGGCATTGGCCAACAAGATGGCAAGAACGATCTGGGCGCTGCTCGCGCACAGTCGGGAGTATGACAACGAGCATGTCAGTGTCAGGCCGATATAGCAAACCGGACACCAGATTGACTAACTAACATAAGGATGGCACGTCGAAAGGTTGCGCGAGGTATTGAGTGTGATGACAAACAGGTCAGACCGGGACTTACTAAACCTGAATGGCGTGTTGGGCTGTTAGCCCGCCAGGAGAATGAGGTGTAGGTCAGCGGATTTCATCGAGGCCAGCAGGGAAATACCCACTGCAACAAGGCCGGATATAGAACTGCAGCCTAGCCTGTCAAATTCACACAGAAACACCTTGGCAAACGGGAGACGTCCATATAGACAGGCCATGGAGATGCACTCCTCACCAAAAGCCGTAGAGCTGAAAAATGTGGCGGTGAAGTTTGGTAATTTCACCGCGATAGAAAATGTCAATCTGACCGTCGAAGACGGTGAATTCGTTGCCGTAGTCGGGCCGACCGGCTGCGGCAAATCGACCATTCTCAATCTCGTTACCGGTCTGTTGCCAGCCGCTGCCGGCGAAGTTGGCATATTCAGCAAGACACTGTCCGGCCTCAATAGCGAATCGGGCTACATGCTGCAGCAGGAAGCGCTGCTGCCGTGGAAAACCGCGCTCGATAATGTCGGCCTGGGCATGGTATTCCAAGGGCATTCGATCACCGCCGCCAGAGAGCGCGCTGCGCCATGGATGGCTAAAGTCGGCCTGAAAGGTTTCGAACACCGTTATATACACCAGCTGTCCGGCGGCCAGCGCAAGCGTGTGGCCATGGCGCAAACCCTGATCATGGCGCCGAAAATCGTCTTGATGGATGAGCCGTTTTCGGCGCTCGATGTGCATACCCGGCGCCTGATGCACCGGATCTTGCTAAAGCTGTGGCAGGAAGAACGGCGTTCCCTGATTTTCATTACCCACGACCTGGAAGAAGCGATCGCTCTCGCGGACCGGGTGGTGGTCATGTCCGCCGGCCCGGCAGCGCGGATTGTCGGCGAAGTCAGGATTACCTTGCCGCGGCCGCGCGACGTCAGCACCTTGGCGACCACCGATGAATTCTTGAGTTTGTATCGCCAGCTGTGGAGTTTGCTGGGCGCGGAAGTGGAGAAGAGCTATCGCAATCAGGATGTACAGATAGAACCGCTGAACGAAGCGGTAGAAATAGAAAAAACCGTAGAGGCATGACATGAAACGTAAAGACAAAATCCGCGCTACCCAACTTGGCCTGCTGGTGCTCTCGCTAACTCTGTGGGAAGGCGGCGCGCGTTTCGGCTGGATCGATCCGTTTTTCTTTCCTAGCCCGCTGAGCATTCTCCAGCGGCTGATGGAGTGGTTCTCCAGCGCGCAAATCTGGTACGACCTCGGCGTCACCCTGCTGGAGACCGTGCTGTCCTTTATTTTCGGTATCAGCGGCGGCATCTTGCTGGGACTATGGCTAGGGCTGAGTCCGTTCGCCGCCAGCGTGCTGAATCCCTTCATCAAAGTCTTCAATGCGATTCCGCGGGTCTTGCTGGCGCCGATCTATGTGCTGTGGTTTGGCCTCGGTCTGACCTCAAAAGTGGCGCTGGGCTTGACCCTGGTGTTTTTCGTTGCCTTCTTCAATACCTTGCAGGGTGTGCGCGAAGTCAACCCGGTGGTGCTGGCCAACGCCAGGCTGCTGAAGGCCAGCCGGATGGCTTTGCTGAAACATGTGTACTTGCCGTCGGCCGCCAGCTGGATCATTTCCAGCTTGCGGGTCTCGGTCGGCCTGGCGGTGCTGGGCGCGGTGGTCGCCGAATATCTGGGATCGTCGGTCGGGCTTGGCCACATGATCGCGCAGGCCGAAGGCGTGATGGATGCGACCGGCGTGTTTGCAGGACTGGTGCTGTTGTCCGCCTTTGTGGTGGCCCTGGATGCCCTGGTCGACCGTCTCGAAAAGCGCCTGCTGGTATGGCGTCCTCGCGAGAATGAAGAAGAAACGGCCTTGGCCGCCCGCTAATTTAATCAACAACAATAATCACAATAATAAGCCCTAACAAACCCAGGAGACGTTCATGTTGAAGAGCATTCTAAATTCGGTATTGGCCGCCACGGCTTTATTCGTGGCCTGCAGCGCAGCTTTTGCAGCGGAGCCGGAAAAGCAGGATATTTCGATGGCGGTCGGCTCATCGATTCTCGGTTATACCCCGGTGCCGCTGGCGCAAAATCTCGGCTTCCTGAAAGCCGAGGGTTTGAATGTCACCTTCGAAAATTTCCAGGCCGGCGGCAGCAAGGCGCTGCAGGCATTGATCGGCGGTTCGGTCGACGTCGTGGTCGGCTCGTACGACCATACCATCCAGATGCAAGCCAAGGGCAAGGAGATCGTCGGCGTATTCTTGCTGAATGAAGTGCCAGGCATCACCCTGGAAGTGCGCACCGACCTCGCCGACAAGGTCAAGAGCGGCAAGGATCTGAAAGGATTGCGGCTGGGGATTACAACACCCGGATCATCGACCGACATGATCGCCCGCTACTACGTCAAGAAATCGGGCCTGGCCGAGAGCGATGTCAAAATCATCGGCGTCGGCTCCGGTGCACCCGGCATGGTGGCGCTGACGGCGAAAAATATCGACGCCCTGTTCTCCTATGATCCGGTATCCACCCAGCTGGTACGCAAAGGCGAAGCCAAACTGTTGTTTGACGCCCGTACCGTAGAAGGCTCCAAGCTGGCATTCGGCGGCCCCTATCCGTTTGCCTGCGTGTATGTAACGCGCAGTTTTCTGGAAAAAAATCCTGAAACCGTACAACGCATCGCCAACGCCTTCCTGCGTACGGTGCGATGGATCGCCGCCTCGTCGCCGCAAAAAATCGTCGAGACCCTGCCAGCGACGTCCAAACTGGGTGATGCCGAACTCAACGCAGCAATCTGGGCCGCATCCAAAGGCATGTTCTCTACCACCGGCCTGTTCAACGCCGAAGAAGTGAAAACGCCGCTGGCCGTGCTGTCCGGATTTGATCCGTCCATCGCGAGCAAAAAAATAGATTTGTCCAAGACCTACACCAACCGCTTTGCCGAAGCCGCGGCACAGCGCGTCAAGTAAGGAGACATGATGTATCTTGAGTCGACGCCGGCCGTTATAGAAACGCAGGTGTACACCGCGATGCCCGAACGGTTTCGCAAAAAAGACAGCTTCTCGCCATGGGCCAGCGCCAACAAGAGTGGCCAGGCGGTGGATTGTTTCATCGAAGGGCCATCGTTCGACGCCGCCGGCAACCTGTATGTGGTCGACATCCCCTATGGCAGAATCTTCCGCATCAGCGCGCAGCGGGAGTGGACCCTGGTGGCTGAATACGAGGGGCAACCGAATGGCCTGAAGATCCATCCAGACGGCCGCATCCTGATCGCCGACTATGTCAATGGCCTGCTTGAACTTGATCCGCAATCCGGCCGCATCAAGGTTCTCCTAGGCGGCCGCAACGGCGAATCGTTCAAGGGAATCAACGACCTCAACATCGCCTCGAACGGCGACATCTACTTTACCGACCAGGGACAAACCGGCTTGCACGACCCCAACGGCCGCGTCTATCGCCTGAATACCGATGGCAGGCTAGACTGCTTGCTGGATACCGGTATCAGCCCGAATGGTTTGGCCCTCGACCGCAACGAAACCGTGCTGTACGTCGCCATGACCCGCGACAATGCGGTATGGCGCATGCCTTTGACCAGCCAGGGCGGCACGGCCAAGGTCGGGCGCTTTTGTTCAATGTTCGGCGCCAGCGGCCCGGACGGCATGGCCATGGATGAAGCCGGCAATCTGGCAGTAGCCCACGCATCGCTGGGACAGGTATTCCTGTTCGCGCCGAACGGCGAACTGATTGCACGCGTGAAATCCTGCGCCGGCCCTACCTGCACCAATGTGGCGTATGGCGGCAAAGATCGGTGTCAGCTCTTTATAACGGAATCCCACTCAGGATCGATTTTGGTTGCTGACATGCCCCATCCAGGTATCGCGCAGCCCCGCCAAAGAACCTGACAGGCGGGGCGCCGCTTTCAACATCTTGAATTTGAACACGCAGACCTCGCGGTCGGTCGTCGCGCCCCCGCTCGCCCTACTTCGCCGACATTCTCGAAACAAGAGAATGCGGGAAGCACTGCAGTAAAGCAGAATTTTGATACTTAACAACTCAGGAGACGGCACAAATGATAAATAAAAAACAAGTTGCAATATTAGGAGCGGCCGCAGCACTATGTGGCACAGCATCTGCACAAACCAGCAATGTCCAGATATACGGTTTGATCGACACCACCATTTCCCATATCAATCACGCCGACGCTAAAGGCAACTCCCTTACCGGCTTCCAGGTGCCATGGTTCAGCGGGAGCCGATGGGGTCTGCGCGGTACCGAAGATGTGGGTAACGGCTTGAATGTGGTGTTCAAACTTGAAAGTGAATTCGTCACCCAGACCGGGGAAATGGATACCCCGGGCGTGTTGTTCAATCGCGATGCATGGGTCGGGTTTACCAGTAATGATCTTGGCAAGTTGACATTCGGCCGACAGAATGCCGTCGGTCGCGATGTGTCAGGGATATATTCGGATCCATATACCAGTGAAGCCGTGAGTACGGAGGAGACCGGATACACCAACACCAACAACTTCAAGCAACTGGTGTTTTACGCCGGTAGTGCCACAGGGACGCGGATGGATAACGGTGTGGTCTGGAAAAAACTCTGGGATGGCAAGTTTCTTACGGCTGTCGGTTATCAATTCGGCGAGGTTCCCGGTTCGTTCTCCAAAAATACATCCGTCACCGGAGCGGTCGGGTACAACGGCTCGAATTATCATCTTTCCGCGTACGTCGTACAGGCAAATCAGGCTGGTTTCACCGACCGTTCATACTCACTCGGCGGAAACGTCATACTCGGTGATGTCCGCTTGAATGCTGGTTATTATCGCTACAAGGGCGACCAGGGTATTTTAGGAAACAGGACCGACAATGCGTATACCGTATCGGCAAAATACGCGCCGAGAGGGGCATTCGATTATGAACTTGGATACCAGATCATCAAGGCCCACAATGCCGCGTTCAGTGCATCGGGCAGTACCTTGAATCCATTCGCAAATGTTGCGCTGGCAACCGCTACTGGCAGCGGCAAGAAGTCGACCATATACGGATCCGCGTTTTATCATATTTCGAAACGGACCGAATTTTATGTTGCGGCCGACTACATGAAACTGAACGATCAGTATGTGGCGGCGCAGTCTAACGGCTTTAGAAACCAGACGGAACTGGCGATGGGCATGCGTACGCGCTTCTAGCGGTCCAATAGATGCGCAGGTAAAAAGACAGGCTCTACAGACTCTTACCTGTCTTTTTATTTTCCTGCAGGTTGATTTAACCTTGAATGCGTTTCGGTGACACTGATTTTTGGTAAATTCAAAACAACTTTGCGGGAGGATGCTTACTTGTTGACGTTTGCCTTGCCGAATTTTTTTCTTTCATATAACTACGGCACATTTGGCAACGTCTCCATGCGGACATCGACGCCGTCGGCATCGATAATCGTATCGGAGTAGTGGCTGCGGTAGCAGGACGTTGGATTTTCCAGTTCCGATTGCAAGTTCTCGATGCCGCGTACGGTTATCTTCGCCTTGCCGCCGGTGGCTCTGCGTCGTCTGTCCCAACCTGGCGCTTGCTGCGGCGACGTGGCATCCAGTAGCAGTACCTTGCGATGGTTAAGCGCGCAATGCGCTGCCAAATTGAGGGCGATTATTGACCGTTTGGCAAATCCGTTTTCGCCGAAAATCGTGATGATCATGATAAAACCTGCGCAGCTGTCTCCGATGAATCCAGTGTGGGGAAGCGCGCATAAAGATGTCGTAAAAATACGGGCGGATCGTATAAACGGCAGCTAAAAAATTCTTTCACGGATGACCGATAAACAACGGTAAAAATAGGAAGGACGTAGGGTGGGCACGCTTTTGTGCCCACGCGTGAACTCACATCACGTACATGGCTATTTCCGCTCCGCGGAGGCTCTTGCTCCGGTTATCGCGGTCTACATCAGGCCGAAGTCCAGCTGGGACAGGCGCAGCGACTGCGCGGGTTGAAAGCCAGCGTCATTTTCAAAAGAGCAGCATAGTGATCTGTAACCCGTATCTGTAATCTGCAAAATTCTTGTTGACTTCAAGTTCACTTTAACTTGCATACTGGGTTCATCTACCACTGATCCGGAGCCAATGACATGAATCAACGACTGCGCGAACCAACCCTGCACCGCCTGCTCGACGAAAACGTCCGCTTTGCAGCTGACAGCAATGGCATGACCAACCACTGTCCGATGGCGCTTTGCGCATTAGCCGGCATGGGCGCGCAGCCAGCGCGCCTGCAGGAATTTTTCGATAAGTGGGAAAGCCGTTTCGCGGCGCCAGCCAAACCCGTCATCAAGCCGGTCAGCCGAGATTCGTGGCCGTTATCCGTGGGCGATGCCAGCGCTTTTACCGCCCTGCGCGGATACTTTGAAGAATGGATCTGGCGCGCCGGCGCGGACGCCGTCCTCGAGCAAGTGCTGAGCCGGATACCGTTTGCTCCCGCGAGCGGTGCCTTTCACGCCTTGATCCGGCTCGGATATGGCCTGGAAGCAGAACACGTCGGCGAAATCGCCGCCGGGCTGGCGGCGCTTGTCAGCGGTAATCTGCACATAGATATGGGATCGCAGCAACGGGTACCCGCCACTTCAGTGAATCAGGGCTTGGCGGTATTGTCGCGCGCGATGGGCGGCACGAAATTCACTGGCGATTGGATTGTCGTACGCCTGCGGGCGGCGAGCGGCAATCCGTCGTTTTATGCAACGCTGCCGGCAGCACCGCCGCAACCGCAACTGCTCGACCACATGGCACAGGCGGCAATTGCCTTGTATTGGCAAACCAATAATTTCACTGCCCTGCATATGGTCACCGGCCTGCATGCGGCGCGCCGTGTCCTGGCGTCTTTGCCGGTAGCGCTGGCGCACCGTTTGCCGCCGGATTTGTGGATAGCGTTTTGTGCCGCTTATGTGTCGATAGGTGCGCCGCCGCTGGCCACCTCGCATGTCACGCTGTCGGCGAAAGAGATCCTGGCCGACAGCGCGGACACCTGGCAAGACCTGTTCACCACCGCCATCGCTTCCGACGACGACCACGTGATCAAGATGGTGTACACCTGCTATTGCGAAAACCTGCGTGCGCCGTCACCGCTGTATCTGGCTGCAGCTGCCCGGCGAGCGGGCCGCGTGTTTCAGATGCATTAGAGCTGAGTCAGGTGATAGGCGCCGGATTGAACAGCGTCAACGCGTTGTGCAATTTGTGATGCTCCGCCCAAGTCTTCTTGCGGCCGCTGGCGACATCCAGCATGAGATGGAACATCTCCCAGCCGACGTCTTCGATGCTGGCTTCGCCGCTGGCAATGCGGCCGGCGTTGATATCCATCAGATCGTGCCAGCGCCGCGCCAGGTCGTTTCGCGTCGCCACTTTGATAACCGGTACTGCAGCCAAACCGTAGGGAGTGCCACGGCCGGTGGTGAATATGTGCAGGTTCATGCCAGCCGCCAGTTGCAAGGTGCCGCAGACAAAATCACTGGCCGGCGTGGCCGCATACATCAAACCCTTTTGCTTGAGCTTGTCGCCAGGTGAAAGCACGCCGGAGATGACGCTGCTGCCGGATTTGACGATCGAGCCCATGGCTTTTTCGACGATATTGGCGAGGCCGCCCTTTTTATTTCCGGGCGTGGTGTTGGCGCTGCGGTCGACGCCACCGCGGGTGAGATAGTCGTCGTACCAGGCCATCTCGCGGATCATGGCTTGCGCCACCTCGGCATTGGCGGCGCGCGCGGTCAGCTGGTCGATACCGTCGCGCACTTCGGTGGTTTCGGAAAACATCACCGTGGCGCCGGCGCGCACCAGCAAATCGCTGGCAAAGCCGACTGCCGGATTGGCGGTGACGCCGGAGAAGGCATCGCTGCCGCCGCACTGGACGCCGACGATCAGATCCGATGCCGGGCAAGAGACACGGCGGCGCTTATTCAATTCGCTCAATTGCTCTTCTGCGGTAGCCATGATCGATGTGATCATCGACTCGAAGCCGACGTGCTCCGCATCTTGCAAGCACACTACGCGCAAGCCGTCTTCCTTGCCGCCGGTGCTTTGAATCGGAATCGAGCCTTGCGGGAACAACCGGCCCGGTTGCAATTTCTCGCAACCCAAACTAACCACCATCGCCTGGCCGCCGAAGTTGGGATTCATGCTGATGTTACGCAAGGTGCGGATCGGAATCTCGGCGCCTGGCGCGTCAATCGCCACGCCACAGCCGTAAGTATGTTCAAGGCCGATGACATCGTCGACGTGCGGGTAGCGGGGCAGCAGTTCTGCCTTGATGCGTTTGACCGCATGTTCCACCACGCCGGATACACATTGCACGGTGGTGCTGATCGCCAGGATATTGCGGGTGCCGACCGTGCCGTCGGCATTGCGGTAACCTTCGAAGGTATACCCGTCCAACGGCGTTGCCGCTGCCGGAACCTTGGTAGCAATCGGCAAATTGGTCAGCTCCCGTGCCGGTGGCATCCGCACCAGCGATTCTTCGATCCAGCTTCCTTGCGCAATCGGCCGTTGCGCATATCCGATCACCACGCCGTAGCGCACGATGGATTCGCCTTCCGCCAGATCGCGCAGTGCCACTTTATGGCCCTGCGGTACTTTGTCGCGCAGCGCCAGCCCGCACGGGAAGATCGTGCCGGCCGGCAAACCGCCGTCATTGGCGACAATCGCAACGTTATCCTGCTCCTGCATGCGGATGTACAATGGCGTATTGTTGTCTTTATCGACAACCGGTGCTGCCTTGGTCATGATTCCACTCCAGATAATTTCTTGTATGGCTGTCCTGCATCGTCAAGCGGCTTGAGTTCGACGCGCTTGATGTCTTTCACAATCACGAGGTAGCTGATCACAGCTAGCAGGGCATTGGCGCCGACATACACCAGCGCCCACTCGAAGGAGCCGGTTTCCTTGATGATATAGCCGATCACGATCGGTGCGGTGATGCCGGCGATATTGCCGAACATGTTAAACAGGCTACCGGTAAGGCCGATGATCTCTTTCGGTGAAGTATCAGCCACAACGGCCCAGCCCAACGCGCCGACGCCCTTGCCGAAGAAAGCCAGCGCCATGATGCCGACCACCATCCATTGGGTATCGACGTAATTGCACAAGATCATGGTGGTCGACAACAGCAAGCCGGCGACGATAGGAATCTTGCGGGCCCAGGTCAGCGAGAAGCCGCGTTTGATCAGCCGGTCCGAAATCATGCCGCCCAATACGCCGCCGAGAAAGCCGCAAATCGCCGGCAATGATGCCACGATGCCCGCTTTCAGAATCGACATGCCGCGTTCCTGCACCAGGTAGATCGGGAACCAGGTCAGGAAGAAGTAGGTAATCGTATTGATGCAGTATTGACCGAGATATACACCGGCCAGCATGCGATTGCTGAGCAATTGCTTGAGATAACCCAGCTTGACGCCGCGGTTGATCTTGCTGGCCGCGCTACCCTTTGCAGCTGCGCTCTTGCCGCCACCCAGGCCCTGGTCCATGTCGACCAGGCCGCCGCCGTCGCGGATATGCGCCAGCTCCGCCGAAGTCATGCCAGGATGATCCTTCGGGCTATGCATCATCCGCATCCAGATCATGCTCAGCACCATGCCCGCAGCGCCCATCACGACAAACGTTTGCGACCAGCCGTAGGCATGCGTGATCCAGGCCATCAAGGGAGCGAACAACACGGTGGCAAAATATTGCGCCGAATTGAAAATTGCCGAAGCGGTGCCGCGTTCAGTTGTCGGAAACCAGGCGGCGACGATACGGCCGTTGGCGGGGAAGGAAGGCGCTTCGGCCAGACCGACCATGAAGCGCAACATGAATAGCGCCGGCACTGCCCACAGCGCACCGAGAAAATGCACTCCGCCTTGCATCAGGGTGAATAGCGACCAGATGAAGATGCTGGCGGCGTACACGCGCTTCGAGCCGTAGCGGTCTAGCAGCCAGCCACCCGGCAATTGCCCCAGCACGTAAGCCCAGCTGAAGGCCGAAAAGATGAACCCCATGGTGACAGCGTCGAAGCCCAGTTCGCTCTTCATTGCGGTACCTGCAATGGATAGGATGGCGCGATCGGCATAATTGAAAGTGGTCACCATGAACAGCATGAACAAAATCGTGTAGCGCAGCTTGCCACGTTGAGCCGATGCCGGCCCAGTCGTTTTGTTGATATTCACCTACGTCTCCTGTCTTTTTTCCAGAGTCAGCGCTTGCAATGAAGCCGCTTGATACACTGCAGATCCCCACCATCCGAACTCGTCACCGCGTACTTTGCGGATCGGGGCCGGATTGCCGGCTGTTGTTTGTCGGTTATCGCCTGCCCGTTATTGCTTGCTGCAGGGCGCCGTTCTTATTGTTATTGATGTTTATGTGTACTAGACTACAGTTGTTATCAGTCATCCTACAACTTGAATCGTAGTATAATCACCGAAAAATAATTTAGCAACTAGATTTACTTTTCCCGCGGCCCCATCCAATGAATACACCGCTCAATGCTCTGCCCGCTCCAAGCGCCCCGCCGAAAAAACATCGCAACCTGGCGCAGAGCGTGGTCGCCAATATTGCCGAAAGCATTCGCAGCGGCATCAGCAAACCCGGGGACAAGCTGCCGACCGAATCCGAACTGATGCGCACGCAGGGCGTCAGTCGCACCGTGATACGCGAGGCGATTTCGCATCTGCAAGCCTCGGGACTGGTAGAGACGCGGCACGGCATCGGCACCTTTGTGTTGGCGGCAAGCAACTCCAGCAATTTCGACATCGATCCGGAAACCGTGATCACCATGCGCGATATCCTGGCCATCCTGGAATTGCGCATCAGCCTCGAAGCGGAAGCCGCCGGACTGGCGGCCGCACGGCGCAACGACGAGCAGCTAGCGCAAATGCGGATGGCGCTGGATGCCTTTCAGAAAAGCGCCAACGAGCATGGCGACTCGGTTGCGGCCGATGTGCAGTTCCATTTGCACATCGCACAAGCCACCGGCAACCGCTATTTTGTGGATATCCTGACCCACCTTGGCACCACCATCATTCCGCGCACCCGGATCAACTCCGCCAAACTGGCGCATGACGATCCGGCGGCCTATCTGGACCGCGTACACCGTGAGCATGAAGATATCTACAATGCCATCGTGCGCCAGGATCCGGAGACGGCGCGGGCAGCAATGCGCACACATCTGAGTAATAGCCGCGAGCGTTTGCGCAAGGTGCAGGACAGCATGGCGTTGCAGTCGTAAGCGGATGACAGGCTGACAACGAACCGACTGCAATCAAACAAAATCGAATAATCAAGCTGCCGGCATGTCCGGCAACGCCACAAACTCCGAAAAAAAACCTCCCGGCGACGCACTGCCTGCCGCCCGTTTTGCCACGGATCTTCCCCGTTTTTAATACCCAGCTTCGCCCTCCTGAATAAAACACATAGCATTTTCCGGCTTGCATACTGCAAATCTTTGTTGTACGATGACTGATAACTTAAATCCCCGAACGCCAACAAGCCCATCTGCGCGGCAAAGGCGATCAATCATAAACCGCAGCACTACACGATACCGAGACCATGAATCCTCAAGAACTCAAACAAGTACTTTCCTCCGGCTTGCTGTCTTTCCCGATTACCGATTTCGATGTGCAGGGCAATTTCCGCCCGAGCACCTACGCGGAACGACTTGAATGGCTGGCTCCCTACGGCGCGAGCGCCTTGTTTGTCGCAGGCGGCACAGGTGAGTTCTTTTCGCTCACGACCTCCGAATATTCCGACGTAGTACGGCTGGCGGTAGAAACCTGCCATGGTAAAGTACCGATCCTGGCCGGCGCCGGCGGCCCGACCCGCACCGCCATCGCGTCCGCACAAGAAGCCGAACGCCTGGGCGCGCAAGGCATCCTGCTGATGCCGCATTACCTGACCGAAGCATCGCAAGACGGTTTGGTAGCCCACGTCGAAGCCATCTGCAATTCAGTCAAATTCGGCGTCGTCGTGTACAACCGCGGCATCTGCCGCCTGAATGCGGATTCGATGGAGTTGCTGGCCGCACGCTGCCCTAACCTGATCGGCTTCAAGGACGGCATCGGCGACATCGAACTGATGGTATCGATACGCCGCCGCCTCGGCGATCGCCTGACTTATTTGGGCGGCTTGCCGACTGCAGAATTGTTTGCCGCACCGTACAAGGCACTCGGCGTACCGGTTTATTCGTCAGCCGTATTCAATTTCCTGCCGAAGATGGCGATCGATTTTTATACTGCAGTCAAGAACGATGACCACGCCACCACAGAACGTTTGATAGATAGCTTCTTCCTGCCTTACCTGGCAATCCGCAACAAGAAAGCCGGTTATGCGGTCAGCATCGTCAAAGCCGGTGCAACCATTGTCGGTCATGATGGTGGTCCGGTGCGTACGCCGTTGATTGATCTGAATGCGGAAGAATGTGAACAATTGAAGGCATTGATTTTGGCGCAAGGGGCGCAGTAATTAACAAACAGGCAACGGCGTTTACTCCGTGGCCCGTTAAAAGGGGTCAGAGTAATTTACGACGATACGACTGACGTAAAAAAACTCTGACCCCATTTAACTACGTTTGCGGCGGGGCGAAGTAACTGCTTTTGCGGTGACGCAAAAAATCGAACATTTGTATATCGAGGAAAATAAATGAACATCACTGGTGAAATGCTTATCGGCCAATCCAGCGTACGCGGCGCCGAAGGCACGCTACGCGCAATCAATCCCGCCACCAATGAAAAGATCGGCCCCGATTTCCGCGTCGGCGGAGCCGCAGAGGTAGACCGCGCCTGCACCCTGGCGCAACAAGCTTTCGACATCTATCGCGAAACCACCCCGCAACAACGCGCAGAATTCCTCGAAGAAATCGCCAACGGCATCCTGGCGCTCGGACCAGCGTTAATCGAACGCGCAGCGCAAGAGTCCGGCCTGCCAACCGCCCGCCTGGAAGGCGAACGCGGCCGCACCGTAGGCCAGTTACGCCTGTTCGCCACAGTAGTACGCGCCGGAAACCACCTAAGCGCCACCCTCGATTCAGCACTACCCGACCGCACCCCGCCACGCTCCGATCTACGCCTGCGCAAGATCGCCATCGGCCCGGTCGCCGTATTTGGCGCCAGCAATTTCCCGCTAGCATTCTCGGTAGCCGGCGGCGACACCGCCGCGGCATTCGCCGCCGGCTGCCCGGTGGTAGTCAAGACGCACAACGCCCATCCAGGAACCTCGGAACTGGTCGGCCGCGTAATTCAACAGGCAGTCGCTACCTGCAAAATGCCTGAAGGCGTGTTCTCCCTGATCATCGGCAACGGCAACGAAGTCGGCCACGCATTAGTCAGCCACCCAGCCATCAAAGCAGTCGGCTTTACCGGCTCGCGTCAAGGCGGCCTGGCGCTGATGCGCGCAGCAGCACAACGACGCGAACCGATTCCCGTGTACGCCGAAATGAGCAGTATCAATCCCATGTTCCTGCTGCCGCATGCATTAGCGGCACGGGCATCGCAAATCGGCAGCGCTTTCGTCGATTCGCTGACCATGGGCGTAGGACAGTTCTGCACCAATCCGGGTCTGGTAATCGGCTTGGCAGGGGAACACCTGTCGCAGTTTCAAGAAGCCGCATCGCATGCACTACAAGCCAAGGCCGCCGGCACCATGCTCACACCTGGCATCCACAGCGCCTATGTCACCGGCGTCGAACGCATGAGCGCAGTTGCCGGCGTCACCACTCTCGGCCAAGGTCTGCCGGCAGGTGCCCCATGCGCCGCCCAGGCTACATTGTTTGCCACCGATGCCGCAACCTTCCTGGCGACCGGACAGCTGGAAGATGAAATCTTCGGCCCCAGCTCATTGATTGTCGCCTGCCAGAACGAAGAAGAAATGCGCGCCGTAGCCGAACACCTGGCCGGCCAGCTGACCGCCACGCTGCAGCTCGATAATGAAGATCACGCACTGGCCAGGAAACTGCTGCCAACACTGGAACGCAAAGCCGGCCGCATCCTGGTGAACGGTTATCCAACCGGCGTTGAAGTGTCTTACGCGATGGTGCATGGCGGCCCGTTCCCCGCAACTTCGGACAGCCGCAGCACCTCAGTCGGCGCCAGCGCCATCGATCGCTTCCTGCGGCCGGTGTGCTATCAGGACTTTCCCGCAGATTTACTGCCGACAGCCGTGCAAGACGGTAACCCCCTTGGATTGACGCGACTGATGGATGGGAACTTGATCAAGCTCTAAAAGGGCAATTCGACTCGAACTCGATCGTGCATGCGGGACTACGCGAAATTCTTTCGCGCAGTCCCGTTTTAACACAGCATCAGGAATTTTCAATTTCCGAGACAGTGAATTCAATACCGCCAACCCATTTTGCAATGAGGTTGTAAATCCATGCGCCAATCGCTGTGAAAATGAAACCGAAGATTGCATAAAGAAACGGCAGTATGAACATCACGCCCGTCGGTGCTTTAGGTCCGGGCATAAATGCATAAAGCAAACTCATGAGAGCAATCATCGGCAAAGAAATAGCGAAATAAAGAATTGCCAAGACTTTGGCGGTTTGAAACGGTGAAATACTGGAAATTTGTTTTTTCATGCTTTATTTTTCCCTTTTAAATGCCCGGATCGACCTTGCGATAAACGCCGATCCGGAACTTGCACGATTAGCCCGGCACCTTGCCTTCTACACCTTGCACGTAAAACTTGATGCCATGCAGGAAGCCATCATCTGGCACAACATCCTTAGCCACCACTTCCTTGCCGGCATTGTCGACAACCGGACCTTTCCAGATCGGCGCGCTACCGTCGATGATGGCCTTCTTGCGTTCGGCAACCAGCGTTCTGACCTCAACCGGCAGCACGGCATTGAAGGCGCCGAGATCGATGCCGTCGTCTTTCAGGCCAAGCCAGCTGGTGCTGGTTTTCCAGGTGCCGTCGAGCACTTCGCCGACGCGTTTGGTGTAGTACACGCCCCAGTTGATCATCGATGCCGCCAGATGCGCTTTCGGGCCGAAGCTGGTCATGTCGCTATCCCAGCCGAAGGCATATATCCCTTTTTCCTGCGCGGTCTGCACCACGGCGGCGGAATCGGTATTTTGCATCAGCACGTCAACACCCTGGCCGATCAGCGTGGTAGCTGCTTCGCGTTCCTTGCCCGGATCGAACCATTTGTTAACCCACACTACGCGGGTGGTGGCTTTCGGATTGACCGAGCGCGCACCCAAGGTGAAGGAGTCGATATTGCGGATGACCTCAGGAATCGGCACCGAAGCGACCACGCCGAGCTTGCCTGACTTGCTCATCTTGCCTGCCACTACACCAGCCAGGTAAGCGCCTTCATAGGTGCGGACATCGTATTGCGCCAGATTGTCGGCAGTCTTGAACCCGGTCGCGTGTTCGAACTTAACGTCCGGGAATTCCTTGGCGACCTTCAGCATCGCTTCCATATAACCGAACGTGGTGCCGAAGATTATCTTGTTGCCGTCGACCGCCAGCTGGCGGATAACACGCTCGGCATCGGCAGCGGATTCAGGCACGTTTTCGACGAAAGTGGTTTTCACCTTGTCGCCGTATTTTTCTTCGACTGCCTTGCGTCCCTTGTCGTGGGCGAAGGTCCAGCCGGCGTCGCCGACCGGGCCGACGTAGACGAAAGCGACCTTCAGCGGTTCGGCCTTGGCTGGCGCTGCAGCCGGCGCCGAAGCAGAAGCGGCCGGCGCTGCCGGTTCATCTTTCTTGCCGCAGCCGATCAGCGTGGCGGCGGCCAGCGCTGTGAGCATTGCGAGTGATGCCCTGCGTGAAATCCTCATTTGTATCTCCCTTGGTATGGATGGTTGATCAGCTTGCTACTGGTCTGCTAGTTGGTTGCATTGGTTACTTAACTTGCACCCGGTTTAAAAGGCTTGCCCAACGAAGCCGGCATGTTCAGGCGAATCCAGTCCGGATTACGTGAAATCAACGCCAGCACCACGATGGTTGCTACATACGGCAGCATCGACAAGATTTGCGAAGGCAGCGTCACTCCTATGCCCTGCAGGTAAAACTGCAGAATGGTGACACCACCGAACAGCAGTGCGCCGAGCAGCACACGGATCGGACGCCAGGTGGCAAACGCAGTCAAGGCCAGTGCAATCCAGCCACGGCCGGAAACCAGGCCTTCGACCCACATCGGCGTATACACCAGCGACAGATAGGCGCCGGCCAGCCCGCAGCAAGCGCCACCGAACATCAGCGCGGCAAACCGGATCCAGCGCACCGGATAACCCAGGGCATGCGCCGATTCCGGCGATTCACCGACGGCGCGCAGGATCAGGCCGGCACGGGTGCGGTAAATGAACCAGGCAATCGCCGCACACAACAGCAGCGACAGATAGCTCATCCAATGCTGCTGGAACAGTGCCTGGCCTAGAAACGGGATGTCCTTGAGTACAGGGATAGACAGCGTTTGCGACGGTAACGCCAGGCCGACAAAGCGCTGGCCGATAAAGGCCGACAAGCCGGCGCCGAAAATCGACAGCGCCAACCCGGTGGCAACCTGGTTGGTCGCCAGTACCAGCGCCAGCCAGGAAAACAGCGCCGCCATCAAGACCCCGCTGAGCGCGCCGGCCATGAACCCGAGCATCGGGCTATGCGTGGTGTAGCCGACCGCGAAGCCGGCGATGGCGGCGACCAGCATCATGCCTTCCGCGCCGAGATTGAGGACACCCGCACGCTCGTTGATCAGCAGGCCGAGCGCCGCCAGCAGCAACGGCGTTCCAGCATTGATCGAGGCGGCGATAAGAGAAGCGAATTGTTCCATGTTTAAACCTCGACTTTCCGGCGCAGACGATAATCGATCAAGGTATCGCTGGCCAACAGCAGGAACAGCAACATGCCCTGGAACACGCCGGTGATTGCCGATGGCAGGCCGAGCCGCGATTGCGCCAGTTCACCGCCCAGATAGAGTAGCGACATCACCAGCCCGCCCAGCACCGCGCCGACCGGATGCAGACGCCCGATAAAGGCGACGATGATGGCGGCGAAGCCGTAGCCCGGCGACACCGACGGCAGCAACTGGCCGATCGGACCGGCAATTTCAAACGCTCCCGCCAGGCCGGCGAAACTGCCGGAAATCAACAACGAGGTCCACAATGCGCTACGGCTGGAAAAACCGGCATAACGCGCCGCGTGAGGTGCGGTGCCGCCGACAAACAGCGAAAAGCCGCGCAAGCTGCGCGTCACGAACACCGTCATCACGGCCGCCAGCACCAGCGTGACGACAAAGCCGATATGCAGGCGTGTCCCGCTGATCAGTTCCGGCAGCATGAACTCGCTGGAGAACACTTTCGATTGCGGGAAGTTCATGCCGTTCGGATCTTTCAACGGCCCGTTGACCGCATACATCAGCAGTAATTGCGCGACGTAGGTCAGCATCAGCGAAACCAGGATTTCGTTGGCGTTGAAACGGTCACGCAACAACGCCGTAATACTGGCCCAGAAAGCGCCGCCGAAAATACCGGCGACGATCATCAGTAACAAGCCGATGCCGCCGGGAATCGCATGCCCAGGCACATCGATCAGCACCAGCGCGCCGCCGGCAAACAGCGCGCCGACAGTGAATTGTCCTTCGGCGCCGATGTTCCAGACATTGGCGCGAAAGCATACCGCCAGGCCCAGCGCACACAATATCAGCGGGATCGATTTCAGCAGCAGCTCGCTGATGGCGCGCTTGCCGTTGAAAGGATCGATCAGGAATACTTTCAAGCCGGCCAGCGGATCCTTGCCCAGCGCAATGAACAGCAATGCGCCAAGCAACATGGTCATCACAATCGCAATCAGCGGCGACAGATACGTCATCGAACGCGATGGCGTGCCGCGCAGCTCCAGTTTCCATGGCCACAAATTACGCATGCGCGGCCTCCTGACCATCTGGCCCGTCCTGCCACAGGCCACTCATCCACAAACCGACTTGCTCACGGGTAGCCTGCTCGATCTGGATCGACGGTGACAGTTTGCCCTTGGCAATCACGTGCAGCCGGTCGCACAGGGCAAACAATTCATCGAGCTCTTCAGAAATGATCAGCACCGCACAACCTTCCTTTTTCAACGCCAGGATTTCCGCGTGAATTTGCGCCGCGGCGCCCACATCCACGCCCCAGGTCGGCTGCGCCACGATGAATACGCTCGGCTTGCGGTCCAGCTCGCGGCCGACGATGAATTTCTGCAGATTGCCGCCGGACAGACTTTTAGCCAGCGCATCGGGGCCGCTCGCCTTGACTTTGAAGCCTGTAATGATAGCTGCGGCAGCATTGCGGGTGTAAGCAAAATCGATCATGCCGCGTTTGACGTAAGGGGTCTTCTGATGCGACAACAGCATGTTGGCGGCCAGCGACATGGTCGGCACCGCACCGCGGCCCAGTCTTTCCTCCGGCACCAGTCCGAGGCCGAGCGCGCGGCGCGGGTTAGGTGCAAGGTGACCGGCGGCACGACCGGCCAGCATCAGCATAGTGGGCGCAGCGCGCTGATCTTCGCCGGACAGCGCAGCCAGCAATTCCTGCTGGCCGTTGCCGGAGACACCTGCGATACCGACGATCTCACCGGCCCGCACTTCGCATTCGATATTGTGCAGCTCGGTGGCGAACAGATGCGCTTTCGGCAAACTAAGGCGGTTGATATGCAGCTTGCGCTCGCTGCGTTGCGAATCTGGATTACGTTCGCGCTGCAAGCGCACCAGCTCATCGCCAATCATCATGCGCGACAAACCGGCGCTGGTTTCGTTGCGCGGATCGCAGTTACCGGTGACCCTGCCGTTGCGCATCACCGTGGCGATGTGGCACAGGGCGCGGATTTCATCGAGCTTGTGGCTGATGTAGAGTATGCTGCAGCCTTCGGCGGCCAGCTTGCGCAGGGTGACGAACAGTTTGTCTACCGCCTGTGGCGTCAATACTGAGGTTGGCTCATCAAGGATCAGCAGTTGCGGATTGGTCAGCAAAGCGCGTACGATTTCCACCCGCTGGCGTTCGCCTACCGACAGCGTATGCACATGGCGATGCGGCTCCAGCTCCAAACCGTATTTTTCGCCGGTCTGTCGGATTTGCGCGACCAACTCCGGCATGCTGACATCAGATGCCATGCCGAGAGCGATGTTTTCCGCCACGGTCAGCGTATCGAACAAGGAAAAATGCTGGAACACCATGGCGATGCCGAGCTTGCGCGCCACATGCGGATTGGCGATATGCACTTGCTCGCCGTTCCAGAAAATCTCGCCGGCATCCGGTTTCACCGTGCCGAAAATAATCTTCATCAAGGTCGATTTACCGGCGCCGTTCTCGCCGAGAACAGCATGAATTTCGCCGGGGGCAACGCACAGATTGATATCGTCATTCGCCAGCACGCCTGGATAGGCTTTGCGGATATGGGCGATTTCCAGACGCGGTATGGTTGAAGTCACTTTCTTTTGCCTGTACCAGTAAAAGACTGTTGCAAAATGATTCCAGCGTTGCTGCAGCGTTGTTACCTTACCGTCCTGCGTGCGCGTTTCAGCGCATGCGATGCTAGCAACATGCTACATCAATTCCTATGCTTATCGCCGACTTAAAATGCAATGATTTGCCGGCATAAAGTCCTTACAAAAGCAAACTGCATGCCAGAGGCCGATACGGGAAGGCTGAAAGCATCTGGCGCGGTTTGTGCCTGTGATTTTGCGGTAGCATGAGCACAGGCTTGCAATCCAAACGGAAATGAGACCCATGAAAAAAAAGTCTGGTAAGTCTGGCGACGCGGCTTCCGCGCCGGCCAAAGCCGTCACCAAACGCGGCAGCGGCATTGTCGACCAAAAGATTTACGACTCCGTCCTGAAAGCGGTGATGAGCCAGCGCCTGCCGCCTGGAACCAAGCTGACCGAATCCAGCCTGTGCGACCTGTTTGCCGTCAGCCGGACCATCGTGCGCAAGGCGATCCAGCGTCTGGCGCACGATCATATTCTCGAATTGCGCCCCAACCGCGGCGCCATCATTGCCCAGCCGACGCCTCAGGAAACGCGCGAAATCTTCGCCGCGCGGCGTGCTATCGAAGCAGCGATCGTGCCGCTGGCGGCAACCAACGCCACCCGCGCGCAAATCACTCGCTTGCGTCAGATCGTGAGAGAAGAACATGCGTCCTTTCATTCCGGCGATCACGCCAAATGGATACGCCTGGGCGGCGAGTTCCATATCCTGTTGTCCGAGAGCGCCGGCAATCCGGTGCTCACCCGCTTCCTGCGCGAACTGGTATCGCGCTGTTCCCTGATCATCGCGCTGTATCAGGCGCCGGGCAAGACTGCCTGCCCGAACGACGAACACGAACAACTGATCGACGCGATTGCCGCCGGCGATGCCGCGCAGGCCGTCAAAATGATGAATCACCATCTGCTCGATATCGAGCGCGCCCTGCGCCTGAGCGACGACGAACACGACGTGGACCTGGCTGAAATACTCGATATCGCATAGATACCGCAGCCTCTTTAAAGTGTATACAACTTATTAAAATGTGTCGCTATTCCGACACATCGATACGCACTAATCCGGCTCTTTCCTGATCCCGGCATCCCTAATTTGGCGCGGGACTCACCAATAAACAGCGTTATTTTTCGCCAATTATGGCCCTGCCTTGAACAACTCCAATTGCCGTTGATGCATCGCGGTCTGGCATCAAAAACGGCTTTTCATATGTATACAATATATTTTCGATATAAATCGTAATTCGATTTCTTCACCATTTCTTCCATGATTCCTGCCTGGAAAAATTCTGGCACGGTCTTTGCGTTGACTGAATCCGGTCCGGTCAATAGTCGAGATAGCTTCTCGATGATCTGATCTCAACTTGCGCGATGTAGGCACAACAAAAAAACAAGCAAGTTCGGTTTATCAATGTCGATACTACGGGAGTGGAAAAATGGGGAAAAAAGCGAGGGCGCGCGCCCACATGCGTTGCGCACATAAAGTGGTCTTGACGCTGGGCGCAGCGCAAGGTCGAAAAGATCAAGGACGTACCGATCTCGGTGACCTTGCTCAAGGGTGAAACCCTCGATGTCCTCAACTCCGGCGGCCAGGATATTCGCGTGCTGGCGGCCAAAGTGAGCAGTTGACAGCAGTCGGCGGCGCCTCCAACTCGATCATGCTGGGACTGGCGATATCTGCGGCATTACCCTCGCAGGCACAGGCAGCTCGACAACCGTGGAGCGCGAAGTTAACGTGCCGCCCTTTGAAAAACTGATGATCAAACTGATGAACCAGCCGACGTCGCCTGCGCCAAAAGCGGCAGAGGCTGGGTCGGCCAAACGCTGATCAGTTCATCGCGGTGCCTGGCAGTTTACGATTTGGCGGAGTAGAAACGATATATCGCTCGGTAAGGCACACGCGCTTCTTTGCCGAGCACGGCTTGATTGCAACCGTCCATCGGCGCCTTACCGCCAACCGTTTGCAACCGCTGGATGCTTTGCGTCTGGCCGAAGACACCGGTGCCGGAGGTCGCTTTTGCGCTTAGCAGCAACCACGTAATGGCATTGGCGTCGGGACCGGTGTTTTGCGCCTGCACTGCGCCAACCACCTTGCTGCCATCCGTCGATTCCCAGCTCGGACCGGCGTAATGCCAGCCTATCTTTTGCCCACCCTGGTCAAACAGATCGGCTTCCGGCGCCATAAACTGCCATTCGAATTTGGAAGCGTCGTTTTTTGCGGTGGCGCATTGATAAATTTGCACGCCGGTCGCCTTTAGTTCCAGCGACAAAGCCTGCGTCGGCGCTACATTCAGATTGGCGGGAACCTCTATCGGCTGCGGCCCGGCACAGCCGGCCAGAAACGCTGCGCAGCAGGTTGCTACTGTTGCCAGACCTAGCATTTTCCTTGCCATTTTGCTTCCTCCAGATAATTTTATGGATGCGTTTGACAAATATATCGGGCTGAATCTTTTGCAGCGTCCTTATTGTAAAGCCATAGTTGGTCTAGGCACGGTTCTTGAACCATGCTGCCGTCGCTGCATCGGCGGGGAAAAATGATTCTATCCGCAACTCGTGGACAGTAACATCGTGCGGCGTTCCCATGGTGGCGATCGAGGTGAACAGATTCAATTCCACATCATCCTTCCTGATCGTCATCGCCAGGAACGGCAAGACGCGGGTATCGAGATTCGGCGTCTGCGTGGCGGCCTTGATGCCTGCCAGCGCGATCAACTGTTCCAGCAGGCTGGTGGCCTCGCTGCCCGGACCGTCGCTCATGGCTTCGCGCTGTATCCAATGCAACAGATCGGCGCTGACATCCTGCCAATTCACCAAATATTTCCGGATGGCTTGCGGATCCAGCATCAGCTTCAGAACGTTGATGCCTTCACGCGGAATCGGCTGGTTCTCCGGCAACTCCAGCAGCCACCTTATCATCATGGCTGCCGGTCCGTTGCTCATCACCAGGTTCCACAAGCGGTCCACCACCAGTGCCGGATAAGGCGCTTGCTGGGCCAGCATGAAATCCAGCGCCTGCTTGACCGAGCTTAACTCAGGATCGGTCAATTTCCGCTCCTGGTAGGCCGGCGCGAAACCGGCTGCCAGCAACATCACATTGCGCTGCCGCAGCGGGATGTCGAGTACCGTCCCCAGCTTCAGGATCAATTCCCGGCTCGGCTGCGATCGCCCGCTTTCCAGGAAGCTGATGTGGCGCTGCGAGATCTGGCTTTCGGTAGACAAGCGCAACTGGCTGTAGCCACGCTTGTCGCGCCAATAGCGCAATGCTGCCGCGAAGTCGTTGAAATAGCGATTCGGTGCAGCCGGTTCTGCGCCTTGTTTCACTACGACCGGCTTCACCGAGCCCGCCTTCACCATGGCTTGCTGTACGCCCATAATTTGGCTCCAAAGGATTACCGGGCAGTTTATCTGGATATCGAAAAAACCGCCCGCGGTTCGCTGGAGACGGCTTCAAGCCGGCAAGTTCATCGCATCCAGGAAGCCCGTGACGCTGCTGATGCGTCCGTCTTCCGCCACCACCACGATATCGGTGCCGTATGCAACCGGCTCTGCGCCATCGGCAGCCAGGGCCCAGGAAAAGCGGACGACATCATTATGGCCGTCTTGCTTGCCATGCAGTTTGAAGCGCAACCCGGCAAATTGCTGTTGCACTGCGCCGATCATGGCATCCAACCCGTCGTGGCCGGCGTTGCGCGTCATCGGATCGACATAGGTTGCTTCCGGGGTAAACACCGTCGCTATCAGCGCGCGGCGGCGGATGGCGTCCGGTTCGTCCCAGGCTGCGATATAGCGGCTGGCGATGGACGAAGCTTCATTTGCGATGTTCTTGGCGGTAGTGGAGTTGGTGGCGCTGGTCATGATCGTGCTCCATTCAAGGATAGGATAGGATTGGTTGGTTCGGGGAGAACTGCTTTGTCGTTGTCGACAGTTGCATTCTCCGCGCCAAACCAGGCACGGTCGATTACCTCTCAGGTAATCAAATGAAGGCGGTGGCAAGCAGGCCGCCAAGCTGATCCCGCAATCGACGCTGATCGAGTTTGCCGGCCTCGGCCACGCGCCGCAAATGGAGCAGCCGGCCGAGTTTCATAAAACCTTGCCGGACTGGCTTGCCAGGTAATAACCGGTAATCGTCGAGTCGCCGGCTAAGGCGTGACCAGTGCACTGAAATTCACGCGCGCCAGATAAGCCGCCGGTATCTCGTTAAGCATCACGCTATAGTTGATATCGACGGCGCCATCCTGAACCTCCTGCAAGTCTTGGTCGACATAGGTAGTTGCGGTGTCGCTCAGCTGCGCGATCTGCTTGCCGTCACGATAAATCGTCAGCGGCATGCCGGATGGCGCATCTGGACCGCGCCACTGCAACGTGACACTTCGCGCAGTGTTATCGGCCTTGGCCGTCAGCTGCCGCACGCCGAGTGCGCCCGTCAGCGGTACGCCATCGACATGGTAATTGGCGGCATCCAGCTTGATACCCATATGTGCCAGCACGGTGGGTACGATATCGGCTTGCGTAGCGTTGCCGTACAGGCCATTGAAACTGCTGTCTGCGGGATCCTTGACCGGCGCATTGAGCTGGGCATTGGCGGTTTTGTTGATGGCGATGAAGGTGGTTTTTTCGCTTAAGGTCTGACCGCCATGATGATGGCCATCCGGCAAAGCACGGCCGTGGTCCGGTGTAACGATAACCAGCCAGTCCTCATCAGAATGCGTTTGCTGGCGACGGTGCAGCGCTGTCAGCACTTGTCCCACCTGGCCGTCGACAATCTGGATCGCGGCTTGATAGGCCGGAACAAAACCGACGGCGTGTCCCGTCTTGTCCGGTTCATCAAAGTGCGCGAACACAAAATCGAAATCACCGAAACGCAGCGCGCCGCTGGCCTTGTCGGCTACGCATTGATCGACGTCGTTGCATTTTTCTGCCAGATCTATATAGCCCAGATCAATATCGCGGGCAAAATTGTCGTTGATGGTATTCCAGCTGACGATACTGGCGGCACGCCGTGTGGCATCGGCATTTTTGATCAGCTTGAAGACGCTGTCGGCCTGGTTGCGTAGCTTGCCGTCGTTTGCCGTGACCTTGTGCCGATTCGCCCAGGCGCCGGTCAGGATGGTGGTCCAGCCCGGTCCGCTATAGGTAGCTTGTTCGGTCGGACTGCCGACGATGCCGCCGATATAAGTTTTAGCGACGTGGAATTTGGCGATATTCGGCGCCTGCCCGGCGGTGATGGCTTCTTGCAGCTTCTCGTATTGCATGCCGTCGACGCCAATTACCAACGCCTTGCGTTTGCTGAAATCGACATTGGCTGGCGGCGGGTGGCCAGCGTTAATTGCCTGGCCGCCGCCACAGCCACTCAATAATATTGCAACCGTTATGACCGATGCGGCCAAGCCGAGCCATCTTCCGCGACTATTCATTGCAAGCATGTTTTCCTCAAAATTGCATGACAATCCCGGGCAAATTGAATGGTTCTAATGATTTTTTCCGTGATCCGCTTAACGTTTACCAGGCTGTAGCAAGCCCCACTGCGACAGCATCCACGCCATCTCGAACGAACGCTCCTTGATGGCATCGTAGCGGCCGGAAGCGCCGCCGTGGCCGGCGCCCATATTGACCTTGAGCAGCAAGGTGTGATGGTCGGTTTTCATGGCGCGCAGTTTGGCGACATATTTGGCTGACTCCCAATACATCACCTGGCTATCGTTGAGGCCGGTAGTGACCAGCATGGGAGGGTAGGCTTTGCGCTCGATATTATCGTACGGCGAATAGCTGCGCATGTAATCGTAGGCCGGCTTCTCGTTGGGGTTGCCCCATTCCAGATACTCGCCGGTGGTCAGCGGCAGGCTGGCATCCATCATGGTGTTCATCACGTCGACAAACGGCACCGCCGCGTGCACCGCATGGAACAGGTCGGGCCGCATATTGGTGACTGCGCCCATCAGCAGGCCACCGGCGCTGCCGCCTTCGATGATCAGGTGCTGCGGACTGGTCCAGCCCTGCCTGATCAAATATTCGGCGCTGTCGATGAAATCGTTGAAAGTATTCTTCTTGTGCATCAGCATGCCATCGTCATGCCAATGTTCGCCCATATCGTTGCCGCCGCGGATATGCGCTTCGGCGAATATGACGCCGCGATCCAGCAGGCTGACGCGGCTGTTCGAGAAACTCGCGTCGGCAGGAATGCCATACGAACCATAGGCATACAGCAGCAATGGCGCCGAGCCGTCCAGCTTGATGCCCTTCCTGGCGACGATCCAAAGCGGCACTTTGACGCCGTCACGCGCGGTGGCCCACAGGCGCCTGGTCTCATACAAAGCGGGATCGTAGCCAGGCACTTCCTGCTGCTTCAGTACTACGCGCTGACCGCTCGCCATGTCGACATCGAACACCGTCGACGGCGTAACCGGCGACTCGTACATCAGGCGATATTGACGTGAGGTGAATTCCGGCGTGCCGCCAGGGTGCGAGGCGTATACCGCTTCATCGAACTGCACGGTCTTCCAGCTGTGATCGGCAAAATTGTAGATGCGGGAACGCTCTTGCGCATCCGACTTTTCGCTGACCACCAGGAAATCACGGAACAGTTCGAACGATTCCAGCAACACCGCGGGATCATGCGCTACCAGTTCTTTCCAATGATCTGGACTCGGAGTTGTCAACGGCGCTGTCACCAGGCGGAAATTCTTGGCATCCTTGTTGGTCATGATGAACAGTTCGCCATCGCGATGATCGACATGGTAGCGATGCCCGGTTTCACGCCCCAGCACTGAATGGAAGCTGCCTTCCGGCTGGTCTGCCGGTAGCAGGCTGACTTCGGTGGTGTCGGTGCTTTGCGCTTCCAGTTCAATGAATTTGCGGTCGCCGCTGATGCCGACGTCCAGGTTGAATTGCTCCACCGCTTCGCGATACACCTCGACCGGCTTGCTGCCAAGCTTGAGACGCAGCAGCAGATCAGAACGCTTGGTGGTGGCGTCTTCCTGCACCAGGAACAAGGTCTGGCTGTCGGCGGCCCATGCCAGGCTGGTGACGCGCTCCACTGAATCGTCCAGCAATTGCCCGGTACGGAGATCCTTGATGTGCAACTGATATTGCCGATATCCGGTGGTATCGGTGGAGTACGCCAGGTAGCGGTCATCGTGGCTGACTGAAAAACTCTCAACCTCAAAAAACTTCTTGCCCTTGGCCAGCTGGTTTTCATCCAGCAGGATTTCTTCCGTGGCGTTGGCGTCATAGGCAAAATCGGCGTCGGCCTTGGCAAGCCGACGGCAAATGATCGGATACTGCTGGCCGGCCTCGGTGCGGCTGTAATAGTAAAAATTGCCGCGCCGGGTCGACACCGACAGATCTGTTTCCTTCATGCGGCCCTTTATTTCGCCGTAGAGTTTTTTCGACAGCGGCGCCAGCTCCTTGGTCATTGCCTGCGTATAGGCATTCTCCGCTTTCAGGTAGGAGATCACCCTCGGATCGGCTTTTTCACGCAGCCAGTGATAGTCGTCGGTGACGATTTCTCCATGCCGGGTTTCTTGCCATGCTTGCCTGGCAGCGACTGGCGGCGTTGGAAGGGGCGCTGCAAAAGTAGGGGTAGAAGTGGAAGTCATCAGAGCCAGGAAAAATGCGCTCAGGGTATGAGCGCGTTGCTGAAGGAAAGGCATAGTGTACTGATCCTAGTATGGATAAGCATGAATGTACACCTGGCGCATCGGCATGGATTGAAAAATTCGGATACGCATACCGGTTAGAATATCTTTCCGCCACTTACAGCAGCAAAACAAGATGACAACACCGTCCGCGGATTTCGATCTCATCAGCTCACTTGAGGAACGTGCGTTTAATGCATGGCCGGCGCAAAAATCTGCGCTTTGCGGTGGCTGGTTATTACGTCTGTCCGAGGGATATACCAAGCGCGCGAATTCTGCCAATGCCTTGCGTCCGACGGTGGCATTCGGCGAAACACTGCGGGTCGTAGAGAATTTCTATGCGAGACATGGCTTGCCAGCGATTTTTCGCTTATCGCCGCTGGCCGGCGCCGAACCGGACCGCGCACTCGACCAGGCAGGATATCGTAAAATCGACCGTACACTTGTCATGACTGCATCGCTGGCGACCTCGACACTAGCGTCGACTTCGCGCGATGTGGTGATTGAAGCCGCTGCAAACGATACGTGGAGTGCCGGTTTTTCGCAAGCAAACGGCGTCCCATCCGGCTCGCGGGCGGTGCATGACCGTATGCTCGCGGCGATCACGATGCCAGCCGCGTTCGCCACGCTCATTGAGAATGAAACGCCGGTTGCCTATGCTCTGGCGGTAGCAGAGAATGGGATTGTCGGCCTGTTCGATATTGTCGTCGCGCCGGATGCACGCCGTCGTGGCGTTGCGACAAAGCTCGTTACAGCTCTGCTGGAGTGGGGACAGGCGCAACGTGCTACACGCGCATATCTCCAGGTTGTTGCCGATAACCTGCCGGCAATTGCGCTGTATCGAAAACTCGGGTTCGATGAACAATATGAATATCATTACCGCATACGTCCATAAAGCATGACTTCTCAAACTCATAACTCCCTGCCCGCCGCAGCCATCCTCGCAGAACGGCGCCGATCCGGCACGCGCGGCGCACGCCTGCCGCCCTCCTTGCGACCACTGGATGCTGCGGCAGCGCTCGCAGTGCAGGCTCTCGTGAGTGAACAGCTGGGCGACAAGATCATCGCGTGGAAATGCGGATTGCCTGTCGATGGACAACCCGTGCTGGCCCCCATCTATGCCCGCACCGTCTACAGCGGTGGCGCGTGCGCGGCGTGGGTACGCGACGGCCAGGTCCGGGTTGAACCGGAACTGGCTTTCGTCCTCGCTCAAGATCTGCCGACGCGATCTTCGCCCTACTCGGCAACGGAAATTGATGCTGCTATCGGCGGTACCTACCTTGCACTCGAGCTGATAGACAGCCGCTACAGCGAACCGGATGAAGCGGGTTTTATTGAAAATCTGGCTGACGGTTTACTCAACCAAGGGTTGTACCTCGGCCCGCTGGCGGATGCGGAAGCTGCGCATGCTGCTACCGAATTAGCGATCCGAATCAGCATTGCAACCCAGGAAACAAACCAGCTAAGTGGCCGCCATCCTGCCGTCAATCCACGCGCTCCGCTGTACTGGCTGGTAGAGTTCCTGCGCGCTGCGGGGCAGGGATTGCAGGCCGGACAAGCCGTTATCACCGGCTCCTACACCGGCAGTTTCGGCTTGCCGGTGGCGCAGGACATCGCAATACGCTACGGCGATCTGGGCGAACTAGCCGTCCGTTTTTCGCCGAGATGAATGTCGTTGCAGACACCGTCGGCCACTTCCGGCCGCGCCTGACGCTGCAAACCCTGGGACGCGGCGACGGCCTCCTGGGAATGCGCCCTTCCGGTCCGTTCGGCCCGCGCGGCCCCAACGTGACAGTGGCGCAAATCACTTGGACGTATGTCACCGACGATGGCTTGCAGTGGGAGACTGCAGCACCTACCACGCTGCTGAATCGCCGCCCGGCATCGGCGCAAACGGTGGAAGACAGCCAAGGTCGACGCCTGTTGCTGCGCGACCTGGGGGCTGAAGCCGACGCCTTGGACCTGGTGTGGGACCTGGGCTTGCACCCGCTGCCGAGCGATACTCTGCAATGGCGCACGGAAAGCGCTGCGCAGGACGCGGGGCAAACGCTGGCGTCGCTTTGGACTTTGGTGCAGGAAGATTTTTTCGGCGATTTCTGGGCGGAGCAATTGCCGGATCTGCAGGCAAAAGGCTGGGCTATCGTGGTACGTCCCGGTTTTGCGCATGAAAGCGTGCCGGTGGATGTCTGGCACCTGATCGTAAGCCCCGAGACCGGCCAGGTACTTGGCAAGGAAGTTGCTGCGCGCATGCGGGGTCGCGAGCAGATGGTAACCGCCTTGGGTCTGCCTGCCGGCGAAGGCTCGTGGTTGCTGACCCTGGGCATTGAAATCGAAGGCGAGATGGTGGATCTGGTGCCGTTGCTGGCCCATCTGCTGCAACGCGACGGGCGCTGGCTGGACGCCAAACAGATTGCCTTGATCGACGATCACGCCTTGATCAAGCTGCGAGCACCGGGCGGCAAACGCATTGAAGCCCGGGCGGCGCCGCTCAAGGCAATAATCGGCAGCATGCTGGAGTTGCTGACCGACCCTCAACGCAAAGACGGTCCGCTGCTGCTGTCATCCTGGGACGCCTATCGGCTCGAGACAATGCGCCTGAGTTTGCTGGATACGCAGCGCGAACGCGCCGGCAACCACGGCAGCTGGCAATTGCAAGGCGACGCCGGCCTGCGCGCGCTGGCGCAACGACTGCAAGGCGCCGGCACACCGCCGGCCATCGTAGCGCCGAGCGGCCTTGGCGTTACCCTGCGCCCCTATCAATTACACGGCGTGGCTTGGCTACAATACCTGCGTGAGCATCACTTGGCCGGCATCCTGGCCGACGATATGGGTCTCGGGAAAACCGCGCAAGCGCTGGCTCACTTGCTAATCGAGAAACAGGCAGGCCGTCTCGACCTGCCCGCACTGGTTGTGTTGCCGACTTCTCTGATCTTCAACTGGCAGGCCGAAGCCAGGCGCATGGCGCCCGATTTGCGTGTGCTTGCGCTGCAAGGGCCGGAGCGCCATCGCGATTTTTCTCGCATGGCTGAGTACGACCTGATCCTAACTACTTACCCGTTGCTATGGCGCGACCGCTCCACGCTAGAAGCACAGCCGTTTCACATGCTGATCCTGGACGAAGCGCAGACCGTGAAAAACGCCACCGCCCGCAGCGCCGGCGCCGTGCGGCGTTTGCGCGCGCGGCATCGATTGTGCATCACCGGGACGCCGCTGGAAAATCACCTGGGAGAACTGTGGACCCAATTCGATTTCCTGATGCCCGGTTTCCTCGGCGACATGCGAAGCTTCACGCGCTTGTGGCGCAAACCGATCGAGTATGGTGGTCAAACCCTGCGCGCGCAATTGCTGGCGCAAAGAGTCAGGCCGTTCATCCTGCGCCGCCGCAAAGATGAAGTAGCGAGCGAACTGCCGCCACGCAGCGAGGCAATCAAGCGCGTGCAATTGCAAGGTCGGCAACGCGATCTTTACGAAAGCGTCCGTTTGGCCGCCGACGAACAGGTACGCGGCGTCCTCAAACGCAAAGGCTTTGCCGGCGGACAAATCACGATTCTCGACGCCCTGCTCAAGCTACGGCAGGTATGCTGCGATCCGTTCCTGCTGAAAGGCATGGAACACCCGGCGAGCATGGAACGCGCCAAACTGGAACTGCTGCGCGACATGCTGCCGGCACTGGTGGCGGAAGGCCGGCGTATTCTGGTGTTTTCTCAATTTACCGAAATGCTGGACTTGATTGCGGTCGAACTCGATGCTTTGCAACTTCCGTGGCTGGCCTTGACCGGCAAGACGCCGCCGGCAAAACGCGGCGAGCTGGTAGCGCAATTCCAGAGCAAAACCGTACCCTTACTGTTGATCAGCCTCAAAGCCGGGGGCGTCGGCCTCAACCTGACCGCCGCCGACACCGTGATCCATATCGACCCGTGGTGGAACCCCGCAGTGCAGGAACAAGCCACTGCCCGCGCCCATCGTATCGGCCAGGAGCAGACAGTGTTCGTCTACAAGATCGTGGTTGAAGGCAGCATTGAGGAACGCATTATTGAGCTGCAGGCGCGCAAGGCCGCGTTGGCGGAAGGTGTGCTGGGTAGCGATGCGGCGTTGGCGATCAAGTTTAGTAGTGAGGATTTGCAGTTGTTGTTGGCGCCGTTGGTTTGAGTGATGTCAAACGTTTGTCGAGTACCGGCGCACGTCTCCACGGAGTAGCAAACGTATTAATCAACGCAAATGGTAAGATAGCTACCCCTCAAGCTGTCAAGGCCCACCATCATGTCATTCTCCAACCTGGGCCTGTCCCCCGCCATCCTGCAAGCCATCAGCACACGCGGCTACACCACGCCAACCCCGATCCAGGTAGCGGCAATCCCCGAAATCCTGCGCGGCAACGATGTACTGGCAGCAGCCCAAACCGGCTCCGGAAAAACCGCCGCATTCGCCCTACCGCTACTGCAACTAATACTAGAAACCCCTACCGAAAAACCGCGCCGGCTAAGAACCCTGATCCTGGTCCCAACCCGCGAACTAGCTCAGCAAACCGCAGAATCCATCCGCACCCTCGCCCAAACCAGCCCGCAACCGCTAAAAATCGCCGCCCTGTTCGGCGGCGTATCGATCAATCCACAAATGATGGATCTGCGCGGCGGCGTCGACATCGTGGTCGCAACACCCGGCCGCCTGCTTGACCTGATTGATCACAACGCCCTCAGCATCGCGACGGTATCCTCACTGGTGCTGGACGAAGCAGACCGTCTGCTCGACATGGGATTCGCCGACGAAATCGGACGCATCCTGGCATTGCTGCCCAAGCAACGCCAAAACCTGTTTTTCTCAGCAACGTTCCCACCCGCAGTCCACGCACTCGCCGCCAAGATGCTGCACCAGCCGGCCCGCATAGCCATTCCTGCACTAGAACAAAACCAGCCAGCCATCCAGCAACGCGCGATACAAGTCGACGCCGGCCGCCGCACCCAATTGCTGCGGCATCTGCTACGCGAAAACAACTGGGGCCGGGTACTGGTTTTCGTCGCCACCAAATACGCAGCGGAACACATTGCGGAAAAACTCCATCGGGCAGGCATCAAAGCCGCCGCCTTCCATGGCGAGTTCAGCCAAGGCGCACGCGACGAGGTATTGGCGGATTTCAAAGCCAGCAAAGTGCAAGTGCTGGTAGCCACCGACGTCGCCGCCCGCGGTATAGACATTGCACAATTACCGGTGGTCCTGAACTACGATCTGCCACGCTCGGCGGTGGACTACACCCATCGCATCGGCCGTACCGGCCGGGCTGGCAAAAGCGGCATCGCCATCAGCTTCATCAGCGCCGATACCGAAGCCCATTTCCGCCTCATAGAAAAGCGCCATCATCTGAGATGCGAGCGCGAGCAGATTGCCGGGTTCGAGCCTGTCGTCACTGCAGTTTCAGCCAGCACTGAATCGCCCACCGACACCGCCAACGGCGGCATCAAAGGCAAAAGAAAGAGCAAAAAAGACAAGTTGCGTGAGGCGGCAGCGCGGGATTCAACTGACTAAACTGGTTTAGCTAAAAACCAACATTTGCTGAGCAACCGCACCATATCAGGCCGCCTGCAGTTGCTTGATGGCTGCCAACTCCTCTGTCATTTGCGCGCGGCGCGTTTCCAGATCGTAATGCGATTGCAGGTTGCTCCAGAAATCCGCAGACATGCCAAAATACTGGCCGAGGCGCAACGCTGTATCGGGCGTGATGGCTCGCCCATGCTTGATGATCTCGTTGATACGTCGAGCCGGTACATGCACGGCTTTTGCCAGGGCGTATTGGCTGATATTCATCGGTAATAGAAACTCTTCATTGAGAATTTCGCCGGGTGTTGCGAGAGCAATTTGCCTGGTCATGGTGGACCTCATCAATGATAGTCGACAATTTCAACATGGCTTGCACTGCCATTCGTAAAACGAAAGCAGATACGCCACTGATCGTTGACGCGAATACTGTACCGTCCCTTACGCCCGCCTTTCAAGGCTTCCAACCGATTGTTCGGCGGCACTCGCAAGTCATTTATATTGTGCGCCGCATGCAGCATCTGCATTTGAAATGCAGGCTTTAATTGGCAGTTTAAATGATTAGCAATTGCCATTAAGGCAATTTCTATAAGGTATACCGGAACAAACCATTGAACTCAATTGAGTTTCACATAGCGATAAATTACACTCTCACCTGCGTGACACAATCACGGCCTCACCCGTTGACCGGCGCCAACCCGCCGCAAACACCCGTATCACTGACCTTAACCCCTGGAGTCTATCGGGCTGAGGTGATCGGCTGCAAAAATAGCTGAACGGTCCATATTTCACCGGCTTCTTGGTCAATAGCTAGGCTATTGACACTGCGAATCCGGCAAAATCTGTCCTCGCCCAGCTATTTTTTCGCTTCGATCCCCTCAACCCGACAGACTCCGAAGATAACGGAAAACCATAGCCCGCCCTACCCGGACGAGTGAATGCTATCCGCACGGAGCCAAAAGCATGAGTACCTTCATTTTTAATGAATTGAATTTCGACAACCACGAGCAAGTGGTCTTCGTTTCCGAAGAAAAATCCGGCCTCAGAGGCATCATCGCTGTCCACAACACCAACCTCGGCCCGGCCATGGGCGGTTGCCGCATGTGGGACTACGCCAGCGAAGCCGTCGCCGTCAACGATGTGCTGCGCCTGTCGCGCGGCATGACCTACAAGAATGCAGTTGCCGGCCTGCCTATCGGCGGTGGCAAAAGCGTGATTATCGGCAATCCTAAAACCGCCAAGACACCCGCCTTGTTCGAGGCCATGGGTGAAGCCCTGGAACGCCTCGGCGGCCGTTACATCACGGCGGAAGATGTCGGCACCAGCCCGGCCGACATGGCGCACATCGCCACCAAGACCAAATACGTCGCCGGCCTCGGCGCCAGCGGCGATCCTTCGCCGTTCACCGCACTGGGTTGTTTTGTCGGCGCGCAAGCCGCGGTCAGGCATTACCTGGGACGCGACTCGCTGGAAGGCTTGACGGTTGCGGTACAAGGACTGGGCAATGTCGGTTACGACTACGCGCGCCGCCTGCATGCCGCCGGCGCCAAGCTGATCGTCACCGATATCGATCAGACAGCGCTAGAACGTGCGCGCACCGAGTTTGGTGCCGAAGTAGTGGCAACCGACGCCATCTATGACGTACAAGCCGACATCTACGCACCATGCGCACTGGGCGCCACGCTCAACCCGGCGACCCTGTCGCGCCTGAAAGCCAAGATCGTTGCCGGCGCTGCCAACAACCAGCTGGCCACCGCTGAAGTGGGCGAACTGCTGCGTCGCAAAGAAGTGTTGTACGTGCCGGACTTCGTGATCAACGCCGGCGGCATCATCAAGGTTTGCTACGAGTACTACGACAAACCGGAAGCCGATGTCGAAGCCCACGTGCGTGAAATCGGCGTGACCCTGGGCGAGATTTTCAAACGCGCCGACGCGGAAGGTTTGCCGACCAGCGTGGTAGCAGACAAGCTGGCTGAAGCGCGCTTCAAGCACTAAGCAATGTAGTGTTTTGGACTGGCAGGGTGGAAAGCGCCATATGCTTGCGCCCTGTTTTTTTATTTGCGTCGTTTTGGTGACATTTTCCGATAGCGGTTCCCGCAAAAAATTGCAGCGATGCCAGTCACTATAAGAACTGGAATTTCAAGACGGTCTCCTAAGTGAATTCGCGTCGAGTAGCTAATAAGAATTCCTTCGAAAAGACCGTATACAAACAAGAACACGAGAAAGCTGATAACGTAATGCATGCAATTCGCATTGCCGTGACGATCGGATGTGCCAGCATACCCGTCGGTTCACGATAAGGAAATTTTCGATTCCATATAAAAAATATTGGGGACCTGTCAGGAATTCTGTGTGCGGGATCAGAATTTCATAGTTAGTCAATTGCGTTGGTAAAGCGTTCGCCGAACATGATGGCGAATTGGTTGGCTGCCAGCTTCCATGTTCGCTGTGGCATCTTC
>NZ_JAGQED010000033.1 GCF_018304965.1 Collimonas antrihumi
CCGCCCGCAAAAACAGCCTATTTACCTCTCAGCTGCTTCGCTTCTTTCGCGTCGTTCTCAACGGGAGGCGAACTATAGCAACCCTCTCACATCCCCGCAAGTACTTTGTTAAAAATATTTCGATTTACTTCTTTTCTCCAATTCCTTACTTACTAACAGTACTAACTAACATCCCTACTTATTACACATCGACAGAGTTCAATACAGCCCAGCGGGCAGCGCTGACGCCCTTCTCCAGGCTGACCCGGCTGACTATCTGCTCCAGCTGCAAATGATTGCTAGGTGAAGTAATCAAGTCCGCACGTACTTCCAGCTGGGTACCGGAAGCCAGGTCCTCGCTATGCAGCGACTGCACAACCAGGTGCGGCATGCCATTGAGCATATGCAGCATCAAGGTCCGCACCTGTACTTCATCTTCAGGCCGGCATACTACAGAGAGGCGATATACCTGCTCGATTTCAGTCGCGCTATGCAGATCCTGGCGATTGATCATATGGGAGACGCCTCGCAACAGTACATTGGCGCCCAGAATTGCCGCAGCGCCGATGGCAGCTTCCAGCGCATGGCCAAGCCCGCACAGCACCCCGACCGCAGCAGAACACCATAAAGTCGCAGCGGTATTGAGTCCACGCACGTTAATCCCTTCGCGCATGATGACGCCGGCGCCGAGGAAACCGATACCGGACACTACATAAGAGGCAATCCGGGTCGCGCCTTGCGGATCCGATTCGAATGCCGACACCATGACAAACAGCGCCGCGCCGATCGATACCAGGGCATTAGTCCGCAAACCCGCCATGCGCTGGCGCATTTGACGCTCTGCGCCAATCAGCGAACCTAAGGTCAAGGCGAGCAAGACTCGCAAGGTAAATATTTTCCAATCCATCTTCACTACCTTTCTATGTGCATCGCCAGGCCAGCTGGCGGCATTCCATGAGTGCGCATCGCTGCTTCAGAGACTGAAGATCAGCTGGCAAATCAAACAAACGAATGGATGGGGTATATATATTGGGCACAGGGCGGCGATGCGAGATCGCCCGGGATACTACAGCGTGTCAATTCACCGGCTGTAGTTATGGTCGACTAAAAGCAGGCGAATTGCGTCGGGCTGCGCGCCCATCCACAGGTACTGGTACAACTGTCCAAAACCGGATCTCCTACAAAGATAGTCCACGCGATTCTATTTAGACACCATGGGCAAGTCAAGTAATGGCCGGCGTCTTTGCCACATTCGCTGACACATTCGCTGCCACATCCGCCGCCAGCTTGCGCATGACATGGCCGGCTGCCACCAGGCCGAAGGTCGCGGTCACCACCACCGCCGAACCGTAACCGGCGCAATTCAGGCCGGTAACGCCAGGCGCGGCGTCGGCATCGATCGCGCACACTTCTTCGCTAAGCGGCATACTTAACGGCTCGGTAGAAAACACGGCATCGATGCCGAAGCGTACTTTATCGCCGCGCGGAAACCGGTACTCGGAACGCAGGCGCTTGCGCACCTTCGCCAGCAGCGGTTCTTGTTCGGTCTTGGCAAGATCGCGCACTTCAATGCAGGTCGGATCAACCTGCCCACCGGCGCTGCCAATCGTGATCAGCCGAATGCCCTTGTCGCGGCAATAGGCGATCAAGGCTGCTTTGGCGCGCACGTTATCGATGGCGTCGATCACATAGTCGTAACGCCCTTCGCCAATCATTTCGGGCAAATTGTCAGCAGTGATGAAATCCTCCACCTCAGTGACATGGCAGTACGGATTGATCTGGGCAATACGCGCGGCCAGCGCACTTACCTTGGCCTGGCCGAGCGTATCGGTCAACGCATGGATCTGACGGTTGATATTAGATTCGGCCAGGTTATCCAGGTCGATCATGGTCAGATTGCCGATCGCGCTGCGCGCCAATGCCTCGATCGCCCACGAACCGACACCGCCAACCCCGATCACGCAGACATGCGCTTGCAGGAAACGCGCCAGAGCGGCCGCGCCATACAGGCGGGCGATACCGCCAAAACGCCGGTCGAAGTCAACCTCTTCGAGGTCGATGACAGGAGCAGATGCGCCGGAAGCGCTTGATACGACAGATGAAGGCATGATCGGGAGCAAAAAAGACATACGGGCAATTACCAAAATATCCAAGAACGGCCGGATATCGCTATTGACGCTATTTTACCGGCTCTGCAAGACGGAATTATTTTGAAGTGTTTTAATATGGTTATATCGATATTTGTCGCTACCACTCGATATATTATCAAATAAACACCTACCCGCCGCGAGCGCCCAGTTTCCCCCACGAGATACATCACCATGCCGAACGCCCTGATAGACACCGCGCCAGATTTCAGCCAGCCGATAGCCGTCCTCAAGCACTGCCACGACCGGATACGCAAACAGCTAACCACGCTGCAGAATTTGCTCGACCATGTGCCGCAACACGGCAACGATGCCCAGGCACAGCAAGCAGCCCACAGCGTCATGCGCTATTTCAATCAAGCCGCCCCGCATCATCATGCCGATGAGGAACACGACCTGCTGCCGATGTTGCGCGCCACAGCGACCGGGGAAGATGCCGCCGTGCTGCAAAAATTGACGCCCGAAATCCTGGCAGAGCATCAACAGATGGATAGCCTCTGGCATTCCCTGAACCGGCAATTGGCGCATATCGCCGACGGCGGCGCGGCAACGCCGGAAACGCAGCTGTCGCCGCAAGAGGTCCAGCAATTTTCCACCATCTACTCTGCCCATATGGAAAAGGAGGAAACCTGGATCGCACCCATGGCAAAGCGGATTTTCAATCCGCAGCAGATGCAACAGCTCGGAGCAGCAATGCAGCAACGTCGAGGCATTTCAGCATGAGCCAGACCAGGAACCCGTCGATCCCCTCGGCCCCGTCGGTCCCATCGGCCTCATCCATCGCCGATCTCCGTATCGACTACAGCCAGGCCAGTCTGTCCGAAGCAGACAGCGCCGCCGATCCGATTACGCAATTCGGAAAATGGTTCGATGAAGCCATCCGTGCAGAAGTGCCGGAACCGAATGCCATGAGCCTGGCGACGGTGGGCAGCAATGGCCGGCCGTCGTCGCGCATCGTGCTGATCAAACAATTCGATGAACATGGCTTCACCTGGTTTACCAATTTCGACAGCCGCAAGGGTCACGAACTGTCAGAGCATCCCTACGCCGCACTGTTGTTTCACTGGGTAGCGCTGGAGCGCCAGGTGCGCATCGAAGGCCGGGTCGAACGCGTCTCCGAAACCGAGAGCGACGCTTATTTTCACAGCCGCCCATTGCGCAGCCGGCTCGGTGCGATCGCCTCGGCGCAAAGCCAGACGATTGCCAGCCGCGATATGCTCGAAGCCGAGTACGCAAAGGCCGAACAAAAGTTTGGCGATAACCCGCCGCGGCCAAATCATTGGGGCGGCTACAGACTTTTACCGGATACGGTAGAATTTTGGCAGGGACGTCGGTCTCGCTTGCACGACCGGATTTTGTATACCTTAGATGCAACTGGCAACTGGCAGCGACAACGCCTGCAGCCTTAACGCACTGTTATTGGTCGGCGCTGACCGCTTGGCAGAGGTACGCTTGAAAGAGGTACGCTTGTTACAAGTTACAAGTATTTAACCGGAGGAGAAATCGTGTTCTGGGAAAAGAGGCTTGAAAACTGGGTTAATGAAGTTCGTCACCGTGCCGCGCTACCATTGCGGCTCGAATTGTGGAACGGTCAGCGGTTTGACTTTGGCACCTACTCGGCGCCGGAGGTTACCGTACGCGTCCCGCATGTCTCCGCTCTGTCTTACCTGCTGACGCCATCCCTCGCCAATCTCGGCGAGGCCTACGTCGAAGGCAAAATCGAAGTTGAAGGGAAGATCAAGGAAATCATCGCCGTCGGCAACGCACTGGCAGCCAATACCCTGAAAGCGGATGGCAAATTTTCCCGCATCACCCGGACTTTCCGCCACAACAAAGAAAAAGATGCCGAAGCGATTCGTTATCACTACGACGTTTCCAATGATTTCTACAAGCTGTGGCTGGACCAGAACATGGTCTATTCATGCGCCTATTTCGAGAATGGCGATGAAGACCTGGCCACCGCGCAAATCAAGAAAATCGATCATATCCTAACCAAGATCCAGTTGCAGCCGGGCCAAACCTTGCTGGATATCGGCTGCGGCTGGGGTGCCCTGGTATTGCGGGCGGCGCAAAAATTCGGCGCCAAATGCGTCGGCATCACACTCTCGGAAAATCAGTACGCATTAGCCAAGGAAAGGGTTGCGCAAGCCGGCCTTGAAGACCGGGTTGAGATTCGTTTGCAAGACTATCGCGATATCACCGGCAGCTTCGACAGGATTACCAGCGTCGGCATGTTCGAGCATGTCGGCCTGAACAACCTGCCTATGTATTTTTCGCGTATCCGCAGCTTGCTGGCGGACGATGGCATCGCGATGAATCACGGCATCACCACCACCGACGTCGAGAATGGTGAAACGCCATACGGCGGCGGGGAATTCATCGAGAAATATGTGTTCCCGCATGGCGAATTGCCGCATATCGGCCTGGTGTTGAAAACCATGCAGGAAGGCGGGCTCGAAGTATTCGATGTGGAAAACCTGCGGCGCCACTATGCCAAGACTTGCGGCATCTGGGCAGACAATCTGGAAGCGCGCGCCGATGAGGTCAGAAAAGCTGTCGATGACCGCCGCTTCCGCATCTGGCGCATTTATCTGGCCGGTAGTTCCTACGGCTTCGACCGCGACTGGATGTCTCTGTACCAGGTCGTTTGCCGCAAAGCCGGCCGCAGTGCGAGCACATTGCCCTGGTCGCGGGATTATATTTACCAGGCTTCGTAATAATCCACGGCTATCAATATTTCCATTTATCCACTGTTCTTGCAGGAACAGTGGATAAATTCTCAGCTACCGACTCTCAGTCGCCGATAACCTTCTCGGTAAAAATCTTCCGCAGCTTTGCCACTTTAGGCGCGACCACGAATGCGCAATAGCCTTGTAAAGGATGCTGGCGGAAGTAATTCTGATGGTAATCCTCTGCCTTGTAATAGGTTTCCGCAGGACTCAACTCGGTGATGATCGGTGCATCCCAGACGTTGGCCATTTCTGCAATTACCTGTTCCGCAGCTTTCTTCTGCTGCTGCGACTGGTAATAAATCGCAGAACGATATTGGGTGCCGACGTCGTTGCCCTGCCGGTTCAAAGTGGTCGGATCGTGGATTGTGAAGAAAATTTCCAGCAACTCGCGAAAACTGATCTTGTCCGTGTCGAATGTCACCGCCACTACTTCGGCGTGGCCAGTTGTACCCTCGCATACCTGTTCATAGCTAGGATTGGCCGCATGACCGCCGGTATACCCCGACTCGACATGCTCCACGCCCTTTATTTCCTGGTAAACCGCTTCCAGGCACCAAAAGCACCCGCCACCTAATACTGCAACTTCCTTAGTCATGGTTGCTCTCCACTGGTTGCCCTCTGATAACGCTTTAACTTTAACGCAATCTGCTAACACTTGTCGACGTAGATATACAGAATGTCACATGCAACCGACATGCAATCCACGCAGGCAAAAAAATGCCCTGACTATGCAGGGCATTTAATCCAAACCTAATTCGACGATTTCGACGATTTAGAACTTGTAGCCGATACTCAGCACCGAAACCAAAGGATTCAGAGTGATTTTAGTAGTGGCGTGCGTTGTCGTTCCATCGCTATGGCGAGTAGACAGATCAGCCTTGGTCTTCAGCGGGACATAAGACAGGGAGACGTTGGCGGACCAGTTCTTGTCGAAATTATAGGCCATACCAATGTTCGCGACTGGCACAAAAGAGCTGCTCAGATCGGCGCTGGTGGAAGCACCAGGATCACCACCGCCGAGAAGACCGGTCAAGCTGCTGGTCAGTTTGACATTTGAATACCATACGTACGCAGCACCGGCGCCGACGTAAGGACGGAACTGGCTGTTAGCGTCGCCGAAGTAGTACTTGGCCAACAGAGCCGGGCTCCATTGCGTGGCCGTGCCAAGCTGACCCAAACCGTTGAGGGAGCCAGAACCGCTGAGCTTGAATTTCGGTGGAATACCCAAATCCGCCGTTACCGCGATATTGTCGGTAATGAAGTGCGTGAAAGACAGAAGAAGGGTATCAGCGTTGGAAACATGCGCACCACTGTTTGGAACAGTGACGGTCCCAAGCTTTAATGGTTCGCTGGATTGATTCAGGCCGATGTGAGCCCAGCCGGCATTGATGAGGTTATCGCCTGCTTGTTGCGCCATTGCGGGTACGGCAAATGCTGCCAGCACGGACAGGGCTGCCAGCTTTGGTAATACTTTGAATTGTTTTTTCATATGTCTTCTCCAAGTTACACTTCATTATTAATAGCGGGATCTTTGCCTGCAGCGAATACAGTACAAACCCAATTTATGGCGCTTTACCGATCTGGCCCGACCAGGCTAAGCCAGACAACGCTCTGTTATTCGACTGCGGTTACCAAATTCGCGTACCTGCGATTGCCAGATATCGTTCCACGCACATTTTTCAAAAAGAACGTGCGTGCTATTCTTTTTTTACACTATGCCAGCTTTAGAATCATTTGACTATAGTTGTAGCTTTTTTACCTCAAATTATTTTTTAAAGCCCGCTAGTACGGCAGATGAATCATGCGCAGCACGGCGCAAACGATCATTGATTCCCTGCCAGGCGAGGTCGGATGGTGGTGCTTCCACCACGATCAGGTCGGCCGCCGCATGGTCCATATTGCGCAGTGCCGCATAAAGATCGTGGGCATAGGCTTGAGGCGAGGCGGCCATCGGAGACTGCGCGGCCAGCGGCGGCGCTTCTACGGCGAGTGCCGAATAATTGATCAGGGCCAGACTTTGCCCGGCCTGATGCAATTGCTGCAGAGTGATTGTCAACTGCTCTGGCGGTACCAGCAGTACCGGGGTGCGCGGCGCATAATGCGACTCGAGCGTGCCGGAAGCGCGTGGCGCAGCCGCATCGGCGGCTTGTACCGCAACACCCAGCACCGCGCCGATTTGTGCGGCGCTGATATGGCCGGGCCGCAACAGCACCGGTCCATGCGAGGCGAGGCGCGATAAATCGATGATGGTCGACTCGATGCCAACTTCGCTTTGCCCACCATCCAATATGCAAGCGATCGGACTATCGCCATCAGCGTCGAACTCGTCGCGCACATGCTGCGCCGTAGTCGGACTGACATGGCCGAATTTGTTAGCAGATGGGCCGGCAATGCCGCCCTTGCCGCCTTTGAACTCACGCAACAACGCCTGAGCTACCGGATGAGAAGGACAACGCAAACCGATCGAATTTTGGCCACCTGAAACCTGGTCCGGGATATGCGCTGCACGCGGCAAGATCATTGTCAGCGGCCCGGGCCAAAAAGCGGCCATCAGCGCCCGCGCCTGTGGCGGCACAGACTCTACCCAATAGCCGATGTCCGCCTCGGGCGCCACATGGACGATCACCGGATGGTTGGACGGCCGTCCCTTGGCGGCATATATGCTGGCAACCGCCGCCGCATTCTCGGCATCGGCTCCCAGTCCGTACACCGTTTCAGTAGGAAACGCGACCAATGCGCCGGCTTCCAGCTTGCGTGCAGCCAGCTGGATTGCTTGCATATCGATAGTTACGTCCTTCATCGAACCCTTCATTTACGGTGCAATGCCGAGGATATCGCAGGCCGCCGCCATTTGCTGCCGGGCTTCTGCCAAGGTCGCTGCGATGAAAGTGATATGCCCCATTTTGCGCGCGCGGCGTGCCTGCGCCTTGCCGTATAAATGCAAATGCGCCGCCGGCAAGGCCAGGATCCGGTCCCATGCCGGCTCGCGCGCTTGTTCGCTGTCGCCGTCAAACCAGACATCGCCCAGGATATTCAGCATGACTGCCGGTGAATGTTGGCGGGTATCGCCCAACGGCATGCGCGCCATCGCCCGGACTTGCTGTGCGAACTGGCTGGTGACGCAGGCATCCATGGTGTAGTGGCCGCTGTTATGCGGACGCGGCGCCATTTCGTTGACCACCAGGGAACCGTCTTGCAGGACAAAAAATTCAATGCACAGGACGCCGACATAAGCGAGTTGCTCGATGATGGCCAGTGCTGCATGCTGGGCCCGCTTGGCGGTTTCGTCGCAAACATTCGGGCCAGGCACCGTGGTGGTAAACAGAATACCGTCGCGATGCACGTTTTCGGCAATCGGATACACCGCTGCCGTGCCGTCGACGCCACGCACCACCAGCACCGAGACTTCGTAGGCCAGCGGCAGCATTTTTTCCAGCACGCAGGCTACGCCATTCATATCGGCAAAGGCCAGGCGTACTTCGTCCAGGGTGCGCACCCGCGCTTGGCCCTTGCCGTCGTAACCGAGGCGGACCGTTTTCAGGATGCCTGGCAATAAATCAGCCGGGATATTATCGATATCCGCTGCCGATGCAATCAGATGATGCGGTGCAGGCAGCACCGTCGAAGTCTTGGCGCAATCGGTAAAGAAGCGCTTTTCCACCATGCGATCCTGGGCGACCGAGACGCAGGCAGCGGCAGGAGCGACAAAGCTGTTCCGCGCCAGAATCGCCAGACTCTCGGCGGCGACGTTTTCAAATTCGGTAGTGACCGCCGCACACAAACCGGCCATCTCGGTCAAGGCAACTTCGTCGCTGTAATCCGCCAGGAAATGGCGATCGGCGACATGCCCGGTCGGGCAATCCTGCTCAGGTTCCAGCACGGCTACCTTGTAGCCCATGGCTTGCGCCTCGTGCGTGAACATGCGGCCCAGCTGGCCACCGCCCATCACGCCAAGCCAGGTTGCCGGCGTGGTAGTGGGAACAATCGGATCGATGGAATCGTGTTGCATACTGCTCATACCGGTGGCAATTTCATATCAAGGGCAATTTGTGTCTGTTTGGCGCGGAACGCCAGCAGCTTGTCGGCCAGCGCCTGATCGGTGGTGGCCAGCATGGCGATGGCTGACAGCGCCGCATTGGCCGCACCGGCTTCGCCGATGGCATAAGTGGCGACCGGGATGCCCTTCGGCATCTGCACGATCGACAGCAGGGAATCCTCGCCGCGCAGGTATTTGGACGGTACCGGTACGCCGAGCACCGGCACGATGGTTTTGGCGGCGATCATGCCCGGCAGATGGGCGGCGCCGCCAGCGCCGGCAATAATGGCGCGCAAACCGCGCGCACGCGCTGTTTCAGCATAGGTGAACATCTGATCCGGCATGCGGTGCGCCGAAATCACTTGCGCCTCATGCGCCACGCCAAACTCGGTCAGGATGGCGACCGCGTGCTGCATCACATCCCAATCGGAAGAAGAACCCATGACGATGCCGATCAGCGGCTGGTTCACAGTATCCTTGGTCATCATCAATCCTTCAGCGTTTCGCCGGTCAGGCTGAACAGCGCTTCGCGATACTTGGCGCCGGTTTTTTCGATGACATCGTCAGGCAAGGTCGGCGCCGGAGCGGTCTTGTTCCAGCTGGTGACGGTTTCCAGGTAATCGCGGACGAACTGCTTGTCGAACGATGGCGGCGAGATGCCGACCTGATAGCTGGACGCTGGCCAGAAGCGCGACGAATCGGCAGTCAGCACTTCATCCATCAAATGCAGCGTGCCGTCCTGGTCGAGACCGAATTCAAATTTAGTGTCGGCAATGATGATGCCACGCGTTGCTGCATAGTCGGCGGCAGTCTTGTACAGCTCGATACTGATGCTGCGGATCTTGCCAGCCAGTTCCTTGCCGATCCGGCTTTCCATGGCGGCAAAGCTGATGTTCTCGTCGTGCTCGCCCATCTCGGCCTTGGCGGCCGGGGTGAAAATCGGCTCGGCCAGCTTGGCCGCCTGTTGCAAACCTGCCGGCAAGGTAATGCCGCAGATCGCACCGGTCGCCTGATAATCCTTCCAACCCGAGCCGATGATGTAACCACGCACCACCGCCTCGACCATGATCGGCTGCAGGCGTTTCGCCACCACCGCGCGGCCACGCACCTGTTCGACTTCATCCGCCGCCACCACCGATTCCGGCGCGATCCCGGTCAGATGGTTAGGCACAATCGCCGCCAGCTTGTCGAACCAGAAATCGGACATGCGGTTCAAGACCTTGCCTTTGCCCGGAATCGGCTGATTCATGATGACGTCGAAGGCCGACAGGCGATCCGAAGTAACGATCAGGATCTTGTCTTCACCGACGGCATAGTTTTCGCGCACCTTGCCGCGGCCGAGCAACGGCAGGGAGGTGATGGTGGATTGGTAGAGGCTTGTCATGGTTATTCCATAAGTCAGAAAACCAGCTTGCAGGATGGCTGATACACCATCCCCAAAGCTGGTAAATTATTGCGACATCTATCGAAGTAATCCGGCATAGCTACATTATCAGCAGCGTCGTCCCCGCGAACGCGGGGATCCATGTTAAGTACAAAAGTGGATTCCCGCGTTCGCGGGAATGACGGGGTCGCCGAGACGCTAATTTTAAAATTACCTATGCGGTCCTATCTGTTGATTACTGGACGATCTGCGCCAGCTCGCCCTTCTTGTATTTCTCTGCAATTTTTTCCAGCGAAACCGGCTTGATCTTGGCGGCCTGGCCTTCGCAGCCAAACGCCAGGAAACGGGCTTTCACGACTGCCTTGGCCGCTTCGCGTGCCGGCTTGAGGTAATCGCGCGGATCGAACTTGCTTGGATTCTCGATCAGATAGCGGCGGATCGCACCAGTCATTGCCAGGCGGATATCGGTATCGATATTGATCTTGCGCACGCCATGGCGAATCCCTTCCTGGATTTCTTCCACCGGCACGCCGTAGGTTTCTTTCATGTCGCCGCCGAATTCGCGGATTTCCGCCAGCAATTCCTGTGGCACCGATGACGAACCGTGCATCACCAGATGAGTGTTTGGAATGCGGGTGTGGATTTCCTTGATGCGTTCGATCGCCAGGATATCGCCGGTTGGCTTGCGCGAGAACTTGTAAGCGCCGTGCGAAGTGCCGATCGCAATCGCCAGCGCATCGCACTGGGTCAGCTTGACGAAATCGGCAGCTTGCGAGACATCGGTCAACAACTGTTCACGCGTCATCTTGCCATCCGCGCCGTGGCCGTCTTCCTTGTCGCCCATCATGGTTTCCAGCGAACCGAGCACGCCCAGTTCAGCTTCCACGGTGACGCCGATAGCGTGCGAGAACTCCACCACTTTGCGCGACACTTCAACGTTGTATTCGTAGCTGGCAACCGATTTACCGTCTTCCATCAGCGAACCGTCCATCATCACCGAAGTGAAGCCGGACTTGATCGCCGCCATACATACCGCTGGCGACTGGCCGTGATCCTGATGCATCACCACCGGGATGTGCGGGAAGGCTTCTACTGCTGCTTCAATCAGGTGGCGCAAAAACGCTTCACCGGCATATTTGCGGGCACCGGCCGAAGCCTGCATGATGACCGGCGCGCCGACTTCATCGGCCGCTTGCATGATGGCAGTGACTTGTTCCAGATTGTTGACGTTGAAAGCAGGCAGGCCATAGCTATTTTCAGCTGCGTGGTCCAACAATTGACGCATGGATACTAGAGGCATGTTGTACTCCGATAATAAAAATCTGTTGTGATACCTTTTACTGCGTCATTCCCGCGCACGCGGGAATCCACCTTAGTTATCGCGCCAATGCCGTAACCTGGATTCCCCACCTTGGTGCCCGCGTACGCGGGGATGACGCTGCGTTGAACGGCTCGTTTAAGCATTAATACTCACCGATCTTCATGATCTTGAGTGCGTTGGTGCCGCCGATTTGTCCCATCGGCTCACCCCACGTCACCACCACCAGATCGCCCAGTTGTACCACACCCTTGGCCAGCAATAAATTCTGCGCGGCCATCAACACCGCTTCGCGGTCGTTCGATTTGGCCAGCTCGAAAGTCTGGACGTTACGGTACAAGGCAGCTTTACGCTGGGTGGCGACGCTCGGGGTGATGGCAAAAATAGGGATATCGATGTTGTGGCGGCTCATCCAGAGTGCGGTAGAACCAGACTCGGTCAACGCGGCAATCGCCTTGACGCGCAGATGGTGAGCGGTAAACAAAGCACCGTAGGCAATCGACTGGTCGACACGGGTAAAACGGACATTCAGGAAATCGGCGTCAAGCTTGCAGTCTTCCGACTTCTCGGCTTCCAGGCAAATCGCCGACATCGCTTCCACCGTCTCTACCGGATATTTACCGGAAGCGGTTTCGGCGGAAGTCATCACGGCGTCAGTGCCATCCAGCACGGCGTTGGCGACATCTGACACTTCGGCGCGGGTCGGTACCGCATTGACGATCATCGATTCCATCATCTGGGTCGCGGTGATCGCCAGTTTGTTGGAGACGCGCGCCATCTTGATCATGCGCTTTTGCAGCGCCGGTACGGCAGCATTGCCGACTTCGACTGCCAGGTCGCCGCGGGCAACCATGATGCCGTCGGAGGCGTCGAGGATTTCTTGCAATACCGGGATCGCTTCGGCCCGTTCGATCTTGGCGATCATCATCGGCTTGTGATCGTAGGGTTCGCCGGCCACATTGCACAATTGCCGCGCCATTTCCATATCGGTGGCGTTCTTCGGGAACGACACTGCAACGTAGTCGGCCCGGAAACTCATGGCGGTCTTGATGTCGTCCATGTCCTTGGAGGTCAGCGCCGGCGCGGTCAAGCCGCCGCCCTGACGATTGATGCCCTTGTTGTTGGACAGTTCGCCGCCGATCTTGACGATGGTATGGATTTCATTGCCGAGGATTCTTTCGACGACCAACACGATCAATCCATCGTTGAGCAACAATACGTCAGCCGGTTTCAAGTCACGCGGCAAGGCCTTGTAGTCGAGACCGACGCGTTCCTGGCTGCCCATGGCGCAATCGGCGTCGAGAATGAATTTTTCACCATTCTTCAACTCGATCTTGCCTTGCTCGAACTTGCCGACCCGGATCTTCGGTCCCTGCAAATCCGCCATGATCGCGACTTGCTTGCCGCACGCCGCAGCCACTTCACGCACCAGCTTGGCGCGATCGATATGGTCCTGCGCCTTGCCATGCGAAAAATTCAGGCGCACCACATCGACACCGGCGACGAACATCCGCGCCAGCGTGTCCGCATCGCTGGATGCAGGTCCGATAGTGGCGACGATCTTGGTAGCTCTTTGCATGGACAACCTTTCAGTACAGCATGAATATAAGCGTCTCGGGGACCTCGTCTAGGCGACCCCGTCTTGGCGACCCCGTCTCGGCGACCCCGTCTCGGCGACCCCGTCTAGGCGACCCCGTCTAGGCGACCCCGTCTAGGCGACCCCGTCATTCCCGCGAACGCGGGAATCCATTTTAGGCTGCAACATGGATTCCCCGCCTTGGTGACCGCGTTCGCGGGGATGACAAAGTTCCCCGATATCCCTTTAGTTAACTAGCGCGTTGCAACAAAATCTCAACCGCCGGCAAGGTCTTGCCTTCCAAAAATTCCAGGAAAGCGCCGCCGCCAGTGGAGATATAGCCGATCTTGTCGGTAATCTTGTATTTTGCAATGGCCGCCAGCGTATCGCCGCCACCGGCAATCGAGAAGGCTTTGGAGTTGGCAATCGCCAGCGCCAGGGTTTTGGTGCCTTCGCCGAACTGGTCGAATTCGAACACGCCGACCGGGCCATTCCAGACCACGGTGCCGGCCTGGCCGATTTGGGCTGCCAGCGTCGCTGCAGTCTTCGGACCAATGTCCAGGATCAGGTCATCGTCAGCAACATCGCCGACATCCTTGATCTGCGCAGCCGCGGTAGGTGAAAATTCCTTGGCGCACACCACATCCACCGGAATCGGCACCGAGGCGCCGCGTTTGGCCATCATCTCGATAATAGCTTTGGCTTCCTCAACCAGGTCTGGTTCCGCCAATGATTTGCCGATTTTCAAGCCGCTTGCCAACAAGAAAGTATTGGCAATGCCGCCGCCGACGATCAGATTATCGACCTTGTCGGCCAGCGCTTTCAATATAGTCAGCTTGCTCGACACTTTCGAGCCGGCGACGATTGCCACCAGCGGCCGCGCCGGCTGGTTCAGGGCTTTGCCCAAAGCATCCAGTTCAGCAGCCAGCAAAGGACCGGCACACGCAACCGGCGCAAATTTGGCGATGCCGTGGGTAGTAGCTTCGGCCCGGTGAGCGGTACCGAAAGCGTCGTTGACGTAGATATCGCAGAGCTTGGCGATCTTTTGCGCCAACTCGTCGCTATTCTTTTTCTCGCCCTTGTTGACGCGGCAATTTTCCAGCAATACCACCTGGCCCGGCTTCACTTCCACGCCGTCGGTCCAGTTTTGGCGCAGCTCAACCGGCTGGCCCAGCAATTCCGCCAGGCGTTTGGCGATAGGCGCCAGCGAATCTTCCGGCTTGAATTCGCCTTCGGTCGGACGCCCCAGATGCGAAGTCACCATCACCGCCGCCCCCGCATCGAGTGCCTGGCGAATCGCCGGCACCGAAGCGCGCACGCGCGTATCTTCAGTAATATTGCCCGCAGCATCTTGCGGTACATTGAGGTCGGCACGGATAAACACGCGCTGGCCTTGCAGCTGGTCTTGCGCGATCAAGTCGCTTAGTCGATTGAATTTCATGTCGATCAGACAATACTAGTGGGGAAAAGCCGCTATTTTACTCCAGCAGCCTCTGTCGAAACACGGTTTTGCGCACATAGCTGTCCACAAAGGACACACTCCGAAACCAATATTCTACAGAGTAAGCCTGATTGAATCCGTTAAAATGTCAATTTACGCACCTTAAAACCTGGCAGCGTCGTTCCCGCGTACGCGGGCACCAAGGTGCACGCATTCGCGAGGATGACGGGGGGTCTTGAACCCATCTTATTTAAAACGGGAGATTTGAACATGTCCATGGATGACCGCGACGGCAAGATTTGGAAAGACGGCAAACTGATTGACTGGCGTGACGCCAATATCCATGTCCTGACGCATTCGCTGCACTACGGCATGGCGGTTTTCGAGGGCGTGCGCGCCTATGAGACGGACAAAGGCCCAGCGATTTTCCGCCTGAAGGAGCATACCCAGCGTTTGCTGAATTCAGCCAAGATTTTCCAGATGCACGTGCCCTACGATCTGCAAACCCTGATCGATGCGCAAATCCAGGTGGTTCGCGAAAACAAGCTGGAATCCTGCTATATGCGGCCGCTGATCTGGATCGGTTCGGAAAAACTCGGCATCGCCGCCAAAGGCAACACCATCCACGTCGCGATTGCCGCCTGGCCCTGGGGCGCCTACCTGGGTGAAGACGGGCTGGCCAAAGGGATACGCGTCAAGACTTCATCCTTCAGCCGCCATCACGTCAACGTGTCTCTGGTGCGTGCCAAAGCCAGCGGTTATTACATCAACTCGATCCTGGCTAACCAGGAAGCATTGACCGACGGTTACGACGAAGCTTTGCTGCTGGACACCGACGGCTACGTCTCGGAAGGTTCCGGCGAAAACGTGTTTATCGTCAGGAACGGCAAGATCTATACGCCTGACCTGGCGTCCTGCCTGGACGGCATCACCCGCGATGCGGTGCTGACCATGGCGCGCGACAGCGGTATCGAAGTCATCGAGAAGCGCATCACTCGCGACGAAGTGTATTGCAGCGATGAAGCCTTTTTTACCGGCACCGCCGCAGAAATCACGCCGATCCGCGAACTCGATAACCGCACCATAGGCGAAGGCAAGCGCGGCCCGATCACCGAAAAACTGCAGTCGATGTTTTTCGATGTGGTGGCAGGCAAATCGCCTAAATATCAACACTGGCTTACCGTGGTCGGAAAATAAGCCAGCCTCAACGCAAATTAAGTACAAGTAAATACAGGTAAATTTGGAGAAGCAAATGAATACAGCAGCAAATGCAACAACGACGACTCAAGCCCCGGTTGAACTAGACGGCAAGGATTTACCGGCGCATTGCCCTAACCCGCTGATGCCGACCTGGTCTTCGCATCCTCGCGTGTTTCTGAATCTCGACAGCAACGGCAGCGCCAAATGCCCTTACTGCGGCACGCAATACCGGTTGAAACCGGGCGCCGTGGTTAAAGGACATTGATCGAAATGATCGAAACAAAAGGGAGCTCGGCTCCCTTTTTTGATGACGGAAAAGCATTGCGATAGCCGATCAAACTGTTTGAACACGGAGCCCCTATGCCACATGCCAAATTCATGCACGGTTCAGCCGAAGAAACCGAAACCGCTTTTTACGACGCCATGAGCCGAGCCGATATCGAAGCGATGATGACGCTATGGGCCGATGACGACGAAATCGTCTGCATCCATCCGAATGCGCCCAGGCTGCACGGACATGCAGCAATCCGGAGCGCCTTCGAAAGCTTGTTCGAGCGCGGCGGCGTGCATATCCGTGCGCGCCAGCTGCATGTGACGCATAATCTGTCGACCAGCATTCATAACCTGGTGGAAGAGTTGCACCAGGCCAGCGACGCCGATCGCGAAATGCATATCCTGGCGACCAATATCTATATGAAGACGCCGCGCGGCTGGCGCATCGTGCTGCACCACGCCTCGGTGGCGCCGGGCGCAGCGCCGGAAGAAGCCGTATCCAGCACTACGTTGCACTAAACAGATTAAACTGATTAGACAGATTGAACAGATCCAACCCAGAAGATAGTATGCCTGCACCCGTCTCACCCAGCTCCTACCCTGCGCCGCTATGGCTGCCCGGCGGCCATCTGCAAACCATTTATCCTGCCACCTGCATCAGCAGACCGGCGGTCGCCTACAGGCGCGAACGCTGGGATACGCCGGATGGCGATTTCATCGACATCGATTTTGTCGATGGCCAGTCGGGGCAGCCGCTGGTGGTGCTGTTTCACGGCTTGGAAGGCTCCTCCGACAGCCACTACAGCCGCGCCCTGATGGCGCAACTGGCGGCGCTTGGCTGGTCGGGCGCGGTACCGCACTTCCGTGGCTGCTCTGGCGAAATCAACCAGGCGCCGCGCTTTTATCACTCCGGCGATGCCGAAGAAGTCGACTGGATACTACGCCGCCTGCTCGCCAGCCGCGCCACCCGGCAATTCGGCAAATTCTATGCGACCGGCGTTTCGCTCGGCGGCAACGCGCTGCTGCGCTGGCTCGGCGAATCCCAGCACCAGGCAGAAATCATCGACGCCGCCTGCGCCATTTCCGCGCCGCTGGATCTGGCCGGCGGTGGCGCCGCCCTGTCGCATGGCTTCAACATGGTCTACACCCGCTCGTTCCTGCGCACGATGAAAAGCAAGTCGCTCGACAAGCTGCAACAATTCCCGCGCCTGTTCGATCGCGAAAAAATGCTGCGCGCACGCGATCTGTACGAGTTCGATAACATCGTCACAGCGCCCCTGCATGGTTTCCGCGACACCGACGATTACTGGCATCGCGCCAGCGCCAAGCTGGTGATCAACGACATCACAGTACCGGCGCTGGTGCTCAACGCCCGCAACGACCCGTTCCTGCCGCCACAGCATTTGCCGCCCAAGGCAGCCGCCAGCGTCACCCTCGAGTATCCTGAGCAAGGCGGTCACGTAGGATTCGCCATCGGCGGCCCGCCCGGCCGACTCGACTGGCTGCCGCAGCGCATGCTACGTTTTTTGCAAGGTAATTAAGAAGATGGATCAAGTCGTCGCCCAAGCCATGCAGAAATGGCCCAACGTCCCCCACTGCCACGGCTGGCTGGGACTGGACGCACGCGGCGCCTGGCGCATGCGCGATGAACAGACGCAGCGCCAGAACCTGCCCGGCGACAAGATCATGCACACGGCGCTGGTCGGCTTTATCAATCGCAATTACAGCGCGGACGAACAAGGCTGCTGGTACTTCCAGAATGGCCCGCAACGCGTATATGTCGATCTGGAGCTGACACCCTACATCGCCCATACCGATCCGGTCCAAGGTTTCGTCTTGCAGACCGGCGAGCCGATGACGGCAATCGAATCCGTCATGCTGACCGAACAAGGCCGGTTGCTGCTGATCGCCCCCAACCAGGTAGCCGCAATCGACGATCGCGACCTGGCGCAATGCCTGGCCGACCTACGCATAGATGGAAAAATCGCCAGCGATGAAGCACTACTGGAATGGATGGCAAACCCATCAAAGAGTCAAATCCTGACGTGGCAAAAAACAGGGGTGGTATTAACCGTCTCGCATATCGCCACGGAAAACATCCCAACCCATTTCGGTTTCATACAAAAACCCCGCCAGGCATAGTTAAATAGGGTCAGTCTGACCCCAATGCCGTTCAGTTAAGTGATATGACGTGGCCAGCCGCCACGGCGGCTCCGTCATCCCCGCGAACGCGGGGATCCAAATTACCGAGTGAAACAATGAAAATGGATTCCCGCGTTCGCGGGAACGACGCATGAGGGAGATATCTCTGGCGTCTCAGCTGAACAGCATTAGAGTCTGACCCTGACCCTATTTAACGGACCACGAAGCAAACACCCCAGCACTAACGCTCCTTAGAAGCCTTCAACTCTTCCTTCCACCGCTCCTGCAACTCCCTCTCCCGCGCATCGATCATGGACTGATCATAAAACCCCGCATCAGCCGAGTCACGCGCAATCCGTAACTGATCCAATGCCGCCGGCACACTCCCCGTCAACACATAAGACTCCGCCAAAGCCATATGCTGCAACGCCCGCTTGCCCTGCGCCGAATAAGCCTTAGCCAGCAAATCTTGCACATCGGCATCTTGCCGGTACAACTGCGCCTGCTCACGCAAATATTTAGTAGCGTCATCCAAACGCTTAGCAGCAATCAGCACCCGGGCATACTGATGCGCCAACCCGCGTGACAACGGATACTGCAGCTGCGCTTGCTGCACCATCTTCAACGCCTCGCCTTCGCGATTAGTCGCCAGCATGATCTCCACACCGAGATCCGTCAGCACCAGGCTCTGCTTCGCCGGCGATGCCGCCGCCACAGCCTGCTGCAGCAAATCCTCAGCCTTGTCATAAGCCCGCTGCCTGAACGCCAGGAAAGCCATGCCATATTTAGCCGCAACGATTTGCTGCTTGGTATTCTGCTGCAGCTGCGTATCAAAAACGATCTGTGCATTACGCCGGCCCTGCTCGGTATCATCCTGCAGCACCCGCACGCGAGCTCGAATCAATTGAAAATCCAGGCTATCGGCCCGCTGCCGGTAACGCTGTTCACGGATCCGCGCCTCGATGTCGGCAATCCGTTCGGTGGTCAGCGGATGCGTCAGCAGATACGGCGGAACCACATCCGAATAATTGCGGGAAGCAGTTTGCAAGCGCCCGAAAAAAGCCACCATACCGCTGGTCTCGAAGCCGCCCGCATCCAGAATCGACAGCCCGATACGATCCGCCTCGCGCTCCGCATCGCGGCTGAAATTCAATTGCCGCTGCATCGCCAGGCCAGTACCGCCCATCATCACCGCCGCGCCAGCGTCGCCGCTACCGCGCATCGCCAGCGCCCCCAGCAACATGGCAGCCAGCGCGATCATCGAATCCTGCTTCTGGCTACCCACCATGCGCGCTATATGCCGCTGCGCCACGTGGCCGATTTCATGCGCCAGGACTGACGCCAATTCCGATTCGCTTTGTGCCGCCAGCAGCAAGCCGGAATGCACGCCGATGAAGCCGCCCGGCAACGCAAATGCATTCAAGACCGGATCGCGCACCGCAAAGAAGAAAAAATCGAATCCCGCCTCGCCGCGTACTTCCGGCCTCGCTGCGACCAGGGTCCAGCCGAAGTTGTTCAGGTATTCCAGCAGCGGGGCATCGTTCATGTAATCAGGATCGCGCCGGATATCGTGCATGATTTCTTCGCCGAGCTTGCGCTCCATTATTGGCGATAGTGATTCGCGTGAGGTATCACCCAGGGTCGGCAGGTTTTGTACTGCAAATGCCGGCGCCATCGGCAATGCGCAGCAAGCGCTGATGAGCGCAGTGAGCAATAATCGTTGTGGGAATGGCGATAATCGATTCATTGAATACTGGATAGTGTCAAAATCACGATGCTATGATACTAACAGAGGACAATTGTTCCACCTTCAGCATGCAGTGGCGGCCTAGAAAAATTCAATTAATGCTTCACTGCACCATCTAAAGAAAATATCATCATGACCGACAAAATTCCAGCAAGCACCAAACTGACCCACTTCGACCAGACCGGCCAGGCCCATATGGTCGACGTTGGCAATAAAAACGACACCCACCGGATCGCAGTCGCCAGCGGCCGCATCCGTATGAAGGCTGAGACGTTGGCGCTGATTCAGTCAGGCACGGCAAAAAAAGGCGACGTGCTAGGCATCGCCCGCATCGCTGCGATCATGGCCACCAAACGTACCAGCGATTTGATTCCGCTGTGCCATCCGCTGGCATTGACGCGGGTTACGGTTGATTTCAGTGTTGATGAAAGCGATGCCAGTATCGGTTGTACCGCGCAAGCGGAAACGGTGGGCAAGACCGGGGTGGAGATGGAAGCCCTGACCGCAGTCCAGATCGGCTTGTTGACGATCTATGACATGTGCAAGGCAGTGGATCGGGGCATGGTGATTACCGATGTGCGGGTTATGGAGAAACATGGCGGAAAATCCGGCAACTGGGTGGTAGAGTTGTGAATCAAGGGCCTTCCAGACCGTTAAAAATATCCCTCCACCCATATCCGAGGATGAAGCATTCCGTGGGGTGGCAAAGACATATCCGTTTGCCCAGCCCCGAATCCGAATAAGACCTCCAAATTCGGCAAAACTCCGCACAGTATCCCAACTACAGACATTAAGATTAGTACACTTTGGAGTGACCGAATTTTCAACGACGTCGTTTCGTGCAAAGGAAATTTATTCCCGGAAAATGAATGTGCCCATCCTACTGCACAACCCAAATAAAGCACAATAAACAACTGGCTAAGTGGCATGACCACCAACCCTGAAACTTGACTATCTACCAAAATTGCGACACCAATAACTACCCAAGTGGAAAATATTGTTTGGTTTCGCATATCGCTATCAGAAATATAATCCGCGGTTCGTAACAAATTTCGCATCCCGATAAAAAATGCGATGCACAAACATAGCAAAGCAGGTAATCCCCATTCCGCAGCAATTTGCAAAAATATATTGTGTGGATGGGCACCAGAATTTATGTCTACGGAGTAATGCGCAAAATGTAATGGGCCGACTCCAAACCATGGATTAGCAGAAATTAATTCAAGCGCCCGATGCCAAAGTTGTAGTCTCCCGGATGTTGGGTCCTCAATCGATCGGTGCGCCAGTTCAAAGAATGCTCCAAATGGATGTAAGCCGTCCAAAAATGGAACAAATACAAATAATACAAAATATACAACCAATCCAATCATGCTCGTACTCAACATTCCCCTACAAAAAGAGGCGGCGTATTTCGGCCGTACTACATAAACCATCAAACTTCCTGCCAAAAGCCCGGCGATTGTGCCGCGTCCGCCAGTTACGAATAACAGTGACCACCAAAATCCCACAAACATCATTCGCATCAAATTCGCTTTATTATTTTTTCTTTCCAAAAGAAAATACAATATTAAAAGTGGTAATGTAATAGTTTGAGTATGATTCAAGAATCGATAGTTACTAAATCCTGGAATCAAATTCATAAGGTCTGGTTGAGACCTAAGGGCCAGTGCTGAAACATATATGACAAAGAATTTGAAGGTATAGAGTATACATCCAGCTGCATTAGCAATTAGCACAAAATCAATTAGCTTAGCTCCGCCTTTTACTATTTCATTGGCAATATATATGCTAAGGATATATAAAAAAAACAGCGATGCCTCTTCGTAAAATGCAAATTTTATTGAAAATGCATGAATGCTCGAAATTATCCCCAGCAAAAAAAATGCCGTTATAAATATATTTAACTTTGATGGTTGAAATACCTCTACTGAAATTTTGGAAATTAAAATTATTAATGTGGAGATTAATATTAATAAAATTTGCAGCAGTCGTTGATCATCATGGCTATCTGTATCTATAAAAGCAGAAAAAGACAATATATAACTCAAAGCAATAATGATGCATAAAGTTAAGATTAACTGGTGTTGTTTCATTCAAATATTGAGAAAAATTTATCTCACTCTATTTCAAAATTAGTCAACCATAAAATAAAAGCCGCCATAAAGGCGGCTTTTTAAATTTTCTTACAATATTAAATTAGGTGCCGCGGCAGTTTGCTGGCAAGAACTTGGTATTCATGCTTCCTGCACATGCCCATTTCAATTGACCGCTCCCGACATCCGTTGGAGTTAGCGTGATAGTACCTGTAGCATTTGGAACAGTGGAAGTCACGGTTACGAGTCCAGTCGTAGCGGTGATAGCCACGTTAGAAACGAAATTTGTTGCCCCTGGGAATGCATATCCGTTATTAGTAGCGGTGACGTTAGCCAAACCGCCAAGCGACGAAGCCGTTTCGGAAACAGCCAGTTTAGCTGGCTCAGCCATAACCAGAACTTCACTCATTTTTGCACGGGTTGTGTAATCTTGATAGGCTGGCAGCGCGATTGCAGCCAAAATGCCGATAATCGCCACCACGATCATCAATTCGATCAGGGTAAAGCCGCGCTGAGCACGTTTAATCATTTTCATGGATTTCATTTGTTTCTCCTGTTAATAAAAAGGGGCTTCGCTTCACTACACGGGATATACAGCAATGTCTGTGCCAGTGGAAAATCTCCGGTTTTCAAACGCTCAAGCCTGGAAAAGTGAAGAAATTTGGCAGAGTTTCGATGCGAAGCTGACAAAGTTTGTCACAAAGAAACTATGGGTATTCGTTGTTGGCGACTGAATCCGACACCTGGCTTATGTGTAGCCGTCGAGATATGAGATGCGGCTAGCCCATGCCTAGTTTCAGCGATTACCAAGGCAAATAACACTAGCGTTGAGCTTAAATTCTGGGTGGTAAGCGTGTAAAAACCTCACGGGCAATCTTGAATAAACTCCACGGCGTCATTCCCGCGAACGCGGGAATCCAGTTTGCGCTGTAAGGTGGATCCCCGCGTTCGCGGGGATGACGGTGGTTTTTTTGGGTTGCCTTCAAAGAATTAAGGTATTGGCGGGTTGGACACCCGGCGGTAAATTGCTTAAACCGCCTTCCAGGAAAATTTCATCTGAGTCCCTGCAATATCAATCACATCCTCATCCTTGAGCGCCCGCGCACCAGAACTCAACGGTGTGTCATTGACCCTGGTATAAGTCTGCCCTTCAACGTGGGTCAACTCGTAACCATGCGGCCGGCGCGTAACAATAGCCACCTGAATACCGGGCCGGCCAATAGTGGTCAACACCTTAGTCAGCAGCATTTCCTTGCCTGCACTAGGCCCATCCAGCACAGTAATAGTGGCATCCGGCCGTGGTACCGGAAACATCTTCGGCCGGTTATCCTTGATTTCCTCATCCGTATCAACTTGATACAACAACTTGTACCTAGCCATCTGGATCACATCGTTATGCTGCAAGAAATGCTTGGTAACCGGATGTCCGTTAACCTGGGTTCCGTTAGTGCTGTTGAGATCTTCCAGAAACGAATCGTTATAGATAGTAATGATGACCGCATGTTCGCCGCTGATGGCGAGGTTCTCAATGACCATGTCATTGTGGGCGCGGCGGCCGATGGTGGTGCGCTCTTTGGTGAGCGTCATCTCTTGTAGTACGGTGCCGCCTTTGGTCAGGATGATCTTCGCCATTCCTATCTCTCTTGGGAAACGCTGTCTGTAAATTAATTTAAAACCATACTGCGGATCCGCCCACATCCGCAACTATTGGTGCAGTTACTGCAATTGGCGCTGCTCAAACATCCGGTTTTGCACATTTCCACAAGCCCCAGTTTAATGTTGTTTCGGGGCAATGATACGCAAATTTCGGGATTTATATTGCGAACCCGCTTGTTACGCTTGCCGCCGCAGGTTTATTTGTTCTCCGGCACCTGGATCAAGATCACCGACACATTATCCTGGCCGCCTGCCAGGTTGGCAGCATTGATAAGCATGGTGCATGCCATCTTCAGATCACCTTGGGCATCGCTGACGATATTGGCTATATCCGCATCGCCGATCCGGTCCGACAAACCGTCGGAGCACAGCAAGTAAAGGTCGCCGGCCTGTACTTCGTGCTGATGGACTTCCACTACCAGTTGATAGTCGATACCGACGGCGCGCGTGACGATATTGCGGTTCATCGCGAACTGCGCGTCTTCGGCGCGGATCAGGCCGGCATCGATCTGTTCTTGCAGCAGGGAGTGGTCGCGCGTCAGTTGTTCCAGCAAGCCATCGCGGATGCGATAGGCGCGCGAATCGCCGACATGGGCAATGCTGACGCTGCTTTCCGGCGCGAACCAGGCCACCACCAGGGTAGTGCCCATGCCGCGATATTCCGGCTCGCGGCGGGCGGCATTGATGATGGTGCTGTTGGCCTGGCGTACGGCTTGCATCAGCCACATGCGAACCGGCATCTCGGCTTCCGGCTTTTGCAGACGGCGGTATTCCTGCAACTGGCTTTCGATTTCTTCCTGGATGGCGACGGTGGCGATGCTGCTGGCGACCTCACCGGCGTTGTAACCGCCCATGCCGTCGGCCAGGATCGCCAGCTGCAAGACATCGTCGACGACAACGGTGTCTTCGTTTTGTACTCGCACCATACCAATATCCGTTTTGGCGGCAAACTCAAGCGGCATATGTGGAGACATGATCGATAAAAGAGTTATGGCAGATCAGACGATTGCCTTGTTACAAGTATTTTCCTTGGTTATGCAGAGGACGGCAAGACAAATTGCAAAGTCAAAGACGGCACCATCCCGGGATGCGACAACCCAATAAAAAAAGGAGCCGAAGCTCCCTTTCTATTTGATCCCGCGTGCTGGCAATTATCCGTACGATAATTACCAGCCCTGCCATCCAGCAACGATTACAGCATCGCCTTCAGCAAACGCGCCATTTCCGATGGATTCTTGGTCACGGTGATGCCACACGCTTCCATGATATCCAGCTTGGCTTGCGCAGTATCTGCACCGCCCGAAATCAAGGCGCCTGCATGGCCCATGCGCTTGCCCGGAGGAGCAGTAACGCCGGCGATGAAGCTGACAACCGGCTTCTTCATGTTGTCCTTGATCCAGTAAGCAGCATTGGCTTCATCCGGACCGCCGATTTCACCGATCATGATGACGGCATCGGTTTCAGGATCGTCGTTGAACATCTTCATGATGTCGATGTGCTTCAAGCCGTTGATAGGATCGCCGCCGATGCCGACTGCCGACGATTGGCCCAGGCCCAGCGCAGTCAATTGACCGACTGCTTCATAAGTCAGGGTACCGGAGCGCGAAACCACGCCGATACGGCCCTTCTTGTGGATATGACCTGGCATGATGCCAATCTTGATTTCGTCTGGCGTGATCAGACCTGGGCAGTTTGGTCCGAGCAGCAAAGTCTTGCTGCCGGCTTTTGCCATGCGGTCTTTCAATGCCAGCATATCGCGTACTGGAATGCCTTCGGTGATGCAGATGGCCAGGTCGAGTTCAGCTTCGACGGCTTCCCAGATTGCAGCAGCAGCACCGGCAGGCGGTACGTAGATGACCGATACGTTGGCGCCGGTGGCGGCCTTGGCTTCGGAAACGTTAGCGAAAATCGGGATGCCTTCGAAATCTTCGCCGGCTTTTTTCGGGTTGACGCCAGCGACAAACGCGTTCTTGCCGTTTGCATAATCGCGGCAGCCGCGGGTGTGGAATTGACCGGTCTTGCCGGTAATGCCTTGGGTGACGACTTTAGTGTCTTTGTTGATCAGGATACTCATACGATTCCTTTTTAATCCGTCATTCCCGCGCACGCGGGAATCCATGTTAGTTCAATAAACCGGGATATAAATCTTGCCAGTTCGGGTTGGATTGTTCGACCAAATGAACTTTCCACATCCGATTCCATTTTTTCAGCTGCTTTTCGCGCTTGATTGCCTCGGTGATATCTTCGTGATTCTCATACCAGACCAAGGCTTTCAATCCATGTTTCTCGCAAAAACCATCTACAAAAGCTTCTTTGTGCTGCCAGGTGCGCTTAATCAAATCTGAGGTTACGCCTATATATAGCGTGCCTCGCGACTTGTTCGACATCATGTAAACGTAGCTGGGCATTCTGTAAAATGGATTCCCGCGTTCGCGGGAATGACATTAGATTATTTACCGTTGGCCGCAGCAACAACCTTCTGCGCCGCTTCTTCCATGCTGTCCGCCGAGATGATCGGCAGGCCGGAGTCGGCCAGCATTTTCTTGCCGATTTCTTCGTTGGTGCCCTTCATGCGGACTACCAGCGGTACTTGCAGCGAAACGGCTTTGGATGCAGTGATGACGCCTTCGGCGATCACGTCGCAGCGCATGATGCCGCCGAAAATATTGACCAGGATGGCTTTCAGGCCTGGGTTCTTCAACATGATCTTGAAGGCTTCAGTCACTTTTTCAGCAGTAGCGCCGCCGCCGACGTCGAGGAAGTTGGCTGGTTCGCCGCCGAACAGTTTGATGGTGTCCATGGTCGCCATGGCGAGGCCGGCGCCGTTCACCAGGCAGCCGATATTGCCGTCGAGCGAGATGTAAGCCAGGTCGAACTTGGACGCTTCGATTTCAGCTGGATCTTCTTCGTCCAGATCGCGGTAAGCGACGATTTCCGGATGACGGAACAGTGCGTTGGAGTCGAAATTGAACTTGGCGTCCAGTGCGATCACCTTGCCGGAACCTGTAACGATCAGCGGGTTGATTTCAGCCAGCGATGAATCGGTATCCCAGTATGCCTTGTACAGTCCTTGCAATTGCTTGCGTGCATCTGCGATAGAACCGGCAGGTACGCCGATCTTGGTCGAGATGCTGTCTGCTTCAGCGTCGGTCAGGCCGGTAGCCGGATCGATGACGACTTGATGAATTTTTTCCGGGTGGCTGGCGGCCACTTCTTCGATGTCCATGCCGCCTTCGCTGGATGCCATCAGCACCACGCGTTGGCTGACACGGTCGGTTACCATACTTACGTACAGTTCTTGTTTGATGTCGGCGCCTTCTTCGATCAGCAGGCGACGTACTTTTTGGCCTTCTGGTCCGGTTTGATGCGTCACCAGTTGCATGCCCAAGATCTGGTTGGCGTATTCACGCACTTGCTCCAGCGACTTCGCAACTTTAACGCCGCCGCCCTTGCCGCGACCACCAGCGTGGATCTGGGCTTTTACGACCCAAACCGAACCGCCTAGGGTTTCAGCTGCCTTGACCGCGTCATCGACGCTCAGGCACGGGATGCCACGCGGTGTGGTTACTCCGAACTGGCGGAGAATTTCTTTACCCTGATACTCATGGATCTTCATACGAGCTTCCCTTCTGACACTTAATTAAATGAAATTACTTGGTTGGATAAATAGATTGGGAGTCAACTGCTGCTGGAGGGCTGATTGCCCACTTCGGATAATATTTGGCGACAACTGCGCCATCACTACGTAATGCATGGCAGCGATCGAGCTGGGCCGGTTTCTTTTGCCCAACCGCCGGATCGCCCTGGCGATCTATTTCTGCGCCGAAAGCCTGCAATGCCGCGGTTGGCAATATCTGCGCCAACTCGGTTAAATGCGTGCAGCCGAGCGCGCCGCCGATATTCTCTCTCAGAGTATGGCGAAAGCCCTTGACCAGGCTCAAGCCGATCAATTTCTTGTAATCAGGTTCGATTTTATTGCAATAGCCGCTATAGGGCACCGCTTCAGAGCTTGCCTCGACGTCTACAATGACGAACTGGCGATCGAGCGTCAGCCTCAGCCAAAGGCTGTGCAAGGGCTGGCCTGCCGCCAAATTTCCGGACGGCAAAGAAAGATCGAAAGGTTTGGTATCGGTAACATGCGCGTCGATTTCCCATAGGTCGTCATCGCGTACAAACGCTTCGATGTGAATCGCGCGGGTGTGCTTTAACGCTCGGCGGGAAATGGAGGTTGTCAGAGACATATTGATGGACTTATTTGCGTATCGTTACCACAGTTTCTATGGTAACTGCCGCTCCTGCGGTTTGCAAAAAACCCCAAAAGTGTAGCACAGCTTGCGCGGCTTAGCGATTTTGATCGACAATTGCAAAATAGCTATCGAAAGCCAACGATGCTGAATCCGTCAGTACAAAGCTGTGCGCTTTCCTGTCTCAGTAATCATCGTCATCGCCACCGCCCTTCACCGCAGCTTGTATCGCCCGATGAGAAAATCCGCGTTGCAGCAAAAACCGCATTTGCTTGGCACGCTCGGCCGCGTCTGCCGCCGGCCGATTGAATTTCTTGCGCCAGACTTCACGCGCACGAGCGATTTCACCATCGGCCAACTCGGCTTTGATATTCACCAGTGAATCAGCATCGATGCCGTGGCTTTGCAGTTCGGAGAGTATGCGGCTGTTGCCGTAACGATGGGCGCGCCGGTGAATCAGGGATTCGGAAAAACGCGCCTGGGATAACAGTTTTGCGGCTTCCAGCGTATCGAGCAAGGCTTCGATGTCGTCGCCTTCCTGCGCATAACGCGCAAGCTTGCGCGCCAGTTCCATGCGGCTGTGTTCGCGTGCCGACAGATAACGCAATGCTCTTGCTTTAAGGCTTATCTGCAGTCTTGCCATTGATGATCTCGGGATCGCGGGTGATTCTCTAATACAGAGTCTAACCTTCTCGCTAAAGGCGAACTCCTACAACTGCTAACGCGTCATTCCCGCGAACGCGGGAATCCATATTAGTCAGTAACATGGATTCCCCACCTTGGTGCCCGCGTTCGCGGGGATGACGAATTTATCGTTGTTATACCCCAGGTATTAAACCGGCTCTTCAGCCTTGGCTGCGGCAGCAGCCGCTTTATTAGCCTTGGCAGCAGCCTTGTCAGCTTTGTCGCCACCGTCCGCTTTGATCGCGCCCAATTCAGGCACGCCCAACGAAGCACGCACTTTATTTTCAATTTCGCGCGCCAGCTCTGGCCGTTCTTTCAGGTAGGTACGGGCATTGTCCTTGCCCTGGCCGATGCGTTCGCCGTTATAGCTGTACCAGGCACCGGACTTTTCAACGATCTTGGCGTCGGAGCCGAGATCGAGGATTTCACCTTCACGTGATGTGCCTTCGCCATACAGGATATCGAAGTGCGCTTCCTTGAATGGCGGCGCGATTTTGTTCTTGACGACTTTGACCTTGGTTTCGTTACCGATGACTTCATCGCCCGACTTGATCGAACCGGTACGGCGAATATCCAAACGCACCGAGGCGTAGAATTTCAAGGCGTTACCGCCGGTAGTCGTTTCCGGATTGCCGAACATGACACCGATCTTCATGCGGATCTGGTTAATAAAGATCACCAGCGTGTTGGTGCGGTTGATGCTGCCGGTCAGCTTGCGCAGTGCCTGCGACATCAGACGCGCTTGCAAACCTGGCAGCGAATCTCCCATGTCGCCTTCGATTTCAGCGCGTGGCGTCAGCGCTGCAACCGAGTCGATCACGATCAGGTCGACGCCGCCGGAACGCACCAGCGCATCGGTGATTTCCAGCGCTTGTTCGCCGGTGTCCGGTTGCGAGATCAGCAGTTCGGACAGGTTGATGCCCAATTTCTGTGCATAACCGACATCCAGCGCATGCTCCGCATCGATAAACGCGCAGGTGCCGCCCAATTTTTGCATTTCAGCGATGGTTTGCAGTGTCAGCGTGGTTTTGCCTGACGATTCAGGACCGTAGATTTCAACTACCCGGCCGCGTGGCAAGCCGCCGACGCCGAGTGCGATATCGAGGCCGAGCGAACCGGTCGAGACAACCTGCACCTCTTCGACCACGGCGCCGTCGTCCATCCGCATGACCGAACCTTTGCCGAATTGCTTTTCAATCTGCGCCAAGGCCGCGGCAAGGGCCTTGCTTTTATCCGGGTTGGCTGCGGATTTTTTATCGTCCATGGTTGCTCTTTCGACAAAAGTGATGAGATATTCGAGACTTCAGGTAGCACTGTATAAAAAAACAGTGATTTATGCAAGCACTGTCGTATTTTTCTAAAAACATGTGGCGTATTGTATGTGCAGAAATCGCTGTCCGGAATGCGGGCCTTCGAAAATCTGTCGCGCGTAATCACGTTTTAGGTGCGAACTTATGTGAATCCGCTTGAATGCACCGGGCGCATTTTATGCTTAATACGCATATCGTCATCCGGCAAAGTAAAAAGCATGCCGGGCGAGCAAGAGAATGCAATAATTGTGGCGCACTTCATTTGTGCCGGTAGCCGGTTTGCTACCGTGCAATGCGTCATATTCAAAGGCAGGGGCAAGGCTTGCCCACTAATAATAGGGAGAAGGTATGCGTATTACATATTGGATGAAGCCATTAGCGGCGTCGATGTTGCTGGTGGGCTTGCTGGGCACGGTGCAGGCGGCATCCGCGCCTGCGGTCGAGGCGAAGAACGGCATGGTGGTGACGTCCCAGCATCTGGCATCGCAAGTCGGGGTCGACATTCTCAAGATGGGCGGCAATGCGATTGATGCCGCGGTAGCGGTAGGTTACGCGCAAGCGGTAGTGAATCCTTGCTGCGGCAATATCGGCGGCGGCGGCTTCATGACCATCCACCTGGCCGATGGCCGCGATACCTTCATCAATTTCCGCGAAACGGCGCCGGCTGCGGCTAGCGCCAACATGTACCTGGACTCTGCCGGCAAGGCGATCACCAACGCCAGCTTGTTTGGTTATCTGGCCGCAGGCGTGCCAGGCACCGTGCTCGGACTCGATACCGCGCAACGCAAATACGGCAAGCTGACCCGCGCGCAAGTGATGCAACCGGCGATCAAGCTGGCGCGCGACGGTTATATCCTGAACCGCGGCGACACCGACATCCTCGACACCACCATCGCCCAGTTCAAGAAAGATCCGGAAGCCGCGCGCCTGTTCCTGCGCCGCGACGGCACACCATTGCAACCGGGCGACCGCCTGGTGCAGAAGGATCTGGCCAAGACGCTGGAAGCCATTTCGCGCAACGGTCCCGACGCTTTCTATAAAGGCGCGATTCCAGCAGCAGTGGAACGTGCTTCCAAGGCTGGCGGCGGCATCATCACTGCGGCCGATTTCGCCAGCTACAAGATTAGCGAAAGCGCCCCGCTGTCGTGCACCTATCGCGGTTATGTGTTCGTCTCCGCTCCGCCGCCTAGCTCCGGCGGCGCCACCATGTGCCAGATCCTCAACATTCTTGAGGGTTACGACATGAAGGCGTTGGGCTTTCACTCTGCAGCTTCGGTACACTACATGACCGAAGCCATGCGCCACTCCTATATGGACCGCAACACGTTCCTCGGCGATCCGGCGTTTGTCAAAAATCCGCTTGAGCGTCTGATGAGCAAGGAATACGCTGCTTCGATCCGTGAAAAAATCAGCGCCGATAAAGCCACGCCTTCGGTAGAAGTACAACCAGGCATGGCGCCGCATGAAAAACCTGAAACCACCCATTACTCGATCGTCGACAAGGACGGTAATGCGGTATCCACGACTTACACAATCAACGGCCGCTTCGGCGCCGTGGTGATCGCTCCGGGCACCGGTTTCTTCCTGAACGATGAGATGGATGACTTCACCGTCAAGGCCGGCGTGCAAAACCTGTTCGGCCTGGTGCAAGGCGCCACCAATTCGATCGCACCGGGCAAACGTCCGCTGTCGTCGATGGCGCCTACGCTGGTGACCAAGGATGGCAAGACCTACATGGTGCTTGGCTCCCCGGGCGGCTCGCGCATCATCACCATCACGCTGGAAACGGCCTTGAACGTGATCGACTACGGCATGGCGCCGCAAGAGGCGGTCGATGCACCGCGTATCCATCATCAATGGCTGCCGGACGAGGTGTATTACGAAACCCGCGGCCTGTCGCCGGACACGCTGAAAATCCTGGATGGCATGGGCTACAAGATGAAGGAGCAAACACCTTGGGGCGCGGCTGAACTGATCATGATCGGTTTGCCAGGCGCTGCCGGCGTGAGTGGCTCCAGCTCCGGCAATGATGCTGGCGTATCAGGTATCGTCCGTCCGGGCTTGTATTACGGCGCAAACGATACACGTCGTCCTGCCGGCGCAGCTATCGGTTACTAAACTAAACCGCTTGTTTGCGGGGTTACGCGTGGGCACGGGGTGCCCACCCTACGCGATGTTGTAGGGTGGGCAGGATTTTCTGCCCACGCGGTGCCTCAATCAAATGCGGTATGAAGATGGGTGCTTTGCACCCGTCTTTTTTTTCGTCAAAAACTATCCAACTGGATCAAAGCATGAGAAAAACGCATTGATCCATTAGTATTAATCGTTTTATCAAGCTTCCAATCAAATTTACACTGCGCCTATCCTTCCCCGATAAAGAGCGCGCATGTCCTCCACCAACCTGCAATTCATGCTGACGTCGCTGCTAGGCGCCGAGCATGCCAGCCAATTGTCCGATCTGCTGCAAATCCCGGCCAGCACCCTGCGGCCACGTTCTGACACGGTTTCCCGCATAGAAATAGCGCAGGCGTTGAATATGTTGCTGTTCGAGAAACTGCTGAAAGCTGTCCCGCAAGGGAATGACTATGTGCAGGATTCGGTGCGCGCCGGTAACAAGGTCCGCTTTGACCATGGCGCTTTGCGTACCGTGCTTGGCATCAGCACCGGCACCTTGCCGACTGGCGAAGCTGCATTCACCCGGATTCTGCAGCCGCTTGGCTACCACGTGAACGGTATTTATCCCCTGCAACGGATCAGCATGACCGGCCGCGCTTATGCACATGAAGACGACGCCGAGGAAATCGCCCAGTTTTTCCTGAGCGAACTGCACCCGCACCACTTCTCCAGCGAATTCCAGGCGACCGTCAACAAAGTCCTGTCAACCTCGCAAGATCCTGTCGATGCGCACTCGGCACAATTGCTGCAGCAACTCGGCGCCAGCAAAACCTTGCCGGTAACCGATGCGCTGGCACTCTTACCGGTGCTGGTAGCTTGCTTCGATCGTCAGCACGACTTGCCTACCATTGCCGAATACCGGATTTTGCTGGCGGAATCGGCTGAGATGGCCTGGATTTCAACCGAAGGTAATGCCTTCAACCACGCCACCGATCGCGTCCCAAACGTAGAACAGGTAGCCGATGCGCAACGCGCGCTGGGCCGCGCCATCAAGGAAAAAATCGAGGTTTCCAGGAACGGCCGGGTACGGCAAACCGCCTTCCGCGCCAGCACTGTGACGCGCCTGATGCGCGATGAAAACGGCATGATGGTCGAGATGAAGGTACCAGGATCGTTTTACGAATTCATTTCGCGCGATCGTTACCTGGATGAAGATACCCGGCGCGAAAAGCTGGACCTGACTTTTGATAGCGGCAACGCCCAGGGTATTTTCAAGATGACCGCCTCGGCAGACGCCGCATCCTGCTGATGGCTGACATGAACGACATCGACCTGATCCAGCAACGCATCAGCGACCTGCTGGGTCCGCAAGGTTGCCTGATTGCGCCGGATCAGCGCCAGCCTTACGAAAAAGGAGCACGTTATGGTGATGGCCAGGCGAGTTGCATCGCGCGGCCGGCCAGCGTAGAGCAGGCGGCCGAACTGATGCGCCTGTGCGCCAAGGAAAAAATCCGCATCGTTGCCCAAGGCGCGAATACCGGCCTGGTGGGAGCAGCATCGCCGGATCGTTCCGGGCTCGATGTGGTGCTCAGCATGGAGCGCATCAAGGGCGTGACAGACATCGATCCGGTCGACCGCGTGGTGCAAGCCTATGCAGGCACCCGCCTGTCCGATTTGAATCAGGCACTTAAACAGCACGATCTGTACTTCCCCATCGATCTGGCGGCGGATCCTTCGCTAGGCGGCATGCTGGCTGCCAACACCGGTGGCGCGCGCCTGATCCGCTACGGCGATGTGCGGCATAACGTGCTGGGGCTGGAAGCGTTGCTAATCGATCCGCCCGGCCAGCGTCTCGACCTTACCAATCGTCTCAGGAAAAACAATACCGGGCCCGACTGGAAACAATGCTTCATCGGCAGCGGCGGCGCCTACGGTATCATCACGCGTGCGGTGCTGCAGGTGCATCCGCTGCCGCAGCAATGCGCCACGGCGCTGGTGGTGCCGGCTTCGCTGCCAGCCGCCGCGCTGCTGTTGCGCGATGCCGAGCGCAATTTCTCGGATTTCCTGAGCGCGTTCGAAGGTATCTCGCACAATGCGATGCAGTCGGTTTTGCAGCATATCCCGTCCATTCAAGCGCCATTCGATCCGCTGCCGCCTTATGCTTTCCTGATCGAATTGAGCAGCGCGCGGCCGCGCAGCGCCGACTTCGACCTGGAAAAACTGTTCGGCGCCTGGCTCGAAGCCGGTTTCGGCGACCTGATACTGGACGCTGTAATCGACAAACCCGACGTCTTGTGGCGTATCCGCCACGCCATCACAGACAGCGTGCGCCAGGAAGGCAAAGTTATCGCCTTCGATATTGCCGTGCCGCGTTCAACACTGGCAACCTTTCGCGATGAGGCTATAGCGCTGCTGGAACAGCGTTATCCGGGTGTCAAAGTGTTCGATTTCGGCCATTGGGGCGATGGCGGCCTGCATTTCAACCTGGTTGTACCGCAGCAACTGGTGGACGACTTCCCGCCGCAGCGCATCCATACCCTGCGCCAGGAAATCTACGATCTGGCGGTGCATAAGTATCACGGCAGTTTCAGCGCTGAACATGGCGTCGGGCCGTTTAACCGGCAGTTCTATAAGCGCTACACTGCTCCCGAATCACAGGCGCTGGCCGCCAGGATGCAAACCGTTTTCGACCCCGCGCAGCTGTTGGGGGTAACCCGTTTCGGTTCAGCGCCATAATTTCCATGCCTGACTCTCCACGCAGCCAGGCTGAAGTTCGCGCCAAAGGTAACGCAGTTAAAGCTGAGGATAGCGCTGAAAAACGGCGCCGCGTTTGGTATAGTGCCTGCTCGGCAGCAAGCACTGCAGCACATACCTACTCGGCTCCAAGAAAAATGCGCAGATTCATCCCTTCCACCTCCTGCCTGATCGCTTTCGATACGGCGGCGCGCCACCTGTCGTTCACCAAGGCCGCCAACGAGTTGCACATGACGCAAGGTGCAGTCAGCCGCCAGGCCGCCATCCTGGAAGATTATCTCGGCGTAAAATTGTTCGAACGCATCAACCGCCGCCTGATCCTGACCGCCGCCGGGGCCGAATATGCGACCCAGGTCGCCGTTATCCTCAAGGAAATCGAAATGGCGACCTTTCAGGTGATGGCGCACAAGAACTCCGGCGGCGTGCTCAATCTGGCAACATTGCCGACTTTCGGCGTCAAATGGTTGATTCCGCGCCTGGCCAAATTCACCGCCGCCCATCCCGACGTGATCCTCAACCTGAGCACCGAGGTGCTACCGTTCGATTTCAACAGCCGCGCGGTAGATGCGGCGATCCACTTTGGCGAGCCCAACTGGCCCGGTGCGGTCATGGTGCGGTTGATGGGTGAAGAAGTATTGCCGGTTTGCAGTCTGGAGCTAAGCAAGAAAATCAAGCGCATCGAAGATCTGCAGGCAATGACTTTGTTGCAACATACTACCCGGCCGCAAGCCTGGCAGGACTGGTTCAACCATGTTGGCGTGGCCTGCCCCGATGCCCTTTCCGGCCCGCGTTTTGAACAACTGTCGATGGTGATTCAGGCCGCCGCCGCCGGCCTGGGCGTGGCGTTGATGCCAAAATTTCTGGTGGAAACCGAAATCGCCCTCGGCCAGCTGCATGTACCCTTCCCGTTTGCCGTCAAAAGTCCGCAATCCTACTACCTGACTTATCCTGAAAAAAACGCCAGCAAGGCGGCGGTAATCAAATTTCAGGAATGGATATTGGGCGAGCTGGCGGAAGCTTGAACTACGTCAGTTCTGCATGATCAAAAGTAATGATGTTCTGTTATTTTTTGATTTTAAGAAATCGCGATTTATTCCTTATACTCGATACCATACCTCGCCGATCTCGCGGCGACCAGATTGACTCCGGAACAAAGGCATTCCAATGACGCAAATTTCCACCATCTTCACTGAACTCGGCTTCGATTTTTCCGCTCATGCCGGCAACGACCTCCACTCGCGCTCACCGCGCGACGGCGCAGCGATTGCTTCACTACGCGTCCACACGGTGCAAGAAGCCGAAAGCGCAATCAAGAACGCCCACCAAGCCTACGAAAAATGGCGCGTAGTCCCGGCGCCGGTACGCGGCGAACTGGTGCGCATCCTGGGCGACGTGCTGCGCGAACATCGCGAGCCGCTGGGCAAACTGGTGACGCTGGAATCCGGCAAGATCCTGTCCGAAGGTATCGGCGAAGTGCAGGAAATGATCGACATCTGCGATTTCGCCGTTGGCTTGTCGCGTCAGTTGTATGGCCTGACCATCGCGTCTGAACGCCCAGGCCATCGCATGATGGAAACCTGGCACCCGCTGGGCGTTTGCGGTGTCATCACGGCATTCAATTTCCCGGTCGCGGTATGGGCATGGAATGCTGCGCTGGCGCTGGTCTGCGGCAATGCCGTGATCTGGAAACCATCGGAAAAAACCCCGGTCGTCGCACTCGCGGTGCATGCATTGTTTGAGAAGGCCGCCGCGCGCTTTTCAGAGCAGCGCCCGGACCTGCTGCCGGCCAATCTGTGCCAGGTACTGCTGGGCCGCGCCGAAATCGGCGCAGCACTTTCCGCTTCGTCACTGGTGCCGCTGGTCAGCGCTACCGGCAGCGTGCGCATGGGCCGCAAGGTCGCCACCACGGTGGCGGAACGCCTGGGCCGCAGCTTGCTGGAACTGGGCGGCAACAACGGCATGATCGTCACCCCTACTGCGGACTTGAACCTGGCTTTGCGCGCCATTACCTTCTCTGCAGTCGGCACCGCCGGTCAGCGCTGTACCAGCTTGCGCCGGTTGTTTGTCCATAGCAGCATTTATGAAGATGTGGTCAGCCGCATCGAACGCATCTACGCCAGCGTCAAGGTCGGCGATCCGCTGGATGGCGGCACGCTGGTTGGTCCGCTGGTCGATCAGGCAGCGTTCGAAGCGATGCAAGCTGCACTGATCCAGGCCAAGGCCGAAGGCGGTGTGGTGACAGGCGGCGAACGTTTGCCGGTGAACGATGCGGCTAATGCCTTCTACGTCCGGCCGGCGCTGGTGCGCATGCCGCAGCAAAGCGCCATCGTGCATCACGAAACCTTCGCGCCGATTCTGTATGTGCTGCGCTACGATAGTTTCGACGATGCGGTGTGTCTCAACAACGCCGTGCCGCAAGGCCTGTCGTCAGCCATCTTCACCAATGATGTGCGCGAAGCGGAGGCTTTCATGTCCGCCAGCGGCAGCGATTGCGGCCTGGCCAACGTCAACATCGGCACCAGCGGCGCTGAAATCGGCGGCGCTTTCGGTGGTGAGAAGGAAACCGGCGGCGGCCGTGAATCCGGTTCTGATGCGTGGAAAACGTACATGCGTCGTGCGACTAACACGATCAACTACAGCCGTACCCTGCCGCTGGCGCAGGGCGTCAAGTTTGATATCGACTAAGCGTTATTCTCAGGGCGGATCAGCTAATGCCGATCCGCCCCGCTGCTTGCCAGCCAGTCTTCAAATCTTCAACAAAGTCGGTGCCCGCTGCTGCAATATATCCTCCATCCGGATTTGTACCGCCTGCTTCATTTCCGGATGCGTCAGGATATAAAATCGCTCCGAAGCAATCGCATCAAACACTTCATCGGCAACCTGCGCCACCGGAATTCCGTTCTGCACTGCTTGCATTATCGACATGCCGACTTTGAGTGTCACCGCATCAACTGCTGGCGTCGCCTCGCCTTCATTGCCGGCCTCCGCCGCTGCCCGGTTGCGTTCAGAATGCGCAACTCCGGTCTTGACCCATCCCGGACATAGCACCGACACCTTGATCCGCGACTGCCGCAGCGTGAGATCGTGATGCAAGCCTTCCGATACGGTCACCACCGCATGTTTGCTGGCGTTGTAGGTGGCCAGGCTGGGCTGCGATGTCAAGCCGGCCATCGACGCGGTGTTGACGATATGGCCTTCCTCGCCATGCTTCAACATGGTAGGGACGAAGGCGCGCAAGGCATGCGTGACACCGTAGAAATTGACGCCCATGACCCAGTCCCAATCCTGCTGCGTGGCTTCCCAGGCCGGCTTGGCGACGGCTACTCCGGCATTATTCACCAGCAAATGCACGTTGCCGAATTTGGCAAATGCCTGCTCGGCCAACGCATTGATCTGCTCTTCCCTGGCGACGTCGGTAGGCACGCCGATCACATCAACGCCGCTGGCCTTGAACTCGGCCACCGTCAGCTCCAGCTTGGCGGCGTTGATATCCGCCAGCACCAGTTGCATTCCTTCGGCCGCGGCACGGGTCGCAATGCCCTTGCCGATGCCTTCTGCAGCGCCGGTAATAACGGCGACCTTGCCTTGCAAATTCTTCATATGGTTTCCTGTTGATTCCGCGTTTGAGTCGGTTAATTGAGCAAATAGCCGCCGTCTACATTCAAGCAAACCCCGGTGGTATAACTCGCCGCAGGCGACACCAGATACAGCACCGCGCCAGCCATTTCATCCGGCTGGGCCACGCGGTTCATCGGGATGTGTTGCAGCGCCTGTTTCAGGATCGCCGGATTGTCGATCAAGGCGGCGGCGAACTTGGTCTCGGTAAAGCCTGGCAGCAAAGCATTGACGCGCACGCCGCTGGCAGCGCATTCCTTGGCGAACGATTTGGTCATGGAAATCACCGCAGCCTTGGTAATCGAGTAGATGCCCTGGAACACGCCCGGCGTCACGCCATTGACCGAGGCGACATTGACAATCGCGCCACCGCCGTTTTGCGCCATCAGCTTGGCGCCATACGAGGACATGAAAAAATAACCACGGATATTCACATCGACAGTCTTCTGGAATGCCGCCACATCGGTCTCGACGATCGGCCCGAAATGCGGATTTGCGGCTGCGTTGTTGACCAGGATATCAAGCCGCCCGTGCTTGCCGCTGATGGTCTGGTACAGCGCTTCGATCTGCGCCATTTCGCCTATGTGGCAAGCGATGGTTTCCGCCGATCCGCCGGCAGCCTGGATCTCGGCCACCACTTTGTCGCACGCTTCTGCCTTGCGGCTGGATACGATCACATGCGCGCCCTGCTGCGCCAGAATTTTGGCAATCGATGCACCGATGCCACGGCTGGCGCCGGTAACCAGCGCGATCTTGCCTTTCAGATCAAAAATGGATGTACTTGTCATGTTCTCTGTCTCCGCTTATTGGATGATGTAGGGTGATGTAGTGTGGTATCTGGTAACTTAGCGATAACTCACCAAGCCGGGATCGCATGCGTTTTCAAGATGCGCGAAATTATTCAAATAACTCAAGCTGACGCGTCCGGGGCGATACAACAATTTGGTCACGCCGGTATTGACCAGCGCCCAGTTCAATTCAAAAATCTGCCGATCCGGAATCGCCAGCAAGTGCTGGCAAATCACGCTGATCGGACCACCTGAAGTAAATACCCAGACCGACTGCCCCTGGCCAACACGCTCCAGCAGTCGCGCCAAGGCGTCGCTACAGCGTGCCTTGAAAAGCGGCCATGGCTCGGTGTAATCGCTGTCATGCTCGCCACTGACCCAGCGCGCTACCGCCTTGGCAAACATCTTTTGAAATGCGCGCCCGCGCTGCTTCTGCTGCGCCATGTATGCTGCAAACATAGCGGGATCGGCAAATTGCGGCATGAATTTAGCCATATACCGGAGCAATACCTGCTGGTGATTGAATTCATCGAATCCCGGATCGTGTAAAACCTGGCGTTCGCCTCCTGTCGTCAGCGATGGCATCGCTGACAGGCAGGCGCTGCTGCTCTGCTGATGACGACGGTGACTACCGGTAACCAGCAATGGCATCTCGTGGCCGGTCCGCGCCAGCCATTGGCCCAGCAACGCCGACTGGCGCAAACCCAGTTCAGACAACTGATCGTAATCGGCGGCGCCGAAACTGGCCTGGCCGTGACGCACCAGATAGATATTGCTCATATGCTCGATTGCGCAATCAGATTCTTGCAGCGCTGTTCCAGATAATTGGTAACGTGGACAAAGAATGCGAATTGCGGATTTTTTGTTTGCCCGTGATGAAAGCGATAGTAGATTTGCTGCACGATCACCGCCAGCCGGAACAGTCCGTAGATTTCGTAGAAGTCGAAATGATCGGTGCGGTAGCCGGTCTTCTCGCCATAGTAGGCAATCACTTCCTTGCGTGTCAGCATGCCCCGCAGGTGGGTCGGCTGGCGTCGCATCTGCTTGAATTGCGGTTCATCGTCGGCCTGTACCCAGTAGGCCAGCGTATTGCCGAGATCCATCAGCGGATCGCCGAGGGTCGCCATTTCCCAATCCAGTACGCCGATGACATTAAGTGGATTATCAACATCCAGCACGACATTATCGAAACGGAAATCGTTGTGGATCAGGCAGGTTGCGACGTCGGTGGCCGGCATTTTTTCATCCAGCCAGCGCATTACCGATTCGAAATCGACGGCATCGTCAGTGCGCGCCTTGCGGTAGCGCTCGCTCCAGCCGCTGATCTGCCGCTGCACGTAGCCATCGCCCTTGCCCAGATGCGCCAGGCCGGCGGCCTGATAGTCGACCTTGTGCAATGCGATCATCTTGTCGATCACATTCAGGCACAGCTGGCGCGTGTCGGCCTCGCTCAACACCAGGCCTTCAGGTAATTTATCGCGCAAGATGATGCCGCGCAACCGCTCCATTACATAGAAATTGCTGTCCATCACGGCGCGATCCTGGCAAGTTGCGAACACGTTCGGTACGTACGGATAGACCGGCTTGAGTTCGGACATGATATTCGCTTCGCGCAGCATATCGTGTGCCGACTTGGCTTTGGCGCCAAACGGCGGCCGTCGCAGGATCAGCTCGCGATTGGCGTAGCTCAGCAAATAGGTCAGATTGGATGCGCCGCCCGGGAACTGGCTCACTGTCGGCAATCCCTCAAGGCTGCCGTCGATCCCTTTCAGGAAAGCGGCGATCTTTGCTACATCCAGTTCTTCGCCGCTGCGTACTGCACCGGCTTGATCGATCAGTGTCATGCCGGCTCTCCTGCTGTTGCAGCTAAACCTGCAGCTTTGGCAGCCTGCGCTTTCAATTCCAGCTTGGCGATCAAGGCGCGATGCACCTCATCCGGTCCGTCCGCCAGCCGCAGCACCCGGGCGTAGGCAAACAATGCCGTCAGCGGCAAATCGTCACAAACACCGGCGCCGCCGTGAATCTGGATTGCCTGGTCGATCACCAGCTGCGCCACGTTTGGCGCCACCACCTTGATCTGCGAAATTTCACTCATCGCCGCCTTGGCGCCGACAGTGTCCATCATCCATGCCGCCTTCAAAGTCAGCAAGCGCGATTGTTCGATCGCCATGCGCGCATTGGCGATGATGTCGGCATTGCCGCCCAGATCAGCCAACGGTTTGCCAAAGGCCGTGCGCGTCAACGCCCGTTTGCACAGCATTTCCAACGCCACTTCAGCCGCACCCAGCGCTCGCATGCAATGATGAATCCGACCCGGTCCGAGACGACCCTGGGCAATTTCAAAGCCGCGCCCCGGCCCGGCGATGATATTGGCCAACGGCACCCGGACATTGGTAAAACTGACTTCGCCATGACCGTAAGGTTCATCAAGTGCGCCAAACACTGGCAGCATGCGCTCGATCTTCACGCCCGGCGTCGCCATCGGCACGATCACCATCGAATGACGCGCATGCTTGGGCCCGTCAGGATAAGTCAGCCCCATGAAGATCACGAATTTGCAATTCGGATGACCGATGCCGGTACTCCACCATTTGCGACCGTTGAGCAACACTTCATCGCCTTCAACGATCGCCGTGGCGCGCATATTGGTAGCATCGCTGGACGCAACATCCGGCTCGGTCATGCAAAACGCCGAGCGAATTTCTCCGGCCAGCAACGGCTTGAGCCATTGCTCCTGCTGTGCCGCCGAACCATACTTGGCCAGCACTTCCATATTGCCGGTATCCGGCGCGTTACAGTTGAAGACTTCCGGTGCGATAAACGAGCGGCCCATGATCTCGGCCAGCGGTGCGTAATCGGTATTGCTCAGGCCAACCCCGAATTCTTCATCCGGCAAGAACAGGTTCCACAAGCCCGCTTCCTTCGCCTTGGCTTTCAAGGCCAGCATCACCGGTGGCACGTTCCATGGCAACGGACCGCGCTTCAACTGGCTGAAATACTCAACTTCAGCCGGCAGCACATGCTCGGCCATGAACGCATTGAGCCGCTCGATATATTGGCGAGCCCGGGGAGAATAGGCGAAATCCATGATGTTCCTCTGCTGTCTGGCGACGTAGTTAGGCGATGTATTAAGTGTGCCGCAACAGCTATAATTCATCAAATGAATGATTTATATAGACAATAATTAATATCATGCATATTAGCCGCATCGACCTCAATCTGTTCGTGGTACTCGACACCATCTACACAGAAGGCAACATCACCCGCGCAGCAAAGGCCCTCAGCCTGACCCAGCCGGCAGTCAGCCACGCCCTGGCACGCCTGCGCGAACTGCTAGGCGATCCGTTGTTTGTCCGACAAGGCAGCAACATGCTGCCGACACCGATGACACGATCACTGATCGGCCCCGTGCGGCAAGCGCTGCAAACGCTAGAAGTAAGCGTCAAACACGGCAATCAATTCGACCCATCCAGCACCCGCCGCAGCTTCAACCTAGGCCTGCCCGGCGTACTGGAAGCGCGACTGCTGCCGCCGCTGATACAACTGCTGCAAACCCAGGCCCCAATGGTGGAAATCAATTCGGTGCGGGTGGAACGGCGGCAACTGGAATCAGAACTGGCTGCTGGTACGCTAGACATTGCGGTAGACGTTTTGCTGCAACGCCCAGGAGAAATCCGCAGCACCCCGTTATCGCGCGATGCATTGGTGGTAGTAGCGCGCCAGGATCATCCAGCGCTGCAAAACGGCCTGGATCTCGAAACCTACCTGACGCAAAGCCACATCCTGGTCTCCTCCCGTCGCACCGGCCCCGGCGTCGAAGACGTGGAACTAGCCCGCATCGGGCGGCAACGACATGTTGGGTTGCGCTGTCAGCATTATTACGCCGCTTGCCAGGTAGTCAGCGCTTCAGATCTGCTGACGACCATGCCGGAGCATTACGCGCACATTGCCAATATCAACTTGCCGAACCGGATTTACCCGTTACCGCTGCCGACACCACCGTTGGATGTGTATTTGTACTGGCATGAGAATGCCGAACTTGATCCGGCTAATCGATGGTTGCGTGGGGTGTTGGGGCAATTGTTTCCTGAGCAAAGTGGTTTGAAGACTACCTAATAGCCTGCTCAAGATCACTACCAGGTAAAAGCGCAAAGCTGTGGTTTTTGACGTTGCGGCTGTTTTTGACGCTGCTTTTGACGTGAATTCCGCATTGGGACGCTGCCAAATGTGGCGCGTGTCAGTCGGGAATTGTGGGAAGACATGTTTGAGCGCAGCGAGTTGGTCTTTCCACCCGACTGATACGTGACACATTTGGGGACCTGACCGAAGGGAAGGCAGTGGCTTTGCGGTCGCCTTCTTTTTGGTTACTTTTTTTGGCGCCCGGCTAGGGGCGAAGCAAGAAAAAGTGACTAGCTGCCGGGCTACCCCCATAC
>NZ_JAGQED010000034.1 GCF_018304965.1 Collimonas antrihumi
GAGAATCGAACCACGCGCCATCAAGCGAAGACCAAAATCTTACCCTCTACTGACCGAAACTCGGCCTGTAGCAAGAGCGACGGTGCAAAAATACGGTCATCCGAAAAAGGTTAAGTAAGTGCCATTCGGGTCAGAGTCGAATTGATTGGGTGATCTGTCGTCAGGATGACAGGGTGAGCGGGTTTTGGATGGTTAGCTGGAAGCTGTTTGCGTCTGATAGCAATTTTGCCTGGGCGCCGACCTGTAACGTTACTTTATCGCGGATGTGGCCGAATGGCAGGCCAGTCAGGATCGGTACCGGGATATGGGCGCGTAGGTAGGCTAGCATGGTATTGAAGTCGTAGCCGTTGTCGTGCTCGCCTAGGCGATATTCGGAGAAATCGCCTAGTACGATCGCTTGCTGCCGGCCCAGGATGCCGGCATATTGCAGTTGCAGCAGCATGCGTTCGATGCGGTAGGGATGCTCGCCGATGTCTTCCAGGAACAGGATGCCGTCTTCAATTTGCGGTAAGTAAGGGGTGCCGATCAGATGGTTCAGCATCGCCAGGTTGCCACCCCATAGCGTGCCGCTGACTTTGACGGCGGGATTATTGGCGGCGCTGATTTGCAGCACCTGCTCGGGCTGCCGCAGGCATTGCCAAAAGTGCGACATCGTGAATTCGCTTAACTCGGGGCTGCCGAAATCGCTGCACAGCATGGGGCCGGCAAGACTCGGGGCTCCGGTCTGGGCTAGCAAAGCTAGCTGCAGCGCAGTGACATCGCTGTGGCCGACAAATATTTTCTTGCTGGCGGCCAGGCGGCGCATGTCCAGCAGCGGTAACAAACGCGACATGCCGTAGCTGCCGCGTATCGCCAGCACGATCTGTACTTGCGGATTGTCGATCGCCTCGTAGATCTGCCCTACCCGCGCAACATCGGTGCCGCCGAAGCGCTGGTGTTTTGCGGCCGGGTCGTAATAGTCATAGACCACGCAACCCTGGCTCTGCAACGCCAGGATGCCACGCGCCAGCGCTGCTTCGTCGGGGGCGTAACCACCGGGTGCGATCAGCGCCACGCCGATGGATTGTTTGAGGTGAACCTGGGGAGCTTGGGTAGTTTCAGTCACGATTGTTTTTGTTGGGCTTGCCGGCGTTCGGCGAAAAATTCTTTGAGTAGTGTGCCACATTCCTCAGCCAGAACGCCAGCCGTCAACTCGGTGTGATGATTCAATTTTTCCTGCTCGAACAGATTGAGCACCGAGCCGCAGGCGCCGGTCTTGGGATCGCTGGCGCCGTACACCACGCGCGCCAGTCTGGCGTGCATCATGGCGCCGGCGCACATCGCGCACGGTTCCAGGGTGACGTACATTTCACAACCGGGTAGACGATAATTGCCGAGGATGGTGGCGGCTGCACGCAGCGCCATGATTTCCGCATGCGCGGTAGGGTCGTGATTGCCGATCGGCTGATTGAATCCGGTGGCGATGATTTGTCCGTCTTTGACGACCAGCGCGCCTACCGGCACTTCTCCCAAAGCCCAGGCATTGCGGGCCTGGGAAATGGCTTGTTGCATATAAATGGCGTCATGCATAGGCAAATAGGAAAGCAGCAGCTATCAACGGTCTTCGGAAATCTCGGCCCAGCAATTGGGCGTTTCATGCAGCACCAGTTTTTGCAAATGCAAACCGGTGCCGTAGTGATCCTTGTAAGCCGCCTTGAGGATATCGTAGGCGGTGCGCGCCAGATTCTCGACGGTCGGGATGCGATCGATGATGACGGTCTTGTGATCCGGCAGGGTCGCCAGGAAATCGCGCACTGCCGTGTCTTTTTCGTAGACCAGGAAAGCGTGATCCCATACATCCACCAGATGCTGTTTCGCCAGCGTCTTGATGTCGGAGAAATCCATGATCATGCCGTTGTCGGAACTGCCTTCGACTTCAATCACCGCGCCGACCAGGGTAATTTCCAGCGTATAACGATGGCCGTGCAGATTGCGGCACTGGCTCTTGTGATCGGGAATCCGGTGTCCGGCATCGAATTCGAGTTTGCGGGTGATGGTAAGCATAGGTATTCGGTTCTTTATAAAATCTGTTCAGGGAATCTGCAGCAGCTTGTGGGTCTGCAAGCTAAGCTTCCATTTCGGATTGCGCTTGCAAGTCTCAATTGCCAGCGCCAGATTGTGCGCCAGTTGCGGGCCATCCATGGCCTGTACATAGAAATGTTCGAAATCAAGCGATTCGTATGCCGCCAGCGATTGGCCGATTTGCGGAATCACTACTTTCAACTCATTGCCCTTGCGCAGCTTCAACACTGAACCCATCTTCGGACTGACGCAAATCCAGTCTATGCCCGGCGGCGGCAGCAACGTGCCGTTGGTTTCGATAGCGATTTCAAAACCGGCCGCGTGCATGCTGTCGATCAGCGCGGCATCCAGTTGCAGCAGCGGCTCGCCACCGGTGAACACCACGAATTTGCTGGCAGTGTATGTCTCCGGCCAGAGCGCATTGATGGCGCCGGCGAGCGATTCGCTATCCTTGAACTTGCCGCCACCCTCGCCGTCGGTACCGACAAAATCGGTATCGCAGAACTGGCAGACTGCCGTGCTGCGGTCTTCTTCGCGGCCGGTCCACAAATTGCAGCCGCTGAAGCGGCAAAACACCGCAGGGCGGCCGGCATGCGTGCCTTCGCCTTGCAGTGTGTAGAAAATTTCTTTGATGCTATAGGTCACGGTGCTTCTCGCATAATTTCATCAGCCGGCAATGGAGCAATAACAGCGCAACAGTGGAGCAACAACGGAGCTACGACGGAGCTACATCGCGACAATCCGTCGCATGGCCGGCCTGATACGGTCAATACTCGCAGTTTTCCGTCATTTTCTCTATCAAAAACGAAGGCTGTTACTGGTGTGGGAGATAGGTCGACTTGCGGGAAAACCGCGTTTTTGCTTCATTTCTGCGTCATAGATATGAAATGACGGGCAAATAGCGACCTAACCCGTCATTTTAACGTAGAACGACCATTCCCGCGCAACACAGGCAAATCGGGACAAACCGAGACAAACCGGCCTGCCGAATGCAAAAAAATCAAGATTAGAAATTGACGACCAATCCTGTACTCAATATGCCGTAACGCTGATTAAACCGCTGTGCCGTCAGTGTGTTGTAGGCGAAAGGAATCTCGCCGGTGAATTGATGGCTCATGTACTCACCTCTAACAAAAATCGCGGCATTTTTAACGATTTTGTACATGATTTCCCCCATCAGGATCTGGTTGCTTTTAGTCGCAATCCCGCCCCGGCTTTGAATGATGTCATCGATGTGATTGCGATTCAATGCCTGGTATTGATATCCGGCGCGTACCTGCCAATCGTCCATGCTCCACTTCCCCGTCAGCCCGGCTTGGAAATAAACTGCGTTGTACTGGGTTTCCTTTTGAACGTTGATGCCGTAGGCGCTATTCGGCGCTGAAAAACGATCGATCACGGTATTTGCATTGCACTGCTGCGACAAGGCTCCGACCACTGCAGTCGAACCGAAATCCACGTTGTAGTGGCAACCGTTTTCGGTGGCGGTGCCGCTAATCTTCCCTACACTGACCCGGCTGCCGCCGGCGCTGACAAACATCGACAATTCGGTATGCGCCAGAATTAGCCAGGTATTGATCAGGTCAAGTTGATATTGAACATCCTTAGGGTCAGCGACCGTTACCGAATTCAAGGTGACGCCAGCCACCGAGGTAGAAGACGTTTTTGTCAATGCATCCGCATAATTTCCCCACGCACCCAGGCGCAGCGCCATGCTTGGCAAATATCCCGAGCCCTCGACCAATTTGTACTGCGCTGCCACCTGCCAGGTGTTGATCTTGGCGACATCGTTGCGATAGGAAATGCGCCTTTCCCACAGCGCCCCGTCCACCCACAACCGTGGGGTAATCGCTACGCCTGCACGCACGTGCGCGCCGTGATAATCACCTACATTAGTGCCAGCAAAATTCGTGTCTTTATCGCGCGCCTTGAAAACGTCAACCGTGCTGTTAAGCAGATCATAGCTGGCCTCAACCTGGCCCTCCCCTGGGGTATTGCTTTGGTTGGCAGAAAGAAACGCGTCCATCGGCGCCGCGCTCGCCGTCGAGGACGCAGCGGCGCAGCATGCCGAAAGACTGAGTGAGAAAAATAGCTTTTTCATTGAAAACACCTAAATAAATCTGTGACGGGAAATCCCGAAACTTGCACTCACGAAAAAATGGAGCGGCCAAACTTCGCCGCTCCATCGTTCTTCAGAATACCTAAACCGGACGGTATCGCTTACTCATTTATTTACTTATTTACCTACTTATTTACCTACTTATTTACCTACTTAACAGTCACAATCCCCTGGACACCCAAACCGCTCACCGGTGGCTGATTGGCAGCGGTAACCAGAACAGACAACCCTGTCGCAGGGGTGGTGTCCTGTTTGCGCAAATCGAGATTGGACATGACAAATTTCACGTTGAAAGTGCCTTTGAGGTTTTGCAAATTGGTGAACACCGTACTCTGGTTGCCTGGCTGCGCCTGAATCCCCGCGAGCAAGCGATTGAACAAGATGCCCATATTGAAGTTGACAGCATTGGATGGGCCGACTGAAATCGAATTTGCAGCTACATTGTTCAGCGTCAGGTTAGCCGTCACGCCGCTAGCGGTCTTGCCGTAGATGTATACCTTGGCCCCTGCCGGTACGGACGCGGATACCTGATTGCTGGCATCGACTGCGATATTCACTGTATCGATCGACATCTGCAATACTCGCCCGCTGGCGCCAGTGTCCGTCAATTCCAGCGCCATACCCACCGTGGTCGCCTTGACACCGCTGGCGTTAACCGGGATCGGTGTGCCATGAACAACAAACGTGAATCCGACCGTATCAAGAGAAGCCTGTGTAGCGCCGGTCACGGTCAAACCGCTGGTGAACTGGCTAAGTGTGTAGGTTGTTCCGTTGAGAGCGATCTGGTCGTTTTGGATGGACAGATAATTGGACGGAGTATTTAAGGTGCTCGTATCCAATGTCACCGGCGTGCCGGAATTGGTCGACTGCGTGGCAACGTCCGCTTTCAGCTTGGTTCCGGCGGCAGACTTCCCGGCCGCATCGCCTGCGATGGAAGCAGCAATGAATTGCTGCAGACTTGTGCCCGCAGCAGTCAAATCAACTTTGCCGGCATTCGCCGTTGTCAACAGCGCCGCGATCTGATTAGCGGCATCCCCAATCGTGGTATCTGCGTGCAATGATTTAGTCAACGCATTGGAGTCGGTGGATTGCGCCAGGGTTTGCGCTCCGGAAGCAATCCCCGCTGCGGTCAACGCAGCTACGCTCTTCGGGCTGTACGTCCCGATGTTCTGCTTGGTTACGGTCAACGCCGTAGCGGCGCTGGCCGCCACGTTTGTCAGCGATTGCTGCACGATGCCGTTCACAAGGGAAACATTGACGTTGCCAGTGGCGTCGACCAGCGTTGCTGTCGTATTAGCGGAGAGCGTCTTCACTACCGCCTGGACCACTTCGCCATATATTGCCTGGATTGCCGACGTGCTGGTATTTTGCGCCAACGTTCCGATAGTATTGGCGATCTGTTGCATGACCTGTTGCACCGCCAAGGTTTTTTTCTGCAGATCGGCATTCACCAGCGCACCGGCAGCATTCTTCGCTGCAGGGTCGATCTTGGTTACGTCAGTGCCGGCCGGCAGGCCTAATGCGGCGGCCAGCTGAGCAGCGGTCAAACCGGTGTTCACCAGCAAAGTGGTCAGCGGCGTGACAACGGTACTGCCGGCTGAAGCTTTGATCACGCCCTTAAACGGCAGCCCGGTATCGATATTGGTGCCGCCGCTCGCCACAACCGGACTCGAGCATGCCGGTGAAAACGCAAAATCGCCCTGTCCATTGGTAATGACTACCACCTCTCCCGCATCGGCTACTCCATTGTTATTGGTGTCGCACAGCACTTGCGCGCTGCTCAGATAGCCGTCCACGACCTTACCTGAAGCTGTAGCTGCCGCGACTGGCGCAGGTGGAACGGCCGCGCCGTCACCGCCACCGCCGCCGCACGCCGTTAACGTCGATATCGCCAATGTAACAGCCGCCGAGAGTATTGCATTTTTCTTATTGAACATTGTGGATCCCTGCCTTTATTTACGTAGTGCCAATGGAGAAAACATAATAAAACTAACGAAATATGACAAATTGCAACAAAATGTAATAAATATAGTTATTTATCTAAATTTAACATTTATTTTTTGAAATAAGTTTATCTGACGAAAACATTTTTTTGCTGCAACAATGATCGAATGAAGCCATCTCAAGGCATCAAAACAAATCTTCAAATACGCTCTGCACCGACGGCATCACCGGTCCTTTTGTTTTGATAGGATCAGGATCGCTGACCAGGTATCCATGATGATTTGCCTCTGGGTATTTTTTATTCTTCTGTGGCATTGTTGCCTGCCGGGATTATTGTTTCCAGCCGCGAAATTATCATCGGGCTTTTTGCGCCGACTTGACCATGCGTTTCAGTTTTCAGGATATTTTTTTGTAAAGTTTCCAGCGGGCATTTTTGTGCCACGTTTGCAGGTCATCTGCCGGCAATGCCGCTTGCCAGTCCGACAGCCGATGACATTAGACGGTGTTGCTTAATTACCACTCATCAACACATAAACGTATGTGTAACAGCGTGTAACAGCGCAAAAATGGTAAAAAGAGTAGAATTATGGCAATGAAGATGGTTTTAAGGCAACATATCGACATCAGTAGTCAATAAAAAGCCCCGTACCAACTACTGCGAATAGTAACAACGGCCGTTAATTGCAAAAAAATCAATTCCATGTTTCAAGTACAAGCTCCAAACTTCAAAAATCCTTTCGAATTTGAATTGTTGAGGCGCCTGACAGATATCATCTTGTTAGGAATAGCCGGCCATCTTGCCAGCAATTTTCGCTTCGGCGCCCCGCTCGATCTGACGCTCCCGATTCACGCAGTGCTGCTGTATTTTTGCTGCGCACTCGCTTTTTTTGCATTTCCGCACTTCGGCCTGTATGCCTCCTGGCGCGGGCGGTTCATGCCGTTCATGTTCGGCCGTCTTATCCTGTCGTGCGCAATGGTGCTGACGATCGGCCTGACTTTCGGCTTCCTGATTCACGGCGTAGGCGAGGTATCGCGGCTATGGCTTTTTTATTGGTATTTGACGAGCGTCTCTTTGCTGGTCCTGTATCGCATCGTCGTCTATGGCGCACTGCGCTTTTTACGCAAAAAGGGCATCAATACCAAACGCGTCGTGATTGTCGGTTACGGTAAAACCGGACAGGAAATGCACAAGCGCGCGGTGCAGCAAGATTGGTATGGCTACGAGGTAGCCGCGGTGTATGCCGATGAGAAAGATGCCGCCGCCTTGAACACCTCCGCTGTAATCCACATTGATACCTTGGAAGGCATCCATGATTATGTGGTGGCAAACCATGTCAATGAAATCTGGATCACCCTGCCGATGAGTGCTTCAGCGCAGCTGCATGAACTGCAGTATTTGTTGCGTAACACGCTGGTCGACATTCGCTGGATTCCCGATATGTTGGGGCTGCAAATGCTCAGCAAACGCATGGTCGATTTCCTCGGGTTGCCTACGGTGGATTTGAATCGCCCGGTTTCCCACGGCATGCGCGGCGGCGTCAAGCACTTGCTCGACAAACTGTTTGCGATAGTCGCGCTCACCGGCTTGGCTCCCTTGTTTGCGGTGATTGCCGTGTGCATTAAAGCCTCCTCTCCCGGCCCGGTATTCTTCAGGCAGGCCAGGCTCGGCTTGAATGGCAAGAAGTTCATGGTCTATAAATTCCGCTCCATGAAGGTCCATCAAGAACGCGACACCGTGACACAAGCCACACAGGGCGATCCACGCGTCACCCGGATCGGGCAATTTCTCCGGAGCACCAGCTTCGATGAGCTGCCGCAATTCATCAACGTGCTCCTCGGCGACATGTCGGTTGTCGGTCCAAGGCCGCATGCGCTGAAACACAACGAAATCTATGAAGAACTGCTGGAGCTGTACATGGCGCGGCACCGCGTCAAACCGGGCATCACCGGCTGGGCGCAAATTCATGGCCTGCGCGGAGAAACGGACACTGTCGACAAGATGGAAAAGCGGGTCGAGTTCGATCTGCATTACATCCAGCACTGGTCGCTCCTGATGGATTTCCGGATCCTGGTCTGGACCACATTCAGAGGGTGGACGAGCACTAATGCTTACTAATAACAAAAGCCATTCCGGCGCAGCCGCCCTCGTTTTGTGATCTACTCCAATGTCAGTCGTTGAGCCTGCGAAGCCAGAGCACACAAGCGTGCAATCAAAGCGTGTCATCTGGGGCGCCGTCATTGGCAATGGCCTGACGACCTACGACTTTACGGTGTACAGTTTTTCTGCAGTCATCATCGGCAAACTTTTCTTCCCGTCAGACAGCACATTTTCCTCGCTGCTGCTGTCGCTTCTCACATTTGGCGCAGGGTTCGCCATGCGCCCTGTCGGCGCCCTGATCATTGGCAACCTGGCCGACAGCAAGGGCCGCAAAGCGGGACTTACCGTATCCATTGCCTTAATGACGCTGAGCACCGGCATCATCGCGTTCGTACCGCCCTATTCCTCCATGGGTGCGCTATCCACACTGCTCATCATATTGGCAAGGCTGACGCAAGGCTTCGCGGCCGGCGGCGAAATCGGCGTCTCCTCTACTGTGCTGATGGAGTTGGCCCCCAGAGATCGCCGCTGCTATCTGGTCAGCTGGCACGCGGCCAGCCAGGCTGCCGCTGCGCTGCTCGGTGCGCTGATCGGGGCCGGCACGACGATGCTGACGCCCGCAGCTCTACACCAATGGGGATGGCGCATCCCATTCATGGTCGGCATGCTGATCGGGCCGGTGGGATGGTATATCCGCCGCCACATGGCGGAGGCGCCGATGAAGGGCAGAGGCAGGTCGTCCCTGAAGACGATGTTGGCGCGGCATCGCGTTGCGCTTTGCTTCGGCATACTGTCGATGTCGGCGCCCACTGCCTGCATTTACCTCATGGTGTACTACATGCCGACCTATCTGGTCAGGTCATTGCATATGCCGCACACCATCAGCCTGCTTTCGGCCTGCCTTTCCAGTGCCCTGCTCTTTGCCGGGACGCCCCTGCTGGCCAAAGTCGCCGACCGGCAACGTCTGCGCAAGCCGACGCAATACGTGACGCTGATCAGCAGCATCGTGCTGGTATATCCGGTTTTCCTGCTATTGACTTATGGGGTCGGGGAAATGCTCTCACTGCTGATCATCGGGGCATATACGGCGCTGGCGTTGTGCAACAACGCCGCTACCAGAGTGATGCTGATGGAAGCCTTTCCGCTTCATCATCGGGCGACTGGCATGGCGACAATCTACAGCATAGGCACCGTGATTTTCGGTAGCTTTTGCCCCTTTATCGTGACCTGGCTGATCGGCGTGACCGGTAACCCCATGGCCCCCGCGTGGTATCTGCTGGCAGCCTTATGCGTCAGCCTGTTCGCCCTGCTCTTGTTTCCGGATGCGGTTGAAGATTACTGACCGCCAAGGATTGCAACACTACGCCGCGTTGTAATGCCGTTCAGTTGAGACGCCAGAGATATCTCCCTCATGCGTCGTTCCCGCGAACGCGGGAATCCATTTTCATTGTTTCACTCGGTAATTTGGATCCCCGCGTTCGCGGGGATGACGGAGCCGCCATGGCGGCTGGCCACGTCATATCACTTAACTGAACGGCATTGCCGCCGCGTTGCGTTTTTTCACCAGCACCTGCAGCATTATTCTCGATGTCATTCGAGATACCCCACAACGCCATCGCGCGCAAATCCTGCGGCGACATTTCATAGGCCCGTCTAAAGGCGCGCGTAAAATCCGAAGCGCTGTTAAAGCCCAGTCCATACGCAATTTTCGATACAGGCAGGTTCGGAAACCTGACCAGTTCGGTGGCTGCCTCGCGTAGCCGGCAATTGCGAATATAGGCGCCGAGACCGCCTTCGTGTTCAAACAGACGGTACATGGTCGGGCGCGGCAGTTGCAATGCATCCAGCAGACTCGCGGGAGAGAGCGCGGCTTGATGGAGGTTGGCCTGGACATAGCGCCGTGCCTTGTCAAACATGGCCGCGCGAACCGCAGCGCGCGCATTGCCGCTAAGACTGGCCTGTTTGCCGAATGCGGCGAGCAGTAGCTGGACACTGCTATCGAGGGCTTTATTTGCTTCGCTTGCACTTATGCCCGGCAGGTTTTTGGCAAGCGCAGCCACATGCTCGACGAGCAGTCCCGTCAGCGGCGTGGTGTTTTCAAAGACACGGCCGTGAATCGATTCTGCATGAGGCAAGGCGGCTTCTACATTTGCGCGCGGTACAAACAACGTCAGCACCCGGCAGGAACTGCGATGCATGCGCACCGGCTGATTCATGTCCAGCGCAACAATGCTGGCCAAGGGGCGCTTGCCATTTCTGCTGCGTGGCGCGTGGACTCCCCCTATGGATTCTATCCCCCCATCCGTGAATACATGAAAAGCATAATCGCGTATGTTATCCGTGGAGATGCGCGCCACTGAACGCCTCAGCAATAGCGCGTCGGAAACGCAGTCGGTGAATACCCGATCGCCAATTCTGTAACGATCAATTGACGCATTGAATGGCATCTCGAGTTGCGCCAATGACGGCAGCACATCGATAACATGGCCGACCCGGTCGCGCCAGGCGAGCAGACGTCGTTGCGGCAGTTCACCCTTCACGTCAAAGCGATCCAGTTTTAAGTTGCCGCCCGGCAAAATATTGCCATGCGCATTGTCGTTTTTTGCACTATCCATCATCGTCATTGGCGCATCGCACTGAGACAGTGCGGACAGTGCGATTTAACCGGCACACATCCCGCACACATTAATGAACAAGCGGGATTGCGGGTTCTGCCGCCTCTCGTTGCTCATGCTTCCTGACAAGTATCATGCCACACCAATGCCATGTGCATTTCGCAATTCTTTAGCCCGCCCCATCTGCCATGGCAGCCGGATATGCAAGGTGTTGTTTTTCAGTCCGCGCAAGCAACAAAAACAACAATAAAAACAACAAAACAATGAAAGCAATTTCTCGGATTTTGGCCAGATGGTCCGCAAACGCGGCACAAAAATGCCCTATGGAAACTTTGAAAAAAAATATCCTCAAAACTGATACACACGGTCAAGTCTGTAGGAAAAATCCTACGATAATTTTGCGGCCGGAAACAATAATCCCGACAGGCAACAATGCCGCAGAATAATAAAAATGCCCGGAGGAAACTCATCATGGGTGCCTGGCCGGCGATCCGATCAAAAGGACCGGTGATGCTGTCGGTGCAGATTGTATTTGTGAAGATGTGTTTTGATTTTTTTTGATTTTTTTTTGATTTTTTTGATGCTTTGAGAAGACTTCATTCCGTCATTGTTACGTTACATGTTACGTATCAAACCGGACGTGATGATCAAGGTCCGATGCGTGAGCTGATTATTTGAAACTGCTTTTAGCCTTGATTTTTAAGAAAAATTTCCATTTTCCACAAAATGTATTGCGCTACAGAAATTTCTATTCTGAATGAATTTCCGGCTGGCACGCTCTTTGCGGAACGACCGTTGACTGGGCGGTTATCTGCAGCATCAAAAAAGGGAAAAACAAGATCATGAGAGCGTGGAAAAAATTGGGCAGCCGGCGGCATTCAAATGATGGGAAGTATTGCCAATTGATTGGGGCGGCATTCATGCAGTACTCGTCACGACCGGCTATCGATAACAAAAAAAATCAAATCCCATGTTTCCAATAAAACTTCCCAGCTTCAAAGGCCCAGCCGAATTTGAATTGTTAGGGCGCCTGACGGATATCCTCGTGCTAGGAATAGCCGGCCATCTTGCCAGCAATTTTCGCTTCGGCGCCCCGCTCGATCTGACGCTCCCGATTCACGCAGTGCTGCTGTATTTTTGCTGCGCACTCGCTTTTTTTGCATTTCCGCACTTCGGCCTGTATGCCTCCTGGCGCGGGCGGTTCATGCCGTTCATGTTCGGCCGTCTTATCCTGTCGTGCGCAATGGTGCTGACGATCGGTCTGATTTTCGGCTTCCTGATTCACGGCGTAGGTGAGGTATCGCGGCTATGGCTTTTTTATTGGTATCTGACCGGCGTCTCTTTGCTGGTCCTGTATCGCATCGTCGTCTATGGCGCATTGCGCTTTTTACGCAAAAAGGGCATCAATACCAAACGCGTCGTGATTGTCGGTTACGGTAAAACCGGGCAGGAAATGCACAAGCGCGCGGTGCAGCAAGATTGGTATGGCTACGAGGTAGCCGCGGTGTATGCCGATGAGAAAGATGTCGCCGCCTTGAACACCTCCGCTGTAATCCACATTGATACCTTGGAAGGCATCAATGATTATGTGGTGGCAAACCATGTCAATGAAATCTGGATCACCCTGCCGATGAGTGCTTCAGCGCAGCTGCATGAACTGCAGTATTTGTTGCGCAACACGCTGGTCGACATTCGCTGGATTCCCGATATGTTGGGGCTGCAAATGCTCAGCAAACGCATGGTCGATTTCCTCGGGTTGCCTACGGTGGATTTGAATCGCCCGGTTTCCCACGGCATGCGCGGCGGCGTCAAGCACTTGCTCGACAAACTGTTTGCGATAGTCGCACTGACCGGCTTGGCTCCCTTGTTTGCAGTGATTGCAGTGTGCATTAAAGCCTCCTCTCCCGGCCCGGTATTCTTCAGGCAGGCCAGGCTCGGCTTGAATGGCAAGAAATTCATGGTCTATAAATTCCGCTCCATGAAGATCCATCAAGAACACGACACCGTGACACAAGCCACACAGGGCGATCCGCGCGTCACCCGGATCGGGCAATTTCTCCGGAGCACCAGCTTCGATGAGCTGCCGCAATTCATCAACGTGCTCCTCGGCGACATGTCGGTTGTCGGGCCAAGGCCGCATGCGCTGAAACACAACGAAATCTATGAAGAACTGCTGGAGCTGTACATGGCGCGGCACCGCGTCAAACCGGGCATCACCGGCTGGGCGCAAATTCATGGCCTGCGCGGAGAAACGGACACTGTCGACAAGATGGAAAAGCGGGTCGAGTTCGATCTGCATTACATCCAGCACTGGTCGCTCCTGATGGATTTCCGGATCCTGGTCTGGACCACATTCAGAGGATGGACGAGCACTAATGCCTATTAATATTTTATGTGGGCAAATGTATAACAGCGTTAAAATATATGTGTTTTGCGCAACAAATCACAAATATCGGTTCAAAAGATCGCCACGATCTTGCGGAAAATAATCAAGTCATTGATTTTAAATGATATTTCTTCCGAACCAAAAATAATTCCATGTAGAAACTAACAATAACTAACAATTAATCCTCTGCCTATGCGAACAATCTGCTGAGAATAATTCGTAAATATCGCCATAAATAACGCCTAAACAGCGCGAAAAACATACGAAAAAACAACAAACGAACAACACCCGAACAACACTAAAACAACGCAAAAACAGCGCCATATCGATCATTCCGAATGGCAACATTGGCGCGCAACAACAAAAAGCAGAATTTCATGTCCAGAACAAAATACGCAACTTCAACAGCCCTGCCAAATTTGAAATGTTGCGGTGCCTTGCAAATATTGTCATGCCCGGGCGCCATCGTTCATGGATAACAACAGCCATTCCTCGCTAGACATCTGCGCACATCAAAGCGCTGAGTTTTCACACCAGGTGAACGCGAACATCCTGCGTGAGGATAGCGTGCCTGCCTCCGCAACCACGGCATTTCTCGATGCCGGCACGTTTGCAGCCGTGATAGCCAGTACACCACTGATAGCCATTGATCTGATTGTGGAAGATGAGCATGGCGCGGTACTGCTTGGCCTGCGCAACAATCCGCCGGCGCAAGGTTACTGGTTCGTGCCCGGCGGACGTATCCGCAAAGACGAAACGCGCAACGATGCCTTTGCCCGCCTGGCGCAAGAAGAGTTGGGACTACAGGCTGTCATGACACAAAGCCGGTGCGTCGGCATCTACGAGCATTTTTATGACACCAATTTCAACGGCACCCCAGGCGCGACCACGCATTACATCGTGCTGGCCTATTGCCTGCGCATAAAACGTGAATCGCTGCAATTACCGCTCGAACAGCATAGCCAATACATCTGGATGCAGCGGGATCAGATAGTGCAGCGCGCCGACGTACATCCCTACGCCCAAGCCTATTTCTTGAATTGAGCCACAATGAAGCTTCCACTTATTCCCGTCATTCTCTGCGGCGGCTCCGGCACCCGGCTGTGGCCCCTCTCCCGCGAGACATATCCCAAGCAGTTTTTGCGCTTATTGGGAGAAGAAACCCTGCTCCAGCAAACGATGCTGCGCCTCAGGGAGATAGATGGAATGGGGCCGCCCTTGATGGTGTGCAACGAATCCTCACGTTTTGTGGCGGCAGAACAGCTGCGCGAGATCGGCATCGACAACGCCCAGATTCTGCTGGAGCCGGTGCGCCGCAATACCGCCCCCGCCATTGCCGTAGCCGCGGTGCATGCGACCGCCAATGGCGAAGACCCGATCCTGATGGTACTGCCATCCGACCATGTGATTAAAGATCACGCCGCCTTTAACAATGCGATCCAAATAGCCAAGGACTCGGCCGCTAAAGGTAACCTGGTCACCTTCGGCATTACTCCGCTAGGTCCTGAGACAGGTTACGGCTATATCCGCGCCGGCGCCGCTGCGCCCGGCCAGGCCCAGCCAGTGTTGCAGTTCGTGGAAAAACCGGATCGCGCCACCGCCGAACAATACCTTGCCAGCGGCAATTACTACTGGAATAGCGGCATGTTCGTATTCCGCGCCAGCCGCTATCTGGAAGAGCTGACGCGCTACCAGCCCGATATGGTCGCAGCCTGCCGCGAAGCCGTAGCTTTGGCGCAAAAAGACTTCGACTTCATCCGCATCGACGGCCCGGCCTATGCCGCCAGCCCGGACAACGCGATCGACTATGCAGTGATGGAGCGCACCGAGAGCGCCTGCGTAGTCGCAATGGAAGCCGGCTGGAGCGATATCGGTACCTGGGCATCGGTATGGGAAGCTGCAGACAAAGATACCGACAACAACGCCACCCAAGGCGACGTCATGCTGCAAGACTGCGAAGATTGCCTGGTGCACGGCACCACCCGCCTGATCACGGCAGTCGGCTTGCGCAATACGGTGATTGTAGAAACCTCCGATGCGCTGCTCATCATGGACACCGAGCGCGCGCAAGACACCAAAAAGCTGGTCGCGCAACTGATCAAGACGAAACGCTCGGAAGCATCCCTGCACCGCGAGGTATCCCGCCCCTGGGGCTCTTACGATTCGATCGGCAGCGGCAAGCGCTTTCAAGTCAAGCGGATTACGGTCAAACCCGGCGCCAAGCTGTCGCTGCAAATGCACCATCACCGTGCCGAGCATTGGGTGGTCGTCAAGGGCACGGCCAAAATCACCAATGGCGATCAGGATTACCTGCTGACTGAAAATCAATCCACCTTTATCCCGGTGGGCGTCGTGCACTCCCTGGAAAACCCCGGAAAGATACCGCTGGAACTGATCGAAATCCAGTCTGGTGCGTATTTGGGGGAAGACGACATAGTGCGGCTGCAAGACCGTTATGGCCGGACCTGAAGCCGGCTACGCATGAGCCTGAACGGCTAGTGCCCCCCAAAAAAATTAGTTAAACCAATTACCTAAAACGAAAAAACAGTAGCATGACAAAAGAAATCAACCCTTTAGCAAATTCGGCTGTACTCCCTACACGCCCTAAAGTCGCACTCATCACGGGCATCACGGGACAAGACGGCTCCTATCTCGCCGAATTTCTGCTCGCGAAAGGCTATGAAGTCCACGGTATCAAACGCCGCTCGTCGCTGTTCAATACCGACCGCATCGATCACCTTTATCAAGATCCGCACATCCCGAATCCGAAGCTGTTCTTGCATTATGGCGATCTCAGCGACACCTCCAACCTGACCCGCATCCTGCAACAGGTGCAGCCGGATGAAGTCTATAACCTCGGTGCAATGAGCCATGTGGCGGTCTCCTTCGAGGCGCCGGAATATACCGCCGATGTAGACGGTGTGGGCACCCTGCGGCTGCTGGAGGCGATCCGCCTTCTCGGCCTGGAAAAGAAAACCCGCTTTTATCAAGCATCGACTTCCGAGCTGTACGGATTGGTGCAACAGACTCCGCAACGCGAAACAACACCGTTCTATCCGCGCAGCCCGTACGCAGTCGCCAAGCTGTATGCCTACTGGATCACGGTCAACTACCGCGAAGCCTACGGCATGTACGCCTGCAACGGCATCCTGTTCAACCACGAATCGCCACGCCGCGGCGAAACCTTCGTCACCCGCAAAATCACCCGAGCACTGGCCAACATCGCATTGGGCTTGGAGCAAAGCCTGTTCCTCGGCAATATGGATGCGCTGCGCGACTGGGGCCATGCCCGCGATTACGTCGAAATGCAATGGCTGATGCTGCAGCAAGACAAAGCCGAAGATTTTGTAATCGCCACCGGCGTGCAATATTCAGTGCGCCAGTTTGTCGAGGTCGCCGCCCGTGAACTGGGTATCGAGATCGCCTGGCAAGGCCATGGCGTAGAGGAAAAAGGCGTGATTGCCTCGATCAGCGGCGACAAAGCCCCAGGTGCGGCTGTCGGCCAGACCATTGTCGCGGTCGACCCCAAATACTTCCGGCCAACCGAGGTGGAAACCCTGCTGGGCGACCCGACCAATGCCCGAGAAAAGCTAGGCTGGGTACCGACCACGACATTTGCAGAAATGGTGCAGGAGATGGTTTCTTTTGATCTGGAAGAAGCTCGCCGCCATGCGCTACTCAAATCCCACGGCTACAAGGTCGCCATTTCACTGGAGTAACGGGATGCTTGAGTAACGGATGATTGATTCAACCAGTTAAGCACAATAGCGCGGCGTCTTGCGCCGAATGATTAATCGCGACATATCGATAACCGAGCCCGATGTCGCCATAACCGCACACCAGACACCATGACACTCACTACCAACAACCCAGATAAGCGTATTTACGTTGCAGGCCACCGCGGCATGGTCGGCTCGGCCATCGTCCGTGCGCTCAAGCAGCGCGGCTACAACAACATCGTCACCCGCACACGCGCCGAACTCGACCTCATCGACCAGGCTCAAGTGCGCGACTTCTTCACCGCGGAAAAGATCGACGAAGTCTATCTGGCCGCAGCCAAGGTCGGCGGCATCCATGCCAACAATACTTATCCGGCAGAATTCATCTACGAAAACCTGATGGTGGAAGCCAACGTCATCCATCAGGCATGGGCCACCGGCGTGCAAAAATTGCTGTTCCTGGGCTCATCCTGCATTTATCCGAGAATGGCCGGACAACCGATCAAGGAAGAATATCTGCAAACCGGTTTGCTGGAACCCACCAACGAACCCTACGCCATCTCCAAGATCGCCGGCATCAAACTGTGCGAAAGCTATAACCGGCAGTACGGCACCGACTACCGCAGTGTCATGCCCACCAACCTGTACGGTCCCGGCGACAACTTCCACCCGGAAAACAGCCACGTCGTCCCTGCCCTGATCCGCCGCTTTCATGAAGCGATGGTCAACGGCGTGGACAAAGTAGTGATTTGGGGTACCGGCACGCCCATGCGCGAATTCCTGTACGTAGACGACATGGCCGAAGCCAGCGTGCATGTAATGGAACTGGAGCGCTCAATCTATGAAGCACATACCGCGCCGATGCAATCGCATATCAACGTCGGCACCGGTGAAGACGTCACCATCCGCCAACTGGCAGAAACGATCATGAAGACTGTGGGCTTCACAGGTGAACTGGCGTTCGATACCAGCAAACCAGATGGCACGCCACGTAAACTGCTCGATGTTTCCACGTTAACAAAAATGGGAAAAAAAGCACAAGTCGGGCTCACCGATGGTCTGAAGAAGGCCTATGAAGCGTTCCTGACGGCAGAACGACTGTGAAAATTACAATCGTAGGCACCGGCTATGTTGGCCTGGTCAGCGGTGCATGCCTGGCAGAAGTCGGCAATAAAGTCCTCTGCCTGGACCTCGATCCGGCCAAAATCGCCATTCTCGAAAACGGCGACATTCCCATCCACGAGCCAGGCTTGCTGGAGATGGTCCGCCGCAACGTCGCCGCCGGCAGGCTGCAGTTCACCACCGACATTGACCGCGCGGTGGCCCATGGCAGCATCCAGTTCATTGCGGTTGGCACGCCCCCCGATGAAGACGGCTCCGCCGATCTGCAATATGTACTGGCAGCAGCCAGAAATATCGGCAGCCGGATGACCGAATATAAGGTGCTGGTAGATAAAAGCACGGTCCCGGTCGGTACCGCCGACAAGGTCAATGCAGTCATCGCGGAAGAACTGAACAAGCGCGACATCAAGCTGAATTACAGCGTAGTCTCAAATCCGGAATTCCTGAAAGAAGGCGCGGCGGTCGAAGACTTCATGCGCCCGGATCGCATCGTCATTGGCGGTAACGACGAGCATGCCATCCATCTGATGCGCGAACTCTATGCGCCCTTCAACAGGAACCATGACCGCGTCATCGTGATGGACGTCAAAAGCGCCGAACTGACCAAGTACGCCGCCAACGCCATGCTGGCAACACGGATCAGCTTCATGAACGAGCTGGCAAACACTGCGGAAAAGCTGGGGGCCGACATTGAGATGGTGCGCCAGGGGATCGGTTCGGATGAACGTATCGGCTACCATTTCCTTTATTCAGGTTGCGGCTATGGCGGATCGTGCTTCCCCAAGGACGTCAAGGCTCTGATCAAGACGGCCAAAGATGATGCGGGTGTGACTCTCAAAGTCCTGAATGCAGTCGAAGAAGCCAATGACGAACAAAAAAGCGTCCTGACCAACAAAATCAAGGCAAGATTCGGCGATAATCTCAGCGGCAAGAAATTTGCGGTCTGGGGACTTGCTTTCAAGCCTAACACCGACGACATGCGCGATGCGCCAAGCCGAAAGCTGATCGCCGATCTGTTCGCTGCGGGTGCTACCGTTACCGCATATGATCCGGTCGCCATGTCAGAAGCAAAGCGTATTTTTGGCGCTGAAACGAGACTTACCTACGCAGACAACCCGCTCACAGCCTGCGAAGGTGCGGATGCGCTGGTCATCGTCACTGAATGGAAAGAATTCCGTAGTCCAGATTTTGATGTCATCAAAGTCAAACTCAGGAGCCCTGTGATTTTTGATGGCCGCAATCTTTATGATCTGAAGGTCATATTAAGCACCGGTATTGAATACTTTGCTATCGGGCGATGAATAGCAATTTGCATTCAACAAAGTGGTTCGTTTCAACAATTCCGGCCTGTTCAAAAATGAAGATCATAGACCTCCACCTATGCGCGTCTATGTCGAATACAGGTCATCTGCTTAGATCGAAGGCGTCGATTGTCTGTTACTTTCTTTCATTCAGTTTAGCAAAGGCAATCAGTCCCTTTAAATTGCGAATCATATGACTACCAAGAACAAGCTCTCCCATCGAGTGATTTCCAGTGTATTTGCGCACCTGTTTTCCCAGGGGGTAACGATCCTGACGCAACTTGGATCACTTCCGGTTTTCCTGCATTACTGGGATATGCAACGCTACGGGGTATGGTTAATGCTGTCGGCCTTACCTATTTATCTATCTATGGCTGACGTCGGCATTATGGCCGTAACAGCGAATAAAGTTACCATGCTCGCTGCCAAGGGCGATAACGAACACGCCAATAGAGTTTTTCAGAGTGCGCTTGCGCTTGTTCTTGTAGTGTTTTCGCTCGTTGCAATTGCGGCGGTAATTCTTATTTGGTCACTTGACATCCAGATGCTCGCGCATCCTGGCTCTCGAATTGCCCTTACTTGCCTCACTATTGCAGCGCTCACAACTGCGTTTGGTGGATTGCTTGATGCTGCATACAGGTCTGCTGGGCAATATGCAAAGGTTACCTATTATCTAACAACCACCAGAATCGTTGAGTGGTTAGGTTCTATATTGGGTGTTGCGCTCTTTGGCGGTATTGAGCATGCTGCCATCGGTTATTTGATAGGTCGTTTGGCGTCAACAATCGTTATTCAACGATTAGCACAACGCGAGGTACAAGCCATCAAATGGAGTTTTTGCGGTGCTAATTGGAAAGATATGCGTGAAATGCTGCGCCCAGGAATATCTCTTTTTATCTTTCCCATCGCAACGGCTCTTAACGTTCAAGGAATGATTTTACTAATCGGCAATACGATGGGCCCCACAATTGCTGCGCTGTTCAACACGTATCGCGTCCTGACACGAGTTATGGTTCAACTACCAACGTTATTTGGGAAATCACTGTGGCCTGAATTGTCGAGACTATACGCACTAAAGGAGCATGCAAAAATTCACTCGATATATATCAAAGCTACAGCGGTGACCATTGGAATGAGTATAATTTGCGCGATTTTTTTATATTTCTTTGGCGAGCAAATACTCGCGATTTGGTCGCACGGAAAAATTCACTTTCAGGCGAACATATTTGGTGTGTTGCTGATCTCAGCGGCATTAACTGGTTTTTGGCAGATTGGCATGGTGGTCCTAGCCTCTACAAATCGCCACCAAAAGCTGTCTATCGCGTTTCTCTTGGCCTCTTTATCTTCCTTTGGACTTGCAAGTGCCCTAGTCCCAAAGTACGGTCTTATGGGTATAGCAGGATCTCTTATTCTGGTAGAAGTCGTAATGATCTGGGCAACATTTATCTTTATTCTGAAGGCCCAACGGCCATTGGTTTTAAATACCTTATGACCTGAAAGACGGAAAATGGTGAATCTATCTGCAGGCTTGTTGTTAATTAGAAAAATGTGCTTTCGAGGGTAATTAGATCGATTGTAATTATATAAGGCAAGTTTATGATAATAGATTGTGATAATGACTTGCAGTTGCTGTCAAGGTCGTGTGATATCGCAATTATTGGTGGTGGAACTGTTGGCCTAACGATAGCCACGTCCTTATCACGCGCAGGATTTGATACAGTTGTTCAGGAGAGCGGCGGCGAGTTTTTTGAGTCAAAATCACAATCTTTAAACGATGCGCATGTAACATCCAGGCCACATGCCGGTATTCGCGACGGGCGCGCCAGAGTGTTAGGGGGCACCTCAACGCTCTGGGGCGGACAACTCGTTCGCTTTAGCAAACTAGACTTGTCCGATCGCCCTTGGGCCAACAGTAACGCTTGGCCTATCACGTTTTCGGAGCTGACCCCATACTACAAGCGCGTTGCGGAGATTCTCGGATTAGCTCCGTATTTTGATAATGAAATAGCGATTTGGAAGCGCTTCGGCCTGACTTTACCAATCGAGACCTCCGATTGTGAATTTTTTGTTACCCACTGGCTGAAAGAACCAAATATTGCTCGGCATTTCTCATCTGACATTCGTGAACTGACGAATTTATGCGTTGCCTTACACGCGCACGTTACTGACATTCGCTGCGACGAAGGCTCTGACTCCGTTTCAGCTATTAGTGTCCACAACGGAAGAGGAACGTCTATCCTGCTAAAGCCACGGGTTGTGATCATGGCAAACGGCACAATAGAAATATCCAGACTTTTACTATTATCAGCAAAATTAAATCCAAAAACACCATGGGCCTCCAATAAGTGGATTGACAGGGGGTTTCAAGATTGTCTCGATTTGAAGGCGGCAAAGGTTTCCATTCTTGATAAGCGCCGGTTCGGCGACGTATTTGATAATATTTTCCTGGGCGGCTTCAAATTTCAACCTAAACTTCGGCAAAGCGATGAGTTCCTTGCCAAGAATGGTCTATTGAATATTGCATGCTCTTATCAGATCAAGCATAGGGCAGCTGAAATTTCAACGAAATACTTACATTCATTATTATTCAACATGGAAAGTGTAAAAATAGCACCTTGAATTAACAGTTGACAGAGATTATTTTCATTGCAGAACAAATTGGCCAAAATCAATATAACCAATATTATTAATCTAAAAATAAAATACATAGAGTTATACGATCTACATTTATTGATCTCACATTGCGAAATTAGGGAGAAAAATAATGGCACCGAGATATTAAATGAATACATCAAAAATTAAAAGTAATTCAGCACCTCCAATATATAGCATTCTATTGTTTTTCATTTTAATCACAATCCTGATTTTGAATATTGGGAATAAAAGTATTATTTTTATTGGATCAGAACTACTAATATTATTTTCGATTATATTTCAATGGAATGAGTTTTTCAAATGCAAATACCCTTCGCTATCCGATGCGACAGTGTTTTGCTTTACCATATTGTTTTTTTACATAGCTCCAATTTTACAACTCAATGTTGTTGCGAATATATTAATAAACACATCACCATACAACGATACGTTTGGATCTTACGCAAATTTACTATCTTCACTTTTCATGTTTACATATGTTTTAACCAGAAAATTCTCCAGAGCTGATGCCTCAAAGAAAATATTAAACAATGTGAAATATGACATAGAAAGGCCGAGAAATATTTTCCTCCTCTTTTTATTATTTTTAATTATCTCAGTACTTGCGGCCTTTCTGGCCTATAAAGATATACAAATAAAGGCTATTGCAATAGATGATGCTGATTCAATTTCAATACAAGATTTATTTGTAAACAAAGTGCTTTACTTTTTCCCCTATGGCTTTTTGGCACTTACAATAATATACAAAGAAAGTTTGCAAAAATTTAAAGGTCTTTTCTGGCTGCTATTGGTGTCGGCGACTATCTGTTTACTTATTTGCAAAAATCCGTTGCTAGAAAAGAGAAATGCTCTTGGCCCAATATACATTTCCATCTTGTATCTTTGGAATCAAAAAATTCACAACTCGAAGAAATTAACTTTATTTACGCTTCTTTCTATTATTGTGATTTTTTTTCCATTATCCTCAATGTTTACTCATGTGAAATTTGATGATTGGAGTTTTGATAGCAATGAATTATATAAGGTTATCTCTTCTCACTTTTTAGAGTTGCACTATGATGCGTGGGCGAATTTTCATACCGTCATCGAAATTGTAAATGGCCAAAATGGATTTTTATATGGCAGGCAATTATTAGGATCTATTTTATTTTTTATCCCTAGATCGTTATGGCCAGACAAAGCGTTAGCGACCGGTAATTTTATTGGTAACTACCTCAGTGTCAACCACTCAATGTGGTTCAATAATTTATCTTCGCCCTTAATATCGGAAGCGTATCTTGATTTTGGACTAATAGGTGTATTAGCTTACGCTTATTTTCTTGGACGGCTCACCATATTCCTTGACAAATTATCATTTTCAACAAAATCGTGGGAAAGAATTGCTGGAATTTTCTTTGCTGTTTATCTTTTTTATGTTCTACGCGGATCATTAATGGTTGCCATTGCTTACGGCACGGGGTCAATAATTGTGTTTATTACAATACATTTATTAAACCGTAGAAACTCTAAAGCAAATAGAATCTTAATTAGGAAACAAGAGAATGGATTTTTCTTCAAGTAAGGCAATAAAATACAAATTTGAAAATTCAATTTTCAAAAAAAATAGCACCCACAATTATTGATTATCACGAACCCTATTTGAAATTTAAATAATGTGCGCCAATAAAAAAACATTTTTCATACACAAATGATTCATATTTATCATAATATTTTATGGTCAAAATACAAGGGGGAAGTTTTTTCTTCCCTTTATAATTTATCACTCGAAAAAAGGATTGACACTTCCATCATTCAAATAGCAAAAACCTCAACTGACCGCGAAGGCTTGAGTAGTGTTGACCTTTCCTATCACCGTTATCCATTCAAGCTCTTGTTTAATAAAACATATGATTCAATATCTAAATTAACTCTATGCTTTAGTCTGTTTAAGGATGTAAAAAATTCTAAAGCAGATTTAATTGTATTACCTGGATATCATCTAATTGAATACTGGTTAATGCTTTTAGCGTGCGTGATGACCAGAAAAAAGCGCGCAGTTTTTGTCGATTCCACACGCTATGATCGACCAACATCAAATTTCAGAGCTTTTTTTAAGCGTATTTTTTTTAGTTTAAATCACGGTTTTTTTTGCTACGGACAAAGAAGCAAGGAATATCTGATTAGTCTCGGTGTACCACCGGATAAAATCATTTTCCGTTGTCAGGCTGCCGCTTTGCCTCACAGCTATCGGATGGAAGAAGTGCTGCGCAGTCGCATACAGCGGAACAATATGAGTGTTGTGCCTTCATATTTGTATGTTGGCCGCCTTTCTCAAGAAAAAGGTTTAGACACGCTGATTCACGCCTTTAAGCGAATCTACCAGCTAACCCCGTCTGCATCACTCACCATAGTCGGCAGTGGGCCGTTGTGTGCTGAACTGAGGACACATATTGCATCACTTGGCCTTACAGATGCAGTTCGTTTTACCGGCGGCCTCGATATCAATCAATTGGCCGACTATTACCTGAATGCCAGTTGCTTGATATTGCCTAGTCGTAGCGAACCGTGGGGCTTGGTCGCGAACGAGGCTCTCAGCTATGGCTGCCCAATTATCGTAAGCGACCGTTGCGGTTGCGCTCCAGATTTGATCATTGATGGTAAGACGGGGTATGTGTTTCAGACTGACGACGTAGAAGACCTATATCAAAAAATGCTATTAATTCAGCAAACGCTGGCTGACGCAACAAAGGTTGCAAATGATTGTATCAATTTCATACAGAACTTCACACCCGTTAAAGCAGCTTCGCAAATACTGGACGGCTGTCAGGCCATTTTGTCCAAGACAGGTAGGCTGTAATGGTTTTTTTTGTTGGGCCATTGCCACCGCCTTTACATGGATTTTCCGCCATTAACCAAAAAATGCTGACGCGTTTATTGGATAGAACGGATGTGCGAATCTTTGACACCACTCCAAAGCACCTGTCGGATGGGAATAAGTGGCAGCTATTTTTTAAGATTTTTCATTGGCTGCGTTCATTTTGCTTATTCATTTTTCTCATGATCGTAAGGAGGCCGAACGCGCTTTATCTAGGAATGTCAGGGGGACCGAGACAGCTATTTGACTCGCTCTACATTCTTATCAGCCGGCTTTTCGGCAGCAATATCTTCGTGCATCACCACAGCTTTGCCTATCTGAATGCGATCAAACCGTACAACCGTATTTGCATGTGGCTGGCGGGGCGCTCATGCCATATTGTGTTGTGTGATGTCATGGCCGGGAAGCTGGCTGCTGCTTATGGCATACCGGAAGAACAGATTTTCATTCTGTCGAATGCAGCATTCCTAGACGAAGAAGGTAGGTTCCAGAACCGCCCCGAAATCTCCCCTGATGGGCTGACGCTTGGCTTCATTTCGAACATCACGGTTGAAAAGGGTATCGTGGAGTTTTTCGATGTAGTAGCTGGCCTAGTACAACAAGGATTACAAGTCAAAGGGGTGATCGCGGGACCTGTTGATCCTGCATTGCAAAAGCAGTTTTCCGGCATGTTGGCAGGTCGAAATGATATCGAATATCTCGGTCCGGTTTATGGCGAAAAGAAAGACGCTTTTTTTCAAAGCATTGATCTGCTCCTTTTCCCCACCAAATACCAGAACGAGGCAGAGCCGGTCACGATACTAGAAGCATTGCGTGACGGAGTACCAGTTGTCGCCGCAGGCAGAGGTTGCATCCACTCCATGATTGATCAACGGTCAGGCGCGGTGTTTCCAAACATTGATCAGTACGTCGCTGATGCTACGGAGTACATCAAGTCAGTGATGACAGGGAGTATTTCCTTAAATGCGCTTTCTGAAAATGCGTTTAACCAATTCAGTGCAATGCGCACTTGTAATGTCGCTCGCCTTGACGATCTCATCACAAAAATCGCCGGCCCAAAACAACTAACGATCTAATGGCATGATGCAAGATTTATCACGTTTCAAACTTCCTCCAAATTTCCGTGGCCGCTCTGCTTTCGCAGTACAACTGTGGTGGTTTGTACAGGCTATTTTTTTTCACACGTCGCCACAATTTGCTTACGGTTTTCGTCGCTGGCTGCTTCGGTGCTTCGGTGCGCAAGTCGGCAAACATACAGTAATTCGCCCCAGCGTTACCGTCACTTATCCATGGAAAGTGAAAATCGGCGACCACGCATGGATAGGCGACAATGTGGTGTTGTATAGCCTCGGAGAGATCGATATCGGCCCCCATGCGGTGGTGTCCCAGTCCAGCTACCTGTGCGCCGCCGACCATGACTACGCTCAGGTTGACTTCCCTATCCGTGCCCGCAAAATCACCATAGGCGAGCAGGCGTGGGTTGCGGCAGATGTATTCATCGCACCGGGTGTGACGATAGGGGCAGGAGCGGTTATCGGTGCGCGTAGCTCGGTATTTCGCGATATGCCGGCAGGTATGGTCTGCCTCGGCTATCCAGCCAAACCTGTCAAACCACGAGTTAAAGAAAAGGCCATCTCTTGAAAATCCTTCTCTACGGTATCAATTTTGCGCCCGAGCTGACCGGCATAGGCAAATACACCGGTGAAATGGCCGCCTGGTTGGCTGCGACAGGACACGAAGTACGTGTAGTGACCGCACCGCCCTACTATCCGGACTGGCAAGTGTGGCACGGATATAGTTCGACTCGCTACACGCACGAAGTCTGGAAAGGCGTCCAGGTCTGGCGCGCACCGTTGTGGGTACCGAAAAAACCGTCCGGACTGAAGCGGTTGATTCATCTTGCCAGCTTTGCGCTAGGTAGCTTGCCGTTGATGCTGCGCCAGCTAATGTGGCGACCACAAGTGGTATGGGTAGTGGAACCACCATTGTTTTGTGCGCCCACCGCGTTATGCGTGGCACGCCTGACGGGGGCACGAGCATGGTTGCACGTGCAAGACTTTGAGGTGGATGCAGCTTTTGCGCTGGGCTTATTGCAGGGTGGGCTAGCGCGTCGGCTGGTAACTAGGCTGGAGCGCTGGCTGATGCGGCGCTTTGACCGAGTGTCGACGATCTCTGACAGCATGCTGGCGCGCGCTTCTGCGAAGGGAGTGGCTGCAGAACGCCTGGTTCACTTCCCTAATTGGATAGACCTGGATGCCATCCAGCCTTTGACTGCGCCGAGCAGCTATCGCGTTGAATTGGGTATCCCTGCGGATGCGGTGGTAGCTCTGTATTCCGGCAACATGGGCGGCAAGCAAGGACTGGAGATCATGGCCGAGGCGGCCCGTTTGTTATCGGACCAAGCGGACTTGCACTTCGTGTTCTGTGGCAATGGCGCGGGTAAGGCGGAGTTGTTGCGATTAGCAGAGGGGCTGTCGAATGTACGATTCCTGGACCTACAGCCAATGGATCGTTTGAATGATTTGCTGGGCTTGGCAGACATCCATCTGCTTCCGCAACGAGCGGATGCAGCAGATTTGGTGATGCCATCCAAGTTAACTGGGATGCTGGCCAGCGGACGTGCAGTTGTGGCGACCGCACATGCGAATACCGAACTGGGTCGTGTGGTGCAATCCTGCGGCCTGCTGGTGGTACCGGGGGATGCGGACGCGTTTGCGGTGACAATCGGGAACTTGGCGCGCGACCCACTACTGCGGAAAACGCTCGGGCTATCAGGACGCAGACACGCCGAGTTGCATTTGGGGATGGACGGGATTTTGTCGCGATTTGAGAGGTGTTGCGAGCGATTATGTGGAGTTACAGAAGGCATTTAGACGTTTACGTTTATACGTACTTGCGTGAAAAGCCAGCCTTGCGCCACAGGACCTATGAGGTTGTGGCCTAAGTAGATCATTTCAAAAATACCTCCAACTATCGCGTGTCCGCACCAATAACCCATTGATTTTATTGAAGTGGAATTACGAATATTAAGGTTATTTGGGATTACACTAACCAATGCAGAGAAACGAATCGATAGAGCAATGATCTATTTTCCCTCATTTCACCGCTTCAGTACCTACATAACAATTACGCTTTTCGTTTTAGGTATGGGCGCTACACCCATAGTTAACACCGCACCCGCTGAGCTTGACGTGAACACTTGGCAGCAAGTGAAAGCAGATGCTGAACGTTTCGTCCAGTTAGAATCACCGAAAGCTGTGCATCCGTTTGAACGACATACACCAACGCTCAATTCACAAAAGAAAGTAATTGCGCATTACTTTCCAACATTTCCACTGTCCCTCGATAATCAGCCTACGGAGAATGATTATTACGCACGCAATTATTTAAAACGATCGGGTGAAAATAGAAAATTTGCTGCGCAGGGGGGATATCTTCGCGAAAGACCGTTACCGACAGTTGTATGGCCAGCAAACAGAGCTGCCGAGACGAACCTTGCAATCGAAGTGCTGAGAGCCGAAGCGATAGGGATAGATGCCTTCGGAATTGATCTTCTCGAAATCCGTGAAGGTCGGCAGTGGACGACAGCATTGACCTTACTCAATGTGACGCAGCAGGTCTCCAAAACCTTCCGCATTGTGCCTGAGCCCGATATGTCTGCCTTGAATAACGTCACTGGTGCCGACCTAGAGGACGCGCTTGCGACCTTTTATCTGCATCCCGCCAGCTTTCACGTTGCTGATGGCCGCCTGCTTGTCATTCCATTCAAAGCGGAGGCTCGACCTGTTGAATTCTGGAAAACGTTAATCACTAACCTTGCGAAACGGGGCACGCCGATAGCGTTAATCCCGGATTTCCTAAATCCTTCCTCCGCGAACGTCTTTGCTCCGTTCAGTGATGGCATTACGCTTTGGGGTGGGCGTGACCCTGCAAGCGCAGACAGCTATCTAAGACTTGCATCAAACATTTCGTCGTTAGGCTACAAAACTTTGATGATACCGGTCGCACCTCAAGACTTCCGTCCAAAATCTTCATCTGCTTGGGAAGCTCGTAATTCTGAGGCCTTCCGGCGCCAGTGGGCTGCCGCAATTGATTCACATGCGACGTACGCACATCTTTTGACTTGGAACGACTATTCCGAGGCGACTGAGATATCTCCGTCAAGTGGAACGCAATTTTTCTTTTATGATTTAACCGCATATTTCGTTGAATGGTTCAAAAGTGGTTCTGCACCGGCCATTACCGAGGATGTCTTGTATTTTTCGCATCGACGCCAGCTCTTTGACCCGCATGCAGCAGAACTCGGCAGCTCAATTCGCCTTGTTGGCGATACGCCGTTTGTGAACGACATTGAGGTCGTTGCAATGCTTACCAAACCTGGCGACCTCGAAATTGAAAGCGGCGGAAAGCGCACGCGTTTGCATGTAAATGCGGGGCTAAACGTTCTCCGTGCGCTAGCTGCGGCCGGGAAGCCAACATTCACTCTTTCGCGAAGGGGACGTACTATCCTTAGAAGGGTTAGTGACTGGAACATCGATCCTCTTCCGACGAAGGAAGACGCACTGTATGTAGGAGGCTCAACGTCACGTCGTTTTGTCTCAGTTTCGGAGGTCACTGAGTAAAAGTCGTGATATGGATTCAGAGCGACAGAATGGATACGGAACAAATTAGCCGAGACTGCTCCTCCATTAGATCCCTATTCTCACACCTGCTGATCACTTTTTTTCGTTACCCAATTCGGTTTCATTCGACTTGCAGAGCTAAAACAATAAGGTGAAGTATAAGCGTCCGGCTAGACTTCCAATTAACCGTATCTGTCAGATGCAAGGTGGGAGCCTGGCAGCACGTCAGTTATCAGAGATGGGGCTGCTAACAATTTACGATTGCATCACGATGAAAACACTTGTAACGACAAAACCCATCGAGAGACAGAATAAAAAAATATTACGACGTGTGCGATGTCCAAGCCGTCGAATTTTGAACTTCTTTGTGCTTTTTATTTTCATTAACACACCGCAGAATGACTTTGTTGAATAAACAGGCGCTAAGTTGTTGATTTATATTTACGCTTATAAAATTCGTAAGAATTTTATCTTTTTAAGGCAATAGTTTATTAACAAAAAATTAATAGTGATAAAAACTCGAAAACTCAAAAATTTCTATAGACGAGACAATTAGTATTTCACCGTGGAAATGTCATCTTGCCGACCACTATGCATAAATCCTTTATACATTTCGGCGGCTGCACTTTTTGGAGTAAATTTGGAAATAATAGCTTTACAGGCAAGTCCCATTTCCAAGCGTTGATCGGCAGTTAACCTCAACATCTTCCCCATTGCAATGACCATGGTTTCAGTACTGGATGCATCAACAACAAAGCCGGTAGCATTTTCAATCATTAAATCAGGTGCACATCCGCACTGATTACTTACCACTGCCGGACAACCCATTATAAATGCCTCGTTGACAACCAAACCCCATGGTTCGCTCGTACTTGGTAGAACCAGACAAAAGGCGCTTTGATAATACTCCACCAGGTCTTGCATTGATTTCCCACCAGCGAATACAATCTTTTCAGAGACACCAAGGGTTTTTGCCAAAATCTGAAGCTGGCCTTTGTCAGGACCGTCACCAACCAATACAAGGGATGCGTTGCTATGTTCCTTAGCAACTTCAGCAAAGGCGATAATCAAGCGCTCAAGATTTTTTTCTGCTGCCAAACGCCCGACATAAAGAAATTTTCTCGATAACGAGGATTGCCAATTTGCTTGTGGACTTTGCTTTAGTGCTTCTTCGAAAACATCTATGGCAGCGGTTTGGCAACGCACAGAGATTTTCTCTAACGGCATTCCCAGGTAATGAAGGTATTCAGCACTGCGAGTGCCGTAGCAAAAACCACCATCGACGTTGCGTATAAAAAAACGTTTAATCGCTTCTTTGTACCATTTACGTGAACGATCATGCATGGTGGAGTCCAAGGACACAATGACGCGACGTCGAGACAACTTTGCGTAGAGCAATACGATCCAATACGACAGCTCATGATAGCCTGGAATTAAAACAGTATCGGCTGCGGACTGTCGAACAATGTTAATGAGCGCAACTCCTGCTTTAACTGGGTTAACACTTTCTTCGGCCCCCTTAAAAAGAAGGGTGTATGGATACCGATGATTATCGTAGTTAACCTTGCTAAGCCCGATTCTTTCCTTAGATGTTTCCGCAATTTGGACGAACTCAATTTTGATATCACCCGACTTGCTTAATTCAAATAGTTCGGAAAATACCGCTGCTTTATACGCAGTCCATAAAATATTGTGGATTACAAGTACTTTCATGGGTTTATTTTTTTTAAAAATTTATCGCTGGTCTGTAACGGCTGTAGCACATAACCATCCTTAATTGAAATAATTCAATTCATAGAGGCAACGAAAATAAATTGGTGTGCTTGATTCAATATTTTTGAACAAATCAGGGTTACAGAAAATATATAACTATATTTTCTGATTCCTTTTCAGCAAGTTTTCGTTCGATTCAATCTGAGATTTTAGACAGTGCAAACACAGTCGCCCATTAAATTTAATACCATTGGTTTGTTCGAGCAAATGCTGAATATAGGCAGAAGTCGAGCGATCACTCGATAAAGAGTGACAATCCGTACACAAAGATAAATCTTTCAATTCTTTGAGTAAACGCTGATTATTGACATCTTTAATTCTTTGGGTTTGCATCACTGCGGCAACGACAAAGAGCAGGAGCATAGACCTGTCTACAAGCTTCAATATGAAGTTAAAAGTCGTAATATCGGTACTACCCGTTCCACAATTCGCGATCGTCCAGCATAACAAGGCAACGGGAATCATCGCAATACTAACCCATCGACCAAAAAGCCAGAAGGCAAATACAACCGGCACCACATATAGTCCAAAGACAGTTACCTCATAGCCGGTAACGTAGTCAAGCACAAACGCACCGCCGAACAGGCTTGCCAAGAAAATACTGCGCGTTACTTTCGAAGCACACTGAAGACGAGACATAGAAATATCCATGCTACTCCAAACTTGAAAGGTATCGAATCAATTGCATGAGATTAATTTGTGACAAGGATAAATCGTTTTTGAGAAAGCCTTAATATGAATATTGCGTATAACGATATTTACCATATTTATATCCGTAACCATAGCGTCCTGGTCGCAATTTCAGGCCATTAAACAGCACACCATTTGTTGACATACCGGCTTGACGCAAACGCTTGATAGACTCTTTGATCTCGCCTGTAGTGCTGATACCAGCACGGGTAATCATGAAAATCGTTGCCGCCTGCGGGCCGATAATTAAAGCGTCAGTAACTGCAAGTACGGGCGGAGAATCAATCAGCACGTAGTCATAACTCGCAGAAAGCGATTTCAGCAATGCATCAACATTCTCATGCAATAATAATTCAGCTGGATTAGGCGGCAAATTGCCGGTAGAAATAAAGTCGAGATTCTCCGTCGCCCCTTTATGCATGACCTGGTCAAGGCTCTTTGTTCCGGCAATCACATCAGACAAGCCATTTTCTCTTGGCAAACCGAAGTACTGGTTGAGATGACCTTTACGCATATCTGCATCGATCAATATGACGCGCTTGCCTGTAGCCGCCAGGACTGCCGCGAAGTTGACCGAGACAAACGATTTACCCACTCCCGGCGTCGGACCAGTGAACATGACAATATTGTTTCCTGCATCCAGCATCGAAAATTGCAGTGCGGTGCGAAAACTACGCAAGCTTTCAATGGAGTTATCCCCAGAGTCGACTTGTGCCAAGACAGACATTTGCTGCGCCTTGGCCTTTATCAAGACATTCAATTCTTCTTGTTTTTTGCTGTGCGGGACGGTGGCATACACAGTCAGCCCCAGCGCTTGCTCAATCTCATGAGGGTCCTCTATTCCGCCATAGAGTGCTTTTCTGATAAATGCACAAATCACGCCAAGAAACAGACCAATCAACACGGCGATCGCGATGACGATTGGACGATTTGGCCTTACCGGCCGTTCCGGCACCACCGCAGCGTCAACAAGCCGGACATTGCCGACCTTGCCTGCCTTGACCAAGGCCAATTGTTGTGCATTATTCAATAGTGCAGTGTACAGATCTGTATTAACTTTGACGTCTCGGGCCAGACGGAGTGCATCTTGTTCCATTAGGGGCAGCTTTTTAATCTGCTCGCCAATGGCTTTCATTTCACCGCTGATCCCTTTCATCTGGCTGTCGATCCCAATGACGGCAGGGTGGTCAGTCGTAAAGCGAACCAATAACTCTTCCCTTTTTTGTTTTAGTTCTATCAGCTTGGCTTGGCCGGCAACGGATTGCGCAAGCATCAGTTTTGCTTCCTCACCCAAATCAATGGTGCCGTGGCTGTTGCGGAATTGGTTATATTTGTTCTCGGATTGCTCCAGTTGTTTCTTGAGCTCGGGCAACTGCTGATCCAGGAAGGACAGGGATTTTTCGGCTTCTGCCGATTTACGCTCGACGTTCTGGCGTACATATTCCCGGCCAATCTGGTTAAGTATGTTACCGGTCAATTTGGGGTTTACGCCTTCCAACGTGATGCCGATGATACCTGATTGCTTGCCCTTTTCCGCAATGGACATAAGGGACTGCAGATTTTCTATCGTGGTCAAGCGGGAGGCGCGATTCAGCAAAAATTGTGCCCCGGGTTTAGCTGCAAGCAGGTCGACCTTCAGCTCAATATTGCCATGCGCTGCCGCAACATTAAGCGTTGTTCCAACCTTGCCGCCCAAGCTGATATCTGTGTCGCTTTCGGATAACCGGAATTCACCATTGCTCCCTGCGGTGAGCACAAAATCTTGATCCTGCAGCGACTCAGGAACATTGAACAGAGAAACTACGATCTGCTCAGCCCCCCAGGAATAACCTCCGTAACCGAACAGGCCAGGATTGGAGAGCTGTGTTTGTCGACCAGCCAACCAGCCGCCAATGACGGGAAAATATTTGGGTCGTGCCTTGACATAGAGTTGTAGATTATCGACTGCGCGCGACACCACCATGCGCGAACGCAGGATTTCTATTTCTGATGTCGCGGCCGTTTTAACATCGAACATCGAAGACAGATCCCCTAATATATTTTTTGAGGAATTGGGGCTGTCTTCCACCTGAATCAGGATATTCGCTTCGTAAATCGGCTTCGCGATAAAAGCGTAGGCAGTCCCCAGCAAGGTGATCGCCAGTGCGATGCCGATGATCAACCAGCGATTGACAAAAAGAATATCGAGATACGTTGCCAGGTCGAGTTCATCATCATCTTGCATGATGGCCGGCGCCGAATGTTGAAGTGGTGGATTCATCGTGATTGTATTGGAATGGATTTTTCTAAAACTGTTTCAACATTCACCGCTTGCGGTGAGGGATCTCACATTTACCCGGCTTTGCCTATGCGCTGTATGCACACCATGCCGGGTCAAGTTTGAAATAACACCCTTGAAACAACACATTAGCTGATATGCACAATTTTCTTTGACATAACGGCGACACCTTCAGCAATCAGCTGATAGGACTGACGGAATACGGCGAGATCATGCCTGTAAGGATCGGGGATATCATATTTTTCAAATTCACCGAGGCGAAACACCTTGCCTTTGGACGAAGAGTATTGGGTCTCGACATGGCGTTTTTGCTCCAGATCCATCGTCAAGATCAGATTGGCTTCGTTGACCATCCAGCTGGCAAGACTCTGCGCCCGATGTGCGCTGATGTCGATGCCCTGCTCTTGCATGATCTGAATGGAAAACGGGTCTGCGGGGTGACCGATCAAAGCCCCGATACCGGCTGAGCGCACCGTTTTTTCAGGGAAGGCACGCCGCAGCAAGCCTTCCGCCATCGGGCTGCGGCAGATATTCCCGATGCAGATGACCAGAATGCTATTGATCATTTTGTAACCTGCACCGCGCTGGTTACCGATTGTGCGCTAGGTACAATGAGGCTGACCACCCGGCTCCACTTCGCCAGTCCCGACGCATCTACGTACACCACGTCTTTGGCCTTGAGCTCAAAATTCTCCGCCAGGGCGAACGCCACTGGCGAGCGAGCGTCCAGGTAGTACACGATTGGCTCGGCGCTTGATGCGTTGCGTACCACATACACCTGACGTCCATCGCTGCTGAGCGGGTTGATGCCGCCTGCATCGCCGAGCGCTTCATTGAGCGTCAAGCTACCGTTACGCAATGTCAGCGTAATCGGGCGACTTACCTCACCCAGCACGAAGACCTTACTTTCTTCACGTGACAGCACGCGAACCGCATCGTCATTGGTCAACAGAATACGGCTAGGGTTGATCCCTTTTTTCGCTAGCCGGGGCAGATTCACCACGTAAGTTGTGCCCGCGCGGGTGATGTTAACCTGGCTTTGATCCCCTGTCGGCAAAAAGCCGCCGGCGCGGTTTATTGCCTCTGGCAGCGTCATGGCGATGTCGTTGATGGCCTGGACGCCAGGCGCTTTGATTTCGCCATCGAGATAAACGCGCTGACTGCGATAAGCCTGTACGCGTAGCGTGAGATCCGGTTTTTTGACGTAACGGGCCAGCTTGGCGGTCAGCACTTTGCGTGCTTCCGCTTCAGTCATGCCGACAACTTTGGTAGGCCCCACATACGGAAACTGGACCAATCCATCCTGGTCGACCACAAAACCCGGTGCGGTGCCTGCAGCGGCACCTGCGGAAGAGCTATTGTCGCCGCCAGATGAGGTAGTTATCGTTGTTAGCGCACCCATAGCAGGTGTGGAAAGTTCAGGATGATCCCAAACCACGACGGAAAGAATATCGCCGCTGCCGATGCGATACGGCGCGGGTTTAGTGAGCAGAGGGCTGATATCCTGACTTGGCTGCTGGTCGCGCAATGTTTTTTCGGCTTGCAACAATTCCGGCGTGATTGGTTTGATCGTCGGCACGACGCCGGAATCCGTCTGTTTTGGCACGTACTTGTCGTCCATATGCATGCCAGGCGCAAGCGCGCATGCTGCCAACAAAGGAATTAAGCCGACTACCCCACACATTTTGAGGTGGGTTTTCGTAAAAAAATGCATGAAGTTATTAACCTGATAACGCAAGCCTGCCAAGGCTTCCTGATGTACATACAGACAGTAGGGATGCATACTCAAAACAGAACACGCATTAAATTCAAATTTGGTGCCGCAGATAACATAAAAAAACACAACCTTATATTCTACAGTATTTACTATGGTCAACTTGCCAAAATGTGTTCTTAAACCAACAAAACCCAAGTATTTCTCAATACCACGCAGCAGCTTCCTTTCCATTAAACTGATGCTCTGATGCTCTGATGCACGGGATTTGCTGATCAAATAGATGAATAGCAGAAACTAACTGCACTCTGTTCAAGATAATGCGACAAGAGGCGAACTTCTTGGATGAGCAGGATGTCATAGTAACCACTGACGACGTGCCTGGCGGCAATGCAGGCACTCTGTTTATTGCCGTGATACGCTTCCGACCTGCCGGAAGGATGGCTCCCTACTCCCGGCACCTTCTGGTCCTTCATTTCAGATGAGTTGCGCAGAAGTTTTTTTTGCTCTATTCCAGGGCAAGCACCTTTTGCATCATATGGCGCTGCCGCTTCCTGGATTACGGCGTCGCGCCATTGATCGGCAACAGGCTTCGGGTGGCACTTAATGTGCTTCCTCGATGTAAATTGATTGAAGCAATTTTGCATCAACTTATTTGCGTCAACATATTAATCAATCACCAGTCAACAATTACCTGCAACAACAAATTTATGCTTTCATGGTCCACGATAACCGCTCTTGCAGACACTAACGTTTTATTACCCGCAGCAGCCGTTTGCGCACTCTGGCTTATATGCGGGCGAGCTTGGCGCATGACCTTATTGTGGTGCTTTCTCTTCACTTTCGGCCTGGTTTTGGTCGCCGTTACGAAAATCGCTTTTGTCGGATGGGGCATAGGAATTCAATCACTCGATTTCACCGGTTTCAGCGGCCACGCGATGCGGGCTACGGCGGTCATGCCGGTGCTGTTTTACTTGCTGCTGCAAAAGGCGCCTCCACTCGCTCGCCTCTCTGGCGTAATACTTGGCTTTGCATTGGGCGTGATCATTGGCATATCGCGGCTCGTCGTGCATGCCCATTCTGTTTCAGAAGCTGTGACCGGATGTCTCGTGGGGGGCATGGTTGCTCTTAGCTTTTTTTGGTTGTCGCGTTCCCTGCCCAAGCCTGAGTTGCATCGTTGGCTGATCGTACTGACGCTGATTCCGGTCTTTCTGACGGCGCAGGCAAAGCCGGCGCCGACAGAACGCTGGCTTAATGGAGTTGCGCTTTACATTTCCGGGCACGACAAACCGTTCGCACGGACTGACTGGGAATGAGCGTCACCTGATCATCTTTCATTTAATAGACTGATTGGTGAGCTAGTGAATGAGCTAGTGGCCGCAGGCTGAAAGCGGCGGAAACTTGGCGGTAAATCTGCAGCACGTAACAGATACCTTGTCAGGGTGCGTCAAACAGCAAGGCGCAGGGCGCCTTTGTACTCCGGTATTGCGGTAACGGCGTGGGCACGATGTGCCCACCCTTTTTTTTTATTTTTGATGTCGCTTATTGGCAATCCTTGGGGGGCTTTTCATTTGGCAAATCCGGCTGGATTCATACTTTGCCATCGCCAATGATCCATGCACATATCTCCGAGACTCTTGCGGGCCTCCCAGTTCAACACTTTTTTCGCCTGCGATGGATCGGCGTAGCAGGTTGCAATATCTCCCGGGCGGCGCGACGTTATGTCATGGGGCACGGTGCGGTTGCTGGCGATCTCGAATGCGCGGACCATCTCCAGCACGCTATATCCGTGGCCGGTGCCGAGGTTAACGGTGAAGCCTTTGCCTGATGTGAACAATTGATCCAGTGCCGCCACATGCCCTTGCGCCAGATCGACAACATGGATGTAGTCGCGCACGCCGGTGCCGTCCGGTGTCGGGTAGTCATTGCCAAAGACTGCCAGCCGTTCGCGCCGGCCTACTGCTACCTGAGCGACGAACGGCATGAGGTTGTTCGGGATGCCGTTCGGATCTTCGCCGATCAAGCCGCTCGGGTGCGCTCCGACCGGATTGAAGTATCTCAATACGCCGCAGGCCCACGAGGCATCCGATACTGCCAGGTCGCTTAAAATTTGCTCGACGATGAGCTTCGATCTTCCGTATGGGTTGGTCGCGCTCAGCGGCGCCGATTCGTGGATCGGTACGGATTGCGGATCGCCGTATACAGTCGCTGACGAACTGAATACGAAATTTTTCACTTTGGCTTTCGCCAGGGCATGCAGTAGCGTAATGGTGCCGGATACGTTGTTATCAAAGTAGAGCAATGGCTTCTCGACAGACTCTCCCACCGCTTTCAGGCCGGCGAAATGAATCACTGCATCGATTGCATGGTCATGCAATATGGCGTCCAGCCTTGCCGCGTCGCGGACATCGGCTTCATGGAAAGAGATTGTGCGCCCGGCAATTTTCTCCACGCGTGCGATGGCTTCGCGTGTGCTGTTGCTGAAATTATCAATTCCCACTACGACATATCCCGCTGCCAGTAATTCAACACATGTATGCGAGCCGATATAGCCAGAGGCACCGGTTACTAAAATAGTTTTGTTTGTCGTCATGGATGCTGTCATGGATGCTGCGATGGAAAATGTGGCTTTATTTGCCAAGATGCAATTATTATAACAATTTAACCGGTCTGCATACCTTAATCATTCTGAACGGGAAATTCCTTGCGCCGCACATATCTCAAGATCAAAGCGACCACCGTGCCAGCGGCACATGGCGAGTCCGGCCAAGCAGGCTATGCATCAGAACAAACTCGTTCACTGTCCAACGTATGGGTTCAATCGTTCCTGGCGGAACCAAGCGATTGTCGTACAACAAAGTGACGTGGGGCGTGTAGTGTGAATTTGCGGTCACGATTCCGGCCTTTTGCAGCGCCCTGGCGAGGATCTTCTGAAACGCCGCCAAGGCGACAACACCATCATCGCCCAGCAAGACCAAAGGACGATTACGCGGCCTCCCATGAAAACTCATCGCGCGGTCGAACACAACGTCGAACGGCGCCGCTCTGACGCTTGCCGCCGCCTTTATTGCTGCGGCAACGATGTCTTCCGGCAGGCCGAGGTAATCGCCCAGGTAGCTTAAGGTGACATGCAAGCGGCCGACGCCGATCGGGCGGCCTTTCAACCCATAGATATCACGCAGGAGCCCCCGCTGCCACGCGATGCTTGCTGCCGCATCCGAAGTCGGGATGAGCGCAAAGAACAGGCGGTCGGTGGGATGTGGCGTGTCGAAGCCCGGTAGAAAAAACTGTTCAGGCATAGGGTGAACGCATCCGGGAGGCGGACGACGGCAAATAAAAAAAGGGATTTCAGTCTACCCCTTTCTTGCAAGACGGGCGCAAGCCAGGGACGTACATGGCGACGCCGTATGATCCTAATGCCGTTAAGTTAAGCCACGAACGGTATTCTTTAGATGGACCAATGCGGTCACTCCGTCATTCCCGCGAACGCGCACTGCTGTCCGGAATAATTTGATTGACAATGTTGGGAAGGGTTGCAGGTATTGGTCTAAGGGGGTATACCCCTGTTTGCCAACTTAAAAACCAAACCTGCAACATGTTCAGCAT
>NZ_JAGQED010000035.1 GCF_018304965.1 Collimonas antrihumi
GGAAACCGATTCAAGCCGTCACGCTCAATCCAGAACGGGATTCAGTCGTCGCAGCTGAATTGGCCAACCTTTCTATAGATCGATTGGCTGCATAAGTCAGGCGACAACTATCTTGACACGCGCCGGTAGTTATCCTCAGCGCAGTAAATGGATGTGATTTTTTACCGGGCATCCCTGCAAAAAGGCCATGAAATGCTTCGCGTTTACCAGCCACTTCGCTTTGCAGAGTAGGGACTTCCAGTAGTTGTAGAGCAGATCTGACAATTACCAAATATTTTTTTCAAGCAATCAATGACAAAACTACGGCGCTCGCTGTTGAAGCTGTCTTTGAAGTTGTTTTTGACGTTGCAGTTGCTTTTGAAGTTGAAGCTGTTCTTGACGTGCCTTCCGCATGGGGACCTGACCGGAGGGAAGGCAGTGGCTTTGCGGTCGCCTTCTTTTGGTTATTTTTTTGGTGCCCGGCTAGGGGCGAAGCAAGAAAAGTGACTAGCCGCCGGGCTACCTCAGAGTCTAATGCCGTTAAGTTAAGCCCCGAACGGTATTCTTTAGATGGACCAATGCGGTCACTCCGTCATCCCCGCGAACGCGGGGATCCATGTTGCAGAGTATGGTGATTAACATGGATTCCCGCGTTCGCGGGAATGACGTGGCAAGCGCTATAACCGGTAACCTTAACTTAACGGCATTAGGGTCAGAGTCTGACCTCATTTAACTGGTCGCCGCTATGTGATCGGCGGCCAGCATGCCGAATACCATTGCCGGCCCGATGGTGGCGCCGGCGCCAGGATAAGTCGTCCCCATCACCGCTGCACTGGAATTACCGATAGCATACAACCCTACAATCGCGGTGCCATCATGCCGCTGCACCCGCGCATCCGCATCGGTCAGCAAACCACCTTTGGTACCGATATCCCCAGGCACCAGCCGCATCGCATAATAAGGCGCCTCAACCAACGGCGCCAGGCAAGGATTCGGCTTGACATTGATATCGCCATAATAAGTATCAAAGACATTATCGCCTTTGCCAAACTCAGTATCGACACCAGTCGCAGCCGCACTGTTCATCCGCTCAACGCTAGCCCGCAAGCCATCCGCATCCACGCCAATCTTCAACGCAAGCTGCTCCAGCGTATCGTCGCAAAACAAAATCTCCCGCAATGCCGGCGGCAACCGGCTATCCGGCATCACCGACCCAGGCAAAATCGGCCCGCAAGGATAACTACGGCGAAACCGAGCATCAAATATGATCCAGGCCGGAATGGTGCCATCGCCATCGGCATGGCGGCGATACATAGTCCGAACGAACTCGGTATAAGCCAGGTTCTCGTTCAAGAACCGCTGCCCCTGCGCATTCACAATCAGGCATCCCGGCAATGAACGCTCAACAAAAATCGGATGCGTTTGCGGCGCACCCGGAATCTGCACCGCCGGCACCCCCCATACCTGCCCCATCAAGCCGACATCGGCGCCAACCGCCTGCCCCGCCAAAATCGCATCGCCGGTATTAGCATGCGGCGGCGTCACACTCCACTCCATGCGGCTCGGTTGCGGCAAGTACTGATCCCGCATCGCCTGGTTCCATTCAAAACCACCCGCCCCCAGGATGACGCCCTTGCGAGCGGTAATCCTGGTCGGCTTGCCATCGCGCATGACAACCACGCCGCTAACCCGGCCATCCTCCAGGATCAACTCCTGCAACGGCGTATTCAGCCACAGCGGAATCTTGCGATCCTGCATGGATTTACGCAAGCTGGCAATCAATGCCGCACCCAGAGTCAAGCGCCGGTCCTTCTTCGATTGCAAACGCCAGCGCAAATCCAGTGCGTAACGCAAGCCGATCCCCGCAAGTATCCTCAACCAACCGGGATGCTTGCCCAATATCCTGCGCGCCTCGGTCTGCGTCATCGACAATTTCCCGGCCACCAGCGTCGCCGCCAGCGGCGGGCGTTGGACGGCATAATCGGCGCCCAGCCTGCGCGCATCGAACGGCAGCGGATCCAGTGAACGGTGACCCGGCTTGGCTGCCGGTTGATGCTGAAAATAATCAGCATATTCCGGCAAGGTGACAAAGCGCACTTGCGTCTTGCCATGCAAATACTCAACCAGGCGCGGACCTGTTTGCAGATAAGCACGCACCCGCGACTCGGAAATATCGGGGCCGATACAGGCCCGCACATACGTCAACGCCTGTTCGAAGCTGTCGTCAGCACCGGCAGCTTGCGCCAGCATATTGCACGGGATCCAGATGCCGCCGCCGGAGATGGCCGTAGTGCCACCATACAGCGCGCATTTTTCCACCACCAGCACCGACATGCCATTATCGGCAGCACGGCAAGCCGCCAACATCGCGCCGCCCCCCGAACCCACCACCACGACATCGAATGCGTGTTCCGTATCGCTATCAAACTGATGATTCGTTACAGCTTGGGACGCTGGCATTTGAGGAAGAGAAGACATCGTATTCATCCTTGCACGGTGGTGGCAGTACGAACGCTCGCCTTGACACTTTTCCCGACTGGCTTGGAAGCCAACAGGCCAGCCGCCAGCGCAGGCAACAGGAAAATCGAACCAAGCACATTGACCAGGAACATGAAGGCCAGCAGCAAGCCCATATCAGCCTGGAACTTCAGCGCCGAGAATGCCCAGGTGCCGACGCCAAGCGACATCGTGACCGCGGTAAACAGCGCTGCCGTACCACGCTGGCGCATGGCTTCGTAAAAGGCCACGCGGAATGCATGTCCCTCTACCTGCATCTGATGCTGGATCCGCTCGTACAGGTAAATGCCATAATCGACGCCGACACCGACCCCCAACGCGATCACCGGCAACGTCGACACCTTCAAGCCGACGCCCAGCAGCGGCATCAAGGCATTGCACAAAATCGACACCAGCGTCAACGGCACGATGATGCACACCACCGCCTGCCAGGAACGGAAAGTGATCAGGCAAAGCAGCGTAATGGCCGCAAATATCGACAGCAGCATGCCAACCTCAGCCTGTTCCACCGCCTCGTTAGTGGCGGCCATGACACCGACATCGCCGCTGGCCAGCAAGAATTTCACCGGCGACTTTTCACTGGCGGTAAAGCGTTTGATTTCACTGATTACGTGCGCAATCGTGCTGCCCTCGTGATTATTGGTATAAATCAAAACCTGAATCGCCTTGCAGTCCTCGGAATTCATGCCGTAGTCCGGATTAAAGCCACCCGATCCTTGTCCCAGGCCTTCGCTGGTGCGCGGCAATGCCTGCCAGCGTGGATTGCCCTCATTGAACGCGCCGATAATGACCTTGGCCTGCGAAGGCACACTATCGACCGACCGCACGCCGGCGACACCGCGCATGAATATCTCGAAACGCTCGATGCTGCTCATGACCGGATATTGCAGGCAGGCGTCGCCGGTTTCATTGGTCTCGGCAATCACCGACAGCACATCGACACCGACGTTGTACTGACTGGTAATAGCAGCGTTATCGCGGTTGTAACGAGAATTTTCCCGCAGTTCCGGCACGCCGTTGCCGATATCGCCGATTTTCAGATGACGCGCTCCCGCGGCACCCAACACCAGCAGCACCACACTAAATAGAATCACCAGCAATGCCACGCGCGGCTCGGCCGCCGATGACAATGCCCACCAGAATCGGCTGTGCTGCACCGGCTCGGCTTCCGCAGCCGCCTGGCGTTCGCCGCCGGACATATATGACAGCAAGACCGGCAAGAACATCTTGTTGGTCAGGATCATCAGCAGCACGCCGATACAAGCAGTCACACCCAGTTCACGCACGATATCGATTTTGATATACATGATCGCCAGGAAGCCCAGCGCATTGGTCAGCAACGCCACCGTGCCGGGAATGAACAACTTGCGGAAAGCCTCACGCGACGCCTCTCGCGACGAGGCGCCGGCCTGGGCTGCCTGGCGCCAGGCGTTGGTCATTTGCACCGCATGCGAAACGCCGATCGAGAAAATCAGGAACGGCACCAGTATCGACATCGGATCGATGCCGAATCCGATCAGCGGCAAGATCCCCAGCAGCCAGACCACCGGCATCAAGGCAACTGCCAGCGCCAGTGCGGTCATGCGAGTCGAACGGGTGTACAGGAACAGCAAGGCGGCGGTGATCAGGAACGCAATCCCGAAAAATGACATGACGCCGTTGATACCCGCCATCACGTCGCCCATGACTTTGGCAAAGCCGGTAATATTTATTTCGATATTGTCTTTGCCATATTTGCTGCGGATCTGTTCCAGCTTTTGCGCGACCTGAACGTAATCGAGTTTCTGCCCGTTGGCCGCATCGATTTCCTGCAACTCGGCACGCACCATCGCGCTCTTCAGGTCATTCGATACCAGCTGTCCGATTTGTCCCGAGCGGGCGACATTGGCGCGCACCGTCGCCAATTCCTGCGGCTGGCCGGAGAAACGCGCCGGCACCACCACATCGCCGTAGAAACCGGCTTCGGTGACTTCGGTATACCGCACGTTAGGCGTAAACAACGATGAAACCCGGCTGCGCTGCACCCCAGGCAAGAAAAACACGTCGTCGGTCACTTCGCGCAAGGCGGCCAGGAACTGCGGATTGTAAATATCGCCTTTCCCTTTCCAACGCAGGCTGACAACTATCCGGTTCGCACCGGAAAATTTGCTGACGTATTTGGTGAACGTCTGCATGTAAGGATGCTGCAACGGCACGGTCTTGCCAAAACCTGGATCAAGCCTGACGCGGGTGGCGGAAGCTGCCAGCAATACAGTCAGGACAATGAATACAGCCAGCAGCAAGCGCCGATAATTCAGCAGGAAAGCGGCACATGAATCGATAAATGCGGCTAAGCGGGTATTTGAAGGCTGGCTCATGACAAGACTCTCAACGCATCGGGGACGAAGGAACGTACTGTGTGTGGTCGGGCTGTGGGAAGTGCCGTGGCGGAAGTCATAGCGTGTCCTTGGAAACGCCTGTCTCGCCGCCGACCAGCAACTCACCCGGAGCGATCTCGACCAGGCTGGTCAGGCTGAAGCGGCCGCCGACGCGATGGATCTTGAAGCTCTTGCCAGCGTCACTCGACACCAGCATCACCCCGCCCTGGCCGACCAGCACCACCCGGCCATCCTGCAGCTGCAAGCCGCCGAAGAACGAAGTCGGCAAGCCGCAATCGATCTGGGTCCAGGTATTGCCGAAATCTTCGGTACGGAACACATGGCCGCGCATGCCATACACCAGCCAGGTGTCGGCCGACAACGCCAGGCCGCCAAACAGCGATCCCTTGTAAGGCAGCGTCAAGGCCTGCCACTGCGCACCGCCGTCGACAGAACGCTGCAACATGCCGGCTTCACCGACAAGCAGCATGCGCCCGCTTTGGCCTGCCACCAACGCATTTACGTGGCCGTCGGTGATATCGGGCATCGATGCCGGCGCTCCCCAATGGGCGCCGCCGTCCTTGGAAAGCAGGACTTTACCGAAGCTGCCGACCGCAAATGCGGTATTTGCATCTATTGCGGAAATGCCTAGCAGCGGTTCGGAATGCTTATCGTCGAAACGCACCTGGCGCCAATGCGCACCACCGTCTTCGGTTTTGACAATGAGGCCGTCGTGTCCTACCGCCAAGCCGTGCAATTTGTCGCTGAAGCTGACCTGGGTCAAGGTGGAACCGGACTGCGGCTCCACATCTGCATCTTTCCAATGCGTCCCGAGATCGTCGCTGAACAAGATATGGCCAGCCTCGCCCACTGCCACCAGCCGCTTGCCGGCTTTGGCGATGCCGTTGATCTGAAGCCGGTCGGCGCGCACTGCGGTATCCGGGAAGACCGGCATCGGCCTTGCCGAGAATGCGTAGACTGCCGCCGCCGCGACGGCTGCCGAAAGCGCCAGGCTGGCGAGTCGGTTGAGGTTCATGATTGTCATCTCCTGTGTGGTTCGTTGGCCACGTTATTTTTTATCTGCACTGCCAACTGCAAGACTGCAAAAAATTCAAGAAAGCCCTGGCGCGCTGTCAACGCGCCAGTCCTGCCTGCAATCAAATATCCAAAACCTCTTACAGCACTTCAAACAAGCCGGCTGCACCCATGCCGCCGCCTATGCACATGGTGACGACAACATACTTGACAGCGCGGCGTTGTCCTTCCAGCAGCGCATGGCCGACCATGCGGGCGCCGGACATGCCGAACGGATGGCCAATCGAGATCGCGCCGCCGTTGACGTTGAGCCGGTCCTGCACAATGCTCAACTGATCGCGGCAATACACCACCTGGCTGGCAAACGCTTCATTCAATTCCCACAAACCGATATCGCTGACAATCAAACCATGCCGCTTGAGCAGTTTCCTGACCGCCAGTACCGGGCCGATTCCCATTTCGTCGGCAGCGCAACCGGCCACGGCCAAACCGCGATAGGCGCCCAACGGCTTGAGGCCGCGCCGGTCAGCCTCGGCACGGCTGGTCAACACGCAGGCCGACGCACCGTCCGACAGCTGAGAAGCGTTGCCTGCGGTGATGAACTGCCCTTCCTTGACCCACTGCCCTTTTTGCCACACCGGTTTCAGAGCGGCCAGGCTGGCGGCGCTGGTATCGGCCCGATTGCATTCATCTTTGAGCAATGTCACGGATTCGCTGCCGGTCTGGTTGCCTTCCTTGTCGAATAGCGCCTTGCTGCTTGCCAGCGGCACGATTTCGCTGTCGAACAAACCATCGCGCTGGGCAGCGGCCGTGCGTTGCTGGCTAAGCAGTGCGTAGTCGTCTTGCGCCGCACGCGATATGCCGTAGCGCTGGGCGACGATCTCGCCGGTTTCGATCATCGGGATATAGGCGGCAGGATCGGCGGCCAGCACCGCCTGCGACTGGTTGCGGTAGACGTTCTTGAATTTGTTCTGAGTCAGCGAAATCGATTCGACGCCGCCGGCAACGGCGATGTCGATTTCCCCGCACATGATCGATTTGGCGGCGCTGGCGATAGCCATCAGCCCTGACGAACACATCCGGTCCAACGCCATGCCCGGCACCGAAAACGGCAAGCCAGCCGCCAATGCGCTGAGGCGGCCGATGTTATATCCCTGCGTTCCCTGTTGCGCTGCAGCGCCAAGTACCACATCCTCCACTTCGTGCGGTGCAATATTCGGCAGGCGCGCCAAAGCCGCCCGGATCACGTGGCCGCCGAGCAGCGGCGCCTCGGTATCGTTAAAAGCACCGCGGAAGGCTTTGCCTAGCGGTGTGCGGGCGGTGGAAACAATTACAGCTTCTTGCATGGCATATTTCTTTCAAAACACATTAGACGAAAAAACTGAAACGCTGAGTGCAACAAATCAAGAGAAAAATCAGGAAAAGAAATAGCGGCTGACGGTGTCGACCACGCAGCCCGGTTTGTCGCTGCCTTCGATTTCCACGGTGACACGGACGACAGCCTGCACGCCGTCGTCACCGAGAGGATCTGTCCGCAGCAGATCGCACACGCCGCGCACCCGCGACCCGACTTTGACCGGCGCCGGAAAGCGCACCAGGTCGCAGCCATAATTGATGCCCATTTTCAGATTCTTGAAGCGCATCACCTGCGGCATGAACAGATTGGCCAATGCCAGCGACAGGTAGCCGTGGGCAATGCAATCGCCGAACGGCCCCGTCTTGGCGCGTTGCGGATCGACGTGTATCCATTGATGATCGCCGGTGGCTTCGGCAAACAGGTTGATGCGCTGCTGATCTATCGTCAGCCAGTCGCTGATGCCCAACTGCTTCCCGGTCAGGGCAAAGAAATCGGCGGGGGCCTGAAAAATCGTGCTCATTGATGTACTCCAAAACACACTCCAAAACACACTCCAAACACACTCCAAAAGTGCCAGTCAAATCAAGCGTGCTGACTACTCACGGAAATCACTTCACCTGTCATATACGACGCATAGTCGCTAGCCAGGAACATCATCACGTTGGCAACCTCCCATACCTCCGCGGCGCGGCCAAAGGCTTCTTTCGAAGCCAACTGCGCCAACAGCTCCTCCGGTGCGCTCTTGCGCAAAAAATCATGCAAGGCAATACTCGGCGCCACCGCATTGATACGCACGCCAAACTCCGCCGCCTCCAACGCGCTGCAACGCGTCAGCGCCATTACCCCGGCCTTGGCTGCGGCGTAATGCGCTTGCTCCTTTTGCGCACGCCAGCCCAGCACCGACGCATTATTGACAATCACGCCACGACCGCGCGGTTGCATCCGCTTGAGCATCGCCCGCGTCATCCTGAAGGTGCCGGTAAGCGTAATATCAAGCACCCGGCTCCATTCGTCATCGTTCATTTCGACTACTCTTTTGGAACCACCCAGGCCCGCGTTATTGATCAAAACGTCAACACCATCAAGTTTCTGCTCTGCGCCCTCAACCAGAGCCTGCACCTCGGTTTCGCTGGTGACGTTGCATACCTGGCCATAGACGGTAGCCGGACCAAACTCACTGCTTAGACGCTCGACTGCGGCCGCCAGGCGGCCTTCGTGGATGTCGGAAATCATCAATGCGCGGCAGCCTTCTTCGACGCAACGGCGCGCTGCTGCGAAACCGATGCCGCCTCCTGCCGCCGCCGTGATCAGGACTGATTTCCCTTTTAATAACTGATGCCCGGCAACATACGGCGGTACCGCGATTGTTCGTAGATTGTTCGATTGATCGTTGTCTGCTGGATTCATGATTGCGCCCTTGCCTCCTTGGGCATGCCGAGACCGCGCTCGGCAATGATGTTGAGTTGGATTTCGTTAGTGCCGGCATAAATCGTGTCGGCGCGGGAAAACAAGAACAAACCTTGCAGGCGCGAACGGCGGATATCGTCGGCCTGCACCAGATTGCCGTCGGCGCCCAGCACATCCATCGCCAGTTCACCCAGCGCGCGGTGCCAGTTCGACCAGTAGTATTTATAAATCAGGCTTTCACGCCCCAATTGGCCGTCGCCGCTGCCGGACAGCATGCGCAGCGCGTTGTAGCGCATGCTGCGCAGGCCGACCCAGGCCCGTGCCAGCCGATGCCGGATCAACGGTTGCTGCAGGCTGCCGTTGGCGCGCGCCGCGGCGATCACCATGTCCAGTTCATGCAGAAAGTGCATTTGCTGGCCCAAGGTCGACAAGCCGCGTTCGAAACCGAGCAGCGCCATGGCGATCTTCCAGCCCTCGCCGGCAGCGCCGACCACGTCGCAAGCCTTGGCGCGAGCGCCGTCAAAGAAAACTTCATTGAATTCCGCAGAGCCGCTAAGCTGCCGGATCGGCCGGATCTCGACGCCGGCTTGCGCCAGCGGCATCAGCAAGAAAATCAGGCCGCGATTGCCGCGCGAACCTGGCTCGCAACGCGCCAATACGAATATCCATTGCGAATCGTGCGCCAGAGAGGTCCAGACTTTCTGTCCGGTCACCAGCCAGTCGCCGCTCTCCGGATCCTGCACCGCACGGGTCTGGACATTGGCAAGATCGGAGCCGGCGTTGGGTTCCGAGTAACCCTGGCACCACAACACGCTGCCGTTGCAGATACCTGGCAGGAAGCGCTGTTTCTGGTCTTCGCTGCCATAGGCGATCAGGGTCGGGCCGATCAAGCCTTCGCCGATGTGTCCCATGCGTCCCGGACCGCCGGCACGCGCATATTCCTCGTGATAAATCACTTGCTGCGCCAGCGACAAGCCACGGCCGCCATATTGTTGCGGCCAGCCTACGCATGTCCAGCCGCCGCTGGCCAGCTTGCGCTCCCATGCCTTGCGTCCGACTGGATCGGCATCTTCGTCGCCCGGGCCGCCGCGATGGCGCAACGGCGCGAACTCACCCTGCAGATTAGCTTGCATCCAGGCGGAGAAATCGGCACGGAAATTATCGTCTTCATGGCCTGCCGCCGTCGTGGACGCTGCGCTGCGCCGGGCATCGGCAGCCGGACTGCGGCTATCGCACAAAGCTGCGGCAATCCGTTCATGACAAGCGGCATCGTCGCCGAACCAGACCCGCGCCGCCTGCGCCCGCTTGAAATACAGCTGCGGGTCGTATTCCCAGGTAAACCCGACGCCGCCGTGCAGCTGGATCGCCTCTTGCGCGCAAAAGAACAGGGCTTCATTGGCGGCGCTTTTGGCGCAGGCGACTTCCAGCGCCAGCTCCTGCAAAGCGGCGGCGCTGTCGACACTGTTTTCAGTGTGCGCAATCCCGGCAGCCCCATATACCAGCGAGCGTGCCGATTCCAGCTTGACCATCATTTCGGCGCAGCGATGCTTGACCGCCTGGAACGATGCAATGACGCGGCCGAACTGGGTCCGTTCGCTGACATAGGCAAGCGTCAAATCCAGGCATTGCTGGGCACTGCCAACCTGCTCAGCCGCTAACGCCAGCGCCGCCAGCGTCGTCGTCAGTTGCAAACCTGCTTGCAGCTGTTGCGGCACGTCGATGCGCGCCGCCGCATCGAGCCTGACGTTGTCCAGTGTCAGGCGTGCGATGCGACGCGTCTGGTCCAGCGTCTGTAACGCTTCGACGCTAACGCCACGGGCCGGCATGTCAATCGCGAACAACGCAAAGGTATCCTCGGCGCCATACCAACGGGCCGGCACCAGCAACAGATCGGCCTGGTCTGCACCCGGCACCTGCGCCACACTGCCATGCAGAACATAAGCATCGCCATCACGCCGCACCATGACCTGGCAAGCCTGCGGATTCCAGCCGGCGGCTACCGGCAACGCCAGCGCGGCGCTCAACTGGCCGCTGGCCAAAGCCGGCAAGTAGCGTTGCTGTGCCGCGCCGTGCGCCGCATATTGCAGGGCATCGGTGGCCAGGCAAGCACTGGCCAGGTAAGGTACCGGCGCCAGGCGGCGGCCGAGTTGTTCCATCAGCAAAACACGTTCCACCTGGCCCAGCCCCATGCCATCCAGATGCTCGGGGACGGTCAGGCTGCACCAACCCATTTCCTCGCGGATCTGCTGCCATAAAGCGGCATACTGCGCCGGATCTGCGCCAACATCTCTGTCGATGGCTTTTCTCAAGGCTGCGGAATCGCATCGTTCCGACAAAAAAGTAGCGGCAGCGTCACGAATCATTTCCTGATCCGGATTCAATTTACATTCCATCGCACACCACCGTCATCATGCGCCGTACACTTTTTGGGCCGGACGACCTTCTTCCAGCAACTCAGCCACCGCCGCACCAACCTCCGCAGGCAGCCAGCGGCTTCCCTTGTCGCGCGCGGCGCCGGTATGCCATCCTTCGGCCAGTGAAATCAAACCTCCTGCCGCTTCAAACATACGGCCGGTGACTTGCCGGGATTCGGCGCTGCCAAGCCAGACCACCAGCGGCGCGACGTTGGCCGGATCGAAATAATCGAAATCCGCACCGCCCGGCTTTTTCATCATTTCGCCGAATACCTGTTCAGTCATGCCGGTACGTGCCGCCGGCGCCAATGCGTTTGCGGTGATGCCGTAACGTCCCAGCTCCGCAGCCTGCACCAAGGTCAACGCGGCGATACCGGCTTTTGCTGCAGCATAGTTCGATTGCCCGATCGAGCCTTGCAGCCCGGCGCCGGAGCTAGTGTTGATGATCCGCGCGTCGATCTGGTTGCCGGCCTTGGCCGCATCGCGCCAGCGTCGCGCCAAAACGTTTGCCAGGCAGAAGTGCCCTTTCAAGTGGACGCGCATGACGTCGTCCCAGTCGCTCTCGGTCAAACTGGCAAACATGCGGTCACGGCAAATTCCGGCATTGTTGACCAATACGTGAACCTCGCCAAACTCCGCGCAAGCAGCAGCGACAATCGCTTCGGCACTGGCCATATTGGTGATATCGCCTGCGTTGGCCAATGCCTTGCCGCCCTGCCCGCGAATTTCTTCACAAACCGCCAGCGCTGCGTCCAGGCGAATATCGTTGACTACGACCTGCGCCCCTTCCGCGGCAAACGTCAGTGCATAGGCACGGCCCAGACCGCCGCCGGCTCCGGTGATAATAACGGTACGATTTTCACAAATTCCCATACAAGCTCTCAAAGACGTTCAATGATCGTGACGTTGGCGAGACCGCCGCCTTCACACATGGTTTGCAAGCCATAGCGCCCGCCGGTGCGTTCCAGTTCATGCAGCAACGTGGTCATCATGCGGGCGCCGGTCGCACCAAGCGGGTGACCCAACGCAATTGCGCCGCCGTTGACGTTGGTGCGCTTGTGCGGATAACCGGTTTCTTTCAACCAGGCTTGAACCACGGAAGCGAACGCTTCGTTGATTTCCACCAGATCGATATCGGCCCATTTCAGCTTGCTCTGCCTGATCGCCCTATGGCTTGCTGCAATCGGTGCGGTCAGCATCCAGATCGGATCGTCGCCCATCACGCTGAGGTGATGAATGCGCGCACGTGGCTTTAATTGATAGCGCTGCAATGCGGCTTCGGACACCACCAGCAACGCGCTGGCGGCGTCGCAGGTTTGACTGGATACGCCGGCGGTCAGCCAGCTGCCAGGCTCCAGCGGTTCCAATCCAGCCATTTTTTCAAGCGAGGTCTGACGTGGCGTCTCATCGGCTGACAGTCCGGAAAACGGCACGATCTCGCGATCAAACCGGCCTTCTGCCGCGGCGTGTAAAGCGCGGGTGTGGCTTTCCAATGCAAACCGTTCCATGTCGAGCCGGTTGAAATTCCATCGCTCGGCAATTTTCTGGGCCGCATAAAACTGCGATACCGGCAAGTCGCCAAAGCGCTTTTTCCAGCCGACGCTGCCGGAGAACGGATCGCTGAAACCCAAAGGTTGACCGGCAATCATCGCCGACGAAATAGGGATCCGGCTCATGGTCTGGACACCGCCAGCGATCACCACGTCTTGCGTTCCGCTCAATACCGCCTGGGCGGCGAAATGCAAGGCTTGCTGCGACGATCCGCATTGACGATCGACGGTCACGCCAGGCACGTTCAACGGCAAACCGGCCGCCAGCCAGGAAGAACGCGCGATGTTGCCAGCCAGTGGCCCGATGGTGTCGACGCAACCGAAAATAACGTCGTCGTATTCGTCGGCCGGGATCGAATTACGCTCGACCAGCGTCTTCAAGACGAAGCCACCCAGATCGGCTGGATGTAAATCAGCCAGTGCGCCGCGCCGCTTGCCGACCGGCGTTCGTAGCGCATCGACAATATAGGCTTCTGATTTCTTTACAAAATTATTCACTCTTGTGTTTCCTTAAAAGTACAACCGGGTCCCAATGCCACGCCGGATTCAAGGACGAAGGCGCGCATGCGCGCAAGATGGAAGCTGCGATCGCCCCAGGCTGCGTCGAGCGCCCAGGCCATTTTCACGAAAATCTGCAAATCCATTTCCCAGGTGTAGCCCATCGCACCGTGAACCTGGATCCCCTGCCTTGCCGCCAGATGCGCGACCTCGGACGCGGCGATCTTTGCGTGTGAGATGAAAGCAGAGCCGTCAGGCTCGCCATGCGTCAGCGCATGCGCTGCGCGATACACCACCGGCCGTGCAAATTCCAGCTTGATGGCGACATCGGCCAAGTGATGCTTGACTGCCTGGTAGGAACCGATAGGCTTGCCGAACTGCTTGCGCTGCGCGGTGTAGTCGATCGACAAATCCAGCATGCGCTGGGTCAAGCCGAGTAGTTGCGCGGCTGCGGCCAGCGCGCCGCGATCAAGGGCCGCCGCGCACAGGGTCTTGGCGTCATTGGAAAGGCAGTTCTTCTCTTGCCGCTCGAACTGCACTGTAAATAAGCGGCGGCTCGGGTCCACGCTAGGCTGTGCGGTGAGGTGCGCATCCTTGGGTTCCACCGCGTACAACTTGTCGCCATGCGCCAGCAACATGAGTGTAGCGTGATCGGCGTCCGCCACCAGCGGACTGCCCGGATAACCGATTGCGACGCGCGCGCTGCCGTCCGCCATGGCAACCAGCAAGTTGTTCCGGAAATCGCTGTCTGGCAGGCTGGTCAACAACCCTGTCGCCACCCATGCGCTCTCCAGCAAAGGTTCCGGTAATCCGTAATAACCGCATTCCTGAGCGATCAGAATCCAGTCGATGTCCCCCAAACCCATGCCGCCTTGTGCTTCCGGCACGGATAACCCGGTCAAACCCTGCTCTGCCAGATGTGCCCAGATTTTTTTTGAACGGCCGCTCGGACTGGTCCACAATTCGCGAATCAGTTCGGGCGACACTTCATTCAGCAAAAACTTGCGCACGCTGTCGACCAGCATGGTTTGATCTTCGTGAAAGGTAAAGTCCATTTTCGTTCCTTCGTAGTGAACTTGTTATGAGCGCGGCATGCCAAGCATGCGTTCGGCGACGATGTTGCGCTGGATTTCATTGGTGCCGGCATAGATCGGGCCGGACTGCGCAAACATGAAACCATCCAGCCAGCGCCCATGTTCCAGCGCCAACGGCGCGTGTTCCGTCAGTTCGGCGAACGGGCCGGACAGACGCTGCGCAATCTCGTGCATGCGGATATCCAGCTCTGACCAGAACACTTTGTTGGTGCTGGATTCGGCGCCGATATGGCCGCCTTTTTGCAGGCGGCAGGCGGTTGCATAGGTTGACAACGCATACGCTTCAGCGTCCATCCAGGCGCGCGCGACTGCCTCGCCCAATACCGGATCGGCGCCGCCTTCCGCAACACGACGCCGATACAGATCGGCCAGCGCGCGGGCGGTCTGCTGAAACCGGGCCGGCGAGCGCAGCATCAGGCCGCGTTCGAACCCGGCAGTCGCCATCGCCACTTGCCAGCCGGCGCCGGCAGCGCCTAGCAGGTTCTCAACCGGGACCCGCACGTTGTCGAAGAAAATCTCGGCGAATCCGGTCTGGCCGTTTAGCTGCTTTATCGGACGCACGGTAATGCCTGGTGTATCGAGTGGCATCAGCAGGAATGACAGTCCGTGATGGCGAACCGATCCGAGATCGGTCCGGAACAATCCGAAAATCCAGTCGGCCCAGACCGCTCGGGTCGACCAGATTTTCTGACCGCTGACCACATAACTGTCGCCATCGAGATTGGCGCTGCAGCGAATCGCTGCCATATCGGATCCGGCGCCCGGTTCCGACCAGGCTTGCGCCCAGACGTCGTCGCCGGCGGCGATACGCGGCAGGAAACGGGCTTTTTGCTGTTCCGTACCGAATTCCATCAAGGTCGGTCCTAGCAGGAAAACGCCATTCTGGTTGACCCGCAACGGCGCGCCGGCACGCCAGTATTCTTCTTCGAAAATCAGCCACTCGATCAAATCGCAGCCGCGCCCGCCCAGCGCCTGTGGCCAGGTGACCATGCTCCAGCGGCCGGAATACAGCACGCGCTCCCAGGCCCGGTGCTCGGCAAAGCCTTCCTCGGTATCAAAACTCTTCAACGGCTTTTCCGGCTTGTGTTGCTGCAGCCAGCTACGGATTTCAGCGCGGAATTTTTTTTGGCTTTCTGTATAAACCAGATTCATGGCGTCACGCTCCGTTGGCAGAAATTTGCGCAAATTTTGCATCGCGCTTTTCAACAAAAGCCTCACGCGCCTCGTTCGAATCCTGGCTCATGTAGGCTTGCAGGGTAAAACCTTGTTCCCATCGATACTTATCTTCCAGGTTGCCGTCTTCGACGCCGTTCAGGGATTCCTTGGCGAGACGCAGCATTTCCGGGCTCTTGGCGGCAATCGTGGCGGCCATCTCCATGGCTGCGGCGCGCAAGCCGGCCAACGGCACCACGCGTTCGACGCCACCCAGGCGATACGCTTCCGCGGCATCGATCATCAAGCCGGTAAAGTACATCCAGCGCACTTTCTGGAGCGGAAACAAACGCTGCAGATGGGCGCCGCCGCCCATCGCGCCGCGATCGATTTCCGGAACGCCGAAGCGCGCGCATTCGGACGCCAGTACGATATCGGCGGCACCTGACAGGCCGATGCCACCGCCCAGCACAAAACCGTGCACGGCGACGATCACCGGTTTCGGATTGCGGTGTACCGCACGGAACGCGTGATAATTGCCGGCGTTGACGGCGACGATCCGTTCCGGGAAAGCGGCCAGTTCCTTGATGTCTACGCCGGCGCAGAAACCGCGTCCTTCGCCGCGCAACACGATGACACGGACCTCGGGGTTACCACCCAAGGCATCGAGTTCTGCCGCCAGTGCATGCCAGCCGGCGCAATCGAGTGCGTTTACCGGCGGCTTATCGATCACCAGTTCGGCGATGCCGTCCGCAATGTTTGTATAAAATGGCTGACTCGGGTGGCTGTGGTGACTCATGCGATGTTCCTTCCTGTTTAATCTTGTTCTGAATTTACTGAGCTGCATGGCTAAATGAAGTCAATCGTTGTTCGGCGTCGGCGACGATGCGGGCGATCAGGTCGTTGCAGGATTCGATGCTGCCAATGGCGGCCGCGGCCTGTCCGCTCGGCAGCACGCCCTCATCCGGCGCGCCCTCCACCATGGCGCGCTGGATCAGCATCGGCGCGTTCGCCGCCATCAGGGTCTGGGCGATACTCAAGCTGCCGCCGCGCAAGGCGGCCAGCCCGGCGCCGGCCATCTGCGTCCAGCTCATGCCGGTATGCCGGCGCCAGCGTTGCGCCGTGCCCAACGCCAGCAGCAGACGGCGCAAAGCGCCAGCCTGTTCCAGCTCGAGCAGATAGCTGTTGTCGATCATGCGTTGCGGCATGCCGTCGATTGCGTGGGAAACCCGGATCGCTGACGCATCCCGTACCTGGACATAGCGCTGCAAGGTGGCGGACGGAACCGGTGATTCCTTGGTCATCAGGAAGCGCGTGCCCATGGCAATACCAGCCGCACCGTAGGCCAGCGCCGCTGCCAGGCCACGGCCGTCGTAAAAGCCGCCTGCCGCAACCACAGGCACCTTGACCGCATCCAGTACTTGCGGCAGCAGCAACGTAGTCGGCACCGAACCGGTGTGACCGCCACCCTCGGCGCCTTGCACGGTGACTACATCCGCGCCCAGTTCAATCGCCTTTTGCGCGTGCTTGACCGCGCCTACCGTGGGCATGCAAATCACGCCGGCGCTCTTCAGGCGGCCGATCGCTTCGGCATCCGGTCCGCGGCCGTAGCTGACCGCGCGCAAGCGATACTTGATCGCCAGGTTGATCGCTTCCTGGGCATTCGGCTGGAACATATGGAAATTGAGGCCAAACGGTGCGTCGCTCAAATCCTTGACCTTGCGAATCTCCAGCTCCAGGCGCTCCGGCTCTATCGTCGCGCCGGCCAGAAAGCCAAAGCCGCCGGCGTTGCCGGTGGCAGCCACCAGGCGCGCATCGGCCACCCAGCCCATCGCCGTCTGCACAATCGGGTAGCGGCAACCAAGCAAGTCGCACAAGGGAGTATTCAAAATCTTGCTCATGATTCGAGATTGTCGCTTTCTGTTTTATTGTCTGCGCCATTGCCAGGATCGGCAGCCGGACGCTGCGAAGAAGCCATTGCCTTGGCGTCGTACCCGCCCAGTTTGTCGCCGGAGATCAGTTCGTTATGCACGTGGGCGAAATGGTGCCAGCCGAATGCGGCATCCATCGCGGCACGCTTGCCTTGCAGTTCTTCGACGTGGTTGATTGCCTGTTTGGTCAGCGCCAGGCCCATGCGCGGCATCTTGCCGATGCGTTGCGCGATGTCATAAGTAGTTTGTTCTAACGCGGCCCGTGGAACGACCCGATTGACCATGCCCATTTCGTAGGCGCGGGCGGCCGGCATGCGGTCGCCGAGAAACAGGAATTCTTTGGCGATGCGCGGATTCAATTCATACGGATGCGCAAAGTATTCCACTCCCGGAATGCCCATGCGCACTACCGGATCGGCAAAGAATGCATCGTCCGACGCCACGATCAGGTCGCACACCCAGGCCAGCATCAGGCCACCGGCCACGCAAGCGCCGTGGACCATGGCGATGGTCGGCTTGGGGAGGTCGCGCCAACGCCGGCACATGCCCAGGTACACTTCTTGTTCACGTGCATACAGGAATTCGCCGCCGGGCTTGTTGACATGGTCGTACCACATCGAGGTGCGTGCAAAGGATTGATTGATATCGCGCCCCGGTGTGCCGATATCGTGGCCGGCGGAAAAATGCTTGCCAGCGCCGCACAGCACGATCACCTTGACCTGATCGTCATCCACCGCGCGCCGGAATGCCGCATCCAGCGCATAGGTCATCTGCGAATTTTGCGCGTTGTGGAATTCCGGCCGGTTGATGGTCAGCGTGGCGACGCCGTCCTTGACGCTGTACAGCACAGGTTCTGCGGTTTCATACACAGAATGATCTTCGCGCCTGACCAGTTGCTCGCTAGCGTTATCGGGTTTCATGTGAACCTTGCATTTGCTTTTGCATCGACATTTACATTTACATTTACATTTACATTTGCATTAAGCCGCCATTGCGGATGCGCGCAGATTATGCGGATCCAGGCGGCGGATCAGCGCCATTTGCGTCTCTGTAGGCGCCGCAGTCTCGGGAATGTTTTCAGGCACGCATAGCGCAAAACCGGTAGCTTCCTGCACTTGCGCGGCGCTCACTCCCGGGTGCAAGGAAACGATGCGTATCTGGCGCTGCGGACCGCCAAAATCGAGCACACAGAGATTAGTGACAATCCGCCGGATATCGATGTCGTCGAAGCTATAGCCGCGTGGCAGCCGTTCAGGGTTGTAACCGATCGACGCCACCATATCGACTTCCCCGCCAACAAATACCTTGGGGCTATGGTTAGGAATGAAGAACGAGTTGGCGTGGTTGATCGAATTGCCTGGAAAGCCGCGCACGCCCAGCATTTGTACTTTCGGCTTGCGGTAGTCGCCACCCACCATGGAAATATTTGCCTGGCCGAAGCGGTCTATCTGGGTCGGTGTCACCATGGCGTGGCGCTTGCCACCCCAGACGTTGTCGAAAATCCGGGAAAACCCCATCCAGGTTTCGCGTTGCGGCATATAGTCGCCTCGCGGGCCGAGCGGCACCGGCTCGCTTACCAGCCAGGCCTCGGAGTCGGTCATCATCAAATCGGGATTGGCGGCCGACATGCATACCGACGCCGCCAGACGCGGCAATACGCCGATCCCGGTCGCCAACACCTCACCGTCTTGCTGCCAGACCTGGGCCGCGGCGCAAACCACGCGGTCGGTCAATGTATGTTCACTCATGTGCATTCCCTCTCAAAAAACCGGCAACGCCAGCTTGCGTATGGCAGCTTCGCCACCTACACGCTCTAAATACGCTTGCTCGCCGCAGGCCACATAACGCTCGAAATATTGCTGCCAGCCGGCGCTGCCATCCTTGGCGCCGGCGGCGTATTCCTTGAAATGCGGAACGTCGAAGCCATACAGCGGCGCGCAAGAACTTGGATGCGCGCCGCATGGCGTGTGCACTACACCGGTAGTTTGCGAACGCTCCCAATACACATGGCGCGCCTCTTCGTCCTTCGCAAAAAATGCGCTGTCGACTATTTCGTCGCAGGAGACGAAGGTCTTGCCGGCGGCGCGCGCAAACAGGTCGTCCATATACAGGTCCGGTCCTTTAACCTGGCACACGCCGCGTGCATCGGCGCGGTCCGCATGCAGCAAGGCTACGTCCAGGTGCAACGCCGGCATCGCGACCCAGTCTTTATCGTCGTAAGGCGATGCAATGATCCGCAGATCAGGGTTATGACGCAGGACGTCGGTGCCGAGTCCGATCCGGGTCGGGATAAACGGCACGCGCATGGCCGCCGCACGCAATCCCAGCAGCAGCATGCCTTCGTCGATCTCCATGACCTCGATCTGGCCGCTTTGGCGGGCCGCACGGAAATACGGCTCGAGCGGGATGAAATCCAGCGAAACGAAAGCGAACACCAGTTTCTTTACCTTGCCGGCAGCGCACAGCATGCCGACATCCGCGCCGCCGTAGGCAACTACCGTCAGATCCTTGACCGGAGAGCGCAACAGCTCGCGCACCAGCGCCATCGGTTTGCGGCGCGGCCCCCAGCCGCCAATGCCGACGGTCATGCCGTCCTGCAATTGCGCCACTGCCTCGGCTGCACTCATTTGTTTATTCAATGCCATGAACATTTCCTCTGTATTGCCTATCTATTGACTACCGATTGCTTGTTGCGGATTTGCTTGTTGCGGATTTACTGATAACCGATGCTGAAATCGTGACCCCACAAGCTCACTGCGGTGGCCTCGTAGACGCTGTGTTTTTCCCAATCGACCACCAGTCCGCCGAAGCCGTATTCAATGTCGAAACCGCCCGGGGTTTTCATGTAGAACGAAGTCATCAGGTCGTTGCAGTGACGTCCCAGCGTGGCCGACATCTTGACGCCGTGTTGCTTGACACGGTCCAGCGCGCGTCCGACTTCATCCATGGCAGGCACTTCCACCATCGCGTGCACGCAGCCGCTGGCCATCGGCAGTTCGAAAATGCCGAGGCTGTGATGACGGTTGTTATTACAGTGGAGGAAATAGATACGTTTCTCCGGTTCGGCCGGATCCGGGGTAAAGCGCACCCGGTAGATATCGGACAGCTTGAACCCCAGCACTTCGGACAGGAATTGATAGGTCGTATCGAAATTCGGCGCAGGCAGCACGACGTGGCCCAGGCCCATATCGCCGGTAACGAAATTCGGCACGCCAACCGGTGACACAAACCGTTTGAAATCGGATTTCATGCCCCAGAAGATTTCATGCCGGTTATTCGACGGATCGATAAACCAGAGCATTTGCTGGACCCGCCGCGCGCTGCAGGTGGCGCTGTCGGCCAGGTGGAATTTCAGATCGCGCTCCGCGAGCAATTGTTGCGCCGCAGCGAACGCTTCGACATCGGGCACTTCCCAGCCGGTGGCAAAATAGCCGTCGCGTTCACCGTTGATCACGGCGAAGCGGAAAGCCCGCTCATCCATCTTCAGGTACAGGCCGCCATCTGGCGCATCGTCAACCATCATGCCCAGCACCTGCTCGCCATAGCTGCGCCAGGCGGCGGTATTGGTTGATTCAACCACGATGTAGCCTAAACCGCGAATGTCCATCCGATTTTCCAACCGATTTTCTAACATGTTTCGCTCCCGCTTCCATTAGTGTATGGAATCGATTCTGCGAGAAATAAGGAGTGGCTACATCGTCTGATAAGACTATCGGCCCGTGAAGAGGGTGAAATTAAGCAAAAATACTTCAAAACAAAAAAAAGCGAGAACTGCCGGCTGTCACACCGATAGTTCTCGCCATACTCTTGCCATGCCCGCCGACGTTCGTCGGCGCGGCCCGCATAAATCAGGCAGCAATCGCCTTTCAGACATCCAGCGCCAACTGCCCGTTATCGATACGCAACTCGCTGCCATTGATAAAGCGCGACTCGTCTGACGCCAAAAACAGCACCAGATTGGCGATATCCTGCGGCAGGCACATGCGCGCCATCGGATCGCCTTTGATTTCGCCCACAGTCGACGGATCGACGCCGGCCATCAGATTAGCGACCATTGGCGTCAGAATCCCGTCCGGATGCAGCGAATTGCAACGCACCTTGTAACCACGTTGTTTGCAATGCGCAGCCACGCTGCGGGTCAACGCCGTCACCGCACCTTTGGAGGCACTGTAGGCGCAGAAGCTGGGCATGCCGGAGATTGCCGCCAGCGACGCCATGTTGATGATCGCACCGCCTCGGTCTTTCATCGCTGATACAGCGTATTTGCAGCCGAGGAAGTAGCCATCGGCATTGATCCGTTGCATTTTCTGCCAGGCTTCGAGCGAAGTATCCTCGATGGTGCCAAATGCCAGAATCGCCGCATTGTTGACCAGCACATCCAGGCGGCCGAATTTCTTCAGTGTCGCCGCCAGCACGTTTTTCCAATCGTCTTCACTCGAAATGTCGTGTTGCAGTGCCAATGCAGAGGCGCCGATTTCCTCGGCAACCGCTTGCACACCCGCGACGTTGACATCAGTCAGCACCACGCGTGCGCCTTCGCGTGCCAGCAATAGTGCGTTTTCCTTACCGACGCCGCTGGCCGCTCCTGTGATCAGTACAACTTTTCCTTCAACCCGACCCATCTTGATCTCCTTGTTAGATGTTTAGAATGTTTATCGATGGCGATAAATTTTGCATGTGTTCTTTGGCAGTTTTCAAGCGTATGCGAGGTTCTGCGTCAATGCTGCCGAGGTGGCATAAGCGCCATCGACGTAGACCAGCGGCGAGACCGGCCCGCCGACCAATACCCGCTTGATCCTGCCGATGAAAATGGTATGCGTGCCGTAATCGTAGTGGCCATCCTGCTCGCAGATCAGGTTGGCCTGGGCCTCCGCCAGATAGGGGGTGCCGTCTGCATGGGTGTGCCAGTTGCCTTCTGAAAACCGTGCTTCGCCTTTCAGCTTTCCAGCACAGATCCGGGCGATGTCACACTGGTCGGCGGCCAGGATATTCACGCAGAACGGCGCTCCGCGTGACAACGGCGTGTAAATCGAACATGACTGGTTGACGCAGATCAGCAGCGATGGCGGCGCGGTCGACAGGGAATCGACCGCACTGGCGGACATTGCATAGCGTTGTCCGCCATGGCTGCAAGTGATCACACTCACCGACTTCGCCAGGCGTCGCATGGCCTGCAGCATGTCATCGCGCAACTTGTCCTGATCCTGGTTTGTATTCATGCTGATTTCTCCAATGACAGTCGGCGCGATTGAGCGTCTCGGCGACCCCGACTAGGCGTCCCCGACTAGGCGTCCCCGTCATTCCCGCGAACGCGGGAATCCAAGGTGCAGATAACATGGATCCTCGCGTTGCGGGGATGACGCAGTTGATTACGTCAACGCGTTATACCGGATCACTTACAACTCAGATAAAGAAATCCGTATTCTTTTGCCCCATCAGCACGCCGCCGTAATTGCGGCCGAACGGATCGATGTTATTTGCCACGTGCGCGCGCGCCGCATGCAAATCCAGGAAGGTGCGCGTAATCGGATTGCTCAGGTAGATGCCGCGGCCGCCGCAATAACGCAACAGACGATTGACGTGTGTCGCGCAGCGCTCAGCCACCGCCGCCGACTGGAACCGGTATTCGACCCGGGTCTCAACCGGTATCGCCTGGCCGTCGCGTGCCGCCTGCATCATGCTGCTGAAATTGCGCAACAGGACCAGCCGCATTTCGTCGACCGCTGCCTGGGCTTCAGCGCAGGCAATTTGGGCACCGGCGTCTTCGGTCGTCTTTTGTCCGGTATTGACGCTGACCCGCTTGGCGGCTTGCTCGCGAAACAGATTGACCGCGCCCTGCAAAGCGCCGATCGAGGCGGTCGACACCGCCCGCACAAATATCTGCGCGAACGGCAAACGATATAAAGGCGCGGTATTGACCGCATTGCCGGGGCTGTTGCACATAAAGCCATCGATTGATTTGTGTGTGCGGTAATCCGGCACAAAAGCGCCTTCAACCACGATGTCATGGCTGCCGGTGCCCTTCAGGCCTAGCACATCCCAGTTGCGCACTACCTGGTAATCGCGCCGCGGGACCAGGAAAGTGCGATATTCGGGTGCAGTCTCGCCTGCCTTTGGCGGGATCAAGCCGCCCAGCAAAACCCAGTCGCAATGCTCGCTGCCGCTGGAAAATCCCCAGCGCCCGGAAAACTGGAAGCCGCCTTCAACCGGTACCACCTTGCCCACCGGCATATAGGTGGAGGATGTCAGCACAGTGCCGTTCTCGCCCCACACTTCTTGCTGGGCACGCTCGTCAAACAGCGCCAGCTGCCAATTATGGACCGCCACAACGCCATACACCCAGGCGCTCGACATGCAGCCCTCGGCGATCGTCATCTGGATCTGGTAGAACACTTCCGGATCCATTTCATAGCCGCCGAAGCGCTTCGGTTGCAAGACCCGGAAAAATCCGGCGCGCTGGAAATCGGCAATGGTTTCATCCGGTACTTTTTGCGCCTGTTCGGCTTGCGCCGCCCTTTGCGCCAGCAACGGCACCAGTTGCCGCGCACGCGCGATCAGGTCGGCCGCGGTGACGGCGGCTGAAGCCTCGGGGTAAATTGCGTGTGACGGTGAAATCTCGACCATTGTCTGTGACATGAATGTGCTCCGCTATTTTCTGGCGCCCGGCATCGGATGACGGCCGGACTCTTCTTTGGTGTATGAATATGTTTATGCATTAAAGGACAGCCAACATCGTCCAAAAAGACTACTGGCTGCTGGTTGGCCGCGCATTGGCAACCGCACCGTTTCAAGCGCCGCCGGGATTCCACACTGCCGGCCAGTCATCCGGCCGCAGCAAGGCGTCAGTACCGCCGTCGAGCCAGATCACCGAGCCGCACATGAAACTGGCTTCTGCGCTTAACATAAAAGCAATCAATGCCGCCACCTCCTCCGGCCGGCCGGCGCGCCCTTGCGGGATCGGGAAAGCATCGAACATGCGCGCCATCTCCGGATCGCTGCGCCCCTCGGCTACCAAGGCGGTTGCTATCAATCCCGGTGCGATGGCGTTAAGGCGGATGCCGGCGCCGATCCAGTCCGGGGTAGGGGCCTGGCGCCGTACATGGCGAGCCACGGCGGCCTTGCTGGCGGGATAAGCCAACAGCGGACCGAACTCGTTTGCCAAGGTCGCAGCATGCGCCTGGTCGCCGCTCAAGAAAGCATCCACCAAGGTTTGCGGCCACCCAGGCTGAACGCTGGCTGAATTGGAACTGACCGCCACCACCGATGCATTGCCGGCAGCCGCCAGCAACGGCCGCAGCCCCGCCAGCAATACCGTCGTACCGAAATAATTGACCGCTGCTACCTCGGCGCCGCTGCGATGTGGAAAACCGCCGATTCCGGCGCAGGTCACCAGGCCATCCAGATGCGGGCCGGCCAGTTCCGTAATGCCCTTGATGGCCGATTGCCGCCCCGCTTCGCTACCCAGGTCGCACATGACTTCGGCGTCCTGCCGGTCTACCGTAATCACGCGGTGTCCCTGTTGCTGCAAGCGCGCTGTGGTGGCTGCGCCAATGCCTGATGCCGATCCGGTTACCGCAATAATGCCCATGCGTCCTGTCTCCTGAAATGAATTGTGTAATCAATGATGGTCGCGCCGTACTTTGCGCTTCACTCTATGCCTGTACTTCCGACCCTCAGCCGCCTGCCAGCCGGGCTGCGGCCAGTTGCGACAGATCCCGCTTGAGCACCTTATTCGAGGCCGTCAATGGAAAAGAAGAAAATTCCAGCATGTGGCGCGGCACCTTGTAGTTGGCCATGCGCTGGCGCGACCAGGCAAACAGCTCGTCCGCGGCCAACGCGCTGCCTGCCCGCAAAATGACGCATGCGCAACCTGCTTCGCCCATGCGTTCGTCAGGGATGCCAACCACGGCGACCTGGGCAATCGCCGGATGCTCGGCCAGCATTCTTTCTATTTCGGCGGGGTAGCAATTGAAGCCGCCGACAATGAACATATCCTTGATACGATCGGTGATGCGCAGATAACCGCGTTCGTCCAACACACCGACGTCGCCGGTGCGCAGCCAGCCATCGGCGTCGATGGCATCGCGGGTGGCTGCTTCGTCTTCAAAATAACCGAGCATCACGTGATAGCCGCGCACCACCACTTCGCCCGGTTCGCCGATGGCGACGTCGCGCCCCGATTCGTCGACGCAACGCAGTTCGGTGCCAGGCAAGGCCTTGCCGCAAGTACTGGCAACGGTTTCCGCACTGTCGGCGGGATCGCAGAGCGTGGCGACGCCGCCGCATTCGGTCAATCCATAGGCTGTCGTCACGTGCTGGAATCCAAGCTCTTCACGCATGCGCTGGATCAGGATCGGCGGCACCGTGGCAGCGCCGGTGACGGTCGCCTTGAGCGAGCTGATATCGAACGACGACAATTGCGGATGCGCCAGCATATTCAGGAATAGCGTCGGCGGCCCCGGCAGGAAGTGAATCCGTTCTTGTGCAATCCGCTGCAGCACCTGCTCGGTATCGAACACCAGATGCGGGAATACTGTCGCGCCGCAGATGAACGCTGCAACCCATCCGGCCTTGTAGCCGAAGGTGTGGAAGAACGGGTTGACGATCAGATAATTATCCCCTTCTTCCAGCCCTACCACCTTGGCCCATTCGGTGAAGGCACGGATGGTTGGTCCATGTGCCGCCATCACTCCTTTGGGCCGGCCGGTGGTGCCAGAAGTAAACATCAGGTCGGCCACGCTGCCGGCATGCAGCGACTGTTCGCGCTGGCGTACATGCGACAAAGGCACGGCTTGCGCCTGCTGCAAGAAATCCGGCCAGCTAATGTTGTCACTGCGGTTGTCACTGCGGTTGTCACTGCGGTTGTCACTGCGGTTGCCACTGCTGCTATCTGCAACGTCGTCGCGCAACACCACCAGATGCCGCAGCCCCGCCGGCCGCAGCCCGCTCAGCAAATCTGGATAATATTGCCCGAGGAAGTCGCCGATGCAGAATAAGACCTTGGCATGGCTGCGTTCCAGAATATCGGCGACTTCGCTACCCTTCATGCGCGTATTGATCGGCACCAGCACAGCGGCCGCCATATGGATCCCGCAGGCCGCGATAATCCATTCATGCAAATTAGGCGCCCAGACCGCAACCCTGTCGCCAGCCTCCACGCCCAGCGCGATCAGGGCCGCCGCTGCTTGCTCGCTGCGGCGCACCAGGTCTGTGTAGGTAATCGATACGGCGCCATCGACAATCGCCAGCCGCTGTGGAAAGCGCGCTGCGGCCCGACGAATCATTTGCGGCAGCGTTTGCGGCAATTCTTTACCAGCGTGGCTCATGTCATTCAAAGACGCACTCATTTTTGCACTCATTGTCTTTTGCTACTCCGGAAACTTGATACGGACACGGCTACTCATCGGCACTGCCTGGCAACTTAACGTCCAGGCCTTGGAAAGATCTTTCTGGTCAAGGACGTCGTTGTGGCGCAGATGCACCTTGCCGTCGACGACCTGGCACATGCAGGAGCCGCACATGCCGGCCTGGCAGGAATTCGGGGTATTCAATCCGGCGCGCACGGCGGCTTCCAGCAGGGTTTCGTTACCGCCGCAGGGAATGATGTGCACTGCGCCGTCCAGCGATATCTCCAGCTCCGCTTGCTCGACGCCGTCGACGGGCGCGGGGGTTACAGCCGCAGTTGCGCCGCCGGCATCGGCCTCGTCCGGCAACGACACGAAGCGCTCGACATGAATTTTTTCAGGTGCGATGTCAGTGCACTGCAAGGCGGCGACAGCGGCGTCCATGAATGGCGTCGGGCCGCAGATGAAGGCCTGGGCCTGGTGCCACGGTGCGGCAAATTCTGCCAGCTGCGCCACCGACGGTATGCCTTGCACCGAATCCAGCCAATGAATCACTTGCAGCCGCGTCGGATGGGCCGCGGCCAGGGCGTTGAGCTGATCGCGGAAAATCACCGAGCGCTCATCGCGATTGGCATAAATCAGGCAGATGCGGCCGCTACCGCCAGCCAGGACCGCCCGCAAGATGGAAAATACCGGCGTCACGCCGCTGCCACCGGCAAACAGCAGGAAATCGCCATCCAGCGTACGCGGTGTAAACACCCCTGCCGGCGGCATGACTTCCAGCAAATCGCCGGCTTTCACCTGATCGCAGATCCAGTTCGAACCGCGCCCGCCGTTGACCCGTTTGATGGTGACGCGCAGCGTATCGTCGATGGCCGGTGTGCTGGACATGGAATAACAGCGAGGTACATGTCGCCCCTGCAACGGCAGCCGCAGCGTCAGGAATTGCCCTGAACGGTAGCGAAATGAATCGGCCAGATCGGCTGGCACATCGAGTAGCAGAGACTTGGCGTCGTGCGTTTCATCGACCACGGCACGTACCCGCAAGCCGTGATAACGGGAGGCCGGCGGGTGCAGCATCGGCTGCGCCAATGCCAGGTCAACATCATGTTCCACTACGTCTCCTTCATCCTGCATTTCTGATTTGAGGCCGCTTTTTGTCAATGCCAGCCTGGTTTTTAATGATCGTCTCACCCGTGCCTTTTCGATTCATCGTCTATCCGGACTAATTGCTGCGCAAACGCGCCGAATAGTCCAAGTGAAGGATTTGCGGCGTCGCCATAAGCGGCATGCTGTGCCTAGGCTGTGTATTGCCGATGCAGCGAATAAAGAAAACACCATGAGGAGACAACCGTGCATACCCAACGCGTATTTGATACCAAAGACTTTCGCAATGCCTTAGGCATGTTTGCTACCGGCGTCACCATCGTCACCGCCCGTGCGGAGGACGGCACTGCCGTCGGCGTCACCGCCAACAGCTTCAATTCGGTATCGATGCAGCCGCCGCTGGTGCTTTGGAGCCTGGCCAAAACTTCGCGCAACCTGTCGGTGTTCTGCGGCAAGCAGCATTGGAATGTCCATATCCTGTCGAATGAACAAGAAACACTGTCGAATCGTTTCGCCCGTTCCGGCGAAGACAAATTCGCCGGCCTGGAACTCGATCCCGGCGCCACCGACGCACCGTTGATCCCGCATTGCAGCGCCCGCTTCCAGTGCCGCACCATGTTCCAGTACGAAGGCGGCGACCACATCATCTTCGTGGGTGAAGTGATCGATTACAACCGTACCGAACGGCCGCCGCTGCTGTACGTGACCGGCGGCTATGCGCTGGCCACGCCCAAGTCGGCCGCGGTATCGACTGAACCGCAAGCCAACCTGCCAGCATCGTTATTTTCGGAAGATATGCTGGGCTACCTGCTGGGCCGCGCCCACTATCAGTTCCTCGCCGGCATCCGGCCGATACTGCAGCAACGCGCTTTGTCCGATGCCGATTTCTTCATCCTGTCGCTGCTGAGCGTTCGCGCCGCCATGTCCGCTCAAGATATTGCAACGCATATGGCTTACACCGGATTCAACATCGATGCTACCTGCCTGGAATTGCTGTGCGAACGTGAGCTGCTATGCAAGGAAGGAGGCGCAGCAACCGTTTACCGGCTGGGCGCACCGGGGCGCGACGCCATCCTGCATCTGCTGGCGGCGGCCAAATCGATTGAAGCCGACTTGACCGGCCGTATCGGCGAAATCGAAGCGGTATCCCTGCGCAACCTGCTAAAGCGCGCAATCCTTAACAGCGATCCCGGCTTGCCGAAACTGTGGACAGCCGACGCTCAGGCCGTGGCCCCGAACTGAAGCTTGCGAATTGAAACCGGCGCCGCCGCGGCATATCGTCCAAACAGAGTATGCGTCCGGCCCGGGTATCGGGAACAATCGGAGAGCGCGGTCTTGGTGCATCAAATTCAATGCGTCACGTTCATGACGTAAATTCAAACGTAAATTCGAAACGCAAATTCGAAACGCAAATTCAGAACCACACATTCAGGAGACATAATGGCCACAACAAAAGAATACCGGCTCGGTGAGTTCACCTTCCCCCGCGGCTGGTTCATGATCGCCGACGCTGAAGAGCTGAATACGAATAAGCCTTTGGCGGTCCGATTTTTCGGCAAGGATTTCGCTTTATATCGCGGCCAGGCCACCGGCAAGGTAGTGTTGCTGGATGCTTATTGTCCGCACATGAAGACGCATCTGGCGGTGAACACTACATCCTATGTGGTGCTCGACCGCGGCGGCAGCAACATTGAAGGCGATGGCATCCGCTGTCCATATCATGCCTGGCGTTTCGGCCCCGATGGCAAATGCGACGACATCCCGCTGCACCAGGGACCGATTCCGGCAACCGCCTGCGTCAAATCCTGGACCGTGGTCGAAAGCCTGGGTGCGATCTGGGTCTGGTACGACCCGGAAGGCGGCGATCCGGAATGGCAACATCCATCGCTGCCGCAGTGGGACGATACATCCTGGGTGCGCTGGCAATTCGATCATCTGGGCATCCTTGGGCAGCATCCGATGGAAGTGGTCGACAACATCGCCGACTATGCCCACCTGGGCCCGATCCATGGCTCGACCGTCGAGAGATACGAGAACGAATTTGTCGGCCATACCGCCATACAACGCCAGTGCGGACCGCATCGCACCCTGGTCGGCGCCGATGGCGTCAGCCCTATCCTGCACACCGACACCACCTATCACGGCCCGGGCGTTCTGATCTCTTACCTGAGCGGCATGTTCGATTCGATCATGCTGATCACGCACACACCGGTCGAAGATGGCTCGATCAAAGTCTGGCACGCATTGCTGGTCAAATCACCCGGCAACAACGCGCAGGTGACGGAATCGGACACGGCGGCTGCACGTCAGTTCCAGGCAGGGGCGCTGCACGCCTTCATGCAGGATTTCGAAGTCTGGGGCAACAAAGCACCTTGCCTGACCGGCTTGTTCCTGCCGAGCGACGGCCCTTACATGAAAGCGCGCACATGGTACAAGCAATTCTTTAATCCGCGCGCAAAAAAACAAGAGTTCCTGGAACAGTGCGAAGGCGTATACGTGCCGCGCGGCGCCGTCCCTTATACCAACGCAGCGTAACCCTTCTTGTTTAGGAAATCCGCTATGACTGGTGTAATCGAACCTGCAACCGGCCCTGACTCGGCGACCTGGTTCTCTGCGGTGGAAGCAGCTCAGGCAACACATGAGCCGAGCCAGATTGCCTGGCATGAAGAAACCGATTTTGTCGTGGTCGGTTACGGTGGCGCAGGCGTAGCGGCTGCGCTGCAAGCGACTGAACAAGGATTGCAGGTCATCGCGCTGGATCGCTTTGAAGGTGGCGGATCGACGGCGATGAACGGCGGCGTGGTCTATGCCGGCGGCGGCACGGCGATACAAAAGCAGGCCGGCGTTGACGATGATCCGGATGAAATGTTCAGGTACCTGCAGGAAGAAGTCCAGGGCGTTGTCAGCGATGCGACGCTAAGGCGGTTTTGCGAGGAAAGCCCGGCGATGATCGATTGGCTGATGGCGCACGGGGTTTTGTTCGATGCCACGATTTATCGTAAGAAGACCTCGTACCCTCCTCTCAAGTACTTTCTTTATCATCCGGACAGTTCCATGTCGGCAGCCCGCGCAGCGGTCGCCAAACCGGCTGCGCGCGGTCACAAGGTCTGGTCGCTGCATAACAACAAGACCGGCACCGGTTACGGCGCGGCGCTGTTTGCGCCATTGAAGGAGGCGGCACAGCGCCTGGGCGTGAAGCAGTTGAAAAACGCCGAGGTGCGGCAACTGATGCTCGATGCCGGTGGCCGCGTCATCGGCGTCAAGGTCCTGCTATTTCCGGCTGACAGCGCCGCTATTGAAAAATATACCCGCTATCAGGCCAAGGCAAAAAAATATCTGCTGGCGCTGCCGCCATCGTTTCCAGGCGCGGGCTTGACGGCCGGTATCGCCAATTACTACTTGCGCAAGGCCGAAGCTTTGGCGCGCGTGCATCAGGTCGAACGGCTTATCCGCGCCTGGCATGGCGTCTGTCTTAGCGCCGGTGGATTTATTTTCAACCGCGACATGATCCGCCACTACGCGCCGAAGTACCAGGCCGGCATGCCGCTTGGGAATCCCGGCGACGACGGTAGCGGCATACGCCTCGGACAAACCGCAGGTGGCGCGGTCAGCCGCTTGCAGCATGTCAGCGCCTGGCGCTTCATCAATCCGCCGCTGGCTTTTTCCAAAGGGATGATGGTCAACGCCGATGGCGCCAGGTTCTGCGACGAATCGCTGTATGGCGCGGCGATCGGCTACCAGATGTGCGAAGAGCAGCAAGGCAAAGGCTATCTGATCCTGGACGCCAAGCTATATCGCGAAATATGGCGGCAAGTGTTCAAGGATCAGCTGCTGCCGTTCCAGCGCGATCCGGCCATCCTGGCGTTGCTGTTCGAGCGCCGTAAAGGGGCCAGCATTGCGGCACTGGCACAGAAATGCGGCTTTTCCGGTGCCACGCTGGAAGCGGCGATAGCCACTTATAACCGTGCCGCCACGGGCCAGCAGCCGGATCCTTTCGGCAAAGGCGCAGCGGATATGTCAGCGCTCACTGACGGCCCGTTTTATGCCATCGACGTCTCGGTTACCAGCAAGCTGTTCCCGTTGCCGGTGCTCACGCTTGGCGGGCTGGTCGTCGATGAGCAAAGCGGCCAGGTGAAGCGGCCTGACGACACGGTGATTGACGGTCTGTACGCTGCGGGTAGAACTGCTATCGGTGTTTGTTCGCATCTCTATGTGAGCGGCCTGTCTGCGGCCGACTGCATTTTTTCCGGGCGGCGTGCCGGTGCGCATGCGGCTGCAGTGGCGTTGAGGAAGTCATCGGTCTCGGCAGAAACCGATCCGGTATTGCGTACTGAAATTGCGTAGTTCTGCTATGTAGTTCTGCTGTGTAGTTCTGCTGTGTAGTTCTGCTGTGTAGTTCTGCTGTGTAGTTCTATATTATGTAGTGCTGTCTTGCTGCAGATGCCGATAGAGATTAATCGGCATCTGCAGAATCACGATACATCGCTAATGCCTGTGATTCACATCCGCTGCGATGATATATTGCCACCATCCACCACGATCTCGGAAGCCGTTATGTAGCTGGCTTCATCGGACAGCAGGAAACGCACCACTCGCCCTACTTCTTCCGGCTGCCCCATGCGTCCCAGCAGGATACGCTTTTCGAAGGTTCCCTTCGGCAGGTAGTCGATGGCTGGCTGCAGCATCGGCGTGACGATCTGTCCCGGCGAAACGCAATTGATACGCACGCCGTCCATGCCCAGGCGATCCGCCAGCGACCGCACCATAGCCAGCATGCCACCCTTTGCGGCGCTGTAGACCGGATTGACATGATTACCCAGCGTAGCGTTGATGGAGGCGATTCCCACCACGGCGGAACCGGGATTGGCCTTGAAGTCGGGCAGCAAGGCTTGCACCAGCAGGATCAGCGGCCGCAAATGGGTATTGATGCCGGCCTCCCATACCGCCAGCGTCACGCCTTCCAGCGAGCCGGTATCGACCACGCCGGCAGCATGGACCAGGCCGCCAATCCTGGCGAGCGCCGCGCGGGTGGTTTGCAAGGCGCCGGCCAGGGCATCGGCATTGCTGAGATCGACGCACACGCCGATCGCCTCCACGCCAAACTCAGCCTTCAGGGCAGCCGCAGCAGCGCTGGCCTTGTCGCCGTTAATGTCCCACAAAGCCACGGCCCGGCCGGCTTGCGCCAAGGCGCGCGCCGACGCCAGGCCGATGCCGGATGCGCCGCCGGTAACGATCACGGCGGTGTTAGGGGAATTTAACGCGATGCTCATAAAAACTCCTGAAGAATGAATCAAATGAAAGAAAGGATACGAGACGAAACCGTAACTGGAATCAGGAAATAAAAATAATCGATATCCGGGCGCCGTGACACCTTTAAACAGACTAGAAGCACGTCGAAAGGCTGCAATCCCATCCCTCTGCGGAAATCCCCGAATTCCTGGTCTCCCAGTCTATCCCATGCGGCAATTTGCGCCAGCCGGAAAATACGCGCGACCTAGTCCAAATGAAAGTGTTGGGAATCCGATCAACCACATAAGCTGTGCCATCAGATCAATCAGATCAGTAGAGGAAATTATGATGACCGGCAAGACAGCAAAGCGTGATGATCTTCGGGTAGTGGTGATGGGAGCGGGCATGGCCGGCATCCTGAGCGGCATCAAGCTGCGCGAGGCAGGTTTCAGCAACACCGTCATCTATGAAAAGGCGGCCCGGGTCGGCGGCACCTGGCGCGAAAACACCTATCCCGGCCTGACCTGCGACGTACCGTCCCATGCCTACACCTATTCGTTCGAGCCGAATCCGGACTGGAGCTACATGCTGCCTCCCGGCGCCGAAGTGCAGGATTACTTCGAACGTACCGCAAAAAAATACAAAATCGACGAAATGATTCGCTTCAACGAGGAAATCATCCGTTGCGAATTCAAGAACGGCCGTTGGCATCTCGACATGAAAAGCGGCCTGCACGATGAAGCAGATATCGTGATTGCCGCCACCGGCGTGCTGCACCATCCCAGCCTGCCCACCATTCCAGGGCTGGATAAGTTCCAGGGCACGATGTTCCACAGTTCCCGCTGGGATCACAGCGTGCCGCTGGACGGCCGCCGCATCGGCGTCATCGGCAACGGTTCGACCGGCGTGCAACTGATCTGCGCGCTGGCCGGGCGCGCCGCCAAAGTCCAGCATTTCCAGCGTACGGCCCAATGGATCATGCCGGTAGAAAACACGCCATTCACCGAAGAACAGAAGGCGGCGTTTCGCGCTGACCGGGCGCTGTTGCACAGCGTGCAAAACGACGCTACCTACCTGGCTAACGTCGAACGGTTCACCAACGCCGTGGCGGATGCCACTTCGCCTGAAATCGCCCAGATAGAAGCGATCGTGCTGGACAACCTGGAGCAAAGCGTGGCCGATCCGGTACTGCGTGAAAAGCTCCGGCCTAACTATCGCGCTGCCTGCAAACGCCTGATTTTTTCTCCGAGCTATTACAGCGCGATCCAGCATCCCGACGCCGAACTGGTGACCGATGGCATCGAATGCATCGAAGCTACCGGCATCCGCACCCGCGACGGCCGTCTGCACGCGCTGGATCTGCTGGTGCTGGCAACCGGCTTCAAGGCTGATCAATTCATGCGGCCAATGAACGTGGTCGGCCGCAACGGCGTCAAGCTCAACGATGTCTGGGCCAAGCGGCCGAACGCCTATCTGGCGGTGGCGATTCCGGAGTTTCCTAATTTCTTCATGCTGAACGGCCCTACCGGTCCGGTCGGCAATTTTTCGCTAATCGACGTCGCCGAGCAGCAATGGGGCTATATCGCACAACTGATCGAGCGTTTGCGCTCCGGCGCATCTCAGGAAATTGCTGTCACCCAGAGCGCAATGGATACCTATGAACAGGCGCGGCTGGCGGCGGCCAAGAACACCATCTTCGCCTCGGGTTGCAACAGCTGGTATCTCGATGCTGAAGGCGTGCCGGCCAGCTGGCCGTGGAGTTACGGCCGTTTCAAGGAAGCGATGGCAGCGCCGCAGCTGGATGCTTTCGGGTTGAAAGCTTGAACGCGCTTAGCCGGATTAAAGAGTAGTGCGTAGTGCGTAGTGCGAAGTGAGAAGTGAGAAGTGTGCATTTGCAGTGGCCGATAAAAGCCGGAGGAGACACCGGCTCGGCTGAAGTTGAGAGGGCGCATGTTCAATCAATGACCATGTTCCCACCAAATCTAACTGGCAAAAAAAGGATGACAATGAAAAAAATAATCATGTTCACAATGGCCGCGGCACTGGTATCGGTACAAGCCGCCGCCCATGAGTCCGAGGCAAACCGGGCGCACCCATCTTCACCGTTGAATATTCTCGTGACCAATGACGACGGCACCGAATCGTCGACCGTCAATGCGCTGTATCAGCGCCTGACAGCGGCCGGCCACCACGTCATCATCTCGTCCGAAGTTTGCGACAATAGCGGCAAAGGCGGCGCCCTGGATTTTCTGCGTCCGATCGGTCCTTTGCCGGCGACCAACTGCGGCGCCAAGCCGAGTCGTGGCGGCGTCTTGAGCGCTGGCGCGCCGGGCGTTGGCACACTGCCCGGTATGCCGTATGCCTACTATGTCAACAGCACGCCGGTCGCGGCAACCTTGTTCGGCATCGATATCGCCTCTAAACAGGTGTTCCGGCAAGCACCTGATCTAGTCATCTCAGGCCCCAACTACGGCAACAATACCGGTCTCATCGATAACAACTCCGGTACTGTCAATGCTGCGCTGATTGCCATCAATCGTGGCATTCCGGCGATTGCCGTCAGCGCGGAACAGCCGCAAACTTACAAGCCGTTCAATCAACTGGCTGCAGGCGATCCCGAGTATGAAGTGGCGGACGTGGTGGTCAGGCTGGTGAAAGAATTGCAGCAGCGTAAAGAGGTAGCTGGCGATGCTCTTCTGCCACGAGGAATCGGCTTGAACGTCAACCTGCCGAAATTCGCCAAAGGTACTGCGGCGACGTTGCCGGTCAAATTCAGCAAGATCGGCCTGGCTACCGTTGCCCTGCCCTATTTCGTAGAGGATCTGTCGACCGACCCGCTGGCGAAATCGTATCTGGCACAGGCCTTTCCGAACGGCGTTCCTGCTTATCCAGGCGTGACGCTGGTGCTCAATCAAGGGCCGGTTCCGGCCGGACTGAAGTATGTCCCGGACACCAACCCTGATTCGGAACAAAACGTCGTCAACTCCGGTGCGATCGCTATTTCAGTGATGCAGGGAACACCGCAGGCTCCACGCGCTCAAGAAGCAATAATGCGCGCCAAACTGATCAACTTTGCCCGGTAAACTCTGCCTCGCATGTCATTGTTGCATCGCCGATATCGCGCTTCAGTCTTAGCCTGAAAGCGATATCGGCAAATCACCCGAACATCCCTCCGAATAGCTTTAGCGCGCCGACTTCCCGCTTACCAGAGACGCTGCCAGACGCCCGACTTCTGCCAGCGCAGCATCGCGGATGGCGGCTGGCGCCTTGGTCTCTGTCAGATAAGCGGTAACCACTAACGGGGCACGGTCGGGAGGAAACAGAATGCCGATATCGTTGGTCGTGCCGTGGACACCCGAACCAGTCTTGTCCGCCACACGCCAACCGATTGGCAGTAATGCGCGCAGGCGTTTGTCGCCGGTCGTATTGGCAAGCAGCCAGTTTGTCAGCTGCTTGCGCGAATCGGCAGACAGGGCCGTTCCCAGCACTAGCTGACGTACCGTGGACAACATCGCGTTCGGCGAGGTGGTGTCGCGCGGATCGCCAGGAGTTGCTTCGTTAAGTTCCGGTTCGATGCGGTCGAGCCGGGTCACTTTGTCGTCGAGGGAACGGACGTAGGCCGTCAGGTGAGACGGGCCGCCAAAGCTGTGCAGCAACAAATTGGCTGCTGTGTTATCGCTCAGCGTGATGGCCGCTTCGCACAGTTCAGCCACCGACATGCCGCCGGCGCCAGTATGCTTCTCGGTAGCGGGTGAATAGGGAACCAGATCGGCAGCTTCGTAGCGAATGCGCCGCGCCAGTTGTTCCTGTCCCTGATCCACGCGTTTCAGCGTCAGTCCCGCAGCCAGCAACTTGAAGGTGCTGCACATCGGAAAACGTTCGTCGCCGCGGTAGGCATGGGCTTGTCCGTTATGGGTGTCAAGGATGGCGACACCGAGACGGCCACCACTTTTGGCTTCAATTTCACGCAATTGCAGGGTGACCGGATCGGAGCCGGATGCGGCCTTGGCAGCATTACCCACAAAGGCCCAGGATTTCTGTGTGTGACTACTTAAAACCAGGGCACCGAGAGCTGCCCCGAGATTGCCTGCAAACTGTCGTCGCTTCATATTTTTCCTCTAAATTTGAATGAACACGGCGTCACGATAACGTTGCCAAGCTTATCGTTCAAGCTACAATATCCAAGCTAAGCCATAAGAAAAACTATCTCATCCGGAGAATTGCATGCATCTTCCTCTGAACGCCTTACGCGCTTTCGAAGTCTCGGCACGCTTCCTCAGTTTCACCCGCGCCGCCTCCGAGTTGAATGTCACGCAAGCCGCGATCAGCCAACAGGTGAAGAATCTGGAGGAACGGCTGGGTGTGCAGTTGTTCCGCCGGCTACCGCGCGGACTGGCGCTCACCGCCGAGGGCATCGCCCTGCTGCCGGTATTGGCGGAATCCTTCAGCCGCATCGGCTCGGTCCTGGAACAATTCGGCGACGGCCGCTCGCGCGAAGTGTTGACCGTGGGCGCTGTCGGCACGTTTGCCGTCGGCTGGCTGATCCCGCGCCTGCGCGATTTCCAGCAAGCCCATCCCTTCGTCGATTTCCGCCTGTTCACCAACAATAACCGCGTCGATATCGCCGGCGAAGGCCTCGACTACGCAATTCGCTTCGGCGACGGCGCCTGGCACGCAACCGAAGCCGAAGCGCTACTGGCTGCACCGCTGTCGCCGATGTGCTCGCCGGCAGTAGCATCATTCCTGCGCGATCCAAGCGACCTGGCGGCGCAAATATTATTACGCTCCTACCGAACCGACGAATGGTCCACCTGGTTCGCCGCAGCAGATTTGCCCTGCCCCTTGCTCAGAGGCACCGTGTTCGATTCATCACTCACCATGGCCGAAGCAGCAGCACAAGGCGCCGGCGTAGCTCTGCTGCCAGCCCGCATGTTCACCCGCGAACTGCAACACGGCCGCCTGACACGCCCGTTCGACATCGAGATAGCCAGCGGCAGCTACTGGCTGACCCGCCTAAAATCCAAACAAGTCACCCCCGCAATGCAAGCTTTCAGAGAATGGCTGCTCCAAACCGCCAAGCAGTAATCCCCAAATTAATTCGACTCTGACCCCAATTAAGTACGAATTTCAAAATCAATTCGACTCTGACCCTAATTGTTTTCAAAAACAATTAGAACAATTAGGGTCAGAGTCAATTTAATTGAAAAACAATTGGGGTCAGAGTCGAATGGCACTTACTTAAACGCTAAGTGCATGAATTATTGAGGAAAAACAGGCTGGCGTGATGGTAAGCTTAAGTCGCCAAACCATCGCCCCCATCGAAGAGCCAGCCCACATGCATAATAATCGTT
>NZ_JAGQED010000036.1 GCF_018304965.1 Collimonas antrihumi
AGCCGGTTGCGATATCAGGGTCTGCTGGAGTGCTAATTTGTTGCTTTCGGTTGTGCATGTTGGGAACCTACCGTTGTACTCTAAATTAATCGGGTAGGTGTCTCAAGTTATATTGGCACAGGGGGTTGGCGCTTTCAGCTAGATGCACCCTCCAGGCCATTTTATAAGCATATTCGACCTCCCGCTCCTTGGCATTACTTATTTGTTGGTATAGACGCTACCGATAATGCAGACGCTGTCGTCGTGTCGGCTGTTGTCCCGTTTAAAGATGCTTCCTATATTTACACCGGAATATTGGAGGATTATGAGCTTACGGATAAAGGGGAGTTAGATCGTCTTATTCTCTCGAATACCTCTCGCCGCCGCCTTGCAGATGATCGTGACCCAGGCGACAGTTCCTCTCCTTTAGATAGCTATAGATATTTCTATCAGATTGAAGGCGATCGTTTTGTTCTCCGGGCTTCTGAATACACGACCCTCAACATCAAATATCTAGTTCTGGAGGATTCAACCGCCGACGTGGCAAGCTACAGTAGCACTTACGCTAAGTCGATCACGACTGTTGCAGTGAACGCTCTGCAATAATAGCGATACATTTTTTCCGAAATCGCGATTATTGTTGCGCCGTCACCAGCGCGAGAAATGTTCCTCGGTAACGCCCACCAAGTGCTCTACCGGGCGTGGCGCGGCATTGCGCTCCGGCTTGACCCAGCCGCTAAAACTGCCTATCGGCTGGATATAACGGGTGGCGGCGACTAGCATGTTTTTGTTTTCACGGCGCGCGCCTTCCGGCATGAATTGCAGATCGAGCAAGCCGTCGTCGGTATAGATATGCCAGGGCGCCAGCGGCGCCGCGATGTCGTACTCGAAACGTACATGGCCGAGTGCATGCAGCTGGCCGTCGAGCCAGAGTACGTTCTCGTGCTTGCCGAAATAACCGGCTTGCAGATTGAACCCGATATCCAGGCCGTGGGCCGAGGCCCAGCGCCATTCGGTATTGCGCGCCAACAAGCCGTTCGAATAATCAAAACTGGCGACGCCGCCTTCCAAAGCATAGCGCTGGCCGCCCACACGCACTTCGCCGGTGACCGGCATGCCTGGCGATTTCTGGGTGGCGTGCACCGAACCGTTGACGATCGGCCCGACCGCCAGCAGCAAGGGGGCGGCCTGGCTGGCGTCGAATTCAGCCTCCAGCTCGAATTGCTCGCATTGCAAACTAAGCTGATATTTGCCATCGCCGCCGCCAGCGGGCGGCTGATAGTCAATCCGGTTGCCGAAACAGTGGAAACGGCTAGGGCCACCCGGGTGATCGCTGACTTTGGCGCTCAGGCCCGGGATGCCATCTTGGGAAAATCCCGCAATCTGCTTGCCTTGCTGGCGGTCGAAAACATAGGCGAAAGCGGTATTGGTCCAGCCGATATCGACAATCGCGATGCCGCACAGCAGTTGCGGCGTCGACAGCGCCACGTATTGCCAGCGTTTGTGATGGAAGCGCCGCCACAGGGTGCTGCGCGCATAAGGTGCGGCCAGCGTCGACCAGTCGATCGCCCCTGTGCTGCCGGCATAGCGTCCCATGCGCGGCTGGCCATCGGCATCGATGACATTGGCGGGAGCAGCTGGCAGGGATCGAGAAATCATGTGGAGCGATAGGGCGTTAGTGAGTATTGATGAGCATCCGGTAGCTTTCAACGTCAGGTCGCGCAGCATCCGGCTTTCTGTCCGCTGTCCTGGACCTGTTCGTGATAGCGTGCGCTACCCTTTACAATGGCGGGTTGGGTATTGATTTTTACACACACAGTCGTCAAAAGCACCATTTAACGCCAATATCCGATATATTTTCGTTTTTACAACATTGTGCAACATCACTACTGCAGGCAACCCGATTGTTTTTTGAACCAGACCGACTTAATTTTTTCAGGCCGCTTGCCGGCAAGCACCGCGGCGTAGTGGTGGCTTGCGTGCGCGCGCTGTATGAGCGGCTGCATGGCCCCAGTGCCGATTACGGCCAGAACCTGACGCGTGACGGCATGCGCGATCTGCTGTTGCCGGTGGTGCAACAGTCGCGCCAGATTTTGCTGATGCAAGACGAAGTAGCAGGGGCGGCCGCAGGCGCCGAGCTGGCCGACGACGATTTCATTCCCGCCGGCGCCGACGATCAGCAAAGCAGCAGCGCGCTGTTGCGCACCTTGCTCCGGGACGGCTGGCTGGAGACCTTCGGTGATCGCGCCGGGCTGGTTACCGCCTACCGCTTTACGCGCGCCGGCAAGCTGTTCGCCGAAGCGTTCTGGGCGATAGACCGGCGCAGCGCCCGTACCCGTCAGCGCAACGTCCGCAGTTGCCGCAATGCGCTCAATGCAGCGCTACGCAATGTCGATGCCTACGATTTGATCGATGCCTACGACTATGCCGAGAAAGTCATCAGCGACTTGTCCGAAGGTGTCGACTATTTCCAGGAACTGGTGCGGCGTCTGATGCTGGAAGCATCGCAAACGCCGTGGGACGGTTTCATGGAATTTCTTGACCGTTTCGAAAAGGAATTCAAGAAGCAGCTGACCGCCGACAGCATAGAGCGTCATCGGCAAGCCATCCGCGATGTGATCGCCCGTTTGCATAGCCTGGAAGAGGATAAGTCGCGGGCGCTGGAAGAGCAGCTTAACGATATCGCGCGCTGGGCCAGCCAGGAGCGGCAGGGGCCGTCGACGCTGGACTGGATGCTGGATCGCATCGAAGAAATGGTGGAAGCGGCTTGCACCACCAAACATCCGGAGCTGATCAAGGCCATGAGCGTCTACATGCAACGCGCCGCCAGCATCGTGCAGCAAGCGTTGATGCTGCGCGGCGGCCAGACCCGGCAAGCCTATAGCGTGGCCATCAGCAAGACCGCCAAACTCAGTGGCGCTGCGCAGGACGCTTTGCTGGAACGTCTCGGCGCCGCCATCGCGCCGGCTGAAATCCGCTTGCTCGATCCATCCGGATTCAAGCTGCGCAGCGCCTCGCAACGGCGCAAGGCACTGACCGTGACGGCCCAACCGAAAGTGACGCGCGACGCCAGGCTGGCGGCCGCCATGTATCGCGCCGAAGCGGACGCCTTCGCCTTGTCCAACGACGACATCGTGCATCGCATCCGCGCCGAATTGCGCTTGCGCGACCGGCCGATCCGCCTGTCGACCCTACCGGCGGCGACCACCACCGATGTTCTCAACAATATGCAAGTGGTAGAAGCCGTGCGCGGTGCTCGCGACGAGCGGCTGACCGTGCAGAAATTGCCGAGCAAACTCTGGAATGAGTTTTATGCCGGCGACGATTATCAGATCGAGATGAAACATGACACTGAATGAAACACTGAACGAACAACTGGCATTGCACAATCTGTCGCTGGAGCGGTTTCGCGAAATCGTCGGCCGTTTATTTGCAGCCGGCATCGTGATCCGCGAAGAGGACGGTGTCGAGCAGCGCTTGTACGACGATGCGCGCCGGATTGAAATCTGCCTGAGCGACTATTTCCAGCTTGGCGGTTTTCGCCTGGAACACAATCTTAAAGGTGAATTTTTCCGCCTGTATGCGCCCGGCGCCGAAGTGCCCGGCATGCCAGAAGACGGCCTGGAACCGGTGCCTGGCTTGCGCGCCCGGCTATCGCCGGATTTTGTCGCTGCGGCGCTGGCGCTGCGCTTTCAGTATCAGCAAGGTTTGTCGGAGGGCGGTAACCGGCTGACGGATTCGGGTGAGGTACTGACGCGCTTTGAAGAACTGTCGGCCACGCTGCAGACACAATTGAAACGCGCCCTGCCGCCGACTAATATCGAACGGCAACGTCTGCTCAACGATCTCAAGCGGCATCGGCTGATTCGTTTAGCGGCGAATTTTTCCATGGATGATGAGGACGCGTTGCTGGCGATCCGGCCGACGATCCTGGGCATCATCAGCGACGACATGCTGGAAGCTGCGCTGGAATCGGAACCGCTGCAGGCGGGAGCTGAAGTAGAAGTCGAGGCGGAGCAGGCCAGCATGCAAGGTGTGGTGGAACTGATGACGGAAGAAGAAAGCATTGAAGGAAACATCGAATGAAGCTGGATAAACTGATCCTGGTGAACTGGGGCGCCTTGCGCTCGCAAGAGTACCCGATGGGCAATATGACTTTGCTGACCGGCCCCACCGGTTCCGGCAAATCGACCATGCTGGATGCTTTGCAAACCGTGATGACTGCCGTTTATCAAAATATTTTCAGCTACAACCCGGGGCAGGATGAAACCACCCAAGGTGCGCGCAACGGCAAGACCAAGCGTACCTTGTGGTCCTACATCGTCGGCGCCGAGGATAACCTGTTTGCCCGTCCCAACGGTGCGCACGGCTATATCGCTGCGGTTTTCAAACCGAGCGAAGGCGAAGAAGGACGCGAGTTCACTGCTTTGGTGGCGGCGTCGGCCCGGGTCGATGGCGCCGGCGAGCGTCGTCAGGCGGTATCGGAACGGCTGGCGTTGCTGATCATCGACGGCGTTGCGCTGCAGCTGGGCGATCTGACTTCGACCGAGATCGACGGCGGCATGGCGGTGGTTGCGGTCGAAAAGATCGAACATCATCTTGCCGGAAAATACCGCGGCATCACCAATTTCCGCGATAGCAAGCGCGAGTATCTTTGTCAGTTGTACGGTCGCTTCCGCGGTCAGAAAACGGTCTCTTTCGCTGAAGCCGAAAGCGCCGCCAGGGCCTGGAGCCAGTCGATAGCGCACAAACCAATCGGCAGCGTCGACGACTTGGTAAAGCACCAGATCCTGGAACTCGACACCACGCAACTGTCGCAGCGTATCGGCCAGATCAGCAAGCTGATGCGGCAGGTGAACGAGTTGCGCAAGGAAGGCGAGCGCCTGACTGACAACGTCAAGCGCCTGGAAGTGCTGGGCAAAGCCGTCAGCGATACTGCGCGCGCGCACCAATCGGCAAGCCAGTCGCAGTTGCTGGTATCGTCGCTGGCTTTGCGTGAAGACCAACGACAGTTGGAAGCGGCGACTGCCGCCATCGATGGCCTGCAAGCGTTGATCGACGATGAAACCGAGAGCGCCGATAAGCTGGAACAGGATCGCGCTGCCAAGAACCGTAGCCTGACGCAGATTCATGCGCAGATGATGGGTATTCCTGCCGCCGAACAAAAGACCCGGATTCAAAACCAGATCGAGCAGAACGACGGCAAGATTAAAGCTGTGTTCAATGTGCTTCAGCACAATGCGCTGGCCGCGCAGAAACTGGAAACTGCGGCGCGCGACGTGGCAGGCATGCAGATTCCATCGGAACAAAAGGAGATTGCCGATGCCGCCCGCCAGGTAGTGCTGGCGCTGTCGGCTGCCGGGACACTGGATCTCGCCGCGCATCTGCGTAGCATTGCCGAACTGGCCAAGGCCGATGAAGTAGACGTGCTGAAGTCGCTGATGTTGGTCAATGACTTTGAAGGCGTCGACGCCGCCCTGGGAAAACTGCACGGCGCGTTGGCGGGTACCGAACACAGTTTCGTGTCGGCCCTGCACACCCAGATTGCGCAATTGCGCGCAGCCGAGCACGAAGCCTTGCGCCGCGAGAAGGATGCCGCCTCACGCAAAGCCAACCTGGCCGAAGGCGGCGCCGACTATCCGGCGCATATCCGCCACGCGCTGAAAGAATTCCGCTCAGAGCTGGGCGCTGCACGGGCTCAGGTGCTGTGCGATCTGGTAGAGCCGATGTCGGCCGACTGGCAAGCGGCGATCGAAGGCTACCTGGGTGGCGCGCGTTTCAACCTGGTGGTGGATCAGGCGTGGGAAGGCAAAGCTATCGATTTCGTGCGCCAGAAAAAACTGCGCGCCAATGTGATTCAAGGCAGCTTCTGCCTGAAGCACCTGAAAATCGAAAGAACCCCCAGCGACTCCATCGTTCACGAACTCAGCACCGAGCATCCGATTGCCCAGGCTTATCTGCACGAGCAGTTCGGGCAGGTGGTCAAGGTGGCCGATACCGAAGCCCTGCGCCATACTTCGCGCGGTTTGACCAAGGACGGCAAAGGCAGCGGCTCGCGCACCATGTTCACCGCCGATGCCGATCTGCTGGTATTCGGCCAGGAAGCCAAACGGCTCGCCAAGCAGCGCGCCGAGCAAGAACATGTGCAAGCAGAGCGAGAGTTGACACAGATACGCGCCCAGTTACGTGACCTGCAGGGCGCGCTGGCCATGATGGGGCAATTGCAATGCCCATCCTTTGCCGCAATCGACGAACTGGAAAATCTGGTGCGCGAGCTTGATGGAGCACGCCAGGATTTGAGCCGGCTCGATTTGACCGAGGTCAGCAAACTGGAAGATGAAGCGGAAGCATTGGGCCTCGAGATCGCCGGCCTGGAAGCGCGTAAGACCGCTTGCAGCAAAAATATCGGCGGTCACGAAAAATCCATACAAGGTCATCAGGCCAGCATTACCAAGCTGAATCTGGGTATGGCCGCCAAACAAAACCGGGTCGATGGCGATACCGGAAAACTGCGTGACCTGTGTATCGTCAACGGCAGCTTGTCCTTCACTGCGCTCACTGACGAAGTCGCTACCTGGGTTAGCGAAGGAAGTTATTCGTCATTCAAGGCGTCTGACAATGTCGCCAAACAAACCGCGCTCAGTTGGCAACTATACGGCGATGCACGCAATGCGCTGGGCGAATATCACGCCCACGCGCGTATCGACGAACGTTTTGAAGTCGCGCAGGGCGAAGATTTGCGCGACGGCGATTTCACGCCGCTTTACGCAATGATGGTGACCTTGCAAGACCGTACCCGAGCCCAGCTGACGCGGCAAAAGGATATCGGCCTGATCAAGAACCTGGAGCAGCTGCGCACTGCGGAATCGTCGTTTAACGATGTATTCACCAAGCAGTTCTGCTACGAAATACGGAACGCTGTCGATACCGGTGTGCGCACCTTGAAAACGCTCAACATCGAACTCGACAAGCTCAAGTTCGGCACCGATAAATTCCGCATCGACTGGTCGGAGTGGGTGCCGGAATTCAAGGCCTATTACGACTTCTTCTGCGCCACTTCGGAAATGTCGGATACGCAAGAGGCTAGCAGTTTGTTTGCCGATCCCGTGTTAAGTGCGGATAACTGCCTGGTGCGCGATCGCCTGGTGCAATTGCTGTTGTCTGACGATGAAGACAAGGCGGTCAAGGAGTTGCAACGGGTTGCCGATTATCGCAATTACCGGCGCTACGAAATCTACAAGGAATCCGATACCGGTTCGCACGTGCGCTTGTCGGAGTGGGGCACCGGCTCCGGCGGCCAGCTGGAGACACCGGCTTACATCATCCATGCGGCGGTTGTCACCAATCGTCTCAAGCGTTTCGAGAAGGGCAACAGCCTGCATTTGCTGGTCAACGATGAATCGTTCGCCAAGATGGACGAAGGACGCGCACGCGATGTCTTGAAGTTCCTGCGCGATAACCTCGGCATGCAGTTGATCTGCGCCATGCCGACCAAACACGCCGGCGCGATCAAACCGGAGTTCTCGCGCGAATGGAGTTTCAGCCGTACTGTGGCGGATGGCAACGGCGAAGTCGGTTTCGTGTCGGAATCGGATGAACGTGAATTGCGTTCGGATAAATTGCGTGAATTGTGGGAGCTGCGGCGGGCGCAGGTGCGCGAGCAGGCGCAGATTAATTTCGAGGCGGCTGAGCAGGCGGTAGCTTGAGTGCGCCGCTCTGGCTAGAGTCACCAGAGATGCTTTTGAAAACCTGTTCCAACCGGCTCGAAACGGCCAAATTGCGACCTTCACGTTTTGGCATATGCTGCCAGATCACAATTGACTAAAGCCCGATTTCATATACCGTCCGGCGTGTCGCAATTTCGCTAAACCCCAATTTCTGATGCAATCGCATCGAGGCCATATTGGTACTGGCCACCAATGCACGCATCTCGCTGCAACCCCGTGCAGTCAAAGCCGCAGCTGCAATATGGTAGAGCGTGGCCGCCAGGTTCCGGCCTCGCCAACCGGAACGCACGCCTACCGCTTCGACGCTATTCCCGCAAATCAACGAGAACGCCTGATACTCGCCAGTTTCATCGGCTAATATCCGGCCCGCCTGCCGGTCGCCTTCGCTCCATTCCTCACGAATCACATTTATTTCAGGAACCGGCGAATTCGGGACGTCGGCGAAGGTTTCGGCATAACAGGCCCGCATTTGACTCCAGTCGATTTGATCAAAGTGGACAGCATGCAAACCCGCTGGCAGTTCCGACGGATTGGCGAGCGGTAGTCGTAAAGCGAAGCTGGCAAATTCAAACAGCGGAGTAAAACCTGCCGCCTTGAGAGCTTCGTGTTTGGCAAATTCAGATGCATGGGCGCTAATGCGCAAGCGTCGCGCCCCCGAGGATCGTACTTTTTCGCTTACAGCCATAATCAGGCTTTCCGCAACTTCAACATCGGCGGCGACGACCGGCGAACCATAGGCACAGCCATCTGCCGCTATACCTAGCGTAACCCAGCCGGCGCAGCCGGCCACCACATCGCCGCGCCAGGCGAGGATGGCTTGGCGTCCATGCCCGCGCGCTGAATCTTGCAAGTCGTGATCCAACCGTGCACGGACCTGCGGGGGCAATTGCTGATCCTGCAGGAATTGCAAGGCGGGGATTGCTTCGGGTTGAAGGGAAGTGATTTTTGGCGTCATGTCAGCAATAATAATTGTCGTTCATGTTTGTTGAATTCCAGTTGATGAAGAAGTCTCGGCGCACTCCCGCAGTTTCCCATTTAGCGGCTGTTCTGCGTTACATTATCCGGATTATTTTTGCCGCGCCTGTGAGCATTGTGTAGCAATTGCCGAACCAGCTAAATGAAAGGATTCTCTTGTTTTCGCATACTCCTGAATTGAATCGATATCTGGCGTTCAGCAGCTACATTGACGGTGACCATCCGGCAGTCGCCAGCCAGGCCCGGATCCTGGCTGCAGGCTGCACGTCCGAGGACGCAGTGGTGCAAAACTGCTTTGAGTTCGTGCGCGACAAGATCAAGCACAGTTGGGATTTCAAGCTCAATCCTGTGACCTGCCGCGCCTCTGACGTACTAATCCATGGGACCGGTTTTTGTTACGCCAAAAGCCATCTGCTGGCGGCGCTATTGCGCAGTAATGGCATTCCGGCAGGGCTTTGCTATCAGCGTTTGTCGGTGGGCATGGAAGGGCCGCCGTTTTGCCTGCATGGATTGAATGCGGTCTATTTGAAAAACCATGGCTGGTACCGGATTGATGCAAGAGGCAACAAGGCCGGAGTCGATGCGCGATTTACCCCGCCATTGGAGAGATTGGCGTTTCCTGTTCTGGCTGAACAGGAAAGGGACTTGCCGGAAATCTGGGAAGAGCCTTTGCCTCTGGTCGTCAATACATTGTTAGCGTATTCGTCGGTCCAGGAGGTTGCAGAGAATCTTCCCGATATTGAATTGATTTCCTCACAGTGAGTTGGCGCTCATGCATTCATTTTGCTTACACCCACTGGACCCTCCAAACGAAAGGAATCCCGTTGTTTGCTCAAATCCTTGTATTGAAAATGTTACGCCGGACTGCTCGCGCCTTGCTGGTCGGCGGCGCCATGACGGCGGCCGCTAGCGCAGCGCCGGTTGCAAACGCTCATTGCCTGACTGAGTGCAAGCCACGCATCGGCATCGTTTCCGCGTTCGGCGCCGAGACTGATATCTTAAATGATTCTTGGTAAAAAAAATGACAGCCGCAGCTATCATTTTTTGATGGGACCGGTCAGGTTCGTCGCGCTTATATAAGCCTTATTTAAACCTGATTTAAAGTTTATTTAAACAGCAAACGCAGCGAATCCCACGCACGGCCGAAGATGGTGGCCTGGTTCACATCCTCCAGCGCCACTACCGGGAACTCGGCAATGGTCTTGCCGTCGGCGTTCACCTTGACTGTGCCGACCTTGGCGTTTTGCTGGATCGGAGCGATCAACGGGTCCGTGCGTTCCAGCACTGGCTTGATCTTGTCGGCGATGCCCTTAGGCACGGTCACGTAGACATCATGCGTGAAGCCGATCTTGATCTGGTTCTTGGCGCCTTTCCAGACTCGCGGTGTATCTACAGTCTGGCCCTTGCCGTACAGCTTGACGGCGTCGAAATTCTGGTAGCCCCAGTTCAGCAGCTTTTGCGCTTCCTGAGTGCGGGTGCCATCGGAATTGGTGCCGATCACAACGGCCAGCAAGCGGCGGTCGCCGCCGACATTCGGACGCTTGGCGCTGGCGATGATGGAGTAGCCGGCGCTGCTGGTGTGGCCGGTCTTCATGCCGTCCACGGTCGGGTCCGACCACAACAGGCGGTTGCGGTTAGGCTGGGTGATCTTGTTGTAGGTGTATTTCTTGGTCGAGTCGATTTTGTAGAACTCAGGGAAATCGATGATCACGCGGGACGCCAGCGTCGCCATATCGCGCGCTGTGGAATACGTGTCGGCGCTTGGCAAACCGTGCGGATTGCCGAAATGGGTATTTTTCATGCCCATGCGCTCGGCTTCGTGGTTCATCAGCGCAACGAAAGAATCTTCGGTACCTGCGACTGCTTCTGCCAACGCTATCGCGGCGTCGTTACCCGATACCACCATCAAACCGTACAGCAAGTCGTTGATCGATACCGGCGTTGCTGGATCGATAAACATTTTCGAGCTGCTTGGATCGACCTTCCAGGCACGCACGGACACGGTGACCATCTGGTCGAGGGTAACTTTTTTGTCCTTGAGCGCATCGAAAACCACATATGCGGTCATGACCTTGGCCAGCGACGCCGGTTCGATGCGCATGTCAGGATCTTGCGACGCGATCACCTGGTTGCTGGTGGCGTCGAGCAGCAGCCAGGATTTGGCGGCCACTGTCGGCGACGGCAATGTCTGGGCAAAGGCTACGGATATGGAAAGGACGGTTGCAGCGAGCGCCGCGAGTATTTTTTTCATGGAGTATCTAGTAATGAAATCAGTAGCAATAAACCTGCATCATGAGAACAACAACTGTGGTCATTGAGCAACTTTATGTGCATAACGGGTTGAAAAATGCGTAAGCAGAGCGGCAAGCAAACCACCGCATACAACCATGCCGACAGAATTATAGCGCCACCACTGCTCCAACCGGCTTATGAATGCTGCTAGCACGCTTGCAGCGCTTTCAGCGATGCCACATTTCGACCATGAGACTCTTGATATGTTGCAGTCGGCGATGAAAAAAATGATCGGCGCCGGGAATCACGATTACCGGGATGTCTTGCGGGCGTGCCCATTCGAACACGGCGGTAAGCGGAATCGTGTCGTCCAGCTCGCCATGAATCAGGATGCTGTTGGCCGGCACGGTCGGCATCGGCCACTTGCCGGCGGCTGTGCCTACCAGCACCAGCCGTTCGGCGGCCGTGCCCGCTCCCGCTCCAGTTTCCGCTCCAGCAGTGGCTCCGATCAAGCGCTGCTGTAGTTGCGCCTGTACGAAAGTGCCGAATGAAAAGCCGCCGAGGGCTAGCGGCAGATCGGGATATTGCTGGCGCATGTGGGCAAGCAGCAAAGCCATGTCGTCGGCCTCGCCGCGGCCTTCGTCGTGTACGCCGTCGGATTTGCCGACACCACGGAAATTCATCCGCACAGTGACATAGCCCAGCGCCAGGAAACCGCGCGCCAGCGTGTGCACCACCTTGTTATCCATGGTGCCGCCGAACAGGGGATGAGGATGGGCGACCAGCGCCAGTCCGCGCGGTAGGGCAAAGGTGTCGGAATCAGGCAGGTCGAGTGCGCATTCGAGTTGGCCGACAGCGCCGGCGATGAAGAAGGGGAGCGTTTGGGCGTTCATTGAATCGATTCGAGGTGATGAAGACTGGGGGTGCTTATGTTGCGTTTATATTGCGTTCTGGCTGCGGTTTGGCCGGAATTGATCAGATTTTCAGACGCTCGACAATCTTCCCGCCGATTATATGGACGTCGATGATTTCGTCGATATCTTCATTGTCAACGTAGGTGTACCAGACGCCTTCCGGATAAATCACCATTGCCGGCCCTTGTTCGCAGCGCTCGAGGCAGCCGGCTTTATTGATCCGCACCTTGCCTTCGCCGGCCAGGCCCAGTTGCTTGATACGACGCTTGGCGTGTTCCTGCGCCGCCTGGGCACCGCTGTTGGCGCAACAAACCCGGTCGCCCGGGGGGCGCTGGTTCAGGCAAAAAAATACGTGGTGTTCGTAAAACGGTTTATCGCTCATTGCAATATTCTGGAATAGGGTTGGTTACGGGTTGCTTATGTGCTGGCTATAAGCAGGAATCATACACCGTCGGCGTTTTTTGGTTGCGACGGGCGGGCTAACGCGAGTCGCGCGGCGGCTGCTGGCGCCGCCGCTTATGCATCGGATGAAACAGGAACCACAGCGTACAGAATGGCCATAACAAAGCCAGGAACTGGGCGACGCCGTTGAAATTCAGGAATTTTCCCTGTGTCCAGGTTTGTAAGGTTTCGGTGTAATACGGGTTGTCGGGCATGATATTGACCAGCAATAAAGCCATGATCAGGGTCAGCGCGGCCAGGCGGCGTTGCGCCAGCTGCGGCGCGTAGGCCAGACCGCTCAGCATGAGAGCGCCGATCAGCAAGCCGCCGAACGAGCCCGGGGTCAGCCAGACGAAGGCATTGTCTGGCGCAAACAACAGTGCTGTCGCCAGCGCCTTGGTCATCAGCGCGACAAACACCAGCAGCAACGTCAACGGCAGCTTCGGCGCATGCTGGCGCAGCAGGATCAGGAAGGTCAGGGCGGCGCCGGTCAGGCCGCAAGCGGTGATGATGGTTTCGGTCAGCCAGTATTGGGCGGCGGTGAATCGCACGTCATTGGTAAACCAGGCTTGCAGATCGACGGGTTCTTCCAGCAGGTCGGACAGCCAGGTGGATAGCATGGAGGTGAACTGGCCAAAGCCGAACAGATGGCTGAGCGGGTAAATTTGCGCCAGCGGCCATAGCGCTACCACCACCATGCCCTGGCTGGCTTCACGGTTGAACCAGTGCTCGCGCAGCTGCAACAGGCGGCTGTCAGGGCCGAAGCGTGGCCGCAGGATGGCGCCTAGCACCGCGCCGAGCAAGGCGCCGGCGCTATTGGTCATCAGATCCAGGTTGGAGGCGACGCGCGTCGGCAAGAACGTCTGCACCGCTTCCATGGTGCCGGAGATCAGGATCCCCGCCAAGGTTGCCAGCAGTACCGCCCAATACGGCGACCAGCGGCGCCAGCGTGGCAACGACAGCACCATCAGCATGCCTAGCGGCAGATAGCCGGCCACATTGGTCCAGACATCGAACACAGTCCAGTAATGCGGCAATGGCGCGGTCAGATAGGCGAAGGCGGTCAAGCCGATATCGCGCCAGCCGGCAAACGGATACCAGCTGGCGTAGACGATCAGCAGCAAGTAAATCAGCAGGCTGACGCGAGCAAACGATGATGCGGTAGAGGTGTTTGTGGGGATTACTTGTCGGGTCATTGTTTTTTCGGCGCTACTGTTGCCAGCCAGCTCATCAGATCGTCAATCACGCCATCGTTGGCAGCGACAAAAGCGCTGGCGGCGCCGGCGGCGTCGGCGCTGGGAGTCGCCACCTGGCGGTTAAAACTTTTTTGCGCCAGCAGTACCCGGCCATTGAACAGCGAGGCGCGTATTTGCAGCGTCGCCAGGCTGTGCGACGGCGTGTCGAAGGTTTGCGTGAAGTCATCCAGGTCGATCCGCAGCAACGGAACATTGAGCGCCGCATCCGACATCGCCAGCACCGTACCGCCAGCCTGGGCCACGCGCGTTTTCAGGCGCTGCTGAAACAGTTGCGCCGGCGGCATGGTCCAGCGGCTGTTGGCGTAGGGGCGCGGTTGCTGCTGGTTGGCGTAGGCCAGGCGGAAGTACATCATGTTGTTGTCCAGCCAGGCAGGCGCATTGACATCGGCCAGGCTGATCGCGGGCAAGGCAGATGCTGCTGTGGGGGCAGCAGTGGCCGGCAGCAGGCCCAGATCGTATTGGGTCGGTGCGTCGACCTTGCTGGCGCAGCCGGCGACCAGGGCAATCGCAACTAAAGTCGACAGGGTTTTCAGGATAACGGTCATGGTCATGGCGGGCCTTTAAAGATTTTATTTTTCTGGAGCAACAAAACCCGCTTCCCCGGGTCCGGGAGGCAGGGCCTTACTGCCAAACAGAATGCTTTGCGGCTGCTGGTTGAGATGGTCCAGTGTCTGGTTCAGCGCGCGCATCGATGAGCGCGCTTCCGTGGTCAGGGTATTGAAACGCGGCAGCGTATCGTATTCGACGCCGTTGGCGACCGAGCCGATGTTTTGCACCGCACTGCCCAGATTGGCGACAGCGCCGTCCGGCCCTTGCAGGCTGGCGGTCAGGGTATTCAGGTTTTTGCTGAGCACGGTCATATTGTTAGAGAGTGCCGTGACCGACGCCAGCGCCTGGTTCAGTTGACCGGTCAGGACCGGCAACTGGCGCAAGGTCGGCTGCAACTGCTGCGGAATGCCGCGGTATTCAACGGCGGTCTGGCTGACATCACTGAATGCTTTCAGCATGGTTTTCTGATTTTCGGAGTCCAGCAAGCCGTTCAGTTTGTCGACCATCTCGTTGGCGCGCGACAAGATCACCGCACCTTTGGTCTGCAGATTGTCGAACAGGCTTGGGCGCAATTCTATGCGCGCCAGGTGTTGCTTGCTGCTTTCGAGCTTGAGCGGCTTGCTGCCGTCGTCGTCCAGCTGGATGTAGGCAATCCCGGTCACTCCCTGATAGCCCAAGGTGGCATAGGTGGATTGCGTCATCGGCGTGTCTGGATTGATCTTGATCTTGATCAGGATCTGGCCCGGCGACTTGGGATCGAAGGTGATCCCCTCAACCTTGCCGGCATCCAGGCCGCGATAGCGGACATCGGCTTGCGGATTGAGTCCCGGCACCGACAACTTGGTGGCGATCTCGTAAGGAATCCGTTCCACCCGGTCGCTGTTGAACCACATGACGCCGAACAGCGCCGCGATCAGCAAGGCGACCGTGAACAATCCGGCAATCAGGGCGTGCGCTTTGTTTTCCATAAGTTTTCCTGTCTACGCTTTCCGCACTTTATCTGCATTGTTTGCATTATTTGCATATCACCCGCACGTGTCGTGCTCAAAACGGTTGGCGGTGAGAAAAAATGTTTCAATAAACGGATGGCGTACTTGCATGACGCGCTCCGGTGTGTCGTAGGCGATCACGTGTTTGTCTGCCAGCACCGCAATCTTGGTCGACAAGGCCAGCAACGGCTCCAGGTCATGGGTGATCATCACTACGGTCAAGCGCATGTCTTTGTGCAGCGACCGGATCAGTTCGATAAAGGCGGCCGACGATGCCGGATCGAGCCCGGCCGTGGGCTCGTCGAGAAACAGCAATTCCGGTTCCAGCGCCAACGCTCGGGCCAACGCCACCCGCTTGATCATGCCGCCGGAGAGATCGGATGGCATTTTGAGCGCGTGTTCAGGGCCAATCCCGGCCATCTGCAGCTTGAGCAATGCCGCGTCCCTGATCAACTGATCCGGCAAGGCGCGCAGCTCGCGCATCGGCAACGCGACATTGTCCAGCACCGTCAATGCAGAAAACAAGGCGCCTTGCTGAAACAACATGCCCCAGCGATTTTGCAGCGCATACATTTGTTCGACATCGGCCTGGCTGATATCGGTGCCGAACACCGTCACCTTACCCTTGGTCGGCCGGTTCAGCCCCAATACCTGCCGCACCAGCGTGGTCTTGCCGGAACCGGAGCCGCCCACCAGGCCGACGATTTCGCCGGCGTCGATGCGCAGATCCAGATCCTGGTGAATCACCGTCTGGCCGAACTGGGTCCAGAGCTTGTCGATTTCGATGACGGGTGTTTGCTCAGCCATCAGAATCCCACGCCGCTGAAAATAATCGCAAACACGGCGTCGGCGACGATGACGATGGTGATCGCAGTCACTACCGAAGTGGTGGTGCCACGTCCCAGGCTTTCCGTGTTGGGTTCGATGCGCAGGCCGAAATAGCAGGCCACCATCGCAATCAAGCCGCCGAACACTGCGCCTTTGGCGAGGCCGATCAGATAATTGGGCAACGGTACCGCATTCGGTAACTGTTGCAGGAAATAGGTGGGCGACAAACCCAGTTGCAATTGCGCGGCTACCATTCCGCCCAAGAGTGCAATGGCATCGGTCCAGATCACCAGCAAAGGCATTGCCACCAGCAACGCCAGCACCCGCGGCAACACCAGCCTGAAGCCATGCGGCAAGCCCATCACCAGCATCGCATCGAGTTCTTCGGTGACGCGCATCACGCCCAGTTGCGCAGTGATCGCCGAGCCGGAGCGGCCGGCCACCAGGATCGCGGCCAGCAACGGCCCCAGTTCGCGGATGATGCTCATGCCGAGGATATTCACCAGGTAGATATCGCCGCCAAAAGTGTGTAGTTGTTGTGCCGATAAAAACGACAGCACCACGCCGATCAGGAAACCGACCAACGCGGTAATTCCCAATGCCTGGTAGCCGACATGATAGACATTGGCGGAAATCTCTTTCCAGGGCGCGCGCTGCGGCACTTGCGTCATGCGCAGGAAATCCAGCACCAGTTGTCCCAGCAGGGTGATAAAGCCGGTCACGTGATCCAGGGCAGCGGTGCCCATGTCGTAGATGGCATTGAACATGCGGCGCCGTGGTGGCTTGGGCGGCAATGCCAACGTGCCGGCGCTGGCCAGGCGCTGGAAGAAATCGCGGTGTTGCGGCGCTACAGTTAATTGTTGCGGACGCGTTTTACCCCAGGCGTTCCACAATAATTGCGCGCCGATATGATCCAGTGTGCCGATATCCGACAAGTCCCAGCGCAGTGGGTCGGTCTGCCTGGACAATGTTCTCAATTTGGCTTGCAGCGCCTTGATCACCCCCGGCCGCGTCAAGGCATGCACCTGCCAGTCGCCGCGCGCGGCAACCAGGCTGCCATCTTTAATATCGAGCACGGGAGTGGTGGTGTCTGGATTCGGCATCGCATCAGTTTAAGGGAGAATTGCCATTTGCACTATTGCAGTTATGATAAAACTGCTCGGAGGAGCGATCGTGTAAGTGAATTAACGCCTCTCAGAGAAATATGCCATAGGGATTGCCCGCAGGTTGTTTTATTATGTTTTTACATGTAATCCCGTCAGGAGCCGTGCTCAACCTGCATTTCGCTATAACTCCCGCTACAATGCGCGGCATGACTGCACAATTTATTGCACCAATTCCACTCACCAGCCATTTATCCGCCGCCCGCATCACTGCATTTGCCGGCCATCACGCCGAGCAATGCCGGATCGAAGTAGTGGCCGAGACCGGTTCTACCAATGCCGATCTGCTGGCGCGTATCGCCGGCGGCGTGCATTCCCGTCGATTGGACGCTCCGACGTTGTTGGTGGCGCAGACGCAAACTGCCGGCCGTGGCCGCGCCGGACGTGCCTGGCTGACGGCGCCTTCGGCCGCGTTGACCTTTTCGCTGGCATGGCCGTTTGCCGCACCCTTGCAGGCATTGGTCGGTTTACCGCTTGCGGTGGGCGTGACGATTGCCGAGATCCTGGCCGATTTCGGGGTCGACGTGCAATTGAAATGGCCGAACGACGTATTGCACAAGGGCCGTAAGCTGGCCGGCATCCTGATCGAGACCGCCACCGCGCCCGACCAGCAATTGTGGGCCGTGATCGGCATCGGCATCAATCTCGCCATGCCGGAACAATTGCAAGAACAAATAGGCCGTCCTACCGCCAATCTGCCAGCGTCGGCAGCACAGGACCGCGAGCTGTTGCTTGGATCGTTACTGAGCGGACTGGCGCAAAACATGCGCCAATTCGAAAGCGAGGGCCTGGCGGCTTTTGTCGAACGCTGGAATCGGCTGCATGCGTTTGCCGGCCAGCAGGTGCTGATCCTGGATCAGGGCAAGACATTGCACGAAGGCCGGGCGCTTGGCATCGACCAGATCGGGCGCTTGTTGTTGCAAACGGACGCTGACAGCAACCCGATAGCCATCATGGCCGGCGATATTTCATTACGCCCGAAGGAAGACTGAGCCATGGCCATGTTGTTGATAGATGTCGGCAATACCCGCATCAAATGGGCGCTTGCGGCGTTGCCCGAGGTTGGCGTCGGCGGTGTGCCCGGCGAATGGCTGGAAAGCGGCTCGGCGACGCATAGCGAGCTGGTGACGCTGAGCGCGCGCTGGCGCAAGCTGACGGTGACGCGCATCCTGGTTTCCAATGTGGCAGGCGAACGCACGCAGGAGCGCTTGCAGACGTTGCTGGAAACAGTTTTTGGGAGCGCCATGCCGACCTGTTGGTTTGCCTCGTTGCCGCAGCTGGCGGGTCTGCGCAATGCCTATCGCGATCCTGCACAACTGGGATGCGACCGGTTTGCCGCGGCGCTGGGCGCGCAACGGCTGTTTCCGCAGCAAGCCTTGATTGTCGCCACCTGCGGCACCGCCACCACGATTGACGCGGTCAGTGCAGACGGTGTGTTTACCGGCGGCATGATCCTGCCGGGACTGGGATTAATGGCGACCTCGCTGGCGCGCAGCACTGCGCAATTACCGCATGTCACCGATCACGTGCATGTAAATACCGTGTTTGCCGATAATACCGATGACGCTATCATCAGCGGTTGCATCAATGCGCAGGTCGGCGCCATCGAACGGGCATTTGCGCTGCAAAGCCAGCAATCGCCGGGTACACGCATCCGTTGTATCGTGGCTGGCGGCTCGGCGGCTTTAATCGCGCCGTATCTGTCCATAGCGCATGAAACAGTTGATAATCTGGTATTGATCGGTCTGCAAACTGCTGCTGTTGTGGCGGCACTATAAAATCCATGTTGAAAATCATTTTCTGGCTGCTGTTATTGGCGAATGCGACATTGTTCGCCATGCAAAAAGGCTATCTCGGCGCGCTCTACAGCGATGGCCGGGAGCCGACCCGTATCAGCAAGCAGTTGCAGGCGGATAAAATCAAGATGACGGTAGCCGATGCCGCATCGGCAGCGCCAGCCACGGCGACGGCTGACTTGCCGCCGGTGGTGGCTTGCACCGAAATCGGCAATTTCACCGCGGCCGAAGCACGGCGTTTTTCGAGCCAGTTGGCGGAGCGCACGCCGGCCGTCAAATTTGTCCGCCGCGAAACGCAGGAAGTGGCTAGCCACATGGTGTATTTGCCGTCGCTGGGCAGCAAGGAAGCGGCCGATAAAAAGGCAGACGAAGTACGTCGGCTCGGGATCAGCGACTTCTTTGTGATACAGGATTCCAGCGCGCTGCGCTATGGCATCTCACTGGGCATTTTCAAAACCGATGAAGCTGCGCAAAAGCAAGTCGCCGGCCTGGCCAAGCGCGGCCTGAGCGGCGCCAAGGTCGGTACGCGCACTGTAAGTTCCAGCAAAGTGGCATTCCAGCTGCGCGATCTGGGTGGCGACGCCAAGATCGCTTTCGACAAGATCAAACTGGATTTCCCCGGGCAGGAAGTACGCAGCTGCCCTGGTCCTTAGCGATCGGTGTATGGTTTCCGGCCGACGCCAACCGTTTGTTGTTGCCGTAGCAGGCGTTCCAGGCAGTCCGGGCAATAGCATTCCGTAGCTGCCGACCCGGCGTTGACCAGCGGCGGCAGCAGGCTGCACCAGCAAGGCTGATCTGCATGCTGGCCGGCGCCACAGGAAAACTGTTGCCGGCAGGCGGGGCATTGCGCCATTCTGTTTATCCTTTGATTGCGGATGCAAGTGCATGTTGTTCGCGGGGAACTGCCATCATCCGTACATTGATGTATCTACACAACATCGCAATGCAACATCGCAAGATTATTGGCGCGCTTGCTGCACCTAAGCAAGCGCATTTCCATGTAAAATCGCGCTGATCCTTCTCGCAGCGATTTTTAACTCCCCCGAGTTGCAGTCTTTGCACCTTTTTACTTTCTTCTGACAAGCTCAGAACCTCTCTTGTAGGACTGTTCATGGCCGATTTGACCAACGATCTAGCCAACGTTGCCCCAGGAATCAAAGCTGAAATTCTGGCCGAGGCGTTACCGTACATCCGTCAATTCCACGGTAAAACCATTGTCGTCAAATACGGCGGCAATGCAATGACCGAAGAGCGCCTGAAGCACGGCTTCGCGCGCGACGTGATTTTGTTGAAACTGGTCGGCATGAACCCGGTAGTGGTGCACGGCGGCGGCCCGCAAATCGACAATGCCCTGAAGAAAATCGGCAAGCAAGGCACCTTCGTGCAAGGCATGCGGATTACCGACGAAGAAACCATGGAAGTGGTGGAGTGGGTGCTGGGCGGTGAAGTGCAGCAGGATATCGTGATGCTGATCAACCACTACGGCGGCCAGGCTGTCGGCCTGACCGGCAAGGATGGCGGCCTGATCCGTGCGCGCAAATATCGCATGCCAGACCGCGAGCACCCAGGTGAATTCCTCGATATCGGTTTTGTCGGTGAAATCGAAGCTATCAATCCGGCGGTGGTCAAAGCCTTGCAGGATGACGCGTTCATTCCAATCATTTCGCCTATCGGCTTTGGCGCCGACGGCCAGGCTTACAACATCAATGCCGACGTCGTGGCGGGCAAGATTGCAGAGATCCTGCACGCTGAAAAGCTGATCATGATGACCAATATTGCTGGCGTGCAAGATAAGCAAGGCAATCTGGTGACCGACTTGTCGGCACGCGAAATCGATGAAATGTTCAAGGACGGCACCATCTCCGGCGGCATGCTGCCGAAGATTTCATCGGCGCTGGATGCGGCCAAGTCGGGCGTTAATACAGTGCACATCATCGATGGCCGTATCGAGCATTCGTTGCTGCTGGAAGTGTTGACCGAACAGGCGTTCGGTACCATGATCCGCTCGCACTGATTTTCCGGGAAGCCAGAATCAGTAAAACGCAAGACTTAGGTCTTGCGTTTTTTTTGCGTCTTTTTTTGTACTAGGCCGTCGGCACCAGCAAAGCCAGATGCTCACGCTCCAGGTAACACCACTCCCCCAATTCCAGCTCCAGCGCTTCCAGGGTCAGGCCGCCGATAGCGGTGCGGCGCAACGCCGAGCAATGGTTGCCGGCCGCCACCAGCATGCGTTTGACCTGATGGTATTTACCCTGTTCCAGCACGATCTCGATTTCATGCGAGCCCACTATACGGCAGCTGACGGCCGCCAGCGTCTGCGGCTCATCATGCAACTTCACGCCGGCCAGCAAGCTTTGCACCAGCTCCTCGGTCACGGGATCATGTGTGGTGGCAACGTATAACTTCGGTACGTGCCGCTTGGGCGACGACTGCGCATGAATGAAGCTGCCGTCGTCCGACATCAGCAGCAAGCCGGTGGTGTCGTGATCGAGCCGGCCAACCGGCTGCACGTCACGCCAGCTGAATTGTTCCGGCAAGATGCTCAGTACTCCCGGGTGATGGCTGGGTTTGCGCGAGCACTCGATATTGGCCGGTTTGTTGAGCACGATATAGACGTGTTCGCGGTAAACCCATTCTTCATCGAACAGGGTGAACACCAGGCCGTTGGTGTCGGGCGTGGATTTATAGTCGGTAACGGCGACGCCGCCGATGACGACTTCGCCATCTTCAATTAACTCGCGGCAATATTTTCGGCTGCCGAAGCCCTGCGATTGCAGGATTCGGTCTAAGGTCAGTTTAGGCATGGCGGGAATGTAGCAGAATGGTGCCGGGACGGGAAGAGTGGTATCCAGAATGCAGTTTGCCGATGGTGGCAGAGAGTGTATGGGGATCAGTCTTGATTTTTCATATTCCTTACTATAAAGTAAGGAATAGTGGAATTGAAAGGATTCGTATGTCTACTGCTACTGTGACCTCTAAAGGCCAAATTACCATACCTGCCGCGGTGCGGGTTGCGCTCGGCCTGGATGCCGGGAGCCGGGTTGAGTTTGTCGAAATTGAGAACGGGCAGTACGCATTTGTTGCTGCCACTGAATCAGTACAGTCCCTGAAGGGAATGCTGCGTAAACCCGGTGCCGCAGTTAGCATCGAGCAAATGAATCAAGCCATTGCGCAACGTGGGTCTGGGCAGCGATGATTGGGCTGGATACGAATGTCTTGGTGCGCTACGTTGCGCAAGACGATCCAAAACAATCACCCAAGGCTACGGCATTAATCGAGTCGCTTTCCGATACCGGTCCAGGATTCATCAGTCTGGTCGCGATGGTGGAACTAGTGTGGGTAATGCAAGGATGCTATCAAGCGACTAAGGATGAAATCGTCTCTGTACTGGAAAAATTGCTACGGGTACGGACGTTCAAAGTCGAAAACGCAGAGATTGTCCTGAGGGCATTGCATGTCTACGCGCGCTCAAATGCCGACTTCGCAGATTGCCTCATTGAGCGTTCCGCCGATGACGCCAACTGCATGCACACAATGACTTTTGACAGTAAGGCTGCAAAGAACGCAGGTATGCGGCTGATCGGATGAGCTGAGGGTGCCGCGCAGTTTTCTGCCGCGGCCATCCCGATCGGAAATTACTCCGCCACCGCCTGGTGCCGGAAACATTCGACGCAATGGTCGTTGACCATGCCGATCGCCTGCATATAGGCGTAAATGATGGTGGAGCCGACAAATTTGAAGCCGCGCTTGCCCAGATCCTTGGAAATGCGGTCGGACAACGGCGTTTTGGCAGGATTGCCGCCAAGTAATGTCCATTGATTCTGGATTGGAGCGCCGTCGACGTAGGCCCATAAGAATGCATCAAGACCGCCGACTTCGGTGCGCAGGCGCAAATAGGCCTGGGCATTGCTGATGGTGGCGGCAATCTTCAGGCGGTTGCGGACGATGCCGGCGTCAGCCAGCAGGGACGCCACCTTGATCTCGTCGTAGCGGGCGATTTTTTTAGCATCCCAGCCGTCGAAGGCGCGGCGGTAGTTGTCGCGCTTGTTGAGGATGGTTTCCCAGCTCAGGCCGGCTTGCGCACCTTCCAGGTTCAGCATTTCAAACAGCCGCACCTCGTCGTGGCAGGGTTTGCCCCATTCTTCGTCGTGGTAGGCCAGGTAACGAGGATTAGCGGGATTGGCCCAGGCGCAACGGGTAACGATGGTGGTCATGGTAAGGCGCAGGAGGAACTTTGGCGGTTCCTCGAAGTTGAGGTATGTGTATGCTACCGCATCACGTCGCCATCTCGGGCCGGCATTTTCCAGGCTCGTGCGCATACTTTTTTTGCATACCCCGCAGCCCGGCGCTGTGCCAGAATTGAATTCTCTACTTTTTTAGGAATCCGATCATGCAAGACCCGCTGGTCTATCTCAATGGCAGCATGACGCCGCTGTCCGAAGCGCGCATCCCGGTACTCGATCGAGGCTTCATTTTCGGTGACGGCGTGTATGAGGTGATTCCAATCTACGGCCGCAAATTATTCCGCGCCGAGCATCATCTGGCGCGCCTGTTTCGCAGCCTGGCAAAGATCAGTATTCCGAATCCGCATGACAAAGAGCAGTGGCTGGCGTTGATCAAGGGTGTGATCGATGCCCATCCGGCGGATGATCAGATGGTCTACATCCATGTCACCCGCGGCGTCGCCAAGCGCGGTCATGCATTCCCGAAAGAAGCGCTGACGCCGACTGTGTTCATCATGACCAACCCGCTGGTGTTGCCAAGTGCGGCATTGCGCGCGAGCGGTGTGCCTTGCGTGTCGATGGAGGATCAACGCTGGCTGCATTGCGAGATCAAGTCGATTTCTCTGTTGGGGAATGTGCTGGCGGCGCAAAATGCGGCCGAGCATGGCGTGGTGGAAGCGATTCAGTTCCGCGATGACTGGCTGACCGAAGCGTCGTCTTCCAATGTCTGGATCGTCAAAAACGGCAAGCTGATGGCGCCGCCTAAGGATAATCTGATCCTGGAAGGGATTCGCTACCGCCTGATCGAGGAATTGTGCGCCGCCGGCGGCATTCCGTTCGAAGCCCGCAAGATTGCGCGCGAAGAGGTGTTTGCCGCTGATGAAGTGCTGTTGTCGTCGGCTACCAAGGAAGTATTGCCGGTGGTCTCGATTGACGGCAAGACTATTGGAAATGGCGAACCCGGCCCCATATACAAACAGTTATACGAGGCTTATCAGGCGGCCAAGGCAGCTTAATCAGGGAGCGCAGTAACGCACAGGTATTGCTGTAGGGCGTTGCAGGGCAGAAATCTCGTGGTTTTCTGCCCTGTTTTCATTTACACAAGCTGTGCCGGCAAATTACCGGTCGCCGATAAGCTTTTAGTGCAGGAATCCGTTTCGGGAGTAAACTACTATCCTGCGTCACCATTAAAGAGCAACCATCATGACCGAGCCCACTGAAAACCAGGTTATCCCGCCCGCTGAAAGCTTGATCGAATATCCAAGCGATTTTCCCATCAAGATCATGGGACCTACGCACGACGCATTTGCGCCGACCATGGTTGGCGTGGTGGTGCAGCACGATCCGACGTTTCATATCGACAAGCTGGAAGTGCGGCCGTCGTCCAAGGGTAACTATACCGGCTTGACTGCTACTGTCCGTGCCACTAGCCGTGAGCAACTGGATGATTTGTATCGGGCGCTGTCGTCGCACCCGATGGTCAAAATGGTGCTTTAAATCCTTATCGGATCAAGATGGCTCGGATCTTCCGGGCCATTCACTTTGCGCCTTGAACGTCTCGATCTCGTCCAGCAGCCAGCGATGGAAAGCCTGCACTTGCGGTTTGCTCAGCGCTTCCTTGGTGCAGGCGAAATAATAGGATAGCGGGCAGAGCGCGACGACGTCGAACAAACGCACCAACTCCCCCGAAGCAATTTCCTGCAGCGCAATCGCGTGCCGCGTCAAAGCAATCCCCAATCCATCCGAAGCCGAACGCAACAGCATCGACGCATCCTCGATCAGCAAGCCGCCGGTCGGTTCCACCAGGTCGATGCCTGCAGCCTCGAACCACGGCATCCACGATGACTCGGTATCCATGCGCAACAGGCTGCACTGCTCCAGTTCCTGCGGCGTTTTCGGCAGGTTGCCGCCGCGGTAGTTCGGGCTGGCCACCGGATAGTAATAATCATCCATCAGTTTTTCCACCACCAGGCCCGGATAGTGGCCCAAGCCGTAACGCAGGCCGACATCGATAGGCTCACGCTCCAGGTCGTTGAGGTGGCTGCTCGATTGCAGCACTACCTCGGTATCGGGATGCAGGTCGATGAACTTCCACAGTCGTGGCGCCAGCCAGCGTGCGGCAAACGAAGGCAACGCGGAAATCGTCAGCCGCTTCTGCTTGGCATCCATCTTCAAGGCTTCGGCCGCAAACGCGATTTCATTCAGGGATTTACGGATGACGGCGGCAAAGCGCTGCCCTTGTTCGGTGATCGTGATGCGCTTGCCGTGGCGGCTGAACAACATGATGCCCAGTTCCTGCTCCAAGGCACGTATTTGATGGCTGATGGCGCCCGGCGTCACATAGATTTCTTCGGCGGCGCGCGAAAAGCTGTCGTTGCGTGCTGCAGCCTCGAAGGCGCGCAGGGCGGAGAGATTAGGCAATTTTCGGAGATCGGCCATTTTATATGAGGAAAATTAGCAAGGGAGGAGAAAATTACTCGTTTTGTTACTGGCTGTAGATTGCTTAAAATGGCTCTGTAGAAACAAGGAATGTCTATATCAAGCGGTTTGGAATGAGGTAGCGTCCAATATACCAGCAGTTTCAAGGAGTGACATCATGAGAAAATTATTAGCTAGCGAGTCTTTAACCATAGGTGCCGGTACCGCCACGTCAGTAACCGCCCCGGTAGCGCAAACCCTGCAAATCATGCAAGGCCGGGTCTGGGTGACCGTAACAGGGCACGGCGACGACTACTGGTTGTCTGCCGGGCAATTCCTAAGCGTAGCCGCTGACAGCCATATCGTCATCGAAGCCATCAAAGGCAACAGCGTGGTGCAAGTTCAACAGCAGTCGACGCGTATGCCGTCATCGAGCGCTCGGGCTGGCTTTAGCAAGCCGCTGGGCGCCAATCCTGCAGTTTGCTGATTTTGCCGGTTTGATATTCGATTTCCATCCGATATCGTGACGTGGCTGCAACATTGTTTTGATCTGAATATTGCATGACTGGTTGCCGTCAAGCCTCATTCCGGCTTGACGGCGCCCCGCTAGCGCACGCCGACGGCCGATTTTCGGTACACTTGCGGTATGTCCAGTGCGCAGCAAACCATTTCCCCAGATCTTCTGCCTAGCCCCCAAATCATTCAGCGCGGCGTAGAACCTTATCAAGTCAGTTTTGACGCGATGCGCGCGTTTACCGACGCCCGTTCCCCCGATACGCCAGACCAGTTGTGGATCGTCGAGCACCCGCCAGTATTTACACTGGGTTTGGGAGCCGATCCGAGCCATGTGCTGGCGCCGCACCAGATTCCGGTGATACAGACCGATCGCGGCGGCGAGGTGACTTATCACGGGCCGGGTCAGGTAGTGATTTACCTGCTGCTGGATTTGCGCCGCCGTCGTCCCGCCGCGCGTCTGTTTGTGCGCGAATTCGTGCAGGGTATCGAGCAGGCGGTGATCGACACGCTGGCAGCGTATAATCTGGCTGGTGAACGCAAGGCCGGTGCGCCCGGGATTTATATCGCCGATGGCGCCTGGCAAGGTGCAAAGATCGCCGCCCTTGGCTTGAAAGTCAGAGGCAGCGGCTGCACTTACCACGGCGTGTCGCTCAATGTTGCCATGGATCTGGCGCCTTTTACCTGGATCAATCCATGCGGCTACGAGGGCCTCGCCACCGTCGATATGAAAACACTAGGCGTTGATAGTGCTCTCTCAGAGGTGCAGTTAGCGCTTGCTCACAAATTGATAGACCGTTTTAACTGAGTCCTTTTTCGAGACTCCAGCAAGGAAATGCCTAGACCATGACCACAGAAACCACGCCGTCGCTGCCTGCCGAAGCCACTGAAGCCACTATTGCCACCGCTAGCTACAATCCGTCCGAAAAGCAAAAGGGCGCCAGCAAGACCTCGCGCATTCCAATCAAGATCATTCCGATTGAAGCCCTGAAAAAGCCGGACTGGATACGCGTCAAGGCAGCCTCGCCATCGTCGCGGTTTTACGAAATCAAAGACATCTTGCGCGCCAACAGCCTGGTCACTGTCTGCGAAGAAGCCAGTTGCCCGAATATCGGCGAGTGTTTCGGCAAGGGCACGGCAACCTTCATGATCATGGGCGACAAATGCACCCGTCGCTGCCCGTTCTGCGATGTCGGCCACGGCCGCCCCGATCCGCTCGATGTCAACGAGCCGGAAAACCTGGCCAAGACCATCGCCGCGCTGAAATTGAATTACGTCGTCATCACCAGTGTCGACCGCGACGATTTGCGTGACGGCGGCGCCGGCCATTTCGCCGAATGCATCCGCCACGTACGCGCGCTGTCGCCGAATACCCGTATTGAAATCCTGGTGCCTGATTTCCGCGGCCGCATGGATCGCGCGCTGGAAATCCTCAACCTGGCGCCGCCGGATGTGATGAACCACAACCTGGAAACCGCACCGCGCCTGTACAAGGAAGCACGGCCCGGCTCAGACTACGAATATTCGCTGAACCTGCTGAAACGCTTCAAGGCGCTGCATCCGAACACGCCGACCAAATCCGGCATCATGGTCGGCCTCGGCGAAACCGATGAAGAAGTACTGCAAGTCATGCGCGATATGCGCGCCCACGATGTCGACATGCTGACCATCGGCCAGTACCTGATGCCGAGCGGGAATCACTTGCCGGTGCGGCGCTACGTGCACCCTGACGTCTTCAAGATGTATGAGGAAGAAGCCTACAAGATGGGTTTTGCACACGCCGCCGTGGGCGCCATGGTGCGTAGCTCCTACCATGCCGATCAGCAGGCGCATGATGCTGGCATGGTTGTGAACAATCAGTAGTTGGTGAGACAATCCAGAAGTAAATGAGACAAATTCAAAAGTGGTGAGACAATTCTGAATCGATAAATCGTTGAATAACAATGATTTACCTTCGATTTCTGCCCTCTCCAAGGGTGAAAATTCCTGGCGAATTGATTGGTTCGGCGATCTCGCGTTCCCAAACCGCTTAATTCGCCGAACTCAGCCTTCCTTGTTTCTGCACTTGTCGCGCGTCCTCAACAACAATTACCGCGACGATCCCTCTGTATTACTGTCACCAGACTCAACGACGCCCGCGAAATTCCAGCGCAAAGTATGGATCTCGGCGGGCACATTGCCCCTTTTGCGTATCGGCGACATCTGGCGCAACGACAAATTAGAAGCTAGCCCTGAATACCAACTGGAGACTTTCGTCGACCTGCGCATCGACGACACGACTGTCAGTCTGATTAAGGCCGGTTTGAATCTGGATCACAAAGGCTTTCTGTTGCCTATTTCAGAGCATCCATGGCATATGCAGTGTACGCATTCGTACTGCGTGATGGTGGAGCTGCCTGGCGACCGTCGACTTATCATCCCCTGCATCGAGCTGATCCGATTTTATTTTGGTTCATCCAGCAGTCTGCTCACCAAGCTATTCTTGTCGCCGCTCGAACGCAAAGCGCTATACAGCAATCCCCAATTCGACAATGCCACTGGCCGTCTTGTGCTGGAACTGGCCGAGAAAATCTCAGGAGCGTCAGCAGCCGATATTGGCCGTCTACATCTGGATCCCGCAGCGTGGCGTGCGGCGCTACATGTGGGCGCCTCCGCCTTGAAGGCATCCTTAGCGAAGCAAAGTGTCTATCCACAGGCATTCTTTCCATTTGAAGGGAAGACCACGCTGGTCGCTGCGGGAAAATGGTTGTCTTTCGAGGATCAGCTTCAGGCGACCTTTATAGTCTACAACCTGCGCTCGTGCTCTCATCCCTTGCGGTTGAAAACTGCATCTCTCACAGACCCGGGCGCTGCGGCGCAACTCCACCGCACTTTGTAGCCAGTTCGGGAATGAACAGCGTGCGCTCGGGTATGGTGATTAATGCGAACGCGGCCATGAAAAAGCGACCGCCCCTTCTCTCTCATTCTTGAAAAGCAATTTCCGATTAGTCAAAAGTCAACCGTGTCGCGCTCAAAATTCTAAGTTGCTCTTCCAATGCAATTTTGGCATCGTGAACCGTTTTGAACGATTTGACTTTTGCACGTTGCGCCACCAAATCCGGAGTTTTTCCGGAAATCGGCACATCAAGTTCGACAGCTCGCAGATTATCCGGCGTGGCTTTAAATGTATGATTAAAGCCGTGTTTTTGTTTCATCCCGTGTAATCCGTAAAAAATGAATTCGGGATCTATGTTTGAATCAATTACTCGAAAACAAGTTCGATCCGTACTGACAAAAAACGGTCGCACGTGTAAGAGAAGGTTTGTGCCCGCACTTCCATCACCATTTGCCGCAAAAGAAATTACGGGCGCCTTAGCCGTTGCATCAATAATTCCCAACGAAGAATCATGAATGTATGCAACCGGTAATTTTGCGGCGGAATAAACAGGGATGTCTTTCGAATCTTGGGTATCGTATTGTCTATATTGCGTTTTATTCCAACCTGTTTTTGTTTTGATGTACTCCATCCATGACCCCCCAAGCCTAAGTTTATTCACTTTTACCTTGCTTGATATGGAGGAAGTTATTGGTTGGTAGGCGGCCAAAATTTTTGCAGATGCTTGAACCGCAATGGCAAGCGAAGCAAGGTCACCGGGCGAAACAATTTTCACTGCATCAACAACCCCCAATTTTTGGCGTTCGGCGTTACTCCACCAACGCTCACATAGCCAATGATCAGCTTTCAAAATTTTACTTACGGGAATTATTTTGCATCGAGAACTTTTCGCTTTGAACGATTCAGGACTTCCCTTAAATTGATTGAATAAGGCCGCAGCCTCCGTCAAATCATTTTGGGATGATGGGAATCGATATGAATCACGCGATTCTCCTATTTCACTGACAATGTATGAAAAAATCGGTGTTTTCTGATCGGCAGTAGAAACTTTCTTCTTTGTAAACGCAAGGATGTAGGTCTTCTTTTTGGTCGAGTAAAATGTTTTCTCCGGCAAAGAAATGATTGCCTGCACTTCGCAATGTGCGCATATATAACGCAAAATGGCCTCTTGTTGCAGCAATCCGTCAGGCACAACGGCAATTCCTTGACCGCCAGGAGTCAGATTTTTTACAATCCACTCGATCGACAGGGCTTCTGTACCTCGCCCACCAGAAGTGTAATAACTTCCTAATCCAGCGCTCTCAATAGCCCTTCGAAGACTGGCGACCCCACTAGAGACATATGGGGGATTGGTGAGAATTAAATCGAAAGGCTCTTCATCGATTTTTTCAAATGTCCCGAGGTTTGAGCGAAGCAAAGTAAAGACCGGGTTGAATGCATTTTGCGAGAACTGCTTCAGCTCACTTGGAGTGTGGTGTTTCGCTATAAGATCGGCAAAATAGATAAGCATATTAGCTTTTGCCAATATTATTGTGCGCTCGTCCTCTTTCTCATCAGATCCTTTATCGTAACCGCGCAGCGTAAGGCGCGGTGCCACTTTGCCGTTCTTCGGCTCAAATTCTGCAAGCCAACCAGGTACTTCTGCGATTGCTTCCAAAATGAAGCCCCCAACACCACAAAAGGGATCGCAGATCCGAGCAGTGGGCGGCAGAGATCCAGCAGTCGACATTTTTACTATCGCTTGGACCACAGTACGGGGAGTAAAAAATTGTCCGAGAGCCTTGACGCCGGCCGACTGTCTTAGAAATGCCTCATAAAGCTTTGTTTTGAATTCGCGTTGAATATGTCGGAAAGAACCGTAAGCCTTTCCATATCTGTATAGCTCGTCAAGCACTTCACCAAACAGATGGGACTGAGCATGATTTGCCTCACCTTTCTCGTTGACGAAAATTGTTCCATTAATGATAGTCGTGCCATCATCGCCAGCCGGAAACAACCCCCGAATCTGCTTGCGTACCACAGCAGCGTACTGGCTGAGAGCGTCGTCTGCATTCTGTTCTCGGATTTTGTATATAGCATCAAAATTCATATGCGCCTTTAATACTCCCAGATCGCTGAGGAATTTAAAGACGAACATTTCGACGACGTTGTACAAACACTTTTCCGGCTCTTTACCAGTATTGACCCATATTTTTTGCCATAAAGCTTTAGCCAGCGGCGTAGGGTCGAGCAACGTCACTGCTTTTAGACGGTCATTTGCCACATCAAGTGACGCTTCTATAAGATCGAAAAGACTTTCAAGATCTGCTGTTTCTTCTTTGCTTGAGGAACCGTCTTGGAATTTTTTGACGTTGATCACTTTTACTATTGGAGTACCATCCGCGTTGCAAACGGTATTACCGGAAAGTGCATTAATCCAGATTGTCTTGGTATTATCTGTAATGATCAAGAGTTTCCCCCTGTGTCAGGATAGATGTCGCGTCATCTGATTTTTCTTAAAAAGCTCAGGGGGCGGAGCGAAGACATGCAGTGAAACGCTATTCATTAGAACGCAAGGAAGCCATTCTCAGACGAATGATGCC
>NZ_JAGQED010000037.1 GCF_018304965.1 Collimonas antrihumi
ACATGTTGCAGGTTTGGTTTTTAAGTTGGCAAACAGGGGTATACCCCCTTAGACCAATACCTGCAACCCTTCCCAACATTGTCAATCAAATTATTCCGGACAGCAGTGCGCGTTCGCGGGGATGACGGAGTGACCGCATTGGTCCATCTAAAGAATACCGTTCGGGGCTTAACTTAACGGCATTATCGACAGGCTCGAACAGTTCAGCCGACCTCTCGCGCATCAGGTATCGGGCTTGATGATGCCCATCATGACCGCTCTGCTAATAGCATGGCGGGTGCTGTAGACGCCGAGCTTCATCGCCACATTCTTCATGTGGAAATACACCGTACGCTGAGATATGCCCAGGATCAGCCCGATTTCGGAGCTGGTCTTGCCGTCGGCGCTCCAGCGCAGGCATTCGAGCTCGCGCACCGAGAGCATCGGCCCCTGGTCTGGCGCCGCCTTCCGCCACAATAATTCAGCCGCTTCCTGCAAATAAACGCCGAGCAGCAGGGCGTCGGCCTGGACACTGGTCGACAGCGTCTCCTGGCGCATTGCATTGCTGTAGAAGTCGAGGCGACTCACCGCGTGTTTGCTGTGAATTGCCAAACTCATGCCTTGTGTCACGCCCATGGTTTTCAGCAAGGGGTAGATCTGACCGCTATGCAGCAAGCACAATTGTTCGACCTGCCAGTTCAGTGGCAGGCGGGAGCGCGCAAGATGCTGACGGACCGGATCCGTCTGGTCCTCGGCAGGCAAGCTGAACTGCTGCAGCACTGCATTTGGCAAACTGCCGAACAGCTCCATCTGCGAGGCGCCGTTGCCGTTGCTGCCGGCGATCTCCGTCTGCAACATGAAATCACAAATCCCCAGCTGCGCCAGCAGACGCTGCACGCATGTGCGCAATTGGTTCCAATCGGGTGCCTGCACTATTTGCAGCAGATCCGGGGTGGATATTCGAGGAGCGATTTCGTTTCGCAGCATGGATTTTTTCGAGCTCTATGATTTTATATCGGCGGATTGATCGCGCAAAAAATCCGCCAGTGAATAAAAAGGTTCACGTAAATAATGTTTAGGAAAATCGAACAGCGCCCAGTAGTATTCTTGCGTGCCGAAACAAATCTGGGCCGGCAGACAGTATGTTAGCCATTCATGGCGTATGGCGTCGGTATACATGCCGCCGCTGTCGGAAAAGAACGGCACCAGCCGCATTTCGCGCAAACCCGTCAGCAATTCCAGCGGCGCGCCGTAATCCTGCGCCACTTCCAGCTGCGACATCAGGCTGGCTTCGGTGTCGACTACCATCAGTGTCGCCTTGCCCTGCATATCGAAGAACAGGATGCCGGTCGGATTAGGGAACAGATAATATTCGACAAAGCCATGCCGTTTGCATAACTGCTCGACCAGTGCCGCCATCGCCGGGTCTGACAGGAAAGTATATGAATGACGCGACAGCAGATCTTTCAGCGTCAGTGACTGAGCGTGGAAGAATTCCTTTTGCAGGCTGTGAATCTCCAGCTCCAGATGATCGAGCGCGTCGTGGTCGCTTTTCTTGATGAAGCGGTCGATCAAGCCACGATTGAAGGCGTCGATGGCGATCTTTTCGTCGGCCTGGCCGGTGAACAGGATTTTTTTGCAGGGCAGGTCCCGCACCGCCTCGCAAAATGCCAGGCCGTTCATTTGCGGCATCGCGTAGTCGATTACCAGCACTGAAGGCAACAAGAACCGCCGGCGGTTCATGGATTGGCGGTAAATCTGATCGATATCGACTGCCACCGTGCGCCGGTCGAACGAAAACGACTGTTCGTCATAGTTGACCCGGATCGACTGGCTCTTGCCGGGGGAATGCCGATAGGCGTCGCGCAGCCATTCCAGGGCGGCCTGTGTATCGTGAAACACTTTGCGCACCATATGCGGCGGCAGCTGGAAAGCCAGGCTGTCCAGGAAACTCTGGCTATCGTCGATCAGGACAGTCAGGGTCGGATGTTGATAAACAGGTAATGAAATATTCATAGTGAGACGTTGCAGGCGCAAGGAGCGATGTAGTGCACCCGGATGCGCATGATATGGAAAGACGGTTAATTTAACAGAGAGCGCATGTCTGCTGCTTTTTGTTGCACTATAGGCGGAAAATCCAGCACAAAAATGGAGTAGCCAAGCGGCCGCGAAATCACGCGGATATGTGCGCCCCAGGCCTCCAGCACGTCTTTGCAAAACGCGAGTCCGATGCCGGTGCCGCTGGATTCCGGGTAAGCGTAAAAGCGTTCGAAAATCTGTGCTGCGCGGCCTGGCTCGATACCGCAGCCGGTATCGATAAACAACAGCCTGGGCCGAGCCCGGGCGCCGTCCAGCACGATCCGCACACGGCCCTTGCCGACACGCTGGATCGAGGTCAGTGCATTGCGCAGCAAATTAATCAGGACCATCGAGCATAACTCGCCTTGCCCCAGCAAGCGAAAATCGGAGCGGACCGTGACGGCCACAAGATCGCGCTGCTCCTGATTGACGAACGGATAGCGTTGCATCATCAGATCCACTACCGATGCCATCGAGACGATGTCTTTCGGTATCAGGTTCTCCCTGCCGGTCGAGGCGCTCAACAGGAACAGGTCGATCACGTTGTTCATGTGCCTGACTTCAAGCTCGATACGCGCCAGTGCTTTTTCCATCGGGACCTGGTTTGGCGATGTCCGGTCTGCATTTTCTTGCAACAGACGGTTCAAGCCACGCGCATTGGCGTTGATGCTACGTAAGGGAGTGCGCAGTTCGTGCGACACCGTCGACAACGCGGTCGCCATGCCTGCCAATTTTTCTTGCGCCAGGACTTTTCTGCCGACCTTGGCCAGTGACACCGTAAAGACGGCAAAAAGCTGGATCGGCAATTGCTCCAGAACCAGATAGCTTAATGGCATGACTCTGCCGTGGACCGCGGCATAAGCCAGATAAGCCAGCGTGGTTCCTACGACATAAGCCAGGAAAGCCAGGGTAGTGTCGAAGTGAAACAGGAGGATCAGAGCGATCAGCAATGACTGGGCCCAGACCGATGAACCGTCATTCATGAGGAACATGAAAGTGAAAAAAAACGGCAGGCCGTAAGTCAGGCAAACAAAAAAATAAGCTGCCAGCCATTTTCTGTGAGGTAGGTGGCGAGTAAAAATAATCGGCGCGCAGAGGACAACGCAAAAAAGGCGCAGACTGAAGTTTTCATATGGCTGCGGAAACCAGTATGCCCAGACCACGTAAAACAATGGCATGCCAAGGACCGCAACCCACGCAAGGTAAGCCACGCGATTGGTCATGTCGTTAAATTGGGTATTGATACTTTGCCACCAGCGGTTAGCAGCGCGCTCCCAGGCGCGCCATGGTGGGTTTTTCCAACTGCTGTTGTTTTCAGTCATGGGAATCAAATATTTGACCTGACGGATTTTCATATAACAATATTATGAGGAGAAGATCAGCGGCTGATCCTCTACGCCGAATGCAAAAACTGATTCCACGTTCCAGACAGGGACATGGCGGCTCTGTTTGGTATTTCATACTGAAAGTATAGGGAGAAAACCATGCCATTAACAGAAAGCTACCACGAACCTTTAATCTTGACTGCGGAACAGCGCTTGCCAGCGTTTGTATCTTCCCGGCTAGATGAGTATTACATAGAGCGCATGGAAAAACTGTGGGGTGGCGAACATTTACTTCATTGGAGTTTACCCGGACCAAATGCGATTTATTTATCCAGCAACGATTATCTGTGCATCGCTGCAGAACCGCAGTTGATCAAGGCGCAGGCAGCGTGCCTCATGAGCGGCGAGGCAGACCTGCTGATGTCGACGGTATTCGTACGGGAAGGCAGTACCCAGCCCCGCCTGGAAAAAAAGCTGGCGGGCTTCATGGGGGCGGAAGATGGATTGATTACGCAATCCGGCTGGAGCGCCAATGTCGGCCTGTTGCAAACTATTGCCGGTCCAGGTGTGCCGGTTTATCTGGACATGCAGGCCCATGCTTCTTTGTGGGAGGGCGTGCATGCGGCGCAGGCGCGTCCGGTGCCATTCTTGCACAATGAGGTTGAGCATCTGCGGCGGCAAGTACTCAAACACGGCGCCGGCGTCATCGTGGTCGACTCGGTCTATAGTGTTAACGGCAGCGTATGCCCGCTAACCGAGGTACTGGCCATCGCCGAGGACAGCGGCAGCATCCTGGTGGTGGATGAATCGCATTCGCTCGGCACGCATGGGCCGGGAGGGGCTGGCCTGGTAATGCAGATGGGCTTGTCCGACCGCGTCCATTTTCGTACCGCATCGCTGGCCAAGGCGTTTGGCGGGCGCGCCGGATTCATTACCTGTTCGAGTAAATTCAAAGGTTATTTCTTGTCCACCTCTCGTCCTGCCATTTTCAGTTCCTGTATGCTGCGGCACGAGCTTGCCTGGTTCGATGCTGCGCTTGAGTTCATCCGGCATGCAGATGACCGGCGCCTTGCCCTGCATCGCAATGCACGACGCATTCGCGATGGCCTGGGGGCATTAGGCTACAACGTTAGCGACGGCACCGAGCAAATCATTGCGCTGGAGGCGGGACCAGAGCCGAAGACGCAGATCTTGCGCAAGGCGTTGGAGGAGGAGGGTATTTTCGGTGCGGTTTTTTGTGCGCCGGCGACACCTAAAAACCGTTCGGTGGTCAGGCTGACGCTCAACTCCGGCCTGACTGAAGTAGAAATCCAGCAGATCTTACGGGGATGCGCTGCCATCCGTGACAAAGTGGGTCTGGCCGACTGGTCGTCCAGCCGTCGCAGGGCTGCTGCTATCGGCCGCTATTGACGGTCTTTCCCGAAGGCCAGTTGTCTTCGGGAAAGTTTTTACTGCCAGGTTGTTACGTTTTAGCCATCACTGAAAGGATTTCATCATGAAGATTGCCATCATCGGCGTTACCGGCCGTGCCGGTTCCCGGATTGCCGCCGAAGCGCTGCGGCGCGGCCATAGCGTGACGGGCATCGCCCGTTCGACATCTCAGGCGGCGCCGGCCGGCGTCGAGCTGCACCAGGGCGACGCTACCCAGCCTGAACAATTGGCGGCCTTGATCCGCGGTCACGATGCGGTGGTCAGCGCGGCGCAGTTCCGGGTGTTGAAAGCGGCGCCTTTGCTGCAAGCGGTCAAGAGCGCCGGGGTCAAACGTTTGCTGGTGGTCGGTGGCGCTGCCAGCCTGGAAGTAGCGCCTGGGGTTATTTTGCTGGATAACCCGGATTTCCCTGCCGAGTACAAGGTGGAAGCAGTACCGGGCAAACAATTCCTGGATGACCTGCGGGCGGAAACCGCTGTGGATTGGACATTCCTTTCGCCGCCGGCCATGTTCGCTCCTGGCGAGCGCACCGGCAAATTCCGCATCGGCCAGAATCAACTGCTGGCGGATGAAAAGGGACAAAGCCAGATTTCGATGGAAGATTATGCGATCGCTTTACTGGACGAAATCGAACAGCCCAAGCATCTGCGCCAGCGTTTCACCGTGGCTTATTAACCCGGCGGAAGCCCTCGGCGGAAGCCCTGGCATCGATAACATAACCTACTAAGCTATGACCTATTTAAGTGACGCCTCGCGCGCAACGCTGATCATCGTCGATCTGCAGGAAAAACTGATGCCGGTGATTCTCGACGGCGCACAAGTCCTGCAGCGCGCGGTGATATTGGCGCAGGCAGCGAGATTGCTAGGCATTCCCGTGATCGGTACCGCGCAACAGCCGTTACGACTGGGACCTACCGTTGCCCCGATTCATGCGCTGCTGGATCGAACCATAGAAAAATCCAGTTTCGATGCATGCGCTCAGGCTGAATTCATGGAGATTCTACTCAACGGCAGGGACGATCTGATCGTGCTTGGCTGTGAAGCCCATGTCTGCGTTTTGCAAACGGTGCTGGGTTTGCTGCACCGGCACCGGCGGGTAAAGCTGGTAAGCGATGCAATCGGCTCGCGCCGGAGCGGCGACAAGATCGCCGCGATTGACCGTGCCCGTGTCGCCGGCGCTGAAATCGTCAGCAGCGAAATGCTGATGTTCGAATGGATGGGCGACAGCAACCATCCAAAATTTCGCGAAATATTGAAGCTGATCAAATAGCCAAGTTAAATAGCTAAGTGTTGTTCGCACTATTGTCTGCAACATCGTTCGCACCAGCAGGATTCAGCCATCCCTTATGTATTTTTTACTCGAAATGATCAAGAATAGCGTGAACAGTTTGATAACCATCATCAAAGCGCGATATGAACCTTCGAGAAGAGCATTGGCAAAAATTGAAACCGTTGTTGTTAGGGAGCGAAGCCGATCCTGGCGCTACCGGCCGTGACAATCGCCTGTTCCTGCAAGCGATTCTCTGGATTGTGGCAACCCGATCCAAGTGGTCGGCCATGCCGCCGGAATTCGGCCGATGGCAGAATTCCTATGTGCGTTTCATGCGCTGGAACCAGGCTGACATCTGGCGGCAGCTGGCGAATCATCTGAGCGACGACAGCGAATTGCAAAAAATGCTGGACCCGATTGTTGCGTTCGGCGACGAATACACACGGCGCGCGACGCGACGGCTGGCAAACAAAAGCAACAGGATTTCCTACAACGCGAAGCTGGGCGGCAGGGCGCAGCCCAATGCATCTTCTAAAAACGAGGAAAATACGATAGCGAACGCCAGTTCTAACTGGATATGGCTGCTGACCGGGAAATGAAACCGCCACCGCTTGCGGCTGAATGCCGCAGGCAGCGAGGTAATTTGCGCGGATGGCTTAGCTGAATCAGCTGAGCGAGCTGACTCAACTGATTCAACCCTTTCAATCGCATCAACCGCGATTGCGCGAGAACTTTGCCGTCAGCTGATTGAGTTTTTCGGTATGTTGGCGCGCGGCCTTTTCAGCAGCTTCTTGCGCTGCCTCGGCGGCACGCTGGGCCTTGCGCTGTTCGGCGTTTTTCTTGAAGCGTTCGCGCAGCGTTTCGGTAGCATGGGCGCGGTGGACTTCCGTCACTTCGTCCGTACTGTTGCCTTCAAGGTCGAACCTGTGAGTCGCCTTTTCCATCCCTTTGAGATAGCGCAGCGAGTTGGTGTGCATGCCCAATGCAATGCGCAAGGTCTTGCGATTGATTTCGGGGGACAGCGCGATAAGTTGCTTGTCGATGCCGATGGCAAGCGGCAAGTAGTCGCGAAATACCGTGTATTTTTCCTGGAGTTCCTTGAGCAGAACGCGTGCGGTTTGAACAGGGTTGGGAGTGGATGCAACAACAGGTGTATTCATTGACAACAAAAGCTGTGTGTTTTAGAGCGCCTAGGATATCACGCGGATGACCCCAAGCCCTTGCTATCAGCCATGTTTTCCGGCACGAAGCGATGTTTTTCCTTCAGGTTGTTGTTCTGCGGAGAACTACGGAGTTATGAATAGCCGCTGCATGCAGTTTGCCTGGCACCAGTTCGGCAACATACTGCCACTGTCGGCGGGCGTTATTTTTCCGCTATTTTTCTATTTGCACCAATAACCTTTGCGCACAGATCCTGACCGCATCGCGCAGCTCAGGCGGATGACGTATCTCAAATGCGAAAGGCATCCGCGCCAACTCCCGGGCAAACCAGTCGAGGTCATCCGCCTGGCTGTGGACCAGCACGCCGTCTTCCGTTTGCTCGAAGATACCGATAGCGTCGAACAACTGCTCACGCGCCGATTTGAGATCGGTTTTCAACAGCACTTCGATCGTAAACGCACGCGGTATGGTGGCTACCGAAAATGCCAGGTGAGCCAGGGCGTCGAAATCGGCCGGCCGCGTGAAGCGCAATTCCAGCAATTGCACCTGGCCGATACGGTCCAGCCGGAACGAGCGCAGATCCTTGCGCAAATGACACATGCCGACCACATACCAGCGGCCGCCGCGATAGGCCAGGCCGTAGGCGTCGAAATCGCGCTCACTGTCGTCGCCGCTGGCACTGCGGTAGTGAAGATGCACCCGCTGCCTGTTTTGCGCCGCCGCGCTGAGCGCCACCAAAGCCGCGTTGTCCGCCGGCGAGACGGCTTGCGACAGATCCAGCTTGACCGTCTCGTCGACGGCACTGACGCGACGCTTCAGATTGGCCGGCATGATCCGTTCCAGCTTGGCCTGGGCGCTCGCCACCGCAGGCGCTGCTTCAGCCAGGCCCAGGCTACGCGCCGCCAGCAAACCAATCGATAAGGCCAGCGCCTCGTCATCTGTAAACATCATCGGTGGCAGCTTGAAGCCGGCGATCAATGCATAACCGCCGTGGCGTCCGCGCTCGGTGGTGATCGGAATCCCCATTTCCTCCAGGGTCACGATATAGCGGCGCAACGTGCGGCCGTCGATCTCCAGGCGCGACGCCATCTCGGCCCCGCTCATACGGCCATGGGTTTGCAGCAGCTCCAGCACTGCCAGCACGCGTGTAGTTGGGTGGTACATGCTTCGCAGGATATTTTATATATAGGACGGATTATGTCCTATATAGACTTTATCTTCGATTTCAGCAACAAAAAATGCAAGCCAACCGTGAGCAGGAGGACGACCATGCAACGCTTCATCGCCGGGATTTTCCTGCTGTTGGCAATGTGCGCGGTGCCATTTGCACAATGTGCACAATGTGCCGCAACTCCTCCTGTTTCTTTAGCCAATGAGCGACATGCCATGCAAAACATCAGTCATCTCAACAATTTCGAGGTAATCGAATTCCGCCGATATCAGATCAAGGAAGGCGGCCGGGCCAATTTCGCCACCTATTTCGAAAGCTTTTTCCCGGAAGCCTTCCAGCAACTCGGCGCGCTGGCCCTTGGCCAGTTCTTTGAACGCAAGAATCCAAATGCCTTTACCTGGCTGCGTGGTTTCAAGGACATGGACTCCCGCGCCGTCGTCAACAGCGCTTTCTATTACGGACCGGTATGGAAAGAACATCGGACCACATTGAACGACCTGATCGTCGACAGCGATAACGTGATGCTGCTGCGGCCGTTGCACCAGAACAGCGGCGTCAGCACGTTACCGGCAGTGGATCCGGTGTGCGAAACACAGGGTGCGCAGGGTGTGGTGGTGGCGCAAATCTTTGCGCTCAAGGCCGACGATGTCGAGTTGTTTGCGCGCCAGGCGTCAGCGAACTTCGCCGCCTACCAGGCAGCCGGCATACGCCAGGCGGGATTGTTGGTGACGCTCGATGCGAAGAATAATTTCCCGCAGTTGCCGGTCAGGACCGACGGTCTTTACCTGGTGTGGCTGGGCATTGCCAAGGATGACCAGCAATTGGAAAGCAAATTTTATCCGCTGGCCGATCGCGCTGCCAGAGAGCTGGCAGCCGACGGCTTGCTCAGATCGGCGCCGGAATTGGTGATCCTCGAGCCAGCCAAGCGCTCGCGCCTGCGCTGGCTAAAGGGATAGCCGAGGCCATTCCAAGGCAGTGGCTCAAATATTTGTTCAAGCTTCTTACCGATTCATAGTCTCAGCATCCAATATCAGGAGAATAAAAATGCATCAATCTGCCAATCTCTGGCTGTACTTCATGATTGTCTTCGGCGTCATCGTGCTGCCGGGGCTGGATATGGCCTTCGTCCTGGCGAGTGCACTGGTTGGTGGCCGACGCTCAGGCTTGGCGGCGGTGGCCGGGATTGTTGCCGGCGGTGTCTGCCACATGACCATGGGCGCGCTGGGCCTGGCGGTGGTGCTTAAGCTTTGGCCCAGCTTGTTCAACCTGGTGTTGCTGGCGGGCGCTGCTTACATCGCCTGGATCGGCTGGTCGCTGTTGCGCAGCGAGAGCGGCTTCCACTTTGCGTCGACCTCGGAGCAGGCGCTAGCCAAGGCGCCTGCAACCACCTTTTACCAAGGCATGTTGACCAGTTTGCTCAATCCGAAAGCCTATGTCTTCATGCTGGCGATCTTCCCGCAATTCCTGAAAATCGATGCCGGCCCGATCTGGAGCCAGGCACTGTTGCTGTGGATCATCACCGCGCTTACCCAGGCTGGCGTGTACGGAGTCATTGCCATCTTGTCCAGCCGCACCCGCCGTTGGTTCGATGCCAATCCGCGCGGCAGTCTCATCGCCGCCCGCATGGTCGGCGGCCTGTTGATTGCTGCCGGGATATTCACCGGCTTCGAGGGTTGGCAGGCGATCTAGAAAATGCCAGCTGACTTATGCACCGAAATAGATTGCAGCGCACCATTTTCACGCAAGAATCCTGTGCGGCGCGCTGCAAAGGCGCGATGGATAGCCTTTCTTTTTGCCAGCAAAACAAACAAATCGTTTTAAATCAAATACTTAGGTTCATGGCACGGCGTTTGCATTAGATCAGGTCACAGGATCAACGAAGATCCTGACCTTCTTAACGCAGGTCCAACGATGGATCTGTTGGACAACGGCGTCCTCTTGGCTCAACCACTCTATGGTTGGGTCGAGAGGACGCCTTTTTTGTTTTTAGAGACGAAAAATGGAAAACAAAGCGACCAGTATCCAACTCTTCAGCCTGCGTACACCGCAGATGCGCGCCTTTCATCTGACCTGGATGGCGTTCTTCGTCTGTTTCTTCGCATGGTTCGCCTGCGCGCCGCTGATGCCGCTGATCAAAGGACAGCTCGGATTGAGCATGGCGCAAATCGCCAATATCAATATCGCCGCGGTGGCGGTAACGATATTGGTGCGCTTGCTGGTCGGTCCGCTGTGCGACCGTTACGGCCCGCGCAAAACCTATACCGGGTTGCTGCTGATAGGCGCGTTGCCGGTGTTCGGCGTGGCCATGGTGCAGAGTTATGAGAGCTTCCTGTTCTTCCGCCTGTGCATCGGTGCGGTCGGCGCCAGTTTTGTGATCACGCAATATCACACCTCGGTCATGTTCGCTTCCAACGTGGTCGGCACCGCCAACGCCGCCTCGGCCGGCTGGGGCAATAGCGGCGGCGGCGCGGCGCAAGCCTTGATGCCGTTGCTGGTGGCAGCATTGCTGATGCTGGGTGTCAGCGAGACCATGGGCTGGCGCCTGGCGTTGCTGGTGCCGGGCGTGTTCATGCTGATCATGGCGGCGCTGTACTGGCGCTATACGCAAGATTGCCCGCAAGGCAATTACGCAGATTTGCGCGCCCGCGGCGTGGCGATAGAGGGTGGCAAAAAGGGCGGATGGGCCAGTTTTCGCGCCGCCAGCGCCAACTATCGGGTGTGGCTGCTGTTCGTTACTTACGGCGCCTGTTTCGGCGTCGAAATTTTCATTCACAACATCGCTGCCATTTATTACGTTGATCACTTCGGCCTGTCGCTGAAAGGCGCCGGCATGGCGGCCGCCAGTTTTGGTTTGCTGGCGCTGTTTGCGCGTGCGTTGGGAGGCTGGCTGTCAGACAAGGCGGCATTGCGTGGCAACCTCGATAGCCGTGCTGCCCTGCTGTTTGTGCTGATGCTGGGTGAAGGATTGGGTTTGCTGTGGTTTGCCCATGCCGGCAGCGTTGCGCTGGCGGTGGTGGCGATGCTGACGTTTGGCTTGTTCACCCACATGGCTTGCGGGGCGACTTATGCACTGGTGCCGTTCATCGATCGCAAGGCGCTCGGCGGCGTGGCCGGCATCATCGGCGCCGGCGGTAATGTCGGTGCGGTGGCGGCCGGTTTCCTGATGAAAGGCCTGGGCGATACCCAGCAGACGCTGACTGCGCTCGGCGTGCTGGTATCGATCTCGGCATTGTGCGCCATCGCCGTACGTTTCAGCCCGGAGCACAAGGCGCAGGAACAAGAATTGCACAACAGTGCATTGGCTTCCAGAAGCCTGAGCGTTTAAAGGAAGACATCATGAAAATCATTGTTATCGGTCACGGCATGGTCGGCCACAAATTCCTGGAATGCCTGGCGGATGCCGGCGCGCCAGGCATCGAAGTCACGGTCCTGTGCGAAGAACCGCGTCCGGCTTACGATCGTGTCCATCTGTCGGAATTCTTTGCCGGTAAATCGGCGCAAGACTTGTCGCTGGTGGCGCCTGGCTTTTTCGAAGGCAACCATCATATCGAACTGAAGCTGAACGCCAAGGCGCAGTTGATCGATAGCGAGGCCAAGACTGTTACGTTCAATATCAACGGCGCGATTGAAACGCTGCCTTACGACAAACTGGTGATCGCTACCGGTTCCTATCCGTTTGTGCCAACCCTGGCCGGCAATCAGCGCAAGGATTGTTTCGTTTATCGCACCATCGAAGATCTGGAAGCGATGCTGGAGTGCGGCAAACGATCGCGCAGCGGCGTGGTGATCGGCGGCGGCTTGCTTGGACTGGAGTGCGCCAAGGCGCTGCGTGACATGAAGTTGGAAACGCACGTTGTCGAATTCGCGCCACGCCTGATGGCGGTGCAAGTGGACGAAAGCGGCGGCCGCATCCTGCGCCAGAAAATCGAAGAGCTGGGCGTCACGGCGCATACGCAAAAGAACACATTGGAGATCGTCGACGGCAAAACCGGCACGCATCGCATGAATTTTGATGATGGCAGTCATCTCGATACTGACATGATCGTGTTCTCGGCCGGCATCCGTCCACGCGACGAACTGGCGCGTGATAGCGGACTCAAGGTCGGCGACCGCGGCGGCATCGTGATCGACAACAGCTGCCGCAGCTCCGATCCGGACATTTATGCGATCGGCGAATGCGCTCTGTGGAACGGCAAGATATTCGGCCTGGTAGCGCCGGGCTACGACATGGCGCGTATCGCCGCCAAGCATATGCTTGCAGAGCCGGTAACCGACGCCAGTGTCAGTGCGACCACACCGGAATTCACCGGCGCCGACATGAGCACCAAGCTCAAGCTGATGGGCGTCGACGTCGCCAGCATCGGCGACCCGCACGGCAAGGAAGCTGGCAGCCGTTCCTATCAGTTCACCGACGAGCGCAAGCAGATCTACAAGAAGATCGTGGTGTCGGAATGCGGTAAATATCTGCTGGGCGGCGTGATGGTGGGCGACGCCAGCGAATACGGCACGCTGCTGCAGATGATGCTGAACCGCATCGAATTGCCGGCATCGCCGGAATTCCTGATTCTGCCGCAGGCCGATGGCCAGGCCAAGGTCGGGCTCGGAGTCGACGCTTTGCCCGAGACGGCGCAGATCTGTTCTTGCAATAACGTGTCGAAAGGCGATCTGTGCGCCGCAGTGAGCGGCGGCGCTACCAGCATCGGCGCCCTGAAAAGCTGCACCAAGGCCGGCACCTCTTGTGGCGGCTGTGTGGCGCTGGTAACGCAGATCATGAAGGCTGAGATGAAGAAGCACGGCATGGCCGTCAACAACCATGTCTGCGAACATTTTCCTTACTCGCGCCAGGAGTTGTTCCATCTGGTGAAAGTCGGCAAGATCAAGACCTTCGACGCTTTGTTGGGGCAACACGGCAAAGGCCTCGGTTGCGACATCTGCAAACCGGTGGCGGCCAGCATCCTGGCTTCTTGCTGGAATGATTTCGTGCTGAAGAAAGAACACGCCAGCTTGCAGGATTCCAACGATTACTTCCTCGGCAATATCCAGAAGGACGGCACCTATTCAGTGGTGCCGCGCATGGCTGGCGGTGAAGTCACGCCGGATGGCTTGATTGCGGTCGGCCAGGTTGCCAAGAAATATGGCTTGTATACCAAGATCACCGGCGGCCAGCGGGTCGACTTGTTTGGCGCTCGTGTCGAGCAGTTGCCGCTGATCTGGGAAGAGCTGATTGCGGCCGGGTTCGAGTCCGGCCACGCCTACGGCAAATCCCTGCGCACCGTCAAATCCTGCGTCGGCTCTACCTGGTGCCGCTACGGCGTGGACGACAGCGTCGGCCTGGCAATCGAACTGGAAAACCGCTACAAGGGTTTGCGGGCACCGCACAAGATCAAGTTCGGCGTCTCCGGCTGCACCCGCGAATGCGCCGAAGCACAGGGTAAGGACGTTGGCATCATCGCCACCGAAAAAGGCTGGAACCTGTACGTTTGCGGCAACGGCGGCATGAAGCCGCGCCACGCCGAACTGCTGGTGTCCGATCTCGACAAAGCGACCTTGATCAAGACTATCGACCGTTTCCTGATGTTCTACATCCGCACCGCAGATCGCCTGCAACGCACCAGCGTATGGCGCGACAACCTGGAAGGCGGCCTCGATTACCTGAAGCAGGTGGTGGTGGAAGACAAGCTGAACATTGCGGCAGAACTGGAAGCCGACATGCAGCACGTGGTCGATACCTACGAATGCGAATGGAAGCACGCCGTGACCGATGCCGAAACGCGCAAGCGCTTCCAGCATTTCGTCAACAGCGACCAGGCCGACAACAACGTGGTGTTCATGGAAGAGCGCGGCCAGATTCGGCCGGCCACGATAGTGGAACGCAAGCGCATCAATATTCCGATTGTTGTTGAAACAGCTTAAAGGAGGAGGCAGAAACGCCGTCATCCCCGTGTACACGGGGATCCAGGTTGCTGCGTAAAATGGATTCCCGCGTGCGCGGGAATGACGGGGTCGCCGAGACGCAGCAGAAGTTATTCGAGATCGCCCTAAAGGAATATCCTATGCATCATGACCATCAAAGCAGTAACTGGATTGCAGTTTGTCCGCTGGACGACATCGTACCGAATACCGGCGTCTGTGCGCTGATCAACGGCGAGCAGGTTGCCGTATTCCATGTGATCGATGGCGAGCATCGCGTATTCGCCATCGGCAATTACGATCCGAACGCCGAGGCGGCGGTGCTGTCGCGCGGCCTGGTCGGCAGTTTGGGGGAGCGCATCGTGGTCGCCTCACCTATCTACAAGCACCATTTCGATCTGCAAACCGGCGAATGCCTGGAAGCGCCGGAACATTCGGTGAGCGCCTATCCGGCCCGCATTAGCGAAGGCAAGGTTTGGGTAGGCGCATGAACACGAAAACCATCACCGCTGCATCATCGATCGCCAAAAAGCCGACGCTGGTGGTGATCGGCAATGGCATGGCCGGCATGCGCACGGTGGAAGAGTTGCTCAAGCTGGCGCCGGATCTGTACGACATCACTGTGTTCGGCGCCGAGCCGCACGGCAATTACAACCGCATCCTGCTATCGCCGCTGCTGGCGGGCGACAAAAGCATGGACGACATCATGCTCAATACGCCTGAGTGGTATCGGCAGAACGGCATCACGTTGCATGCCGGCGATCCGGTGTCGAGCATCGACCGGCATCGCCGCATTGTGCGTTCACGCGCAGGTGTTGAGTTGCGTTATGACCGGCTGCTGCTGGCGACCGGCTCCAAGCCGTTCATCATCCCGGTACCGGGCCATCAACTGCTCGGCGTGATCGCTTTCCGCGATGTCCAGGATGTGGAAACCATGCTGACGGCGGCGCGTAATCATCGTCACGCGGTGGTGATCGGCGGCGGTCTGCTGGGCCTGGAAGCCGCCAACGGCCTGATGCGGCAAGGCATGGATGTCACGGTGGTGCATGTGATGGACAGCCTGATGGAACGGCAACTCGACAAGTCGGCAGCGATCTTGTTGAAGAAGGCTTTGGAACAAAAGGGGCTGCGCTTTTTACTGAACGCTCAGACTGTCGAGATCGTCGGCGCCGGACAAGTCACTGCGGTGCGCTTCAAAGATGGCACGGAAATCCCGGCCGACCTGGTAGTCATGACTGCCGGCGTCCGTCCCAATATCGAACTGGCGCAGCAAGCCGGCCTGCATTGCGAACGTGCGATTGTGGTCGACGATACCTTGCAAACCTACGATCCGCGCATCTATGCAGTGGGTGAATGTGTGCAGCACCGCATGGCGACCTTCGGACTGGTGGCGCCGATCTGGGAACAGGCGCGCGTCTGCGGCGCCCATCTGGCCGGCGCCGGCCATCGGCGTTATGTGCAGCAAGCCACCGCCACCAAACTCAAGGTCACCGGGGTCGACCTGTATTCCGCCGGCGATTTTATAGGCGGCGAGGGCAGCGAAGATCTGGTGTTGCGCGATCCGCGTCGCGGTATCTATAAACGGCTGGTGATCAACGGGCCGCATATCGTCGGCGCAGTGCTGTATGGCGACGTCAAGGATGGTCCCTGGTATTTCGAGATGATCCAGAACCGTACCGATATTTCTGCATTGCGTAGCCAATTGCTGTTCGGCCAGGCGCTATGCGCCCAGGCCGCCTGATCGGGAGCGTACATGAATCCAGTCCCGACCTTTCCTCTGGTTGCGGCGAGCCAGCTTGCCTGCAAACCGGGTGATGCACAAAGTGGCACCAAGACTACCTGTCCATACTGCGGCGTCGGCTGCGGTGTGCGCGCCACGTTGCGCAGCGACGGCCAGGTTGATATTGCGGGCGATGAAACACACGCATCGAACGCCGGCCGGTTGTGCGTCAAGGGTTCGGCATTGGGCGAGACCGTCGATCTGGATGGACGTTTGTTGTATCCGCAGATGCGGGTGCAGGATGGGGATCAAGCCTCATTGCAACGCGTGTCATGGGATGCCGCACTGGATAAAGTCGCACAAGGTTTCCGCGCAATCATAGATCAGCACGGGCCCGACGCCGTCGCGCTGTATGTCTCGGGCCAGTTGCTGACCGAAGACTATTACGTTGCCAACAAGCTGATGAAGGGTTACATCGGCAGCGCCAACATCGATACCAATTCGCGCCTGTGCATGTCGTCCGCCGTCGCCGGGCACAAACGTGCCTTCGGCGCCGATCTGGTGCCGGTTTGTTACGAAGATCTGGAACTGGCGGATCTGGTGGTGCTGGTCGGTTCCAACACCGCATGGTGCCATCCGATCCTGTTTCAGCGTATCGCCAAGATCAAGGAGACGCGGCCGCAGATGAAACTGGTGGTGATCGATCCGCGCCGCACTGCAACCTGCGAACTGGCCGATCTGCACTTGCCGCTGAAGGCCGGCAGCGATGTCTGGCTGTTCAACGGCTTGCTCAGTTTCCTGGCGCGCCACGATGCAGCTGATACCAGTTTTGTTGAAGCGCACACCAATGGCCTGGCTGCTGCGCTCGAAGCGGCCGAAGTCGATTGCGGCGACCTGGCCGCGGTGGCTAAAGCTTGCAAGGTAGACTTGCAAGATTTGCAGACATTCTACAAATGGTTTGCGGCCAATGAAAAAGTTGTCACTGCATTCTCGCAAGGCGTCAATCAATCCTCATCCGGCACCGACAAGGTCAACAGCATCATCAATTGCCATCTGCTGACCGGGCGCATCGGCAAGCCTGGCATGGGACCGTTTTCGATCACCGGCCAGCCGAACGCCATGGGCGGCCGTGAAGTCGGCGGCCTGGCGAATATGCTGGCGGCGCATATGGATCTGGATAATTCCTGCCATCGTGAAACAGTGCAGGATTTCTGGCAAGCGCCGCGCATGGCGGACCGGCCCGGTTTGAAGGCAGTGGACTTGTTCCAGGCGATCGAAGCCGGCCGCGTCAAGGCGGTATGGATCATCGCCACCAATCCGGTGGTCAGCCTGCCGGATGCCGACCAGGTCCAGCGCGCATTGGCTAAATGTGAGCTGGTGGTGGTGTCCGACATCATTGAAAAAACCGATACAAACGCCTTTGCACACGTCTTGTTGCCAGCCATGGGCTGGGGTGAAAAAGATGGCACGGTCACCAGCTCGGAACGCCGCATTTCGCGCCAGCGTGCATTTCTTACAGCGCCGGGCGAAGCGCGCGCCGATTGGCAGATCTTGTGCCAGGTGGCGCAGCGCATGGGTTATGCGGGTTTCGATTTCAGCGCAGTACACCAGGTGTTCGACGAACATGCCCGCTTGAGCGCCTTCCGTAATGGCGATGCCTACGGCCAGCGGCGGCTGTTCAACCTGACCGGCCTGAGCGGTCTTGGTCAAACCGGATTCGATGCATTGCAACCGGTGCAATGGCCTATCGTCACCACATCGTCAGGTGAAAAACAGGGTACGGCGCGACTGTTTGCCGATGGCCGTTTTGCCCATGCCGACGCTAAGGCGCGCTTTATCGCCACACCACCTCGGGCGCCGCAGCACGCACCCGACAGCGAATATCCGCTGAGTCTCAATACCGGCCGCGTGCGCGACCAGTGGCATACCATGACGCGCACCGGCAAGTCGCCCAAGTTGGCCGATCACGTGCCGGAATCCTTCGTCGACATGCATCCGCAAGATGCCCTGTTGTACGGCGTGCGCGAAGGCATGCTGGCGCGCATTTCGACGCGCTGGGGAGCGATGGTGGCAAGAGTGCAGCACGGCGGCGGCATCACCCGTGGCAGCATTTTCGTACCGATTCATTGGAACGGGCAGTCGGCTTCAGATGCGCGGGTGGGAGCCTTGGTCAATCCGGTGGTCGATCCGGTTTCGGGTGAGCCGGAGTTCAAACACACGCCGGTGCGGGTCGAAGAATTCAGGGTGGCCTGGTACGGTTTCGTACTGAGCCGCAGCCAACCGGTATTGGATGATGTCACGCATTGGACGCGGATCCAGGGCCGGCGCTTTAATCGCTACGAACTGGCTGGCCGCAGCCCGATCGCCGATCATGGCGCCTGGGCCGCCAAACTGCTTGGAGTAGATGCTGCCGATGCCGACTGGCTGGAATATGAGGATGTCAGCGCCGGCATCTATCGTGCCGTGCATGTGGTTGATGATCGTATCGATGCTTGCGTATTCCTGTCACCGCGCCCCGATTTGCCTTCGCGCGCCTGGCTGGCGAGCTTGTTCGTCAAGGAACAGTTGGAAGACGCGGACCGGGTCGGCCTGTTGATCGGCCAGCCGATTGAGAAGGGCGCCGATACCGGGGCCACGGTGTGCTCCTGCTTTTCAGTCGGACGCAATACCATTTGCGATGCGGTACGCAAGCAGGGAATGACTACCGTGGCAGAGGTAACCGCCTGCCTGAAGGCGGGCGGCAATTGCGGTTCATGCGTTCCAGAGATTAAAAAACTGTTGTCGGAAATCCTGGTCGAAGAAAGCGCATGAGAACAGGTCGCCGGTGATCAGTGATGGATAGCTTTCTCGTTGCGTCCCAGGACCCACCAGATAACCAGCCCGGCTGCGCTCAATCCCGCACCTGTCATCGATACGCCGAACCAGCCGGCATAGCCGTACATCGCCGTCGACAGCACTGACCCGCAGGCACCGCCGATGAAGTAGCAAGTCATGTAGCCGGCAGTCAGGCGGTTGCGGGATTCCGGATGCAGATGATTGATGACGCTGAGATTGGTAACGTGTACCGCCTGCACCATCAGGTCCAGCAGCAAGATGCCGACGATCAGGCCCAGCACCGAACTCTTTGCAAGCACCAGCGGCAGCCACGACAACAACAGCAGGCCCAGGCCGATGGTGGTGGAACGCCCGGCATGGCCGCGATCCGCCAGCCGTCCGGCAGGCGAAGCAGCCATGGCGCCGGCAGCGCCGACCAGTCCGAACAAGCCGATGGTGCCGTCGGAATAATTGAAAGGCGCGGCCGCAAGCAGGAAAGAGATTGAAGTCCAGAGCACGCTGAACACGGCAAAGATGATCCCGCCTATCAAGGCGCGGGTGCGCAATACCGGCTCTTCCACGAACAAGGTCAGGATCGATGCCAGCAAGCGCGGATAGTTGAGATGCTGTGTCTGATGATGACGCGGCAAGGCTCGCCCGAGCACAATCGCCGTGACGATCATCAATGCGGCGCCGAACCAGTACACCGTCTGCCAGCCGCCCAGCGCCGACAAATAACCGGCAACGGTACGCGCCAGCAAGATGCCCAGCAGCAGGCCGGTCATCACGTGCCCGACCACTTTGCCACGCTCTTGCGGCGCCGCCAGTGTCGCGGCAAATGGCACCAGCACTTGCGATACCACTGAAAACAAGCCGGTCAGCGCGGTCCCTATCAAAACGAACACGATGCTTTGCGCGGCGGCGGTAATCAGCAGTCCGCAGGCGGACAGCAAGGTCATCACGACGATCAGCCGCTTGCGCTCGACCATGTCTGCCAGCGGCACCAGCAGCATCAGGCCAAAGGCATAACCCAACTGGGCGACGGTAACGATCAGGCCGGCGCTGCCGTTGGAGATGCCAAAACGTGAGGCGATGGTGTGCAGCAGGGGTTGCGCGTAATAATTGCTGGCCACCGCGACGCCGGTGGCGATGGACATCATGATTACCAGGCCGGAGCTGAGTTTGGTGGATTGCGGTTCTGCCATGTTGAAGTGTCTTTAAAAATTCAAGCCGACACTTTATCCCTTATCTCAACGAGGCGCTTTGCCGGCCCGAAAATGCTCAAATGGTCATCAGCATGGCCGCCAGCAGGATTTGCATTTTGTGGTTACCATTCAAAATCCGACCGAGGAGTCATGCCATGAGCCAAACCAGCGAAGCCCGTCCGCCGTTCCCGCCTTTCACCCGGGAGACCGCGATACAGAAAGTAAGGATGGCGGAAGACGGCTGGAACACCCGCGATCCGCAGCGGGTGTCGCTGGCCTACACGGTCGACACCATCTGGCGCAATCGTTCCGAATTTCCGCAAGGCCGCGAGCAGATCGTGCAGTTCCTGACACGTAAGTGGGAACGTGAACTGGAGTACCGGCTGATCAAGGAATTGTGGGCTTTCGACGGCAACCGCATCGCCGTGCGTTTTGGGTACGAGTGTCACGATGTCGCCGGCAACTGGTTTCGTTCCTACGGCAACGAGAATTGGGAGTTCGCTGAAAACGGCTTGATGCACAGGCGTTATGCCAGTATCAACGACCTGCCGATCAAGGAATCCGAGCGTAAATACCACTGGCCTCTCGGGCGGCGTCCGGATGATCATCCGGGATTGAGCGATCTGGGCTTATGAGATTGATGTAGACTAAAGTGCATGAATCATATGTCTCCAAGCGGTGTTTAGCATGCGAACCACAAAGATTTTTAAAAACGAGAGCTCCCAGGCCATTCATATTCCAGACGATCTTGCCTATGAGCGCACGGACATTGATCTGGTGATAGAGCGTGTCGGCGATGAGTTACGGATTCGTCCCGCTGAACGAACTTTGGTGGGAGTCTTGAAGAAGTTCGCGAAATTCGGACCGGATTTTATAGCCGAAGCCAAAGGTGAGTACGAGCAAGACGAACGCGAGGCATTGTGACGTGAGCGACGAGCGCAGTTATCTGAAACGGCAGCAAGTTAAAGATTCACATACGGCGCTACAATAGCATCCTCTTCTTTAGTCCGGATGCTAGCCATGACAGATGCTCAAGCCATCAACCCGCTGTTGCAAGACTGGAATACCTCTTATGGATTGCCGCCGTTCGATCAGGTAAGGGCGAAACATTTTGTACCCGCATTTGAAGTTGCGCTACCTGCACACCTGGCTGAAATCGATGCGATTGCCAACCAGCCCGCAGCGCCAGATTTTGCCAACACGCTGGCCGCCTTCGACGCCTCGGGACGCCTGAACAGCCGCATCAGCCTGCTGTTCGAGAACCTGACCGCGAGCGAAACCTCGCCAGCCCTGCAAGCTGTCGAAGTTGAACTGGCGCCGCGGCTGGCGGCGCACAAAAATGCTATCTACCTGCATGCCGGCTTGTTTGCACGGATCGCCGCACTGCATGCAAAGCGCGCCGAGCTGGACCTGGATCCGGAGCAATTGCGCTTGCTGGAACGCATCCATCTGGATTTCGTACGCGCCGGCGCCAACCTGCCGCCGCAATCACGGGCACGCTATAGCGCCTTGACCGAACGGCTGGCCGCCTTGAGCACCGAGTTCACGCAAAACGTGCTGGCCGACGAATCCAGTTTTACCCTGGTGCTGGAAGACGAAGCCGCGCTGGCCGGCTTGCCCGATTTCCTGCGTGCCTCTGCCAAAGCGGCAGCGCAGCAGCGCGGCTTGCCGGAGAATAGCCATGTGATTACCTTGTCGCCATCGCTGGCCGAACCTTTCCTGACGTTCTCCGACCGGCGCGATCTGCGGCAAGCGGTGTGGCGAGGCCGGGTAGCGCGCGGCGCCCATGCTGGCGCTCACGACAATCGTCCGGTTGCCGCTGAAATCATGACTCTGCGCCAGGAACAGGCACAGTTGCACGGTTATCCGACTTACGCCGATTACCAATTGATCGACCGCATGGCCGGCAAACCGGAAGCAGTATCGGCCTTGCTCGGCAAAGTATGGGAACCGGCCAAGACCAAAGCTGCCGACGACCGCGCGGCGCTGACCGAAATGGCGCGCAGCCTGGGCCAGCCGACGCCGATCGCAGCCTGGGACTGGCGTTATCTGGCGGAGAAAGTCCGGCAGGCGCGCTACGATCTCGACGATGCCGAGTTGAAGCCGTACTTTGCGCTGGAAAACATGATCGGCGCCATGTTCGATTGCGCTCAGCGTTTGTTTGGCATCAGCTTCGTCGAGCAGCACGGCGTCGCGCTGCATCATGCCGATGCGCGCCTGTGGGAAGTACGCAATCGCGACAATGCGTTGATCGGCTTGTTCATCGGCGACAACTACGCCCGCGCCAGTAAGCGTAGCGGCGCCTGGATGCATATTTTCCGCAGCCAGTCCGGCCACGACGGCGGCACGCTGCCGGTGGTCATCAACAACAATAATTTCGCCGGGGCGGAAACTACATTGCTGAGTTTCGACGACGTCCGCACCTTGTTCCACGAGTTCGGCCACGGCTTGCATGGATTATTGTCGCAAGTGAAATACGAACGCCTGGCCGGCACCCAGGTATTGCAGGATTACGTTGAGTTGCCTTCGCAGATTTTCGAGAACTGGGCTGAAGAAGAAGTCGTACTGCAGCGCCACGCCCGTCATTACCAAAGCGGCGAGGCGATGCCGCCAGCGTTGTTGGAGAAGCTGAAACGCGCGCGCCAGTTCGACCAGGCCTGGGCCACCATCATGTATGCCGGCCCGGCCCTGATTGATATGGCCTTGCACTCGCTGCCGAACGGCAGCAAGGTAGATATCGCCGCCTTCGAAGCGCAGCAATGCCAACTGTTGGGCATACCGGAAGATATAGGCCAGCGTCATCATCTGTCCCACTTCCAGCATTTGTTCAGCGGTGCGGATTATGCCGCCGGTTACTACGTGTACATGTGGGCAGAAGTGCTGGATGCCGATGCTTACGATGCCTTCATCGAAGCCGGCGATCCGTTCGAGCAAAAGATTGCCGAGCGTTTGCAGCGTTATATCTACAGTTCCGGTAACAAACAAGATCCGGCCGTGGCATTCCGCGCATTCCGCGGCCGCGATCCGAAGGTAGAGCCGATGCTCGCCAAACGCGGTTTGATTGCATAAGCACCGTTAGCGATTAGAGAAGGGTGGGCAAGGTTTTTTGCCCACGCGTTATCACCACAAGCGTATCGTTGCATTTGAGGTCACGCGTGGGCAAAAAACCTTGCCCACCCTACTTGAATTCCGCTCATGCAAACTTGAAAATTTGTCGTTTGACGCTACCGGCCTGAACCGAGACACTCGGTATCCATGACATCACGCCAAAAACTCGTCCTGCCTTACAAATCCAGCCCGCCTGCGCCACCCGATCTGCTCGCCAGCATGGAAAAATCACTAACCGCATTCATGCAAACATTAACGCATGATGATGAAGACCCAAGTCAACCACATTTAATGAATCAGCATCGCTCCTGCCCTTGCTGCACCGAGCGCGGTGAATGAAGATTCGTTCATGAGCCGCTAAACCAGTTATACCCTTGACGTTCCCAATAACCGCCCGGATTCTCATTGGCGACGAAGATGGCGGCGATGTGCTTGGGATTCTTGCGGCAATGCGCGCAATTGCGTCAGGTTCCAGCTGCGCTTGTCGCGCACCAGGACGGAGACTTCCAGTTTATAGGTGTCGCCGTCGATCTCCGGCGCCCATGTGATGACTCAGGAGTCGCATATCCTGGCACGCTATTACTGGCAAGTGATCGCGGCAGCGGCAGTTTCGGTGCTGCTGACGGCGCTACTGGGCTTTCTGGTGCTCAAGCGCGGCTTTCTGCCGTTGAAGGCGATGGCCGAGCGCGCCGCCGAAGTCAGCCCGACCAATATCGTGGTACGGTTGCGGGAAGAAGATGCGCCGCAAGAGTTGCGCCGGCTGGCGTCATCGTTCAATGCGATGCTGGACCGGCTGGCCGACGGCTATGAACATCTGTCGCAGTTTTCCGCCGATCTGGCGCATGAGATAAGGACCCCGATCGGCGCGCTGATGGGGCAGACCCAGGTAACCTTGGGCAAGGTGCGCAACGCCGCCGAGTACCAGCAAGTGCTGGAATCGAACCTGGAAGAATTACAACGCCTGAGCCGGAGTAGCGGCGCGCTGTGAGTAACCTGGTAGTCAATGCGGTGCGTTATGCGCAGCCAGGCAGTACGGTCCGGCTTAGTGGCCGGGCGCAAGGGGAGGGCATTCAGGTCGACGTGGAAAACCAGGGCGATCCGATCCCGCAAGAGCAGCTGGATCGCCTGTTCGACCGTTTTTACCGTGGCGATAAATCACGCAGCGAATATACCGAATCGAATGGCCTGGGCCTGGCCATTGTCCGCGCCATCATGCTGGTGCATGGGGGTGGTGCGGATGTGGCTTGTTCGCATGAAGGGCTGATTCGGTTCAGTTTGTATTTCCCGGATGGAGTGGCGCGGGTCTGACCGGTGTGCGTGTCGGCAGGAGCATTTGTCGGCGGCGCACTAGCTGCCTTCGGTGCTAGCTATTTTGGGTAAAGGACGGTCATCATGCGAAACTTGGCATCTCAAGAATTAACCATCAAGATTATTAGAGATGGCTCTGCAAGCGAATTGCCGAAGAGCGAAATAGTGATCGATGGAGCGCCGACAGGAAAAATCGTGTCCGGCGCTATTCTTGAGGCAGCCGTTAGCTGGAATAATTTTTATCTGTTATTCATGACGGATGACATACCGCAAGAAGAGATGCTCGGCATCTACCTCTTTGATAGAAAACTAGATTTGGTGGATTCAGCGACGTTGGGCGCTATGTAGTCAACTGGTTCATTTTCGTCACTCGTGTTAACTCCACCTAACATCATTGATTTTCGCTTTATTGGCGATCCAACTCCTGCATCGTAATGCTCCCGGTTCTGCTCACACTGGACTCCAAATGTTCGGAATCGACAGCATGAACTAACTAGCAAAAAGCGGACATTTCTACTTTGCTAGAAGCGGACATTACTACTTTGCTCTTACACACCCTACTTTCTTTCTGTTTTTACCGTTATTTATCGGTAATCCGTGAAGAACCTCTTTTTTTGCTATGCTAACGATTCTGCCGGGCAAGATGGATAGCCGGCCAGTGATTATTTGCGAGGCGCTGCTGATGAAGTCGTCAGGAAGTCCAGGAATGACCGATGTGCTGATTGTCGGCGCCGGGCCGGCCGGCTCGCATCTGGCTTATCTGCTGGCGGAGCAGGGCTTGCAGGTGACTATCATCGACAAGCAGGCTTTTCCGCGCGTCAAGGTATGTGGCGGAGGTTTGTCGCGCAAAGCAATGGATCTGCTGGGTTTCGACCTCGGCCCGGCGATGCATCAGGCAATCGGCGGCGCCATCCTCAATTACCGCAACCGCGACGCCATCATCAAGGAAATCGAACCGATGGCGGCTTGCACCGTGGTCCGCAGCGAGTTCGATAAGTTATTGCTGGATCGTGCCTGCGCCAAAGGTGCGCGCTTTCTCGCCGAAACCGCATTTATCGATGCGACGGAAAGCGCTGATGCAGTCAGCGTTGTGACCAGCCAAGGTACCTTGCGCTGCAGTTTGCTGCTGGCCGCCGACGGCGCCGCCAGCACCGTACGCAACAAGCTTTTCGGCAAGGATCTGGTGGCTTACGTACCGGCATTGGAAGCCATGGTGTGGCCGGCTGAAGGGGCGCTGGAGCGATTCGGCGCGCGTGCCCTGTTCGATTTCGACGGCATGCCGCGCGGCTACGGCTGGATCTTTCCGAAGCGTGATCATTTCAATGTAGGTGTGTACTCACCTTTCGGCGGCGCCGCATTGCGTCAGCATCTGGATCGCTTCACCGCGGCATACGCCAGCTTGCAGCAGCCGCTGCGGGTCGAATACCAAGGCTACATCATCCCGTTGAAGAATCGTCGCAATGTGTTCCAGTGCGGCCGGGTCTGGCTGCTGGGAGACGCAGCCGGCCTGGCGGAAGCCTTGTTTGGCGAAGGGATTTATTTTGCGCTGAAAAGCGCCACCATCGCTGCCAGGGCGATTGCTGCCGATGGTGTTGGTGCATCAGGTGTCGCTTCAGGGCTATATAGCCGGTTGCTGCGCCGCGAGTTGCTGCCAGAGCTGCGCGCCGCTGCATGGATGGCGCGCCTGATCTACCGTTTTCCGAAACTGGCTTTCTCGCATCTGGTGTTGAATCAGCACATCAACCACGATTTCGCCGGCCTGATCAGCGGCCAGATGGGTTATCGCCATTGCTTGTTCAAAACCGCAGTTGGTTTCCCGCGCTGGCTGCTGCCGAGCAAGGCGCCGGACAGCGGCGGTAATCGGATTTAGAAACCGGCCCTAGAAGCCGGGCAAGCGCAAGCTTTCCGGATCGCCGGCTTCGGCACGTTCATGGCCTAGCAGCCAGGCCTTGCGCTCCAGTCCGCCGGCAAATCCGGTCAGCTTGCCGTTCGCGCCCACGACCCGATGGCAAGGGACGATGATGGCGATCGGATTGGTGGCGTTGGCGCTGCCTACCGCGCGGGCGGCGCCGTTGTGTTCGCCCAGCTGCAAGGCGAGCTTGCCGTAAGTGGTCATCCGGGCCGGCGGAATCTGGCGCAGTGCGGCCCATACGCGTTGCTGGAAACCGGTGCCGTTGGTGGCGACCTCGATATCTTTCAGCGCATCGAGTTCACCTGCGAAATATCGTTGCAGTGCCGGTTCCGCGCTGGACGGAGTGGTGGCGGGGCTCAGGTTGTAATGACCGTAATGGGTAGTCAGCAAGCTGCGCATACGTGGTTCATAATCGTCGAAATCCAGGGCGCGCACGCGATCCTGGGTATCGGTGACCAGCAGGATGACGCCGATGGGCGATGCGATCCGATGTAAAAATAAACGGAACAAATTCATGGTGATAATCTCGTCAGATAGTAGAGCGTAGTTTAAAGGCAGCTGCGGCTTCCTGCACCCCGCTGCTTGCTTTTAAATTCGGTAAATATCAATGTGAAGTCGAACTGGTCTTTGTTTTTTAATTTTTCGCTGCCTATAGTAATGAAGCAGCCATATAGCTATATAACAACTAGTCCAAGCATCTAGCGTAAGAATTTAGCCGCAACTCTTTTGGAGAAATCGCAATGATTAGCCTTCAGGTGAACGGACTTACAGTAGAAGTCGACGTCGCGGCAGATACCCCTTTATTGTGGGTGCTACGCGAAAATCTCAAACTGACTGGCAGTAAATTCGGTTGCGGTATCGCCGCCTGCGGTGCGTGTACCGTGCATGTCGGCGGCAACGCGGTGCGTTCTTGCTCTTATCCCGTGTCTGCGGTGGGGCAACAGCCGGTGACAACTATCGAAGCGGTCGCCGCCGATCCAGTCGGCAAAGCGGTGCAAGCCGCGTGGATCAAGCATGATGTGCCGCAATGCGGGTATTGCCAGAGCGGACAAGTCATGACCGCAGTGGATTTTCTCAAAAAGAAACGCCATCCGAGCGAGGCTGAAGTGGTAGCGGCGATGGGCGGCAACCTCTGCCGCTGCGGCGCCTACCAGCGCATCAAGGCTGCGGTGCTGGATGCATCTGATTCTTTAGCGTAGGGGTGCCATCATGTCTTTCGAAATCCGCGTGGCAAATCCAGATTCTGATTCGGCAACGCTAAAAAAATCGCGCCGCAAATTTCTCCAGGCATCCGCCGTTACCGGCGCCGGGCTGGTTCTCGGTTTCTTCATTCCAGGCTTGGGACGGGTGGCCGGCGCCCAGACTGCCGCCGCCAAAGTCTATCAACCGAATGCCTTCTTGCGGGTCGGGCCGGACAATAGCGTGGTGGTGCAGGTATCCAAAGTCGATATCGGCCAAGGCACGCTGACCGCGTTGCCGATGCTGCTGGCAGAGGAGCTTGATTGCGACTGGGCCAATGTGCGAGGTGAATTGGCCAAGGGCGAAGACGTATTCCGCGATCCCGCATTCGGCATGCAGATGGTCGGCGGCTCGACCAGTGTCGCCCACAGTTTCCAGCAGTACCGTGAAGTCGGCGCGCGCGCCCGCAGCATGCTGGTGGCTGCTGCCGCCAGCGAGTGGAAGGTCGACCCGGCCAAATGTAAAACCGCGAAAGGAGTCATCATCGGCCCAGGCGGCCAGCGCCTGAGTTATGGATCGGTCGCCAATGCGGCGATGTCGTTGCCGGTGCCGGACAAGGTGCAGTTGAAAGATCCAAAGCAGTTCACCATCATTGGCAAGGCGACGCCGCGGCTGGATACGTTCGCCAAGTCTAGCGGCCAGCAGAAATTCGGCATCGATGTTGATCTGCCCGGCATGAAAGTGGCGATGCTGGCACGGGCCGTGCCGTGGGGCGCCAAGATCACCAAGCTTGACGATAGTGCCGCCAAAGCAATCCCCGGCGTACGCAAGATATTCACCATTCCAGGGATTCGCGGCGGCCAGAGCGTAGTGGTGGTGGCGGACGGCTACTGGATAGCGAAGAAAGCGCGCGACGCGTTGAATATCGAGTGGGACGTGAACGGGGTGGAGGCGGTCAGTTCGGAGCAGTTGTTCGCGACCTATCGGGAGGCGGTGATGAAGCCCGGCACGGCGGCTACCAAAGCGGATATCTCAGCGTTAGCCGGCTCGCCCAAGATCATCGACGCCATCTTCGAGTTTCCCTATCTGGCGCACACACCGATGGAGCCGCTCAACATGACGGTGCATTTCACCGGCGACGCCTGCACGGTCTGGGCCGGATCGCAGTTTCAATCGATGGACCGGCAAGCGATCGCCAAGGTGCTGGGCATCCCTGTCGGCAAGGTCGAATTCAACACCATGATGGCCGGCGGCGGTTTTGGCCGGCGCGCCATGCCGGAATCCGAGAATGCGGTAGAGGCGGCGTATGTGGCCAAGGTCATGCGCGGCACGCCGGTCAAGATCATGTATTCCCGCGAAGACGATATCAAGAGCGGTTATTACCGGCCGATGCATGTGCACCGGGTGCGCATCGGATACGACGGACGCGGCAAGATCGCGGCCTGGGAGCACGTGATTGCCGGCCAGTCGATATTGACCGGCAGCCCGTTTGAATCGTTTCTGGTGAAGGACGGCGTCGACGGCACCATGACCGAAGGCGTGCTGGAATCACACTACGCGATTCCGAACCTGGCGCTGTCGGTGCACAATATGAAGGCCAACGTGCCGGTGCTATGGTATCGCTCGGTGGGTCATAGCCACAACGCGTTTGTCATGGAAACCCTGGTCGACGAAATCGCCCGCTCGGTCGGGCGCGATCCGGTCGAGTACCGTGTCAGCCTGTTCGACAAATCGGCCAAGCGCAGCAAGCAAGCGCTGGAGCTGGCGGTGGCGCGTTCCGGCTATGGCAAACGCAAGCTGCCTGCGGGTCAGGCTTGGGGCGTCGCCGTGCATCATGGCTTTAACACTTCGATTGCCTACGTGGTGGAAGTGTCGCTGCACGAAGGCCGGCCGCAGGTGCATCGCGTGACGGCGGGCGTGCATTGCAATATGGCGATCAACCCGCGCACCATCGAAGCGCAAATCCAGGGCGGCGTGGTGTTCGGCATCTCCACCACCTTGCCCGGCAATCAGATCACGCTGAAAAACGGCGTCGTGCAGCAATCCAATTTTTCCGATTACACGCCGGCGTATATGGGCAGTTGTCCGGTAGTCGATGTCCATGTGGTGCCCAGCGCTGATACGCCGACGGGAGTCGGCGAACCGCCGGTGCCGCCGATTGCGCCAGCCATCGCTAACGCTGTCGCTGCGTTGTCCGGAAAACGTCTGCGCAAATTGCCGTTCGATGCCATAACGACTTAGAGGGAAACCGCTTCTGCTTTGCACCTTGATGCCGCTTTGAAAGGAAAACCAAATCCGTAAATGGCTCGGATAGTGTCACATCATTAAATTATCAATTTGTTAATGTTAAATCTTCCTGATACACTGAATGGTTGATAAATAAATAACTACTTCGGGGGGCCAGCTTGATTACAGATTGGTTTGCGCTCTATGCTATCGACAACAAGATTGACGATGAAATGTTTTGCGATATGGTTAGGCGCGGTGAATTTCGATTGCATCCGGCAAGTTGGAGAAAGATCAGCAAAGGATGCGTGACGATTAATGATGTAATGGCTTGGCAGAGGGTTAAATCTATTTTGAGAAGGGCCGCGCCAATTGCAATTCCTGATTCCTCGCTTGAAGCGTATGGCAGATTGACCGTACGATGAAGAATTGGCGCTATCTTTATTTGCTGGCGTGCGTTATAGCGGTGGCTTTCATGTTACTGCCATGGATAGGCACGGCGCTTATGACCAGCGGCTACGCGTCGTTCTTGGATTGGTTGGATTCTGTCTATGGCGCAACCGATATTGAGGCCTCCACAGATTTGCAATTTTTCGTTACGTATGCAATATCATTCGTCGTCGCTGCTTTTTTAAACGCTGCCAATATTGAGCCTGTCAGATTTTCTGTGTGAACGGGGTTATGAAATAATACCGAAAGGGAAATTCCATGACCGACGTAATGACCACAAAGAAACCGAAGAAGCAGAAAGCACCTAGCCTCATCCCCGTTGATC
>NZ_JAGQED010000038.1 GCF_018304965.1 Collimonas antrihumi
CAGTTTTTCGTCAACTACTTTTTTACTACTCACCGAAAAACTTTTTACTGCCACCACAACTTCCTAACCCGCTTTTCCCCCTCAAACTCCGCCCGCAAAAACAGCCTATTTACCTCTCAGCTGCTTCACTTCTTTCGCGTCGTTCTCAACGGGAGGCGAACTATAGCAAACCCTTTCGCCCTATGGCAAGCGATTTGTTAAAGATTTTTAAAAACAGGTAAACGTTTCCCCAGGAACGCCTGCATGCCTTCCTTTTGGTCCTCTGTGGCAAAGGTGCTGTGGAACAGCCGGCGCTCATAGTTGATACCCTCTGCCAGAGTAGTTTCATAGGCGCGGTTGACCGACTCCTTGATCATCATGACTGCCGGCAACGACATCGAGGAAATCACGATTGCCGCTTCCATTGCCTCCTGCAGCAGCCGTTCCAGCGGAACCACGCGCGACACCAGGCCGGCGCGCTCGGCTTCAGCGGCGTCCATCATGCGGGCGGTCAAGCACATGTCCATCGCCTTGGACTTTGATATTGCCCGCGGCAAACGCTGGGTGCCGCCGGCGCCGGGGATGATGCCCAGCTTGATTTCCGGCTGGCCGAATTTGGCATTGTCGGCCGCAATAATGAAATCGCACATCATCGCCAGCTCACAGCCACCACCTAAGGCAAACCCTGCCACAGCAGCAATCACCGGCTTGCGCACGCTGCGGATTTTCTCCCAGTTACGGGTGATGAAGTCGCCTTTGAATGCATCCATATAGCTCAGCTGGGCCATGCTGCCGATGTCGGCGCCGGCGGCAAATGCCTTTTCGCTGCCTGTAATGATGATGCAGCCGATTTCAGGATCAGCATCGAATTTCAGTAAAGCGTCGCCCAATTCGCTCATCAACGGATCGTTCAAGGCGTTCAGGGCCTTAGGACGATTCAGATGGACCAGACCAACTTTTCCCTGTGTTTCAACCAGAATATTTTCGTATGTCATAGCAGATCCCATTTACGTGAGTCGAATAAACTTAATTGTAGCGCTGCCAGATAAGGGATAGGATGACTGTAAGCCAGATACTTAACAGTCTTCCAAGGAATCTTCCTGTTTTCAGACTGTCTATATATACGTAACGCTACTGTATATTACTGATCATTATTGATTACCATTACCGATTACCGACAAGATCGCCCGATTTTGACCGACACACCTTTTTCCACCAGAAGGAGGCAAGCCATGTTCAAAACCATTCTTGTACCTACCGACGGCTCCCATTTGTCGGACAAGGCCATCAATACAGCGATTGAATTTGCCAAATTCAGCAGCGGTAAGATAATCGCCCTCTCAGTTGCCGAACCTTACCCGTTCTCGCCGATGGCGGAGAGCACCATGGCGACCGATCCCGGCACCTATGAAGAAAACATGCTGGCGCTAGCAAAACTCAACGTCCAAAAAGTCGCCGATGCCGCCAGGAATGCAGGCGTTCCCTGCGAAATGCTGACAGCACAAGCCTTCAATCCGGACGAAGAAATCATCAGCGCAGCAGAAAAATATCATTGCGACGCTATTTTCATGGCTTCGCACGGGCGCAGCGGCCTGAGCCGGCTGTTCTTAGGAAGCAAAACCCAACGGGTACTGGCGCACTCGACTATCCCGGTGCTGGTTCTGCGCTGAGTTTTTCACCAGCACGGCAACTCGACGCCTGGCGGCGTCGAGTCTTACCTGCCATATCGTCATTCTTTAATGCGTTAACGCGAAGCTGCCAGCTTTGGCAACAACAGCCACATCATGCCGCGCTGTTTCATCTTGCCGGCTTTATCACCCGCCTCACTACCAAAACCCCAGAAGAAGTCGGCTCTTACCGCCCCCTTGATAGCGCCGCCAGTATCCTGCGCCACCATCAGCTGCTGCAACGGCGCATTGTTATTCGGCTGCGTGGTCGCCAGGAACACCGGCGTGCCGAGAGGCACGAATTGTGGATCTACCGCGATCGAACGCAGCGGCGTCAGCGGCACGCCTTGCGCACCTTTGGGGCCGACGCTCGGGTCGAGCACTTTCTCTTCCTTAAAGAAGACATAGCTAGGATTCGCATTCAGCAACTCCTGTTGCCGGCCCGGATTGGCCGCCAGCCAGGCTTTGATCCCTTGCGCCGAAGCCTGAGCCAGGGTCAGCTCCCCTTTATCGACCAGATAACGGCCAATCGACTTGTAGGGATAACCGTTTTGATCGGCATAAGCGACACGCACTATGCTGCTGCCGTCATTCAGCTGGACCCTGCCGGAACCCTGCACCTGCAGGAAAAATGCATCGATAGGGTCGTCCACCCATAAGATTTCCTTACCCGCCAGAACCCCGGATTTGTCCAGTTCGGCACGGCTCGGATACGGCAGCACCTTATTACCCACCAGGCGGCCGCGCAGACGCAAGCCCTTCAATTCGGGATAGACGCTCGCCAGGTCGACTGTGATCAAGTCGTCCGGCGCCCGGTAAATAGGTGTTTGATAGGGGCCGCCGCGCTTGCGGGCGCCTTTTAGCAAAGGTTCGTAGTAACCGGTCACCAAGCCATTATCGGTACCATCAGCGTTGACAACTTGATAAGGCGTGAAGAAGGATTGGAAAAAAATGCGTATTGCATTTTCATTGTTGCCATCCAGGCCCGCGGCAATGGCGCACGGCTCTTTCCAGTCGCTTTTGCGCGCCAAGGTTGAACATGAAGTCAGGAAAGCCGGCAACACCTGGCGCAAATCATCGCTACCCCAGCCTGGCAAAGCGGCAAAGGTGGTAGCGCGCAAATTTGCGCCAGGCGTGGCGGATGGCGCAGTCGGAGTGCCGGGTTGCGGCGCAATTTGCGGCGTTTGCGGCGCCGGCGGTGTAATTGGGGTGGTGGTGCAGGCAGCTAAACTGAGTCCGATGATTAAGGCAGTTAAGGCAGAAGCAGGTAGACTGATACGTTTAAATAGCATTTAGGATTCTTTATGTGGTTAGTGGCTCTCGAAGCGTGCTTCGCCTTCTTCGTTTTCGCATTCATTGTCTGGTGGACCATGTTTTCCGGCCGCAAGCCGGATCGGAAACCGCCCGCGAAGTCATTGCCACCAGAAGACAAGGGCAAGGACCAATAGATTCAATCTAAATGCAGTCAATCTAAATGCGGTCAATGCAGCGTGCGCGGCAGGGACAGGATGAATTCCGGGATCCGTGCCTCGAATTGCTCGCCGTCCTCGGCTACGCAGAAATATTCGCCCACCATCGAACCTTGCGGCGTCGCCATCGAAGTACCGCTGGTGTATTCAAACTGTTCGCCCGGCTGCAACAACGGCTGGTGGCCGATCACTCCCAGGCCGCGCACTTCCTCGACATGGTTGTTCGCGTCGGTAATCACCCAATGACGTGAAATCAATTGGGCCGCGACTTGCCCGGTGTTCTTGATCGTGATCGCATAGGCAAATACATAGTGCGAACTGTCAGGCTCAGATTGTTCTTCCAGGTATTGGGTTCTGACGGTAACGGTAAATTCATAGGCGGCCATGCTGGTTTCCTCGATTGAACTAGCCTCCTGTTGCGGATAGGCATAGTTGTGACTAGAGGGCCATTGCACACGAATTTACCCCGGGACGCAAGCTGCCAGAAAGCCAGGCGCAAGGCTAAAGGGTAAAATAGCGCTCTTTTAGCGCCCTTTTCTGGATTTGTCCGCCATGCCAACCTATCGTATCGCTCCCAGTATCCTTTCCGCCGACTTCGCCCGCCTGGGTGAAGAAGTACGCAATGTTGTCCGTGACGGCGCCGACATCATTCATTTCGACGTGATGGACAACCATTATGTTCCTAACCTGACCATCGGGCCGCTGGTATGCGAAGCAATCCGGCCGCATGTACAAGTGCCGATCGACGTCCATCTGATGGTAAAGCCGGTGGACCGCATCATTCCCGACTTTGCCAAGGCTGGCGCCAACATCATTACTTTCCACCCGGAAGCATCGGACCACGTCGACCGCTCCCTGCAACTGATCCGCGACAACGGCTGCAAGGCCGGCCTGGTGTTCAATCCGGCCACGCCGTTGAGTTACCTGGATTACGTCATGGATAAGATCGACATCATCCTGATCATGTCGGTCAATCCCGGCTTCGGCGGCCAATCGTTCATTCCGGAAGCGCTCAAGAAAATCGCCGAAGCACGGCAGCGAATTGACGCCTCGGGCCGCGAGATCATGCTGGAAGTCGACGGCGGCATCAAAATCGACAATATCGCCGCAGCCGCAAAAGCCGGCGCCGATACTTTTGTCGCCGGTTCGGCCATCTTCGGCAAACCGGACTATAAAGCCGTGATCGACGCCATGCGGACCCAGTTGGCATCAACATGAGTACAGCAAGTTCAGCAGCCCCGCCTGAAATCGTTGCCCTGAAGGGCATCGCCGCCGCCATCATCGACCTGGACGGCACAATGCTTGATACCGCGCCGGATTTCCATGTCGCCGTCAATCGCATGCGGGCCGAACTGGAACTGGCGCCATTGCCGCAAAAAACGATTATCGATTTTGTCGGCAAGGGCAGCGAAAACCTGATCCGGCGCGTACTTGGCGTCGATTATCCGCCGACGGAAGTGGAGCAGCGTTTTGACGCGGCGCTGGATTCGTATCAAAGCCACTATGCTGTCGTCAACGGCAGCTATGCCAAGCTCTTTCCAGGTGTGGTGGATGGCTTGCAAGCGATGCAGGACAAAGGTTTGCGACTGGCATGCGTCACCAACAAGCCGCTGGCATTCGCCGTGGCGCTGCTGGAAAAAACCGGTTTACGCGATTATTTCGAGGTAGTCTACGGCGGTGATTCCTTCCCGTTGAAAAAGCCGGACCCGATGCCGCTGCTGGCAGTGTGCGCCGATTTCAAGCTGCAACCGGCGCAAGTCGTCGCCATCGGCGACTCCAGCAACGACGCCCAGGCCGCGCGCGCCGCCGGTTGCCCGGTGTTTAACGTGCCTTATGGCTACAATCACGGCGAGTCTATACAAGACGTCGATTCCGATGGTATAGTCGCTTCGCTGCTTGTTGCTGCACAAAATATAAGCCACTGAATCGACTTGAATCGACTTGAATCGACTTATTTAATACGGCCCTATCTCTCATGCTTCTCGACAAAAAACATCAAGTCCCACTAGCCGCCCCTGAGGCCTGGCTATGGCGACGCTGGCAATCCTGGACTAACTAAGTAAGTCCGCCGATCGCTGCTGCCTGCTATTCAATAAAGATTAATCGCAAGCAACGTTTTTTGTAGTACACCACCGCTGTTTTACAATAGCGACCTGGAGAAGAACATGACCGAACTCGAATTCAAATCGCTGGCCACGCAAGGCTACAACCGTATTCCGCTGATCGCAGAAGCTTTTGCCGATCTTGAAACGCCGTTGACGCTGTACCTGAAACTGGCGCAAACCCAGCACACGGGTAAAAACACTTTCCTGCTTGAATCGGTAGTCGGCGGCGAACGCTTCGGCCGCTACTCCTTCATCGGCTTGCCTGCATCGACGCTGTTGCGCAGCTACGGCACGCGGATTGAAGTGATCAAGGACGACAAGGTAATCGAAAGCCATGAAGGCAATCCGCTCGATTTCATCGCCGAATTCCAGTCCCGTTATAAAGTGGCGCTGCGCCCTGGCCTGCCACGTTTTTGCGGTGGTCTGGCTGGTTATTTCGGTTACGACACGGTGCGCCATATCGAAAAGCGCCTGGCAAACTCGACACCCAAGGATGATCTGGGCCTGCCCGACATTCAATTGCTGCTGACGGAAGAACTGGCGGTAATCGACAACCTGTCCGGCAAACTGTACCTGATCGTGTATGCCGATCCGACCCAGCCGGAAGCATTCTCCAAAGGACGGCAACGCCTGAAAGACTTGCGCAACATGCTGCGCCGTCCGGCCGATGCACCGGTTACCTCGGCTTCGGTACGTACCGAAATCATCCGCGAATTCAAAAAAGAAGATTATCTGAAGGCCGTCGCCAAGGCCCAGGAATATGTGATGGCCGGCGACTTGATGCAGGTCCAGATCGGACAGCGCATCAAGAAACCCTATGTCGATTCGCCGCTGATGCTGTATCGCGCCTTGCGCTCGCTGAATCCGTCGCCGTATATGTATTTCTACAATTTCGGCGACATGCAGATTGTCGGAGCATCGCCAGAAATCCTGGTGCGCAATGAGCAAACCTCGGCGCCTAAGGCAGACGGCGAGGCCAAACGCAAAATCACCATCCGTCCGCTGGCCGGCACCCGCCCGCGCGGCGCTACGCCAGAGCAAGATGCGCAACTGGCCACCGAACTGCTGGCCGACCCGAAAGAAATCGCCGAACACGTGATGCTGATCGATCTGGCGCGTAACGATATCGGCCGTATTGCCGAGACCGGCAGCGTCAAGGTCACCGATCAGATGGTGATCGAAAAATATTCACATGTGCAGCACATCGTTTCCAACGTCGAAGGCGAGCTCAAATCCGGCCTGTCGAACCTGGATGTGCTGAAAGCCACTTTCCCGGCCGGCACCCTGTCCGGAGCGCCCAAGGTACGGGCGATGGAAATCATCGACGAGCTGGAACTGACCAAGCGCGGCATCTACGGCGGCGCCTGCGGCTACCTGTCGTTCGGCGGCGAAATGGATGTCGCCATCGCGATCCGCACCGGCGTCATCAAGGATGGCATGCTGTATGTGCAAGCGGCAGCCGGCATCGTCGCCGATTCGGTGCCTGAGATGGAATGGCAGGAAACCGAGAACAAGGCGCGCGCTGTATTGCGCGCGGCGGAACAGGTACAAGACGGTCTGGACGGGGAAATTTGATCCGGAGCAATGCTGCCCTTGGTCAGAGTTTCAGCGGCGGTGTGCCTTCCTTGAATAACTGCCCAAGCTGGCTACGTAATTCCGGTGTGTCCTTGTGACCGTGAACGCTGACTGCATGCTGGACTGCCGCCGCCAGCAATTCTTCATCGCTATCTGCGGCGATCGCCACTGAACAGTTGCTATCGCTTGGATATTCGCGGCAATCGATGTATTTGCGTGACATGGTGAACTCCTTCATTGCAGCAATATGATTGCGCAAATCCGATGTACACAAACGGCCTGCTGCGAGCACGCTTGAGAATAAATCTTAGGAATCAAAGACGCATTTGTCAACGTAGCACCGAAAACCGGACCGATCTCGATATACCTCGATATTCCTTGATATTCCTGTTTTTGATCATGATTATTGCCACGCTTTGCCGCCATGACGCTATACTTTGCATCAACGACATGTGCTTGCACTGAACCCTATCCCCATAGATGAATACATCCCGCCTCACTGCCAACTTTATCCAGCTTGCGACGCAGCAGCTGCGATGGCGTCCCTAGATCAAGGTTGGTGGAAAGCCAAAACCACGCTACGTCCTATAATTAAGGGCTGATTTAGTGTTGCCCGTGAAATTTTTGCATTAATGTTGTAACAACAGAACAACATATAGTGCAAGCAAGCATCCTGCGGGCAGAACTCCCAAACAAAATCAATGGGTTAGAACTACTATGCTGCTAATGATCGACAACTACGATTCCTTCACCTACAACCTGGTGCAATACTTCGGTGAACTGGGTGAGGATGTGCGGACGTTCCGCAATGACGAAATCACGCTCGATGAAATCAACGCGCTGAAGCCGGACCGCATCTGCCTGTCGCCAGGCCCGTGCAGCCCGAAGGAAGCCGGGATTTGCGTCGACCTGTTGCAGCAATTTGCCGGCAAGTTGCCAATCCTCGGCGTTTGCCTTGGCCATCAGGCGATCGGTGAGGCATTCGGCGGCAAGGTGATCCGCGCGCAAAAGGTCATGCACGGCAAGACCTCGCCGATTACCCATACCGGCGTCGGCGTATTCAAGGATTTGCCCAATCCGTTTACGGTGATTCGTTACCATTCGCTGGCCATCGAGCGCAGTTCGATCCCGGCTTGCCTGGAAATCACGGCATGGACCGAAGACGGCGAAATCATGGGCGTTCGGCACAAGGAATACGATATCGAGGGCGTGCAATTTCACCCGGAATCGATCTTGTCGGAACACGGACACGCCTTGCTGCGTAATTTCGTTCAAAGAGCTGCCTGAGCCTTTAGCGTCGGCGCACCGGTAACTGAGCCGGTGCCACCGCTCTAATTCGTAAATCGTAAATCGTATTTCGTAGCAAGGAAGTCATGTCTATCTCCGATCAAGAAGCTCTGTTGCGCTGTATCGAGCATCGTGAAATCTTTCACGATGAAATGCTGTCGCTGTTCCGTCGCATCATGAAGGGTGAAATGTCGCCGCTCATGATTGCGGCGTTGACCATGGGTCTGCGCGTCAAAAAAGAAACCATCGGCGAGATTGCCGCAGCGGCCCAAGTCATGCGTGAATTCGCCACGCCTGTGCCCTGCCGCGACACCGCCAACCTGGTCGATATCGTCGGCACCGGTGGCGACGGTGCGCAAACCTTCAACATTTCAACTGCCTCGATGTTTGTCGCCGCCGCCGCTGGCGCCCGGGTGGCCAAGCATGGCGGCCGCAGCGTATCGTCTTCGTCCGGTAGCGCCGATGTGCTGGAATCGTTCGGCGCCAATATCAACCTGACGCCGGCCCAGGTGGCAGAATCGATAGAGCAGACCGGCATCGGTTTCATGTTCGCGCCGAATCACCACGCAGCGATGAAGCATGCGGCGCCGGTGCGCAAAGAATTGGGTGTGCGCACCATTTTCAATATCCTTGGTCCTTTGACCAATCCGGCCGGCGCGCCGAATATCCTGATGGGCGTGTTCCACCCCGATCTGGTCGGGATCCAGGTGCGCGTGCTGCAACGCCTGGGCGCGCAACATGCCATCGTGGTGTGGGGTCGCGACAATATGGATGAAGTCTCGCTGGGAGCCGGCACCATGGTAGGCGAACTGGTGAACGGTGAAATTCGCGAGTACGAAATCCATCCCGAAGACTTTGGCATGCAAATGATTGCCAGCCGCAATCTGAAAGTAGCCAACTCGACAGAGTCGAAACAACGGGTATTGGAAGCGCTGGAAGACCAGCCGGGCCCGGCGCGCGATATCGTCGCCATCAACGCCGGCGCAGCTTTATACGCAGCCGGTGTCGCCAGTTCGATTGCCGATGGCCTGGATAAAGCGCGCGCCGTTCTCGCTTCGGGTGCTGCGAAAGCCAAACTCGATCAATTCGTGCAAGCCACGCAAGCCATCGCCGCCGCCGGCCGCTCGTAACCGCGGTTAAAGAGAACGAAAACGCTGTAAAGGACAAGTACCATGTCAGATATTTTGAATAAGATCCTCGCTGTCAAAGCGGATGAAGTTGCTGCAGCAAAAAAACAGCAAGATTTTGCCAGCCTGCGCCGTGACGTCGAGTCCGACGCAGAAGCGCGCGCCGGTTTGCGCGCTTATGAAGCAGCCCTGCGTGCAAAAATTGCAGCGGGCCATGCCGGCGTGATTGCCGAAGTCAAGAAAGCATCGCCATCCAAAGGCGTGATTCGGGCAGATTTCCGGCCGGCCGAGATTGCGGTCGACTACGCAGCGCACGGTGCGGCTTGCTTGTCGGTGCTTACCGATATCCAGTTTTTCCAGGGCGCCCCCGAGTATCTGCAACAAGCGCGCGCCGCATGTGCCTTACCTGTCCTGCGCAAGGATTTCATGATCGATCCGTACCAGGTCTATCAAGCCCGCTCATGGGGCGCCGACGCTATCTTGCTGATCGTCGCTGCCTTGGATCATGGCTTGATGGCGGAAATGGAAGCTGTTGCCCATGAGCTGGGCATGAGCGTGCTGGTGGAAGTGCATAACGCGGAAGAACTACAAGCGGCGCTGAAACTGAAAACCGCCCTGCTCGGCATCAATAATCGTAACCTGCGCACTTTCGACACCTCACTGCAAAACACGCTGGGCTTGTTGCCACAGATACCTGCGGACAAGCTGGTCGTGACCGAATCGGGGATTCACACCCGGGACGACGTCAAACTCATGCGCGACGCCAACGTCAATGCATTCCTGGTGGGCGAGGCGTTCATGCGCGCTCCACAGCCGGGTGTCGAACTGGGCCGCCTGTTCGATAATTGATCAGAATGCGGGAATCAGGGGGCCCTTGAATTCCGCTTCGATAAACTGCCGCACCTGCTCCGACTGGTAGGCTTTGACCAGTTTCTTCACCCAAGGTTTGTCTTTGTCTTCCGCCCGCGCGACAATCAGATTGGCATAAGGGCCTTTGGCCTCCTCAACCGCAATCGCATCGCGCTGCAATGACAAACCCGCCTTCACGGCGTAATCGTTATTTGCGACGCATTTTTTCTCCGTGGATTTTGGCCTGACAATAAAACACGGTCTTCACACAGGCTCCGGCAATCGCTAACGAACGATTTCGCATGTCGATATGTCCCAGACATATGCTTCAGATGTTGACTGATTGAGAGACGTTTCCAATTTATCCATATAATGGAAATTCAATAGAACCCGCTCGAAGTATTTTTTGGAGGTTTTTGATGCGCTCGATTTATCAAGTGGTTACCGCAACATGTTTCAGTTTTTCCATGCTGGGCGGGGATGCATTGGCAGCTAGCCAGCAAAAGCAATATTCAGTGCGCGACTTCTTCCGCAATCCCGAGCAAAGCGGATTCCAGATTTCACCCAACGGCAAATACATCAGCTTCATGCAACCCTGGGAAGGACGCATGAACATCTTCGTCAAAACCGTCGGCTCGGATGCAGCGCCGCAGCGCATCACCTCCGAGAAAGCACGCGACATCAGCGGCTACTTCTGGAAAGGCGACGACCACCTCCTGTTCGCCAAGGATTTCGGCGGCGATGAGAATTTTCACGTGGTATCGGTGGGCCGCGACGGTAAAGGCCTCAAAGACCTGACACCGTATCCCAAGGTACGAGCCCAGATTGTCGATGACCTGGAGGACAACAAGGAAGAAATACTGGTCAGCCATAACAAGCGCAACGCTGAAGTATTCGATGTCTATCGCGTCAACGTCAAGACCGGCGCTGAAAAACTTGTTGCGCAAAACCCTGGCACCATCCAGTCCTGGATTACCGATCACGACGGCAAGGTACGCGCCGCGACCACTTCCGACGGCGTCAACACCAGCCTGCTGTATCGCGCTACGGAAGGCGAACCGTTCAAAACCGTGCTGACGACTTCCTTCAAGGATTCGGTCAGCCCGCTGTTCTTTACTTTCGATAACAAGAAGCTCTACGCATCCTCCAACCTTGGCCGCGACAAGCAGGCGATCGTCATCCTCGATCCGGAAACAGCCAAGGAAGAACAGGTGCTGTATGAAAATCACGAAGTCGACGTTGACGGACTTTCCTACTCGAAGAAGCGCAAGGTGCTGACCGAGATCAGCTATACCACCTGGAAAGCCCAATACAAATACCTCGACCCGCAAAGCGAAGCCTTGCACAAAACCCTGCAAGAAAAACTGCCCGGCTACGAAATCATCACGCAGTCGCACACCAAGGACGAATCGAAGTGGATCGTGGCGGCCTACAATGACCGTACCCAAGGCAGCCGCTACCTGTTCGACAGCAAGACCGGCACGCTGGCCAAGCTGGCCGATATCAATCCCGCCATCGCCGAACACGACATGGCGGTGATGAAACCGGTGCAATACAAGGCGCGCGACGGCTTGCTCATCAACGGCTATCTGACGCTGCCGCTCGGTAAAGATCCGAAAAACCTGCCGGTGATCGTCAACCCGCATGGCGGCCCGTGGGTGCGCGATGTGTGGGGTTACAACCCGGAAGTGCAATTGCTGGCAAACCGCGGCTACGCCGTGCTGCAGATGAACTACCGCGGCTCGACCGGCTACGGCCGCGGGTTCTGGGAAGCCTCGTTCAAGCAATGGGGAAAGACCATGCAGGATGACATCACCGATGGCGTGCAATGGCTGGTTCAGCAAGGCATCGCCGATCCCAGGCGGGTGGCGATCTACGGCGGTTCGTACGGCGGTTATGCGACACTGGCCGGCGTCACCTTCACGCCGGATCTGTACGCGGCGGCGGTCGACTATGTCGGCGTCTCGAATATGTTTACCTTCATGAAAACCATCCCGCCGTACTGGAAACCGTTCCTCGACCAGATGCATGAAATGGTCGGCGGTCCGGTCAAGGACAAGGATTTGCTGACGGCAGTCTCACCAGCCTTGCATACCGACCGCATCAAGACGCCGCTATTCGTTGCACAAGGCGCCAACGATCCGCGCGTCAACAAGGCGGAATCCGACCAGATCGTCGAAAGCCTGCGCAAGCGTGGCGTACCGGTCGAATACATGGTGAAGGATAACGAAGGCCATGGTTTTCACAACGAGGAAAATCGCTTTGATTTTTATACGGCGATGGAAGGATTTTTAGCTAAGCATCTGAAGCCGCAATAGAGACCCGGTAATAATGAAAATGGCGGATGACCGTTCCAGGTCATCCGCCATTTTTGTTTCCGGCATTGTTGTTCAGCAAATCCTCATTCCGCTCTTGTCGAGAAATCGAAATTTAACAGGTTTATTAAACTGATTTATTTAACGAATTACGAATAAATCCATATATAACAATATGTTATGCGATTTTATTCTTAAGGGAAATTGTAAATTAATTTTTTTTACTATACATTACTACCCAATGAAAACAATCCTGGGTAACAGCGACGCCGGCGGCAAGCAGCGGCCACCACTCAGGCAAATGCATGCGCCAACCCGCAGGAAGAAATCATGAGACCAACGATTCGGGATATCGCATCGATAGCAAAGGTATCCATCGGCACCGTATCGCGCGCCTTGAAAAAGCAGCCCGGCTTGACCGAACAAACGCGCCAGCACGTAAAAAAAATTGCGGCCCAGCTTGGCTATAACGAATCCAACCTGCGCCAGGGAAGAATCCGGCGCCTGACCTTCCTGCAACATCGCCAGCACAACAATTTCGTCGCCAGCCCGTTTTTTTCGCAAGTGTTGCACGGCGTGGAAGCCGCCTGCCGCGAGCGCAGCATCGTGCCGACCGTGCTGTCCATCGGCCCCGCCGACAATGTGATGGAACAGATCCGCCTGCATGAACCCGATGCGCTGGCAGTGGCCGGCTTCATGGAACCGGAAGTGCTGGAGTTACTGGCACGGACCGGCAAGCCGATGGTATTGATCGACTTGTGCGCTCCCGGCTTCCGCTCCGTGATCTCAGACAACCTGAGTGGCGCACTGGCCGCCACCCGTCATCTGATAGAACTTGGCCGGCAACGAGTGGCTTTCATCAGCGGACCCTTGTCTCACTACAGTATTGCGCAACGCGCGCTAGGCTACCATCAGGCGCTGTTCGAGGCGGGCCGCTTGTTCGACCCGCGCATGGAGATCACCTTGCCGTCAGGCCCGGAACTCCCTCTGCATGCCGCCGCCGCGATGCAAAGCTTGCTGGAATCCGATGCTCCGCCCGATGCCGTGTTTTGCTATAACGACGCTACCGCGCTGGCTGTCATGAATGCGTGCCAGGCGCGCGGCCTGCGAATTCCGGAAGATATCGCGATTGTCGGTTTCGACAATATCGATGCGGCCAGCAGCTCCACTCCGCCATTAACCACGCTGGCAGTGGACAAGGAAACCATGGGCCGGATGGGCATCAAGCTATTGCTGGAAGATGCTCAGGTCGAACCCCACGTGATGCTGCCAGTCGAGCTGCTACGGCGCGCCAGTACACTTGGCAGCTGATTACCCAAAGACCCGAAGCCGAGCTAGAATTCAGCGTGCAGCCGCAGCGAGCCTACCGTTACCGGCCCGCGGTCGGCGTTATAGGCGGGATTATAAAAACGCTGCAAATCGGCCGTTAATGAAACGCCTTTCGACACGCTGAAACTGTAATAGGCTTCCAGGATACGTTCCGGCCTGTAGTTCAACTGACCGTCGCCGATAAACACACCAAGACCGCCGGCTGCCAGATACTGTTGATGCGCTTTGCTTAAGCCGTTTTGTATCAACGCCAGGCCGACCGTGTCATTTTCACGATGCCAACTGCTGCCCTTGAGCGCAATCCCCGCACTCAAGGAACGCTCGATTTCAGAAAACGAGTAAGTTTCCGTTTTGCCGTCATTGCGGCTGGCCCGGGCAAAGACGCCGATGTCGTCGCGCAAGCTTTGTTCCAGATTAACGCCATAGCCATGTTTAATCTGCCCTTTACGCACCGAAGCCACATCAGGCGTACCACCGTTGAGCGCTGCGTAAGCCACGGCATCGGAAAAACTGCCCATGATTTCCTTGTTACGGAAAAACAGCACGCGCACTTTCCCGGGTTGGGCACCGATCACATGATCATGTTCCAGCTCGATCTGGTCGCTATGATATTTGGTCAGGCGGGTATCCAGGCGCTGGCCGTTGGATTCCAGCGGCACCATGAATCTGCCGCCGCGCACAACCCAGTCGTCGTAATAATATTCCGCTGCGGCACCCCAGGTATAGCCACGCGTGTCGCCGGCATAATCGTAGGCGCCATACGCCGACAATGCCCAGTTCAAAAATTGGGTGCGACCATCATGGGCATAAGCATTGCTGTCGAAAATATCGATGATGCTAAGATTGCCTGCGGTGAGTACCAGGCGTCGTTTATCCACCATCCCGGCCAGTTGGTTGGGCGCCGATTCAAGCGCTTGCTTGCCGCCGCCGAAACCCCAGGTTTGGCGCAAGAACAATCTTGCACGGTAAAAGGTCGGATTCGGGCTGCAGCCCTTTTGCTGTTCCGAATCCATCATCCCGCCCAAGCCGGTCAGGCCGGACATGGGCACCGCTTGCACGACTTCCGGATTGAAGTACAACTCGCCGCCGCGCCATGGCCGCACGCCCAAAAACAGCGTGCCGGAAAAGGAATAACCCTTTTCGGCCTGCGTGCCTAAGCTATTTGTTCCCGAATAAGCTGCATCGAAAGAAGGCTTTTTCTGCCAGATATAGGTGGCCTGGCCTTTGATGCCCCAAGTCTCTTCCTCGATATCGTCCGCATGCGCGACGATCGGCGCAGCTGTCGCGGCCATCAGCATCAGGCCGAACCAAAACCGGCTGCCGGCCCCGAACGTGAGATGAGAAGCAAATGTATGCGCTAGTTGTTTGCGTGACATGAGTTTTGAATACAGGCGGAATGCTGTGCAAGCGGGTTTCATTGAAAGGTTACGATAGTACAGCACGGCCACGCTGAAAGCTCCGCAGAATGCCTCGCTGGAATCGCCTTCTAACGCGCAGTCTTACCCGCCTCAACCAGTGCCGCCATGGCCAGCGACTCTTCGCTGCCTTGTGCACGCAAGCCCTCAATCACCGTTGCCTGATTCTGCGCCGGCTGGTTCTGGCTAACCTTCCACTTGCCGGACAAGCGCGTAATCACAATCTCGATGCCGACAATCGCGCCTATCAGTTTTTCTGTGTAGTCAGCCGGCGCGTCGGAAAATTTCCAAGGCGCCGGGAAAGCCGTTTCATTGTGCGCGGTAAGCGCTGCCAGATGCGTTGGCAACCAGCTGGCATCATCGATGATGCGCAACGTGCCGTAGGCGTGTGCAACCGCGTAATTCCAGGTCGGCACCACCTTGCCGGTTTCAGCCTTGGTCGCATACCAGTTGGGGGTGATGTAAGCTTCCGGGCCATGAAATATCGCCAGTACTTCCACTTCCTTCTGAAAATCCTGCCAGACCGGATTAGCGCGCGCCACGTGCCCGTGCAAGGTACCAAAAGGCCCCGCTTCCGCCGACAACAGCAAGGGAATGTGGTTGGCGTTGAGGCCGCCCGAGGAAAGCGTCACCAGCGTCGACAGCGGCCGCGCACGAATCAGTTCGTGCAGGACTTCGATTCTCGGTTCGTCAAAGTGTTTGGGGATATACATGGTGATGTGGTGCGGCGCGCCGGCGTGAAGTGATGAATTGACTATGAACTATGCAACTATAAACCATGCAAAGGTCTGCAGCTTGTACGGTGGAACAAATCAGCCCGCGCTCACGTACACATCCGGCGCAAAACGCTCCATCAGCGCTTGCGGCTTGAGCGGCGCTGTGAAGCCGAATTTGGCGTACAGACCGTGGGCGGTGCTGGTCGCCAGCATGAAGCGCCGCAGTCCCTGCAGCCGGGGATGCTCCATGACCGCAGCCATCAGCTCGGCGCTGTAACCTTTACCGCGATGCTCGGCCAACACGAAGACATCAACCAGGTAGGCAAACGTCGCGTAATCGGTGACGACGCGTGCGTAAGCCACTTGCGCTGGACCGGAAAACAGGCCGAAATTCAGGGAGTGGCGGATCGATTCTTCGACAGTGGCGAGCGGGATTCCGCGCGCCCATGCCGATTCTTCAGACAGAAAACGGTGAACGAGAGGAACATCCAACTCAGTTGGCTCGTTTGTGATGCGCAGTTTCTCCCGTTGTTTTTCCATTTGGGGCTCTTACCGGTAAATTTTAGAGGGATGAATGCAGAGTAACTGGTGCAGACTAATTAGCATACTCCCAAATGGAAGATATTGCCTTGTGTCATCCAGTCGCGGCCCGCATCAATCCTGCTCCCAGCGCTCCAGCAAATCCGGTGGAATCGACTGCGCCACTTCGGAAAATCGCTTTCCGACCATTTTTTCTGCCTGGCGCAGCAGTACCGCAACCGGACTGCTCGGCTCCGCCAGCTCGAACCATTCTCGCGCATCCCGGATCGATTGCAAGGCCGCCTGGCGCCCATCTATCGGGTGGCTGGAAAGTATGGTCTGAGTCATTGATGTACCCCCTTGTTCATTGAATACATTCAAGTATTTGTGGATGTGGCTTGGGGAGAAAGCCGGGTGCCTGGCTTCTGCTCCAGCAACTAACGGGACTGCTGCATTTACCTTGGCATGCGGTTTTTGCACGACTACGTTCGACTTCGACCCGAACAATCCCAGCAGGCGAATCAGCGGATACAAATCCGGTGCGTGCTCCGGCAAATTGTCATGGCACCATTTTTGCAATCGCTCAAGCAGTAACAATGTCTCGGCCAAGTCCTTCAACGTAGCATCCCGCGCATGATGCAAATCGGCCAGTTGACGTTGCACTACCTCTGCAGACAAAGCATCGGCCGGACGCGGCAAAGCGAAGGCGCGTTCTACATCACGCACCTGCAGGCGCATGGCTAAGCTTTTGGATAACGTGATCTCACGGATATCGGATAGCAGGCCGTCTGGATCGACCAAAGCAGCAAGCGCATTTGCGCGCAGCGCCGGATCCCGTTCACCGTCAATCAGTAATTGCGGATGGATGAACTCGGGATAGTGCTCCAGAAAGCCAACCAGCATGGCCATGCCTTCATGCAAACCGGCCGCTTGCGCCCCGCGCGTGCGACATCGCAACAAAAGCGTCAGTAACGTGATGTCGTGTGAGCGTAACAGCAAGCGGCGGCAATCACGCTCGATCTCCGCCCAGTTGGGTGCTTCCGGCATGTCGACAAAATCGCCGTATTGGGCGCTGCTCTTTGGCTCGGCTTTCGCCATCAGCAACATGTATTCGGAGTCGTACTCCAGATTCGGGCCGCATGGCGCCGTATCGGATAACGGCGCCAGCCATTCCGGCGTCGCGCCCATCAGGTTTTGTAGTGTTTGCGTCAATTTATTGAACATCTCTATATTCCCATCCCGCCTTGTGTCAACCGGCTACCCTGACGCATGTATTGTTCAGGTTCGAAAACCATGCCGGTTGCAGCCCGTGTCGTATCACTGTCTCCCAGCCAGGTTGCCCATCCCAATTTCTCAGCGCCGCCGATGCGTGCCGGCGTGGCGGCTGCGGCGGCGACCTTGAGTTCGACTTCCCACCCATACTCCAGCCCGACGAAAGCCCGCACCCATTCCACCAGTAACGGCAGATCACGCCCCTGCGGTGTCAGATGTAGATATTGGGCCAGCGAGAGTGGACCGATGACAATGCGAAATTTATGCTGGCGGTCCGGAACCGCCTCCCCCAACAAAGCGCCCTCGCCCATCACAGTCGCAACCGATGCGCGTCCGAGCAGCGTATGTTCGTCCGATGAAACGCTGATCCAGTGCAGTACATGTTCTTCGATCTGCACCGGCACGCCGAAAAAATGCGCCAGCGTCATCGCCAGGCCATCAGGATTCCTGGCCTCGCGCACCAGATGCGCGGAGGCCGCCATGCGAGCATGAGGAGGCAACGGTGACGACCGGATATTCACCGGATCGTTGCCAGCCAGGCGGCTGACATATTGCGAAAACTGCTCGTCATCGGCGCGATCCAGTCCGGCCGCCGCCTGCGCTTGCGACCAGGCCCGATACATGTGCGTCATGTATCGATGGTGAAATTTATCCAGGAAATCGACCAGCGTCGCATCATGCCGGTTATCCAGCCGGTCCTTTGCAATTTCCGTAAAGTGGATCGGCAAAGGGCCGTTCGGCCCCAGCATGCCCAATCCGAACAAGCGAATCTGCGGGTGTTTTACATGTGGATCCACCGCGGCAATTTCGCGCGGGGAGAATGTCATCGACGGCCGCTGGCCAAGCCGAAACGGCTCCTGCCTTGGCAAGGTTGCCCGTCCAATCGGCGGCAGGTGCGGATGCTGGGCGGCCGTAGCACGCAGCAGGCTGATAAACCCATATCTCCACGGGTAGACCGCGACATCGATCAAACGATAACGCCAGGTTGCCGTGCCGACGGCTTCCTGGTTCGCCTCAACATGCGCATCTTGCTCAATGTTCCACATCAGACAACTCCCCGGCCACCCATGCGCACCGGCCAACGCGTAACCAAGCCGCGTTGCATCGATTGCAATTCGGTTTGGGTAAACACATTGATCGATACATGACGTGCCAGCCAGTGTTCTAGTATCAAACCGAACAGGTACGGGCTGGCGCCGGAGAAACCGGTTTCGTCCACTGTCAACTTGCAAGCAACGCCGCGTCCGTAGACGAGCGGACCTTTGCCTGGCAAGCGCCGGGTAACAGGCTCCACCTCAGATCCGATCAGGCTTTGTACCTGCCGCATCTGCGCCGAGTCCTCGCCATTCACGAATAAACGCAACATATCGCGCAATGCCTGCCCACCTTCACGCCCGTTCATGTCCGTCAATGGCAGATAGTTAAAGCCCAGTTGGCGGATCAGGCGCCAGGCCAGTTCGCGTTCGGCAAAGGGTGCCTGCGGCGAGCTCGGCGGCCGGATCAATCGTACGCTGGCGACCGGCAGTGAATCGGCTACCGTCAAATCGGATATGCCGTTACGCGGCACCAATCCGGGCAAGTCGCGGTTGGTCAGCAATGCATTGACTGCCAGATGCGACAAATCCCCCGAATACGGCGCTTCGTTCTGATCAACCAGCGACAGGAAAATTTCCGTCCCGGTATAGGGTGTGCGCGTGCCGTATTTGCGTGCCGTGGACGAGGTCAGCCGGCGCTCGCGGCGCATCGAAAAATATCGCCCGAAATTCCCTTCGTCCTGATTCAAGGTTTGAAACAACGGGCGAAACACCATCGGCTCGGCATTCTTATCCGCCTGAGCACTGATGTATTCCACAGAAAACACCTCGTAATCCATCGGCCGCGCACGATCCGGCACCAAATGGAATTCTTCTTGCGCCGTATTCAACTCGACCCGGTCGGTCCGCTTCGGAAACAAGTTGATCACCGGTGTGCAATGCAGCGCAAACTGCTGTGCATCGACGTGATTGGTTAAATTGCCCGGTGGCCTGGACAGGAGAATCACGATCTCGGCCTCTTTGCCGGTGACCCGCGCTAAACCAGGCGCCAATTGCGTCAACGCAAAAAAATAAAAGCGACTCGGACACGCGAAGTACTCATGCAACAGATTGTGTCCGTGAAAGGTGTTCCACTGCAGCGGTAACAAGCTTTGATCTGGCTGCAAGCCTTCATGCGCCAGCGCATCCTTGACTACCACATGCGGATTGTCGGCGATCGCACCCGGTGTGCCGGTGAAGGTTGCCACTGCGCCGGTATGCAGTAATTCAAACAGATGCGATGCCATTCCTTCCTCGCCGCACAGATAAACCGGTAACCTGTCCAGTCCCTGCAAATCGGAGAAATTCAACTCGCCATCGATCCGAAGCGTCAGGCGCAATGCCCCCTGCACCTGGATATGCGCCGGCAAATGCCGATCCATCGACGGCAGATCCGGTGGTGTACCGGTCAACCTCGCAGAGGTGATTTTAATCGGCCACAATCTGACATCGGTACTGCTGCGAAATTCGCAAGCCGTCTTTTCTCCTTGCGGTACCTTGGCATGGAAAGCCGTTTGCCTGGGCACTTTGAAGCCGCGCCGCAGATCGCCCTCTGTCGGATCCGGATGCAGCTGCGCCACCGCCATCGACGGTGTCGGGCAGACGTAATTTGGGTAAATCACTTCCAGCAAGCGCTGCGTAAAACGCGGGAATTCGGCATCCAGTTTGATCTGCATGCGCGCCGACATGAAGCAGAACGATTCGATCAGGCGCTCCACGTACGGATCGGCCACTTCGATGCCATGCATGCCCAGGCGCTTGGCGATCTTGGGATGTTGTTGCGCAAATTCGCCGGCCAGTTCGCGCATGTAGACGAGCTCGCGGTTGTAATAGTCGAGAAGGAGTGGGTCCATGCAATGTTTACCTAAGAGTAATTGTTTGCTTCGTAGTTTGTTTCGCAACACGGCCGAACCAGGCTTTCATTTGTCGTCTACCGACATCCGATTGGTCTCCAGATCCACCGAGCTTTGCACCATGAAGGCCATCGGATAAGGATCCATGCGAATCGCACCGCGAATTTCAAACAGCAACACGTTGTATTGCCGCTCGGCGCCTTCTTTCATCAATGGCACGATTTGCAGCGAGTCCGGTATCAGGCGCGGTTCAAAGTCGAAGATGGCGCGGCGCAGGCGCCGTTCGATATCGGCCCATTTATGCTCGGACAAATAACTGCCAGCCAGTGGCGGCACGCCGTAGTTGATGGTGGAAGCCGCAGCCAGTGCGTGACGGTTGCGATCCAGCAGATCTTCCATATTCGCCGTGTTCAGCAAAAAGGCCAGGTCGCGCTGAATGATCTTGCGCATTTGCGCGCGCGTCACCGTATATTCGCCGGGCGCTTCGGCACTGCGCAAGGGTTCGTCGTCGCGCAGGCGGTCGAATAAGGTCGGTAGCAGATGCGCATTCGGCTGGCGAGGCGCGACATGTTTTTGTGAGGCTTTGTCATCCGAAACGGGGTGACGCCAGGCTGCTTTTTCCATGATGTGTCCGTGGTTGGTTGTCATATGGTGGCGCTGTCCCTGGAATTCTTTGATGATTGTTGTTCGGCCGGCTCGGACGCTGACGCCGCTGAATAAGAACTGTCAGGACTGAAAGCGTGATGCTCGCGGCGCGTCAGCGAAGGTAAATTTGCGCGTTGTGCCGGCATGGCGATGCCTTTGGCAAACAGACGCAATACCTCTTGGTCTGGCGCCGAGGGCGGCAACTGCCAAACCTCACTGCCAATAAGCGGTAACACGTCGTCAATTTTCAGCGTGCCAGACACCATATCTTCTATCGAAGCATGTAGCGCGACGGGCACGGCGTGTTCGGCCGGGGTGCTTAGCGGCGCATTGGTCATTTCAGGAAGGGCTTGCATGCTGCGTTGTGCATGCAAAGAGGCCGGGTCTTGAATCGCCTGAATATAGTCTTTACCGAGCTCGTCCAGGATTTTACTGCCGGTACTGCGGCGGACAATACCGTCGCCACCGCCCTGATTCACTTCGTCATGATATGCATCAGGTGGAAAATCAGGCTTGGAATTAACCGATGCATCCAAGTTGGATACGTTGGTTTTAGTCTGCATAATATAAGCAGGATCAAGATGCTTTCCGTCGATAATATCCCGATCGCTCAGCATGGGCGGCGAAGTACGTGCAGGCATCGCCGCAGCAGATGCCGTTACCAAGGATTCCGGAACGATATCAAACGGATCCGCCCCCCGTGCCGGAACAAGCGGAGCGTGTTTGCCACGTATCAAACTGGTCAGCGATGCTGCGATTTCATCCGCACCTGAATTCGTGGCCGGCAGCGCTGCCGGGAAAGTATCGGCATATGCAGCATCAGGATTGATCGCCGGCACCGCACCATGTTGCGCAAACGACAGCCGATCGATGTCGACGACTTGCAAATGCAGCATCCCCAGTTCAATCCGGTCTCCCGATTGCAACGGCACACTGTGCTGATACTCCAGCGGCACGTCGTTCACGGAACACAGCCAACGCTCGCTATTACGCACGAGCCACCACCCGCCTCCTGAAATCCCGAACGAGCGCCAGCAAACGGTACAGCGCATCTCGGCTAACCAGGCGCGTTCCGTTTCAGGGACAAACTCGGCGAACTGCTCCTCACCCAGTTCCGTATCATCGCTGAAACTGAATGTAGCCTGTTGCGTCATGCCATGCTGGTGCAGCACACGGAGATGCAAATTGTATCTATGCGAAGTCATGAAAATTTCTTTCCGCCGGGATTGCCATCGACATATGAAAAAGTAGTATTCATGTGAGCGGCCCTATGTAATTCATTTACTGAATAGCTGATTAACTGATCTTGCATCGATTCATGCCCGTATCTTTTACAAACAAAAGGGGTGCTACAACACATCCTGCATGCGCGTCGCTGCACCGACAAAACGTCCTCGCAAATCCTGTTGCCAAAATACGGCGCGTTGGCTCGAATCAAGCTCTCCATCGGTCAGCCGTTGCGGCCAGTCTGACCAGGGCAGATAACGCACGCCATGCAAGCGCTGCACCGGATCTTCCGGATGCGGAGCCGGAATGAAGGAACGCATGCCGTTATGCTCAGGAGATTTCTTTTTACTGCCAAACAAGCCGGACCAGCCCGGTTGATACAGCTCCCAAATTTGCTCCAATTGCCCTACCAGAGTAGCGAGATGATCCGGTTGTCCTCGCTGGCCGTGCTGGCTCTGCCGATGATCCGAACGGTCCAGCGCCGCTTCTTCCGCATACACCATATGCGCCATCGCGCGCGCGGCGGCATACAGCCAATCGCAGGGTTGCTGTGCATGGTTCTGGAAATATTGTTTAATCCAGCGCGGCGAGGCTGTCTGCAACATGACCAAGGGATAGACACGCCCGATCTTGTCGAAGGAAGACATCCAGACTCCGATCACATGCTCTCTATCGGCAAAAGGCATGCTTCCCGGCGGTAGTACAAAGCACCACGGCAGACCGGCGTGACCAGCTTTTGGTGGCGTGATTTTCTGTTGAAGCGCCGGTGCTGCCGGCTCGCGCGCTTTCGGCAATACCGCGCGCGGATCGACCAGATCGATTGGCGTCAGGCGACTCCATTTAGCGCCTTCCGCGCGCTTGCGTTTAACGATTTCCGTTTTTTCGGGGGACACCGGCGTCTCGGTAGCTGCGCTGGCCGCGTTCAGATGCTCACCTATCCACGCCTGCAGCGCTTCACTCTGTGCATGCTTGACGTTATACCGGATGAAATCGCCACGACTGGGTACCTTGCCCCATAAGGTCAGATTGCTGACCTTCGATCCATGCAAAAAACCGGGCAGCCACATCGCCATCAGACCGCTCCCGGGCACTGAAACGATTTCAGCAAATCCGTGGTTAACGGGCTAGGCAGGCTGCCACCGGTATTGATATCCAATACCGCCTTGCGCCCGTCAAAATTGAAATTGGCGATCACGCGGCCTACTGTGGCGGTGTTGACCAGATTGGCTTGTTCAATCAGACGCATCAATGCCCATGGGCCGCTGGTGACGATGGATGAGGTTGCGGCGCTGATCCGCGGCGTGGCGGTCAACTCCGCACCGGAACCACCGCGCGCGCCAGGCCAGGTAACCGCCAGAGCCTGCACCGGGCCATGTGCATAGCGCTGGGTCTTGCCGTCCACATTGATGATAAATTCGGTAATTGTAGGATCTACTTCCGCGGCTTTGATATCCATCTTCCATGCCATATTCTTGCTGCCGGGTTCCCTGAAAAAGACATCTCGTATCGTGTTCATCCGGGCAAACGCATCGGGATTAGGGCCCTGCTTTGCCAACAATTTCAATAACTCCCCCATCAGAGTCGGACCTGTTGCTGCACCCAGACCAGCCGCCGGAACGCCTGACGCGCCCGAACTGGCTAGCGCATCGGAGATAGTCATTTGATTGGCGGTCTCTGGATTCTTGTATTTCCATGGGCGGCTGCTGGTATCGACAAACGGCTGCAGTTGCTTCTGAAAAAAATCGTCCGCGGCGCCCCCCGCGGCAAAAATTCGGGTGAAATCGTCTATGCTGACTTCCTGCGAACTTGCCGCAAATGGATAACGTCCCTCAATGCTGCGCTTGCACGGATCACTCACTTGAGAATTGAGCGCGCGGAAAATCCGATCCAATTGCATTTGCGCCTGCGTGCTCAAAATCGCCGAAGCACCTTGCGCAACCTTTTCGGTGCCGCTATCTGCCAGCGCGGTAAGGATTTCCTTGAACGGCGCCGGTAACTTTCCGGCTTCAAGTTTCAACTTCATGCCTGCAGCCGCAGCACCCGGCGGCAGGCTGTTCGTGCCCAAAGCGGTATCGGCTACAACCAGCACTGTGTAATATTCATTCAGCAGGCCGGCGATATTTTCCAGAGCGGGCTTGCCAGCGCCGGTTGCCGACGCCACATCATCATCGGCATGACCGGTCACAACTTCACGCAGCGCAGCGAAACGGCTATCGACCAATTTGCGTTCCATCTGCTCCTGCGGCCGGATATTTAGGTTATTCGATACCTTACTGACTTGCTGACCCAGTTTGTCGGTGGCTTTACCAAAAAATCCCTTGTCGTCATTCGACTGGACTATCAGCGGTTTGGACAGCGAAGTTTCGCGAGCCGCAGCGCGAGCCAGGCGCGAAAGCGATGAATCAGGTGAAGCGAATGCGCGCAGCACGGTCAGATCGAAAGTCAGGTTACTGCCAGTGACGGCGCGGACATCGTCTAAAAACAGGCTCCATTGATCGGCATATTCGGTCAGGTACTGACGACGGATGTCTTCAGTCAGCGCATCTTCACCCGATGCGCCGGTGAGATTGTCCAGCGCCTCCCTTTGCGAAGAAGCCGCGTAACCCATCACCCAGGCATCGTCCAGCGTAGCCAGTTTGACGAACTCAGGCAAACGCTTGTCAAACAGATTGAAGTAGCCATCATAGGTAAACAAACCCGGGATTCCTTTGTCCAGCGGTTGGCCGGACAAGCGCGTAAACACGGTCCCGGCTTGCGGACCGACCGCACGAGTCAGCGTAAAATCTTCCGGCGACTCTGGCAACATTGCTTGTTTTGCGCGCTCATACAAGCGTTGAGTCGACGTGTCGGCATTCAAAAAGCTCCGGGCATCCTGCACCAGCGCTTCATTCTTCACGAACGACGACTGCACTACCCGCGTCTCCGAGAACAAGCGGTTGATATGACCGATCATCGACGCCCGCCCGCCAAATACCGACGCGCTGTCCGAGGCTTCCCAATCCTGCAGCACCCAGGCTTTTACATCCGATGCGTTATAGCGCGTTTTGTCGTTGATAAGCAGGTAGACACGTAAGGTGTTGTAAGCCGTCCTGGCATCTTTGAGGTCGATCGCCGCATGCAGCACCTGTTCCATCCGGTGCACGATCTGCGGCAGCAGCAAGGTATCTTGCAGATGGTCGTATGTCGTGTCGGCAGCCGCCAGAATCGTGCTGCCGGTGTACAGGCCATAGCGATAACTCAGCGCAGGATCCCTGACATCGAGCCCGCGATGCAGAGGCATGTTCTGCGCCGTCGTCAACGCATCCGGCACATGTTTCAAACGTTCTTCACCGGATTTTGCGAACAGGTTGGTCACCAGGGTTTTGAGCATGTCCTTTTTTTCTGTTACCGATTTCAGGTACTCCTCGTTATTGGCAAACGACAGCGTCAGTGCGCTGGCCAGCGCCAGAAAAAGAATGAGGGAAACGGCGTGCCCGATCAGTCGCAGTAGCCTGAAGCGGAATTCCCAGCGTAGATTGGGACGCACCAGATGTGCTTCCGGAATGATTAGGCGGGTATACAGATCGGTCAGGAAATAGCTGCGATTGCCGGTGAGATCGGTACCGGCCAGCTTGGTGCGATTGCCGTTTTCGCCTTTCAACTCCCCATTCACCTGATGGGCGGCCCCCTTTTTGCGCAAACCGAGTGCCGTGGCTACGCGTTCCATCAGGGTCATCGGATTGCTTGGGATAACGTCTGTCGATTGCGCGGCGCTCGTGAAATACACGCCGCGCAAGGTGTGATGCAATTCAGTGACGTCATAATGTGAAGTGAGAAAGATATTTTCTAGCGTCTTTGACAACGTTTTTGCCAAGCCAGAAAATTCCTGCGGGAGTGCGTAAAGCAAACGCCGGCGTTCGGTATCGAACACTTCCTGCAGCCGTGCATTCACGCCGTTGTCCAGACGTTGAGCGAGCGAGTCCAGTTCGACTTGCACTTGCTGCAACAAGACAGACGCGCCAATCTCTTGCTTGTTAAGAGCAGCCAGCTTGGACGGATCCAGATACGGCAATGTGAAACCCCAGGTCTGGGCGCGGCCTTCCGAAGTCAATGATTGGAAATACTCGTTAAAGCCTTCCAGCAAATCCATCTTGGTGATCGTCACATAGACCGGGAAACGTATTCCCAGCTCACTACGCAATTCCGCCAGACGTGCGCGCAGGTCGTTTGCCAGCTTTTCCCGATTTGCATCAACCGGATCCAACAATTCCTGGGCATCGATGGCAAGGATCGCGCCATTAATCGGCGCGCGGCTGCGATGCTTACGCAATACCCCCAAGAAACCACGCCACTCGGCCCCGTCCACATGTTGACGAGAGTCTTGCGATACATAGCGCCCGGCAGTATCGATCAATACGGCCTCATTGGTCAGCCACCAGTCGCAATCGGTTGTCCCTGCTTTACTAGCCTGCGCCGCGCCCGGGTGCTCCGCCAGTGGAAATTTCAAACCGGAATTGAGCACGGCCGTGGTCTTTCCTGCGCCGGGATTACCGATGATCATGTACCACGGCAGTTCGTACAGGTAACGCTTGCCTTCCACCAAACGACGCCAGCTTCCGCTATTCGAGTGCTTGGTTTTCAACCGCTGCATGGCGCGGCCGATTTTGCTGTTGACAGTCTTTAAGGCTTCCTTCGCATCCTTGTCGGCCTGGCTCTGATTTTCCGTCTTCAAGCGAAACAGGGAGTCACGCAAGCTTTCATTGGTGCGTACCAATTGATACAAACGGAATAGACCGTAGATAGCGTACATAAACAGGATGACGCCAATGAGCATGGATCGTTCAAATACCGTAACCAGCGGTTGCGTCGAACCGAATGCCAGCAACGGCCCGGCGTGCCAGATCAGCAGACACAGGCAAGCTACTCCAATGATGTGCAAAGGTTTTTTGAGCAAGAGCGTCAGGATCAGCGCCAAGGTTAAGATCAAGAGTGTGACGCGCATACCCACAGTGGCCAGTGGACGCATGCCGCCGAAGGCGAATAACGGGCCCAAAAACCAGATCGCCGCAGCGATCAGCACAATGAGCAGAAACGCCAGTATTTGGCGTGAGAAGATGAAATCGGTGAATTTTTTCATGATAATTTTTCTGATCAACGGGCGACGCTGGCGGGTGTGTAGACGGCGTTGGAAGTCATTGAGGCGGTACCGTCAGGACCAGCGATTGAGGTCTTGACGACACTGCCGTCGGATTGCCTGACGATGATTTCCACCCTGCGGTTCCGGGCGCGTTGTGCGGGCGTCTTGTTGCCGGCAACCGGCTCGGAGTCTCCCTTGCCGCTGATATCCAGCCGTGATGCGGAAACACCCCGGATCTGCAAGGCGTCTGCCACGCTGGCGGCGCGTTCTTCTGAGAGCATCTGGTTATTCGGAAATTTGGCGGTCTTGATCGGCACGTTGTCGGTATGGCCGATCACCTGAACTGATCCCGATACTTTGGCGATCTGGTCGGCTACTTTATCGAGCAACGGCATAATGCCGAGAGAGACCTTGGCCTGCCCCGGTACGAACATGTCGTCGCCCTTGAAAATCACTGCGCTATGTTTCGCATCCTCATCCACCTTGACCTGGCCGCTGGCAATTTCGTCCCTGAGCAACTCTGTCAGTCGCAATCGCGGAACAATCGGCGCAGGTGGTGGTGTCATTTTTCCGATTGCAGCGATTTGTTCTTCCAGGACATTGATTTGAGTCAGCAGTTGATATTTGTACCAGGAGAACAAACCGAATGCTGCCAACGTGAGAACTGATGCGGTAACCCAGACGGGGATGCTGCGTAGTAAGCCGAGCTTGCCTTCGGCTTCGCCCTTCCAATTGGGGGACAAAGGCAGCGGCACCGATTCGCGTGCTTTTGAAATCTCCGCATAAATACAGGCGCGGATGATATCGACATCTCGCCTGCCGTTTGGCTGATTGCTGTATTGCCCCTCAACACCCAAGGACAGAATGCGGAACATGACTTCCAGCAGATGGAGATGCGGGGCTGGATTGCCCATCAAACGACCGACCAGCAGGAATACTTTTTTCCCACCCTGGGTATCGCCATGGAACTGCGACGCCAACATCTGGGTGAACCAGATTCCGGTCTCCTTCCCTTTACCGCCACCCCAGCTCGTGTGATTGGCAAACTCATCGAGCGCACTGCACAAAGCATAGCTGGCGGCAACCGAATGCTCGCGTTTGATATTGGCCTCATCGCATAACTGGCTAAAGGTGATTACTTCATTTTCCAGCGCTTTACGAAAGACCGTCACTTGCTCTGGACGACGAAATACCTGCCGAGGTAGTTGCGCCAGTGCCAGCAATAATGGCTGGGCCGCTTCCAATAATGGATTGCGAGCGGATTTGATACATGCAAGCCGATTCGCTATTTCTTCGGTTGGCTCGCTGGCATTTATCACCATGCGTTTGATTTGCAGGTCCAACAAATCTGGATCGTCGACAGCAATTTTTTTTGCTGCTCCCTGATCTGGCGTGGAAACCGGTGCTTTCATGACGCGGCTATCCAGATCGTCAATCTGCATCGGGGCGTTGGATGGTTTTTGAGGCATAGTAGTCACCGAAAATTAGATAAAACAAACAACATCACGGGCAAGCAGTGGTATTTCCGGTGGCAATTACCGTACTGCCACATGCGGTTTTGCATTCATGCAGCACGACAGCAAGGCCGTCATCCAGCATAGTGCTGCCCTCGATAATTTGGTTGTCGCCATGGTCGGGGCAACTGACCCAGTCAAAGAGACGAGCATTGCGGCGGCCGTCAATGGACATGTTGCCGCTGACTTTGGTGACTTTGCCACCGTGGCTGGTATCGTCACCTTCTCTGCAAATAGGGCGGTCCATCGTTTATTTCCCTTTATAGTTGTTGGGATAGTCAATCGAGATAGAAAACTCAAATCGTCTCTAAATCCTGTTTGCGCCATCTCTGACAGCCTCAAATCGTTTCTACTAAACGCCATGTCACGACATGATTTGGCACATCCACCAGCCAATCCCTTTGTGGATCAGGGAATGTCTGCCCTTGCATCACGGCCGCTTCCCGCCAACGCCAGTTCATCAACAGTCTCCGTGGATGCTCTGCCGGCAACGAAGGTTGCCAGATGCCGCTTTGCGGGCAAGCTTCGTCACCGTCGCATGTGAGCGTGGCGGGATTGGCTTGCGCCACGCGCCATTGGCCGCTACGCACTTGGGCAGGCGAGTCTTGTAGTTCCAGTTGTTCCGGGACGCCCATGTAATGCCACAGGATGCGGCCGTCGTTGTGCGTCAGGCCGGCACGCCAATCGTCGAACGACTCGCCGCGCGAGTAGCGACGCGGGGCTTGATCCTGATTCCATGTACGATGTGCGAGCGTGACCGGATGAAGTAATTGCGGCAACCAGTAGCCGCTGAAATCGGCTGTCGTGGCTTCGTATTGCGGCCGGACTTCGATTAATCCTGCGATGAGACGTGTTTCATCTTCCGGTGGCACGGCATATTCCGGCAGCACCGAGCCTTGCGGTATATGGGCACGGCCGGATAGATTCGCACCGGGTGTCGTGGCCGCGGGCGGCGGTGCCGGAATGACTGGCTTGGCGGCGTTGATCAGGTCTTCCGGCTTGCCGCTCCATTGCGGGAGTTTGGCTGGTGGCAAGGGTAAGACTTTGTCGAGGTTGGGGAAGCGCAAGTCGGGGT
>NZ_JAGQED010000039.1 GCF_018304965.1 Collimonas antrihumi
CGCGTATTTGTCAAATCCAGCAATGGCAAGTGTCGTTTGTTTCATGGGCTTCATCCAAATTTGTTTCGAATACCTCGTCTAACGCTTCAATGCGGTCGGGCGTTTACTTAATCAGAGATTCCTTAAGATTGCAAGCCCAGTTCATCGGCTTGTTACGTGCCCAAGTCGGAAGCAATGGGTCTTTCAAAATGCTCTGTTCAAAAGCTTGAAAGTCAGGGGCGTCAGTAATACCACTTGAAAACAATTTTTCATTACATAGCGCACCTGGATAAACCGCGCCATTCATATCGTATTGAATAGACTGAGCCATTATATTCTGGCAGAGGAAAGTTAGACTCAAATAACCTATGCATCGAATCACATATGACGCCATTGATTTGTATCCGTAGAAAAATTACAGCATGTATGGTTAAAATTATCGAATTTACTCTGCGTATGTGCGTGGTGGCGGCTACCGCCACTGATCGCCGGTGTTGATCGCGCTGCCGTTGATCTGGATCTGGCTGTCGTAGGTCGCCCAGACTCTGGATGATGACATGCTCACGGTTGACGATGGTGACGGTGCCAATATTGATGCTATTCCGCGCAGCAATGACGCCGGTCTGCCCTCGCTATTGTTGATGCTAACAACGCCAGGTATCTGCATTTTCTTAAAAGTCTCTCGACGCAGGATAATGATGTCTTTAAACATGGGCACGTGCTATTTTTAAGAATGCGTTCAGAGTAAAGAGCGCTATGCAGGGTGGCAAATAGACGCGGATCAGAGGTGCGCTAACACCCATGATCCACTAACCAATCAACTAAACGGAGTAGTTAATATGGCTAAGCGCAATAGTACGCGAGATACCAGCACATCGATAGTAAACGCAGCACAGCGGCTCAGTGTGTCTTTTTATCAGGACGATGATCCTGAAGCACTCTGGATTCGCCTGCATGGCAACGGCATGAAACAGACAGGCTTCAGTCCCAATGCCAACGTGCGTATCAGAGTCATGACCGGGTGTCTGATGATTACCAGCGATTAAAACCTTCCTATATCAACGGCAAACAGAAGGTCGCTCCCGACTCCGTGCGCCACATGAGGCCGGGAGTTCATTTTCTGGTTAGGTGTAGCGAGCCACATTGTTCTTAATCAAATATTTCTCCGACTGGTGCCACTACCGATTGTAAGCGACGGGACCGAAATATGCCGTCGATCATGCCCGATCTTGAGTTGCTTCGTCCTTATTAATAGAACACTAGGATGGCTTTCGCCTCATTTTTTGCAATCAGGAAGTTCCGGATATTGTCGGCAGACCGGAATCATTATTGAAAGCGAAACGTTTGCTCTGTCTGGGATAAAACCTTTAGCCTGCATGCACATTTGCACACGCGCAGCGACACCAATACTTACCTGTTCGCCAGATCCGAGAGGATTAGGGTAGCCACATGCATACATTACAGGCAGGGTCGCTTGATAATTTTCTGGTCGTAACTTGTAATCCTGTGATGCCCCTGCAGGTCGCCAACTTATTAAGCTGTACGATGTAAGATTCGATTTTTCCAAAATAGGCCAGAACCCTGGGTCATCCTCAAAAAAAGGCATTGCTTCAAGCTGGGTGACGCTTACGGGATATCCTTGTTTCTGAGCTACACATGCAGGCATTTCTTTTGCTATATCGCAGATATCAGAAAATCCAGAATTCTGGAATCCCTTTTGTTTCATGCATTGATACATCTTGACTGCCTCGTTGCGAGGAGTTTCTCTAGTTGTACCCGCAGCGTTCGGAAATCCACAATCGCGCATGGCCTGTTTGGCGTCTGCTTCAGAAGCATTTGGCTTAATCCAAGTTTTGAAAACAGGAGGATTTGCACAGCTGGCAAGGAAAAATACAGCTGAGCCTATTACAGTCAAATTTCCAAGATGAAAGAAACGGAGATGCATGTCTTATATCCAATCAGAATGATTTACCAACATATCTAGCAATGCCAGTATTTCCCGTTGCTGTTTTGTGTCGGCCAATTGGCCCGTTATTTCTCATCCATATGAAGTTGGCGGTTGTTAGCGACTGGAAAATTCGCTCATATCAAAAACCACGCGTTGAACTTGAGGCACTAGCGCCAACAGCCCCTTGTCCAGCGCGTCTGCCGCCTGCTCGGCGTCAGCTAAAAGACCCCTGTAGGTGATATATGTTGGCTTACTCAGCATGTTCGACAGGCTGCTCTCAATTAACGGCTGCTGAGGGTTACTCATAAGAGCGAATTCCACAATGGCGACCGGCCGATAACTGCTGGTGGCGCTTTCTGCCACATAGCTCTTTGAAGTACGTAATACCAGTGCTGTGTAACCGGGTGTGAACACCATATTCTTGGCCATGCTCTTGGATAACGCAGCATCACCCAGCGGACGTTCGATCTCAGTCAGCTTAACTTCTCGCCCGGTTACGCGAAGTTGCTCCGCCAGGTTTTGGGCGAATTGCTCTGTAAAGTCATGCGTGCCGGAAGCGTCGTGCACGGCCTTCGTGAAATCAGCACTACGGCTGCGAGCGCGATCAGCCATCGTAGTCTTGCTCGCAGCGTGTGCCCCTAATCCCGCAATCAAACCAATAGGCCCCAGCAAGCCAGACAGGCCGGCATAGCCCGATCCTCCGGCGTCGATCACGGGATATTCCTGATCGGAATGATAAAAAATCTCGATGCGCTGGGTTGCTTCAATTGCGGATCGATTGGTCTGCTTTTGTGCGACATGCGGCGGCGCAGTGGCGCAGCCGAGGAGAAATAGGGGTAGAAGTATTGAGAACAGGATGGAATTTATTTTCTTCATTGGGGGGATAATCTTTTCTTTAAGTGAACTTGTGATTAATGGGAAACTCAGTGTGGAAGACGAAATTTCAGAGGAAGCTCAGTTTGATGATTACCAGCAATTAAACGCCGCTGACCATAGCGCTATTTTTTTCTGCTAAAAAATCCCCACCAACATCTGGTTACGGCCAGATGTTGGTGGGGATTTTTACGTTTTAAAACAACGAAATACTATGGTTTATTTTTATCGTCTTCGCTTGGCTTTTTCGGAGTATTCAACGAACCTAGAAATGCTACGAAGACAGCAAATATACCTACGCCAACCGGAACGTAACAAAAAATAATGAGAGACGATGAATTGTCGTCAGTAAAAATATTTTTAAACCCAACCCATCCCCTATAGTAAATTCCAAGAATAAGAGCAAATATTTGCCAGGCAAATGCCGCGAATAAAAAAATCACCCAATATTTAAACCGACCTAGCCATTGCGCCAGCGCAGGGCCAAACAAGCCGCCCAATATCCCAGACCAGAAGCCATCGAACATAACAACCTCCAGTTAGGGATTGGTGGATTGTTTGACTGCGCCTTGTGCAGCCTGACCGGCAACATTGCCAAACATCGTGCTATTAGCGCGAATGATGAATCCTGGCAGTGTCAACCAGTTACCAAGTGCGTTCGGCACGCCAGCCCAACTAAACATAGCCGTGCTGTACATGCCGACTGGAGCACCCACCGCCATTGCTGTAGCCAAGCCTGGATAAGAGAAGCGCTGTTCAAATCCTGATACTATATTTTGACCAGTTGCGTAGTAATCCTTAAGGGCTTCTGCACCAACGCCAAGCGTATAAAATCCTCCTGAAACCGCTGCACCCGTGCCTAAAGCCGTCCCCGGCGAATACCCAGCCGCAGCAGCCTTGTAAGCCGCATACACATCCATCGCTGCGCCACTCAACGGCCCCGCACCTGCAATCGCACCAGCCAATCCAGCAGCGCCAAGGGTCGCATTACTTACGTTTTGTTGAATAGCTTGTTCACGAGCGACTGCAGCAGCAAGGTCATTTGCCGATGGAATATTCTGCCCACCATGTTCAGCATATATATTCGGATTGGCCTTCTGTTCCGGCGTCGCATAGAACATATAACCCAGCCCGCCATAGCCGTCCGCGCCTAGCATGCCTTTCGCATGACTGAGGAATTCGCTAGCATCTTGATCCCATGCCCCAGGAGAACCGGATTGCACCTGGCGATCTGCCTGTGCTGTCAATTCTTGCTGTGCCTGATCAACAGAAATACCTTTCTGTTTGGCGTAACGCTCCGCATTATTTTTGATGTAGTCTTTTTCATCCGGATGCAACTGCCGATTGTTAGCGTCTATTTTTCTGCATCGTCATCATCTTTGTAACTGTCTTTGGCATTTTTATATGCGTTGTCGAATGGTTTTATTTTTAACATTGCTGAACGACTTGAGATGCCACCTATTGCACCAATCACAAGGCCAATACAAGATACGATCAATGTTGAATCAAATTCAAGACCAATAAAAATAAGGGCTATACCGACAACGCAAAGAACTCCGCGCACAAGAGGAGTGAAATTTCCGTCTTTTATGAATATGCTCATTTTTAGATTGGCTCCCGTTAAATTTTTAGATTTATGGCGAATTCTTAATTACCTCTGATGCTCCGTTAAGAACTGGAGCAAAAAGAGGGTATCTTTCCGATAAAAAGTAATTGCCAATATCTATACCACTTCCAGACAAGTAATCTCTTGGGTTAGGCCTTAATATTTGCTCCACAAAGCCACTACCCAGTCCAATTGTCGTTGCTAGAAGCGCTACGGCCTCAGCAGCAGGAGTGTGAGGTCCAGGTACGGCACCAGCCAAAGCAGCTGTTGACCCAACCCAACCCGCCTGAGTAGAAACAAATCCTGCCGTATCCGCCAATTGATCTCTTGTTGGCAACTGCGGATTAATCAACACAACCGAACACTGTGTTCCAACACAATTAGCTTGCGCGAATGGATTATTGGCAGATGAAGGATTTCCCATGCCCAAAGCAAGATTCTCTGCGGGAGACCACGAATAGGTATCTCCAGCATTTTGCTGAATGTAGTCCATCAAATCAGCAGAAACATTTAACGGAATCTGCTGCACCAGTTGTTGACTACCATCTTGCTGATTCTGAACAACAGACCATTTCGCCCCCTCATCGTAGACCGTCGCGGCACTACCGTCCACGTTGACGATAGCTCCTGCACCGACGCCTTCGCCCAGCAAATTATTCCTGGCTGCCCGCATCGCATCTTCAACCTGTTCAACGGTATATTTCCCGTTGCTGTTTTGCGCCAGTCTCTTGGCTAGTTCTTTCTCATCCGGATGAAGTTGGCGGTTGTTAGTATCCACCGCCAACCCCATCCCAGCCCCAGCAACACTACCGCCACTTGCCACGGCCCCGAGCCCAGCCGCCGTCCCCATCGCAACGGTCTGGGCGGCCAATTGCGCAGCCTGTGGACTCATTCCTGCATCTATCAAACCTTGGGTCACATTGTTCTGCAAGTCTTGCAGCAGCGGCGCAGCACTGGCCGCAGCACCGGCCCCTAGTGCCCCGCCGACACCACCACCCAATGCACCGGCAACGGTATGCAAGGCAATCCGATATTCACCTCCTTCATCCCATTTTTTTGCGTCAGCTAACAAGGCTGCTTTTTTGCCAGGATCACTTTCATTAGCCGCCTGCTTTTTGAGATCATCAGCTTGATTACCGGCAAACGTGCCGATGGCTTTCGGTGCCTGTTGGCTAAACGCCAGCGTAATCTGCGTTTGCGCGTCGATGTTCTTTTGCACTTTGTCTTGATCGAAGATTTTACCGATGCCGGTTTCCACATCGTCGCTTCTGACGGCGGCATTGCCGGCAATGCCGCTGACGCCGCTGTGCGTGGTGCTGTCAGCATTGCCGCTTTCTGAGCCGTAACCTACGCCGGCACCTTGGCTGGACGCAGGTTGCGTACCTACGCCGGCACTGATGCCGACGCTTTGCCCTCTGTAGTCAGCATGGTTCTCCAGATCGTTATGAGTGAGTGAGCCAGTCGTAAAATTGTTCTTGGCCTCATCAACAGCTCTGTCGGTGCTGGCGATGACGCCGCCGACCAGATTCGTATTGCCCGCCACAACCACATCAAAACCTCCATCACCCGTCTTGATACCAGACTGTTCACCAACACTAATGTAATTACTGTCTACATTGCTCTTGCTGACATTGACGCCAGCCGCACCGGCACCTAGCGGAATGGTGACACCTACGCCGACATTTTTTTGTTGGCTGTCGTAAGTACTGGTGTCTTGGAGACTTTGAACAGTCAGATTGCCTCCGACATTGGCCAGTACCTTATCGGCACTGGCGACGGCGCCGATCAGATTGGTATCGCCACCGGAAATGAGATTAAGTTGATTACCTGCCGTGACGTGGGTGTTGTTGCATTTAACGTCCTGTCCATCCGCATTACCACGCCCTTGACTAGCGCTGGCCGAAACTGTCCAGCCGCTTGTGCCAAAGCCGACACCAACGGAAGCACTACTCGAACTGTTGTTGCTGTGCTGTTCGAACGTATCTTGTGACGCCTGCAAATTGATGTTGTTGTCCGCTATCAGGTTGGCATTATTGCCTGCCGTGATATTACTGCCGATGACATTGATATTGCTGTCGTTGCCACCACCTGTAGCGATGATATTCACATTCCCACCTGCCGTGACGTTGCTTCCTTGCGCAGCGCTGCTGGCTTGTGCACTATGGCTTTCGCTCTTGCTGCTTCCAACACTGACGCTCACGTTATAACCACCTGCTTCTCCAGGATTTTTTGCGACATCGTTATACGTATTATAAGCAGCAAGACCGGCAACAGCACCAGCTAATGTCTGCATGCGGCTGTCATCGGTGTTGCTTGATGCCTTGTTCATTTGTTGGGCAGTTTGCAAGCCTGAGATAATCGGATTGGTTACGGCAACAGTAACACCGCTTTGTTTGAACTTACTGTCTTGCGTAGCACTACTGGTATCGATGGCTGCATTGATATCCACCGACTTAGCCACGATAGTAGTATCACCGTTGGGTGCTAAGACGTTGCTACCAGTCTGGGTATAAGCATTTCCGGCACTGATCACTATATTGCCGTCAGTGCTGCCAACGATACTGGCGTTGTGGGTGAGTGAATTGCTGGTTTGCGCATTTTGCTGTTCCTGGCTGCCAGCCGTAAAGCCAACACCGCCACTACTCATCAAACCGGACTTCTTTTCTTCCGTGCTGTAACTGCCGCTGCTGGTATTCTGGCTGGCGACGATGTTGACGTTATTGCCCGCCACCACGGCAACGTCATGGGTGCCGACGACGTTGCTGCCGGTGACATTTACATCGCGTCCTGCAACCACTTGCACGTTATCACCAGAAAGCGTTGTTCCCACCGATTGCGTGTGCTGTTGCTGATCTTTCATGTGCGAGCTGCTCGACGACATGAAGCCACTGCTGGTGGTATAGATTTCCTGATCTTTACTGCCGGTCTCTTGCGCACGGTTGAGATTGACATCCCGTCCGGCAGCGACGCTGAGGTTTTGATCGGCATTCACATACGCCGCATTGGCATTGATATCCTGCCCGGCAGCCAGCGTCACATTACCCCCCGATTGAATCGCAGCACCAACCGCTTGCGTCTGGCTTTCATTGAGATGGTTTTGCGCACCGTAAGTCACGTTCGATGTCGCCTGCGTCGTCACGGTGTTCAGATTAATATCACGCCCCGCAACAAACGCAGCGTCACCCGTGGTGCTGATCGCCGCTCCCGCCAGATGGATATCGCGGCCACTCTGGATACTCAACTGGTCGGCGTTAACCGTCGCCACTTGCCCCAAGCCGATATTGGTACCGTTCTTGCTAGTCGCAGCACTGGTGGTGCTGGCCATCGTCATATCGCGCCCGGCGAGTATCCCGACGCGGTTGCCGGAGATGCTGCCGCCATTGATCAGGTCGTTATCCGCCACCAGTACCGTCGTGCCGGTCTTGGCATCGCTGCGAATGGCCCCGGTATTGTTGATATCGGTGGCATGTATCAAGGTGTTATTGGACGCTTGCAACGTACCACCGTTGTTCAACGTGCCGTTGACGCTCAAATCGATATCCCGCCCGGACATTACCGCGCCGCTCGGACTCACATCGCCATTTTCCGTACGCGACAGATACACCACCGGAACCAGCACGCTGGCGCCGGTCCCATCGGGCAGCGTCACATCTTGCGCAACCAGCCAGACCAGATCAGAAGTCAGATTGGCCATCTGCGCCGCAGTCAAGGCAATCCCCGGCGTCAGTTGGAACTGTTGCGCGTAGCTCACGCCAGCATCCATCAAGGCCGCGTACTGCGCCTCATTGCTGGTGTAGCTGCCCAGGAAACGCTTGCCGGTCAATTCAGCGATCTGATCGTTGATCAACTTCTGTTCATAAAAACCATCGCCCAGGCGTTTTTGCGCTGCCATCGGATCGATGCCCAGGCGCTCCAGCATGTAATTGCTGGAAATGAAATTGCCGTAGTTGGTGAATTTGGGATCGGTTTCGATCAGATATCCGGCGTTCGGATTCTGGGTAATCGGAAATAACTGGCTATTGGGCAGCGTCAGGTTCGGCAACGGCTTATTCGCCGTGCCTATCGTTTGCGGGCTGCCGGAGGTGCCGGTATTGCCGCCGGCAGAACCTTTCACGCCACCCACCGTAGGCCCATCGCCAACCAGATCCTGGCCACCTTGATTGCCGCCGATAGTGCTGCTGCCGGCAGCCGGCACCGTGCTGTTGCCGACACCGCTACCGATGGCACCGTTATCGCCCTGGTCCGGCCTGGTTTGATCCAGTACCGTCCACACCGGCAGCATAAAGGACGATGACGGCAACGCTACATCATAGGCCGCGCCGTTGTTATCGTAGGTGTAATTATTGTTGTGCGAACTGCCGCTGACCCAGTGGTAGTAATTCTGCCAGGCGGTCATCTGGTTGGTGGTCACCACCTCCCCTTCAGCGCCGATATTGTGCAGGTCGCCGACTTGCCCGCCGAGCGTGCCGCCGGCAATCATGGTGCTTTTATCGTTGATGACGTTGCCCGACAAGGTCATGTTGTTGCCGGATGTGATTTGACCCGGAGCACTGGCAATGACTTCAGTTTTTTCGACGACTTGCGTGTAGTCGCGCTTGTAGAATTGTTCGTAGCGGCCGCCACCCGGCAAGACTAAAACGATTCCGCCGCGACCGCTGTCGCTCCAGGATATCTCACTTTCGTCGTACCAGATGCCGCTATTCCAGGCGCGGTATTGGGCGACGTGGGTAGTCTGGGCAGGGTCGATGACCAGGCCTGTTTCAAAGTGATCGTTGCGGTTAGTCAGGTTGGCTGTCTGTAACGTCAGGTTATTCCCGGCGTCGATGGTGGCCGATGCATTCAGTATCGATGCAGAATTGCCGACCGCCTTGTGATCGGCATCCAGGCTGCCGCCGAACGTCATGTCGTTCAGGCTCTGGATGATCGCGTGTTCGCGATTGACGATGGTCGCCGCCCCCAGATCCATGTCGTTACGGGAAGCGATCACGCCGGCCTGGGAAGTGCTGCCGTCGGCATTCAAGATGCCATCGTTGGTAATACTCTGCGCACCGATGGCAACATCGTCGCCGTAGATGCGGCCGAGGTTATAGACCGCACCGTCCGCTTGAATCAAGGTGCTGCCATTGCCGGCATTGATTAACGCACCGTATTGATTGGTGACATTGGCTGCCGCCAAACTCAGATTGCGGACGGCTTCCAGATTGCCTGCGTTCGTCAACGTGCCGCTGGTGCTGAAACTGAGATCGCGATTGGCCGTGAATTGATTGTCTGCAGTGTTGATATAATCGCCCTGCAGGTGGATGGCGGCGTCCTGGCCGGCGATGACTTTACCTTCGCCCACGATCGTAGCGGCGTTCACCGACACGTTCTTGTCGGCGCCGATGTTGCCCAGCGTATTGGTGAGATTGCCGCTGACAGATAAGGTGATATTGCCGCCATCGCCTGCGGTATTGCCGATGTGCCCCGAGCTGTTATCCAAACTGGCGACGACCACATTGATATCACCCGATGCGCCGATGCTGCCAGCGCTATTGTTGAGCGTTGCCGCTGCCTGATTGATGTTCAGGTTGCGCGCAGCGAACAGCCCGCCCTGGCTATTATTGAAGTTGTCCGCAATCGCCAGACGCATGTCTGCGGCAGAGATGACCTGGCCTTGCCCGGTATTGCTCAGGTTGTCTGCCACGAGCGACAAGTCGCCGTTGGCTTCGATGCGGCCAGCGCTATTGCTGATGGCATGCGTCGCCATCGCGCTGAGGGAAGCGTCGCTTTGCATGACGCCGGCAGTATTGGCGAGCGTGCCATCGGCATTCAGGGAAAGATCCTGTTTGCTGTAGAACGTGCCTTCGGTGTTGTCGATGTCTGCGGCATTGACGTTCAGATCGCCCGCGCTGCCGATGAAACCACCGATGCCGTTCGCCGCGGTGTTGCTTAAACCTTGACGTAGACGGATGTTCAGCGCGGAATTTCCTAAACTCTGCACAGTGCCTGCAGCGTTGTTGAGGTTGTTGGCGTCGATCGCCAGGCCGCCGTTAATTGCCTCCACCTTGCCGCCGGCATTATTGACCTGGCCGGCTGCGCTGAGCGTCAACCTGTCGCCGCCCAGATAACCGCCGTTGCTGTTGTCGATATCGCCGGTTGTTGATGTCACCGAGGTGGCGTCCGCGCCAAACAAAGTACCGCCTCGATTTTCGATCGCGTTTGCAGTGACGTTGGCAGTACCATTGCTGCCGATGGTTCCCCCGGAATTGTGCAAGGCGCCGCTGCCAACGTTCACAGTGAGTTGACCCGCGCCAGCATGGGAAATCGTGCCACTGTCATTGATCAATTGCAGTGGTGTTAATGTCAGATCGGTGCTGTTGGTCTGGATTAAGCCGCCGTTGCTGTTGTCCAGCGTATCGGCGACGTCAATGATGCTGGCGCCATCCCCGAATTGGGCGATCCGACCTTGTTGATTCGAGAGATTGGTGGCGTGAAGGGTGAGCCGGTCGGCGTTGATTTGACCGCCGTTATTGTTTAATTGCGCAACGGTGGCATTGATCCTGGCTGCGTCCAGCACACCTTGCGTATTGCTCAGTGCAGCCGCTTGTGCCGTTAAGGTATTGGCTGCCGCCATGCGGCCGCCGTTGTTATCGAGCTGGTTCTGGATATTCGCCGATAGATTGTTGCCCGCCGTGATGCTGCCACTGTTAGTAGCATTGACAGCAGTAATGGCCACATCGCCGTTGCCGCCGATGATACCCCCTTGCGCGCCATCGGCGGTAGTGCCTGCTGCATTGGTCAGTCGACCGTTAGCATTCAAAGTCAGGCCACTACTATCCAGGGAGGTGACGCGGCCAGCAGTATTGTCGATATTGGCAACGCTTACCTGCAAAGCGTTGGCTGCCTGGATCATTCCTTGAACATTGTTGAGATTGCCGGCGAGGTTCAACGCTGCATTGCGGTTGGCGATGAGCGAACCGGTTTGATTGTCCAGGCTGGCGGCAATGAGTAGCAATTGGCCGTTGGTCGCGATGTCACCGTCGACGTTGCTGGCGCCGCCCGTGTCGATGGCTAACGTGCCGGCGCCCGCATGCGTAATATGGCCGGCGTCATTGAGCAGGCTCCCTGATTGCAGATGGAGATTGGTCGCGTTAGTGGCAATGATGCCGGACGTATTATTGATGACACCGGCGGTCGCGATGGTGGTATCGCCCGTATCCGACTGGATGATGCTGCCGCCAACATTCGAAAGCGCATCGGAATTGCTGGTGAAATGTGCCGTATTAATGACGCCTTGATCGTTGATCAGCGTCCCCGCTGCATGAAGTGCCGTGCCGCCTGCTGCTTGCAGGTTGGCGCCGCTGTGATCGAGGTCCCCAGCTGTCGCTGTGAGCGCGGTGGAACCGTTGGAACTGGTATCGGCATTACTGAGATCAATGCTGGCGCCCGTCATCGCCAGGTTACCGCCGGCGGTGTTCTGGCCGATAGCAGTAATTGTGCCGTCAGCATTGAGAGCAAGATTGCCTGCCTGTGTCGCTTTGCCGTCGGCGTCTATGCCAGCCGCCAGCACGCCCGTCGAATAGATCGCTGCGCCATTGACGTTGAGGTCCCCCTGCGCCGCCATGGTGCCGCTGTTCGATAGCCGGCCTCCACTATTGACGTCGACTTGCCGGGCATAGAGCGTGCCGCCATTGTCGACATCAGCGCTGCTATGAATCGTAATTTGGCCGCTGGCATTGGTCTTGTTGTTCAGTGTCACTTTGCCGTCGTTACTGATCGTCACGTTACCAGCGCTGGCCGCTACATCGCCCAGCAGTTTGACGGCGACACCATGCTCGTTGCCAACGAGCCTGATCTTTTGTGCGTACATGCCGCCGAGCATGGCGCTGTCGATGCCGACGGCTGGCTGGCCACCTTCACCGGCAATGATCTGGACGTTGCCAAGATCGCCGTAATCGACCTGCGCGGCGCCGGTCACAACATTGAGGCGGTTGGCGAATAATTTGTCATTGACCGACACGGAACGGGCGATCAGGTCTAATTGCTCGGTCCCGGTGCCGTTCATGCCGCCGGCGCCGATATCGATATCGCCCCTGGCCACGCGGAAAGCGGCCAGGCTGCCGTCGCCGCCGAATACGGGAGCGCCTGTCGTCAGGACGCCACGGGCAGTATTAATAAAGCCTGCACCGCCGCCGGCTGAAATACCGTTCGGATTGGCAACGATGACTTCTGCCCGCTGTCCCGCCACTTCGATGTAGCCATTGAGGTGCGACCTGGACGTACTCATCACTTCGTTGAGGATGATGTTAGCGGGCGTATTGATCTGACCATTGCCCTCTATGTAGCCGCCTAGCTGGGTACTCACCGCGGTCGGGTTGTTGTTTAAAATGACCCCATGCAGGTCGACCGAGAACTGCTCGTATTTATTGTGGGACAGTCCGGCGCCGTTGGGTTGCACAATTTGTACGACCGGAACGCCGTTGGCCGCTCTGTCGATCATCGGTGCCGGTCCGCCATTCTTATAGGCGCCTGCTGCGCATTGACCACCGTTACCCCGCCAAACAGACCGGCAATCGCCACGCCCAGCAGCGCCAAGCGCATCAGTGGCGTGGCCGCGACAGAGGCCGGCGCGCTACGCGTTTCTCCCGTGCCCTTGCCTTGACTCGCCACGTGTTCTGAAACAGCAACGAGCATGCCGCGCTTGCGATTGAAAATAAGGCGGAAGTTTTGCTTGTTCATCGTGTTTCCAATGCGGGTAAGGTGAATCTGCGGTGAGATATCGGGCGGTCAGTACTGATAGGTCAGGCTGAAGCCGACCGCAGGCGTTGCAGTTTTGAACTCAGCCGGTTTGTATAGCGACCAGCTGGAAAAGATGTCGTAACTTAAGCCGAACAAACCGCCCCGCACGCCGACGGTGGCGCCGGCCAGTTTGTCGCCCAGCAAATGCTGCACACTGGGGCCGTAGACTTTGCCGAAATCAATGCCGGCATAGGCCGACTGACCGCTTTGGGCCAGCGGGATGTCGAGTTCATTGCGCACGAAGAAGCCGCGCTCGGCCGCCAGCGTCAGTTCGCCGTCGAAGCCGCGCACGGTGTAGCGATTGCCGATACTGAATTGATCTGTCAGATACAGTGGCGAGCGCGTGTTCTGGCCACGCAGAGTGCCGATGTAGGTCAGCGGCTGGCTGGCGATCTTGAACGGCACGCTCAGGGTTGCGTCAATCGATTGCAAGGTATAGCGGAAGGTCGGCGTGCCGGGTTCGCGGTTGTCCAGGTCTGCCTGGCCGTTGAACCAGGAGACGCCCCAGCGGTTGGCCAGCGTCAGGTCGAGCTGGGCGTCGCCGAAATAATGCTTATGGACCCAAGCCAGCTCGGCGAAGGTGGTATTGCGCTGTTGCACCGCGATTTCGGTATCGTCGATAAAAGCATGGCTCCAGCGTTTGCCGACCTTGAATTGCCAGCTGTTCTTTTGTACCTGATCGCGCTGGAATAATTGCGCAACCTTGAATTCCAGGTTGCGCGACTTGCCGCTGGAAACGAAATCTTGGTTGTTGCCGGCGATTTTCTGGTGGTAATCGTAAGTGCTTCCCGAGACTGAAAAATTCCAGTAACCGGCCGGAATCGCGTAATAGATATTGTTACCGCTGGTGCCGCGCCGGCCGGCCGCGCGGTCGGCGTTGGTGCTGATGCCGATGTTGAACATGTCGGACAGGCCAAGCGGGTTGTCGATGGAAAGGTTGAGACCGGCCTGCAATTTGCCGGTGCCTTTGGCGCCGCTGTCATCCAACGTGCCGGTCAACTTCCACGGCTTGCTGCGCTTCACTTCGATCACCACATCGCTCTCGCCCGGCACTTCACCGGGGACGATTTGCATGTCGACATCCTGACTCGGCACGCGCTTCATCTGCTCTAAACCTTGTTCCAGGTCGCGCAGGTTGAGTAGTGCATCGGCACTTGTCGGGAAAGCGTTGCGCCAGGTACCGTAGAGGTCGGGATCGGTAAAGCGGATTTCACGGATCACGCCGGGAACCAGCACCAGTTTCAGTGTGCCGCTGGCCAGGTCTTGTTCGGGGATGCCGATACGCGTGGTGCTGTAGCCTTTGCTCAGGATCAAACTGGTCAGGCGTTTGACGATCAGGTTCAGGCCTTCCTTGCCGATGCAGGCGCCGGCGTACTGGCCTAAATAGTCCTGGGCAAAACGAAAGGGATCGTGCGGTAGATTGCTGGCGCCGGCGGCGTGGATTACCTCCGGCAATTGATTCGGCACCTCAAGCGTGAATTGCTGAATCGCGAAACAAGGTGATTCGGTTGGCAATGTCAGCGTGTCGGCCGCTTCCAGCGGCGCAGCGGTTTGCTGCAGATCGACCTTCGGCGCTTGTAGCTGTTGCTGACGCTCCAGCGCTTCAGCCTGGCTGCGGCGGCGTAGTTCCTCGCTGGCTGGCGTCTGGATAACCTCCGCCCGGTTGACCGGCGCCGGAGCGTCCTGTGCCAGCACTTCTTGAAACGCTGAAGCCAACAGCACCGACCAACCAAACAAAGCGCTCTTCCTCACGTGTTGCCTTATTTATAAAAATCAACACGGACTGTATTACTCTGCGACAAATCGGGATATCGGACGAATCGGAAAAAATAGTGGGAAATTTCAGTTTAACTGCGCTATCGTATTGAGACGACCTTGGGAAACGACACTGTCTGACAATTTTGGCGGCACTATGGCGACGCTCATTTTCACACCTCAACTTGCCCGCTTCATCTCAGCGCCGGAAATTCACACCGACGCCCTCACCTTGCGCGCCGGGCTGGAAGCGGCATTCGCGTCCAATCCGCGCTTGCGCGCCTATCTGCTCGATGAACAAGGCTGCCTGCGGCCGAATGTCGCGATTTTCATCGACGGCCATAACGTACGTGACCACGTACATCTGAGTGCGCCATTGACAGCGCACAGCAAGGTGCACGTTCTGCAAGCTCTCTCTGGAGGTTGACCATGACTGACCGCGCCTGGATCGCAAGCCGCAAAGGATTGTTTTCACTGCAAAAGCAAGATGGCGCTTGGGCTCTGGGCCCGATTGCCTTTCTTGGCGAGCCGGTTTCCATGGTGCTGGCGGACCCGCGCGACGGCGCAGTCTACGCCGCGCTGAACCTTGGCCATTTCGGTGTAAAGCTGCACCGCAAGGATGCTGCGACGGAGCAATGGACGGAAATTGCCGCGCCGGCCTATCCCCTCAAACCCGAAGACTCAAGCGACCCGGTCGACTGGAGCGTGAAGTTCATCTGGTCGCTCGCTTGCGGCGGCGCCGACCAGCCCGGCGTCATCTGGGCCGGCACCTTGCCGGGCGGCTTGTTCCGTTCCAGCGACCGCGGCGAATCGTGGACGCTCATGCGCTCCTTGTGGGATGCGCCGGAGCGCCGCGAATGGTTCGGCGGCGGCTACGACGTTCCGGGGATTCACAGCATTTGCGTCGACCCGCGCGACAGCCGCCATGTCCTCGTCGGCATTTCCTGCGGCGGCGCCTGGGTTACGCATGACGGTGGCGACAGCTGGAGCTTGAGCGCAAGAGGCATGAACGCCAACTACATGCCGCCGGAGCGCATCGACGATCAGAATATCCAAGACCCGCATCGGATTGCCGGCGCGAGGGATACCCCCGATCAGCTTTGGTGCCAGCATCACAATGGGATTTGGCGCTCCGGCAACTTTGGCGCGGACTGGCAGGAAGTCAGCACCGCGCCTTTGTCGAACTTCGGTTTTGCCGTGGCCGTGCATCCGGGTGATGGCAATACCGCCTGGTTTGCCCCGGCACAGGCTGACCAGACACGCGTCCCGGTAGATGCCGCGCTGGCGGTCACACGCACCACCGACGGGGGAAAGTCCTTCACCGCCTTGCGCAACGGCCTGCCCCAGCAGCACTGCTACGACCTGATCTATCGCCATGGCCTGGCGGTGGCGGATGACGGACGTACCCTGTTGATGGCTTCGACTACCGGCAGTGTCTGGCTATCGGAGAACGGCGGCGACAACTGGCAGGCCATTTCCAGCACCATGCCGCCGGTTTATGCGGTGTGCTTCGGCTAATCGGGTCTGCTATTTTTTATCGCATTAGGGTGTGCAAGTCGTTCCCGCGAACGCGGGAATCCATTTTAGGCAGTAATTTGGATCCCCGCGTTCGCGGGGATGACGGAGTTTTTTGAGTTCACCTCATCTATGGCTTACGCGATATAAATATCAAAATAACAACAAATAATATCGATAGAGCAAAAAAATATTGGACGCAGGTGCAGCCAGCCCCGATACTCTCCGGTCGTCCGGTTTACGCGCCTGCCCCGGGCTTGCCACGCTCTTGCCTTCGCTTTGCAGCAAGACATGCGGCAAGACACATACTTATTCCCTGATTACTCCATGAACATTTTCTCTTTCTGGTTCCGCATCCCCTTTTGGCAACGTGTGCTGGGCGGCTTCGTACTCGGCGCGCTGGCCGGCTGGCTGGTCGGCGCTCCCGCCGAAACCTGGTTCGGCCCGCTCGGCAAGCTGTATGTCACGCTGATCAAGATGATCGCCGTGCCGTTGGTTTTCTTTGCCGTCACCAATAGCATTTCCAGTTTGCATGGCATGAAAAGCGTTGCCGCATTGGGTGGCAAGACGTTCTTGTGGTTTGCCATTACGGCGGTGCTGGCGGTTGGCGTCGGCTTGCTGGTCGCGAATTTCACCAATCCGGGCCATAACCTGGGCCAGCTCGCGATGGCTGCCGATTACACCGTGCGTGAAGTGCCGACGCCGATCCAGGTATTGCTGGATGTGGTGCCGTCGAATCCTTTCAAGGCGCTGTCTGAAGGCAAGATCCTGCAAGTGATTTTCTTCGCCGGACTGCTCGGCATGGCGCTGGTGAAGCTGGGCGACAAGGTGAAACAGGTACGCGAACTGATGGGCGAAGCCAGCAGCGCCATGATCCAGATCACCCGCTTTGTGTTGGAAATGACCCCGCTCGGCACCTTTGGCCTGATCGCTGCGCTGGTCGGCTCCTATGGTTTCGAGCGCCTGCTGCCGCTGGGGAATTTCGTGTTTACGCTGTACCTGGCATGCGCGCTGCACATCGTGGTGGTGTATGGCGGCCTGCTGTTGAGCCATCGTCTCAATCCGATTCGCTTTTTCCGCGGCGCCTTTCCCGCCATGCAAGTGGCATTCACTAGCTCATCGAGTTTTGCCTCGATGCCTATCGCCTTGCGCAGCGTGGTGCATAACCTCGGCGTGAAACAGGAATATGCGGCGTTTGCGGTACCGCTCGGCGCCAGCATCAAGATGGATGGTTGCGGCGCCATCTATCCGGCGATTGCTTCGATTTTCGTGGCCCAGTATTTCGGCCTGCAGCTGGATTTGTCGCAGTACTTCATCATCATGCTGGCCTCGGTGCTCGGCTCGTTCGGCACCGCCGGCGTACCCGGCACTGCGATCGTGATGGTGACGCTGGTGCTCAGTTCGGCCGGCCTGCCGCTGGAAGGCATCGGCTACCTGGTCGCTATCGACCGCATTCTCGACATGATGCGCACCATGACCAACGTCACCGGACAAATGCTGGTGCCGGTGCTGGTGGCCAAGGAAGAAGGTTTACTGGATCTGGATATTTATAACGCCGCCAACAGCGATGTCGGGTTGGATCAGAACAGCAACGCGGCGGTCTGATCCGCCTGCTACCGTGCTGCGTTATTGACGCAGCACGGTAGCGGCATCACGGTTCGCCGTCCCAGTAATCCAGGTCGTTCGATCTGCGCTGCACCACATCGAAAACCCGTTCGCCGCCAACGGACGCCATCGCCAGAAACTTGCCGGAATCGGGATATTCGCATACCTCCGGCTGCTCTTTGGTGCTGATCGAAAGATACTTCAACGGCCGATCCGACGTATTCACTATCTGGTGCGGATATTCCGGACCAGGCGGAATAAAGATGACGTCGCCGCTGCGCAACGGCAGCATTTCGCCCGCCACCCGCAGCGTGCCACACCCCTCCAGAATAATAAACATCTCCTCCTGCGCGTAGTGGAAGTGATACGGGCAGGACATCTTGCCAGGGGCGACAGTATCTATGCTGGCGCCCAGCTTCTGTGCCGCAGTGCCCTGCGCCAGGCGCGCGCCGATAGAATCGTATAAAGGCTCGCGCAAGTCATGCGTGGCCGGCGCGGTGTTGAAGTTGCGAATCAAACGACGGCTCAAACTCTCTGCGTTTTCATTCATTTTTTCTCCGAAAATTGACGGTTCCAAGGACTAAATCTTGGACCTGCACAGCAGAATACACGCAAGCACGCTCGGCTGTAATTCCCACCGGAAATTCATATGCACCGTTGCGGACAATCGCCAGACAAAAATGGTGCAAAGCCGCATTTCCGCGCCACTTGGGCACCACTTCCGCACACATGCGATGACACAAACTACACATCCCAAAAAAGAAAATAAATTTCCTTTACTTGAAACGAAAATGAAAATATATTTACACAAATTATAAAAAACAATCCAAGAGGCAGACGGTGCAACATTCCGCAATCACAGCATGGCAACGCGAAAGTGCAGTCGCAGCACGCATAGGCAAAGCCTATCCAGAGTTGTCGAAAGCGCACCGCAAGGCAGCCGATTACGTGCTGGCGAATGTATTCCACACCGCCACCATGACCATCGACGAACTGGCTGACGCGGTCGGCGTTTCGCTGGCGACGGCTAACCGCTTCGCGCATGCACTGGGATTCGACGGTTACCCGGCATTCCGGGCGGCGTTGGTGCTGGACTTCGCATCGTCGCTGGCGCCGGTCGAAAAGCTGCGCAATCAAGTGCTGCGCCCCGCCAGCAGCGCGGAAATCATGGCAGCAGCGCTGACGGCGGATGTGCAAAACCTGGAAGCCACGCAACGTGCATTGTCGCCGGCGCATTGCGACCAGGCAGTCAGCATGATTCTCAACGCGGACCGGATATTCATACTCGGCTTCGGCGCCAGTGCTTTCCTGGCCGGACTCATGGCGCATGCATTGGAACCCTATTGCCGTACGGTGATGTCAGTGGCCGGGCCAGGTGGGCCGTCGCAAGCCAGCCGCCAGTTCTTTAAGCTCGATCAGCGCGACCTGGTGATTGCACTGGCTTTTCCACGCTATGTTACCGATACCGTGACGCTGGCAGGCCGCGCCAAGGAACGCTCGGCGCAACTGCTGGCATTTACCGACGGGCCGAAATCGCCACTGGTGCCGCTGGCCGACGTGACCCTGTACGCACAGACCGAACGCCTGTTGTCGCCGACTTCGGATGCCGCAGCGTTGGCCTTGATCCAGGCGGTATGCGACGCCGTCGCTCATCGCGCCAATCGCTCGGTGCATGCAGCATCGAAAATGACTGAAGCCGTGCTGCCCTGGCTGCATCATCCGGACGGACACCGCCAGCCAGTCGCTTCTAGCAAAGCTGGCAAAACAGCAACCAACAAATCTGTAGCGAAAGTGAAATAACGTGAGTAACTTGAATAACCAGAATACCCCTGCGACCAAGCCCGCCAATTTTGCCACCATCGCCATCCACGGCGGCGCCGGCACCATCCTGCGCAGCGCCATGAACACTATGCAGGAACAGGCCTACCACGACGCCCTGAACGAGATCCTCAGCGCCGGCCAGAAAATCCTGGCGGACGGCGGCAGCGCGCTGGACGCCGTCGCCTGCGCCGTCAGCATGCTGGAAGACTGCTCGCTGTTCAACGCCGGCAAAGGTGCGGTCTACACCCATGCCGGCACGCACGAGCTGGATGCCGCGATCATGGACGGCGCCACGCTGGACGCCGGCGCCGTCGCCATGGTTGAACATGTGCGTAATCCGATACTGGCCGCGCGTGCGGTAATGGAAAATAGCGAACATATTTTGCTGGCAGGCCCAGGCGCGGAAGCATTTGTCGCCCAGCATGGTGTAGAGCTGGTCGAGCCGGAGTACTTTCATACCGAAGCCCGTCACGCCCAATGGCTGCGCGCACGCGACAAGGAAGGCATGCTGTTGCTGGATCACGATGCCACCAGCCAGGCGGCAAGCGATGAGACAACTGAAATCGCCCCCATCGATCCGGATGATAAATTCGGCACGGTCGGTGCTGTCGCGGTCGACATGCACGGCAACCTGGCGGCAGCCACCTCGACCGGCGGCATTACCAACAAACGCGTGGGCCGGGTCGGCGACTCGCCCTTGATCGGCGCCGGCTGTTACGCCAACAATCGCACCGTCGCCGTTTCCGCCACCGGCACCGGCGAAGCATTCATGCGCACGGTAGCGGCTTACGATATTTCGGCACGCATGGAGTATGCGGGCCAATCGCTGGAAGAAGCCGCCGAACAGGTGGTGATGGATCTGCTGCCGCGCTATAAGGGCCGCGGCGGCCTGATCGCCGTCGATGCCCAGGGTAACCTGGTGCTGCCGTTTAATACCGAAGGCATGTATCGCGGTTTCGCCAAGGTTGGTGAAACACCGGTGACCGCAATCTACAAATGATGCAGCAGACGATGCAAAAGATGCAAAAGATGCAAAAGTTGATGATGCAATTGATACGCAAGATGCAGAAAGCGATCCTATGAACAAGCAAACTGGCCGCCGGGTACTGACGGTGGAACAAATGAGCGTTGGCTTTACCACTTCCGAACGCAAGGTGGAAGCGGTACGCAATCTGTCCTTCCATATCGATGCGGGTGAAACGCTGGCCATCGTCGGTGAATCCGGCTCGGGCAAATCAGTGTCGTCGCAATCGATCATGCGTCTGATCGATTATGGCGGCGGCAGGATCACCGGCGCCAGCATGAATTTCCAACGCCGCGATGGTAGCGTTATCGACCTGGCAAGTGCCGATCAAAGCACCATGCGCCATATCCGCGGTTCGGAAATCGCCATGATTTTCCAGGAACCGATGACCTCGCTCAATCCGGTCTTCACGGTCGGCGAGCAGATCGCCGAATCGATACGCCTGCATCAGGGGAAGAGCATGGCGGCAGCGCGCGCCGAGGCCTTGCGCATGCTGGAAATCGTGCGCATCCCGGAAGCCAGACGGATTCTCGATCGTCATCCTCATCAACTCTCCGGCGGCATGCGCCAGCGCGTGATGATCGCCATGGCGCTCTCCTGCAAGCCATCGCTGCTGATCGCCGACGAACCGACTACCGCGCTGGATGTGACGATACAAGCGCAAATTCTGCAACTGATACGCGCGCTGCAGGATGAAATGCAGATGGCGGTAATCTTCATCACCCACGATATGGGTGTGGTGGCCGAGATCGCCGATCGCGTAGTGGTCATGTGCCGCGGCGAGAAGGTCGAAGAAAACAATGTGCACGCAATCTTTGAAGCACCGCAACACCCCTATACCCGCGCCCTGCTGGCAGCGGTGCCGCGTTTGGGTGCGATGCATGGCACGGATCTGCCGGAGCGGATCGCCATTGCGGGAGCAATCATCACCCCTGAAATGGAAGCGGAAGCCAAGATCGTGCGCAGCATTCCCGGCGCCGATCCGCAGCAACAACCATTGCTGAAAGTACGCAACCTGACTACCCGCTTCGATGTCAAGAGCGGCATCTTCAGCCGCGTCAAGCAGCGCGTGCATGCAGTGGAACAAATCAGTTTCGACCTGTATCCGGGTGAAACGCTGGCATTGGTGGGCGAGTCCGGGTGCGGCAAATCGACCACCGGGCGGTCGCTGCTAAGGTTGGTCGACATCACCAGCGGCAGCGTCGAGTTCGGCGGCCGCGATCTGGCCAAATTGCCACGTTCAGATTTGCGCTCGCTACGGCGGGATATTCAATTCATTTTCCAAGATCCGTTCGCTTCGCTGGATCCGCGCCTGACAGTCGGTTATTCCATCATGGAGCCGTTGCTGGTGCACGGCATGGCAGAAGGCGCGCAAGAGAAAGTCGCGGCATTGCTGGAACGGGTCGGCCTGCTGCCGGAACATGCGCAACGCTATCCACACGAATTCTCGGGCGGCCAGCGTCAGCGGATCTGCATCGCCCGTGCGCTGGCGTTGGATCCGAAGATTGTGATCGCCGATGAATCGGTATCGGCGCTGGATGTCTCGATCCAGGCGCAGATCGTCAACCTGCTGCTCGACCTGCAGCAGGAACTGGGCATTTCATTCATTTTCATCTCGCACGATATGGCGGTGGTGGAACGCATCAGTCATCGGGTAGCCGTGATGTATCTGGGACAGATCGTTGAAATCGGCCCGCGCCGCGCGATCTTTGAAAATCCCCAGCATCCGTATACCAAGAAACTGATGGCGGCGGTGCCGGTAGCCGATCCGAACCAGCGTCATCGCAAGCGCGAGATGCTGCCGGAAGAAATTCCCAGCCCGATCCGCAATATAGACGACCTGCCGGTGGTCGAACCGCTGAAACAGGTGGGGCCGGGACATTTTGTTGCAACTCACCGGATTGCCGGTGCGTTCTAGGTGTTTTTTTGCTTTGTTTGTTTGTCCGTTGTCCAAGTAATACTGCGAATTATTTTGATAAATCATTTTCTACGTCGTCTCCGCGAACGCGGGGATCCATTTTAAGTTCAACATGGATTCCCGCCTTCGCGGGAATGACGAAGTCAAATTACCCAGGGGAGTAACACATGCGCACTACTCGATATTTCGGCAAGGTACTGGCTAGCACAGCCGTTGCACTGACGGCTCAGTTTGCAGCCGGCCAGGCTTTTGCCGCCAAAGACGTCACGCTGGCAGTGGCTTCGACTTTTACCACGCTCGACCCATACGACAGCAACGACACGCTGTCGCAGGCAGCCATCAAGTCCTTCTATCAAGGCTTGTTCGGTTTCGACAAGGATTTGAAACTGGTTAATGTACTCGCCGAAGGTTATGAGGTCAGCAAAGACGGTTTGATCTACACCATCCGCCTGCGCAAGGGCGTTAAATTCCAGGACGCCACCGACTTCAAGTCGGACGCAGTGAAGATGGTGTTGGAACGCGTCATCAATCCGGACAACAAGCTCAAGCGTTTCAATTTGTTCAACCGCATTTCCAAGGTCGACATCGTCAACGATTACGAAGTCAAGATCACCTTGAAAGAACCGTTCTCGCCTTTCATCAATACCCTGGCGCACTCTTCCGCAGCGATGATTTCACCGACCGCGCTGAAGAAGTGGGGCAACAAGGATATCGCTTTCCATCCGGTCGGCACCGGGCCGTTCAAGTTCGACGATTGGAAACAGACCGATTACCTGAAGGTCAGCAAGTTCGACGGCTACTGGAAGAAGGGTTATCCGAAGGTCGACAGCATCACCTGGAAACCGGTGGTCGACAACAATACCCGCAGCGCCATCATGCAAACCGGCGAAGCGCAATTCGCTTATCCGCTGCCGTACGAGCAAGCCGAGCTGCTGAAATCCAAACCTAACCTGGACCTGATTTCGTCGGCATCCATCGTACAGCGTTACATCTCGATGAATACGCTGCAAAAGCCTTTCGATAATCCGAAAGTACGACAAGCAATCAACTACGCGATCAACAAGGAAGCCTTGGTCAAGGTAGCCTTCACCGGCTACGCCATGCCACAGGATGGCGTGCTGCCGCAAGGCGTCGACTACGCGCTGAAAACCGGGCCTTGGCCATACGATCCGAAGAAGGCCAAGCAACTGCTGGCTGAAGCCGGTTATCCGAATGGTTTCGAAACCGAATTGTGGTCTGCTTATAACCACACTACCGCACAGAAGATTATCCAGTTCGTGCAGCAGCAACTGGCGCAAGTCGGCATCAAAGCCAAGGTCATGGCGCTGGAAGCCGGCCAACGGGTAGAGAAAGTCGAGAGCGCACCGGTTGCCGCCAACGCGCCGGTACGCATGTACTACACCGGCTGGTCGTCCTCGACCGGTGAAGCCGATTGGGGCCTGCGTCCTTTGCTGGCGTCGGAATCGTTCCCGCCTAAGCTGTTCAACACGGCTTATTACAAGAACGACAAAGTCGATGCCGATATCGCCAAAGCACTGACTACCACCGACCGCACGGAAAAGACTGCGCTGTACAAAGATGCGCAAACTGAAATCTGGAAAGATGCACCTTGGGCTTTCCTGGTTACTGAAAAACTGTTGTATGCACGTAGCAAGAACCTGAAGGGTGTCTATGTGATGCCTGACGGTTCGTTCAACTTCGATGAAATCGAATTGAAATAATCGTCAGCCAGTCCGTCATCCTCGCGAACGCGGGGATCCACATTGCTGCATAACATTGCAACTAAGATGGATTCCCGCGTTCGCGGGAATGACGAGGTCGCCTAGACGCAGCAGAGATTGTCAGCAAATAGATTCTATCGCCGCAATTTGACCAATTACCCGAGTGCCCCATGTTTCCTTACGTATTAAAACGCCTGCTGGGCCTGATACCGACCTTGCTGATCGTGGCGGTCATGGTATTCATGTTTGTCCACCTGCTGCCGGGTGATCCGGCACGGCTGGTAGCCGGACCTGAAGCCGATTCGCAAACGGTCGAACTGATCCGCAAGGATCTCGGCCTGGATCAGCCGATGCACCAGCAATTCATCAACTATTTCAGCAAAGCGCTGCGCGGCGATTTCGGCAACTCGCTGCGCACCAAGCGTCCGGTCAGCACTGAAATTGCCGAACGTTTCTGGCCCACTTTCTGGCTCACCATCACCAGCATGGTGTGGGCGGTGCTGTTCGGCCTGATCATCGGCATCGTTTCCGCGGTATGGCGTAATGAATGGCCGGACCGCCTCGGCATGACGCTGGCGGTGTCGGGGATTTCTTTTCCTTCGTTTGCGCTGGGTATGCTGCTGATGGAACTGTTCTCGGTCAAGCTCGGCTGGCTGCCTGCCATCGGCGCCGACGGCTGGCGTAATTACATCTTGCCGTCGCTGGCCCTGGGCGCCGCGGTGGCTGCCGTGATGGCACGTTTCACCCGCTCCTCCTTCGTTGAAGTATTGCAGGAAGATTTCGTCCGGACCGCACGTGCCAAAGGCCTGTCTGAAACCATCGTGGTGCTCAAGCACTGCCTGCGCAATTCCCTGATTCCCGTGGTCACCATGATGGGCTTGCAATTCGGCTTCTTGCTGGGCGGCTCGATCGTGGTGGAAATCGTCTTCAACTGGCCCGGCATGGGACGGTTGCTGATCGACGCTGTCGAAATGCGCGATTACCCCGTCATCCAGGCCGAGATCCTGTTGTTCTCGCTGGAATTCATTTTCATCAATCTGGTGGTTGACGTGCTGTACGCCGTCATCAACCCTAGCATCCGTTACAAGTGAGGCCGCCTGTGTCTACTCCACTCAATCCTGTAGCCGCAATCGCTGCCGCGCCGTTGCCGAACACCATCCGCACTCCCTGGAGCGAATTCTGGCGCAAGTTCAAGAAGCAGCATCTGGCCGTCGTGGCCGGCTGTTTCGTATTATTCCTGATCGTGGTGGCGATTGCAGCACCCTGGCTGACACCTTATGACGCCGAAAACTATTTTGACTACGACGCCCTGAATGCCGGACCATCGCTGGCGCACTGGTTCGGCGTCGATTCCCTGGGCCGCGACATCTTCAGCCGCATCCTGATGGGCACCCGTATTTCCCTCACCGCCGGCTTTTCATCGGTGGCCGTAGGGGCGGTGATCGGCACATTGGCCGGCTTGATTGCGGGTTATTACGAAGGCTGGGCAGAACGCATCATCATGCGCATCTGCGACGTGCTGTTTGCATTTCCCGGTATCTTGCTGGCGATCGGCATTGTGGCGATTCTCGGCAACGGCATGACGAACGTGGTCTTCGCCGTGGCGATTTTCAGTATCCCGACTTTTGCCCGGCTAGTACGCGGCAATACGCTGGCGCTGAAACACCTGACCTTCATCGAAGCAGTGCGCAGCATCGGCGCCAGCGACAGCACCATCATCCTGCGCCATATTTTCCCCGGCACGGTATCGGCGGTGGTGGTGTATTTCACCATGCGTATCGGTACTTCCATCATCACTGCCGCCAGCCTGTCGTTCCTCGGCATGGGTGCGCAACCGCCGATGCCGGAATGGGGTGCGATGCTGCATGAAGCGCGCTCTGACATGATGACGGCGCCGCATATTGCGATTTTCCCGAGCCTGGCAATTTTCCTGACAGTGTTGGCATTCAACCTGCTGGGTGATGGCTTGCGCGACGCCCTTGATCCCAAGATCGACCGCCGCTGATGCTTGCCCTTCCTCACATCGGCCGGTTACCGGCCGGCCCCTTGAATGCCATCAGCGACGTCACGGGCGTCACAGTCGGCCACGCCACTCTGGCTGAGGGCGCACTACAAACCGGCGTGACGGTGATCCGCCCGCATCAGGGCGATCCGTTTCGCGACAAGGTGCCGGCAGCGGCAACGGTGTTCAACGGCTTCGGCAAAAGCATCGGACTGGTGCAAGTGCAGGAGTTAGGTCTGCTTGAAACGCCGATTGCGCTAACCAATACCCTGTCAGTCGGTAGCGTGGCGACGGCCCAGATTATTTCTGCGATCCAGGCCAACCCGGAAATCGGACGTAGCGACCCCACGGTCAACCCGCTGGTATTCGAATGCAATGACGGTTATCTGAACGATATCCAGGCGATGGCGATCGGCGCCGAGCATTATCAGCAAGCGCTGGCCGCCGCTGCTCCGGCATTTGCCCAAGGCGCGGTCGGCGCCGGGCGCGGCATGTCATCCTTTGACCTGAAAGGCGGTATCGGCTCTGCTTCACGCCTCGCAACAATCGACGGCAACCAGTATTGCGTCGGTGCACTGGTGCTGTCCAACTTTGGCAAACTTCCGGCGCTGACACTGGCAGGCCGGCATATCGGAACCGAATTATTGCGCTTGCGGCAACCGGAAGCGGACGTTCCCGAGATGGGTTCCATCATCATGATCATTGCAACCGACGCACCGCTGGACGCACGGCAGCTGGGACGACTCGCGACCCGCTGCGGCATCGGACTGAGCCGCACCGGCTCCATCTACGGCCATGGCAGCGGCGACCTGGCGCTGGCATTCTCCACAGCGCAGACCGTGCCTTACCGCCCCGACACAGCGATACGACAAAGTTCGTCCTTGCACGACAACCTGCTCGATCCTCTGTTTGAAGCAGTAGTCGACAGCACCGAACAAGCCATCGTCAATGCGCTATTTGCGGCAGAAGCCGTCACCGGCCGTAACGGCCATCAACGCCAATCCTTGCGTGAAGCGGCAGCCGCTCTGCCTTAGTCTCTTAAAAATAAACGACAATGAAAATTCTTATTTCCGTTGATATCGAAGGCGTCGCCGGTGTATTCCATCCGGAACAAACCCGCGCCGGCAATCCCGAATACGAACGCGCGCGACGCCTGATGACAGCAGAAGCCAATGCCGTAATCGAAGGCGCGCTGGCTGGCGGTGCAACCGAGATTCTGGTGAACGACTCGCATGGCGGTTTCCGCAACCTGCTACCCGACTTGCTACACCCCGCCGCCAACGCCATTCTCGGCAAGCCACGCCTGCTAGGCATGATGAGCGGTGTCGACAGCGGCGTCGCCGGCGTGATGATGGTCGGCTACCACGGCCGCTCGCAAAGCTGCGGCATCCTGGCCCACACCATCAACAGTTTTGCATTCGCCCGCGTCTGGCTCAACGATCAAGAACTAGGCGAAGCAGGCATCTACGGCGCCCTCGCCGGCGAGTTCGGCGTACCGGTGATTTTCGGCAGCGGCGACGACGTCTTCGTGACCGAGAACCAACCACTGTTTCCGCAAGCCACGCTGGTCAGCATCAAGACTGCGGATGGCGCCAACAGTGGAACATCGCTGTCGCCGCAAAGCGCTCTGGCTAAGTTGGGTGAAGGTGCGAAGGCTTCGGTCGGCAAGATTGCAGCATGCAGCCCCTTCGTCCTACAGCCGACCATTACATGCAAGCTGCAAACCACCAGCCCGGCGTTGGCCGATCTGTTCTGTCAGCTGCCGATACTGGAGCGAATCGACGGCGTCAACCTCACATTTTCCGCGCCGTCCGTTCAATACGCAGTGCGGGTACTGAACAGTTTGTCGGCCATGTCTTTCATGCTGCGGTAACAGTGTAAAAAGAACGGCTTTTGAAGTTGCGGTTGCGGTTGCCGTTGCGGTTGCGGTTGCTTTTGAAGTTGTTTTTGAAGTTGAAGTCCGCATGGGGATCTGACCGAAGGGAAGGCAGTGGCTTTGCGGTCGCCTTTCTTTGCTTACTTTCGGGCGCCCGGCTAGGGGCGAAGCAAAGAAAGTGAGTAGCCGCCGGGCTACCCCCATACGCGCTAACCAAACTTTCCTCCTCTGAATTGATCCTGCTGATAATGACGTTTCTTTCGCGAAGGTTCTCGCAGTAAATTGCGCATTTCTGTCCATTGCTCAAGGCAAGCA
>NZ_JAGQED010000003.1 GCF_018304965.1 Collimonas antrihumi
GTCTTCGCGTATTTGTCAAATCCAGCAATGGCAAGTGTCGTTTGTTTCATGGGCTTCATCCAAATTTGTTTCGAATACCTCGTCTAACGCTTCAATGCGGTCGGGCGTTTACTTAATCAGAGATTCCTTAAGTATTTATCTTCATATGAATATCGAACAACTCAGAAATAAGCTCGTCGTGTCTTGCCAGCCGGTGCCGGACAGCCCGATGGACAGGCAAGACATCATCGTCGCGATGGCCTGCGCGGCTGCCGCCGCCGGAGCCGGTGGCCTGCGCATCGAAGGGGCTGACAATGTGCGTGCCGTGGTCGCTGCCGTCAATGTACCGGTCATCGGCATTGTGAAGCGCGATCTGGCCGATAGCCCGGTACGTATTACTCCCTATCTGCAAGACGTTGAGGATTTGATTGATGCCGGTGCGGCGATCATCGCTTTCGACGGTACGGACCGGATTCGTCCTGCAAGCGTGGAGAGCCTGCTGCAGCGAGTACACAAGGCCGGACGTTTGGCCATGGCTGATTGCTCGACTGAAGCAGATGGCCTGGCGGCGTTGGCGCTGGGCTGCGATTTGATCGGAACCACACTGTCCGGTTATACCGATGAGACCTCTGATCAGCCCGAAGATGCACCTGACCTGGCGCTTGTGCGCAGCTTGTCAGACGCTGGCGCAAGAGTGGTCGCGGAAGGCCGGATTCGCACGGCCGCGGAGGCAGCCGATGCGCTGCGTCATGGCGCATTTTCGGTGACGGTCGGATCGGCGATTACCCGTATCGAACACATTACCCAATGGTTCATTGAATCGATGAACCAGGCCGTGGTCCGGGATTAATCGGCATGCTGCTCGCAATCGATATCGGCGGAACGAAAATCGCCGCTGCATGGGTAGAGAACGGCCAGGTCATCGAACGTCGTCAACAACCGATGGCGACCGATCCGGTCGGTTTCATGGAAGTCATCGGCCAGTTGGTGCTGGGATGGCCGGCGCCAGAGCAGGTGGCGGTGGCGGCAACCGGTTATATCAACGATGGCAAAGTGCATTCGGTGAATCAGGAAATCATTGCTTTTTGGGATGGCTTTCCGCTGGCTGACCGTCTTACTGAACGCTTTGCTTGTCCGTTGATCTTGATGAACGACGGTCAGGCTGCCGCCTGGGGCGAATATCAGGCCCGCCAGACCACCGTATCGCAGAATTCTCCCGATAATTTATTGTTCATCACGCTCTCTACCGGTGTCGGTGGTGGCTTGGTGCTGGATCGGCAATTGCGTATCGGCCCGCATGGACTGGCTGGGCACGTTGGTCACACAACCGTATCATGCCAGCCGACCGATGACGATTTGCGCTGCGGTTGCGGCCGCCAGTCCTGCCTGGAAAAAATTGCATCCGGCACGGCACTCGGGCGGCAGGCCAGCGCCATGTTTGGCCGGACGATGAGTAGCGCCGAGCTGTTCAGCCTGGCTTTGACCGATCCCAGGGCGGAAGCGATCATCGACAATGCGGCAAAGGCTGTGGCCGAAGCAATCAGCAATTTGCATATGACGCTGGATTTGTCGGAGATCGTGATCGGCGGCAGCGTCGGCCTGGCCGACGGCATGCTGCATCGGATTCGCCTTGCGCTGGCGAATGCGCCGAACCTGATGCAGGTACCGGTTAGCGCCGCCATGCTGGGACCGGATGCGGGCCTGATCGGCATCATGCAGTTGGCAACGAATGTTGAAAATTCGGTTGAAAATTCGGTTGAAAATTCGTAAAGATTCGCGATGCCGCTGATAGCGGGTTTTTGTTTGAGGAAAATGTTGTGACGCAAGCATGGTCAGGAAAGCCAAGGGAAATCGCTCGCTGGTATGTGCTGGTGATTGCAGGACAGTCGAATGCGCAAGGTTTTGGCGAAGCATTGCCGCCGGAAGCAGATCTGCAGTTATCGCCCAGAATCAAGCAGCTTGGGCGCTACCGTGGCGTGCGTCCCGACGGCGTATATGAGGATCGCTGGAACAAATTGCTGGATGCGGGCCATGTACTGGATCATGTGCAGGATTTGCGCTTCGCCAATTTGCATGGCAATCAAGATTTGAGGCGTTCCGGTACCGTGGGACCAGGTACTTACATCGCACAGCGCTTGTTGCGCTATCTGCCTGACGACGCCGGCATCTTGCTGCTGCCGCAGGCTCACGGCGGCGCCGGCATGACCGTCGGCGAGCCGAGGCGCTACCGCGATCCGGCCTTGTGCGATTTGAGAACACAGCCTGGCGCTAGTGTCGGCCGGGCTGTGTACAACTATCCGAACCTGCCTGACACCAAGCGAGATGGCGCAATGGCTTGGGCCGGGGCGTCTGCGCCGCTGTATCTGGATATGCGTCAGCGTATTCGTTTTGCCCTGGAATCCAACCCTGCCAATCGCTTGCTGGGCATGGTCTGGATTCAAGGCGAAAGCGATGCGAATAGCGGTGGTCTGCATGCCGATTGGCACCAGGCCAGTTTTACCGAGATGGTAGATCGCCTCGGAACCAGCCTGGCTGATTTGAAGGCGCAATTCGTCAGTGGCGACTGGCAGCGGCTACCGTGGATCAACGTGCTGGCCACCCATTGGTGGGACGAATGGAATCCCGATCATCGCAAAGTGATGGATGGCTACCGCGCGCTGGCGCGACAACGGCCTGAACAGATGCATTTTCTTGATTTACGGTTTCAAAAAAATGGCGAACCGGAGGAGACAAATCTAATGCATTATCGCGATCCGCATGACATCGATTATTCATGTCATTCAATACCCGAATTGACCGATGGCCGCACCACCGCGCCCGACGCGATTCATATTCACTGGTCCAGCGGCGCTTACCGCGGAACCGTGTCGCAACGCATTGCCGAGGCTTTGCTGACACCGATGCTGGTGGAAACGTCGGAACCGGTTCGAGAAACCACAGACCTATTCTGACAAGAGAAAAAGATGAGCATGCAACTTAACGGAAACATCCTGACCCCGAATGGCTGGGTGCACGGGGAACTGACTTTCGACGAGCGTATCAAGCATATCAGCGGCGTGCCGGTGCATCCTGATGCCAATGCCGGAGATTTCATCCTGCCCGGATTCATAGATTTGCATGTTCACGGCGGCGGCGGCGTTGACATTATGGAGGCCAATGGTGCGGGCGCGAAAGTGGCGCGCATGCACGCATTGCATGGAACCACCTCGTTCCTGGCAACTACCATGACAGCACCCGGCGATGAGATTGCGCGTGCGCTGGACGATCTGGCGCCGATGCACCAGCAGCGTACAGCGGGTGGCGCGCGGATGCTAGGCGTCCATCTGGAGGGGCCGTATATCAATCCCGGAAAGCTCGGCGCCCAACCGAATTTTGCACGGAGCGGAGTAGCGGAAGAAGTGCATCGTTACAACCAGATCGTGCCGGTGAAGATAGTGACGATTGCTCCGGAGCTGACGGGTCATTCCGAGTTGATCGAAATCTTGGTAAAGGACGGTATCAGAGTGCAGTTAGGGCATACGCTGGGCAGTTATGAAAAAGGCGTAGAGGCACTGGAACGCGGCGCCAGTAGTTTTGCGCATTTGTTCAATGCGATGACAGGGTTGCATCATCGTGAACCAGGCATGGTCGGGGCTGCGTTAGGGCATGCCGATTTTGCCGAGATTATTCCTGACCTGCTGCATGTCCATCCGGGTGCAATCCGCACCGCATTGCGTTGTATTCCGCACTTGTATTGCGTCACCGATTCGACCGCTGCTGCCGGTATGCCAGATGGCAAATACATGTTGGGCGGCCAGACAATCACCAAATGCCTGGGCGGCGTCCGGCTGGCGGACGGGACGCTGGCCGGCAGCACGCTGACCATGGATCAGGCATTGCGCAATCTGGTCAACATCGGCCTGGCAGTCGATGACGCTTCGAATCGCCTTTCCGCCAATCCGGCGCGCTTCCTCGGCATTACCAACCGCGGCCGGCTGGCGCCGGACTGTTGGGCCGACCTGGTGGTAATGGATAAAAATCTGAATCTTAAATCGGTCTACATAGAAGGAGAATCAATTGACATCACTCATGCTTGATGAGGCACGCGCGGCGGCGCAGGCAGTCGCCGCCCAGTTCATGGAAAACGAATCCGGTTTTGCTCGCCTTGGCGCCAGGTTGCGGGCACAGCCGCCACGCTCGGTCGTGACCATCGCGCGCGGCAGCTCCGATCATGCCTCGGCGTATTTCGCCTACCTGGTGATGGCGCGGCTGGGAAAACTGGTGACTTCTCTGCCAATGTCATTGATCACTCTTTACCGCTCACCGATCGAGGCCACAGATGTGCTGGCTGTCGCCGTGTCGCAATCAGGGCAGAGCCCGGACTTGCTTGGTCCGATTCGTTATCTGCGTGACGGCGGCGCCACCACCGTCGCCATGGTCAATGATTCTGCTTCGCCATTGGCAGCAGCCAGCGAGTGGGTATTGCCGCTTGCCGCCGGGCCGGAAAAGAGTGTAGCGGCCACAAAGAGTTTCATCACCAGCCTGACTGCCGGTGCGGCACTGGTGGCGCATTGGGCCGACGACGCAGGCATGCTGACGGCCCTTGCGCGGTTGCCGGAGCAACTTGCGCGTGCCGCCACGGAAGACTGGAGCGCAGCGCTTGAAATACTGAAGGGAGCCGATCGGATCATGGTCCTGGGGCGCGGATGGAGTCATCCGGTAGCGATGGAAGCGGCGTTGAAATTCAAGGAAACCTGCGCGATCCAGGCAGAAGCGTTTTCCAGCGCAGAGGTGAAGCATGGCCCGATGGCATTGATCGACGACGGTTATCCGATTCTGATATTTGCCACCCGTGGTCCGGCGCAAGAAAGCCTGATTGCGACCGCCAGGGAAATGCGCATGCGCGGCGCGCACGTGCTGTTGGCTGCGCCGGACGATGTGGCCGAACGCGACTTGACATTGATCGTCGCCGATGAACCTGAGCTGGATCCGATCCTGGCCATTCAAAGCTTCTACCCGATGGTAGAAGCGCTGGCTCGCTTGCGAGGTTACGACCCCGATACCCCGCGTCACCTGTCCAAGGTAACCAAAACAAATTGAAGTAAAACGACTGTCGGTACTGCAGACGTGCGCAGGGCGATTGAATCATCGCCCCGAAAGATGGTGCTGCAACTTTACGCAGTCTTAGTCATGCAAAAAAAAAGAGCGTCCAATTAAAATCGGACGCTCTTTTTTATTCAAAATATTTGCGGTCACTTTTAATCCTGATACCAGATATGTCAGCGTGACAGGCGGCGAAACAATCAGGTTCGCGGTGGGCGACAAAACATTCGGATGGGCATTCGATGGTCCGATACGGAGTTTTGATCTGGCGCGCATTGCACCGGCAGGCGTGTTGAATCGTAGTGTGATGGCCTACATGGGTATCAATCCGGATGGTCTTGGCGGTAGCGATTCTGGCGGTGCCGCGCACGGTAAATAAGAAAATTTTCTTTGGCCACCTGGCTCATTGCCCAGGATGGCAGTCATGGAGTTCGTCCAGGATATCGAGGAACAACTCCAGGCGACGGGTCAGCGGGCGCGATGCTTCGGTGATGGCGCAGATCGTGTTGTGAAACACGGGACCATCGGCAAGCGCTTCCAATACATAGCGCTGTCCAACCATGTTTGCGTAATGCTCCGGCAGCAGGCCGGCGTAGTTGCCGGTCGCGACTAAAAGCCCGATCGCTTCCAGGCCACCGGCATCCGGGCCGCGCTCATAACCGTGTACGGCCAGCGTTTGTTCGACGAAGGGATGGGGGCGGTAGACCACCGGCAGTAAGCTCTTCCTATGCGTAGCGTTCACCAAGGTATAGACGCGATGAATTTCGACGAACAGGGCACGGTAGTTGAACAGCGGGTCGCTTTTGTACATCCCTCGGATTGCGACCTCAAGCCGACGCTCGCGCAGAGCCTGGCTGAGGTTTGCAAAAGTCATCGCGACGACTTCCGGCTGGACGTCAGGCGCACGCCGTTTGAGCTCTGCCAGCGCTTCCGGAATACGGCAGTCCGGGTGCGTCAGCAGTTGCTCGGACATGCCGATCGACAGGGTGCCGGACAGTACCCCTCGCACCGAATCGATTTCCGGCCGTATCCGCCCCAGCGACTTAAGCGCAACTGACGCCAGATCCAACGCGACGACGCCGGCTGCGCTCAGTTTAAAGCCCGCCGGCCCACGCTCGCAAAGCCGGACCCCCAAGCGCTCCTCAACCATCCGGATATGGCGGCTGATCGACGCTTTCGACATGTTAAGTCGTTGCTCGGCAGCAGCAAATCCGCCCGCTTCGGCAACTGTGCAGAAGATGCGCAGCGAGCGCAGGTCACGTTCATCGAAGTCGAGTTGGCTCATAATTTAAAAGGTATCGTTTTTTGAGACCATACCACTAAAAGAATCATTTTTCATCTCCTTTGCCGTCTACTAGAATTAATTCACAGATTCGAAAAGAACAGATAACCCTGGAGACGACATGAATATCAAACTGAATCGACGCAGCATCATCAAGGCCGCCATAGTCACAGCTTTAGCCGTATGCATGCCCACGCTGGCGCTGGCTGAAGGCGGCACCCTGGCGGATATTAAAGCCCGCGGCCAACTGACGGTTGGCACCGAGGCGGCATATGAGCCCTACGAATTCGTGGAGAACGGCGTCGTCGTCGGCTACGGCCACGATATCCTTGAGCACATGGCACGCAAGCTGGGCGTAAAGCTGGTGCAGTTGAACCTGCCATTCCAGGGCCTGCTGCCGGGGCTGATGTCGCACAAATTCGACTTTGTCGCTACCAGCGTAGGCATCACGGAAGAGCGCGCCAAGCGTTTCGCGTTCAGCAGTCCGGTCGGCATCGTGCATTCGCTGTTCGTTGTCAATTCAACCAATAAAACGATTGCCAGGCCCGACGATGCGGTTGGTAAGACAGTAGGTACGCAGATGGGCTCGCTGGCGCAACCGATGATTCAGGAGTTTGAGCGTCAGCTGAAAGCGAAGTCCGGCAAGGGCTTTGCCGAACTCAAGCTGTTCCAGGCCTATCCCGACGTCAGCGTGGCGTTGAGCAATGGGACGTTGGACATCGGTGTGATTCCGTCGAATGTGTTGTCGGTGCAGATGCGACACCAGCCGGGAGCATTCAAGACCATCGGCGAGGTCGGTGAGCCTAAACTGTTAGCGTGGGTCGCCAATCCGCAGGATCCTGCGATCCGTGCCTTCATCAACCAGACGCTGGAGGAAATGCGCGCCAGCGGCAAGTTGGCCGAGCTTCAGAAGAAATGGTTCGGCGAACCGCTGAGTCTGCCGACTTCGGGGTATCTCCCCAAAGGCGCACTCTAAGCGAGCCAATCATGATGAGCGAGTGGATCAATTGGTACGGCGCTCTCAAGCCGTTCTTCGATGGCGTGGTGCAGGGCGCCGGTGTGACCCTTTACACCAGTAGCTGCGCGTTCGTGATCGGAATCGTACTGGGGGTGCTGCTGATGATCGTACGGGTGGTCGGCGGGACCATCGCGCGCACCGTGGTTATCGTCTACGTCAGCGCGATGCGCGGTACGCCATTGCTGATCCAGCTGTTGATTGCCTATTACGTCATACCGGCTTTGCTAGGCATAAACATCTCTCCGATTGGCGCCGGCATCCTGGCGCTGGCGCTCAACACTACTGCCTATGTGAGCGAGATCATGCGCGGCGCACTATCAACCATCCCGCGTGGCCAGGCCGCATCTGCCCGTGCGCTCGGTATGCGGCCCTGGCAAGTCTGGTGTCATGTCCTGTTGCCGCAGCTAATCCACCGGGCCATACCGCCGCTCACTAACGAATACACGGTATTGCTCAAGGCTTCGTCGCTGCTGTCAATCATTGCGGTCACCGAGTTGGCGACTGTGGCGCGTAATGCCTCGTTGCAGAGCGATCTGCCGCTGCAAGTGTTTGCCGCTACCGCGCTGGTCTATTTTGTCATGCTGTGGTGCGTCTCGTCTGTTTCACGACGCATCGAACGTCACTTTTCCAGGCTGCTTCCCAATGTTCATTGATTTCAACGTCGTCGAACACGCGACGCCAGCCTTGCTGCAAGGTTTGAGGGTTACCGCGACCGTTAGCGCCATCGGTATTCCGCTGGGTATCGCAGCGGGTACGACGGCCGCTTACATGGCCGATTCACGGCACAAGCTATTGCGTGCGGCGGCGCTTGGCTATGTTGAACTGGTGCGCAACATCCCGTTCCTGATCCTGGTGTACCTGTCGTTCTTCGGCTTGCCCAAACTGGGCCTGCAGTCATCGGCGTTTTCCATCGCGATCGGCGCCACGGTATTTTATACGGGGGGCTACTTCTGTGAAATCCTGCGCGCCGCGTTCCGTAGCGTACCGAAGGGGCAGGTGCGTGCGGCGCTGTCGCTGGGGATGTCCGGCTGGCACATCCAGCGTCATGTGGTGGTGCCGCAGATTTTCGGTTTCCTGATTCCGCCGACCGTCAGCCTGACGATCATGATGTTCAAGGATACGGCAGTGTTCTCCGTCATGAGCCTGCCGGAATTGACCTACCAGAGCAATCTGATGACCGCCGACACCTTCGCCTATCTTGAGGTGCTTGGCATGACCGCACTTATCTATTGGGGAGTCAGCGTGGTATTGGATGCCTTCGGGCACGCCATGGAAAGGCGCGTGCGCCGCTGGAACCACCGCTGATCGCTTTTTTTTTGCAACTTGATTATCGCAACTTGATAATCGCAACTTGAACAACTGGAGAATTTGATGGAAAAACTGACTGTCGCCCCACGCACCGGGCATGCAACGCTACTCTATTCCGAACTGGTGACCGACCTGGAAAACCTGCAGGCGGATATCGCCGTGCTCGGCATGCCGTTCGGCTCGGCCTATGGCGCCAGGTCTTTCACTAATGACCAGACCAACGCGCCGCAAGCGATTCGCGACGTCACCGACCGTATCGTGCGCGCACCTGACCATTATGATTTCGATATCGACGGTCCGTTGCTTCAAGGGCGCAAAGACATTCGATTTGTCGATTGCGGCGACGTCATCCCGGATCTGGCGAAACCGGGAGATCACTATCGGCGCGTCGAACTGGCGGTGCGCCAGATTCTGAAGGGCGGCGGGTTGCCGATCGTGCTCGGCGGTGATCACGGTATTACCACGCCTGTGTTGCGTGCGTTCAGTGAGACCGGGCCGATCACATTAGTGCATGTCGACGCCCATCTTGACTGGCGCGACGATGTTAATGGCGTCACAGAAGGTTTGTCCAGCCCGATCCGCCGCGCGTCGGAAATGAAGCATGTGGTCCGCATCGTGCAGATCGGCTTGCGGGCGCAGGGCAGTGCGCGGCCCGAAGATCTCGAGGTGGCCCGCCGCTACGGCGCCGACATCATCACTGCCTACGAATTGCACGACGTTGGCATGGATGCGGTGCTGGCGCGGATTCCCGATGGCGGCAACTACTATTTGTCGATCGACGCCGATGGCATGGATCCAACGATCATGCCGGCAGTCGACGGTCCGGCGCCGGGCGGCATGAGTTTCGTGCAGGCTCGCAAGCTGATCCACGGTTTGGTGAAAAAGGGGCGCGTGGTCGGGATGGACATCGTTGAAATCCAGCCATCCAAGGACAATGCCAGCAAACTGACCTGCGTTACCGCGGGGCGGCTGATCGTCAATCTGATCGGTTCGACGATCAAGGCCGGCTACTTCGACAAATGATATCGACGCCGTCTCAGGCCAGTTCACTATCTTCATCTTTTGATCCGGACGCACAATGATCGAAATTAAAAATGTCTCTAAGTGGTACGGCAATTTTCAGGTATTAACCGACTGCACAACCACTATCAAGAAGGGCGAGGTGGTGGTGGTTTGCGGCCCGTCCGGTTCAGGAAAGAGCACACTGATCAAGACTGTGAATGCGCTGGAGCCTTTCCAGAAGGGCGACATCCACATCGGCGGCGTCAGCGTCGCCACCCGCAAGACCAATCTGCCCAGGCTGCGCTCGAGCGTCGGCATGGTGTTTCAGCACTTTGAGTTGTTCCCGCATCTGTCGGTCACCGAGAATCTCACGTTGGCACAGGTGAATGTACTCAATCGCAGCAAGGACGATGCCAGAACCCGCGGCTTGAAGATGCTGGACCGGGTTGGCCTTATGGCGCACAAGGACAAATTCCCCGGACAGCTTTCGGGCGGGCAGCAGCAGCGCGTGGCGATCGCGCGTGCGTTGAGCATGGACCCGATCGTGATGTTATTCGACGAACCGACTTCGGCACTCGACCCGGAAATGGTCGGCGAGGTGCTTGACGTCATGGTACAACTCGCCAATGAAGGCATGACCATGATGTGTGTGACGCACGAGATGGGATTCGCCAGGAAAGTCAGTAATCGGATAATCTTCATGGATCATGGGAAAATTGTCGAGGACTGCGGGAAGGATGAGTTTTTCGGCAACCCCGGTATCCGTTCACCTCGGGCAGGGGAGTTCCTGTCGAGGATTCTGCAGCATTGATTCGTAACCGGAGGTCTGATCCGATGAATACATTTCCTCCCGGCGAATCCGGCGCATTAGACAACGACAAAAAATTATCGCCGCATCGCAGGCTGCCCCGGATCGTACTGATGGGTATGGGCGGCACGATTGCTTCGTCGGCGGACAGCGCGACGCAATTGCACGATTACAAGGTGACCGCCACGATCGATGCCGTGTTGGCCGCCGTACCTCAGGTGCTGGGGCTGGCCGACATCCGTTGCGAGCAGATTTGCAATGTCGATAGCCACGAGATCGACAATGCCATGCTGATGGTCCTTGCAAGGCGCGCCGAGGCCGTGTTGCTAGATTCTGAGGTTGACGGTTTGGTGATTACGCATGGAACCGACACGCTCGAAGAGACGGCATATTTTCTCAACCTGACGCTCAAGACTGCCAAGCCCGTCGTGCTGGTTGGTGCAATGCGGCCGGCCACGGCGCTGAGCGCGGATGGTCCGCTCAACCTGTATAACGCGTTTCGGCTGGCAATCTGTCCTGAGGCAAGCGGCAAAGGTGTGCTGGTGATGCTCAACGATCGGATCGGTGCTGCGCGTTACATCAGCAAAACCTGCACCACCATGACCGATGCCTTCCGTTCGTCCGAACAAGGCAACCTCGGTGACGTCGCCGGTGGTGTAGTGCATTTCTTCAACACGCCGACGCGGTTGCATACGCTGGCCACGGAATTCTCCCTGGCTGAGATCGGCGAGTTGCCTCAAGTCGACATTCTCTACGACTATCAGGGGGCCGGAACGCATCTCTATCAGGCGGCGATCGACGCCGGCGCGAAGGGTATCGTGCTTGCCGCGACCGGCAATGGCAGCTTGTCGCCGGCAGCCCGTTCGGGCGCAGAACTAGCCAGGCGGAAAGGTGTCATGTTTGTGCGATCAAGCCGGGTAGGGCAGGGCATCGTCACATCATCTGCCGATGATGAGTTGCTCGGCTTGGTCGCTGCAGATTCGCTCAACCCGCAGAAGGCGCGCATGCTGCTGATGCTGGCGTTGGGCCGGACGCGCGATTTTCGCGTCGTGCAACGATATTTCGATCGTTATTAAGTTACCAAGGAAGGGCGCTGCCCTTGAGACGGTTATTTAGCGGGGGGCGCCGAAATTGACGAAATTGACTCCGGCTCGTCCGTATCGAACCTGAAACGGCAAACATTCGCGCCTTTCACCATGCATGCCTCATGCACGACTTTGCTGTCGGTAAATGTAGAGAGCAGGGCAAGATCAAAGCGGCACACCTGCGGGTGTTTTTCTGCCAAGTCATGGAACACGCAATTGTCGGCTTCGATAACCGGAATGCCCTTTATGTTGGCCGGCGCATTGCGGTTGACCCTGTAGCCAAGCTCTTCCATGAGCGCAGCAAGCTTCTCCACCTGGCCTGACACTGACAGGTTTTCTCCTGCCGCTTCGTTGGCGCGCAATTGTTTCGCGACTTTTTCACCCAAGGCGGCCAGCCGTTCGCCGGCGCCTTCTTCGCCGGCTTCCTGTTCAAGCATGCCAATCAGCAATTGCGCAAACCAGGAGTATTGGCGGGGGAAGGAATTGTTTCCCTTTTCCGTCAATATATAAAGTTGTTCCGGGCGTCCTCCGGATGGCCGGGTAATGCTTTTCGTCACAAGCGTGTTGGCTTCCAGCGAGGCCAGGTGTTGCCTGACCGCTGTACGGGTTATGCCGAGCGCCTTGGAGAAATTATCAACCGTCAGGCCGGTTTTGTTTTTGATCAGCAGCTCAAGGAACTCCCTGTGCCGCACTCCTATCATGTCAGTCATTTCCATCTTTCAACTTGCATCTGGCTTCATTATGACAGGTCTACTTAAAACATAAAAGGCTTTACAAAGTGTTTTAATGTGATTATTCTGAATTTTTAACCAGATGATGAGGCTCCAAATGAACACAGTACTGAATCCGGTAGTAAGCCGGACAATAAGCGCCTTGATCACAGGCGTGTTGGCCTTGGGAACTACGGTAGCAATGGCGCAGTCGGCAGCGCCGAGCGATGCGCAGATTGCCGGAATCGTGGTCGCGGCCAATACAGTGGATATCAATGCCGGCAGGGTGGCCAAGTCGAAATCGCATAACAAGGAAGTAAAAGAATTTGCGCAGCGCATGATTACCGACCATTCCGGCGTCAACAAGCAGGCCACTGCTTTAGTTACCAAGCTGCATGTCACGCCAGAGGAGAGCGCAACAAGCACGAGCCTCAAAGAGGGTGGCGTGGAGAACCTGAAAACCCTTCACTCGCTTAAGGGCAAGGCATTCGACAAGGCCTATGTCGACCACGAGGTTACCTATCATCAAGCGGTGCTGGATGCGATTGACAAGACTCTCCTGCCCAGCGCCCAGAACGCCGAGTTGAAAGACCTGATCACGAAAGTCCGGCCTGCAATCGATGCCCATTTGCAGCACGCCAAAGAAATTCAAGCATCAATGAAATAGAGCATGAACATGTCTGCCTTTTCAAACTGCGCCGGTTGGCGAGGTCAACGGATTGCTTCAGCTCTGCTGCTTTGCGTATGCGCCGGCGCGGCGTTGGGGGCAGATGCTGGTGTTCAGCCAGCAAGTCATGTCATCATCATCGAGGGGATGAAATATTCCCCTGAGGTAATCGAGGTCAATGCGGGCGACACTATTGTATGGAGCAACAAAGATGCCTTTCCGCATACGGTTACCGCGGAAAACCACCGTTTCGACTCGAAGGAAATCGGTTCCGGCCGCTCGTGGAAATTCAAGGCAACGGTGAGAGGCGTATTTCCTTATATCTGTACCTTCCATCCGACCATGAAGGGGCGGCTGGTGGTGAAATGAAAGCCGAATATTTTCTGACGTCCTCGAAAACAGGAAGCCCCGGCAATGCCGATTCATCTCAAACGTGCCTATGATCCACCCGCGCCCGATGATGGAATGCGCATCCTCGTCGATCGCCTCTGGCCGCGCGGATTATCGAAGCTTGCAGCACGCATCGACCTGTGGGAAAAAGACATTGCTCCCAGCACGACGCTGCGGCAATGGTTCGATCACGATCCGGTGCGATGGGTCGAATTTCAACGGCGTTACACCGATGAAATGCGCAAGAATCCGGCCGTCGCGGCGTTCTCAGAGAAGATCGGTGCGAGCAAGGTTACGCTACTTTACGGTGCGAAGAGCAAGGATTGCAATCATGCGATTGTCATCCAGAATTTCCTTGAGAAGCTGTAACGTTATGCGTTATGGATTATTATGGATTACGTACTTTCACGCACAGCCAGCTGGAACCCGAGATCGAGGCGGCCTTTTTCTATGGTTTCGCCTTTTAGCTGACGTATCAGCAGCTCAGCCGCCTTGTAGCCGATATCATAGCGTGGCGTGATGATGGTGGTGATCGACGGTGTCGCGCAGGCGGCCCAGGACAAGTCGTTGAAGCCGGCGATTGCCATCTGCTGCGGCACCTTGATGCCGCGCCGCTGGCATTCGAACAGCGCGCCCAGCGCCAGATCGTCGTTACAGCAAAAGACGGCGTCGCAATCCGGGTTCGATTCCAGGATCCGGCTCAGTAGCTGCGCCCCCATGTCGACCGTGGTCGGGGTCGACAGCAGCGCTTCCACATTCGGATCCAGTCCTGCTTCCTCCAAGCCTTTGCGGAATCCCTCGCGGCGCTTCATCATGCGTGGATCGAGCTGCGCCGCCAGGAACGCCGGACGGCGATAACCACGCTCGATCAAATGCCGGGCCACCGCATAGCCGGCCTTGGTCTGCGAAAAGCCGACAGTCATTTCGCTGTTGCTCTTGCCGAGGTCGAACATGCGCACTGCGGGGATATTGCAGGTGGCCAGTTGTTGCCGCAGGATTTCGTGCTGGCCCACGCTGGATAGCAGGAAGCCATCCGGGGCGTGTGCCATGTAGGTGGAGATCAACTGCGCTTCCTTGAGTTTCGAATACCCCGTCTCGCCGATCAGGAACTGATAGCCGGCTTGCGACAGGTAATCGCGGATACCGCTCAAGGTTTCGATGAATACAGCATTGGTCAGCGAAGGCACCAGCACGCCGATCACTTGTGAGCGCGCCGAGGCCAGCGTGCTGGCAGCCTGGCTGGGAACATAGCCGAGTTTCTTGATCGCAGCGGCGATCCGGTCGCGCGCTCCTTGCTGCACCAGGTGCGGCGTTTTCAGCGCGCGCGAAACAGTCATCGCGCTGACTTTGGCTTGCTGTGCGACGTCGATTATGGTGGCGCGGCCTGTGGTGCGGCTGCCTTTGGCTGGTTTGATTGCGGGTTTTGCGACTACGGGCTTGCTCATGGTTGGCTGAATAGTTCAAGTTTGCCATCATCATACTCTCACCCGGTTGCCGACAGCCGATTGGCAGCATTTGTCTGCACGAATCGGCCTGAGATCGGCCTGGGATCGGCCAGAGAATCCACCTGATATTCATAAAAATGATTTGACATATAAATTTTGGTAGCGTTATCATCGCCCCTCGATGTTAACGCTAACATTTGCCCGTTGATTTATTTACCGATCCTCGCGCTGCATCATATTTTTTTAAAATATTTTTTAAAACACTACGCAAGATAGTGAACACGTTGGCTGTGGTGGTCGGTCTTGTAGCCGCTTTGTACATGCTGATCATGCCCCGCGTGCCTATCAACTTCGGAGACATCCTCATGCTGGGTTTAAGCAACGACGCAACATTGCTGTTGAACGCATTTCTCGCAATCCTGGCGCTGATCATCATGATCACGCGTCTGCGCATCCATCCCTTCATCGCACTGATCATCACCTCGGGTTTTCTCGGCCTGATCTCGGGCATGCCTTTGCCCAAGATCGTCAAGTCTTTCCAGGACGGTTTCGGCGGCGTGCTGGGTTTTGTCGGTATCGTGCTTGGCCTGGGCACCATGCTCGGCAAGATGATGGCGGAGTCGGGTGGTGCAGACCAGATCGCGCAAACGCTGGTACGCGCCTTCGGCAAGGATCGTGTCCACTGGGCGATGATGATCGGTGCCTTCCTGGTCGGCATTCCGCTATTCTTTGAAATCGGCTTCGTGCTGCTGATCCCGCTGGTGTTTATCGTGGCCCGGCGTTCCGGCGTGCCATTGTTCAAGATCGGCATGCCGATGCTGGCCAGCCTGTCGGTGATGCATGGGCTGGTGCCACCGCATCCGGGGCCGCTGCTGGCTATCGGCATTTTCGGCGCGGATATCGGCAAGACCATTCTTTACGGCCTGATCGTCGGTTTGCCGACAGTAATCATCGCCGGTCCTATGTTCGGTGCTTTCATCTCCAGGCATGTAGACGTCAAGCCATCTGACGCGCTGATGGCGCAGCTGGCGCGCGAACCGGAAACGAAAAATCTGCCTGGTTTCGCCATCACTCTGGTTACCGTGCTGATGCCGGTTTTCCTGATGCTGCTGAAGACTTTCGTCGATATTGCGCTGCCAGACGGCAGCAGCCTGCGCGACTTGATGGATTTTATCGGCAATCCTATCGTGGCATTGCTGGCGGCGCTGCTGTTGTCGATGTACACCTTCGGGCTGGCACGCGGCTTCACTCGCCAGCAAGTCTTGAAGTTTGTCGATCAGAGTCTGGCGCCAACCGCGGCGATCGTGCTGATCATCGGCGCCGGCGGCGGATTCAAGCAGATGCTGGTCAATAGTGGCGTCGGTACTGCCATCGGTGAACTGGCGGTGCATGCACAAATTTCGCCTTTGCTGCTGGCATGGTTCGTGGCCGGCGTGATCCGGGTGGCAACCGGGTCGGCGACGGTGGCGACGATTACCGGTGCAGGCATCGTGGCGCCACTGGTGGCTTTGATTCCAGGCACCAACCGTGAGTTGCTGGTGTTGGCAACCGGCGCGGGATCGTTGATCCTGTCGCACGTCAACGATGCCGGTTTCTGGCTGGTCAAGGAATACTTCAACATGAGCGTCGGTGAAACCTTCAAGACATGGACCGTGATGGAAACCATCATCTCGGTAGTCGCCATTATTTTTATCATGTTACTCAATCTGGTCGTCTGATAAACGCTTCTGCGAGATGACGGTATACGAATCATCCTATGTCAAATTTCATGCTCGGCGTCGATATCGGCACCACCAGTACCAAAACGGTCGTATTCACCCTGGAAGGGCGGGTTGTTGCCCAGCACGCGGTTGAGTATCCATTATTGTGTTCGGCGCCTGGCATGGCGGAACAGGAACCGCAACAGATTTACCAGGCGGTGCTGACCTCGATTGCCGAGGCGGTCAAGGCAGCCCGCGAAGTCCACCCGGCACAGGCGGGAAATCACCGCATCGCGCTGGTGTCTTTCAGCGCCGCAATGCATAGCGTGATCGCACTCGACAGCGACAACCGTTTGCTGACCAACAGCATCACCTGGGCCGACAACCGTGCCAGCGAGTGGTCCAAACGCATTCGTGACGAATTCGACGGCATTCAAATCTACCGGCGCACCGGCACGCCGATCCATCCGATGTCGCCATTGTGCAAGCTGATGTGGCTGCGTCATGATCAGCCGGACGTATTTGCCCGCGCCGCGCGTTTTGTCGGCGTCAAGGAGTATGTTTTTTTCTGCTTGTTCGGCAAGTGGCTGGTTGATCATTCGATTGCTTCGGCCACCGGCTTGTTCAACCTGCAAGAGTTGAACTGGGATAAAGATGCGCTGACTCTACTGGGAATCCGCGCCGGGCAGTTGTCCGAACCGGTTCCGACCACGCACCATGTCCATGGATTGGATGTCGCTCTTGCCGCCCAGTTGGGATTGCCTGCCGATACGCCATTCGTGATCGGCGCCAACGACGGCGTGCTGTCCAACCTCGGCGTCAACGCCATTCATCCGGGGCAGGTCGCTGTCACTATCGGCACCTCGGGTGCGATGCGCACCGTGATCGACAAACCGCTCACCGATCCGTCCGGCCGTACTTTCTGTTATGCGCTGACTGAGCGGCATTGGGTGGTCGGCGGGCCGGTCAACAATGGCGGCAATATCTTTCGCTGGGTGCGCGATGAATTGGCCACGGCCGAAGCATCTGCAGCCCGCAGTGCCGAGGTTGATCCCTATGACGCGCTGACCCGTATCGCCGAACTGGTTCCGCCCGGCGCCGCCGGCTTGCTGTTCCATCCATTCATGGCGGGCGAACGCGCGCCGCTGTGGAATGCCGATTTGCGCGGCTCGTTCTTCGGACTGGCGCTGCATCACGGCAAGCAGCATATGATCCGCGCCGCACTGGAAGGCGTGATCTTCAATCTGTACGGTATCTTGCCGGCGCTGGAAGACTTGATCGGCCCGACCAAGCGGATGATGGCGACTGGCGGTTTTGCCCGTTCTGCCTTATGGCGCCAGATGATGGCCGATATTTTCAACCGCGAAGTGGTGGTGCCGGAAAGCGTCGAATCGTCCTGCCTCGGTGCGGCGGTACTGGGCTTGTATGCATTGGGCATGGCGCCGTCGCTTGATGTGATTTCCGACATGGTGGGATCGACCAATCGCCACGTGCCGATTCCTGCCAACGTCGCCGTCTACGATCGCCTGCGTCCGATTTTCATGTCGATTCCCGGCAAGCTGCAGCAGGAGTACCAGGCGCTGGCGGAGTTTCAACGCCAATGCACACCGGCGTAACCATCGTAATCAAGGCGGCCATCTCTCTCATCGCTGCTAGCGACCGCTAACCACGGCTACCACGGCTACCACGGCACCCATCAAGGAGACAAAATGACAGCAACATTACCAGCAGGTTTGCAAAGTTTCTCATTGTCCGGCAGGCTCGCGCTGATCACCGGTTCCAGCGGTGGCATCGGCTTCGCGCTAGCTCGTGGCCTGGCTGCTGCCGGCGCCTCCATCGTGCTCAATGGCCGCGATGCGGACAAGCTGGCACGCGTGGCGGCGCAGTTGCGCAGCGAGGGCTACACGATTCATGAAGCCTGCTTCGATGTCACATCGTCGGCTTCGGTAGAGGCTGCGGTCGCAAAAATAGAAAGCGGAATCGGCGCCATCGATATCCTGTTCAATAATGCCGGCATCCAGCGCCGCGCACCGCTGGAAGAATTCAAGGAATCCGACTGGCACGAACTTATCCAGACCAATCTCAACAGCGTGTTCTTCGTCGCCAAGGCTGTCGCGCAACACATGATTCCACGCGGCCGCGGCAAGATCGTGAATATCTGTTCGGTGCAAAGCGAGCTGGGACGCCCGAACATCGCCCCTTATACCGCCACCAAAGGCGCCGTGAAAATGTTTACCAAAGGGATGGCGATCGACTGGGGCAAATACGGCTTGCAGGTCAACGGCCTTGGGCCGGGCTATTTCAAGACTGAAATGAATGCGGCGCTGATCGCCGACCAGAAATTTACCGAATGGCTGGTCGGACGCACGCCGTCGCGCTGCTGGGGCGATGTGGAAGACCTGGTCGGGGCAGCGGTGTTCTTGTCCAGCGATGCATCGAAGTTCGTCAACGGTCATATCCTGTACGTCGATGGCGGCGTCACGGCTACTTTATAAGGAGAGCAATATCATGCAACAAGGAATTGTGATTCATGCACCGCGCGACTTACGCGTACAGGAATTGGAAACCGGTGAACTGCAGCCGGATCAGTTGAAAGTCAAGATCAAGGCTGGCGGGATTTGCGGCTCCGATCTGCACTATTATCACCACGGCGGTTTTGGCACGGTGCGCATCAAGGAACCGATGGTGCTGGGCCATGAGGTATCTGGCGTGATTGCCGAGACGGGTTCGGCGGTCAATGACCTTGCGCCGGGCACGCGCATTTCGGTCAGCCCCAGCCTGCCTTGCGGCCGGTGCAAGTACTGCCAGGAAGGCAAGCAGAACCATTGCCTCGACATGCGCTTTTACGGTAGCGCGATGCGTACGCCGCACGTGCAGGGCGCCTTCCGCCAGGAGATTGTGATCGAGCGCTCACAGGCGCATGTCGTCACAGATAACGTCAGCGACGGTGAAGCCGCGATGGCCGAGCCGCTATCGGTAGCTCTGCACGCGGTACGCCGCGCCGGCGCACTGCTCGGCAAACGCGTGTTGATCACCGGTTGCGGCCCGATTGGCGCTTTGACGGTGATTGCCGCACGCCGCGCCGGTGCTTTGCAGATTGTCGTGACCGATGTCGCCAGGATGCCTCTGGAAGCAGCACTCAAGGTCGGCGCCGATCAAGCCATCGATGTCGGGCAACAACCGGATGCGCTGGCCGCCTTCACCAAGGACAAGGGCAGTTTCGACGTGTTGTTCGAAGTCAGCGGCAACCAGCAGGCTTTGCGCGGCGCGCTTGACGCCTTGCGACCAGGCGCGATCATCGTGCAGGTCGGCCTCGGCGGCGATATCAATTTTCCTGCCAATCTGCTGGTCGGCAAGGAGCTGGAGTGGCGTGGTGCTTTCCGCTTCCATGAAGAATTCGCACTAGCGGTTGAATTAATGAATAAAGGCCTGGTCGATGTGAAGCCGCTGATCTCTGCCACCTATCCATTCGAGCAATCGGTGGAAGCTTTCGAGATTGCCGGCGACCGCTCGAAGATGATGAAGGTTCAGCTAAGCTTCAATTGACGACTTCGCCTGGTTGTCCCGTTCAGGATTCTCATAGCCACGTCACTGGCGCTGCTATTAAAAAGCCTGTCTCGAAAGAAACAGGTTTTTTCTTGCCCCCGGTCAACTGCGGCAAACCGTGGTGACACGCACATTTACTTGTGTGTGATCCTGTCGTCAGGCTGCCGGCGATTTTACGATGTATTGACTGCTTGGTATCACGTCGATTTTGTCGAAATCGATGAAACGTCCACAACTCTCCATCATCGCACCTACATTGCGCTGGAATTTGTCTTCGTTGCCGACTGCATTAAAGAATGCATACGGATCCGTCATGGCTGCGGCCGGAAAACATTCCTCGACAATAGCATCATAGGCCGGTGCAGCATGAGTGAGTGAACGTATCACCACGTTTTGCACATACAAGAAGGTGTCTTGGGTATCGATCGCTACCTGCGTATGGTGGTTGTGCCACATGTCCAGCCAGGCATCGGGCGCAAGCCGTGGCGGCCGTTTCAGGAACGCCAGTTGCGCAAAGCCGGCCGTACGCTCGCCGGCGATCGATGGGTAACGCGTGTTGCGAATCGGCTGGGATTCGGTGACGAGATAACCAGCCATCCTTGCCACTGCATCCGCGATCACTACATCGAACGGCTGACGCAATTTTTCAATTGCGCTGTCTACCCACAGTGACAGGAAGCCATCGATTGGAGGACGGGTGTTCACTTGACGCAATTTGGCGGCAGATTCGACGGCCTGGTCTGCTACATTCACTTGCAAGCCGCGTGCGCCGATAGCGATGAGTTTGTCGGCTACGTCGGTGCGCAGCATGTGGCTAAATTCTTCCTGGCTGGTCTGGGCATCGCGCCATAACAGATAGACGACTTTTTCCATTTCTTGAATTCCTTTATCGACAGTTAATTAATTGTGTCAAAGACCGCCTTCGGCGGCGGTCCTGAATTCCCGGTCGGGCTTTACAGCTTTAATCCCAGGGAAGCAGATCAGGTCGCCATGAAATCGCCGCCATTAGCATCGAGCGCCGCGCCGCTGATTGCGTTGGCGTAGTCGGATACCAGAAACAATGCCGCCTTGGCGCAGTCATCGTCGGTCGGCAAGCGTCCGAGTGCGATATTGGCGGCAATCGGCGCGACCAGCTGGGCTTCCGGCAGGTTAAGCTCTGCCGCCGTTTGTTTCATGTAGCCCTGGACCGGCGCACCCCACATCCAGCCCATATAGACGCTATTGGCGCGGATGCCGTGCGGCCCGAGTTCCCTGGCCAGATACTTGACGGCTACCGACAACGCACCCTTGGATGCCGCATAGCCGCCTTCGCCGGGAAAAGGCTTGCGCGTAGCCTGGGTATTGATCATGACGATGGCGCCGCTGCCTTGTTTTTTCATGTGCGGCACGACTTCCTGCGTCAATGTCATGGTGCCAAACACATTGGTATCGAATACGGCGCGCCAGGCATCCAGGTCGGCGCTTTCGATCGCCTCGGGGAAGTTGCCATGGACAAAAGCGCTATTCACCAGGGCGTCGATCCGGCCAAAGCGCTGGACCGTCTGCGCTGCCAGTTCCTTGCATTGGTCGCGCACGGTGATATCTGTCACCATCTTCAACACCTCGCAATCGACGTTCAGTGCGCGGATACGCTGCTCGGCCTCGTCCAGTTTGGCTGCAGTCCGTGCTGCAAGTACGACTGCTCGCGCGCCTTCGCGCGCCGCCTCGATGGCCAGCTTGACGCCCAGGCCGGGACCGATGCCGGAAATAATGACCACTTTGTCTCGTAATAACATTTTTTATGTCTCCAGTGATGTGATGTTGTCTGTAATGTTGTCTGTGATGTAATTCAGCGCGCCACAAGTGCAGCAGCAGGTGCAGCCGCTGCGGACAGAATGTGACGCTCGCGGTACGCTGCGAAATCCTGTTTGAGTTGTTCTTCCCCCAGGCCGAACTGCGCCAGCGTATAGTCGTGCGCTGCGCGCTGGTCGCGGCGATTCTGCGTCAGCCATGTCTGAATGGCGGCACGGACTTCATCAGGAAATGCAATGCCGGCAAAACGGTATACCGATTCGATCACGCTCAACGGTTTCGAGACGGTGTCTTCGAAGCGTATGTCGAGAAAATTTTCAGCCGGCAGCGTGGCGCGCACTGCCATCGTATGATGGACAGCATGCTGCATTTGCGAACTCCACTGATGGCCTACCACTTTGGCGTCAGGCTGATCTGCGTACATTTTCCATAAAGTATGCGCAAAGCTGGCTAGCGATGGGATGGTTTGCGCAGGATCGCGATGCGTCAGCACCACTTTCGCTTGTGGGAAAACCTTGAGTAACAGCTCCAGCGTATGTAAATGCTGCGGCGTCTTGAGTATCCAGCGCTGCGCAGCAGGGGCGCCGCGCTGCAGTTTTTGCCATTGCAGGAACTGCAGCGTCTTTTTCAGGTATTGATAAACCGGCGTCCGATCCTGCTGTGCGAGCCACGCGGTATAGCTCGGCACGTTCGCGTAGGAATCCATCGCCGACATGAACGCGTGTTCCATCAGCATGAATTCTTCGTCCGCCTGCATCGCGTCTAACGGATGAATCGCCAGAATCTGCGGAATGTATTCGATCATCGCCGCCACTTCGCCGCAGGCCAATGCAATACGCTGCTCCGGATTTTCCACTGGCTGGCCGGGTAGCGGCGCGGGGTAACGGGTTTCCCACCATGCCGCAGAATAAAACCGCTGGTCGACCGCCAGCGCCCGTTGCAGCAAGGTGGTGCCGGTGCGCGGCAAACCGACGATAACGACCGGATCGCCGATGGGTTGTTGCTGAATCTCCGGATAACGTTTGCAGTAATCTTCGATGACCAGGCGATTGACGAGTTGCGCGAGCAACCTCTCGTGTAACAAGGTTCGGCCTTGCAGCGAAAGACCGGCTTCTTCATTCAAGGCTTTGCACATTACTTGCAGCGCTGTGCGGTAGTTGCCGTCGCCGAAATCGGTCAATCCGCGCGCACGCTCGGTGGCAAGGGTCAGCAAATGCTCGGCGTCAAGCAGGGGGGCTGCTACGGTATCGGTGCTCATGCTGCCTCCAACAGAGATGCGAGTTTGACGACGCGGGTCGTCGGATGGACGGGTTGCGCCGCGCCGACCCAGCGCAAGCACATGGTACCGTTGCGGTGGCCGGCGGTTTCCAGCCAGTTGGGCCGTCCCGGATCACGCTGGGAAAGAATCAGCGTGATGCCGCCGTCGTTGTTGTAATGCGCCGAGTGTTTATTGATGCAAATGTTGTGGTGGCGATAATCGAGGGATTCCATCCAATAATTATTGATTTGCAGATTCCAGAAATCACAGGCCGGCACAGAGGCGGCATCGATAACGAGCGCTTCGTCATCGGCCAGTTCCCAGTACGAGTGGTAGTAGAAAATATTGGGGTCGCCGCCTACCGCCTGGCATATTGCCTGGTTCGCCGGAGGCAACTGGTTGGGGTGCGCCCGATAGCCCTGAGCCCAGTCTGCGAACAGTTTTGATGTGTTCTCGACAAAGCGCGCAGCGTTTTGCAGGCCCGCATGCAATTGCACCGGGTCGAGCGGTTGCGGCTTCGCATCCGATCCGATCCGTTCAATTTTCAGCTGCGCCGGCTTTTCCGTGCGGCGGTCGAGGAAGGTCTGGCGCACTACCAGCGCGTTGCTCGCGGCTTCCAGCGGCAGCCAGTTGCCGCTGTGCGGCTGCTGGCTGAGGATCAGTTCGAAGCTGCCATCTGCTTCGAACTGCAGGCGCTGGGCGTCGATGAAGCCGGTTTGTTCCATTTTTCCATCGGTCTCGTAGCCGCCTTTCTGGCTGCCGAAACTGAGGTAGGAAACGCTGCCTCGATGCCCCCGTACGCGGTATTCGTTGCGGCCGTTCAGGCGCGCATATTGATACATATTGTCCGGATTGTCGGCGCCGATCTTGGCAGTTTCATGCGACGGGACCAGGAAGCCGGGGAAATCGGCATCGGCAAATTCGACATGCATTTCCAAGCCGATGCGTAACAATCGGGTCAGGTAGCGGAAGCCTTCGGCATGGGTAAATGCATCGTGCGGCGCCTCGGCTCTCAGGATTTGTTGTCCGCTGTGTTTGAGCGAATCGCAGAAGCTTGCCCACGTTTCTCCGGAGAGAAGTTGCGATGCGATGTCGCTGTCGCCGTCACCGTCACTGTCTCTGTTATTGCGGTTGTCATTTTTCGCCATGCCGATTCTCCTGTCATCCGTGCATTCACGGTTTGTTTTAGATACTTTTTCCAGGTGTTGATGAGAGTGGACATTCGTGCGGATGTCTCCTGGACACAGCACCATAGCAATCGCGGGCAGGCTTCTCTTCGTCCGGTCGGACTAACAATTTGATTGCCGGGCTTTTTGCAAAAGCTATATTGCGGCGCGTCAAGAATAGCTAGTCCGACCAGACGAGGTTTGTGAATCTATGGACTGTCAATATGAGTGGATACGCTTTCAATCCAGTATCGACACATTCCCAGGAGACTTGCATGTCCGATTCAAAATACCTCGTTACGTCAATTAAAGTACAGATCAATGCGCCTGCATCGCTGGTATGGGATGTGCTGGTGGACCTGGATAGTTACCCGCAGTGGAATCCTTACACGGTGCGGGTGGAATCGACTCTGAAAATGGGGGAGCCGGTGAATCTGTTTTTACCGAATCCAGGTCAGCCGGGGGAATTGGTTCATGTGATTGAACACCTGGCGACTTTCGACCGCCCGCGGCAGCTGTCATGGGAGATGTCGCCTTCCGAGCATTCACCGGATGCGGCCCGGCGCGACCAGTATATCGAGGCGACCGGCGCCGCGACGTGCACTTATTTCACGACCGATCTGTTCCTGGGACCGACCGCGCCTACCGTGATGGAGCAGCATGGGGAATGGGTGCGGCAAGGCTTCGACGCGGTAGCGCGTAGTCTGAAGGTGCGGGCGGAGTCGCTGTATCAGGACACTACGGCTATACAAGAGCAACACCATGCGCGATACTAACCCGACACCGGTGTCACCATTCTCGACAGTCAGCCTTGGACCGATCACGCTACGCAATCGTTTTATCAAGGCCGGCGCCAATGAAGGCATGACGCCCACTGGCTTGCCTACCCGCGCGCTCGTCAAGCATCATCGTGACCTCGCTGCCGGCGGCATCGGCATGACTACCGTTGCCTACGCCGCCGTGGCGCGCGACGGCCTGACTTTCCCGCATCAGATGCACATGCACGAGGACGTGGTACCGCATCTGCGGGTACTCACCGATGCGGTGCATCGCGAAGGCACCGCTGCTTGCCTGCAGATCACTCACGCGGGTTCGTTCACGATGATGCGCCACGGCGGACGCCGCAGCGCGCCCACTGCATCGGCAGGCTTGAATGCGTTTGGCATGCTGTACGGGGTGTTTTTCCAGCGCGCCATGAACCAAGCCGATATGGCCGGCGTCGCTGCTCAGTTCGCCGACGCCGCGCGCCTTGCGCGCGAGTGCGGCTTCGATGCAGTCGAAATTCATATGGGTCACGGCTATCTGCTCAACCAATTCTTGTCACCGCTGAGCAACCGCCGGCGCGATGGTTTCGGCGGTTCGACCGAACAACGTACGCGCTTTCCCGTAGAGGTATTGCGCCAGGTAAAAGACGCCGTCGGCGCGCATCTGGCAGTTACCTGCAAGCTGAGCGTGAGCGACGGCGTGGCAGGCGGCAATCGTGCACAGGACTCGGCGGTGACCGCGCGCATTCTCGAAGCCGAGGGCGCCGATCTGCTCACGCTGAGTGGTGGCCGCAACGTCGAGAGCCCGTGGGCGCTGTTCGGCAGCCCATTGCCGACCGCACAAATGAAAGTTGCCGCGCCACATGCGCTGGCACGCTTCGGCGTGACAATGCTGGAAAAACGCACACCGCGCGACCTGACATTTCGCGAACTGTATTTCCTTGAGGATTCGCGCGTGATCCGGCAGGCGGTGCGAATGCCGCTCGCATTTGTCGGCGGCGTCAAATCGCTGGCCGGTGTCGAACAGCTAATGGCCGAAGGTTTCGACTGCGTAGCCCTGGCGCGGGCACTGATCCACGATCCGGCGCTGCCCGAACATTTCCGCACCGGCGCTGTGAAGCAATCCGCCTGCAACAGCTGCAACGCGTGCGTTGCGAAGATCTACGATCCCGCTGGCGTGAGTTGCATTCTCCGCACACCGAACGATCCCGCGCTCACACGCATGCTTGCCGCGGATGGGTAGTCCGCCTGGCGTGGCATCGTTGCGGTTGCACGCCAATCCGCCAATTTTTTAGTCTGGTCAGACGAAGATTCAATATGGCGCCATCAGTATTCTTTGCTTAACGCACGAGACTTCAATCATCAAGTCCGGCGAACTCAAAGGAGACTATCGATGTTGACCCACTTGCAGCGCCTTGAGGCGGAGAGCATTCACATCATGCGAGAGGTGGTGGCGGAATGTGAGAACCCGGTGATGCTTTATTCCATCGGCAAAGACAGTGCCGTGATGTTGCATCTTGCGATGAAGGCGTTCTACCCGGCTAAGCCACCGTTTAAGTTATTGCATGTCGACACGACGTGGAAATTCAAGGAAATGATTGCGTTCCGCGACAAGATGGCGCAGCAGTTGGGGATTGAATTGATTGTCCACGTCAACCCTGAAGGGGTTGAAAAGAATATCAATCCGTTCACCCATGGCTCTGCCGTTCATACCGACATCTGGAAAACCGAAGGCTTGAAGCAGGCGCTCGACAAATACGGTTTTGATGCGGCATTCGGCGGCGCGCGGCGCGATGAAGAAAAGTCGCGCGCCAAGGAACGCATCTTCTCGATTCGTTCCGCCCAACACCGTTGGGATCCAAAATTACAACGTCCCGAACTCTGGCGCATGTATAACGCGCGCAAGAATAAAGGTGAAAGTATTCGGGTATTTCCGATTTCAAACTGGACCGAGCTCGACATCTGGCAGTACATCTATCTGAACAATGTGCCCATCGTGCCGCTGTATCTGGCGAAGGAGCGGCCGGTGGTGGAGCGCGACGGCACGCTCATCATGGTCGACGACGAGCGTATGCCGCTCAAGCAGGGTGAGGTTCCTGAAATGCGGAAGGTGCGCTTTCGCACGCTCGGTTGTTATCCGTTGACTGGCGCGATCGAAAGTGAAGCCGACAGCCTGACAGCGATTATTCAGGAAATGCTGCTGGCCCGCACATCCGAACGGCAAGGCCGCCTGATTGACCACGATTCCAGCGGTTCGATGGAGAAAAAGAAGCAAGAGGGGTATTTCTGATGGCACACGTATCCGACATGATTGCCGAGGACATCGGGCAATATCTGACATCGCACGAGAACAAGAGCCTGCTGCGCTTTATCACCTGCGGCAGCGTTGACGACGGCAAGAGCACGCTGATCGGGCGCCTGCTGTATGAATCGAAGATGCTGTTCGAAGATCAGTTGAGCCAGCTGGAAATAGATTCGAAGAAGGTCGGCACCCAAGGCGGCGACCTTGATTTCGCTTTGCTCGTGGATGGACTTGCGGCCGAACGCGAACAAGGCATCACCATTGATGTGGCGTATCGCTTCTTCTCCACCGACAAGCGCAAGTTCATCGTGGCCGACACACCGGGGCATGAGCAATATACGCGCAACATGTTTACCGGCGCTTCCACCGCAGACGTCGCCATTATCCTGATCGATGGCCGTAAAGGCGTGTTGACCCAGACCCGGCGCCATAGCTATCTGGCGTCCCTGATCGGGATTCGTCATATCGTGGTGGCGATCAACAAACTGGACATGGTGGATTACTCACAGGAGATCTTTGAGCGGATCGATGCGGAATACCGTGCGTTTGCCGCCGAGATCGGCCTGAAGAATATAGTGACGATTCCGATGTCGGCGCTCAAGGGCGACAACATCACGGAATTAAGCGCCAATACGCCGTGGTACACCGGCCCGACGCTGATGGCGCATCTGGAGGATGTACAAGTCGAGGATTCGGCCGATGAATCGGGGCCGTTTCGCATGCCGGTGCAGTGGGTCAATCGTCCGAACCTGGATTTTCGCGGCTATTCCGGTATCGTGGTGGGCGGCAGCGTCAAGCCTGGCGATCGCTTGCGTGTATTGCCATCCGGCCGAGAGAGCAACGTCGCACGGATCGTCACAGGCGATGGCGATCTGGCGTGTGCGGTGTCGGGGCAATCGGTCACGATTACGCTGCAAGACGAGATTGATATCAGCCGCGGCGACATTCTGGTGACCACTGAAGCGCCGGCCGGGGTGGCGGACCAGTTCGAGGCAACCATCGTCTGGATGAGCGATGAACCGATGATGCCAGGGCGTCCCTATTTGTTGAAGATCGGCACCAAGACGGTGACGGTCACCGGCGCCGCGCCAAAATACAAGGTCAACGTCAATACGCTCGAGCATCTCGCCGCGAAGAAACTGGACTTGAATGAAATCGGAGTCTGCAATCTGAATTTCGACCAGCCGATCGCGTTTGATCCGTATAAGGAAAATCGCGATACCGGCGGCTTCATCATGATCGACCGCCTGACCAACAATACGGTTGGCGCCGGACTCTTGCATTTTGCTTTGCGCCGTTCGCAGAATATCCATTGGCAGGCAATCGACGTCAACAAGCAAGCGCACGCAGCTCTCAAGCGACAAAAACCTTGCGTGATCTGGTTCACGGGATTGTCGGGCGCCGGCAAGTCGACGATTGCCAACCTGGTTGAGAAAAAACTGCACGCGCTGGAGAAGCATACCTATCTGCTCGATGGCGACAACGTGCGGCACGGGCTGAACAAGGATCTTGGATTCTCGGAAGCGGACCGGGTCGAGAACATCCGGCGCGTCGGAGAAGTGGCAAGACTGATGGTGGATGCCGGCCAGATCGTGCTGGTGTCATTCATCTCGCCATTCCGCTCTGAACGCAGAATGTCGCGTGAGTTGGTGGCAGCGGATGAATTCTTCGAGGTATTCATCGATACCCCGATCAGCGTGGCCGAGCAGAGAGATCCGAAGGGACTCTACAAGAAAGCGCGTCGCGGTGAGCTGAAGAACTTTACCGGTATCGATTCGCCTTACGAACCGCCTGAGAATCCGGAGATCCGGGTCGATACCACGGTCCAGTCGCCGGAGCAGGCGGCCGAACTGATCGTTGCCCATCTGATTGCCGCCGGGGTGCTCGCATGAGCCATTACTACGCATTCAACGGCGATGCAGACGGCTTGTGCGCGTTGCAGCAACTGCGGCTGGCCGAGCCGCACCTGCTGCAACAAGCGACACTGGTGACCGGGGTCAAACGCGACATCAAGCTGCTGCAGCGCATCGATGCAGAGGTGGGCGATGAGATCACCGTGCTCGATATCTCACATGATCAAAATCGGGCCGATGTATTGCGATTGATACAGGCGGGTGCATCGTTGCGCTATTTCGATCATCATCACGCCGGCGAACTGCCGCGGCATCCTTGCTTTGCGCCATACATCGAAGAGGCCGCTGAAGTCTGCACCAGTATCCTGGTCGACCGCTATCTTGACGGCCGTCATCGCTACTGGGCCATCGTCGCAGCGTTCGGCGACAGCTTGCCTGAAGTGGCAAACGCGATGGCGCGCGCGGCGGGGCTCGATCTGCATCAGGCCGCGACTCTTGAAAGACTCGGCATCTGTCTGAATTACAACGCTTATGGCGAGACAGTCGCCGATCTGCATTTCGACCCCGTCGATCTGGCCGAATCGATGCTGCCTTTTACCGATCCGCTGATGTTCGCCGCGCATTCGGAGGCCTACGCGCGGCTCGCCGCCGGTTACGAAGAAGACATGTGCCAGGCCCGCAGACTCGCGCCGCTGCGGCAAGTGCCGGGAGCGATGCTGATGCGCCTGCCAGACGAAGCGTGGGCGCGGCGTGCCATCGGCGTCTTCGCCAACGAGCTGATGCTGGCACAGCCGGACTGCGCACTCGGCATCTTGTCGCCGCAAAGCCGTGGCGGTTTTACCGTGAGCGTTCGGGTGCCAACGCATAGCCCGGTTGGCGCAGCTGATTTTTGCCGGGCCTTCGATACGGGCGGTGGCAGGAAGCTGGCAGGTGGCATCAATCATCTGCCGGCAAATGAGCTTGAGCGCTTCGCCGGCCGGTTTGAAGCGTGCTTTGGCATGGCATAGGCAGGTATCGAGATGAATCTGCTCAACCCGTTTGCAGGCTTTCTGGTCGGTTTGCTGGTCGGCTTTACCGGAGTCGGCGGTGGCGCGCTGATGACGCCTTTGCTGATCTTGCTGTTTGGCGTCGCGCCGCAAACGGCAATCGGAACCGACCTGCTGTTTGCCTCGATCACCAAGGGAGCAGGGGGCTGGGTGCATGGCGCCGCCGGCACGATCGACTGGCTGGTGTTGCGCCGGCTCGCATCGGGGAGTTTGCCCGCTGCGGGACTGACGTTGCTACTCATCAGGCACTCCCATCTGGACCAGAGCATGCACACCCTGATCCTGCAAGCGCTGGGCGCTACGCTCGCCCTGTGCAGTCTGGCGATGCTATTCAAATCCAGGCTCCATCAGCTGGGGCAACGGCTGCGCACTGTGGCGCCGGCACGCTTCAAGGGGGCGCAACCGATGCTGACGGTGGCCGCCGGGGCATTGCTGGGATTCCTTGTCACATTCACCTCGGTCGGAGCAGGTGCGCTTGGCGCAGTAATGCTGGCCTTTCTCTACCCTTATCGTCTGACGCCGGTCAAGATCGTCGGCACCGACATCGCGCATGCGATACCGCTTACGCTGGTTGCCGGCCTTGGTCATCTCACGCTCGGCAATGTCGATTTCGCACTCTTGAATTCACTGCTGCTCGGTTCGCTTCCCGGTGTCATTGCCGGTGCGTTATTGAGCAACAGAATCGCCGATCGTTATATGCGCAATGCGCTCGCGGTGATTTTACTGGCGGTCGGTGGGCGGCTTCTGGTGGCGGGCTGAAGGTAGGTCGGAACGGCCGCTGTGCGATTCTCCGGTCAAAGCAGTTTTGTCTAAATGATATTTGTCGTCCGTTATTTATCGCTGCCATCTACGCTAAACGGACGATTCGCGATCAGGTAGAACAACTATTATTGTCCAAGACAAAAAAGCCGAAATAATTGATTTCCCCAGTCATGTTCCAAGGAGATAGTGAACATGTTGACGACTACCGCCGAGGTCCGCGCCAGCGGAACCCGCCTTTTTGAAATTGCCGCACTGCCGTCCGAGCAATTGAGCATGCTCCTTGGCCTGATCTATCAGGGGCCGATGGAGGCAACCCCGTGGTCCAGCTCGCTTGAATTCATCCGGCAGCAACTGCAAGCCAGTTTTGCAACGCTGGTGCTGCGTACGCCAGCCAGCACTCGCCCGGGGCTGATCGTCAATGCCTCCGTGTTCGGTGCATTGCTGCCGGGCGAGCCGTCATATAGCACCGATTATTATGCGCAATGCCCATTCATCGGCTTGCCGAACGATCAGGTATTCACGGCGGATGAAATTTTCGGGGTGGACGGATGGTGTGCCCACAAGTTCTACCGGCAGTATCTGCAGCCGCTGGATTTGCGCTACATCCTGGCGGCAAACATCCGTACCGCCGATGGCGTGGAGTGCGCGTTCTTCGTCTGCCGGGGACATGGCGCAAGCGACTATTCGGCAGCCGAGAAGGCTTTCATTGCGGTGTTGCTGCCGCATCTCAAAAGAGCGGTAGACCTGCATTCGAAGCTGGACGTGGTGGAGTCTGAACGGTCGCTCTATGCGGGCACGATGGACCGGATGCTGATCGGCACCGTGATTCTGGACGAGGGCGGCCATGTGCTGAAGAGTAACGGCGCGGCAGACGGCATGATTACGGAAAAGGACGGCGTCCTGGTCAACAAGGGCGTGCTCGAGGCGCATTGTCCGATCGATAATCGCAAATTCCAAAAGGCAATCCGGCTCGCCCTGGCCAATCACCTTGGCGGGGCCAGCGCTTCGGTGGAAGTGATGACGTTGTCCCGGTCTTCCGGCAAGGCGCCGTTGAGCGTGCTGATTCGCGCGATCCCGCTGAACTATTGCGCGGACGAAGGAAAACGTCGGCCTGCAGTCGCCGTGTTCGTCCGGGATCCGGTCAGTGCCTCGCATACCTCGCGCGAAACCGTGCGCAAGCTGTTCCGATTGACGCGCACCGAAACCGAACTGGCGATGCTCATGGCTGACGGCTTGACGCTTGACGAGGCGGCAGAGGAGCTCGGCATCATGAAAAATACCGTGCGCGCCCACCTGCGCGGTATCTTCGCAAAAACCGGCGCGACGCGTCAGGCCACGCTGATGAAGACTTTGCTCAGCAGTGTGGTTTCACTCGTGTAAGTTCTGACCTGTCAACCGGCTCGACGCAAGGCGCCAGGTGCGTGCCCGGTCCAGCGACTGCAGGCGCGATTGCCTTTCTCGCGTATGTCTTCGATAAGTATGCAGCAAAGAACAAGCGGTGGAGAACCAAAGAGGGCACGTTGCACATGCTGGAGCTGGTTGGCGGCTGGCCAGGTGCTTTACTGGCTCAGAAAATTGTACGCCACAAATCCCGGAAGGAAGAGTTTCAAACAGTATTCTGGGCTACCGTCATTCTCAATTGCTGTGCATTCGGCTGGCTTATTGCAAAGACCGGTTCTGGTTTTCTGCAATCGCTCGTCGCCCTGTGGACGTAAAGGCGGTGATTCATAGCAAGGATTTACCTGAGTGAAAGGGAAATACGCACAAAGCTCGGTAGCGCACATACGGCAGCTGCTGTTTTCGGTAGATTCAAATTTTAGTTTGGAGATCATCATGCCAAATGACCGAAATCTTTTTAGCTCAACAGCTGCCTGTTTCAATCGTAGTTCGGCTCGGCTGTTGCTGCTGGTGCTGTTCATATCAAGCGCCTCGTGGGTAGCCATGGCTGCCACGAATCCACAAGATGCGAATGCACGCTATCAGGCGGAACGAGCGGTATGCACCAGCGGACAGTCGAACCAGTCGCGCGCGACTTGCCTGAAGGAGGCCGGAGCGGCTCTGCAAGAGGCCAGAAGAGGGCACCTCCGTGACGATCCGACGGCAGATAGTCAAAATGCATCGTTAAGGTGCAACGCCTTGCCTCCCGATGACAAGGATGCGTGTCAGCGCCGGGTAAATGGCGAAGGTACCACTAGCGGTAGCGTACTTGAGGGCGGCGTGTTGCATGAACTGACTGTGCCGGATCGAAAATAGCCTGCGTCAGATTTGTGTATCCGGATTTGAACTTGCTAAATGGGGGCGTTGTCTTATTCTCTCAGCCCCATCGCGAGCACGACGATGTTTATGACATTGGCGTCAGAGGTGGGCGTTGCGGTTTTGCCACCTATTTTCAGGAGAGAAGAAAATGCGGATTTCCTTTCTCGGCGCAATTGCTCACGATCCAAAGTCGGACAGCGTCATCATTCCAGTTGTCATTGATAACAAGCTGACAAAATGCAATGTCACAAAAGAATGTCTGGATAATAAATTCTATGCGGGGCCGCAACCGGAAGACCGGCTTGCGACCTATCGCGGTCACAAGATCGAGATCCAGATTGCGCTTGCCCACAAGCTCAGGGCAACCGGGCGCCGCAACGGCGTAACGTTGCTGGCTGCCGATTTTAACGATTAGATTTTTTTCAAGAGCCGGGACCGGCTCGCACCATTTCCAGTAATATTGAGACCTGCCGACCTTGGTGAACGAGGCCGGCTGTTTTTTTATATTCAACGCCACATAACCTGAGCCATATGAAATTGCCAATCGCCATAATCATAGGATGCGCCATCATCGCGTTAGCAGTATTTCTGGGGCTTACTTACGACAAGCGTACCTGGATGGAATCATGCGTGAGCGGGAATCAACTCTTCCTTAAAGACCAGGCAACGCAAACTTGCGAGATGCAATACGTCAAATCCAGAAAATAAGATCCAGACAGCAGTGCGTAGGGAAGTAGTGTTTAGGAAAGCAGTACTTAGGGGAATATCCGAAGGAGCACCACTGCGGCGCGTAAATTCCGCGCAGTAGAAATTTGTTGGCAAAACTTGCTGATAAAACTTGCTGGTAAACGTCGCGGCAATGGAAGTGTGTCGCGGCTCTCAGTCTTGCTTGCCGCATGCCATGTCTGGAGCCATCTGTTTGATCCGCATGTGAGCGGAATCAGCGAGAGGCATCCAGCCTTGTCCTGGCGAATTTCTCGCCGCCAGGCTTTTTATTCGTCAGCTACAGAAAAGCTTCCGAGGTTTCCTATTCGTAATCCTTGGTCTGGAATCGATTTTCAAGGATTTTGAATGTTGGATGCCTGTTTGCCTTTTGGACCGTCTGTAACGTCGAATTTCACTTTTTGGCCTTCTTTGAGCGTCTTGAAGCCATCCATCTGGATTGCGGAGAAGTGCGCGAACAAATCTTCACCACCATCGTCCGGTGTAATGAAACCGAAGCCTTTGGAATCGTTGAACCACTTAACAGTACCTGTTGCCATAATAATCTTTCAAATGTGTTAGCTGCGAGCCTAGGCTGGTAGCGTCGAGAAATTGCTTCTGTACGTTACTAACGTAGTGCCGCGGGCCGGGCGGAAACAAGCTTCGGTGCTGTCGTCGCATTTTTTGCCCTCGACATCAATGAGTATCCTCCAAAACTTCCGGTTTAGCCAAGAAAGTTGTCGAAATAAATATTGCAGCCTGATTATTTGATGTCGATTAGATAATCGCTGCAGCTGCATGGGTGACATTTGCGCCCGCTTCAGCGCACATTTTGCAGCGATTGCAAAAACTTCCGGCACCACCAGTGGACATCGTATTTGCGAACATTGGCCAATAGCGCGGCATGCCGCGTCTGGCGTTCGGCCAGCGGCATCTGCAAGGCGCGCTGGATGGCCTGGGCGGTGCCCGGAATATCATAGGGGTTGACCAGCAGCGCTTCTTTCAATTGTTCTGCGGCGCCGGCGAATCGAGACAGCACCAGTACCCCGGGATCGGCTTCATCCTGGGCTGCGATGAATTCCTTGGCTACCAGGTTCATGCCATCGCGCAGCGGCGTCACCAGCGCCACGTCGCAAGCCCGATACAGGCCGGGCAGGCGGCGGCGCGCAACGGCGCGATGGATGTAGCGTATCGGCATCCAGTCGAGATCGCCGTAGTCGCCGTTGATTGCGCCACACAGGCTTTCCAGTTCATGCTGGATGTCGGTATAAGCGTCCACATCTTCGCGACTCGGCGCCGCTATCTGCAGCAACGTCGCGCTATGCCGGTTTTCCGGATAAGCGTTGAGCAGTTCGCCGAATGCGCGGATCCGTTGCGGCAGTCCTTTCGAGTAATCAAGGCGATCAACGCCGATCAGCAAGCGCCGCCGCGAATATTCGCTGCATGTGGTCTCATAGGTTTCCTGCGCTTCGCGCGCGCGTCCCATCCGGAGAAAGTCATCGACGTCGATTCCGATCGGAAACGCACCGGCCTGGACGGTGCTGTTGAAGGCGCGGAACTGGCCGACGCCGACGGTTTCGGCGGTGGCTTCGGCCTTCACGTAATTGGAAAAATTCAGCAAATCCGCTTCACTTTGGAAACCCACCAAATCATAGGCAAACAGCGCCCGCATCAGCCATTCATGCGATGGAATCGCCGCCAGGATTTGTTGCGGCGGCAGCGGGATATGCAAGAAGAAGCCGATGCGGTTATCGCAGCCCATGGCGCGCAGTTCCGCCGCCAGCGGGATCAGGTGGTAGTCGTGAATCCAGATCATATCGTCTGGCTTCAGCAGTGGCATCAGCTTGCGTGCAAACAGATGGTTGACGCGGCGATAGCCGGCCAGATAGCCGGACTCCAGCTGGGCCAGATCCAGCCGGTAATGGAATATCGGCCACAACACGCCATTGGCATAGCCGCGGTAATAGGCGTCGTGATCCTCTTGGCACAAATCGATTTCGGCCAGCGTCACCGGCCCGGCTTGATGCACACGCAGTTCTCCTTCACCGGGTGTGCCTTCCTTGATCACAGCGCCACTCCAGCCGAACCAGAGACCGCCGGTTTTTTTCAGGGTTTCGCCCAACGCCACCGCCAGACCTCCTGCGGCCGGCTTGCGTGGATCGGCAAGCCGGTTGGATACTACTACCAGGCGCGACATAGGCAGTTTCCTTTCTTGTTCTTGAAGCAGGTAATGCGAATCCGGTGACGGTGCTGCCGATGCTGGATAAAGGCGTTCAGATGGCAGTCTCCCACGCTGCCGACAAGCGCATGGCGCAGTTGATGATGCCGACCATGGAATAGGTCTGCGGGAAATTACCCCACATCTCACCGGTGACGGGATGGGTATCTTCCGACAGCAGACCTACATGATTGCGGGTGGCCAGCATGCTCTCGAAAATCTCGCGCGCCTGTTCTTTGCGGCCGATGCGCGCCAACGCATCGATGCGCCAGAAAGTACAGATGTTGAATGCCGTTTCCGGCCGGCCGAAATCGTCGGGTGCTTCGTAGCGCCGCATGTAGGGGCCGTCGCATAGATATTTTTCCAGGGCGTCGACGGTGGCGATGAAGCGCTTGTCGGTAGGCTCAACCAGGCCCACTTCTACCATCAGCAGCACACTGGCGTCGAGATCGCGGCCGCCGAAACTTTCGGCATAAGTCTGCCGTTCTTCATTCCAGGCTTCGGCCAGGATGCGTTTTCCTATGATTTCAGCACGCTCCTGCCAACAAGCGGCGCGTTCCTTGAGTTCCAGTTTGGCTGCGATTTTAGCCAGGCGGTCACAGGCGGCCCAACTCATCAACGCCGATGAAGTGTGGATGCGCGAACGCGTGCGCAACTCCCACATGCCGGCATCCGGCTGGTCATAGAGCGCAAACGCGCGTTCGCCGCATGCCTCCAGATGCAGGAATTGTTCGACGCCGGAACGATGCAGCAGCCGTTCATCGTGAAACGATTGCGCTGCGCCGAGTACGATATTGCCATAGACATCATGCTGGAAATGTTCATAAGCCTGATTGCCGACGCGTACCGGCGCATGATGCCGATATCCCGGCAGGTGATCGAGGGTCATTTCCGGTAACGACTGCTCCAGTCCGATGCCGTACAAAGGCTGCACGTGACCACCGGCGCTTCTGACGACCACATTGCCTAGCCAGCGCAGATAGTCTTCCATGGTGCCGAGCTCAGACAAACTGTTGAGCGCGCGCACTACAAAAAATGCGTCGCGCAGCCAGCAATAGCGATAGTCCCAATTGCGCGCGCTGCCAGGCGCTTCCGGCACGCTGGTAGTCATGGCGGCGACGATTGCGCCGGTATCTTCATACAAGGACAGTTTCAGGGTAATTGCGGCACGAATCACAGCGGATTGCCACTCCAGAGGCGTGGCCAGTGCGCGGCTCCAGCCGCGCCAGTACGTCAGGGTTTCCTGCTCGAAGGTTCTGGCGGTGTCGCCGATGCCATGGAGCAGGGTCTCATCCGGCCCCAGTATGAAATTGTATGGCCGGCTGACTACGAATGCGGTTTCCGCCAGCAGATAACTGATGGGGGCATCGGTATTCAGGCGCAGGGTTTGTTCCGATCCGACAAAACGCAAGTGATTGCTGCCGCGCGTGATTGCCGGTATTTCGCGGCCCCAGTCGAAACGCGGGCGCAATAAAACGCGCAGCCGCGGCGCGCCGCTCAGTGCTTGCAGGCGGCGCACCACGGTCAAGGGGCGGAAGAAGCGGCCACGGCTGGGAAAGCGCGGGGCGAAGTCGGTGATTTCCACGCCTTGTCCCAAGGTGTCAAACAGGCGGGTATGCAGCACGGCGGTGTTCGGTTCATACCACTGCTCGCTATTTGAAAAATTCTCCAGCTCGAAACTCCACAGGCTGCCGTTTTCAGTAGGATCGAGCAAGGCGTTAAAGACAGGATCGCCATCAAAGCGAGGCAAACAACACCAGACCATGCGTCCCAGTTTATCTATCAAGGCGTTGAGGGAGCAATTGCCGATGACGGCGAGGTCGAGGGATGAGGTGGATGGGATTGCGCCGCTGTCAATCTCTGCTGCAGCGACCAACGTTTCGGTGGGTGGCTTGGTCATGATTTCCTTCGCGTTCAGTTTATTGCGGTTGCCCTAATGCTGGTGCCTGGGGTGCCCCGGGTGCTCCAACACATGCGCCAGCATGCCGCGTACCGCGGCCGGGTTGGCGATACGTGCATATGCAAGACTCGGACCTGTACCTACTTTGATGCCGAGGCCGCCTGCCTGCTGCGACTGGACCCAGGCGAAGCCGGCTTCATCGGTGATGTCGTCGCCGATAAACACCGGGCGACGGCCGGCAAACGGCGCTTCATTCATGAATGCTGCAATTGCCTTGCCTTTGTCGGCATCGGCCGCTTTGGCTTCGACCACCATACTGCCGCGCAATAGCATAAATCCCTGATCGTGGGTCAAGGCTTGATTCATGGCTTGTACGCAAATCTGTTCCAGATGCGGAGCGCGGCGGTAGTGCAATGCAAGTGCGCCACGTTTAACCTCCAGCAGCAAGCCGGCATGCTGCGTTGCCAGCGGTTGCAGATAGGCCAGCAAACGTTTGATGTCCGGCACCGGCAGTTGCACCACGCGCCCATCAGCACTGCGCCGCTCGGTGCCGTGGACACCGGCCGCAGGCAAACGCAAGGGCGAGAGGAAATGATCGATCTGTTCCAGCGGGCGGCCGCTGATGATGGCCAGTGCGCCGTTTGCAGCTTGTTGCAGTCGTTGCAAAGTTGTTATCAAGTCTGGCGGCAGCATGACGCTTTCCGGCAGCGGAGCGAAATCGACCAGCGTATTGTCAAAATCCAGAAACAGCGCATCGGCTGCAAAGTCGTAGTCACGATTTTGTAGGGGCATGTCATGTATGGTGGAATAATGACGGATTAGTTCCCATGATAAAAATTACTGATGTCAATTTATCATTGGAGCAAAATCGAAGATTGGCCGCAAGCGGCCCGGTGGCGCGGCAGACGCCTCGCCACCGGGTCAGCGCATTTGTATCTTCATCGCTTCCGATTCCATCGCGGCATTGCGTTCCTCGCTGGCTTCGATGGGGTCGACGATATCTTCAATAGCTGCTGCAGCCCGCTCTGCCACGGCTTTGGTCTGCTCCAGACTCAGGTTGGCGCCGAATTCGTCTTCATCGTCGTCTTCGGTCGGCGGCTCCAGCATGTCTCTCAGCATGGCGCTCAGCTCCGGCGTGTCCCACGGCTCGCCATGGCGCTTTTTTACCGTGATGTAGTGCCTGACTTCTGCGTCTTGCTCCGGGGTCAACGGCAGTCCTCGGAAACTGCTCTTGGGATCGATGTCGGTCATGATGTAACTCCCCCAGTTGCGTTAGCTTTTAGTGTAGACCTATTGTGTCCGCTAGTGGGAATCTTGGGAAATTTTATGACAGGGGAACACGACTCCGCAAAATGACCTCGAAATTACCTGAGTCTTATGTCTTATAGTTTCGGGATCCGGATCCGGCTCACCATCAAAGCTCCTGAAGCGGCAAACATCAACACCAGGGGATGAAACTGAAAACCTCCGACATAAATCACGCCGAGCCACAGTTGTTCGCCCAAGGCGTCGTGCCAGGCAGCTGCGGCCAGCACCATGACTAACAGCAATGAGGTGGGAATGGGCGTGCCTTCAAAGTATTTCACTTTGTCGCCGCCTTCGGACAGTTTTTCAGAGGTGACGTTATAACGCGCCAGGCGCGATACGCCGCAAGCGACAAAAAATACCAGGATGATGCGATCCACCAGCCCTTGCATGCCGCAGCCATAGGCAATCACCGCGGGTGCGACGCCAAACGAAATGATGTCGGCCAGTGAATCCAGCTCGCGCCCCATGGCCGAGCTTTGAGCGCGCCACCGCGCGATGCGGCCATCGAGTATGTCAAATACCAGCGCTGCCGGAATCAAGCCGCATGCAATGAAAATGTGCAGCACTTCGCGCGTCTGCAGATACGTCATCACTGAAAACAAGGCGCCGACGCCGCAAAACGCGTTGCTGAGCGTGAACCAGTCGGCGAGGTGAAATTCGCGAATCATTGAAAAAGGCTTAGGTTTGGTCATTAATTGAATCCGGATGCGATAAATGCGATAAGAGAGATAGGTGGGCGATCAAGAATACAGCCCACACCGAATTTATCACATGCGGCATTCCAATCTAAAGCCGGCGTTCGATCTGGCAGTTCAATCTAACGCGATGCAACCTTGGTAAGTACCGGCTGAGCGCCATACAGGCTGGGGAACAAGCGCTTCAGATCATCGATCTTGGGCAAGTCGTTGACGACGATGTAAGGGTAGCTGGGATTGCGTGTCAGGAAATTCTGGTGATAGGCTTCGGCAGGATAGAAGCCGTGGAAGGTTTCTATACGCGTCGCCAGTGGCTTGCCGAATACCTTGCTTTTGTCGATCTGCCCGATGTAAGCCTGTGCGATCTTGCGCTGCATGTCGTTTGCGGGAAAAATTGCCGAGCGATATTGGGTACCGGAATCGGGCCCCTGACGATTCAGTTCGGTAGGATCATGGGCAACCGAGAAAAATATCTGCAGTAGCTTGCCATAAGTGATTTGCTTCGGATCGTAAGTGATTTGCACAGATTCCGCATGTCCGGTATCGCCCTCGCTGACCCGATCATATCGGGCCGTATCGCGACCGCCGCCTGCATAACCAGAGACGACATCGGTGACCCCGCGCACATGCTGGAAAACGCCTTGCACACCCCAGAAACAGCCGCCTGCGAAGACTGCGGTTGCCGAGTGCTCAGCGCCGGAAACCTGTTCATCGCTAGCGGGCGGGGGCACGACTTTCGCCGCTTCCGACGACAACGCCAGATTTTGTCCAAGCAACAGGAGCAACCCGAGTCCGCATGCCGTCAGCAATCCTTTGATCCAGGGGGTAGCAGAAGCTTGCCTGGCTTTTGTTGATAAGTTATCCATGACATCCATCCTTTTTGGCAGGGTAAGTTTTGCGGAGCTGGTGATTAGTCGGCAAAGTCTGGATTTCCTTACGAGGGATGCATCCCATATCAGCAGATTTCCAAGTCTTAGCTTACACCTTGGCTTTGCGGTTGGGATGTGTCTGGAGTTTATTATTGTTTTGTCAATTTTTTCGTGACAACATGCTTCCACCACTTTGTCGTTTTGTGTTGTCGTCTGGAAGAGGGCGTATGGCCGGCGTTAGCACATGAACTCGTTTACCTGCGCCCGTTAAGCCGCGCAGATGGGCCTGCCTGGTATGCGTATTTGATTATGCCGCATGTGCCGGATGTGGATTTACTCTTGCCTGAATCCGCACACCGGCATCGCGGATATTTAATCGAGCCTAATTATATTCATCCGTATCATCCTCGACCAGAACCTTGGTTGGATCGTCTCCCAATAAATAGCGCGGCCCTGTTCCGCGCCGGTGTGCGGCATCCTCAGGATTGTATAGCGCGCATTTTTTAAGTGATAGGCAGCCGCAGCCGATGCACGATGTAAGCTGATCGCGCAGTGCCGTCAGCGTATCTATGCGCTGTTGCAGCACGGGATGCCAGGAGCGCGATAATTGCTCCCAGTCTTGCTTGGTCGGCGTGCGCTTTTGCGGCAATGTCGATAGGGCTGTCTTGATTTCGTCAAGGCTGAGGCCCACTGTCTGCGCCACCCGGATGAACGCTACCCGGCGCAATACATCGCGGGAAAATTGCCGTTGCCGTCCTGTCTCACGCTTGCTGCTTAATAGTCCCTGCTCTTCATAGAAACGCAAGGCGCTTGCGGCCACGCCGGACCGTTTCGCCAGTTCGCCGATAGTGATCAATATCTCGCTCATCCGGATTCCTCGAAAAGTAATCGACTTCAAGTCTACTTGAACTTTGAGGTGTCCGCTGTGGGGCAGGGAATCTATGCTGAAATTTTCAGGCCGCAGTTTTTTCGCGCAGTTTTTTGCGCAGTTTTTGGATTTCTAGCACTTGGCAAAGAACATTTTTGTCTTTGCATCTTTGCGTTCTTTGTCTATCCATTCCTTGGTCTGTACCGGGCTTTGCTGAGCGCCGGTGCGTCCGCCGCGGGCAACGCGCTCGTCGTCCATTCTGTCGAGTTCGCTCACGCGTTCCTGCAAACGCCGGCATTCCTCGCTGGCTTGCGGTTTTCCTGCATCCAGCGATACGCGCGCGCCTGCGTCTTGCGCCTGGGCAGTGGATAGGCTTGCAGTCGTCAGCAGCATTGCAGCGATAAGGATTTTATTCATTGTCATGGTTGCCTTTAAATTGTCGGTTTATCCGATGCAGGCGCCGACCATGGCCTTTGCCTGCTGTTGCATAGCTTGACTGTGCTGATTAACGATCATGCCGGCCATTGCCGTGGTTGCCGTTTCCATGATGATCGCGCCTGTCGCCGTGCCCTCTGTGGTCATGCCGTCTATCGTTATACCGCCTGTCATCATGCCGTCCGTGACCGCCACGTTCCCAGCCGCCGCGGCGTAGTTCCCAGCCGTTGCGTCCCTGTCGCCATTCCGGCCGGTTGTACATATATCCGTTGCGCGCTCTTTCCCAGTGGCCGCCAGCCCAGGCATGGCGACGGCCGTCCCAGTTCCAATATCCGGGCGCCCACACATAACCATAGCGCGGCGGCGGCACCACTTCGTATCGTGGCGGCGGTGGCGGCGTACCGATGATGATGTTCACGCCAACCTGGGCCATCGCCTGGGTTGGCATCAGGGCGGCGGCGCTAACGGCGGCAAGTGCAACTGCGCAGAGCATACGTTTTATGTTCATCTCATAATCATTTTCTATTGATGTATCGGTATTGAGTTGGTGTTGAGTTGCGTCAACTATACGTGTGATTGTTTATTAATCAAATAATGATGCAATTGATTACATTTATTCAATAGTTGGGGCATGCGCCCGGATATCCATATGCGATTTGCCGATATATCCGGTTTGTCAGGATTTTGTCAGCTTCCCTTCAGGTTTTTGACAGAATAGCTCTGTAGCCTGTACGAGTCCCAGATTGGTGGGGCTTTCAATGCCCACCTTCCAGAGCCGCGGCGAATGGCATGCATGTCATGTCGCCGCACGCGAGCTCCGTGCGCCACTTTTCAGTCGCGCTGACAAAAGCCGGTATCGCCAGCAATTTCTGGCAGCTATCCCGGTTGAAAAAAATGACTACCCGCCCTCTGCATAGCGACACCGCTAGGGGCTGACGTGAAAAACAATCTCTTAACTTGAGCACAAGCGCGAGCACGATCATGAACAATTCTCTTTTTCAACGCCAACCTCTGGCGATCCTTGCCGTCAGCATATTGATCGCCGGCGGACTTGCTTTCATAGAGTCCGGCAGCAAGGCTTCCGGCAACGCCGCCAATAGTGAACCGGCCGCGAATTTCACCAGGCAGGGCGACCGCATCACAATCCCGCAGCATTCACCCTTGCGGCAGCGCATTGCGGTCCAAACGGTGGCATCGCTGGATGCCGCGCATGCGTTGGAGTTGCCGGCGCAGGTAGAGGCAGATCCTGCCCGCACCATTAATATCCTGCCGCCGGTTGCCGGCAAAGTGCTTGAGTTGAAAGTGGGTCTTGGCGATCGCGTTCGCAAGGGACAGTTGCTGCTGGTGATGACTTCCGGCGATTTTGCCCAGGCTACCGCGGATTTGCAAAAAGCCCGTGATGCGTTGCAATTGGCGAAGCGGATAGTGGAGCGGCAACGCGGCATGCAACAGGCTGGCGCCGGTGCGGCAAAGGATCTGGAGCAATCCGAAAGTGCTTATGTCCAGGCGCAGGCAGAATTCGCGCGCGCCGACACGCGTCTCAAATCGCTCAGTGCCGGTGGTGCAACCGCCGCTGACAGCGGTGGTCAGCGTCTGAATCTGGTAGCGCCGAGTTCCGGCAGTATCACCACCCTGGCCATCGGCGCCGGGCAAACCGCCAACGATCCGAATGCCGTTCTGATGACGATTGCCAACCTGGACACGGTCTGGATCACCGCCAGCGTACCGGAAAACAGACTGTCGTCGATCAAGAAAGGACAGCCGGCGAGCATCAGCTTGCCGGCTTATCCGGGCGAACAGTTCCACGGCAACGTTGCGTTTATCAGCGATGTGCTGCAAGCAGATACGCGCAGGGCGCAGGTGCGTATCAGCGTTCCCAATACGGATGGAAAATTCAAGCCGAACATGTTTGCCAATGCGTCTTTTGCAGTGGCGCAGGCTTCGGCGCCGGTAATTCCGCCATCGGCCCTATTGATGAATAACGAAAACACAACTGTATTCGTGGAAGTCGCTCCCTGGACATTTGTACGACGCACGATAGAAACCGGCAACGAAGAAGATGGTAGTGTGCGGATCCAAAAAGGATTGCTGGTTGGCGACCGGGTTGTGATCAAGGGCGGAGTATTGCTCAATGATTAACAATATTGTTCGCTATTGCCTGCAAAAACGCTATGCCGTCATTCTGGTGACACTGATGGTGACATTGTTCGGCTATTACTCGTGGACCCGGATGGCGGTCGAGGCCTATCCCGAGTTATCCGATGTAACCGCGCAAGTGACCACGCAAGTGCCAGGCCTGGCTGCCGAGGAAATCGAGCAGCAGGTCACCATTCCGCTGGAACGGCACTTGAGCGGTACGCCAGGACTGGTGCACATGCGGTCGTCCAGCACTTTCGGCTTGTCGCTGATTACGCTGACATTCAAGGACGGTGCGGAAGACTACTGGGAGCGCCAGCGCGTCACCGAACGCATCGCGCAAGCCGCTCTGCCTGCCGGTATCACACCCAGCCTGGATTCTGTGACCAGTCCTGCCGGCGAAATCTATCGCTATACGCTGGAATCCGACAGCAAGAATCTGATGGAGCTGTCCGAGATCCAGCGCTGGATCGTGATCCCGGAGTTGCAGCAAGTTCCCGGCATTGCTGAAGTCGGCAACTTTGGGGGCCTGACGATGGAGTATCAACTGGAAGTCGATCAGAAGCAGTTGGACCGTTTTGGCGTAGCTTTGTCGGACGTGACCACCGCCATCAGCAACAATAACGCCAACGCCGGCGGCAGCCGCATCACGCGTGGCGAACAGGGTTATGTCGTGCGCGGCATCGGCCTGATGCGCAGCCTGACCGACCTCGGCAACGTGGTGGTCAAGCAAACCAATGGCGTGCCGGTGCTGGTGCGTGATCTGGGCAAGCTGCAATATAGCCACCAGGAACGGCAGGGCATTCTCGGAAAAAACAATAATCCCGACACTATCCAGGGCATCGTCAAACTGCTGAAGTATCAGAATGCATCGGAAGTCATCAAGGATGTGCATGCCAAGGTAGATCAGCTGCAAAAGCAGCTGGCGCCTATGGATGTCAAGATCGTGCCGTATATCGATCGCGATGATTTGATCCAGTTGACCATCCACAAGGTCGGCCATACCGTCATGGAGGGTATCGGCCTGGTCTGCATCGTCCTGATTCTGTTTCTTGGCAGCCCGCGCAGCGCGCTGGTGGCTGCAGTGACGATTCCACTGGCGCTGGTGACGGTGTTCATCATGATGTACCTGACCAAGATGCCGGCCAACCTGTTTTCTCTGGGGGCGATTGACTTCGGCATCATTGTCGATGGCGCGATCGTGGTCACCGAGGCGATCTTGCGCAGGCGCGAAGCCAGGCCTGAGGTTGAACTGACCGAGACTGACGTGCGCGATGCCACCACCGAAGTGATCCGGCCGATTTTCTTCGCTACCTTGATTATTATCGTCGCCTATTTGCCGCTGTTCGCTTTCGAGCGCGCCGAAGGAAAATTGCTGTCGCCGATGGCTTTCACCGTAGCCTACGCATTGATCGGGGCTTTGTTGTGCAGCCTGGTGCTGGTGCCCGGGCTGGCCTATATGGCATTGCACAAGCCGCGCCGGATTTTTCATAACAAGCCGCTTGAATGGCTCAGCGCCGGCTACCGGAAAGCCCTGGGTCGCTTGCTGGACAATCCCGTCGTTTCGTATGGGATTGGCGCAGCAGCGCTAGTCGCCGTGATCGTATTAGGCGCCGCTACCGGTCGTGAATTCATGCCGAACCTGGATGAGGGCACGCTTTGGCTGCAGGTACAAATGCCATCGGGCCTGTCGCTGGAAAAGGGTAGCGAGATGGCTAGCGAATTGCGCCGCACGTTGCTGGAGTTCCCTGAGGTGTCGTATGCGGTGACCCAGCTCGGCCGCAGCGATGACGGCACCGATCCGTGGACGCCGTCGCATATGGAAGTGCCGGTAGGCCTGAAACCGTACAGCACCTGGCCCGACGGTGAAACCAAGGAACAATTTGTACGCCGGCTCAACGCGCGTCTGTCGCAGCTGCCTGGTTTTTCAGTCGGTATCAGCCAGCCGATCAGCGATGGCGTCAACGATGCAGTGGGCGGTGCGCACAGTCCGCTGGTAATTCGCGTGTATGGCGACGATTTCAAGGAGCTGCGCCGTATCGGCAATCAAATCGTCGAGGTGCTGCATGGCGTGAAAGGTTCTGCCGACGTGGCGATTTTCCAGGAGCCTCCGGTGCCGCAGGTGTCGATCGACATTGATCGTGCTGCCACCGCGCGCCTGGGGATTAACGTGGCCGATGTCGCTAATCTGATTCAAACCGGTATCGGCGGCGCGCCAGTCACCCAGTTGTTTGTGGCGGACAAGGTGCATAACGTCACGGTGCGCTTCCCCAAGAGCAGCCGCAATAATCCGGAAGCGCTGGGAAATTTGTTGTTGACTACTGCTGGCGGCGCGCGGATTCCGCTGTCGCAGGTGGCGCATATCCGCACCACCACCGGCGAGAGCACGATTGCCCATGAGAATACGCATCGCCAGCTGACCGTTCGCCTGGACTATGCGGATCGCGATTTGTCGTCGTATTACAAGGACGCGCAAGCCCAGGTGGCGCAGAAAGTGCAATTCGATAAAACCAGATACCGTCTCGAATGGGCCGGGCAATTCGAGAACCAGGAGCGGGCGCAATCGCGCTTGATACTGGTATTCGGCCTGGTATTGGGTTTGATGGCGATAATTTTATATGCGGGTTTCGGCAAGCTGCGGCAAGCATTGCTGATCCTGGGCGTGGTGCCGCTGGCTGCACTAGGGGGCTTGATCGCGTTGCGGGTTACCAGCGGCACGATCAACGTCGCTACCGGCGTCGGTTTCATTGCGTTGTTTGGCGTGGCGGTGCAGAACGGCATCATCATGGTATCCAATATCAATCGGGTCCGGCGGCAAGGCGTGGAGTTGCTGGAAGCGGTTCTGGCGGGCGCCTTCGAACGTTTCCGGCCGGTGCTGATGACGGCAACCGTGGCCTCGGTAGGCATGCTGCCGGCGGCCCTGGCCACCGGTGTCGGCACCGATGTCCAGCGCGGTTTGGCAACGGTGGTGGTGGGCGGCCTGATTGTCGCCACCCTGCTGACGCTGTTCATCCTGCCTGCCTTCTATTACTCGCTGGAGCGCTGGATTGAAAAACGTCGCGGGATAAGCAAAGAAAATGACGGCCGTTAGAGCGGACGATCGAACCAATCTTGAGCAGGTGAAAACATGAGCGCAATTGATTTTAAACTCAAGGCTTCAGCGCTGGCGGTGCTAATGGCACTATCAGGCTGCGCGGCCGGGCCGGATTTTAAACAGCCGGATGCGCCTCAGGTGCAGGGATATACCAAAGAGCCGCTGCAAGCAAAAACCTCTGCCGCGGCTACCGTGGGTGGTGATACACAGCAGTTTGTCGATGGCATGGACATTCCTGCCCAGTGGTGGACGCTGTTCAATTCGCCGGCATTGAATGCCGTGATCGAAGAAGCACTGAAGGCCAGCCCGGATTTGCAATCGGCCCAGGCGGCGCTGCGTGCAGCGCAGGAACAGGTGTCGGTCCAGCAGGGGGCGTTTTTCCCAAGCGTCAACGCCAGCCTGACGCCGACCCGGCAGAAGCAGCCGGAGTCGGCCGGGCAGGGCACTTCGCCATTCAATCTGCACACAGCGCAGGTCAGTGTGTCTTACACGCTGGATGCGTTCGGCGGCAATCGGCGCCAGGTAGAGGGTTTGCAGGCGCAGGCTGAACAGCAGAAGTTTTTGCTGGAAGCGGCTTACCTGACGCTGACCTCGAATGTGGTGGCTGCGGCAGTACAGGAAGCCGGACTACGAGCGCAGATAACCGCGACGCAGGAAGTGCTTAAGCTCCAGGCGGAATTGCTTGAATTGTTGCAGCGTCAGTATGCATTAGGCGACGTCGCCCAAGCCGACGTCCTGACGCAACAGGCGGCGCTGGCGCAGACCCGGGCCAGTTTGCCGCCCTTGCAGAAATCCCTGGCGCAACAACGGAATCGCTTGACCGCTTTGGCCGGGCGTTTCCCAAGCCAGGAGCTGGAGCAGAAGTTCGATCTTGCCAGCCTCAGCCTGCCGCAGCAATTACCGGTCAGCCTGCCGTCCAGCCTGGTGCGGCAACGGCCGGACGTGCGTGCGGCGGAAGAGCAGTTGCATGCTGCCAGTGCCGCGGTTGGTGTTGCTACTGCAAACATGCTGCCGCAGATTACTCTGAGCGCAAATATCGGCAGTGCGGCGGCGGAGATGGGGAATTTATTTACTTCGGGTACCGGTTTGTGGAGTCTGGTTGGCGGTCTGACGCAACCCTTGTTTGCCGGCGGCGCGTTGCTGCATAAGAAGCGCGCTTCGGAAGCCTTGCTGGAGCAGGCTGCGGCGCAGTATAAAAGTACAGTGATCCTTGCCTTCCAGAACGTTGCCGACAGTTTACGCGCCTTGCAATACGATGCCGATGCGTTGCAGGCGCAGGCCATCGCCGAACGTGCTGCCGCGCACAGTCTTGATATCTCGCGAAAATCGGTGCAGCTGGGGGCGTCCAGTCCGCAGACTTTATTGGCGGCGCAACAAACCTACCAGCAAGCGGTAATCAATCTGGCGCAAGCGCAGGCGGCGCGGTTTGCCGATACGGCGGCCTTGTTTCAAGCTTTGGGAGGAGGGTGGTGGAATCGCGGGGGCGATAAGAGTTTAGGCAGATTAGCAACACAGTAGCTCGTTCACTTGCCATGCTGCACCCGTTTTCTGGTATGATCGGTAGCATTCTGTTGTCGCCGCTGTTGTCACTATTTGCGGCGGATCAATTAAAACGAATTCAACATCTGTAAGAGCGAGAAAGGCATCCCGGTTATGACACCGCGAACTACCACCACAATCTGTGAGCGACGCTAGTCGAGGCCTTTTTCTACCTGCATGATGAAAAAAGCGCGGCTGGTCCGCGTTTTTTTTCGTCCGCATTTTTGTAATGCACGCGTCAATTCAATTTAATTCAATTCAATCCGGCGTCGTCCAGAGTGACCGCCGATATGGGGCCCAAAATGATAGCAGTCAAACTTCCTGATGGTTCACAGCGTCAATTCGAGGCGCCGCTGACTGTGGCGCAGGTCGCCGCCAGTATTGGCGCCGGTCTGGCCAAGGCGGCTTTGGCCGGCAAGGTCGACGGCAAGCTGGTGGATACTTCTTTCCTGATCGAACGCGATGTCGAGCTGGCTATCGTTACCGACAAGGACGCCGACGGCCTGGAAGTGATTCGTCATTCGACGGCGCATTTGCTGGCGTACGCGGTCAAGGAATTGTTTCCGGATGCGCAGGTAACTATCGGGCCGGTGATCGAAAACGGCTTTTACTACGATTTTGCCTACAAGCGCCCGTTTACACCGGAAGACTTGCTGGAAATTGAAAAGAAGATGGCTGAGCTGGCGAAGAAGGATGAGCCGGTTACCCGTAAGGTCGTAGCGCGCGACGAAGCGATCGCTTATTTCGAATCGATCGGCGAAGCCTACAAGGCAGAGCTGATCGGCTCGATCCCGCAAGATCAGGAAGTTTCGCTGTACACAGAAGGCAAGTTCACCGACTTGTGCCGCGGCCCGCACGTGCCGTCGACCGGCAAGCTGAAGGTCTTCAAGCTGATGAAGCTGGCCGGCGCCTACTGGCGTGGCGATGCAAAAAATGAAATGTTGCAGCGTGTGTATGGTACTGCCTGGGCCAAGAAGGATGAGCAAGAGGCTTATCTGCATATGCTGGAAGAGGCGGATAAGCGCGACCATCGCAAGCTGGGACGTGCGCTGGATCTGTTCCATTTCCAGGATGAGGCGCCGGGCCTGATTTTCTGGCATGCCAAGGGCTGGACTATCTGGCAACAGGTCGAACAGTACATGCGCCGAGTATATAACGACAATGGTTATCAGGAAGTCAAGGCGCCGCAGATCCTGGATCGCTCGTTGTGGGAAAAGACCGGTCACTGGGAGAACTACCGCGAAAGCATGTTTACAACCGAGTCGGAAAACCGCAGCTACGCGCTGAAGCCGATGAACTGCCCTGGCCACATCCAGATTTTCAATTCCAGTTTGCATAGCTATCGCGACTTGCCATTGCGTTTCGGCGAATTCGGCCAGTGCCATCGTAATGAGCCGTCTGGCGCCTTGCACGGGATGATGCGGGTGCGCGGCTTTACCCAGGATGATGGTCATATTTTCTGTACTGAAGAACAAGTGCAGGACGAGGTTGCCGCCTTTGACAAGCTGGTGCGCCAGGTATATCTCGATTTCGGCTTTACCGAAGTGGCGGTGAAGCTGGCTTTGCGCCCTGATAAGCGGGTAGGCGAAGATGACGTCTGGGACAAAGCTGAAAATTCCTTACGTGAAGCAATCCGTGCTTCCGGCGCCGAGTGGGAAGAATTGCCGGGCGAGGGCGCCTTCTACGGTCCGAAAATCGAGTATCACCTGAAGGATTCGATCGGCCGTTCATGGCAGTGCGGTACCATGCAGGTCGATTTTTCGATGCCGGGCCGTCTCGGTTCAGAATATGTAACAGAAGACAATGGTCGTAAAGTACCGGTCATGCTGCACCGTGCCATCGTCGGTTCGCTGGAGCGTTTTATCGGGATGCTGATCGAAAACCACGCCGGTGCGATGCCTTTGTGGCTTGCCCCTGTGCAAGTTGTTGTTTTGAATATCTCTGACGCACAGTCGGAATATGTTCAAAATGTTGCACAAACGCTGAAAAAACAAGGGTTTAGAGTAGAGACCGATTTGCGTAATGAGAAGATTACCTATAAAATACGGCAGCATTCTTTGCAGAAGCCGCCTTATATACTGGTTGTCGGTGATAAAGAGCGGGATGCAAACACAGTGGCCGTGCGAGCGCGGGGCAATGTCGATCTGGGTGTAATGCCTATCGACGTACTGGTGGAGCGCCTCAAAAACGAGGTCGACACCAAAGCCTGAACGGGGCAACCCGAAGCGCCAGAGCACGGCTTAATCATTTGATTTTTAAAGGAAACTGCAATAGCTACGGACAAGTCACATCGCATCAACGGCGAAATTACTGCGCCAGAATTGCGCTTATCCGGTGTCGAGAACGAAGCACTCGGTATCGTCAGCCTGGCTGAGGCCTTCCGCCTGGCGGAAGAGGCAAACGTCGATCTGGTGGAAATCGCGCCGACGGCACAGCCGCCGGTAGCCCGTCTGATGGACTACGGCAAGTTCAAATACCAGGAGCAGAAGAAGGCGCACGAAGCCAAGTTGAAGCAGAAGGTCATTCTGGTGAAGGAAGTCAAATTCCGCCCGGGTACCGATGATGGGGATTACAACATCAAGCTGCGCAATTTGACCCGGTTCCTGGATGAGGACGGCGATAAAGTCAAAATCACCCTGCGTTTCCGCGGTCGTGAAATGGCGCATCAGGATATCGGTGTGCGCATGCTTGAACGTCTGAAGCAAGACCTGGAGCCGTACGGACAGGTCGAGCAGTGGCCGAAGATGGAAGGACGCCAGATGATCATGATCATCGGTCCCAAGAAGAAGAAGTAGTAGTAGGGTGGGCAAGGTTTTTTGCCCACGCGTTGTACCCGAATATGGGAATTCCGCGTGGGCAAAATGCCCACCCTGCAAAATCTGGCTGTGGTTGTCGTTCAGCTGGGTTTAAACAAGTGAGAGCAGGCATCCAAGCGTAACGATATGTTGCCACCTGCAATCATGTTAAAAAAGGAGCTGTCCCTAGAGGACAGATAGTGTCATGCCAAAAATGAAGACGAAAAGCAGCGCCAAAAAGCGCTTTCGTGTGCGTCCGGGTGGAACAGTCAAGCGCGGTCAAGCGTTCAAACGCCACATCCTGACCAAGAAGACCACCAAAAACAAACGTCAATTGCGCGGTTCCGTTGGGGTCAATGACCACAACATGGTATCCGTTTCGCGCATGTTGCCGAACGCTTAACCTCATACTAAGGAGTTATTATGCCTAGAGTAAAACGTGGGGTTACAGCTCGTGCCCGTCATAAAAAAATCTTGGTGCAAGCCAAGGGTTACCGCGGTCGTCGCAGTAAAGTCTATCGCGTAGCCAAGCAAGCGGTTATGCGCGCTGGTCAATACGCATACCGTGACCGTCGTAACAAGAAGCGCGTATTCCGTGCATTGTGGATCGCCCGTATCAACGCCGCTTCGCGTGAGCATGGCGTTACATACAGCGTATTCATGAACGGTCTGAAGCGTGCTTCGATCGAACTGGACCGTAAGGTTCTGGCTGATATGGCAGTGATGGACAAGCCAGCGTTTGCTGCGATTGTCAATCAAGTCAAGGCCAACATCGCTGCGTAAGTAATTTATTTACGTAGTTTTGCCATCGCTGCAGGGTTGATTCTGCAGTGTGGCAATCCCGAGCGGGGCAGAGGTCAACACCTTGTGCCCCGTTTGTGTTTTTAACCGTCGGTCTTTTAAAGATTGGCGTATTTCGGCTTCCACTGGAGCAGGAAAACTGCATGAACTCCCTAGAACAATTAGTAACGCAAGCCCAAGCTGATTTCATTGCCGCTGCCGATGCCGCCGCGCTGGAAAATGCGAAGGCCAAGTATCTCGGCAAGACCGGTCAGATCACCGAGCAAATGAAGGGGTTGGGCAAACTGGCTGCAGATGAACGCAAAGTCCAGGGCGCAGTCATCAACCAGGCCAAAGAGCAGATCGAAGCCGCGCTGACTGCGCGCCGTGATGCATTGGCCAACGCGCAGATGCAAGAGCGTCTGAATGCCGAAGCGATCGATGTCACCTTGCCGGGCCGCGGCCGAGGCGTAGGCGGTATCCATCCGGTGATGCGCTCGTGGCAGCGTATCGAAGAAATTTTCCGTTCGATCGGTTTCGATGTGGCTGACGGCCCCGAAATCGAAACCGACTGGACCAACTTTACTGCATTGAACAGCCCGGAGAACCATCCGGCGCGCTCGATGCAGGACACTTTCTATATCGATGGCAAGGACAGCGACGGCAAGCAACTGCTGCTGCGCACTCATACCAGTCCGATGCAGGTGCGTTATGCGCGCATGAACAAGCCGCCGATCAAGGTTATCGCGCCGGGCCGCACTTATCGTGTCGACAGCGACGCCACCCACTCGCCGATGTTCCATCAGGTTGAAGGTTTGTGGATCGCCGAAGACATCAGTTTCGCCGACCTCAAGGGCGTGTACCTGAATTTCGTCAAGGCGTTCTTTGAAACCGACGATTTGCAAGTGCGTTTCCGTCCATCTTATTTCCCGTTCACCGAGCCTTCGGCCGAGATCGACATTGCCTTCGGCAGCGGTCCGCTGAAAGGGCGCTGGCTGGAAGTATCCGGCGCCGGCCAGGTGCATCCTAACGTGGTGCGCAACATGGGCCTGGATCCGGAACAGTTCATCGGTTTCGCGTTCGGCTCCGGTATCGAACGCCTGACGATGCTGCGTTATGGCATCAACGATCTGCGCCTGTTCTATGAAGGCGATCTGCGGTTCCTGAAACAATTTAATTAAACTGTCGCTGTTCAGTGCTAACACTAACACCACTCCGTCATCCCCGCGAACGCGGGGATCCAGTTTGCCAAGCAAGATGGATTCCCGCGTTCGCGGGAACGACGCGGATGGTGATTTTCTGCAAGCGCTGAATAGTCACCTAAAATCCTGATACAGGTTTTTGAAGGTTTTACCTATGCAATTCTCTGAAAGCTGGCTGCGTTCCATGGTCGATCCGAAGATGACTTCGGACGAATTGTCCCATCTGCTGACCATGTCCGGTCTCGAAGTGGAAGAGGTCGAGCCGGTTGCGCCGCCCTTTACCCATATCGTGGTCGGCCTGGTGGTCGAGACCGCCAAACATCCGAATGCCGATCGCCTGAACGTCTGCCAGGTCGACGTCGGCACCGGCACCATGCTCAATATCGTGTGCGGCGCGCCGAATGTACGGCCCGGCCTCAAGGTTCCTTGCGCCATGGTCGGCGCCGTCCTGCCGCCTGGTGCGGATGGCAAGCCGTTCGAGATCAAGCTCGGCCAGTTGCGCGGTGTCGAGTCGCAAGGCATGCTGTGTTCAGCGCGTGAATTGAAATTGTCGGAAGACCAGGGCGGCTTGCTTGAGTTGCCTGATGATGCGCCGGTTGGCCAGAATTTCCGCGATTATTACGAACTGAACGATCTCAAGTTCACCATCAAGCTGACGCCGAACAAGGCCGATTGCCTGTCGGTGCTGGGTGTGGCGCGTGAAGTATCGGCGCTGACCGGTACCCCGCTGAAGCAACCGGTGTTCAAGGCTGTGGCTTCGACCATCACAGAAACCTTGCCAGTCAAGATTTCTGCGCCGGATTTGTGCGGCCGTTTTTCCGGCCGCGTGATCCGCGGCTTGAACGCCAAGGCAGCAACCCCGCATTGGATGAAGCAGCGCCTGGAACGCAGCGGTCAGCGTTCGATCTCGGCGCTGGTCGACATTTCCAACTATGTGATGCTGGAGCTCGGCCGTCCGACGCACGTGTTCGACCTCGACAAGATCCACGGCGGCCTCGATGTTCGTTGGGGCAAGCCAGGTGAATCGCTCAAACTGTTGAACGGTAATACCGTCAGCGTAGACGAATGGATCGGCGTGATCGCCGATGACCGGCAAATCGAATCGCTGGCTGGCATCATGGGCGGCGACGCTACCGCGGTCTCGCTGGAAACGCAGAATATCTATCTGGAAGCCGCATTCTGGTGGCCGCAAGCGATCCAGGGCCGCGCCCGTCGTTTCAATTTCTCGACCGATGCCGGTCATCGCTTCGAGCGTGGCGTCGATTTCGCGACCACGGTTGAGCACATCGAACGCATCACCGCCTTGCTGGTTGAAATTTGCGGTACGCCGCAGACGCAAGTCGGCCCGGTCGACGATCAAAGCGTCAATTTGCCCAAGCGCGATCCGGTCAAGGTCCGCACCGCGCGTGCGGTCCGGGTCATCGGCGTGCCATTGTCGGATAGCCAGATCGCCGACATCTTCACCCGCCTCGGCCTGGCCTTTACGCAAGAGAGCGGTGTATTTTCCGTGACACCGCCATCGTATCGTTTCGATATCGAGATCGAGGAAGACCTGATCGAAGAAATCGCGCGCGTCTACGGTTTTGAAAATATCCCGGCCTTGCCGCCGGTGGCGCCTAACGCCATGTATATCGCGCCTGAAAACCAGCGTTCGCTGTTTACGATTCGTCGTCAGCTGGCCGACCTGGATTATCAGGAAGTGATCAATTTCAGCTTCGTCGAAGAAGCCTGGGAAGCCGATTTTGCCGGCAACCTGGCGCCGATCAAGGTGGTCAATCCGATCGCCAGCCAGATGGGCGTAATGCGTTCAACGCTGGTCGGAAGCCTGATTGCCAACGTCAAATACAATCTCAACCGCAAGCTGAACCGGGTCCGGATTTTTGAAACCGGCGCCGTCTACATGCGTAACCAGGAAGTTCAGAACGGCCCGCTGGCGGTGGCTGGATACGATCAGCCTAAGCGTGTAACAGGCTTGGCTTACGGTCCGCAAGCCGACGAGCAATGGGGCCAGGCCAGCCGTACCGTCGATTTCTTCGATGTGAAGGCAGACCTGGAAGCCTTGTTTGCACCTGCCGCTTTGCGTTTTGCCAAAATCGAGCACCCGGCGCTGCACCCCGGCCGTTCGGCGCAAGTGCTGCTGGGTGACCAGGTAGTCGGTTTCATCGGCGAGCTGCATCCGCGTCTGCAACAGAAATATGAACTGCCTTTGGCGCCGGTTTTGTTCGAAGTCGATGGCTTGGCGTTGCAGCAACGGCAAGTGCCTGCTTATGTCGAGATTTCGAAATTCCCGGCCGTGGTGCGCGACCTCGCCGTGGTAGTCAAACAAGCGGTTTATGCGCAGGATTTATTGGATGTTTTTGCTGCTGAGCAGCAACATAATCCTGCCTGCCGAATTCTGCAAGCCATTGTTTTATTTGATGAATATCATGGCAAAGGGCTGGAAAATGACGAAAAAAGTCTTGCTTTCCGGTTTACCTTGCAAGATACTGAAAATACCCTTCAAGAAGACACCGTAGAAGCCGCCATGTCGGCTTTGATTGCGGCTGTCGGTAAGGTGCCGTCAGCAAAACTGCGCACCTGATCTGTAATTGAATGGCTTTAGTAATGATAAAACCTGCAGCAACATGCCGGTGCACGCGATATACCCGCAGCACCGGCGGCCGCAATCTCAAAAAGACAGGGGCGTAACAACAGAATGAATGATATGCAGACTGTAGAATTTCAATCCGTTCTGGACGCCGATCTGAATCGGGCGATGCGTGAAGCGCAAGCCCGTTCGCAGGCAGAAAAGAATTTGCCGACATTAACCAAGGCGGAACTGGCTGAACTTTTGTTTGAACAAGTTGGCCTCAACAAGCGTGAAGCCAAAGACATGGTTGAAACGTTTTTCGATGAAATCCGCGACGCGCTGGAACGCGGCGAGTCGGTGAAATTATCGGGTTTCGGCAATTTTCAATTGCGCGACAAGCCGCAACGTCCGGGCCGTAATCCAAAAACCGGGGAAGAAATTCCTATCACTGCGCGTCGCGTGGTGACTTTTCACGCCAGTCAAAAACTCAAGGGCATGGTTGAAGCCGCAAGCCTGCAACCAATCCAGCCTATCCAGCAGTTTGCCGCCGTTCTCCAAACTAATTCATGAACGATAAAGTGAGTAAGTCCGAGCTTGTCGTGTTGCCGCCGATCCCGGCCAAGCGCTATTTCACCATTGGCGAGGTCAGCGAGTTGTGCGGCGTCAAGCCGCATGTGCTGCGCTACTGGGAGCAGGAGTTCACCCAGCTTAAGCCGGTTAAACGGCGTGGCAACCGTCGCTATTACCAGCACCACGAGGTGTTGTTGATCCGCCGAATCCGTGAACTGCTGTACGAGCATGGCTTCACCATCAGCGGCGCTCGTAACAAGCTCGATGGCCGCCTCGGCAGCAGCGCTGAAGCCGAGCTTGCCGCCGAGCCGAAGCAAGATGAAATCAATCTTGTCGAAGTGCGTCACGAACTGGAACAGATACTGAATTTGCTGATGCCCAAGGTAGAGCAAGCAGTTGAATGAATGCTGAAGAAACGAGGGAGAGAAATCTCCCTTTTTTGTATTTAGGATGTTGAGTTCGGATTACGCCTTGTCCGCTTCCCATCGACCTCCATCCACCCATTTTATTTACTCCCCGATCATGCTCAGCGACCCACGTTTCCCCAATCTTTTCATCCTTAATCACCCGCTGATCCAGCACAAGCTGACTCACATGCGGAGTAAGGAAACATCCACTCGCACATTCCGTCAGCTGCTGCGTGAAATCACGCTGTTGATGGGGTATGAAATCACGCGTGACTTGCCGCTGACCACGCAGTTGATCGAGACGCCGATGCAAAGCATGGAGGCGCCGGTGATTGCCGGCCGCAAGCTGGCGGTGGTGCCGGTGTTGCGGGCGGGGATTGGCATGAGTGATGGTTTGCTGGATCTGGTGCCTTCGGCGCGGGTCGGTCATATCGGGGTGTATCGCGATCCTGCGACGCATCAGCCGGTTGAATATCTGGTGCGTTTGCCGGATTTGGCGGAGCGTATATTTATCGTATGCGATCCGATGGTGGCCACTGGTAATTCCGCGGTGCATGCGGTCGATGTGCTGAAGAAGCGCGGCGTCGGCGACGAACAAATCATTTTCCTGGCGCTGGTGGCTGCACCCGAAGGTGTGCAGGTATTCCAGAATGCGCATCCTGGGGTCAAGCTATATGTGGCAAGCCTGGATTCGCATCTGGACGAACACGCATACATCGTGCCTGGTTTAGGCGATGCCGGCGACCGGATTTTCGGCACCAAATAAGTGGCAGTTAAATGGGGGGCAGAGTTTTTTTACGACAGTTGTATCGTCGTAAATTACACTCCCCGCGCGGCTCTGACCCCTTTTAACGGACCACGGAGTACATCCCGTAGCAGTCGAGAATACAAATCACCCCAACAACTTCAAAACCCGCTCCGCCACAGCAACCGAAGAAGCCGGATTCTGCCCGGTAATCAAATTACCGTCAGTAACCGCATAGCTCTGCCAATCCGCCAACTTACTATAATTCCCACCCAGCCGCTTCAACTCAGTTTCCACCAAAAACGGCACAATATCCGTCAACTGCACAGCCGCTTCCTCGCTATCTGAAAAGCCGGTAACCTTCTTACCCTTCACCAGCGGACTACCATCTGCCGCCCGTGCATGGCGCAGGACACCCGGCGCATGACATACCGCCGATACCGGCTTACCCGCGGCATACATGGTTTCGATCAACGCAATCGAATCCTTGTCTTCCGCCAGATCCCACAATGGACCGTGGCCGCCCGGATAGAACACGGCGTCATAAGACGCAGCTTGCACGCTCGCCAGTTTAATGGTCGATGCCAATGCCGCCTGCGCCGCCGCATCTTTCCGAAACCGTTCAGTAGCCTCGGTTTGCGCATCGGCTTCGTCGCTCTTCGGGTCGAGCGGCGGTTGTCCGCTTTGCGGTGATGCCAGTGTGATAGTGGCGCCGGCATCCAGGAAGGCGTAGTAGGGTGCGGCAAATTCTTCCAGCCAGAAGCCGGTCTTCTTACCTGTGTTGCCCAACTGGTCGTGGGAGGTAAGTACCATTAATATCTTCATCTGAATTCCTTTTGAGTGTGTGCTGCGTAATAGCTCGATGGCGCGATGGTTCATTCATCGCCGGCGCGTATCACCAGCTTGCCGAAGTTCTTGCCTTCCAATAAGCCGATAAAGGCTTGCGGTGCATTCTCCAGACCGTCGACGATATCTTCCCGGAATTTGATTTTCCCGGCGGCGAACCAGCCGCTCATCTCATTGAAGAATTCCAGGTAGCGATGGTAGTAGTCGAAAATGATGAAACCTTGCATCTTGATGCGGCGTACCAGCAGTCTGCCCATCAGTCCCGGCAGATTGTCCGGTCCTTGCGGTTTGTCGGTGGCGTTATAGTTGGCGATCAGGCCGCATACGGGCACCCGCGCGTGCAGGTTCAGCAAAGGCAGGACAGCGCTGAACACGGCGCCGCCGACGTTTTCAAAATACACATCGATACCTTTATCGCAGGCGGCTGCGAGCTGTTGCGGGAAATCGGTGGCGCGATGGTCTACGCAGGCGTCAAACCCCAGTTCTTCCACCGCATACTTGCACTTGTCTGCGCCGCCGGCGATGCCGACTACGCGGCAACCCTTGATCTTGGCAATCTGCCCGACCACCGAACCCACGGCGCCGGTAGCGGCTGCTACCACCACGGTCTCGCCGGCTTGCGGCAGGCCGATGTCGAGCAAGCCCATGTAGGCGGTAAAGCCGGGCATGCCAAGCACGCCCAAGGCGTAGGACGGTTTGCCGAGTTTGGCGTCAAGTTTGGTCAGGCCTTTGCCGTCCGACAGTTCGTAGTCTTGCCAGCCGCTGTAGCTGAGGACCAGATCCCCCACTTTGTAGTCAGCATGTTCGGAAGCTACGACCCGCGACACCGTGCCGCCGACCATCACTCCGCCGACCTCGACCGACGGCGCATAAGAAGGAGCGTCGCTCATGCGGCCGCGCATGTAGGGATCAAGCGACAGGTAGACGGTACGCAGCAATACCTGGCCGGCGGCCGGTGTCGGCACCGGGCTTTCATCGATCTTGAAATTATTGGCAGTTGGCGCGCCGTGCGGGCGCGAGGCCAGCAGGATGCGGCGATTGACGGTTTTGCTCTGGGATGTACTTTGCGACATGTTGGCTACTCCTTCGGTGAAATGAGTGCCAGCGATGTTCTGCCGGCACGGGCGAAATTAGCTAAAGATCAAATTGGATGTCAAATTTACAATGCTGCTTCGAGAATGCTGCGGCTGACAGCCAGAGTATGGTCCTGATGTTCGCCCAGCGCTGTCATGCCGTGTTTGTCCAGCTGTCCGAGCACGGTCTCGACCGCGTCCTGACCCAGTTCGTGGTCCGACAGCCTAGTCTTGATGCCCAGGCTTTCAAAGAAATCACGGGTGCGTTCGATGGCCAGGTCGACGCGCATCTTCGCTGCCGGTGGGATTGTAGAATTCAAAATTCAGCATGCGGGTTCCTTGAAAAGTAGACCGCTCAACTAATCGAGCGGTAAAAAAAGCACGCGCTTGTGTCGTAATGCCATTCAGTTAAGACGCCAAAGATATCACCCTCATGCGTCGTTCCCGCGAACGCGGGAATCCATTTTCATTGTTTCACTCGGTAATTTGGATCCCCGCGTTCGCGGGGATGACGGAGCCGCCGCCGTGGCGGCTGGCCACGTCATATCACTTAACTGAACGGCATTGCGCGCTTGTGTCGTGCCTTAATTTAGTGTTGTCGGTGTCGGGGAAGTCTATGGCGCCGGTCTTGTCAGTACATCCAAGGTAACCTCCATGGCGTTTTCGAGAGCGCTGCGATCTTGCTGGAGCTTGGCTAGCAGGCTGGCGCCCAGCCATAACTGGTAAAGCATTTGCGCGGTTTTTTGCGGTTCCAGTTCGACCCGCAGGGAGCCATCGGCGATCCCTTCGGCGATGCAGTCCGCCAGTCGCGCCATCACTTGTCGCGTGCCTTCGCACAAAACCAGGCGCATCTCATCCGACAGGTCGGCGACCTCGGCGCTGAGTTTGACTACCAGGCACTTATCCATGGCTTCTGAGCCAGATTGGGTGTCGCGCCAGTGGCTCCAGTAACGCAGCAGCCGTTCGCGGGCAGGCTCTTGCACCGGTTGCACCGCAATTTGCAGGACATCTTCCAATGCTTGCAGGTAATCGTCGACGTATTGCTCCATCAACGCCCGGCCGTATTGTTCCTTCGATCCGAAGTAGTGGTAGAAGGAGCCTTTCGGAATAGCCGCAGCACTCAGGATCTCGCTCAGTCCGACGCCCGAGAAACCTTTGACGGCAATGATTTTTTGTCCGGCGTCGAGGATGTGACGCTTGGTTGTATCGTAGTTTGCTCTCATGATTTGTCGATTTTAATCTAAATTAGACCGGTCGTCTAATTGCAGCCGATTTTTTGTGATTGCTGTACGGAAAATCGATGTTGATTCGATACCTGAAGTCACGCCTGTCGTGCTTTGGCGACGTCTACCCATGCACAGGCATATCCGTTATGCTAGTGAGGTTTATTGTGCAATATTCTTGTCTGAACGTTCGCATCCCTATACTAATTTTAGCGCCGCCCATGACATCCCGTACCAATCATCACCTCGATACCTACTTGCTACGCGTTTTGCACACCTTGTTGGTGGAAAAGAGCGTCTCGCGTACCGCAATCAAGTTAGGCCAATCGCAGCCGACCATCAGCAATACGCTCAAGCGCCTGCGCGAACTGACCGGCGACGCCATCCTGGTGCGCGGCAAAACCGGCATGGTGCCTACCGAACGCGGGCAGGAATTGCTGGCGCTGGCGAAACAGGGATTGGAAGTCATCGAACGAATCGCAGCGCCGGTAGCGGCTTTCGAGGCCGACAGCACGGCGCGGGTATTTCATATCGCCACGCCGGATTACCTGAACATGCTGCTGATCCCTTCCATCATCGAGCAGCTGCGCCGGCGCGCGCCCGGCGCCAGCCTGATGGTGCATGCGCTGGATGCCAATCTGGATTACGCCAACGCACTGGAAAACGGCCGCTTCGACCTGGTGATCGGCAACTGGCCCGATCCGCCCGAGCATCTGCACCTGGCGCAATTGTTCGATGACGATGTGGTCTGCATGATGCATCGCGATCATCCGGTAGCCAAGAAGGGGTTGACCCTGAAGTATTATCTGGAAATGCCGCATCTGGCGCCGACGCCCTATATTGAAGGGCATCGCAGCGGTATCGATGCTGCCTTGGCCGAGCAAGGCTTGAAGCGCAATGTGCAGGTGACGATTCCGTATTTTGCGCTGGTGCCGCATGTGCTGGCGAAATCGGATTTGATTTTTACCACCGGCCGGCAATTTGCCGAGCACATCATCGCGGATTGGCCGATAGGCATGTTTACACTGCCGTTCGATATGCCGAAAATGCGTTTTTACATGCTGTGGCATGCGCGCTCGCATGTGGCGCCGGATGTGGTGTGGCTGCGGCGGCTGATTGCCGAAGTGTCGGCCGACCTGGGCAAGTCGGGTAAAAAATAAGAAAGAAGGGTGGGCAATGTTGCCCACGCTGTTACCGCGATAACCGGAGTGCCGACTCTCGTGACACGGAAATAGGCATGTACGCGGAGTGAGTTCACGCGTGGGCACCAGTGCCCACACCCTACATCCGTTACCTCAATTATCGCTGTAGTCGACCGTTGGCCGCTGCGGCGATTTTCGTGTAGTTGCGCGCATGTATTGCGGCGCCCATGAAGTGACATCGTGCAGTGCATCGGCTGCGTGCAACGGCCAATAAGGATCGCGCAACAGTTCGCGCGCCATCAACACCAGATCGGCTTGTTCGGTGCGCAGGATGTGTTCGGCCTGGCCGGGATCGGTAATCATGCCGACCGTGCCGCAGGCGATGCCAGCCTCTTTCCTGACTCTTGCGGCGAATTGTGTCTGGTAGCCCGGGCCTACCGGGATGGTGGCAGCTGCAATATTGCCGCCACTGGAAACGTCGATCAGATCGACCCCGGCCTCACGCAACAGGCCGCTCAAGGCCACGGTTTCGTCGACATTCCAGCCGCCGTCAATCCAGTCCGTAGCGGACAGACGTACCAGCAATGGCAGTTGCTCCGGCCAGACCTGGCGCACCGCCGCCGCCACTTCCAGCACCAGCCGTGCGCGATTTTCAAACGAGCCGCCGTACTGGTCGGTGCGATGATTACTGATCGGCGATAAAAACTGATGCAGCAGATAACCATGCGCTGCATGGATTTCAACCACCTTGAATCCAGCTTGATGCGCGCGCAGCGCGGCATCGGCAAATGCCTTTACGATGCTTTTTATGCCATCGACGGTGAGCGCTCCGGGTGTGGTGTAGCTGGCGTCAAACGGAATCGCCGATGGCCCGTCGGTTTGCCAGCCGCCTTGCTCCGGTTCGACTCGCCCTTGCCGTTCTTCCCAGGGACGCCAGACGCTGGCTTTGCGGCCGGCATGGGCCAGCTGGATGCCTGCGACCGTGCCTTGCTGCTCGATAAAACGGGTGATGCGGCGCAGCGGCGCGATATGTTCATCTTTCCAGATGCCGAGATCCTGCGGCGAAATACGACCCTGCGGCAGCACCGCGCTGGCTTCGAAAATGATCAGGCCGGCGCCGCCGACCGCGCGGCTGCCAAGATGCACCAGATGCCAGTCATTGGCGAAGCCGTCTTCTGCCGAATACTGGCACATCGGCGCAACGGCAATCCGGTTCGCCAGCGTCACATCGCGTAACTTCAATGGGGAAAATAAAAAGGTCATGTTGTTTTCCTGTGGGTTTGCTTATGCGTCGGCTTATGTGTCGGCTTATGCGTCGACCAGGCCGTTGAACTGCAATGCCGCCAGGCTGGCGTACAAGCCGTTTTGGGCGACCAGTTCGGCGTGATTGCCGGTTTCGACTATATGGCCGTGTTCCAGCACGATGATGCGGTCGGCGCGCTGCACGGTAGCCAGGCGATGGGCGATGACCAGGGTAGTGCGGCCGACCATCGCCGCTTCCAGCGCGCCTTGTACGGCGCGTTCAGACTCGGCGTCGAGCGCGCTGGTGGCTTCATCCAGTAGCAACAGCGGCGGATTTTTCAACAGCGCACGGGCAATCGCAATACGCTGCCGCTGGCCGCCGGACAGACGCACGCCGCGTTCGCCGAGGAATGCCTGGTAGCCTTCCGGCAGACGTTCAATGAACTCATGGGCGGCAGCCATTTTTGCTGCGGCGATAACTTCTGCGTCGGTGGCGCCGACCCGGCCGTAGCGAATGTTTTCCATCGCATTGGCGGAGAAAATGATAGTGTCTTGCGGCACGATGCCGATGGCGTTGCGCAAGGTATGCAGATCGAGATATTTGATGTCGACGCCATCGAGCTTGACGCTGCCTTGCTGCGGATCGTAAAAGCGCAGCAACAGCTGGAACAGGGTGGTTTTGCCGGCGCCGGAAGGGCCGACCAGGGCGACGGTCTCACCCGGCCGGATGTCCAGCGACAGGCCAGACAGGGCGGCGCTCTCCGGGCGCGACGGATAGCGGAAACCGATGTTTTCCAAAGTTAATGCCGCACCTTGTACAGTGCGCGGCGGCAGCGTATCCGGCAGCAATACAGATTGCACCGGCGACTGCGCCGACAATAATTCCAGCAACCGTTCAGTGGCGCCGGCGGCGCGTTGAGCATCGCCCATGACTTCGGCCAAGGCGCCGATGGAGCCCGCCAGCAACGCGGCGTACAAGATAAACTGGCCGAGCTCGCCGCCGCTCATGCGGCCCTGAACCACGGCATGGGCGCCCAGCCAGAGCACAAACACGATGGCGCCGAACACCAGCAGGATCGCCATCATGGTCAGCAGGGAACGCGCGCGGATGCGTTCCATCGCTGTGCCGAAGGCATTTTCAATCGAGACGTCGAAGCGCTGCGCTTCAATGTTCTCATGGGTGAAGGCTTGCACCGTCGGCATCGCATTGAGAATCTCGCCAGCCATCGCCGAAGCATCGGCCACCCGGTCCTGCGAGGCGCGCGACAGCTTGCGCACGCGGCGGCCGTACCAGACGATCGGCAGCACCACCAGTGCCAGCATGACCAGGATGATCGCGCTCAGCTTGACGCTGGTGATGAACAACATGATCATGCCGCCGATGAATAGCAGGGCGTTGCGCAAGGCCATCGAAATACTGGTGCCGACCAGCGCCTGGATCAGCGTGGTATCGGTGGTGATACGCGACAGCACTTCGCCAGTCTTGGTGGTTTCAAAAAACTGCGGGCTTTGCGTGACGACGTGCGAGTAGACCGCGCTGCGCAAGTCGGCCGTGACCCGCTCGCCAAGCCAGGACACCATGTAAAAGCGCGCCGCGGTGGCGACTCCCAACACGCAGGCGACGCCGAACAAGGCCAGGAAATACATGTCGATGTGATTGGCGCCCTGAATGCCGCCGGTGCTGAAGCCCAGATCGATCATCTGCCGGAATGCATAGGGAATCGCCAGGGTGGCGCCGGCGGCCACCAGCAGAGCCAGGCTGGCCATTACAAATTGCCGTTTATACGGGGCCAGGAAGGGAACCAGCCCGATGAGCGTGCTCAGACTGCGTTTTTCAGGTTCTTTGGAAGTGATGGTTGTCATGTCGGTTTCAGTGGAGGGCAGCGCGATTCGCTGCAAGCTTGGTCTGGCAACGCTATTGCAAGGTCTTGCGACGAGGTCATATAACGAGGCCGAACTGCGTGGTCTTGCGACGAGGCCTCGCGAAAAATGGTTTTGTGTCAATATTTCATGTATTTGTATTGCAATCGGTTAAAAGCCGGGCTCGAAATCGCCTGAAATATGCGTTCATACGCATTCTCTTGAAAGGGAACTTCATCCATTAAACGAATATCGATATACTTTGTACAGCGTGCCTGGCTTTGCGTAGCAGTTTGCGTTTGCTAGTGTAGTGGATGTTGCGCCGTAGCGCAGGCTCTCAATGGAGCGGAACCGAATTCCTGTAGTGAAATGTGTAATTTCTTAATGATTGCCATCTCAGGAGAATCCTTTGGCTCAATTGTCGCAACCAGCGCAAAATTGCGTTGCGCAGGACGAGATTCAGCAGCAACTGGTGGCCGGCCTGCTGGCGGCGCACGCACATACCTCTCCCAAATATCTGTACGACGTTCTCGGTTCTCGCCTGTTCGCCGCGATTTGCGAGCTGCCTGAGTATTATCCGACGCGTACCGAAACGGCGATCTTCGCGCTGCATGCGCAGCAGATTGCCGCTGCCGTCGGACCCGATGCGATTCTGATCGATCTGGGGGCAGGCAATTGCAGCAAGGCGGCACGGTTGTTTCCGAGTTTGCAGCCCAGGCAATATGTGGCTGTCGATATCTCGGTGCAATTCCTGGAGGAAGCGGTGAATGCGCTGCAGCAGCAATTTCCCCAGATCGAGATGACCTGCCTGGGCATGGATTTTTCTTCCGAGCTGGAGCTGCCGGCAGCGTTAGGCATGGATCGCCGGCAGTTTTTTTATCCGGGGTCATCGATAGGTAATTTCGCGCCGCTGGAGGCGTTGATGTTCCTGCGCCGGATTCGCAAGGGCATCGGCAGCAGCGACGGCAGCGGCCTGCTGATCGGGGTCGACCTGATCAAGGACAAGGCGATATTGAATCCGGCATACGACGACTCGCTGGGTGTCACCGCAGCGTTCAACCTGAATCTGCTGCATCATGTAAATCGCTTGCTGGATGCCGATTTCCGTCCGAAAGACTGGCGTCATCGGGCTTTCTACAATAGCGAACAGCATCGCATAGAAATGCATCTGGAAGCCAGGCACGAGCTCACCGTCCATTGGCAGAATGGCGGCGTGCGGCGTTTTGCGCGGGGCGAGCGGATCCATACCGAAAGCAGCTACAAATACACCCGGGAAGGGTTTGTCGACATGTTGCAGCAAGCCGGATTCGGCGCGGTGCAGACCTGGTGCGATCCGAACAACTGGTTCATGGTTTGCCATGCCCAGGTAGCCTGAACGAGCCTGACAGGAGCGCGATGCAAAAGTTGAAAAATGCGTTGGCAAATAAGCCGGCAAATGAGCTGGCCAGAGCGTTTTCCACGATACGCGGCCAGACCGGCAGGCTGGTGCAGCCGTTGTCGGCAGAGGATTGCTGCGTGCAATCGATGCCGGACGCCAGTCCTGCCAAATGGCATCTGGCGCATACCACCTGGTTTTTTGAAACCTTCATCCTCGAACAATTTGAAACCGGCTTCCAGCCGTTTCATCCAGCCTTCCGGGTTCTGTTCAATTCGTATTATGAAGGAGTAGGCGAGCAGCACCCGCGTGCGCAACGCGGTTTGATGACCCGGCCTTCGCTGGCTGAAGTACAGGCTTATCGGCAGAACGTCGATCAACGGCTGCTGGCTTTGCTGGGGCAAGCACTGGCGCCGGACCTGAGGCAGCAATTGACTGCGCTGGTCGAACTTGGATTGCAGCACGAACAGCAGCATCAGGAATTAATGCTGACCGATATCAAGCATTTGCTATCCATGAATCCCTTGCAGCCGCCGTACCTGACGTCGGATGCGATGGCAGAGGCGGCTGATAATACTGCTATGGCGACGGCCTTGCAATGGCAGCCATTTGAAGCCGGGATTGTCGAGATCGGGCATGCCGGAAAGGGATTTTTTTTCGATAATGAAACGCCGCGGCACCGGCAGTTCGTCGAACCGTTTTCCATGGCGTCGCGACTGGTCAGCAACGGCGAATACCTGGCTTTTGTGGAAGCTGGCGGCTACCAGAATCCTTTGTTGTGGCTGGCTGCCGGCTGGGAATGGGTGCAGCAGCAGAAACTGACGCGGCCGTTATATTGGCAAGCGGCGTATACGCAATTCGATTCTTCCTGGCGCGAATTTACCTTGCACGGCTTGCAGCCGTTAGCCTTGCATGAGGCGGTCACCCACATTTCCTTTTTTGAAGCCGAGGCTTATGCGCGTTGGGCCGGCGCGCGGTTGCCCACCGAGGCGGAGTGGGAGCTTGCGGCGGCGGCCCAGGTAGCAGATTCCGCAGCAGATTACTTTGGCGTGGCCTGGCAATGGACCACCAGCAGCTATGCGCCATATCCCGGCTATGTAGCATTGCCGGGAGCAGTGGGCGAATACAACGGCAAGTTCATGGTGAATCAATACGTGTTGCGTGGTTCTTCATTAGCCACGCCTGACGGCCATGCACGCCTGAGTTATCGTAATTTTTTTCCTGCAACTGCGCGCTGGCAGTTCAGCGGAATCCGGCTGGCGCGTTCCTGAGTCTTTACGGCTTACAGCTTGCTCAAATGCGCGATCAGGAAATCCACAAACACGCGTACAGCAGGTAGCAAGCCTCTCTGGGTCGGATAGACCACCTGCACATGGCCGGCCGGCATGGTCCATTCCGGCAGCACATGCACAAGGGTTCCCTGGCGCAGTTCTTCCATGCAGTAATCGCTCGGCAGCATGGTCAAGCCCAGGCTACGCAGCGCCGCCAGTTTGCGCAACGCAAAATCTTCTACCGCCAGCCGTGGTTCCGCCACCAGTTCGTAACGGTCGTTGTGCGGGCCATCGAGTTGCAGGTGGACGCGGCGGTCACGCTCGGCGGCGCCGAGGAAGGGCAGTTTCACCAGGTCGCGTGGATGCTGCGGAACTGCGTACCTGGACATCAGATCAGGCGCTGCCACCAGCAGGCCGGTGGCAGCGCGCAAACGCCTGGTAGCCAGGTTCGGATCTTCATCTTCTGGAGCTCTTACCCTTACTGCGACATCGATCCCTTCTTCCAGCAGGTTGACGCGGCGGTTGGTAAACACCAGGTCGATATTCACCTTCGGGTAGCGTTCCAGGAATGCCGGCAGCGCTGTGGCCACTTCGGACTGGGCAATCGGCACCACGCAGCTAACCCGTACCGTGCCGCTCGGTTCCGCCAGCGAGCTGGTGACTGCCAGCTCGGCCGCCTCGGCGGCGGCAATCACTACCTGGCAATGCTGGTAATAGCGATTGCCGAGGTCGGTCATGGCGATCCCGCGTGTGTTGCGCTGTAGCAACCTGGCACCCAGCCGGCTTTCCAGTTCCGATATGCGCCTGGATAAGCGTGATTTAGGGATGCCCAGGCTACGGCCGGCAGCTGTAAAACCGCCTTCCTGCACCACATTAGCGAAGAAATACAGATCGTTCAGATCTTGCATGATAATCATCCATTGTTCTGTATATAGAACAATATATCTTATTTTTGCTATCTAGTTCTATTATCGATGCGGAGGTAGCATGTCATCAATGGTTCAGATAACCAGGTAAATCAAACTCTGTTGGCATCGTGATGTACGGATCGCTATAGATTTTGACCCACTCTTAATTTAATCGAAACGGCATATATCATGAAACTCTTACATATTGATTCCAGCATTCTCGGCGACGCTTCTGCCTCACGCCAACTGACCCGTGAAGTAGTGGCAACGCTGCAAGCCGCGGACCCTGATCTTGAACTGACTTACCGCGACCTCAGCAAAGACGTTACTGCCCATTTGAGCGGCGCGACTTTTGCGGCCAAGGGTACACCTGTGGAAAAACGCAATCTGTCGCAAAAGCTGGAAGTGGAACTGAACGAAGCGATTCTTAATGAATTCCTGGCAGCCGATGTGATCGTGCTCGGCGCGCCGATGTACAACTTCACCGTGCCGACCCAGCTCAAGGCATGGATCGACCAGATTTGTGTCGCCGGCGTTACGTTCCGTTATAGCGACAAGGGCCCTGAAGGCCTGGTCAAAGGCAAGCGCGTCGTGATCGTGTCGACCGCAGGCGGCAAACATGTAGGCAGCCCTACTGGCATCGCCCATGAAGACTATCTGAAATTGGTGTTCGGCTTCATCGGGATTACCGATATCGAAATAGTTCGCGCCGACGGCCTTAACTATGGTCCTGAAGCGAAAGAAGCCGGCTTTGCGGCAGCGCGTACGCGTATCAACGATCTGACCAGCGCAGTGGCAATGGCTTGATTGGCCAGGGTTGAATCAAAGACCGCTTACCGCTTGCTGATTAACTGGTAACGGTCTGATCAGTTGGAATGGCACGAAAGAGCGCATTGCGCTCTTTCGTGCTATCTGCATTACCGAATTTCATCTGTCGAAACGTGCCGCAGTAACAGCCGCTCCAGCGCATTGAGCGTCTCGAAGGACTCAAGGAAATCGGCAAAAAAATCCTGATTGCTCGGCGCTGCGTGGCTAAATTCCGGTTCTTTCCGGATGGTGTCGAAGATTTGCTGGAAGCTGTTCTTGCCGTCGATATGACGTAAAATTTTTGCTCCGTATTTTCCGGGGTTCACTGTCAGCGCCATTCCTGAATGCTGATGATTGAGAGCAAACGGGCGTCCCTTGTTCGTACCGAATACCTGAGCCATCAGCGGGCCGGTTAAAGGCTCGTGATAGAAAAACGGAACGTAATCGGCGTCGCCATACGGCGCTTTGCAGGTTGCCGACCGGGTGACATAAAATGAATGGGTGATGATGTCGCCAATCAGCAGTTCGCCGATTTCATATTGGCGCCGGGTTGATTGCTTCTTCAGGGTATCCAAATTCCGTGGCGGCTTTTTACCCAAGACCATGTGCGGCAGGTAGGGCGAGCGTCCACGTCCAACATCCGTAAGCTCCAGGTTAAGACCGTGCGTATCCTGGATCCAGTCAAACAGCTGTCCCACCGTGTACGCTCTGTCCTGAGAGTGCAACAGCAAATCGTAGATGCCGGCATCGCCCAATTTATGGTCGTGATGCAGGTCTTCGCCACGCATGAACCAGTTCGAAGCGGGCAAGGTGTTTAAAATCTCCTTTGTGTTGCCGATCCTGGTGGCTACGTCTAATTCATTGCCACTGTCGCTATCGTCACTATTGTTATTCACCAGGCGCATCAACTCTTGCATCTGGTAGATGCCGGTGCGGCCATGGGTAGCATAGACCATGAGGCCCATGGCGCCAGTGTCTTTGAGCACGGCACGCAGCATCTTCAAGCCGGCGTCAGGATTTTCAAGATGGTGCAGGACGCCGCTGCAGTTGATGTAGTCGAATTTGCCTAGTTGAAGTTCGGGCAGGTTCAGCAGCGAATCCTGGACCCACGTGATATTTTTCAAGCCTCTGATATCTGCTCGCTCACGGGCAAGCGCTATGCTTGCCAGGCTTAAATCCAGATGTACGATTTCAGCATCGGTGTCGCGTAATTGTTCGGCCAGATAAATTGTAGCGTCACCGGTTCCGCCGCCTGCCACCAAGACCCGGAAGTGTTCCCTGAACGATTGTTTTCCTGAAAAGCAATAATGATTGATCATCGCCAGGCTTTCCAGCCAGGTTCTTGTCAATTGTTTTTTTTCGTCTTGCGGATTGCAGGGAGGGTAAGGCAGGGATTCATACTGATCCCGTACTTTCGGTAGATAGTTGGCGGACATGTAAGGACCTGGCTGAAGAAAGGTTTCTTGCTAAACAAATCGGGAATCGTATTGTCGCATTTATAGCCAGGCGGCAGTGCGCAGGATGCCGGTTTGTAGCTGGCGTCCTGCAACCCTGTGCAAGCCCGCGGCACGGTAATACCCGGGCTGTACTGAAATCGATTGCCGTGTGATCGCCACGACAATCAAATAATCAAAAAAAAACTAGGCCGCCGCTGCGTTGTCGACGATGCCCTGATTGGCCGCGTTGCCGGCAATTTCAATTTGCCGGTTTACTGCGCTCAAGATAGCTTTGAACGATGCCGTCAAGGTATTGGCGTCGATGCCGACACCGAAACCGGTGGGAGCGTCGTTGAGGCGCAATTCGATATAGCTGGCGGCCTGTGCGTCGGCGCCGGCGCTGATGGCGTGCTCATGGAAATCCATCAATTTGATATCCAGTCCAAGTGCATTGACGAAGGCGTCGATCGGGCCGTTGCCATGGCCGCTCGAGGTGTGGACCTGGCCATCGCGGACGATGTCGATTTCGATCTTGACCGGCTGTGCCTGGCTGGAATCTTCGCTCATGCGGTGGCCGCGATACACGTAAGGGGTTTGCTTGTCCAGGTACTCTTGCTTGAAGATGGTGTAGATGTCGCTGGCGGCAATTTCCTTGCCGGTTGCATCTGCCGCTTTCTGGATCGCACGGCTGAATTCGATTTGCAGGCGGCGTGGCATGGCCAGGCCGTATTCCTGTTCCAGCAGATAGGCCATGCCGCCTTTGCCGGACTGGCTGTTGACGCGGATCACGGCGTCGTAGCTGCGGCCGAGGTCGGCCGGGTCGATCGGCAAGTAGGGGATTTCCCAGATAGCATCAGCCTTCTGCGCGGCGAAGCCTTTCTTGATCGCATCCTGATGCGAGCCGGAGAAGGCGGTAAAGACCAGGTCGCCGACATACGGATGACGCGGATGGACCGGGATCTGGTTGCAGTCTTCGACGCATTGGCGTACTTCGTCGATGTCGGAAAAATCGAGCCCAGGATTGACGCCCTGGGTGTACAAATTCAAAGCCAGCGTCACCAGGTCGACGTTGCCGGTGCGTTCGCCGTTGCCGAACAAGCAGCCTTCAACCCGGTCGGCGCCAGCCATCACGGCCAGTTCGGCGGCGGCAACGCCGGTGCCGCGGTCATTGTGTGGATGGACGCTGATGATGGTGGCATCGCGGCGCGCCAGATTGCGGTGCATCCATTCGATCTGGTCGGCAAATACATTCGGTGTGGCGCACTCGACCGTGCTCGGCAAATTGAGAATGACTTTGCGCGTCGGGCTGGCTTGCCAGGCTTCAACCACGGCATCGCAGATTTCTTTAGAAAAATCCAGCTCGGCGGTGCTGAAAGTTTCCGGTGAATATTCATAACGCCATTGTGTTTCCGGGCGGGCGTCGGTCAATTCCTTGATCAGGCGCGTGCCGGAGACAGCGATTTCCATGACTTCTTCGCGGCTTTTGTTGAACACGATGCGGCGCCAGGCCGGAGAGATCGGGTTATACAGGTGGACGATGGCTTGCTTGGCGTTCTTGAGCGAATCGACGGTGCGGCGGATCAGGTCATCGCGCGATTGGGTCAGGACGATGATGGTGACGTCGTCCGGGATGTGGTTTTCTTCAATCAGCTTGCGGACAAAATCGAAATCGGTTTGCGAACCGGAAGGGAAGCCGACTTCAATTTCCTTGAGGCCTATCTTCACCAGCAACTTGAAGAAGCGCAGCTTGCGATCGGCGTCCATCGGTTCGATCAGGGCCTGGTTGCCGTCGCGCAGATCGGTGCTCATCCAGATCGGCGGAGCGCTGATGACTTGATTGGGCCAGGTGCGATCACTCAATGGAATCGGCGGGAACGGGCGATACTTGACAGCGGGATTGTGCAACATCATGTTAGGCCTCTCTTGGAGCTGGTGAAGTGTGCTGATGAAATGGAACGGAATTCGGGAGTAGCAAGAAGGCTGCCTGACTGCCACTCGAAAATTAACGCGAGGCCAGGCAACCGATCGGTAGCAGTAGCTGGAGCGATAGCAGTAGCAGCGGTAACAAAGCAAGCAAACGCATGGCGACGAGCGTGTTGCTGTAGCGGAAGAAGGTAAAGCGAAGTGGCTTGGAGTACATGTGATCTTGCTCTTTAAAATCGAGATTCATTAACGAATCTCAGTTTTACTGCCGTTGATTTCTTGTCTGGCGCAGTTGGTGCGATTGCTGCCAGTGATGTCCCCGTCAGAACGGGGTCGAGATCATAGTGCGCGTAGTAGCGATAGCGCTAGTAGCGGCACTAGCAGCATTGCAGGCAGGGCGCCAGCAACGTGTAGTAGAGAGCAGGATTGGGTGCGTGTGGAAAACATGCACTTAATGTATGAGATAAAGTCGGGCCTTGTCAAGCATCACTTGCTGCATGGCGCAAAATATTGACAAATCCGTGTGGATTTTGCATCCAGGCACGGACCGGATCACTTAGCGGCCGAACAAGCCAATCAGGCCGATAACTATCAGATACAGCGCGATAATGTAGTTCAGGAGGCGTGGAATCGCCAGGATAAGCACCCCCGCAATCAACGAGACGATGGGGGTCAGGTGCAGGCCGGAAATCATATGCGCTCCTATTTTCGAGTGAAGAATCAGGTTACATCTGCCTCGATACTACGTCGCCGACGGAATTTCCATTGTAGGACAAGGCCACCAAACATCGTAGGATTGTGCTGATTTCTGGAAAAAAACGGCTTGGCTATCGACTGTAGCAGGAGGAGAGACCGTTACAGTGCTGGCTAATGCCGATAAGGACACACACTCCGCCAGATGCACGAGCTGAAACTTGGCGGTTATCGTCAGCAACGGGCAGGTCGTTGGCGATCACCATTTCAGGTCGGGCAAGAGACGGATTTACTCCCTTCCGGGGGAATACATCGGCGGTTTCGCAAACTTGCTGAAACGCGCATTGGTTACATTAATAATTGATGTCGGAGGACGTGACGTCAGAGGGCGCGCGTGCCCGAAATCAGGCGCGTGATGAATGTTGAACGAAGCGCTGAACGGTCATTTTTTTGCTTGGGTAAGGCACGTTCAATCATCGAGATCCATTGCTCCGACAGTTGCTGGCAAGTGGCGCGCAGCACCGGCGCCAGTCCTGGCCAGTCCGACAGGGTGCGCAAGTGCCGTTCAATCGTCCTGGCCGACTGCACGCTGGCGTCGCTCGCCAGGTTGTGCATATTGTATTGAGAGATCAGGTGCAACACCGCCGAAATCAACAACTCCGGCGGCGTACGATAGTCCTCGGCTACGGCCGGGTCTGCTGCTTTGCGCGAACTGTTCATCAAATACTCCTTGAGCGGATATCTTTAAATGGTAATGATTCTCATTTAAATTATTATCCAACGCGAGTTTGAATGCAAGCACTTTGCTGTTTTTTTATTTGAGAGGGAGTTTGGGATTACGGGTGCGGCTTAAGCGGAAGCAGAAGTGGAAGCAGGGAATGGATTTGGCCGAGGTGGGCAGACCATCAGATGGTCCACACCTTCCCGGCCGACTTCCCTGAAACCCAGCGTTTCATATAGCCGCTTTGCCGGATTACCGGTCAATACCCTCAGCGTTGTGGGCAATTGATCGCGGCTGGCTTCGTTCAAGACCTTTTCGATGATGGCCCGGCCCAGACCTTGCCTCTGGAATTCCGGGGCAATCTGGATCTGCGCGATATTCCATCGCGTTGGCTCCTTGTAGGCTTTCAGCAAGCCGATATCCCGGCCATTCATGGAGACGATTCGCGCATGTTCGAACAGAGCCTGGATGCGCGCCAGTTGCGCGGCCTCGTCGCGCGCGGCGTTAACCCGCTCCAGGTGCTCGTTCATGGTGGCATTGCGCAGCGCGATCAGGAACGGCATGTCCGCTTCGGTAGCATTTCTGAATTCGAGGGCTGGCATGCCGTTCCTTTCCCTTCTGCAGGTAATGCCGTTAAGTCAAGGTTACCGGTTATAGCGCTTGGCACGTCATTCCCGCGAACGAAGGAATCCATTTTAACCACCATACTCTGCAACATGGATCTCCGCGTTCGCGGGGATGACGGAGTGACCGCATTGGTCCATCTAAAGAATACCGTTCGTGGCTTAACTTAACGGCATTACCTTCTGTAGGTGATTTGCGCCAATCCGGTTAAAGCTGCGAGTTACTTGTTCACCAGGTGCTTCGGCACCGAGAGCGTCAGCAACGCGCCCAGTACCAGCGACGCCGCCAATACAAACATGCCGCTGTTGGTGCTGTGGGTCTGGTCTTTCAGCCAGCCGACCAGGTAAGGGCTGACGAAACCAGCCAGGTTGCCGAGCGAATTGATCAAAGCAATCCCGGCCGCCGCCGCCGCGCCGCCGAGAAACGCCGTCGGCAAACTCCAGAACAACGGCAATACGGTAATGATACCAATGGTTGCCAAGGTCAGCGCCGACATGGCTAGCAGCGTATTGTGATCGTAGACCGTGCTCAGGATCAGGCCGATGCTGCCCAGCAGCGCCGGAATCGCCACATGCCAGCGCCGTTCGCGCCTTGCGTCGGCGCTTTGGCCGATCAAGATCATCGCTACTGCCGCTGTGGCGTATGGGATGGCCGTCAGCATGCCGATGTTGAAGGTATCGGTGACGCCGGTAGTCTTGATAATGGTCGGCAGCCAGAAACTGACGCCGTACAAGCCCATGACGAAGCAAAAATAGATCAGCGCCATCAGCCACACGCGAGGATTGGCAAACATCTGGCCCAGGGAGCCTTCTATCTTCTGGCTGCTTTCTGCCTGTATATGCGATTCGAGCAATTGCTTTTCTTCCTCGCTCAGCCAGCTGGCGCCGCGGATCCGGTCTTGCAAATAAAAGATCACGACAACACCCAGCACCAAAGAGGGAATCGCCTCCAGGATAAACATCCATTGCCAACCTGCCAGGCCATGCACGCCAGGCATGGCTTTCATGATCCAGCCTGACAGCGGGCCGCCGATGACGCCGGATATCGGTACCCCGGTCATGAACAGCGCCGTCATCTTGCCGCGCCTGTGAGCCGGATACCAATAGGTGAGATACAGGATGACGCCGGGGAAGAAGCCGGCTTCGGCCACGCCAAGCAGGAAGCGCATGACATAAAACGTGGTCGGGCTATCGACAAAGATCATGGCGCCGGAGATGAGGCCCCAGGTGATCATGATGCGGGCGATCCAGAGCCGGGCGCCGACCTTGTGCAGAATCATGTTGCTGGGTATTTCAAAAATGAAGTAGCCGAGGAAAAAAATCCCGGCGCCCAGACCGTAGACGGTTTCACTGAATTTCAGGTCGTTCAGCATTTGCAGCTTGGCGAAACCGACATTCACGCGATCCAGATAGGAGGCGACATAGCAGAGGAACAGCATGGGCAGCAGGCGCCAGGTCACCTTGGCATAGGTGGCGGCTTCGAATGCTTTGCTGGCGGGAGTGCTGGTTGAACTTGTTGCGCTTGGAATGTCGGACATGTCTCTCTCTCGGCCTATTGGTTTAGTTGTAAGAACTTATAAGAAACGTATAAAAAACGACAGCTGCAAATCTCGATTTTGCTATGTTGCTGAAGGGCATTGTAGCCGTACGGGTGCGGAATGGCTACGAGGCGATTTCACGGTTGGCAGGGAGAAGTCGTTTACACTGCGAGTGCCAGATGAGTTAGCCGAGCATACCGCCCACACATATCTTGAGGTCCGCGCTTTATGGAATTGCGTCAACTGCGCTATTTTGTCGCCATCGTCGATCATGGTTCGCTGTCGCGCGCCGCGCGGGTGTTGCATATCGCCCAGCCGGCCTTGACGCAACAGATCAAACAACTGGAAGACGAATTGGCTGCACAGCTGCTGCATCGCTCCGCACAAGGGGTGATTGCCACCGACGCCGGCAAGATTTTCTACGAGCATGCGCAAGCGATCCTGAAACAGGTAAACGACGCCAAATCCGCTGTCGCGCAGTCGACCGACAAGCCGACAGGCACGGTCGCCCTGGGCATCCCGCAAAGTGCTTCCGGTACCCTGGCATTGCCCTTGCTGACCGCAATGCGTGAAAGATATCCGGATATTTCGCTGCAATTGACGGAAGAATTGACCGGCAACCTGATCGAGCAATTGAAGACCGGGCGTCTCAACCTGGCGGTGTTGTTCGATGACGGCCAGCTGACTGCATTTGCTACGACGCCGCTGGTTGAGGAAGAGATGATGTTTATCACGCGCACCGGCTCTCAGTATGCAACAACCCGCCGTTCCGTGACTTTCGCACGCGCCGTCAAGGCAAAGCTGATATTGCCCGGCATTCAGCACGGCGTGCGGCCCCGCATCGAGAGCGTGGCCCGGGCTGCCGGCCTGACGCTTGATAACGTGATCGAAATCAGTTCGGTGACGATCATGAAATCGGCCATCCTGGCGGATATCGGCGCCACCATCTTGCCGGTAGCGCCGCTGCTGCCGGAAATCAAGCGCGGCGAGATGACGGCTTATGCGATCAGCGGCGCAAAGCTGTCGCGCACGCTGACCTTGTGTTCTTCCAAGAATATTCCGCTGACGACTGCGGCGGCTGCGGTTGAGCGGGTGGTGCTGGAGGTGACTGACGAGTTGTGCCGCAGTGGTCAGTGGCTGCATGCAAAAATTCTTGCGCGGTAGGTATTGGATGTAATTGACGAAGGCGGTGAGCCATCGTTTTTTCTTATAGCCATATCCAGAATCAGTATTTCCTGAAAATGCGCTGCTCCCTTAGACTTCAATCACAGCAGAGTTCAACCTGCGCCGTGTTGCGAGGGCCGCCACCATGGCCACATCGTCTGGCAGTCGGACGCTTTATCGGGTGTCCACATGGCAGATGTTTTCGGGATCATCATTCTCGAAGTGGTTTAAAAATCGCACATGCCAGGTTTTCTGTTGATGTGCCGTCTGGAATCTGTGCTGCGGCTCCGTCCTGATCAAGCGGAGCGAGCCGGAACCGAGTTTGATTCCGGCCGCGCTTAGTATTCACCGCCTACGAACAGGCCAGCTTATCGTGTTCGGCAAACACTTCTTTCGCCGCAAACATGCCATTCAATGCCGCAGGAAAACCGGCATACAGCGCCATCTGGATAATCGTTTCTGTAATCTCCTGGCGTGACAGGCCGACATTCAAGGCGGCTGCCAGATGCACCTTCAATTGCGGTTGCGCCGTGCCCATGGCAGTAAGCGCCGCCACCGTGGCCAGTTCGCGCTGTTGCAAGCTGAGTCCGGGGCGGGAATAGATTTCGCCGAAGCCGAATTCGATGACATAGCGCCCCAGGTCGGGAGAGATGTCGGCCAGGCTGTCGATCACTTTCTCGCCAGCGATATCGTCCACTTCCTTTAACCGTTGCAAACCTCTTTCGTAAGTGCTTTGTTCCATGCGATTCTCCAATATTATCCAAATGCGTTATGCGTCGATGGTGGCTTTCAATTTTTGTTCCAGGCCGGCATAAAGCGCGATTTTGTCGCGTAATATCCCCAGCGTTTCCTGTAACGCCAACAGTTCAGCTTCCAGCGCTACCGTATGCCGTTCCAGCATTACCTTGCGCTCTGACACACTGCCAATTTGCTCCCCCAGCCTGCGTAGTTCGGCATAGCGCAGCATTTGCTGTATCGACATGCCTGTGGCGCGCAACCTGAGCAGGAACTCGATCCAGAGCAGATCTTCCTGGCGATACATGCGATGCTGATTGCTTTGCCTCGGGACAGGATCGATCAAACCTATCTTTTCGTAATAGCGCAAAGTGTGGATGCTGAGTCCGGTAGCTGCCGCAGCTTGTTGGATCGTAATGGTAGTGGCCATGGAATAAAGTCTAAAAGTTAGAGTGCGCTCTAGGTCAAGCGTTTATTATCGCAGGGCATCGTTGTACGCGACGTCTACCGATTAAAATTGGCGCACGGCACGGCACGGCATGGCATGGCGCGAATTGTTGCGATAAAAATAATATTGGATGGGTGCCCTCCGCCGGGGCAGATTTCAAGAATGATGAAGGACATATGCATATTCTTTTGGTAGAAGACGATTCAGTGCTGGCAGATGGCATCTTGCGCATTTTCAAAGGCCACGGCATGGTGGTCGATGTGGTGCAGAACGGTAACGATGCCGACGCGCTGCTACAGCGCACGGAAATTTCAGCGGTGGTGCTGGATATCGGCTTGCCGGGTATCGACGGTTTCGAGGTGATTCGCCGCCTGCGTGCGCGGGGCAGCCATGTGCCGGTGTTGCTGCTGACCGCCCGTGATTCGGTGCAAGACCGGGTCTACGGCCTCGAACTAGGGGCGGATGATTATCTGGTGAAGCCGTTCGCTACCCAGGAACTGGTGGCCCGGGTACGCGCGCTGCTGCGTCGTAGCGCGCCGCAACCGCTTGAGATGCATTTGGGCGGCTTGTCGCTGAACACTTCATCGCGGCGCGCAAAAATCAACGGCAAGACTATCGATCTGTCGGTGCGCGAATGGGCGGTGCTTGAATATCTGCTGCAGCAAGCGTCACGCGTGGTATCGCGGCAGCAGATTATCGACGCCATTTTGCCCTGGGGCGCAGAGCTGACCCTAAATGCAGTCGAGGTCTACATATCCAGGATCCGCTTGAAAATCGCCGATGCCGGGATCGAGATCCGGACCATACGCGGGTTCGGCTACATGTTGGAAAAAACCGAGTCATGAGCATGCCCAGCATCCGTATCAGTCTGCTGAAGTGGCTGATCGTGCCGCTGCTGATTGTCAATTTCGTCGGCGCCGGCCTGACTTATTGGCTGGCCTGGATTCCAGCCCAGATTGCTTTCGACCAGAGCCTGGCGGATGCCGGCTGGGCCATGATTCCGCGTTTGCACGAGGCCGGTGCGGAAGTCGAAATCGATTTGTCGAAGCAAGCCGAGCAAGTGTTGCGAGTCGATCATTTCGACGCCATCTTCCTGGTGGTGCGCGACCGCCAGGGCAAGCTGCTCGCCGGCGACGCAGATTTCCCCGTGTTGCCGCAAAACGAACAATTGAACGATCCGACTCCTTACGACGGCCTCATGCGCGGTGAACCGGTACGGGTCGTGGCCTTGAAAACCATGATCGGCAATCAGCCGGTATTCATCGGCGTTGCCGAAACTTTACGCAAACGCACGCATATCCGTTCAGTGATATTTTTTGCGTTGATGCTGCTGGAGGGGGTACTGGCCCTGGTGTTGATTGCCGCCATCTGGCTGGCGGTCAGCAAGGGTCTGCTACCGTTGAAAAAAATGAAACTGGACCTGAATGCGCGCAGCGGCGACGACTTGTCGGCACTGGACGAACAACATGTGCCGCTCGAACTTAGCCCGGTAGTCAAGGCCATCAACGGCTTGCTGGACAAGGTGCAACTGGATGCCAAGGCGCAGCAGAATTTTCTCGCCAATGTCGCACATCAGTTACGCACGCCGCTGGCAGGATTCCGGACCCAGCTGGAATGGCTGTTGCAGAGGCACGCGAACGAACCGGAAAGCGCGCATTCGATCGCGTTGATGACGTCGTCGACCGAGCGCATGATCCGCCAGACCAATCAATTGCTAACGCTGGCGCGCGCCGAACCGGCCAAGTTCGAGAAGGAGCGCTTGCGCGTGGTTGAGCTCAACAAACTGGTGGAGGAATCGATCCAGCATTTCGTCGAGCAGGCGCACACGAAGAATATCGACCTCGGCTTCAATTTGCAGCCGACGCGTGTAATGGGCGATCATTTCCTGTTGCGGGATTTGATCGATAATCTGGTTGACAATGCCATCCGCTATTCTCCGCATAACGGCACCGTCACGGTCAATACGCTGCAAGGCAAGGATGGCGGGATTTTTTCGGTTGAGGATTCGGGGCCGGGGATTGCGCCGTCCGAGCAGGAGTTGATTTTCAACCGCTATCATCGGCTTGACGACCATGTCGCCGGCAACGGCTTAGGCCTGGCGATCGTGCGCGATATCACCAAAGATCACGGCGCCAGGATCACCGTCGAGCCTGGTGCTGCAGGTGGGACGATTTTTTCGGTGCATTTTCCATTTCCGATTCTGGGCGCACCGGCAAAATTGCCGGCTTAGGTGTTACCCAAGTTCGTTACCCAAGTTTCAGGCACTAAAATAACCCGGCAAAGAACTGATAAGATAGGTTGGTCGTATTTTTTGAAGCAGGCAGCCCAACCGCTGTCGATTTTCTAACAGGAAGATCTGCTCATGAACTTGTCAAGCCGCCCCGCAGTGCTGGACCTGATCGGCAACACGCCGTTGATAGAAGTGACGCGGCTCGATACCGGCTGCTGCCAGCTTTTCCTCAAGCTGGAATCGCAAAATCCCGGCGGGTCTATCAAAGACCGTATCGGCCTGTCCATGATAGAGGCGGCCGAACAGGATGGCCGTCTGCAAGCTGGCGGCATCGTGATAGAAGCGACCGCCGGCAATACCGGCCTGGGCCTGGCGCTGGTTGCTTGCGCCAAGGGCTATCGTGTGATCCTGGTGGTGCCGGACAAAATGTCGGTGGAGAAAATACAGCATCTGAAAGCGCTCGGCGCCGAGGTCCATATGACCCGATCGGATGTCGGCAAGGGCCATCCCGAGTATTACCAGGATTACGCAGCGCGCCTGGCGCGTGAAATGCCAGGTGCTTTCTATGCCGACCAATTCAACAATCCAAGCAATCCCCTGGCACATGAACAAAGTACTGCCCCCGAGATTTGGGAGCAATGCGGGCACCAGCTCGACGCCATCGTCTGCGGTGTCGGTTCGGCTGGCACGCTTACCGGGCTTACGCGTTTTTTCCGCAAGGCGCAGCCGGAGCTGGAGTTTGTCCTGGCCGATCCCAAAGGTTCTATCCTGGCCGAATATGTCAATACCGGGAAAATAGAATCAATCCCGGGTTCCTGGGCAGTCGAGGGAATCGGCGAGGATTTCGTGCCCGCCATCGCCGATCTGTCCGGCGTCAAGCACACGTATACGATCAGCGATGAAGAAAGTTTCAGCAGCGCCCGCGAGCTGGTGCGCGCGGAGGGCATCCTGGGCGGCTCGTCGACCGGCACCTTGCTGGCGGCGGCGCTGCGTTATTGCCGTGAGCAGAGCAAGCCGAAACGCGTCGTCACAATCGTTTGCGATACCGGCACGCGTTACCTGTCGAAGATGTACAACGACAACTGGATGCACGACCAGGGTTTGCTCAAGCGCGAACTGGCGGGCGATTTGCGCGACATCATCGGTCGTCGTTACGACGAGGGCAGCGTCATCAGCGTGGCGCCTGGCGATACCTTGATGACAGCGTTTAACCGTATGCGCGGCGCGGAGGTTTCGCAATTGCCGGTGATGGAGGCGGAGGGGAGGGGCCAGCACGTGATCGGGATTATCGATGAATCCGACGTGCTGCTGAAAGTCGCTGCCGATGCCGCCCATTTCAGCGATCCGGTGAGCAGCACCATGACCAGCGCGATAGAAAAACTGGCGCCGACGGCAAGTGTCGATGCGCTACGCAGTACGCTAGCCCGTGGCCTGGTCGCCATCATTGCCGACGGCGACCGCTTCTACGGTTTGATTACCCGTTTCGATCTGCTCAACCATCTTCGAAGGAGTCTGTCATGACCATCAGCAACGATGCCGAGCATCCGTCCGACATGCATTTCGCCACCCGCGTGATTCATGCCGGGCAAGCTCCCGATCCCACTACCGGCGCCATCATGCCGCCGATTTACGCCACCTCGACGTTCGTGCAGCAAAGCCCTGGTGTCAACAAGGGGCTCGATTACGGCCGCTCCCACAATCCGACACGCTGGGCGCTGGAGCGCTGCGTGGCCGACCTGGAAGAGGGTGCACAGGGTTTTGCCTTCGCATCCGGTATGGCAGCCGCGGCCAACGTGCTGGAATTGCTCGATAGCGGCGCCCATGTGGTGGCCGGCGACGATTTATACGGCGGCACCTATCGTCTGTTCGACAAGGTGCGCAAGCGCAGCGCCGGCCTGTCGTTCAGTTTCGTCGACATGGTTGATCCGGCCAATGTGCTGGCAGCGATCCGGCCGGAAACCAGAATGGTCTGGGTCGAAACGCCGACCAATCCGATGCTGAAACTGGCTGACCTGGCCGCGATCGCCAAGATCTGCCGTGAGCGTGGCATCATCGCCGTCGCCGACAATACTTTCGCTAGTCCGATGGTGCAGCGTCCGCTCACCTTCGGCTTCGATGTGGTGCTGCATTCAACCACCAAATATCTGAACGGACATTCCGACATCATCGGCGGCATCGCCGTGGTCGGCCGCGAAGCACGCCAGGCAGAATGGCGCGAGCGCCTGGCATTCCTGCAAAATGCGGTGGGCGCCATCGCCGGACCGTTCGACAGTTTCCTGGCCCTGCGCGGTGTCAAGACGCTGGCGTTGCGGGTGGAGCGTCATTGCGAAAATGGGCTCGGACTGGCCAGTTGGCTGGAAAGCCTGCCAGAGGTTAAACGGGTCCACTATCCGGGTTTGGCTTCGCATCCGCAGCATGAACTGGCGCAGCGTCAGATGCAGGGTTATGGCGGCATCATCTCGGTAGAACTCAATAGCGACCTGGCCGGCGCCAAACGTTTCCTGGAACACTGCAAGATTTTTGCACTGGCAGAAAGCCTGGGTGGGGTAGAGAGCTTGATCGAACATCCCGCCATCATGACCCATGCCACCATTCCGGCAGAGCATCGGGCCAAGCTCGGGATCAGCGATTCACTGGTCAGGTTGTCGGTCGGAGTAGAAAATATTACCGACCTGAAAAACGATCTGCAGAGCGCCTTGGCAGCCATGAAAGCATGAGCGGCGCCATGCAGGAGTGGGAAGCCCGTGTAGCTGCGCTGTGGCAACAGGTCGATACGATTTCGCCCATGGCGCTGGTAAGCGGTATCGATGCGCTGGCGGCAGAGCGGCCGGCGAATGATGCCGTGGCTTTGTTCGAGCGTGCCTGCGCGCGCGATACAGCGGGACTGGAATCGGCGGCGGAACCGCTGTATCGGGCCGCCCTGGCGAGCAAAGATCTCGATCCGTATCGCCAGGCTCGCGCCTCGATCCAGCTCGGCAGTACTTTGCGTTTGCTGGGGCGGCTGGAAGAGAGCGAGCTGCTGCTTGCAGCCCAGCTTGGACGTTATGCAGAAGCTGGTTATGGCACCGCTTTATACGATGAAACGCGGGCCATTCTTGCGCTTACTTATCTGCTGCAGGGACGAGCAACGGAGGCCGCTTGCCTGGCGCTGGGCACGCTGGCGCCGCATCTTTCGCGCTACAAACGTTCGGTGGCGGCGAACGCCGCTGAAATTCTCAGGAACACGGTCTCCGTTCCCAGTTGGTCCTGATCGTCAGGAAAACTTCAGGGAAATCCCTATTTTGCCGAAGTATAATTAGAGGATACAAAATGCTTTGTTGAATGGAGATAAAAATGACAATCAAATCCATGCTGGCCATCGTTGCCTGCGGTGCGTTTACCGCCTGTGCGGCAGGCCCTTACGACAACGGCTATAGCGGATATTCACCTGCGTCACCTGTCTCACCTGCCGTTTCCGGCAGCTATGGCAATGCGCCGACCATCGTCGCTTATGGCGGATATGACGACCGTCGCTCGTACGGCGACGACAACGATAACGACTACGGCCGCGGCCGCGGCAATTGGACGCCTCCAGGGAGCTATCGCGATTCTTGCCGCGATATCGTGGTGCGGCGTGGCATGCTGGAAGCTACTTGCGGCGGCGATAATGGCGGCAGAAGGACGGCGATTCCCCTGTCATCTTGCCGTAGCGGCAGTTTTGAAAACATCAACGGCAACCTGCAGTGCATGGGCGGGGGTGGCCGCGACTATGGTGGTTCCAACAGAGACTTGCCGCCGGGGAGCTACCTGCAGTCTTGCTCGGAGATAGGGATTCGAGGCGGTGTGCTGGAAGCAACTTGCGGCGGCGACAACAATCGCAGGATACGCTCTTCAATCTCCCTGCGTTCCTGCAGAAGCGGTAGCTTCAGCAATATAAACGGCTATCTGCAGTGCGACCGGTAGTCAGGTAATCGCCGGCGCAGCTGCAGCAATCAGAGCAGTTCCACGCTTAGCAGATTGACGTAGCAGCTTTCGCGCGTAGTGCTGACAAAGTCGGCCAGATACGATTGCTGCGACATCTCCGGCAAGCAAGCCGCATATAGCCGCCCGGTCAGGCCGCCGGCGGTGATTCTCTTGGCCAGCACATAGTCGCGCGTCAGATAATTCTGCGCGGCCCAGATCGGCAGGGTGGCGATGCCGCGGCGGCTGGCAACCAGCTGCAGCATTGCCACCGTCAACTCTGTGGTACGGCGCGCGGTCTGGACGCCGGCCGGTTTCAGCACCTGGCGTACCACATCGAGCATGTCGTCCGGCACCGGATAGGTAATCAGCGTGTCGCCGGCAAAATCCTCTGCAACCAGATATTCCTTGCCTGCCAGCGGATGATCATGCGCCACCAGCGCGACGATTTCGAAGCTGAACAAGGCGTGGTAATCCACCTTTTCGTCAAGGTCGACTTCAGCCACGATCGCGACATCGGCGCGATGCTCATAGAGCAGGCCGACCGGATCCGCCTGGAAGCCCGAGACGATATCCAGCTCCACTTCCGGCCAGCGCTTGCGAAAAATATCCATGGCCGGCATCAGCCAGTCGAAACAGGTATGGCACTCCACTGCAATCCGCAACTGGCCGGCCACGCCCTGCGCCAGCCGCACCAGGTCGCGCTCGCTTTCCGCCACTTGCGGCAATACCGCATCCGCCAGTTTCAGCAAGCGTTCGCCGGCCGGGGTAAACCGCACCGGCACCGATTTGCGTTCAAACAGCGTGGTGCCGTGATGATCTTCCAATTGCTTGATCTGATGCGACAGCGCCGACTGGGTCACGTTGAGCAGCGTCGCGGCGCGCAGCAGGTTGCCGGCTTCGCGCAGGGCGTGCAGGGTTTTCAGGTGGCGTAGTTCCAGGATGGATTGCATATTGGTTTCTTACTTATTGTTTGATTGTTAATTAAATTTCTGTGTATGAGTAAAATTCAAGTTGATTCTTAATATTTATCGTTTGAATCATAATCTAGGTTGGCCCAACATGCGAGTCATCGAATTTGTTTTTTATGGAGATAAAGATGGCATTGGCACACGTACTAGGGTTTCCGCGCATCGGCGCTCACCGCGAACTGAAATTTGCCCAAGAGTCGTTCTGGAAGGGCGCTTCCGATGAAGCTGCATTGCGCGCCACTGGTGCCACATTGCGCGCTCGTCACTGGCAGGCGCAGGCGGATGCCGGCCTCGACTTCGTGACCGTCGGCGACTTTGCCTGGTACGACCAGGTACTGGGCACGCTGGCGTTGCTGGGCGCGATTCCAAGCCGCTTCGGTTTCGATCCGAAGCAGTTGACGCTGGCCGACTATTTCACGCTGGCGCGCGGCAGCAAGCATCACTTCGCGATGGAAATGACCAAGTGGTTCGATACCAACTACCACTATCTGGTGCCGGAATGGAGCGCCGATGTGCAGTTCGACGGCGGCGTCGACTGGCTGCACGATGAGATTGCCGAAGCACGTGCGCTCGGCCATCGCGTAAAAGTAGCGCTGGTCGGTCCGCTGACGCTGCTGTATCAAGGCAAGATCAAGTCTGGCATCGCGCATAAGCTGGATCTGTTGCCCAAGGTGCTGGCGGGATATCAGCAATTGCTGCAGCGTTTACAGCTTGCCGGCATCGAATCGGTACAGATCGATGAGCCGATCCTGGCGCTGGAACTGGACGCCACCTGGCGTGCCGCCTTTGCCCCTGCCTATGCGCAATTGGCAGGCAAAGCGCCGGCATTGCTGCTGACCACCTATTTCGGCGAAGTCAGCGAACATGCTGAACTGCTGCGGTCGTTGCCGGTAGCCGGTGTCCATCTGGATCTGGTGCGCGGCGCCGGTCAGCTGGAGCAGATCGCTGCCGGCTGGCCGCAAGACAAGGTGCTGTCGCTGGGCGTGGTCGATGGCCGCAACCTGTGGCGTACCGACCTGGACCAGGTATTGACCAAGCTCAAGCCGTTGCAGGCGCAACTCGGCGACAGATTGTGGGTGGCTTCCAGCTGCTCATTGCTGCACGTGCCGGTGGACTTGGCCAACGAGACCAAGCTCGACGACGAATTGAAAAGCTGGCTGGCGTTTGCCACCCAGAAACTGGCCGAAATCGTCACCCTCAAGCTGGCATTGAATGGCAAGACAGCCGAAGTGGAAGCGCAATTCGTTGCTTCGCGTGCGGCCCAGGCCAGCCGCCGCAGCTCCAGCCGCATTCACAATCCATTGGTGCAAAAGCGTCTGGCTGCAGTAACGGCGGCCGATGCCGAGCGTTCTGCCGGTTTTGCTGCGCGCATCGCCAGGCAGCAAGCCAAATGGCAATTGCCGGCTTTCCCGACCACCACCATCGGCTCATTCCCGCAGACGGCGGAAATTCGCCAGGCACGCGCCGCCTACAAGCGCGGTGAAATAGGTCACCTGGATTACCTCGACAAGATGCGCGAAGAAATCCGCGTCGTGGTGGAGAAGCAGGAACAGCTCGGTCTCGACGTGCTGGTGCATGGCGAACCGGAACGTAACGACATGGTCGAGTATTTCGGCGAGCAGTTGTGGGGCTACACCTTTACTGCCAACGGCTGGGTGCAAAGCTACGGTTCGCGCTGTGTCAAACCGCCGATTATTTATGGCGACGTGTATCGTCCGGAAGCGATGACCGTGGGCTGGAGCCAGTTTGCCCAGACCCTGACGAGCAAGCCGATGAAGGGTATGCTGACCGGTCCGGTGACCATGTTGCAATGGTCCTTCGTGCGTGACGACCAGCCGCGCGAAACCACCGCGCTGCAAATCGCGCTGGCCTTGCGCGACGAAGTCTGCGATCTGGAAAAAGCCAACATCGGCATGATCCAGATCGACGAACCGGCTTTCCGTGAGGGCTTGCCGTTGAAATCACGCGACTGGCCGCATTACCTGGACTGGGCGGTGCGCGCGTTCAAGATCAGCGCTGCCGGCGTCGGCGACGAAACCCAGATCCATACTCACATGTGCTACTCGGAATTCAACGACATCCTGCCGTGGATTGCAGCGATGGATGCCGACGTCATCACCATCGAGACTTCGCGTTCGGATATGGAATTGCTGGATGGTTTCGGACAGTTCGCCTACCCCAACGACATCGGTCCGGGCGTCTACGACATCCACTCGCCGCGGGTACCGCAAGTCGATGAGATGGAACGCCTGTTGCACAAGGCGCGCGGCGTGATTCCCGATGCGCGCTTGTGGGTTAATCCGGATTGCGGCCTGAAGACACGTGGCTGGCCTGAGACTTACGAGGCGCTGGAAAACATGGTACTGGCAGCCAAGCGCCTGCGTGAGAGCGTGGCGCAGGAGCGTAAGGCGGCATAGTAAGGCTGCATAGCAAAGCGGAAAAACATGCAAGGGTAATAAAATAAAAGGGGAGCAAGTGTTACTTGCTCCCCTTTATTCATTGCGCGTCAGGTCAGGTTTCAGGTTGATTGGAACCGATCCTGGTCTGGAGTTACGAAAGTTCTCTGGAGCTCACGATTGATTTCGACACCAGGCCATACTCTATCGCTTCCGGCGCCGACATCCAGTAATCCCGGTCGATGTCAGCCATCACTTTTTCCGGTTTCTGCCCGGTTTCTTTAGCGATCAAGGCGCCGATGCGTTCGCGTACGCGAATGATCTCACGCGCCTGGATCGCGATATCGGAAGCCTGGCCGCCAACCCCGCCGCTCGGCTGATGAATCAGGAAACGCGTGTTTTGCAAGCAGAAGCGGCGTTCTTTAGGTACTGCCAGGAATACGTTGACTGCCGCGCTGCCAACCCAGCCGCTGCCGATCATGTTGACCGGCGCGTCGATGAATCGAATGACGTCATGGATCACGTCGCCCGATTCAACGTGCCCGCCGGGTGAGCAGACCAGGAGATTGATCGGTGCTTTGGATTCGCCGGACAGGGCTATCAGCTGCCTGACAACATCCCGCGCAAGCGTATCGTTAATTTGGCCGAAGACCAGCACGGTACGTGATTTAAATGCTTTTTCTTCAAGGAATGCATCGCGCTGAGATGCGTTTGTTTCCACTTTTTCTTCCATGATATGCCTCTGAGGTCGATGTTTTAGTTAATCGTCAAACTACCAGTTTAAACTAAAAAACCCCTCGCAAATTGCGAGGGGTTTTTTATAGCAGGTTGCCATCGACTAGGGTCGATCAATTAACCGATCTGCGTCAATCAAAACGCCGGCACTATAGCGCCTTTGTATTTTTCTTCAATGAATTTCTTCACTTCCGGCGAATTCAATGCCACCGCCAGTTTCTTCACGGCAGCGCTATCCTTGTTGTCCGGACGGGCAACCAGCAAGTTGGCGTAAGGCGAATTGGCGTCTTCGATGAACAGCGAATCCTTGACCGGATTGAGCTTGGCTTCGATCGCATAGTTGGTGTTGATCAAGGCCAGGTCGACCTGGTTCAGCACGCGTGGCAAGGTCGCCGCTTCAAGTTCCTTGAACTTCAGGTGTTTTGGATTTTCGACGATGTCTTTTTGTGTAGCCGAGATATTGCCGGGATCTTTGAGTTTCAACAGGCCCTGGCGCGACAGCAACAGCAAGGCGCGTCCGGAGTTGGATGGGTCGTTCGGAATGGCAACCGTTGCACCGTCCGGCAAGTCAGCCAGTTTCTTGTACTTGGTCGAGTAACCGGCGAACGGCTCGACGTGTACCTTGGTAACGACTACTTCGACATCGTTCTTGTGATTCTTCTTGAATTCGTTCAGGTAGGGCAGATGCAGGAAGAAATTGCCGTCGACCCGTTTCTCGTTGGTCTGCACCGCCGGCTGAACGTAGTCGGTAAATACCTTGACCTGCAGATCGACGCCTTCCTTGGCCAGGATCGGCTTGACGAATTCCAGGATTTCGGCATGCGGTACCGGTGTCGCGGCTATCACCAGCTTGTCGGCGGCTTGCGCCGGAGCGATCAGGCTGAAGGTCGAGAAAACGGCTGCAGCCAGTCCCAGCGATAACGAAAATTTGCGTGACATATGAACTCCCTTTTTGGATTTTAAAAAAAAGACTGTTTAAGTAAATAAAAACACGTAAGTCGTTTTAAATCACCGTCATTCCCGCGAACGCGGGAATCCATGTTGACTGTAGAATGGATCCCCGCGTTCGCGGGGACGACGAGCTGGTAATAGTTATGCTACGTTGCTCATTTGCGTGTGAAATGCTGCACCAGCCGATCGCCGGAAAACTGCAATACCTGCACCAGCACCACCAGCACGGCAACCGTGGTGACCATGACTTCAGTCTGGAAGCGCTGGTAACCGAAACGGATCGCCAGGTCTCCCAGGCCGCCGCCGCCGATCACGCCGGACATGGCGGCATATGACATCAAGGCAATCGCGGTAACCGTTGTGGCGGCGATCAGGCCGGGCAGGGCTTCCGGCAACAGCGCGCCGAAGATGATCTGGCGCTTGTTGGCGCCCATGGCCTGGCAGGCTTCAACCACACCGCGGTCGATTTCACGCAGCACGTTTTCCACCAGGCGTGCGAAGAAGGGCGCAGTACCCAGCACCAGCGGTGGAATTGCACCTTGTACGCCGAGCGAGGTGCCGACCAGGATCACCGTGACCGGAATCATCACGATCAGCAAAATCAGGAATGGCACCGAGCGCAGTACGTTGACGATCAGCGACAGTACCCGGTAAATGCCGCGCTGTTCAAGCAGCTGGCGTTTGCCGGTGATGAACAGCAGGATTCCGAGCGGCAGGCCGAGCAATATCGTGAACAGCAAGGAAAAACCGGTCATGGCCAGGGTTTCCCAGGTGGCTTGCCAGATGTCGGCCCAGTCGATGAGAGAAAAATCCATTATGCCAATACCTCATGTCGGATATTGTGTTGGTCCAGGGTGGCGAAGACCTGCGCCACATCGGCCGGTTCGCCGCGTAATTCCACCAGCAGCTGGCCGTAGGGCGTGTCCTTGATGCGCGCGATGGTGCCTTGCAGGATAGTGATCAGCGCCGGCGTGGCGGCTGCGATGCTGCTCAGGATCGGCTGGTAGGTGATGTCGCCGACATAGGTCAGGCGCACCAGCATTCCGCGCAGCTGGGTGATGCCGGCCAACGTAGATGGCTGCAATGCCGTCTCCGCCAGGAACATGGCGGGCGCGCTTTCGGCAACCATGCTTTTGGTCACTGCGTGCTGCGGATGGAGAAATACTTCCGCGACATCGCCGGCCTCCACAATGCTGCCAGCCTCGATTACCGCAACCCGGTCGCAGATATTGCGGATGACCTGCATCTCATGCGTAATCAGCACAATCGTCAGGCCCAGCTTGCGATTGATGTCGAGCAGCAGGCGCAGGATCGCTTGCGTGGTTTCCGGATCAAGCGCAGAGGTGGCTTCGTCGCATAGCAACAGGTGCGGCGTGTTGGCCAGTGCGCGGGCGATACCGACACGCTGCTTCTGGCCACCCGACAATTGCGCGGGATACTTGTCACGGTGTTCGCTCAGGCCGACCAGGTCGAGCAATTCGGTTACCCGGTCGGAGCGTTCCTGCTGCGTGTACTTGCCGGTAATCTTCAGCGGCCAGTCGATATTGGCGGCCACGGTCTTGGCGTTGAGCAGGTTGAAATGCTGGAAAATCATGCCGATCCTCTGGCGCAGCCGATGCAGGCCGTTGTTGTCCAGCGCGGTGATGTCTTCACCCTCGATCGATATTGTCCCGCTGGACGGGCGTTCCAGCATGTTGAGGGTGCGGATCAAGGTGCTTTTACCGGCGCCGGAGCGGCCGATGATGCCGAAGATTTCGCCTTTCTTGATATGCAGGTTGATGTCGGACAATGCAGCGACGGAGATGCCGGCGGCGGTGGGTCTAGCTGTGCGTTCCAGCGGATAGGTTTTATGCAGATGCTCGATACGAATCACGGGTTTGTTTCACAGTGTTCAGTCAGGCATGCAATTTTATCAGCGGTCCTATATACACCAAAGTTATATATAGTTATTTATATATAACAAATACGCTGTTAAGCCATGCTTCCGTTGCATGAAGATGCCGGGGTGAAGGTGTTGGAATGACATCATGCAAAAGATGTTTTTTTATGGCATAGTGGGCTCACTATGAAAGCACTCCAAAGCGAATTGGCCAAAAGAATTCTCGCTGACCCTGGCGCGACGCTGCAGTTGCGCGCCTACCTGGCCAGCAAGAACTCCAAATCGTCGCTATCCACTACAGCCGCCACGGTCTCCAATGACGAAGACGTGATCAGCTTGCATTCTGCGCAAGAGGGGACTGTCCAGTACCGTATCAAAGTCGTTCCCAAGGCCGCCTGAGCGGAACAACGAACGTAGCCGCCGAATCTAGCCGCCGAATCTAGCCGATGAATGTAGCGCTCCCTGCTTTAATCGTCTTCCTGCTGTTACTCCCCGGTTTTATTGCTCGCTCCCGATTTAAGCGGGCAGAGCGCATTTCCCTTGATTATTCTCCGTTCGGACAGATTGTCACCGAGGCGATGCTGTGGAACTGCGTTTTCCACCCCTTGTGGTTGCTCGGGTCTGCAGTGGTATTCGGACATGTGCTGCAACCGCTATTGTTGCTGGAACTGTTGTCATCCGATCCCGCCAGCCAAGCCAGGGCGATCCAGGGGATTGCCCAGCAATTTCCTTGGATATGCGCGTATTTCCTGAGTTTGTATGCCGGTGCCTGGGTCGTGCCGAATTGTTTTCGGCTCGCCATCACCCGCTTTCGGCTGGACCGCTCCGGCGCCGGCTGGTATGTTCCCTGGCTACGCTTTAACCAGGCACCGTGGTACTACTTGCTGACCGGCGCCGATTTCGACCAGGATCGGCAGCCCGACCTTATCGCTGTATCTGCGATTGTGAATGTGGCTGGCCAGGCAGTATTGTTTACCGGCATCCTGGATGATTTTTTTGTCGATGCCGGCGGCAGCCTGGATCGCCTCATCTTGTCGCAGGTGATGCGGCGGCCCCTGGTCGCCGACAAGGAAGACAGCACCACCGTAGCAGAGGATCTGGCGCGCTTCTACGGGGTTGACGGCGATTATTTCGTGCTGCGTTACAGCGAGGCCATTACGTTGAACATCGAATATATCAAGGTCGACATGGATGTGGCTGATACCGCGGCCCTCAGCACATAGGCTGGTTAGCTGCGCTCCGCGCTCATTGCCAACCAAATGCCGATTAATTTATGCAACTCTGTTGCAATTACCTTGCAAGCAATACCGGTTCGCGATTACACTTGCAGCTTGCCGTCTTTGATTCCCGTCGACCACACAAGTTATGCAAGCCACATAAGCCTGGCCAAAACCGCATGTATCTTCAGACCATTCCTGTCCAGTTATCGCTGCGCTTAGCGCGCGAGACCGGTTCGTCTGCAGATTTGCGAGAGAGCGCCATCTCATGTAGCCGCGCGAGCTTCTCATGCGGCTGATCGTCGAACCGCATTTCCACGCCCGGCGCCGCTTCAAGCTGCGCTTGCAGCAGTTCGCGCTATGGCTGGCGCTGGCGATCCTGGTGCTGCAACTGGTCGGGATGGCATTTCACAATCACAGCCTGGCCGAAACTTCGTCCGACTGCATCAGCTGCGACCTGGCTGCCGATTTCCCGTCCCCTGTCCCATCCAGCCCGGTGCCGGTGCTGACACCGGTCCTGGTGTTTGCGTATCGCACCGCTATCGAACCGCTCTATGCCTTCATGCCGGCGCAGAAACACTTCCTGATTCCGCATTCTCAAGCCCCGCCGACCGTCGCCGTCTGACCTTCTGTTATCCCATTATTTCTGACCAGAGACAGCCTTGAAGTTGTCTGGGCGTCATTTCCGGTTCGTGTTGCGGTGTTTACCGCCGATCTGAAAATGACAGCACGGCAGCTCGGCGATCGGGTTATTCGCGGGGCTATTCCCCCTTATTGGAGTTTGAGAATGAAAACACGCCTGTTGCGCCTAAGCGCCCTGATTGCGCTTGCCTACGGCTTTGCTGTTCCTGCGGCGTATGCGCAGTCCGCCCCCAAACAAATCAGCGGCGCCATCCATGATGCGCTCGGCCATCCTTTGCCAGACGCCACCATCGCCTTGAAAGATGCGACCGGCAAGGCCGTAGGCACTACCAAGAGCGATCAGCAAGGGCACTTTGTCTTTAGCGACATTGCCCCCGGCAGTTATGCCATCAGCGTTGGCAAGCCGTCCTTCCAATCGGAAAACGGCACCGTGACGGTCGCCGACGAGGCCGGCGCAACCGCCGATATAACCTTGAAAGCCAGCCAGGCAAACACGGTCAAGGCCGACAATGCGGTGGTGGTCACCGCCAATCGGCTGGATCGCGCCAGGAACGGGATCCAGGTAGAAACCGGCAGCAGCATTTATCGCATCGGCCGCAAGGAAATCGCCGCCATGCCGCAAGGAGAGGACACCGCGTTCAATGAAGTCCTGCTGCGCGCCCCCGGCGTGGCGCAGGATTCCTTCGGCCAGTTGCATGTGCGAGGCGACCACGCCGATCTGCAATATCGGCTGAACGGCATCATTTTGCCGGAAAGTATTTCCGGCTTCGGCCAGACGTTGGATACCCGCTTTGTCGACAGCGTCAGCGTCCTTACCGGCGCGTTGCCGGCGCAATATGGCTACCGGACTGCAGGTGTCGTCGATATTCATACCAAGACCGGCGAACTGGTCAATGGCGGCAATATCGGCGTGCAGATCGGCAGCAACAACACGCGCCAGGTCAGCGGCGATGTCAGCGGCAGCACCGATTCCTTCAGCTATTACATCAACGGTTCCTTCGAAGCCAACAACCTGGGTATCGAAAATCCTACCGGCGCCTCGCGCGCTTTGCATGACCGGACTTTGCAAAACAAGGCTTTCGGTTATTTTTCCTACCTGCTCGATGCGGATACGCGCGTCAGCCTGATCCTGGGTAATTCGGACGGCCGCTTCCAGATACCGAACCGCCCGGATCAGACGCCAGGTTTCCAGCTCGACGGCGTAACCGACTTCCCGTCGGCCAACCTGAACGAACGGCAGCGCGAAACCAACCGCTACGGGATTCTTGCCTTGCAAGGAAAAATCGGCTCCGACATCGACTATCAAGTGGCGGCATTCAGCCGTTACTCGAAAGTGCTGTTCGAGCCGGACCAGGCCGGCGACCTTATGTATACCGGCGTCGCCTCACGGGTATTGCGGAGCGGTCTGGCGAACGGCTTGCAGGCTGACGGCAGCTACCGTTTGAACGCCAGCCATACGCTGCGCGCCGGCATCTACACTACGCGCGAGAACCTGAAAAACAGCAGCAATTCCCTGACTTTCCCGGCCGACGACAGCGGCGCTCAAACGTCTACGCAACCGATCTCGCTGGCCGACAGCAGCCACAAGACCACCAGCCAGACTGGCTTGTATCTGCAAGACGAATGGAAGCTGAGCGATAAGGTAACCGTGAACTACGGCGCCCGCGCCGACTGGGTGAATGCCTATGTCACCGCCAGCCAGTTCAGTCCGCGCATCGGCGTGGTGTATCAGATGACGCCGCAGACTACCTTCCATGCCGGTTACGCCAAATACTTCACGCCGCCTGCCAGCGAGCTGATCGGCTCCAGCACCATCGCCAGCTTCAACGGCACTACTAATGCTTCCGCCAGCAGCCGGAACGACCCGGTGCAGGCAGAGCGCTCGGACTATTTCGACTTGGGCGTCAATCATCAACTGACGCAGCACCTGACGCTGGGTCTGGATGGCTACTACAAGAAAGTCAAGAACCTGCTGGACGAGGGGCAGTTCGGATCAGCCTTGCTGTTCACTCCGTTTAACTATGCACAGGGGAAAGTCTACGGCCTGGAGCTGACACTGAACTATCGCAAGGATAATCTGGGCGCCTACCTGAATCTGGCGCGCGCCACGGCGTTGGGCAAAAATATTGTATCCGGCCAGTACAACTTTTCGCAGGATAAGCTCGACTACATCTCCAGCCACTGGGTGCATCTGGATCACGATCAAGCCATCACCGCATCGACCGGCGTCTCCTATCTGTGGCAGGGCACGACATGGACCGCGGACGCGTTGTTCGGCAGCGGCTTGCGCAGCGGCTTCGCCAATACCGATCACCTGCCTGCGTATACCGAGGTCAACCTGGGCGCCAGCCATGTGTTCAACGATAGCCCGATCGGCAAGTTCACTACGCGTTTGAGCGTGATCAATCTGTTCGACAAGGTCTACGAAATCCGCGACGGTTCCGGCATCGGTGTCGGCGCGCCGCAGTTCGGGCAGCGGCGCGGTTTCTATCTGTCGATGACAAAATCGTTCTGAATATAAGGCGGGGAGATGACGCCCCGTCTTCGAATGCAGTATTTCATAATGCGGAATTTGCGTTTCGTAATATGAAATTCGAAAATGCGAAGCACCATTTGCATATTTCACTCTCAGGAATTTTATTCCGCATCGCGAAAATAGAAAGTTAAGCTATTGAATTTAAACGAAATAAAAATACTTATGTGTCTTATATAAGACATTGTTGCCGCGCACAGATAAGCCTACTATTTAGTCATCGGATTTGATTTTGCTTTTTGTTTTCAACTTAACAGGAGAACGACGATGACTACACGTGAACAGCAAGTAGCAGCATTGGCCAAGGATTGGGCAGAGAACCCACGCTGGAAAGGCGTTACCCGCAATTATTCAGCGGAAGACGTGGTTCGTTTGCGCGGTTCGGTACAGATCGAACATTCGCTGGCGAAGCGCGGCGCCGACAAACTGTGGACATTGCTGCACGAAGAGCCATTCGTCAACGCCCTCGGCGCACTGACCGGCAATCAAGCTATGCAACAGGTCAAGGCTGGCTTGAAAGCCATCTATCTGTCGGGCTGGCAAGTTGCCGGCGACGCTAACCTGGCCGGTGAAATGTATCCTGACCAATCGCTGTATCCAGCCAATTCGGTACCGCTGGTGGTCAAGCGTATCAACAATACTTTCCAGCGCGCTGATCAGATCCAATGGTCGGAAGGCAAAAACGATATCGATTTTTTCGCGCCTATCGTGGCCGATGCAGAAGCCGGTTTCGGCGGCGTGCTGAATGCCTACGAACTGATGAAATCGATGATCGATGCCGGCGCAGCCGGTGTTCACTTCGAAGATCAGCTGGCATCCGTCAAGAAGTGCGGCCACATGGGCGGCAAGGTGCTGGTGCCAAGCCGCGAAGCAGTTGAAAAGCTGAACGCAGCGCGTCTGGCGGCCGACGTTTCGGGTACATCGACTCTGGTGATCGCTCGTACCGATGCTGAAGCGGCCGATTTGCTGACTTCCGATGTCGATGAAAACGACAAGCCTTTCCTGACTGGCGAGCGTACCGTCGAAGGTTTCTACAAGACCCGCCCAGGTATCGACCAGGCTGTCTCGCGCGCACTGGCTTACTCGCCATACGCCGATCTGGTGTGGTGTGAAACCGGCAAGCCGGACCTGGCTTTCGCCAAGAAATTCGCAGAAGCGGTGCATGCCAGGTTCCCGGGCAAGATGCTGGCGTATAACTGCTCGCCATCGTTCAACTGGAAAAAGAACCTGGACGACGCGACCATTGCCAAGTTCCAGAAAGAACTGGGCGCCATGGGTTACAAGTTCCAGTTCATCACGTTGGCCGGTTTCCATGCATTGAACTACTCGATGTTCAACCTGGCGCACGGTTATGCGCGCAACCAGATGTCCGCATTCGTCGAACTGCAAGAAGCCGAATTCGCCGCCGCCGACAAGGGCTTTACCGCGGTCAAGCATCAACGCGAAGTCGGCACCGGTTATTTCGATGCAGTGACCCAGGCTATCCAGCAAGGTCAGTCGTCGACCACCGCTTTGCACGGTTCGACTGAAGATGAGCAATTCTTCGAAGCGAAGGTTGCATAAAGCGGCTTCGAATAGTTTCTTCCGCGTCATTGGCGACCCCGTCTAGGCGACCCCGTCTAGGCGACCCCGTCATTCCCGCGCACGCGGGAATCCATTTTAGGCAGCAACTTGGATCCCCGCGTTCGCGGGGATGACGACAGTTTTAGAGGTCGCTGGTATTATCTTGCCAATAACCTGGAAGGCCGCATCTCACAAGGATGCGGCCTTTTCATTTGGCTGACGCTTTACGCGGCCGGCAACGGCAGCATGTTGGTCGCTTTGATTTCATCCAGGCAGACGCTGGAACGGACGCCGCTGACGCCGCGCATGCGCATCAGCTTTTCCATCAGAAAATCCGACAGTTCTTTCAAGTCGTGTGCGGTGACCTTCAGCACATAATCGAAATCACCGGTAATCGAGTAGCATTCCAGAATCTGCGGCCATTCGTTGATGGCGGTCCTGAATCCGGACAAATCGTTGATATGACCTTTTTCCATCGATACGTGGACGAAGGCAATCACGTTTAAGCCGAGGCTGGCGGGGCTCAACCTGGTCTCATAGCCGACTATGAACCCCGCTTCTTCCAGCCGGCGGTGGCGGCGATGGCATTGGGGCGCCGATAAATTGACGGCTTCCGCCAGCTCTAGATTGGATGCGCGACCATTTTTCTGCAAAAAAGTTAACATTTTGCGGTCGATTTGATCGATATCAATTTTGTGCAATTTATTCTCGATTTATGGGTTTGTAGCGAAATTATATTTCATAACCCGTTAAAAAACGGCCTCAACTCGCAAACCAATTTTCAACGTTAAAAGCTATACTTTTTTCAAAATACTATATAGCGCCGCAAGGAGAAAACCTTTGTTGCAATATAATAAAGAAGCCGATTCCCGGCACCCAAACTGACCTATTTGGAGACAAATCCATGAAATTTCCTTTCTTGCGTTCTGCGATCGCATCTGTAGTCTTGCTCAGTCTGGCGGGTGTATCCGCTTCCGCCGCCTATGCGGCCGACAAAACAGTGGTAGTCACGGCAATCGTTGAACATCCGGCGCTTGATGCTGTGCGCGATGGCGTCAAGGATGAGTTGAAAGCTTCCGGCTACGAGGCTGGCAAGAATCTGAAATTCGAATACCAAAGCGCGCAAGGCAACAACGCTACGGCGTCGCAGATCGCCCGCAAGTATGCCGGTAGCCAGCCGGATGTCGCGGTGGCGATTGCCACTCCTTCCGCGCAGGCGCTGGTGGCTGCCACCAAGACCGTGCCTATCGTGTACGCAGCGGTAACCGATCCGGTCGCAGCCAAGCTGGTGAAGAGCTGGGATGCTTCCGGCACCAATGTCACCGGTGTTTCCGACATGTCGCCATTGGCCAAGCAGATCGATCTGATCCGCCAGGTCGCGCCTAAGGCCAAGCGCATCGGTGTGATCTACAGCCCGGGCGAAGCGAATTCGGTATCCATCGTCGAATCCCTCAAGAAACTGCTGGCCGGCACCGACCTGACTCTGGTCGAAGCCGCTGCCGCCCGCACCATCGATGTGCCTAGCGCCACGCAGAGCCTGATCGGCAAAGCCGACGTCATTTACGCGCCTACCGACAACAATGTCATGTCGGCATTTGAAGGCATTGTCAAAGTGGCGGAACAAGCCAAGTTGCCTATCGTCGCGGCTGACACCGGTGCGGTAAAGCGCGGTGCGGCAGCTGCCATCGGTTTGAATTATTACGATCTGGGCCGTCAAACCGGCAAGATCGTGGTGCGCATCCTGAAGGGTGAAGCGGCTGGCAAGATCGCCTCGCAAACCAGCACGACATTTGAACTCTACGTTAATCCTAAAGCTGCGCAAAGACAGGGGCTGACCTTGTCGCCTGAACTGATCAAGTCGGCCAAGGTTGTCGAACAATAAGATGTGCGTGGATGGCCGTTGCGGCCATCCATTCGTCTGATTCTGTTTTGTTGGTGAGCCACCTCGCCAGCGGCCTGCAGCCTGGCTGCGGCGGCCATTGGCGAGGTGGTTCTGTAGCTTATTTAGGAAGTAAAGGAAGTATATGTCGCTCATCGCTTCGCTTGGCGCCATCGAGATCGGCCTGATTTTCGGCCTGGTCGCGCTTGGCGTGTTCTTGTCTTTTCGTGTCGTCAATTTTCCCGACCTGACGGTCGACGGCAGTTTTCCCCTCGGCGGCGCAGTTGCCGCAACGCTGATTGTCTCTGGCTGGAATCCATTCCTCGCTACCTTCGTCGCGCTGCTGGCCGGCGGACTGGCAGGCTGCGTGACCGCCTGTCTGAATGTGTATCTCAAGATCATGCAATTGCTGGCCAGTATCCTGGTGATGATTGCGCTGTATTCGGTCAACCTGCGCATCATGGGCAAACCTAACGTGGCGCTGATTAGCGAGCCGACGGTGTTCAGCACGATTCGCATCGGCGATTTGCCGGATTACTGGGTGCAGCCGTTGGTGATGGTAGTGATCGTACTGATTGCCAAGATCTTGCTGGATGCCTTTTTTGCGTCCGAGACCGGGCTGTCGATGCGTGCCACCGGCGCCAACGCGCGCATGGCGCGCGCCCAGGGCATCTCTACCAATCGCCAGACTGTCTGGGGCCTGGCTATCTCCAATGCGCTGGTGGCGCTGGCTGGCGCGCTGTATGTACAGACACAGGGCGGCGCCGATATTTCGATGGGCATCGGCACCATCGTGATCGGACTGGCGGCGGTGATCATCGGCGAAACAGTGGTGCCGGCACGCAGCCTGGTGATCACTACCGCGGCGTGTATCTTCGGCGCCGTGCTCTATCGCTTTTTCATCGCACTGGCGCTGGATATGGATTTTATCGGCCTCAAGGCGCAGGACCTGAATCTGGTGACGGCATTGCTGGTCGGGTTCGCGCTGTTGATACCTAACTTCAAGCGCAGCTACGGCCGCATGCGCGGCAACGCGAAACTCAAACCTTCTGGCACCAGTGTCGTGCCGGCCACCCGGGAAGGGGAAAACTGATGTTGCAATTGAATAATCTGGAAATTACTTTCAATCCCGGCACGCCTATCGAAAACAAGGTGCTGCGCGGTCTTTCGTTAGAGATTCCGTCAGGGCAGTTTGTCACCGTCATCGGTTCCAACGGCGCCGGCAAGTCGACCATGTTGAATGCGGTCTGCGGCGACCTGATGGTGGATAGCGGCAGCATCACGATCGATGGCGCCGATGCTACCCGGCGTACCAGCTGGCAGCGCGCCGATCTGGTGGCGCGGGTGTTCCAGGATCCGATGGCGGGCACTTGCGAAAGCCTGACGATTGAAGAAAACATGGCGCTGGCGTGGAAGCGCGGCGCCAAGCGTGGCCTGCGCTTCTCCTTGAACCGTTCCATGCGCGAACTGTTCCGGGAAAAGCTCAGCATTCTCGGCCTGGGGTTGGAAAACCGTCTGTCCGACCGGATGGGTTTGTTGTCCGGTGGCCAGCGCCAGGCAGTCAGCCTGTTGATGGCTTCGTTGCAACCGTCGCGCATCTTGCTGCTGGACGAGCATACCGCCGCGCTGGATCCGAAAACCGCGGCCTTCATCCTGGCGCTGACCGCCAAGATCGTCGAGTCCAGCCAGCTGACGGCAATGATGGTGACGCACAGCATGCGGCAGGCGCTCGATTACGGCACCCGCACGGTGATGCTACACCAGGGAAAAGTGATCCTGGACGTGCATGGCGAGCAGCGGCGCGGCCTGGATGTGCCGGATCTGCTGCGCATGTTTGAAACCACGCGCGGTGAAAAAATTGATGACGACAAATTGTTGCTCGGCTAAACATGCGGCCGCGCGCAACGTACAACATACAACGTACAACGTTATTGCAGCTACAGATATCCCTAGGAGAAGTATGAAGGCTTTACTCAATGCGTTTGAAAGCAAAGCGCCGGAAATCGTCTTTGAATGGCATGACGCGGAAACCCCGGCGCGCGGCTGGATTGTCATCAATTCGCTGCGCGGCGGTGCCGCCGGCGGTGGCACCCGCATGCGCAGCGGCCTGGACCGGCGCGAGGTCGAGTCGCTGGCGAAGACCATGGAAGTCAAATTCACCGTCTCCGGCCCGGCCATCGGCGGCGCTAAATCGGGCATCGATTTCGATCCTGCCGATCCGCGCAAGGATGGCGTGCTGAGCCGTTGGTACAGGGCGGTGACGCCATTGCTCAAAACCTATTACGGCACCGGCGGCGATTTGAATGTCGATGAGGTCCATGAGGTGATTCCGATGACCGAAAGTTATGGTCTGTGGCATCCGCAGGAAGGAATCGTAAATGGCCATTTCCAGCCTAGCGATAGTGAGCGGATCCAGAAAGTAGGGCAGTTGCGCATGGGCGTGGCCAAGGTGGTGGAAGACGTGCGCTACACGCCGGCTGCCAGCCGCAAATACCTGGTGGCAGACCTGATCACCGGCTGGGGCGTGGCCGAATCCGTATTGCATTACTACCGCTTGTATGGCGGTAGCGTAGAAGGCAAGCGCGTGATCGTGCAGGGCTGGGGTAATGTCGGCTCGACTGCTGCGTATTACTTGTCCAAGGCCGGTGCGCGCGTGGTCGGCATCATCGACCGCAATGGCGGCCTGGTCAATGCCGGCGGCTTCAGCCATGAAGAAGTGCATGCCTTGTTCCTCGCCAAGCAGGGCAACCAGTTGATCGCCGAGAACATGCTGTCCTTCGAGGCTTGCAATGCAGCGATCTGGAGCATCGGCGCCGATATCTTCCTGCCTTGCGCCGGCTCGCGCCTGGTCAGGCAGGAGCAGGTGGATCAACTGATCGCCAACGGCCTCGAAGTGGTTTCCAGCGGCGCCAACGTGCCGTTTGCCGACAGCGACATATTCTACGGCCCGATCTATGAGCACGCCGATAACCGCGTCGCCGTGATACCGGATTTTGTCGCCAATTGCGGCATGGCGCGCGCCTTCGCATTCCTGATGCAAAGCCAGGTCGAGATATCGGATGAAGCCATCTTCGGCGACGTCTCGGCAACGGTGGCCGCCGCTCTTGAAAAATGCCACAGCCATTCCGCCAGCCATACCGGTATTGCGAAAGTGGCTTTTGAAATCGCCTTGCAGCAATTGATTACGCCAGAAATCCCGGGGCAAGCTGCTACCCGCAGCTGATCCGTTTCGACCCGGTCCACCAGACTTTATTTGCAGGAGTACACCATGTCCGATCTGTTTGAAAACCCTATGGGCCTGTGCGGCTTTGAATTCGTCGAGTTCGCATCGCCAACGCCGAACGTGCTGGAGCCGGCGTTCGAAGCCATGGGCTTCGTCAAGGTGGCGCGTCACCGCTCCAAGGATGTGACGCTGTATCGCCAGGGTGATATCAATTTCATCATCAACTACGAGCCGAAAAGTCCTGCTTATTACTTTGCTAAAGAGCATGGCCCGTCGGCGTGCGGCATGGCGTTTCGTGTCCATGATGCGCACCTGGCTTACCAGCGCGCGCTGGAGCGCGGCGCCGAGCCGATGGAGATCAATACCGGTGTGATGGAGCTGCGCTTGCCGGCGATCAAAGGCATCGGCGGCGCGCCGCTGTATCTGATCGATCGTTTCACTCCGGGCAAATCGATCTATGACATCGATTTTGAATTCATCGAGGGCGTCGAGCGCAATCCTGCCGGCGCCGGCCTGAAAACCATCGACCATCTGACCCACAACGTGTACCGCGGCCGGATGGCGCACTGGGCTGCCTTTTACGAGCGACTGTTCAATTTCCGCGAAGTCCGCTATTTCGACATCAAAGGCGAATACACCGGGCTGACATCCAAAGCGATGAGCGCGCCAGACGGCAAGATAAGGATTCCCCTAAATGAAGAGTCATCCAAGGGTTCTGGCCAGATCGAAGAATTCCTGATGCAGTTCAATGGCGAAGGGATCCAGCATATTGCTTTGCAAACAGACAACCTGGTAAAGACCTGGGATGCGTTGAAGAAAATGGGCACGCCGTTCATGACAGCGCCGCCGGCAACCTATTACGAGATGCTGGAAGGGCGTTTGCCCGGCCACGGCGAGCCGACCGGCGAACTGCAAGCGCGCGGCATCCTGCTGGATGGCGTCTCGGACGACCAGGGTCAACGCCTGCTGCTGCAGATTTTTTCAGCAACTACCCTGGGTCCGGTGTTTTTCGAGTTTATCCAGCGTAAAGGCGATGAAGGCTTCGGCGAAGGCAATTTCAAGGCGCTGTTCGAGTCGATCGAGCGCGATCAGATACGCCGCGGCGTCCTGAAATCGGAATAAATCTAGTGGGGTTTTTACAACAGCTTGTCTTGGGGGAAAGTTGTGCTGATATGATGTCCGTTCAGCCTTACCCCCCCGACAACGCTGAAATGGCAGCACGCTAGTAGCAAGTAGTAAGGGGCAAGTAGAAGTGGCGGTAAGGCGATGGCTAAGGCGACGTAGCAATATGTGGCCATGCCATCGAAAAAAATCTAAAAATGTTCAACCTATGGAGACGTGCATGAAAAAAATTACTTTGTTATTGGCTGCGGCGGGGTTGGTCAGCGGCGGCGCTATGGCGCAAACCAATGTCACCATCTACGGTATTGTCGACACCAGCATCCGATATCTCAGCAGCGATAACGCAGCCGGACAGAAAAACTTCATAGTCACGAATGGCGCGATCTCGAACAGTCGTTTGGGCTTCAAAGGCTCTGAAGATCTGGGCGGTGGCCTGAAAGCGATTTTCCGTCTCGAGAGTGGCTTTAATTCCGACACCGGCGGCATGTCCAGCCCTGGTGTCTTGTTCAACCGTCATTCCTACGTTGGTCTGAAAGGCAGTTTCGGCCAGATTACCGTGGGCCGTCAACAGACTCCGCTGTTCGATCTCATGGCAGATTACTTCGATCCGCTGACAGTCGGCAATTACGACCAGAATGCATGGATGCCAGCTGGCGCGACCCTGGTCCGCAATTCGAACATGCTCAAGTATTACGGCACGTTCGGCGGCCTGGCAGCAGGTGTGAGCTATGCTGCGGGCGAGCAGGCCGGATCGGTCAGGCGCGGTAGTCAGATCGGCGGCACGCTGGCTTATACCGCTGGCCCGTTTGCCATTGGCGGCGGCTTTCAGCAAACTGTCAGCCCGACCAATTCGGACTGGAAAGACACTGCCTATAACCTGAGCCTTTCCTACACCTTGGGCGCGGCCAAGCTGTTCGGCGGCTACTATCGGATCAAGGACAGCACTGGCACCACTCCTGCGTATTTCGGCGTTTCGAACAGCGTGGCTGCCATGAACGGCGGCATCGGCGGTGTCGAGCGTAAGGACAATGCTTACTTCCTGGGTGCGACCTTCCAGGCAACTCCAGCCTGGTCGCTGACAGCGGCTGGCTATTACGACAAGAGCAAGAACGTCACGGTCGCGACCTTGGGCAATCTGGGCGACGGCACTCGTTACGCGCTGGTCGGTGTTGCGGAATATGCCTTGTCCAAACGGACCCAGGTCTACGGTACGGTGGATTACAACAAGGCTAAGAATGCAGCCTTGTCGGAACTGGTTGGCAAGGATAGCGTGACTGGTGTCGCCGTCGGTATCCGTCACATTTTCTAAGCAAAGAAATCAAGTAACCAAAAGCGCAGCTTCGGCTGCGCTTTTTTTACGTCCTGGCGGATGGCGCCGGCGCAATCATGCCGTCGCGGATCTCGAATATTTCGTCACCCAGCAAGGCCAGGTCCGCAGGATCGTGGGTGATCACCATCATCGGCACGTTCAATTGCTTTTGCAGCTCGGACAATTCACGGCGCATCCTGTCGCGCAAACTCAAATCCAGCGCAGAAAACGGTTCGTCCAGCAACAAGATATCCGGTTCGAGCACCAATGCCCTGGCTAGCGCCACGCGTTGTCGCTGGCCGCCCGATAATTGATGCGGATAGCTATTGGCGGCGGCGCTCAGTTCGAACGAGGCCAGCCATTTCCTTACAGCCGGATGATCCTGCGGGTGGCGCAGATTGAAGCAGCCTGAACGCAAGCCGAAAGCCACGTTCTGGGCCGCGGTAAGGTGGGGGAACAGAGCGTAGTCCTGGAACAGATAGGCGACCTTGCGCTCTTGTGGCGGCAGACAGATTCCGGCCGCGCTATCGAACAATGGCTTTTGCTTGAGGCGTATCAGGCCATCGTCAGGTGTCAGCAAACCGGCGATCGCCTGCAAGGTCAGGCTCTTGCCGGCGCCGGAAGGGCCGTAAAGCACCACGCGGTCGCTCTCGGTATGCAGGGCGATATCGAGATTGAAGCCGCGATCGTCGGCTTGCAGATGTTTGCGTATACGGATTTCGATGGTCATGGCAAGGTCGTCATCATCGCGATTGCCTGCGCCGCTGGCTTTTCGGCAGCAGGCGGCCGGCGATCAGCAACACCACAATGCAGGTCGCCGAAGTAATCAGCACCAGCAGGTTGGCAGTCTGGTCGTCGCCGGCTTGTACGGCCTCATAAATGGCGACCGATAAGGTCTGGGTGCGGCCTGGCAGATTGCCGGCGATCATCAGGGTGGCGCCGAACTCGCCTAATGCCCGGGCGAAGGCCAGCAATACACCTGCAGCAATACCCTTGGACGCTAACGGCAAAGTGACGCGGAAGAACACGCCGGCTTGCGACACACCCAGCACGCGGGCGGCATTTTCGAGTTGTACATCGACATTGTCAAAGGCGGCGCGGGCTGATTTCAGGACCAGCGGGAAGGCAACGATGGTGGCGGCGATCACCGCGCCTTGCCAGGTGAATACCAGCTCGATGCCCCATTTTTCCAGCCAGGCGCCGAACACGCCGCGGCGGCCCAGCAGCACCAGCAGATAATAGCCAAGCACTGTCGGCGGCAATACCAGCGGCAGGGTCAGGATAGCATCCACCAGATCGCGCGCTGGCGAGCGCCAGCGCGACAAGCCATAGGCGGCAGCGACACCGAACAGCATGTTAAGCAGTGTCGCCCAGCCTGCAACTTTCAACGACAGCGTCAGGGCAACCCATACTCCGCTGTTCATGGTTTTTGCTTTCTATTCACTGCTTACCCTTGATGCTGTGCTGAAGAGCTTGACGATAACACTCTGTCATCAGGGTTTCAAGAAGCCATAGCGCGCCAGTGTGGCCTGGCCGGTCGGCGACAGAACATACGCGACGAATTTGGTTGCCATGTCAGCTTGCCTGGTATTGGCGGTGACGGCGATCGGGTAGCTGACTGTGGTTTGGGCAGGTACGCGCATTGCAACCTTGACCTTGTCCGGCATGATCGCGGCATCGGTGGAAAAAACGAAACCGGCTTCGACTTCGCCGCGCGCCACATAATCCAGGCTCTGCCGTACGTTTTGCGCTGGCACGCCCTTGGCGGCAACCGCATCCCACAGGTTCGCGTGTTCCAGCGCAGCCTTGGTGTAACGGCCGACCGGCACCGAAGCCGGATTGCCGTATGCGATGCGCTTGACCGCCGGCTGGGTCAGATCCTGCAATTGCTGGATGTGCAGCTGGCTATCGGCCGGCACGATCAGCACGATCTGGTTATTCGCAAAGTTCTTGCGGCTGCCGGCGACCACCGCTTTTTCAGCTTCGGCCTTGTTCATGGCTTCCTGGTCGGCGGAAGCAAATACGTCTGCCGGCGCGCCTTTGACGATTTGCTGCAGCAAGACGTCGGATGCAGCGAAGTTGAGTATCACCTTGGTATCCGGATATTGGGCTTCAAACGACTGGCCCAGATCTCTGAAAGCATTGGTCAGGCTGGCGGCAGCCGAAACTACCAGATCGGCCGCATGCACTGCCGGCGTCAGCAGCATCAGAGGGAGGGCGCTAGCAAGAACGAGGCGTTTAAGAGGAAGTAACATCCGAAGCAACATCGCAATATCTCCTGGGCGGCAAATGGCAAAAAGGCAAAAAGGCAAAAACGAAATATATGGCAGGATACAGCGCAGGTCAACTTTAATAATATTTGCACCGAGTTGAAACGGGGTTGGAAGCGCGTTGAAACACCGTGAAATCCTGCTGGCGCAGCGTGCTTGTCAATAAAATACCTGAATCGCTGCCGGCCTCCTTGCTACAATCCCGCATATGGCAAATTCCAAATCGATTCGACTCAGAGTGATGCAGGGCGACGCAATCGCCTTCGGTCCTGGCAAGGCGGCGCTGTTGCTAGCCATCCATCAAAGCGGTTCGATTTCTGCTGCTGCGCGCGCTATCGGCATGTCTTATCGCCGCGCCTGGCTGCTGGTAGAGGCAATGAACCAATGCTTCAAGTCGCCGCTGGTGGCGACCGCGACTGGCGGCGCAAAAGGCGGCGGCGCACAAGTCACGCCAATCGGGCATGAGATCATCGCCCGTTATCAAGCAATGCAAATCAAGGCGGAAGCGGCGGTGGCTGCCGATATGGCGTATTTCGACGCGCTGATGGCGGCGCCTGATAGCCCGGCAGCCCAGTAGCCAGGTAACGCGGCAGTATCCCAACCACTATCTCCTTGCCATCGCACATTATGCTCCCACGTAGCACGCTCTTAAGATACCGGATTCGCCTGCAGCGGCAGTTCCATTTTTCGGAAAGCCACTCGATGCTGTTATGGGCAGCGGTGGTTGGTTTCCTGGGGGCGCTGGCGACGATGCTTTTCCGTGAGTGCATCTACGGCTTGCAGCAGCTGCTGACTGGCCAGAGCGGCAGTTTTGTCGCCATGGCCAAAAGCTTGCCGTGGCCGATGCGGTTGTTGTTGCCGGCCGCCGGTGGCTTGATAGCCGGCGCGATCCTGTTGCTGGCGAAGCGCATGCCGTCCAGCGCTACCTCGGACTACATGGAAGCGGTAGCGATTGGCGACGGCAACATTCCGGTGCGGCAGAGTTTGTTGCGTAGTTTGTCTTCGCTGGCGACAGTGGTCAGCGGCGGTTCGATCGGGCGCGAAGGGCCGATGGTGCAGCTGGCGGCGCTGGCGGCATCGCTGGTGGGCCGTTTCACGCACTTCAACCCGGCGCGCTTGCGCCTGCTGGTGGCGTGCGGCGCGGCGGCCGGGATTACCTCTGCCTACAACGCGCCGATTGCCGGCGCATTTTTCGTGACTGAAATCGTGCTGGGTGCGATTGTCATGGAGAGTTTCGGGCCGGTGGTGGTGGCCTCGGTGGTCGCCAACATCACCATGCGCGAATTGCCCGGCTACCATCCGGCCTATGAGATGCCGCCGTTCCCGCCGATCGCCGGCATCGAGATCTTGTGGTTCGTGTTGCTAGGCATTATGGCCGGCATCGCCGCACCGCAATTCCTGCGTTTGCTGGGATTTTCCAAAAAACTGTTTACCAAGACCGCGTTGCCGTTACCGCTTCGGCTGGGCCTGGGTGGCTTGCTGGTAGGCCTGATTTCGATCTGGGTGCCGGAGGTCTGGGGTAACGGCTATAGCGTGGTCAATTCGCTGCTGCATACGCCTTGGCTGTGGTGGAGCGTATTGCTGATGCTGTTGTTCAAGGTGGTGGCCACCGCTATCACCACCGGCTCCGGCGCGGTCGGCGGCATCTTCACGCCGACGCTGTTTGTCGGCGCCGCCATCGGTTATCTGTTTGGCCAGGCGTTGCATGTCGTGCTGCCAGCCACCACCTCGGCGCCGTTTGCCTATGCGATGGTGGGCATGGGCGCGTTCCTGGCGGCGGCGACCAGCGCGCCGCTGATGGCGATCCTGATGATTTTCGAGATGACCTTGAGCTATCAGGTGGTGTTGCCGCTGATGTTGTCCTGCGTGGTGGCTTACTTCATTGCGCGCAGTATCAACGGCGCTTCCATGTACGACATCACGATCAAGCGGAATCGCGACGCGCAAGAGCGGATACGCCTGCGCGGCATCCACATGAGCGAACTGATCCGGCCGGCGGATACCGTGCTGCCGCTGACGGCATCGTTTGCTGAAATCAGCGGGCTGTTCCTGAAATATCCGGTTAAATATATTTACATCGTCGACCAGCGCTATCGCTATTGCGGCGTGGTGGCGTTGCAAGACATTACTTCCTGCCTGCTGGAGAAGAGCGATACGCAAACGCGGGTGGCGGAAGATTTTGTGCGGCGCGAATTCCTGCATGTGGTGACGCCGGAGATGTCCCTGGGGGATGCGTTGCAGTCTTTCCTGGATCATCAGGGCGAGCGGTTGCCGGTGGTGCGCAGCCATGAGGATCCGGAATTGTTGGGCGCGGTCTACAAGACCTCCTTGCTGGATGCGTATTTCCGGCTGGATCGCGCGCAAGAGCTGCATGCATAGCGCAGTCTGAAACAGAAAATTTGCGGACAATATTGCCAGTTTGATATTTATTTTAGTGGCTCTGAGGCAATATTTCACATAAATTTGCTGTCCAGACACTGCGCGGCAGCAAGCTTTGCTCTATATTGGACGCCGGGCCGCCGGTTTTACTACAACAAGCGGCCCGCAGCCAATAACAACTCTTAGGAGCTTCAATGGAAATTCTGTGGACAATTGTCGTAGGTTTCATAGTTGGCGTGATTGCTAAGTTGATTCATCCAGGGAAGGAGAACATGGGTTTTATCATGACTACCTTGCTGGGCATTGCCGGTTCGTTTTTGGCGGGTTATGTCGGCCAGGCTCTGGGCTGGTACCACGCCGGCCAAGGCGCGGGCTTCATCGGCTCCATCGTTGGCGCTTTCATCCTGTTGCTGATCTACGGCTTTGTCAAAGGCAAGGCAGCGAGCTGATGCTAGACCGGCTGCGCGGGCGCAAGCCTGCCAAGGAGGTAGCGGGAATCCTGATTCCCGCTTCCGAACATGCGCTGCACACGGTGCGTCAGCGCTGCCGGCAGATGGTGGCCAAGCGCGCGCTGCTGTCTGCCGGCGCTTCGGCGCTGCCGATCATGGGCGTCGATATCGCAGTCGATATCCATTTGCTGTCGCGCCTGATCGAAGACATCAATGCCGAATTCGGCATGACGCCGCAACAGATCGAAAAACTCCAGCCTAAACTCAAGGTGGCAACCTATAGCACGATCGTCGGCCTCGGCAGCACGCTGGTGGGCCGGATGGTGACACGTGAGCTGATGCTTAAAATCCTCACGCGCAGCGGCGTCAAGCTGGTGTCGAAGAACGCTACCCGGCTGGTGCCTATCGCCGGCCAGATGGTGTCGGCGGCGATTGGTTTTTCTGCATTCCGGGCTATCGGAAACCGGCATATCGAAGCTTGCGTCAAGGTGGCCGAAGAGATGTTGAAAATGCAAGCTGAAGATCGCTTGGTCGAATAGCTTTTCGAATAGCTTTTTCTTATCGATTGCTGCAATGTTAGAATGCGGGTCGTTTGCGCACGGGGCGCTTTGCTGCACTACTTTTTGCACTACGCAGTTCCCAAGCCACCTCGCCGCACTTCTGCACAGTAGCCGACCGCTTCTTTGATGTAGAGTGTGGCAACACACTTCACCACGATAGAGTTTCCTATGTTGAGTTACCGCCATGCCTTCCATGCGGGCAATCATGCCGATGTGCTGAAGCACTTGGTCACCATCCAGTTATTGCGTTACCTGGGCCAGAAAGATACCTCCTACATGGTCATCGACACCCATGCCGGCGCTGGCGTATATGCGCTGGATGGCGGTTATGCGTCGAAAAACGCCGAGTTCGAGACTGGTATCAGCCGCCTTTGGGATCGCAAGGATCTGCCGCCGGCGGTGGCGGAGTATGTAGACGTAGTCCGCCAGTTGAACCCCGACGGCAAGCTGCGCTACTACCCGGGCTCACCATATTGCGCCGATGCCGTCATGCGTGAGCAGGATCGCCTGCGCCTGTTTGAGCTGCATCCGAGCGACGGCAAGATCCTGACCGATAATTTCCGCCGCCTGGAGGCCGAGCGCAACCCGCGCGGCAATGGCCGCGGTAAACGCGTCATGATCCATCTGGGCGATGGCTTCCTCGGCCTGAAGGCATTGCTGCCGCCGCCATCGCGCCGCGGCCTGGTGCTGATCGATCCGCCGTATGAGGTCAAGGAAGATTACCGCCACGTCAAGAACACCATTGAAGACGCGCTGATCCGTTTTTCCACCGGCACCTACGCCGTCTGGTATCCGCTGTTGAACCGGATGGAGTCACGCCAGATGCCGGACAAGCTGAAGCGCATGAAAGCCAACGGCTGGCTGAACGTCACGCTGACGGTGAAGACGCCATCGCCGGACGGCTTCGGCTTGCACAGCAGCGGCATGTTCGTGATCAACCCGCCATGGACGCTGGAGCCGATGCTGAAAGAATTGATGCCTTACCTGGTCAAGGTGCTGGGCACCGATTCCGGCGCCGGCTTTACGCTGGAATCGGGACAGACCAAGGCTGTCGATACCGGCACTCGCCGCGTATAAGACTGAGTGCAAGGCTGTAGATTTGAGCCCAGGTTCAGATTTCAGGTTTGAACGTCAGCACGGCGCCGTTCATGCAATAACGCAGCCCGGTAGGTTTCGGGCCATCGTCAAATACGTGGCCCAGATGGCCGCCGCAACGGCGGCAATGCACTTCGGTGCGCTTCATGCCGAACGTGGTATCGGTCCTGGTGGCAATCGCGTTTGGCAGCGGTTGCCAGAAGCTGGGCCAACCGGTGCCGCTATCGAATTTGTTCCTGGACGAAAAAGCCGCTAAATCGCAACCGGCGCAAAAATAGGTGCCTGCGCGTTTTTCATGGTCGAGCGGGCTGGAAAACGGCCGCTCCGTACCTTCCTGCCGCAAGATTGCATACTGGACTGCCGTCAGCCGTTGTTTCCATTCGGCATCGGTGTGGGTGATTTCAAAGGTTTCAGCGGCAAACCCCCGCCGCCCAAGGATTGCCAGGCCACCCGTCAACATCGCTGCGCCAGTTCTCAAGATCATATTGCGTCGGCTAACCATGAGCGCACCTCCTTTGGATTTCAAATTGCGTCATATTGGTATACGAAGAAATAGGAGTTGTGGATGCAAAGGTCGATATTGCTCACGCTCTAATTCCAATCTAATCAAAAAGACGGATAATGCGAGTCCTGTTTTAATCGCCTCCGGATTTTTAGACTTCATATATACGCGTTAATCAATTGGCATGTATATATAACAACAAAATAATGATAAATATAAAAGAATCTCACTCTGTAGCTAACCGCACCCGCACGTTGCCATTGCCAGCCAGAAAAAAACTGTTGATTACATTAATTGCCGCAGCCACCGCCCACATGGCGCATGCGCAAAGCATTTCCGATCAAAAAGAGACTGCGGAAAATGTTCCCGCACAGACCGGGCAAGCGCAGACCAAAGTGGACAGCGCCCCGACGTTGCCGACCATCACCGTAACCGGTGCCGGACCCGGCGCCGATAGTTATCGCAAGAGATCAGCTTCGGTTGGGACATTTGGCGAGGCTTCCTTGCTGGATACACCGGCTTCGATTTCAGTCATCACGCGTGGCCAGCTGGACGACCAGCAGTCGCGTTTGCTGAGTGAAGTAGTGCGCAACGATGCCGCGGTCGGCGACAATTACGCGCCGGTCGGCTACTACGAAAACTTTACCATTCGCGGGTTTGCGCTGGATCTGGCATCGAGTTACCAGATCAATGGCATGAGCATTGCCGGCGAGCAGAATGTGGCGCTTGAAAATAAAGAGAGCGTTGAAATCCTGAAGGGACTGGCCGGCCTGCAAAGCGGCATGGCTGCTCCCGGCGGCCTGATCAACTATGTGACCAAGCGTCCGGCCGATGTGCGCTCTGTCACGCTTGAGACGGACTCGCGCGGCTCGCGGTACCTGGCGGCCGATATCGGCACCTTGTTCGGCGAGCAAAAACAGTTCGGCATCCGCATCAACGCCGCCCACGAAAGCCTGCATTCGTATGTGAACGACGCCGACGGCGAGCGCAATTTCGCTTCGCTGGCCGCCGACTGGGTGATCACACCGCAGGCGCGGCTGCAATTCGACGCCGAGTATCAGCATCGCGAGCAACGCTCCGCACCGGGCTACCAGTTGTTGGGGGGCACGGTCATCCCAAGCAATGTCTCGCCGGAAAAATTGCTCGGCGCGCAACCGTGGGCCAAGCCGGTAACGATCAACTCGGTCAACCTGAACCTTCGCCTGGATCTTGACCTGACACCGGACTGGCACGCGTATATGGCGGCCAGCCGCAGCCGGGTGGTGATCGACGATAACTCGGCATTTCCGTATGGTTGCGGTTATGGCGCCACCTGCGGCGACGGCGGGACGCCAGCGCGTTATTTCAGTGCCGGCGGCGATTTCGATATCTACGATTATCGTTTTCCTGACGACACGCGACGTAACGACCAGTTGCAGGCGGTGCTGCAAGGGCATCTCGATACCGGCAAGCTGCGTCACGACCTGACCTTGGGGGGAAGCATGTTCCGCCGCACCGTGGCGCAGAGCGATGGCGTCAATGAATTTGTCGGCAGCGACAATATCTACAACCCGAATCCGATCGTCTATGCGCCGTCGCCGTTGACGCCGGACGCTTCCTATCTGCGCCTGGATAGCCGGCAGAAGGCTTTGTTTGCGGTCGATCGCCTGAGTTTCAATCCGCAATGGCAACTGATCGCAGGCGCCCGCCAGGTGTGGGTAAATGAACGGGCGCTGGATATTACCGGCGCGGCTACGCGCACCACAGAAAAATCATTGCTGTTGCCGCAGATCGCCCTGGTATACAAACCGCAAGCGGACCTGACGCTGTACACCAGCTACAGCAAGGGTTTGACGATGGGCGGCCAGGCGCCGTGGTGGACCGAGAATGCCTTTACCTTCTTGCCGCCGACCGTGTCGCGTCAGGTTGAAGCCGGCGTCAAATACGACTGGCGCGACCAGCTCAGCCTGAGCGCAGCCATATTCCAGATGACCAAGCCTTACGAATATCCAATGCCGGACGAGAATGGTTTTACCTATGTCCAGCAAGGTACCGAAACGCATCGCGGGATAGAACTGAGCGCAGCCGGCCAGGTCACCAAGCAACTGCGGCTGACGGCCAGCATGGCCATGATTCAGGCACGCGCTGAGGATACCGGCACACCGGCTTATGACGGCCATCAAGCCATCAACGTGCCGCGGCTGCGCGCCGCCCTGTATGCAGCCTACACGGTGCCGCAGATTACCGGCCTGAGTGTGCTAGGCGGTTGGCAATACAGCGGCACCAAAGCGGCCACGCGGGAAGGCAACGTCGACGTGCCGGCTTATTCTTTGTTCAATGCCGGCTTGCGTTACAAGACCAGCTTGTCGGGGCATGCTACGGTGGTGCGCCTGAGCGTGGATAATCTGTTCGACAAGCGTTATTGGAAAGATGTCGGCGAATACATCGGTGACGGCTATCTGCATCTGGGCGCACCGCGTACCGCCCGCTTGTCGGTTCAGTACGACTTTTGATCCGGATCAGGAACGCCGCATGAGCGACCCAAGACAAGATGACGCAACCGGCCAAGGCGTGCCTGCGGTGTTGAGCCACGGCATGGGGCTGGATGCGGTGGCGTCGAGCTGGCCGGCATTGACCCTGGATGAAGTGGCGCGGCTATTGCGCCACTATCCGCAGGTCGCGCAGGTCGGCGCAGTCACGCGCCTGAATTGGCACAGCCCGCGGCCGTTTTCCAGTGCTTGCGTCGCGGACACGGAATCGGGCCCGGTATTTGTAAAGCGCTTGTTGCGAGTGATCCGGACTGCGGACGAGTTGACGGATGAACACCGCTTCATGGCCCATCTGCGGCTGCATGGAATGGCAGTCAGCGACGTATTGCAAGCCAGCGACGGCAGCACCGCCCATGCCGAAGGTGACTGGACGTACGAGGTGCAGCGCGTCGGGCCCGGCGTTGACCGCTATCGCGATGCGACCTCATGGACTCCTTTCATCAACACTGCGGATGCGGCGGCTGCAGGCAGCGCGCTGGCCCGGCTGCATCTCGCGGCGCGCGGTTACGATGCGCCTGCGCGCAGCATCAAATTGCTGGCGTCCGGCTTTACCCTGTTCAATACTGAAGAGCCGCAAGAAGTGCTGAGCAGGATCGGGGATTACATACAGGAGCGGCCGGCATTGGCAGACTACCTGGCGCAGCGTGACTGGCAACAGGAAGTGATGCGCGTGCTGTTGCCGTTCCATGCACGCTTAAGCCCCATGTTGCACGGCTTGACGCCCTTATGGACGCATAACGACTGGCATGCTTCCAATTTGCTGTGGCAAGCGGACGGACCGGTTGCGGTAGCAACCGTGCTGGATTTCGGGCTGGCCGATCGTACCTGCGCCGTCTACGATCTTGCCATCGCCATCGAGCGCAACCTGATCGAGTGGCTGGCCCTGCCATCGATGCCTGTCGATCGACGCAGCCTGGTGCATATCGATCAATTGGATGCCATGCTCGATGCGTACGAGGCGGTAAGTCCGTTGTCAGCGCTGGAGGCGGCCGCCTTGCCGGCATTGCTACCTTTGGCGCATGCTGAATTTGCGCTGTCGGAGCTGGCGTATTTTCATGGTGTGCAGAAATCTGCAGAGAACTCGGCGCTGGCCTACGATACTTATTTCCTCGGCCATGCCGAGTGGTTCAATAGCGATGCCGGCCAATATCTGCTGGATCATCTGCAGCGCCGCAGCGACCGTAAAAACAATCTACAGGAGTCCTGATGTCAGGCTTGGAAATCAGTGCAGTCATCATCAGCGCCTTGGCAGTGTGGCTGACTGCGCGCCGCCATTTGTGGTGCTGGCCGATCGGCCTGGTCTCGGTGCTGCTGTATGCACGGATATTCCTGGACGCGAAACTGTATTCGGACTTGTTGCTGCAATTGATCTTTGCGGTCATGCAGTTGTACGGCTGGTGGCAGTGGAGCAGGGCCGGGGCGGACCAGAACAATAGCCAGCCAGACACCCGTCATATTCAACCGCAGCGCTTGCCGAAATCCGGCTTGCTGGCAGGCCTGCTGGCCGGGGCGCTAGGGAGCGTGGTGCTGGGTTATGTCATGGCCAGTTTTACCGATGCGCACATTCCTTGGCTGGATTCGGCGCTGACCAGTTTCAGCCTGGTGGCCCAGTTCTGGATGGCGCGCAAATACGTCGCCAACTGGTGGCTGTGGATCGTGGTCGACATCATCTATGTCGGCGTATATATCTACAAAGACCTGAATCTGACCGCGGGTTTGTATGCCGCGTTCATCGTGCTGGCCATTATCGGCTTGCGCAACTGGCAGCGGCAACTGGTTGGCAATCAACCTGCAGCCGCCGCGGCATAATTCAAGCTGCCACGCTCCGCAAGGCCTATTGAGGTGAACAATAAGGGGTTGCACTACACCGTAGACCAACTCAAGCCGGACAAAAGGCCGCGCCGCGCAACCGCTACTATCGCGACAATCCGCCCACCGCCGTGGTCGCTCAAGGCGTCATGGCAGCAAAGAAAATGTCCGCTCTAAAGCGTAGTCGAGGTGTCTAAAATGCTCAAAAAAGCGGACATCTCAACTTTGCTCAAAGCGGACATTTCAACTTTGCCTTTACACACCCAACAAAATCCTGGCGGCAGATTAGCGTTTTGCCAATGCGGCGCGCTGGTGCAACAAGGTCAGCCAGCGTTCGCCGCATTCAGCATCGCTGATACACAGCGCGTAGTCGGTGACGGTGCGGGCAGCGCGTTCCAGCAGTTGGATATCCGCTTCGTGCTGGCGCGCGACGTGCGGATCTTCCAGAAACAGGACGCGCCGGCATTGCTGGCGATCCAGGATCAGTTCAGCGATCTGGGCATCGCCGCCCAGCGGGCCGCTGAGGAAGGGTTTTACCCAGTTGCGTCCGGCTTCCTCGCCTTTGATTTTTTGCGCCAGCTTATTGAGCAGGCTGCCGGTGGTGCCGGTGGCGCAGCGAAATGCAAACTGGTCGAGCAGCGGGAAATGACGTTCCGCAATGTCCAGCATCCGCTCTTTCATGGCGTCGTGTGCAATCAGCGCGATGCCTTCCTGCCCCAGATTGAAAGTCGGGTCGAGTTCTGGATTCGGTGCAGCGCCGGCCGCCATGCCTTCCAGCTCCAGCCATTCGCGGGCGCCGGCCAGCGTCGATAAAAACGGCTTTCCGTGAATCACGCATTGCCGCTTCAAGGCTACCGCTTCCGGAAAGGTCGACGACGGATCGACCGGATCCATCAGGTAGATCACCGCATCCAGGTTGCGCGCCGGATCGGCGTCGACCACCCGTGACACCAGTTTCATCAGGCCGCCGTGACGGCCGTAAGGGAAGCGTTCGATATGCGGGTAGTCAACCAGCAAGCCGAGCTGCTGCATGGCGTCCAGCGTGCGGCCGACCACGATCAGTTGCGGCTTCAATTGCTGCTCGATGAGATGGCGGCTGCCCGTGAGCAGTTGCGCCAGCGCCGAATCGGGGCCGTGCTGATGGCTACGGCTGGTGGCGAGGCCGATCCGGAAAGGAGAGGAAGAGGCATTGCGGGAAGAATTGGCAGGCATATGACGGAATCTAAAGTCAACACGGGCAACATTGCACCAGCCCGACTTTACCATACCGCAATGCAAGAAAAGCCATGCTTCAGAGTCAAATCTGTAGTCGCGGCGCAATTGGAACTACAATGTCAGCTATGAACAAGGCATTTGTAAAAGAATCTGAAGGCGATGACGACGATCTGGAATTCGGACTGCCGCCGATCCCGCCCGGCACCAGGAATTACATGACGCCGGAAGGCTATCAACGCATGAAAGACGAGCTGTTGCGTCTGATTGATGTGGATCGGCCGGAAGTGGTGCGCATCGTTTCCTGGGCCGCCTCGAACGGCGATCGTTCCGAAAACGGCGATTATATTTATGGCAAGCGCCGGCTGCGTGAAATCGACCGCCGCATCCGCTTTTTAACCAAGCGCCTGGATTTGGCCGAAGTGGTCGATCCGAGCGTGCATCACGGCCGCGACCAGGTATTTTTTGGCGCCACGGTGACTTACCAGAATCACGCCGGCGAAGAGCACACGGTGACCATCGTCGGCATCGATGAACTCGATCCCTTGCATGGCAAGATCAGCTGGATTTCTCCGGTGGCGCGTGCGTTGACCAAGGCCCATGAAGGCGAGAGCGTGACCTTGCTGACGCCGGCCGGGCTTGATGAACTGGAAATATTGGCGGTTAGTTATCCTGAAGCTGGAAAAGTTGGTGGTTAGCTACCCACAGTTCTTAATGCCGTTAAGTTAAGCCGCGAACGGTATTCTTTAGATGGACCAATGCGGTCACTGCGTCATCCCCGCGAACGCGGGGATCCATGTTGCACAGTATGGTGGTTAAAATGGATTCCCGCGTTCGCGGGAATGACGTGCCAAGCGCTATAACCGGTAACCTTGACTTAACGGCATTACCCACAGTTCTTTATCTTTTTTGATATTGCTGAGCGCCAAACAGGATATCCCGCGCCTTGTCGTCGGTCAGTGGCTTGCGGGCCGAGGCCAGCACTTCGACGCCGCGCTTGACCGCAGGGCGCGCGCTGATCGTATCGAACCAGGCTTTCAGATGCGGAAAGTCGCCCAGTTCTATGCCCTGGTTTTTCCAGGAACGAATCCATGGGAAAGTGGCGATGTCGGCGATCGTATATTCATTGCCGGCGAGGTAATGGTGTTGTGATAATTGCTTGTCGATCACGCCATAGATGCGCTTGGCTTCGTTGGTATAGCGATTGACGGCGTACTCTATCTTTTCCGGCGCGTAGATGCGGAAATGGTGAGTCTGGCCCAGCATTGGTCCGACTCCGCCCATCTGGAACATCAGCCATTGCAGGGTGTTGAATTTCTCGCGATCGGTATGGCCGAGGAATTTACCGCTCTTGCCGGCCAGGTAAACCAGGATCGCGCCCGACTCGAACAGGGAAATCGGCTTGCCGTCCGGGCCGTCGGCATCGACGATGGCCGGAATCTTGTTGTTGGGTGAAATCGACAGGAAGTCCGGCTTGAACTGGTCGCCGGCGCCGATGTCGACTGCGTGCACACGATAGGGCAGGCCCAATTCTTCCAGCAGGATGTGTACCTTGTGACCGTTCGGTGTGGCCCAGCTATAGACATCGATCATGACCATTTCCTTTTTGTATGTGGTGGTGCTTGCGTTGTTTGTTTCGTGCGCGTTTGAAATGTGTTCAGATTTTTGCCAATCGCTGCAGCGCCTGCTGCAAGGTCTGGTCTTGTTTGGCGAAGCAGAAACGGACGATGCCCGATTCACGCGGAGATTGATAGAACGCTGATACCGGAATTGCAGCGACGCCGATTTCAGAAGTCAGCCAGATCGCGAATTCGGCCTCGCTCAACGATGAGATGGCGGAGTAATCGACGCACAGGAAATAGGTGCCGTCGGCCGGTAGCAGTTTAAAGCGCGTTTGCTTCAAGCCATCGCGAAACAGGTCGCGCTTGTGTTGATAAAACGCCGGCAGTTCCAGGTAGGGCGCGGGATTTTGCATGTACTGCGCAATGCCATGCTGCACCGGCGTGTTGACGGTGAAAACATTGTATTGATGAACTTTGCGGAATTCCGCGGAAAGCGCCGCCGGCGCCGCCACATAGCCGATTTTCCAGCCGGTGACGTGATAGGTCTTGCCAAAACTGGAAACGACAAAGGCGCGCGCCGCGAGTTCGGGATGGCGGCAAATCGATTCGTGGCGTACACCGTCGAACACCATGTGCTCATAGACTTCATCTGACAAGATCAGGATTCCGGTCCCGCGCACGATATCTTTCAGCGCTTCGATATCGGCCAGGGTCAGTACGCTGCCGGTCGGATTGTGCGGCGAATTGATCATGATCATGCGGGTGCGCGGGCTGACTGCCGCTGCAATCCGGTCCCACGGTATGGCGTAACCATCGGCGCCCAGCGTCATTTGCACTAGCACCGGCTTGCCGCCGGCCAGTTCGATGGCTGGCGCATAGCTGTCGTACGCCGGTTCAATCACGATCACTTCGTCGCCCGTATGCACCGCGCACAGGATGGCGGTCAGCAAGCCCTGGGTGGCGCCGGCGGTGACGGTGATGTCGGTGGCCGGATCGTAGCTGTGGCCGTACAGTTTTTCGATTTTAGCGGCGATGGCCTGGCGCAAAGCCGGCACACCTGCCATCGGCGGGTACTGGTTGAAGCCGTTCTTCATGGCGTCGGTAACCGCATCGACCAAGACCGGATCGCAATCGAAGTCGGGGAATCCTTGCCCCAGGTTCACCGCCGATTTTTCGCTGGCGAGCGTCGACATCACCGTAAAAATAGTGGTGCCGACCTTGGGGAGTTTGGATTGAAGCTGTTTGGCAGCGCGGTCTGCGGCAATGTCGCCGCCAGGAATTCTTAAATCACGGTTCATCTGCTATCAATCTCGGAGTCTGTCTGAATCTGGCATTTTAGCGTTTTGTCCGAGACTGCACAGCCGGTTGCGAATTTCTGTGGGCTAAAGAACGGACTAGAAACCCACCGCGGCCGGCAAGCCCCATGCCTGCGGCGGAATGATGGCGAAAAGGCCTATCTTGGCCGTCTTGCGCGCCAGTTTCAGCAACGCTTTGTCTTTGGTGATCAAGGTAGTGGCGTGGGCGCCCAACGCCAGTTCGAGGAATTTCTGGTCGTCCGGATCCGTGCAGATGGGCAGGCGGATGTCGGTGCGCGGTGTCAGCGCTTCGGCTGCCAGGCAGGTGATCAAGGTGTCAAATTCGGCATTGAAGGCGGCCCGGGTGTCATCGGTGATGGGGAGATGTGAATAATGCAACACCATTTGCCATTCCTGGCGGCAGTCGGCGCGGGTGACAGCTTCGACTGCGCCGCTTTGCAATGCCGCCATCAAGCCGGCCCACCGCGGATCGTGGAAAACAAACAGATCGAGGCAGACATTGGTGTCGATGACGATGCGTGGTTTGCCTTGGCGGCTTTGGGCTGTTGCGGGTGTGTCGGCGGGTAGGTCGCCGGGTAGGTCAGCGGGGAGGTCAGCGGGTAGGTCAGAATTCATGCGGATTTCCATCAAGCGGTAGCGCGCATTTTACCTCGGCCGCCAGTCCGTCAAGCCATCTTCCGGCAGGAGCGAGAAAGTGGCGGCGGAATGATGTACGTCGCCAGGCCAACGGGCCGAGACGTAATTACCGTTCGGTAGACAATTATCATCCTAGTGCTTATGCTCCCATGCTACAGGTAAATTCCCACCCAAAGGAAAAACGAAGCCCATGAAAGTTCTTGAGACAGAGCGTTTGATTTTGCGTACCTTGAATGAGGACGATGCTGAATTTTATCTACGGCTGGTGAACCAGCCTTCATGGCTGCGGTTCATCGGCGACCGCGGCATCAGAACGCTGGAAGCGGCACGCGAGGCGCTCCTGAACGGCCCGATAGCAGCACAGGAGCGTTATGGATTCAGTTTCTACATGACTGAATTGAAAGATGGCGCGCAGCCGATAGGCATATGCGGCCTGATCAAAAGAGAGACTTTGCCGGACGTCGATATCGGCTATGCCTTTCTGCCGGAGTTTTGGGGCAATGGTTACGCCTACGAGGCTGCATCGGCCGTACTGGAGCATGGCCGTCGGACTTGCGGCCTGCAGCGGATAGTCGCCATTACCGCGCCGGACAATCACCAATCGATCAAAGTGCTGGAAAAAATAGGCCTGAAATTTGAAAAAATGCTGCAGCTCAAGGATGACGGTTCGGAGACGAAATTGTTTGCCAGTCAATTTTAGTGCCGCTGGCCCGGGTGAAAAGCGCTGCCGGCGTTAGCGTGCTATGGTGAGCATTCGCGATGTCACTGGTTATCAGTTGCTGTCACTTCGGGAGGCGAACATGAAGCTAATCGAGCCGGACGAAAAGAAGGATTTCCATGCGATCTTGTCGGCGCAGAATCTGGCTGCCGACGATTTTGAATTGCATGAGGTGGATACGACGGATCCCAAAACCGATGAAATATTCGCGCTTACCGGCTTTGTCACTGTCAGCAGGAAATCCACCGGCCGCAAAAAACAATATCCGACCGGAGACGGTTCGATCTGGGTTGCTGAATTCGAGCGCGATCTGTCGCAAGGCGTTTTTGACTGAGTGACGATAGCAGTTGCCGATGGCGGCATCGCCAGCGCCGAACGGTTTGTTTCGGTATCATTGCGGACATTCTTCTGTTTTTTTGTTTATTTGGATGTCACATGCTGATCGTTTTGTCGCCCGCAAAGTCCCTTGATTACAACACTCCCAGCACGACCGAAACGCACACTACCCCGGATTTCATCGACCACTCGGCAGAGTTGATCAGCGTCTTGACGCAACTGTCGCCAGCCCAGATCGGCAGCATGATGAAGATCTCCGATCCGCTGGCGCAGCTGAATACGGCGCGTTTTGCGTCGTGGTCGAAGAAATTCACCAGCAGTAATTCCAAGCAGGCGATCATGGCCTTCAACGGCGATGTCTACGAAGGTCTGGATGCGGCCTCCTTGAACACTACCCAGTTGAACTATGCGCAGAGCCGCATCCGGATTCTGTCAGGCTTGTATGGCGTGTTGCGGCCGCTGGACCGGATGCAGCCGTATCGGCTGGAAATGGGCACCAGCCTGGCCAACCCGCGCGGCAAGAATCTCTACGCTTTCTGGGGCGATACGGTGACCCAGGCGTTAAACCAGCAGCTGAGCCAGCAAAAATCCGACACGCTGGTGAACCTGGCGTCCGAGGAATATTTCAAGGTGGTCCGGCCGCAAGTGCTCGACGCCAGTATCGTCACGCCGGTATTCGAGGATTGGAAAAACGGCAGATACAAGATTATTTCCTTCTATGCCAAACGGGCGCGCGGCATGATGGCGCGCTACGCCGCATTGAACAAAATCACCAATGCGGAAAAACTCAAGGCATTCGACCTGGGCGGCTATCAATATATCCCGCAGGATTCCGATAGCAGCCGCTGGATGTTCCGCCGACGCGTGGCGGAATAGGCGCCCAAACGCAGCACGTCGGCAAGCTGGTGTTGTCGATTCTGAAAATGTGTGTAAAAGACATCGTTACCGTGAGCGACGATCAATTGCGCACGCAAATGCAGTTTTTTGCCGAACGGATGAAGATCGTGGTCGAGCCGGCCGGTTGCCTGGCTGCGGCCGCAGTGATGCACCGGGTCGTGGCGTTTTCGGGAGCAAGAGTCGGCGTAATGGTGAGTGGCGGCAATGTCGATATGGCACTTTTTGCGCGGAGTATTGCTGCTGCGAAAGCATTTTCTTGCGTTGCCTGGCGCTAGAATCATGCTGTCAGCCCATGGCTCGACTGTAAAATCGGCCGCCATATATTTCTTGCCGGTTTGACCGCTTTCCCTCCGACGCGTTAGAATGCCGGGTTATTGAAAACCTAGGCCTTGGTAAATATGCGTCGTAAACTTGTAGCGGGTAACTGGAAGATGAATGGCAGTCTGGTTGCCAATGCTGCATTGATAGCGGAAATCAAGGCTGGCCTGACGGCGCAGGCTTGCGATATCGCCTTATGCGTACCGGCCCCTTATTTCGCCCAATGCCAGGCTGAGCTTGCCGGATCGGCAATTGCCTGGGGTGCTCAAGACGTTTCCGCGCACGCCGCAGGTGCTTATACCGGCGAAGTCGCGGTCAGCATGTTGCAGGATTTTGCATGTCAGTACGCTATCGTCGGCCATTCCGAGCGGCGCGCTTATCATGCTGAAAGCGATGCGTTGGTGGCGCAGAAGGCAGTACGTGCTCTGCAGGCCGGCGTTACACCTATCGTATGCGTCGGCGAAACTTTGGCCGAGCGTGAAGCCGGCCAGACCGAGGCTGTAGTAGGGCGGCAGCTGGCAGCGGTGCTGGATGTGCTGGATGCTGCTGATCTGGCGAAGGTTGTGGTGGCGTACGAACCAATGTGGGCAATCGGGACCGGCAAGACGGCGACTCCGCAAATGGCGCAAGATGTGCACTCGGCCTTGCGCGCAAAACTGGCTGGGAAAAATCCTGCGGCTGCGGTCGAGGTAAAGATTTTGTATGGCGGTAGCATGAAGCCTGACAATGCCGCCGAATTGCTGGCCATGCCGGATATAGATGGTGGTTTGATCGGTGGCGCAGCGTTGAAGGCGGTTGATTTTCTGGCGATCGTCGCTGCAGCCCGGTAGTCCGGATTTGGTAATTTAGTAAAAACAAAGAATCATAAAGAATCACAAAGAATCACAAAGAATCAACTCTCATTGGAAATCATTAAATGAACACAGTATTTAACATCATTGTCATCGTTCAGGTGTTGTCGGCGTTGACGATTATCGGCCTTGTGCTGCTGCAGCATGGCAAGGGTGCCGATATGGGTGCGGCTTTCGGCTCCGGCGCTTCAGGTAGTTTGTTTGGCGCCACCGGTTCTTCGAATTTCCTGTCGAAGTCGACCGGCCTGGCGGCGGCGATTTTCTTTATCGCGACTTTGGCGTTGGTGTACCTGGGTAATCATCGTTCGGCAGTGACCGGCGGCGTGATGGAAAATCTGCCGGCAGCTTCGGCGCCTGCACCTGCAGCAGCAATTCCAGCGACATCGGCAGAGCCGGTTGCGGCGCCTGCAGCTGCTTCCGGATCGGCTAGTGCGGCTGCTTCCGTGCCTGCACCGTCGACGGGTAGCGCGCAGTCGAATCAAATTCCTAAATAAGTAGTCTTAAGAGTGAAATTGCTGACTTTTAACTCGATTGTGCATTGAACAAAAGTACCAAATCAGGTTAAAATAGTCGCTTATGCCGACGTGGTGAAATTGGTAGACACGCTATCTTGAGGGGGTAGTGGCGAAAGCTGTGCGAGTTCGAGTCTCGCCGTCGGCACCAAAGAATATGAGGCCAGCAACGGTTGCCCCTGCGCTGGCTTTTTGTCGAGGAACTTGTGGCGTGGTTTGCCGGATTGGGGGCGTCAGGTTTGAGAATTCGAACCGGCAAATCATTCTGCTAATCGTTCAAACTACTGGCGCAAAATCGTGAACCTCGAAAATTATTTTCCCGTCCTGCTGTTTATTCTGATCGGTATCGCGGTTGGCATTGCCCCGCAAGTGCTCGGTCGTGTACTTGGGCCGCATCGGCCCGACTCCCAAAAAACTTCTCCATACGAATGCGGTTTTGAAGCATTCGAAGATGCGCGCATGAAATTCGATGTGCGTTATTACCTTGTCGCCATTTTGTTCATTTTGTTCGATCTGGAAACCGCATTTTTCTTCCCGTGGGGGGTTGCCATGCGCGACCTCGGTTGGCAGGGCTTTATCACGATGATGGTGTTTATCGCTGAATTCGTGGTGGGCTTCTGGTATATCTGGAAACGCGGCGCTCTGGATTGGGAGTAAGCGATGTCTATTGAAGGTGTATTGAACGAAGGCTTTGTCACCACTACGGCTGACAAACTGATCAACTGGACCCGCACCGGCTCTTTGTGGCCGATGACGTTCGGCCTGGCCTGCTGTGCCGTGGAAATGATGCATGCCGGCGCCTCGCGCTACGACATGGACCGTTTTGGTGTAATCTTCCGGCCGTCGCCACGCCAGTCTGACGTGATGATCGTGGCAGGCACGCTGTGCAACAAGATGGCGCCTGCCTTGCGCAAGGTGTACGACCAGATGCCGGAGCCGCGTTGGGTGATTTCCATGGGCTCCTGCGCTAACGGCGGCGGCTACTATCACTATTCGTATTCGGTGGTGCGCGGTTGCGACCGCATTGTGCCGGTCGATATTTACGTTCCTGGCTGCCCGCCGACTGCAGAAGCGCTGTTGTACGGCATTATCCAGCTGCAAAACAAGATTCGCCGCACCAATACGATTGCGCGCTAAGAGAACACCATGACGACCAAACTGGAAACCCTGGAAGCCGCCGTGCGCAATGCGCTTGGCGACGACCTTCAAAGTCTGACAGTGGCCTTTGGCGAGATCACGATCGTGGTCAAGGCTTCGAATTACCTGTCAGCGATGCGCGTCCTGCGCGATCATGCCGATACCCGTTTTGAAGAACTGATCGACCTCTGCGGCGTCGATTATTCGACCTATGGCGACGGTATCTGGGAAGGCGCCCGTTTTGCGGCGGTTTCCCATCTGCTGTCGATCGAACACAACTGGCGCCTGCGCGTCCGCGTGTTTGCACCGGACGACGAAATGCCGATGCTGGCTTCGCTGACCGATATCTGGGCTTCGGCCAACTGGTATGAGCGTGAGGCTTTCGACTTTTTCGGCATCCTGTTCGAAGGTCACAACGACTTGCGCCGCATCCTCACCGACTACGGCTTCATCGGCCATCCGTTCCGCAAGGATTTCCCGGTGTCGGGTTATGTCGAGATGCGCTACGACGCTGAGCAAAAACGCGTAATTTATCAACCCGTAACGATCGATCCGCGCGAAATTACGCCGCGGGTGATTCGTGAAGAACATTACGGGATCAAATAATGGCAGAAATTAAGAATTACACGCTGAACTTCGGTCCGCAACATCCGGCCGCGCATGGTGTTTTGCGCCTGGTGCTGGAGTTGGATGGTGAAGTCATCCAGCGTGCCGACCCGCATATCGGCCTGCTGCATCGCGGCACCGAGAAATTGGCGGAACAAAAAACCTATCTGCAGTCAGTGCCTTACATGGATCGCCTCGACTACGTGTCGATGATGTGTAACGAGCATGGCTACGTGATGGCGATCGAACGTCTGCTCGGTCTTGAAGTGCCGCTGCGCGCGCAGTACATCCGCGTCATGTTCGATGAAATCACGCGTCTGCTGAATCACCTGATGTGGATCGGCGCGCATGCGCTGGACGTCGGTGCGATGGCAGTGCTGCTGTACGCATTCCGCGAACGTGAAGATTTGATGGATTGCTACGAAGCCGTTTCCGGCGCCCGCATGCATGCTGCCTATTACCGTCCGGGCGGCGTTTACCGCGATCTGCCGGATACCATGCCGCAGCACAAGGCATCGCTGGTGCGCAATGCAAAAGCCATCAATGCCCTGAACGAAAATCGCCAGGGTTCCTTGCTGGACTTCATCGAAGATTTCACCGTGCGCTTCCCGAAATACGTGGATGAGTACGAGACTCTGCTGACCGATAACCGTATCTGGAAGCAGCGTCTGGTCGGCATCGGCGTGGTGTCGCCAGAGCGCGCCAAGGCGATGGGCTTTACCGGCGCGATGCTGCGCGGTTCCGGCGTTGAATGGGATTTGCGCAAGAAGCAGCCGTACGAAGTGTACGACTTGCTCGACTTCGATATCCCGGTCGGCAAGAACGGCGATTGCTATGACCGTTACCTGGTGCGGGTTGAAGAAATGCGCCAGTCCAACCGGATTATCAAGCAATGCGTAGAATGGCTGCGCAACAACAGCGGCCCTGTGATGACAACCAACCACAAGGTTGCGCCATCGTCGCGGGTCGACATGAAATCCAACATGGAAGAGCTGATCCATCACTTCAAGCTCTTCACTGAGGGATTCCACGTGCCGCCGGGCGAAGCTTACGCCGCAGTGGAGCATCCAAAGGGCGAATTCGGCGTGTATATCGTGTCGGATGGCGCCAACAAGCCGTACCGCTTGAAAATCCGTGCACCTGGCTTCCCGCATTTGCAGGGTTTGAACGAAATGGCCAAGGGCCACATGATTGCCGATGCCGTTACCATCATCGGTACGCAAGATATAGTGTTCGGCGAAATCGACCGTTAAGGAGACTCTAAGAACCTACTGCGCGACTCAATCCCTGGTCTGCGATGCTCGCTGTACTAAAGTACAGCTCCGCTTCTCGACCAGACCTTGAGCCGCTCGCTACGGTTCTTAGAGTCTCCTGAAGTCAGTTGCTGAATCCTATGGAATTTATGCGAATTTGTTACTAACTACTCGCGCAAAACATCGCGCACGAATGGCCAACACATGTTGTTAAGTCAAGATACATACAAAAAGATCGATCGCGAAGTAGCGAAATTCCCCGCCGACCAGAAACAGTCGGCGGTGATGGCCGCTCTGGCGATTGCACAGGATGAAAAGGGCTGGCTGGCGCCGGAAACCATGCAGGATGTCGCGGATTACCTCGGCATGCCGGCTATCGCGGTGCAGGAAGTCGCGACCTTTTACAATATGTACAACACCAAGCCGGTCGGCAAGCACAAGATCAGCATCTGCACCAATCTGCCATGCCAGTTGTCCGGCGGCGATCGGGCGGCGGAGCATCTGAAGCACAAGCTCGGCATCGGTTTCCGTGAAACCACCGCAGACGGCCAGTTCACCCTGGTTGAAGGCGAGTGCATGGGCGCTTGCGGCGATGCGCCGGTGCTGCTGGTCAATAACAAACGCATGTGTAGCTGGATGTCGAACGAAAAGATTGACGGCTTGTTGGCGGAACTCAGTGAGGTAACCCCTAAATGACCAGTTTGCACAATCGTCATATCAATCCGCTGATCCTGGCTAACCTGGACGGCGACAACTGGCACTACGCCGATTACGTCAAGCGCGGCGGCTATACCGCCCTCAAGCGCATCCTCTCCGAAGGCATTACGCCGGAACAAGTCATCGCTGAACTGAAAGCCGGTTCGCTGCGCGGCCGCGGCGGTGCGGGTTTTCCTACCGGCCTGAAGTGGAGCTTCATGCCGCGTCAGTTCCCGGGACAAAAATACCTGGTCTGCAATACCGACGAAGGCGAGCCTGGCACGTTCAAGGATCGCGACATCATTCGCTACAATCCGCATTCGCTGATTGAAGGCATGGCCATCGGCGCTTACGCCATGGGCATCTCGGTCGGCTACAACTACATCCACGGCGAAATCTGGTCCGGCTACGAGCGCTTTGAAGAAGCGCTGGAAGAGGCGCGTGCCGCCGGTGCGTTGGGCGACAAGATTTTCGGCAGCGAATTCAACTTCCAGCTGCATGCATTCCACGGTTATGGCGCCTACATCTGCGGCGAAGAAACCGCATTGCTGGAATCGCTCGAAGGCAAGAAGGGCCAGCCGCGCTTCAAGCCACCGTTCCCGGCCAGTTTCGGCCTGTACGGCAAGCCGACCACGATCAACAATACCGAGACCTTCGCAGCCGTGCCGTTCCTGCTGAACATGGGCGGCGAAGCCTATGCGGCACTCGGCAAGCCGAACAACGGCGGCACCAAGATCTTCTCGATCTCGGGCGACGTCGAAAAGCCGGGCAATTACGAAGTGCCGTTGGGCACACCGTTTGCCAAGCTGATGGAACTGGCTGGCGGCATGCGCGGCGGCAAAAAGATCAAGGCCGTGATCCCTGGCGGTTCGTCCGCACCGGTGATCAGAGGCGAGGTCATGATGGATACCGATCTCGATTACGATTCGATCGCCAAGGCCGGCTCGATGCTCGGTTCCGGCGCAGTGATCGTGATGGACGAAACGCGTTGCATGGTGAAATCGCTGTTGCGCCTGTCGTACTTTTATTTTGAAGAATCCTGCGGCCAGTGCACGCCATGCCGTGAAGGCACGGGCTGGCTGTATCGCCTGGTGCATCGCATCGAAACCGGACACGGTCGTCCGGAAGACATGGATCTGCTGGATACGGTAGCGGGCAACATCATGGGTCGCACCATTTGTGCGCTCGGCGATGCGGCAGCGATGCCGGTGCGCGGCTTCCTGAAGAATTATCGCGAAGAATTTGAGTATCACATCGAGCATAAACACTGCTTGGTGCCTGCATATGTTTAAGGCTAACTGCCGCGTCATCCTCGCGAACGCGGGGATCCAGGTTACTGCTTAGGATCGCAGCTAGGATGGATTCCCGCGTTCGCGGGAATGACGGGGTGGGGTTATTTAGAGTATGGCGCAAACAGCGCGTGCAAAACACTTAGGCAAGAAAAGCAAAGCCATGGTTGAAATCGAAATAGACGGCAAGAAAGTGGAAGTCCAGGAGGGCAGCATGGTAATGGATGCTGCCAACAAGATTGGCACTTACATTCCACATTTCTGCTATCACAAAAAACTCTCCATTGCGGCCAACTGCCGCATGTGCCTGGTCGAGGTGGAAAAAGCGCCGAAGGCCCTGCCTGCCTGCGCCACTCCAGTAACTGCCGGCATGATCGTGCGCACCAGCAGCGACAAGGCGACGACTGCGCAAAAGAGCGTGATGGAATTCCTGCTGATTAACCATCCGCTGGATTGCCCGATCTGCGATCAGGGCGGCGAATGCCAGTTGCAGGATTTGGCGGTCGGCTACGGTAAATCGTCCTCCCGCTACGAAGAAGAGAAGCGTGTCGTGGCGCCGAAAGATGCCGGCCCGCTGATCTCGATGCAGGAAATGAGCCGTTGCATCCAATGCACCCGCTGCGTCCGCTTCGGCCAGGAAATCGCCGGCGTGATGGAGTTCGGCATGGTCGGTCGCGGTGAACACTCCGAGATCACTACCTTCGTCGGCAAGACTGTCAACTCCGAACTGTCCGGCAACATGATCGATCTGTGCCCGGTCGGCGCATTGACATCGAAGCCGTTCCGCTATAGCGCCCGTACCTGGGAATTGTCGCGCCGCAAATCGGTCAGCCCGCATGATGGCCTTGGCGCCAACCTGGTGGTGCAAGTCAAATCCGGCAAGGTGATGCGCGTGCTGCCGCTGGAAAACAACGATGTCAACGAATGCTGGCTATCGGACAAGGATCGCTTCGCCTATGAAGGCCTGAACAGCGCCGAACGCCTGACCAAGCCGATGCTCAAGCAAGACGGCAAATGGCAGGAAGTCGAATGGCAAACTGCGCTGGAATATGTGGCGCATGGTTTGCGTAACATTCGCCATGAACATGGTGCCGACGCGATTGCCGCTGTCGGTACGCCGTATTCGACACTGGAAGAATTGTCGCTGCTGCAAAAGGTGGTGCGTGGCCTGGGTTCGGAAAACATCGATTTCCGCCTGCGTCAGTCCGATTTCGCCCTGGATGGCAAAGTCATGCCATGGCTGGGCATGTCGATCAACGAATTCGCACAGCTGGATCGCGCTTTCATCATCGGCTCGTTCCTGCGCAAGGATCATCCGCTGTTGTCGGCACGGCTGCGCCTGGGCGTCAAGCGCGGCGCCAAGCTGAGCATCCTGCATGCAGCTGACGACGATCTGCTGATGCCGGTCGCTAACAAGATGATCGCCGCGCCGTCGGCCTGGTTGTCGGTATTGGGTCAGGTGGCGGTTGCTGTGGCACAAGCCAAGAGCATCGCAGTACCTGCCGGCTTCGAGAATGTCGAAGCTTCGGCTGAAGCCAAACAAACTGCTGCCAGCCTGTTGTCCGGCGCTGCGAAAGCGGTATTGCTCGGCAACGCAGCGGCACAGCATCCGCAAGCTTCGCAGCTGCACGCAGTGGCGCAATGGATTGCACAGCAGACTGACGCCAGGTTCGGCTACATGACTGAGGCTGGCAATACTGTCGGCGGTTATTGGGCGAATGCATTGCCTGCCGCCGCGAAGGGTGGAAAAAGCGGCCGCAACGCGCAACAAATTTTCGCTCAGCCGCACAAGGCTTATGTGTTGTTGAACGCTGAACCGGAGCTGGACAGCTATGATCCGCAAGTCGCTGTTGCGGCACTGAAGCAGGCCGAGATGGTCGTGACTTTATCCGCATACAAACACGGCGCCGACTATGCCGACGTGTTGCTGCCGATTGCACCATTTACCGAAACCTCCGGCACTTTCGTCAATTGCGAAGGCCGTGCTCAAAGTTTCAACGGCACCGTCCGTCCGATGGGCGATGCCCGTCCGGCCTGGAAGGTATTGCGCGTACTGGGTAACCTGCTGGGCCTGACTGGTTTCGACTACGACACTTCCGAAGCAATTCGCGATGAGGTGCTGGGTACTGGTGAAGTTGCGGAAGCCAATCTGTCAGCACGTCTGAACAACTTCAGCGATCTGGTGCCGCAAGCTGCAGGTCAAGCTGCAACCCAGACTGCGAACAGCGGTTTGGAACGTTTAGCCGATGTGCCTATTTATTTCGCCGATGCGATAGTGCGTCGTGCGGCCTCGTTGCAGGAAACCGTTGACGGCCAGGCGCCGCAAGCATGGTTGTCGGCAGCGCTGGCGGCAAAACTGGGTATCGCCGCTGGCGATCGCGTCAACCTCAAACAAGGGCAGGGCGTTGCTGCGCTGGCCGCGGCGATCGATCCTTCGCTGCCGGAAAATGTGGTGCGGGTAGCCGCTTCGCATGCCTCGACCGCAGCCTTGGGTGCGATGTTTGGTTCTATCGTAGTGGAGAAAGCATGATGGATCATTTCATCGCCGCCATCAATGCCACCGGCGCCGACTGGTTCGGTTTCCTCTGGCCGCTGATCTGGAATCTGATCAAGATCATCGTCGTCGTCGTGCCGCTGTTGCTGTGCGTAGCCTACATGACTTACTGGGAACGCAAGCTGATCGGCTGGATGCATATCCGTCTCGGCCCTAACCGGGTGGGTCCTGCCGGTTTGCTGCAACCGATCGCCGATGCCCTCAAGCTGTTGCTGAAGGAAGTCACCTTGCCGGCACGCGCCAACAAGGTACTGTTCTTCATCGCACCGATCATGACCATCATGCCGGCCTTGGCTGCGTGGGCAGTGGTGCCGTTCGGTCCGGAAACTGTTTTGGCTAATGTCAACGCCGGCCTGCTGTTTGTGATGGCCATCACTTCGATGGAAGTCTACGGCGTGATCATTGCCGGTTGGGCGTCCAACTCAAAGTATGCGTTCCTCGGCGCGATGCGCGCTTCGGCGCAGATGGTGTCCTACGAAATTGCGATGGGCTTTGCCCTGGTCATCGTGTTGATGGTGTCGGGTAGTTTGAACCTGACCGAAATCGTGATGGCCCAAAGCAAGGGTTATTTCTACGATCACGGCGTCGGCGTGCTGTCGTGGAACTGGTTGTCGTTGCTGCCGGTGTTCGCGATTTACTTCATCTCGGGGATTGCCGAAACCAACCGTCACCCGTTCGATGTGGTGGAAGGCGAATCGGAAATCGTCGCCGGTCACATGATTGAATACTCGGGCATGTCGTTCGCGATGTTCTTCCTGGCCGAATACGCCAACATGATTCTGATCTCGATCCTGGCAACGCTGCTGTTCCTGGGTGGCTGGGCATCGCCGCTGGCAATGCTGGATTGGATTCCTGGCTGGATCTGGCTCGGCATGAAGACCTTCTTCATGTTGTCGCTGTTTATCTGGGTACGCGCTTCGTTCCCGCGCTATCGCTATGACCAGATCATGCGCTTGGGCTGGAAAGTATTTATCCCGTTGGTTCTCACCTATCTGGTGATCGTCGCTGCCTGGATTCAAAGTCCGTGGAATATCTGGAAGTAATGGAAGGTTTAGTGTAAATGGAAGCCATCAAGGATTTTTTCGGCAGTTTAATGCTGCTGGAGTTGCTAAAAGGGCTGCGGCTGACCGGCCGCTACCTGTTCGCACGCAAGATTACAGTGCTGTTCCCGGAAGAGAAGACGCCGCAATCGCCACGTTTTCGCGGCTTGCATGCGCTGCGCCGCTACCCGAACGGTGAAGAGCGTTGCATCGCCTGCAAATTGTGTGAAGCGGTTTGCCCGGCAATGGCGATCACGATCGAGTCCGAGCAGCGTGAGGACGGTTCGCGCCGCACCACGCGTTACGACATCGATCTGACCAAATGTATTTTCTGTGGTTTCTGCGAAGAGTCTTGCCCGGTCGATTCGATCGTCGAGACCCATATCCTGGAATATCACGGTGAAAAACGTGGCGATCTGTACTACACCAAGGAAATGCTGCTGGCGGTAGGTGATCGTTACGAACCTGAAATTGCTGCGGCACGCGCAGCGGATGCTGCGTATCGCTAACTGTTTGATTAGTTGGGGACAGAGTAATTCGCCACGCTACGGTGGCTCTTAAACTCTGTCCCACAATTTGTTTATAGGCCATTATGGAATTTAAGACCTTCTTGTTCTACGCGTTTTCGGTGGTGCTGGTAATCGCCGCCTTACGCGTAATTACCGCACGCAACCCGGTGCATGCCGCGCTGTTCCTGGTGTTGTCGTTTTTCTCCGCGGCCGGTATCTGGATGTTGTTGAAAGCGGAATTCCTGTCCATCGTGCTGGTGCTGGTGTATGTCGGCGCGGTGATGGTGCTGTTCTTGTTCGTGGTGATGATGCTGGATATTAACCTCGACAAGATGCGAGAAGGATTCTGGGGGTATTTCCCGGTGGCGGCGACAGTCGGCACGGTTATCGTGCTTGAAATGGCTGCCGTCATATTCCACGGTTTCCAAGGTTCAGATGCCGACGTTCCTGCGGCCTCGGCCAACATCGGCACCACCAAGGCGCTGGGTATGCTGATCTACACCGAATACGTGTACGCCTTTGAAATTGCCGCCGTCGTGCTGCTGGTGGCGATCGTTGCCGCCGTCGCCCTGACATTGCGCCGCCGCAAAGACACCAAGTATTTTTCACCTTCTGCTGCAGTCAAGGTCAAGAGCACCGACCGGGTTCGCATCGTGAAGATGAAATCGGAAGCCAAGGTCGACCCGGTTGCGCCTGGAGGTTCTGTTAACCCTGCCGCTAACCCCGTTGCACCAGCGGCACCACAAAAATAACAAGGACGCAATATGGCACTTTCGCTCGCTCACTATCTGATCCTTGGCGCGATCCTGTTCTCGATCGGCATCGTCGGCATTTTCCTGAATCGCAAAAACCTCATCGTGTTGATGATGGCAATCGAATTGATGCTGTTGGCGGTGAACATCAACTTCATCGCATTTTCGTATTACCTGGGTGATGCGGCCGGACAGATTTTCGTTTTCTTTATCCTTACCGTAGCAGCTGCCGAAGCGGCGATTGGCCTGGCAATCCTGGTGGCGTTGTTCCGTAACCTGGACACCATCAACGTGGAAGATCTGGACAGCCTTAAGGGCTAAGCGGTTTGTTCCTGCAAGGGCAGGTTTGCCGGAACAAGAGTAAGCAGATAAAGAATACACAGACACATAACGAATAAAGATAAGGTTCATCATGGCGGGGCAACTTAACCCACAATTACTTCTTGCCGTACCGTTGGCGCCTCTGGCTGGCGCTGCGATCGCGGGCTTATTCGGTACCAAATTCTTCGGCAACCTGGTCGGTCGCAAGACTTCGCACACGGTCACGATCCTGGGCGTGCTGATCGCCCTGATCATCTCCGTGCAGACCTTGCTGCAGGTGATCGACGGCGCCACATTCAACGGTACCTTGTACACCTGGATGACGGTAGGCGGCGTCAAGCTGGAGATCGGCTTCCTGGTCGACAGCCTGACCGCGATGATGATGTGCGTGGTGACCTTCGTCTCGCTGATGGTGCATATCTATACCATCGGCTACATGAAAGACGACGAGGGTTATAACCGTTTCTTCGCCTATATCTCCCTGTTCACGTTCTCGATGCTGATGCTGGTCATGAGCAACAACTTCCTGCAGCTGTTCTTCGGCTGGGAAGCGGTGGGGCTGGTGTCGTATCTGCTGATCGGTTTCTGGTACACCCGTCCGACTGCGATTTTCGCTAACATGAAAGCGTTCCTGGTCAACCGTGTCGGCGACTTCGGCTTCATCCTCGGCATCGGCTTGTTGCTGGCGTATTCCGGCTCGATGAACTACACCGAAGTATTCGCGCAAAAGGGCATGCTGGCGCAACTGACCTTGCCGGGCAGCGACTGGATGTTGCTGACCGTAGCCTGTATCTGCCTGTTCATCGGCGCCATGGGTAAGTCGGCGCAGTTTCCGTTGCACGTCTGGCTGCCGGATTCGATGGAAGGCCCGACCCCGATTTCCGCACTGATCCACGCCGCTACCATGGTGACCGCCGGTATTTTCATGGTGACCCGCATGTCGCCGCTGTTCGAATTGTCCGACACCGCGTTGTCGTTCATCCTGATCATCGGCTCGATTACTGCCTTGTTCATGGGTTTCCTCGGCGTCATCCAGACCGACATCAAACGCGTGGTGGCTTACTCCACCTTGTCGCAGCTCGGCTACATGACCGTGGCCCTGGGTGCTTCGGCATACTCGGTGGCGGTGTTCCATCTGATGACGCATGCGTTCTTCAAGGCCTTGCTGTTCCTTGGCGCCGGTTCGGTCATCATCGGCCTGCATCACGATCAAGACATGCGCAACATGGGCGGCCTGCGTAAATACATGCCGATTACCTGGATCACTTCGCTGGTGGGCTCGCTGGCATTGATCGGCACACCGTTCTTCTCCGGTTTCTATTCGAAGGACAGCATCATCGAAGCGGCTCACGCATCGACGCTGTTCGGTTCCGGCTTTGCCTACTTTGCAGTGCTGGCAAGCGTGTTTGTCACGGCTTTCTATTCGTTCCGCATGTATTTCATGGTGTTCCATGGCGAAGAGCGTTTCGGCCTGGCGCACAATGGCCATGAACATGACGACGAAGAGCCGGGCCATCATGGCCTGGAACCAGGCCAGAAACCGCACGAGTCGCCTTGGGTGGTGACCTTGCCGCTGATCCTGCTGGCGATTCCATCCGCCATCATCGGCTTCTTCGCGATCGAGCCAATGCTGTTCGGCAGCTTCTTCAAGGACGTGATTTTCGTCAATGAGGCGCACCATGCAATGGAAGAGCTGCGCAATGATTTCCATGGTCCGGTCGGCATGGTCGCGCATGCATTCAGCTCGGCGCCGTTGTGGCTGGCCATCGCCGGCGTGGCGTCAGCGTATTACTGCTACATGGTTAATCCGCGTCTGCCGGCAGCGATCAAGCAGAAGTTCCTGCCGATCTTCACGGTGCTCGACAATAAGTACTACATGGACAAATTCAACGATGTGGTGTTCGCCGGTGGCGCCCGCATGTTGGGCCGCGGCTTGTGGAATGCCGGCGACCGTGGCCTGATCGACGGCCTGATCGTCAATGGCAGCGCCAAGGCAGTCAACTGGTTCTCGAAAATTACCCGTCTCTGGCAGTCCGGATACATCTATCACTATGCATTCGTGATGATTATCGGCGTGCTGGGTTTCCTGGTTTGGTTCATGCCGTTCCCGTTTGCCAAATAAGCAGCTAAAGCAAATTCAGCAAATTCAGCAAACTCGGCATACTCAGCAAGGTAGATAAATAATAAATATGATGCAGTCAACTTTCCCTCTTCTCAGCCTCGCGATCTGGTGTCCGGTCGCGTTCGGTATCCTCGTCCTGGCAGTGGGCCGCGACGACAATCCAACTCTGGTGCGCTGGCTTTCGCTGCTAGGCGCATTGGTCAGCTTGGTGGTGACCTTGCCGCTCGTGAGCCAGTTCGATAACGGTTTCCATGGCATGCAGTTTGTTGAAAAGGCCGCCTGGATCGACCGCTTCAACATCAATTATTTCCTGGGTATCGACGGCATCTCGTTGTGGTTCGTGCCGCTGACGGCCTTCATTACCGTGATGGTAGTGATCTCGGCCTGGCAAGTGATCGAGAAGAAAGTCGCGCAATACATGGGCGCCTTCCTGATCCTGTCTGGCGTGATGATTGGCGTCTTTTGCGCGCTGGACGGCTTGCTGTTCTACGTTTTCTTCGAAGCGACGCTGATCCCGATGTTCATCATCATCGGTGTCTGGGGCGGCGCCAACCGCGTCTACGCAGCGATCAAGTTCTTCCTGTACACCCTGATGGGTTCGCTGTTGATGCTGGTTGCATTGCTGTACCTGTATTTCCAGTCGGGCGGCAGTTTCGACATCCTGACCTGGCATCAGCTGCCGCTGACGATGACGGCGCAGATCCTGATTTTCCTGGCTTTCCTGTTGGCGTTTGCCGTCAAGGTGCCGATGTGGCCGGTACATACCTGGTTGCCGGACGCCCACGTCGAAGCGCCAACCGGCGGCTCCGTGGTACTGGCGGCAATCATGCTGAAGCTGGGCGGTTACGGTTTCCTGCGTTTCTCGCTGCCGATCACACCTGACGCCAGCCACTATCTGGCCGGTTTCATCATTACCTTGTCGCTGATCGCCGTGATCTATATCGGCCTGGTGGCGATGGTGCAGAACGACATGAAGAAGCTGATCGCCTATTCGTCGATTGCCCACATGGGTTTCGTCACCCTCGGTTTCTTCATTTTCAACGACATCGGCTTGCAGGGCGGTATCGTGCAAATGATCTCCCACGGTTTTGTGTCCGGCGCAATGTTCCTGTGTATCGGCGTGCTGTATGACCGCATGCATACACGTGAGATCGCCGCGTATGGTGGCGTGGTCAATGTCATGCCGCGCTTCGCTGCCTTGTTCGTGTTGTTCTCGCTGGCCAATTCCGGCCTGCCAGGCACCTCCGGCTTCGTCGGCGAGTTCATGGTGATCCTGGGCGCGGTCAAGTTCAATTTCTGGATCGGGCTGCTGGCTGCAACCGCGTTGATCCTGGGCGCGGCGTATTCGCTGTGGCTGGTCAAGCGTGTGGTGTTCGGTGCTGTTACCAATTCGCATGTGAAAGAGATGCTGGACCTGAACAAGCGTGAGTTCTTCATGCTGGGTGTGTTGGCGATTGCCGTCATCGCGATGGGCGTGTATCCGGCGCCGTTCACCGATGCGATGCAAGTATCGGTAGCCGATCTGCTGAAGCATGTCGCGATCACCAAGCTAAACTGACTACATAGTGTACCGAGTGCATAAAAAATAAGCGGCAAATAAATGAATAACATGAATCTGATCCCTGTTTATCCGGAAATCTTTCTGCTGATTGCGACCTCGGTCGTGCTGCTGATCGATATGTTTGTTTCGGATGCCAAACGCCATTTCACCTATTACCTGACGCTGGCCGTGCTGGCTGTGTGTTTCGTATTGACGCTGGGTGCGTTCCAAAGCGGGGAGACGGTCTACACTTTCCACAACATGTTCGTCTCGGACCCTCTGAGCAGCCTGTTGAAGCTGGTTTCTTATGTGGCAGTCGGCATCACGCTGGTGTATTCGCGTCGTTATGTGAGCGAACGCGGCATGGTCAGCGGTAACCTCGGCGGCGAGTTCTATCCGTTGGCGCTGTTTGCCTTGCTGGGTCAGATGGTGATGATCTCCGGCAGCAATTTCCTCAGCATTTACCTGGGCCTGGAATTGATGTCCTTGTCGCTGTACGCACTGGTGGCATTGCGCCGCGATAGCGCTGTCGCGACTGAAGCGGCGATGAAATATTTCGTGCTGGGCGCAATGGCTTCCGGTTTCCTGCTGTACGGGATGTCGATGCTGTACGGTGCTACCGGTTCGCTCGACCTGGTGGAAGTCACCCGCGCTGCGTCCTCCGGCGGCATCAACCCGACCGTATTGGTATTCGGCGTGGTGTTCGTGGTGGCTGGCCTGGCGTTCAAGCTTGGCGTGGTGCCGTTCCATATGTGGGTGCCTGACGTCTATCAAGGCTCACCGACTGCAGTCACCCTGTTGTTGGGCGGCGCACCTAAGCTGGCGGCTTTTGCGATTTGCTTCCGCCTGCTGATCGAAGCACTGTTGCCCCTGGCTTTCGACTGGCAGCAAATGCTGACCGTGTTGGCAGTGCTGTCGATGGCCATCGGTAACATCACCGCGATTGCGCAGACTAATATCAAGCGCATGCTGGCGTATTCGACCATTTCCCACATGGGTTTCATGCTGCTCGGCCTGCTGGCCGGCGTGGTCGACGGTAATCTGTTCTCGGCGGCTAATGCCTATAGCTCGGCCTTGTTCTATTCGATCACATACGTGCTGACTACGCTCGGTACCTTCGGCGTGATCATGCTGCTGGCACGTTCCGGTTTCGAAGCGGAAAGCATGGACGACTTCAAGGGTTTGAATCAACGCAGCCCTTGGTTTGCTGGCGTGATGCTGGTGTTGATGCTGTCGCTGGCAGGTATCCCGCCATTGGTCGGCTTCTACGCCAAATTGTCCGTGCTGCAGGCCGTGCTCGGCACTGGCCAGGTCTGGCTGGCGGTGGTCGCCGTGGTGTTCTCCCTGATTGGCGCCTATTACTATCTGCGCGTGATCAAGCTGATGTATTTTGATGAGCCGCAAGATAGCTCGCCGATTGTCGCGCACCTTGATGTGCGGGTATTGCTCAGCCTGAATGGCCTGGCAATGCTGGTGCTCGGTCTGTGGCCTGGCATGCTGATGGATGCGACTACCACGGCGATCGTCAAGACCTTGACCTCGTTCCTTGGCAAAGTAGTGTCCTGATTCCGTGAACGTCTCTCTCTCCAGCTGGTTCGTGATTCTGTTGGCGCTGCTGGCCGCCAACCTGCCGTTTTTTAACGAACGGCTGTTCGCACTGATTCCACTCAAATCCCGCAGCCAGGGCCAGGCTGCGGTCAAGCCGGTCTGGATGCGCTTGCTGGAGCTGTTGGCCCTGTATGCGCTGGTCGGCGCCGTCGCCTACGTCCTGGAAGCGAATATCGGCAATACGTTCACGCAACGCTGGGAGTTTTATGCGGTCACCGGCTGCATGTTCCTGGTGCTGGCCTATCCCGGCTACGTATTGCGCTATCTGAAGAAACACCGCTGAGCTAGCCGCGTCGGCGTGGAACGGTGCCCTGGCACCGTTTGCACCGCCAGGTATTACAATCTCCCTATCTGGCGTGCCTTAACCCTTTCCTCCGGAGTACCCGCATGGATCGTCACCTGAAAGAAACCCGGATCGACAGCGCGGAAGCCTATGACGGTCACTTCCTCAAAGTGCAGCGCGATACGGTGCAACTGCCTGACGGCAAACTGACCACGCGCGAATACATCAAGCATCCCGGTGCAGTGGTCATCCTGCCGTTGTTTGAAGACGGCACGGTCTTGCTCGAGCGGCAGTACCGCTACCCGCTGGAACGCGTATTCATTGAATACCCGGCCGGGAAAATCGACCCGGGCGAAGACCACCTGAGTTGCGCCAAGCGCGAGCTGCTGGAAGAGACCGGTTATACCGCCACCGAATGGCAACATGTCTGCACGATTCACAATGCGATCGCCTATGCCGACGAGCATCTGGAGTTGTTCCTGGCGCGCGGCCTGGTCGGGGGCGAGCGCAAACTCGATGACGGCGAATTCCTGGATGTGTTCAAGGCGCCGCTAGAGGACATGCTGAGCTGGGTGAGGGAAGGCAAGGTTACCGACGTCAAAACGGTAATCGGTACCTTCTGGCTTGAAAAAATCGTGGCAGGCAACTGGAAGCTGCCTTGATACGTTGAAATCGTAGGGTGGGCAAGTTTTTGCCCACGCGGACCTTAAAGCCACCACCGCTGTTGTCGCAGTAACGCGCGGGCACAAAACCTTGCCCACCCTACGTTGTAATTTCTACATATTCGGATAATTCGGTCCGCCGCCACCTTCCGGCGTCACCCACACAATATTCTGCGTCGGATCCTTGATATCGCAAGTCTTGCAATGCACGCAATTCTGCGCGTTGATTTGCAGGCGTTCGGTATTGTCTTCGTTGGTCACGAATTCATACACGCCGGCAGGGCAGTAACGCGCTTCCGGGCCGGCGTAATCGCGCAGATTGACATTCACCGGTACGTTCGGATCTTTCAACGTCAGATGAATCGGCTGGTCTTCAGCGTGGTTGGTGTTGGAAATGAACACCGACGACAGGCGGTCGAAGGTCAGCTTGCCGTCCGGTTTCGGATACTTGATCGGCGCATAGTTAGCCGCCGGTTTCAGGCATTCATGGTCGGCATGGCTGTGACGCAAGGTCCATGGCGCTTTGCCGCCAAATACAACCTGATCGATACCGACCATCAAGGTGCCGAGATACAGGCCTTTGCTCATCCACGGTTTGAAGTTGCGCGCTTTGTGCAACTCCTGATGCAACCAGGATTTTTCGAACGCTTCGCTGTAAGCGGTCAGTTCATCAAACTGGCGATTGTTGCCCAAGGCCTCAAATGCCGCGTTGGCGGCTAGCATGCCGGTCTTGATGGCGGCGTGGCTACCCTTGATGCGGCTGGCGTTGAGGAAGCCGGCATCGCAGCCAATTAATGCACCACCAGGGAAGGTCAGCTTAGGCAGCGATTGCAGGCCGCCAGCGGTGATCGCGCGGGCGCCGTAGGAAATGCGCTTGCCGCCTTCGAAAAACTTGCTGATTTCCGGATGCGTCTTGTAACGCTGGAATTCTTCGTACGGCGACAGGTAGGGATTTTCGTAAGCCAGGCCGACCACGTAGCCAACCGCAACCTGGTTGTTTTCCAGGTGATACAGGAAAGACCCGCCATAGGTTTGCGTATCCAGCGGCCAGCCTGCGGTATGCACCACCAGGCCCGGCTGATGCAGCTTAGGATCGATTTCCCATAATTCCTTGATGCCGATAGCGTAAGTTTGCGGGTCTTTACCTTTGTTCAAGTCAAACTTCGCCATCAACTGCTTGCCCAGATGGCCACGCGCACCTTCGGCAAACAGGGTGTATTTGGCGTGCAGTTCCATGCCCAGCTGGAAAGCATCGGTCGGCTGGCCATGGCGGTCCACGCCCATATTGCCGGTGGCGACACCTTTGACCGAACCGTCGTCGTTATACAACACTTCAGCCGCCGGGAAGCCGGGGAAAATCTCAACGCCGAGCAGTTCCGCTTGCTGGCCCAGCCAACGCACCACGTTTGCCAGCGAGATGACATAGTTGCCATGATTCTGGAAGCAAGTCGGCAGCAGCCAGTTAGGCGTCTTGTAGGCTTTTTTCTCGGTCAGGAACAGAAACCGGTCTTCGCTGACTTCGGTCGTTAGCGGTGCGCCCAGTTCTTTCCAGTTTGGCAGCAACTCAGTCAGCGCCTGCGGATCCATCACTGCGCCGGAGAGGATATGGGCGCCGATTTCGCTGCCTTTTTCCAAGACGCACACTGAAACTTCGCGGCCTTGTCCGGTGGCTTGCTGTTTCAAGCGGATCGCCGCAGCCAGGCCGGCTGGCCCGCCGCCGACCACCACTACGTCATATTCCATGGCTTCGCGCGGGCCGTATTGCTCGACGAGGCTCTGTTGGTTCTGCCCTTGGGTTGGAGTCATTGTCTCTTTACCTATAATTAATTTTTCGAACGGATGTGCTAATTGTGTAGGATTTTGCGGCAGAATGCTAGGTTTCGTCGGCAGTATAGTGGTGTTCCTCGCTTGTTGCAGCCCCCCAAACGGAGTAGTTAGGAAAGTTAGAGCAATGGAAAACAAAAAACACGTTCACACAACGCGGATCGCCATGCGCTGGGGTGATATGGATGCGCTCGGCCATGTCAACAACACCGTCTATTTCCGTTATATGGAACAGGCACGTATCGAATGGCTGCAGCAACTAGGCAGCGACTTTGACGCTCGCCACGGACCGGTCCTGGTCAATGCGCAATGCAGTTTCTTGCGACAATTGAAATATCCCTGCGATGTGGAGGTCAAATCCTATATTGGCGCGATTGGCCGCTCGAGTTTCGAAGCCAGCTATGAAATCCGCCGTGCCGACTTGCCGGAAGTGGTGTTTGCGGAAGGAACGGCAAAGATAGTCTGGGTTGATTTCGATCTGGAAAAATCCATGCCTTTGCCCGACGACCTGCGTCAGTTGCTGACTAATCCGGTGCTTGCGGCTTAAGAATCAGGCTCTAAACGCCTTCGTTTTGGGAAATGCCCAGCAGGCGATGCACCAGTTCGCTGGAAGTCGATGCCGTGAATTTTTTCATCAGATTGGCCCTGTGCATTTCCACCGTGCGCGGGCTCAGTCCGATCTGCTTGCCGATCAGCTTGCTGGTCTTACCTTCCACCAGTAACGCCGCAATCTCCCGCTCACGCGGCGAGAGTGTGGCCGAAGCCCGGCGCTTTTCACTCAAATCTTCAAAAGTCCAGATGCCTGCAGCATGGGTGTCTTCCGGCACCAGCGCATGGCCGGTGACATGGCACCAGAACAACTCGCCGTTGGCGCGCCGCATGATTCTTTCGTCGGAATAGATACCCTTGGCATTCATGATCGGCACGATACGGGCGCCGGTGCGCTCAAATTCGTCCTGCGTCGGATACAGAACCTGAAACGACTGGCCGTTCAACTCGCCAGGCTGGTAACCGAACATTTTCGCCAGTGCCAGGTTGCACACCTGCATGATGCGGCGTTCGGAGACGCACATGCCTATCGGCGCGTGGGCAAAAATGGAAGCATAATCGACAGCAATATTAGGCAAGGGCACTTGATGAATCAGTCAGATGTTGGTTACACAGTTGCCACATACCGGCAGACAATCCGCCAGTATGCTTGAAATTCGTATTTTTACGGTATTGTTGGAAGCATCACTTCGTCATATCCTAACAGACTGAACCTAAAGCAATAATAGTGCGAGTTTACACAAACAGGAGACATCGGTATGAACAAAGTTTATCCTGACGCGGCAAGCGCGTTGGCCGGCATAGTCAAGGATGGCCAGACCATCGCCGTAGGCGGTTTCGGCCTGTGCGGCATTCCTGAGGCGCTGATCTTGGCGTTGCGCGATTCCGGCGTGCAAAATCTGACTGCTATCTCGAATAATGCTGGTGTCGACGGCTTTGGCCTCGGGCAACTGCTGGCTACCCGCCAGATCAAGAAAATGATCGCCTCTTATGTCGGCGAGAACAAAGAATTCGAACGGCAATACCTGGCAGGCGAGCTGGAGCTTGAATTTACGCCGCAAGGTACGCTGGCGGAAAAGTTGCGCGCCGGTGGCGCTGGCATTCCGGCATTTTTTACAAAAACAGGCGTCGGCACCCTGGTCGCCGAGGGCAAGGAAGTCCGTGAGTTCGACGGCGCCAAATATGTGATGGAGCGTTCGCTGGTGGCCGACATCTCTTTGGTCAAAGCCTACAAGGCAGATCGCAGCGGCAACCTGGTATTCAACAAGACTGCCCGCAACTTCAATCCGAATGTAGCGATGGCCGGAAAAATCACCGTAGTCGAAGTCGAACATCTGGTGGAGGTCGGCGAGATCGATCCGGACCAGGTCCACACGCCGGGCATATTTGTCCATCGCATCGTGATCAATGCGACGCCGGAAAAGCGGATCGAGCAGCGTACCGTTCGTCCAACATAACGCACGGCATAACACAAGAAAATACGGAGACACACCATGGCATGGACACGTGATGAAATGGCCGCGCGGGCGGCAAAGGAATTGCAGGACGGGTTTTACGTCAACCTGGGAATCGGCTTGCCGACGCTGGTGGCGAACCATGTGCCGCAAGAGATTGAAGTCTGGCTGCAGTCGGAGAACGGCTTGCTGGGCATAGGACCGTTCCCGACCGACGATGCGGTCGACCCCGACCTGATCAACGCCGGCAAGCAGACTGTGACTTCGTTGCCGGGATCGTCGTATTTCAGCTCGGCGGATTCGTTCGCCATGATACGCGGCGGCAAAATCAACATCGCCATACTCGGCGCGATGCAGGTCTCCAAGAATGGCGATCTGGCGAACTGGATGATCCCCGGCAAGATGGTCAAAGGCATGGGTGGCGCGATGGATCTGGTGGCCGGCGTCGGCAGGGTGGTGGTGTTGATGGAACACGTTGCCAAGGCCAAGGACGGCTCCACCTCGCACAAGATTCTCGATGCCTGCAACTTGCCGCTGACCGGCGTCGGCGTCGTCAATCGCATCATCACCGATCTTGGCGTGCTGGATGTGACGCCGCAAGGCTTGAAGGTGGTTGAGCTGGCGCCTGGCGTCAGCCAGCAAGATATCGTCGCGCAAACCGGTGCGCCGTTGGATCTGAGCGCGCTACACTGAAATTTGGTGCAATCAGGCGGCGTGTGGCACTGAGTGTCACACGCCGCTTTTTTTTTTTACTTGCGGAAATCTGTTGAAGGGCGATCGTGTTTAATCGATAACGCAATTTTTAAGCGGTTCTGTGTGAGGTAACGTGCAAGGGTAGCGGCATATGCGATAAGATGTTGTTTATACGCAAAGCAAAACATAATGTTTGCCCCCAGTTTTGCTTACTGCCATCCATCAAGTCTTTACCGAAACGGGATCGCAATGACAATAGCCGCGCACAAGACTGTCCAATGTATTTCGCCCGCCGGTTTGCACAAGATGGCTTACCAGGAATGGGGCGATCCGCACAATCCCAATGTATTGCTATGTCTGCATGGCGTGACGCGCGTCTCGGACGATTTCGATCAGCTGGCGCGCGCGTTATGCGATACCTATCGCGTAATTTGCCCCGATGTGGTCGGCCGCGGGCGCTCCGACTGGTTGCGCGATCCGCAATATTATGTGCTGCCGCAGTATTTGAACGACGTGGTCACCTTGCTGGCGCGGCTAAATGCCGAAACCGTCGACCTGGTCGGCACTTCGATGGGCGGCCTGATCGGTATCGGGCTGGCTTCGTTGCCGGAAAATCCCCTACGCAAGCTGGTATTGAACGATGTCGGTCCCAACCTGAATCCGGAGGCGATGGGGCGCATCGGCGTCTATATCGGCGCCGACATGCGTTTTGCTACATTTGACGAGGCTGTGGCCTATATCCGCTCCATCTCGGCATCGTTCGGCCCGCACGCAGACATCGAGTGGCATAAGCTGGCTAGCGATGTTTTACGCCAGAATGAGGAAGGCCAATGGATTCGTCATTACGACTTGAAACTGGCCCAGCCTTTCATTTCGACCAGCGAAGAAACCATCAAGTTGTCGGAAATGCTGTTGTGGAAAGCGTACCAGGCGATTACCTGCCCGACCTTGCTGGTGCGTGGCGCCGAATCCGATTTGCTGTCAGCGGAGACGGCTCGGCGCATGACGGAAATCGGACCCAAAGCGAAGCTGGTCGAGCTGCCCGGTGTCGGCCATGCGCCAACCTTCCTGCATACCGACCAGATAGAAGTTGTCACCGATTTTCTGATCGGCTGATTTGTTGTTGCTGAGTTATCGCTTGGTTACTTGATTATTGTTTAGGTTGTTATTAAATTCAGGAGACGAATTATGGCTATCCAACGCCTGCATGTCGGCAAGAGACTTTCCGAAGTCGCCATCCACAACGGTACCGTTTACCTGGCCGGCCAACTGGCAGAAGACACTACCCAGAACATCGAAGGCCAGACGCGTGAATCGCTGGCCCATATCGATCGTCTGCTGGCGGAAGCCGGCAGCGACAAGCATCACATCCTGTCGTGCCAGATCTACCTGGCCGACGTCAAGGATTTCGATGGCATGAATGCGGTTTGGGATACGTGGGTATCGGCCAACAATGCGCCACCGCGAGCGACGGTGGAAGCCAAGCTGGCCCGTCCGGAAATCCTGATAGAAATTATCGTGGTCGCAGCACAAAAATAAAGATGTAAGCATGGTTTCGCTCACTGCAACACAACGCGCTACGCAAATCCAGCAGTGCACCGCCGGCTTGAGTGCCGAGGATAGCGCGCGCGTGCTTGACACCTTGGCTTTCGTCGAGCCGCTGTACGCCGATAATTTCATCGCTACCGGCCAGAGCGCGCTCGATTTCTCGCAAGGCGTAACCAGCATACTGGCCATGCTCGATACCGATGTCGAAACCCGGATCGCTGCCTTGCTGTTCGAACTGCCATTGTTCGACGCCAGCCACGCCGACCTTATCGAGCAGCGGTTTGGCAAGGAGATCTCGGATCTGGTCGGCGGCATCCGGCAATTGATGCGGCTGCACGGCTTTACCTCCGGCTTACCGCAAGAAGTCATGCGCGGCAAGAATGCTGCGCAGCAGGCCGCCAGCCAGGTGGAAACCTTGCGCAAGATGCTGCTGGCGATGGCGACCGACATGCGCGTGGTGCTGGTACGGCTGGCTTCGCGCGTGACCGCGCTGCGTTATTTTTCCGAGCACAAGATGGAAAATGCGCGCACCAGCCAGTACGCGCGCGAGACGTTGGATTTGTATGCACCGCTGGCCAACCGGCTCGGAATCTGGCAGCTCAAATGGGAGCTGGAAGACCTGTCGTTCCGTTTCATCGATCCGGTGACTTACAAGCGCATCGCCAAGATGCTGGAAGAGCGGCGCATCGAGCGCGAAGGTTTTGTCGATGCCGCGATCACGCGTTTGCGCAGCGAGCTGGCAGCGGCCGACATCAAGGCTGAAGTGTCGGGCCGGCCCAAGCACATCTTCAGTATCTGGAACAAGATGCAGGGCAAGGAACTCGATTTTTCCGAGTTGTACGACGTGCGTGCGTTCCGTGTGATTGTCGATGACGTCAAGACTTGTTATACCGTGCTGGGCATCGTCCACAACATATGGGTGCCGATCCCGAAAGAATTCGACGACTACATTTCACGCCCCAAGCAAAACGGCTACCAGTCCCTGCATACGGTGGTATTGGCAGACGATGAGCGGGCGCTGGAAGTGCAGATCCGCACCAAGGAAATGCACCATTTCGCCGAATACGGGGTGGCCGCCCACTGGCGCTACAAGGAATCCGGCGGCTCCAATTTCTCGGCGCAGAAATACGACGAAAAAATCGCCTGGCTGCGCCAATTGCTGGCCTGGAAAAGCGATGTGGTGGATGCGGTTGTCGAACAAGAAGACAGCCGCCGCGAATGGCTGGAAAAGCTCAAGCAGGCCACGCTCAACGACCACATCTACGTGTTGACGCCGCAAGCCCGCGTAATCGAACTGCCCAGCGGCGCCACGCCCATCGATTTTGCCTACTACCTGCATACCGATGTCGGCCATCGCTGCCGCGGCGCGCGCGTCGATGGCAGCATGGTGCCGTTGAATACGCCGCTGAAGAACGGCCAGACAGTAGAAATCATCACCGCCAAAAACGCCCCCGGCGGCGCCGGTCCCTCACGTGACTGGCTGACGCCAGGTTATGCCGCAAGCGCCCGCACCCGTTCCAAAGTGCGCGCCTGGTTCAATGCGATCGAGCAGCAAGAGACCCTGGCCACTGGCCGCAGCATGCTGGACAAGACCTTGCAGCGTGAAGGCAAGACGGCAGTCAATCTGGAAGAACTGGCGCGCAAGCTGGATTTTCCCAAGCTGGAAGATCTGCTGCTGGCATTGGGCAAGGATGAATTCAGCCTGCGCCATGTGGAACAAGCCCTGCACGATGACGGCGTCAAACCGGTCGAGCACAGCAGCGAACTGGAAGAAGCGGCAATTACCCGCAAGAGCCGCGCCTCAAGCGTGACGCATGGCGGCAAATCAGGGGTGCTGGTGGTTGGCACCGACGGCTTGATGACGCAACTGGCCAAGTGTTGCAAGCCGGCGCCGCCGGATCCGGTGGTCGGTTTCATCACGCGCGGCAAAGGCGTGTCGATCCATCGCGAAAACTGCAAGAATTTCGCCGAGATGCGCATCAAGGCACCCGAACGCGTGATCCAGACTACCTGGGGCGCACCGGAAGCGGAAACCGTCTACCCGGTGGATATCTTCGTGCTGGCCAGCGATCGCCAAGGCTTGCTGCGGGATATCTCGGAAGTGTTCTTGCGTGAAAAGATCAACGTCATCGGCGTCAGCACCCAAAGTGCCAAGGCCCATGCGCGGATGGCATTCACCGCGGAAATCGCTTCCACCGCCCAGCTGCAAAAAGCCCTGACCGTGATCCGCGAAGTAAAAGGGGTGCTGGAAGCCAAGCGCCAATAAGGCTGGCGGAGCAGGGGCTGGACGAGGGGATGCCAAATCGTCTCAGCGCCTGCTTTATTTACCGGAAATTTTATGCCATAATAGCGACCTCTCCGGGAGGTTAGCTCAGGGGTAGAGCGATCGCCTCACACGCGATAGGTCACAAGTTCGAAACTTGTACTTCCCACCATTTCCAAGTCTTTGTCCATGCGGGTTTCAGTCGAAAACGGGGAATTCGTTTTTGAGTTTGCGATCAATTTGATGTAAGCGGCTTCAAGGCTTCGCTTCAAGGATTCGCTTCAAGGCTTCATCTACGGCCCACATCCAGTCCTGCCCCGATCCATTCCCATAGTTCGCATTGCCATCGACGTATCGCTGTCGAGCTTCTATCAGAAATCAAGCTGTGCGGGTGTAATGCCGAGCGCGGCAGCTATCTTGTTAATCGAAGCCGGACGCAGGTTTTCGCTGGCTTCTTGTTTTGCATAGGAAGGTTGTGAGATACCCAGCCGGCCAGCAATTTCAGCCTGTGTCAGCTTCAGATATTCGCGCCAGGCGCGAGCGGGGCTTGCGCCGTCGACAGTAGCGCTAACGACTTCGTGAGGGATTAAGTCACGGTCTTGTTCGTAAGCGCGGAGATATTCCTCGTAGGGCATCACAACAAAGACCGGCTTACCATCCGGCCCGTTGATTATTTGGATATTAGTAGGTGCGTTCATCGCGTTTCCTCACTTCTTGAATTTCAACAATCTTGATTTCGCCTGACCAGTCAAACAGCACTCTGTAGTTGCCGACTCTAAGCCTATATCCGTATTCGTGCCTGGTCAGGGCTTTGACATTCTGACAGCCGGGCATGGCTGCCAACGTACTGACTGCATCACGAATCGGACCTCTAATCGGCTCGTCCTTCTTGCGGAGTTGCTTGGCTGCTTTGGGTGTCCATTTGATCGCGTTCAGGCTTATGACTATAGCTTATATATAGCTTTATTCGAAATAAGGCTATGGTCATATATTGCTGCTGATCATTGATTCCTGATCTTACGCCATAGCGTGGTACGACTAATGCCGAGATACCTGGCGGCTGCTTCGCGGTTGCCATCGAAACGGGCCAGCACGTGCGTGATGCTCTCGGCGGTCTGTGGCGCGGCGCTTGAGGACGCCGGCGCGACGCTAGGCGCAGGCCCCGATGTTCGGGCGAATTCCGGCGCGACACTGAGGATGAAGGCGGGAGATAGTGCCTGCAATGGCTCGGCCGCCAGGAACAGCGCCAGTCTTTCCATCAAGTTACGTACTTCACGCGCATTACCGGGCCAAGCATAGGCGCCGAGCAGTGGCGCGCAAGCAATAATTTCAGCATGCAGATTCGGATGCGGGCGGGCGCCAAGCGCGGCCAGCGCTTTTTTCAGGCACCATTCGGCCAGCGCGATCAGGTCTTCCGGGCGTTCACGCAACGGCGCCAGCGTCAGGCGCAGCACGGCCAGGCGATAAAACAGGTCGGCGCGGAAACGGCCTTCGCGTACGCGTTGCTCCAGGTCGCAATGGGTGGCGCTGATGATGCGGACATCGACCGCAATCGGCCGGGTGCCGCCGACTCGCACCACTTCGCGCTCTTCCAGCACCCGCAGCAAGCGCGTCTGCAGCGCCAGCGGCATTTCACCGATTTCATCCAGGAATAGCGTGCCGCGATGGGCCGCTTCGAACAGGCCGGCGTGGCCGCCGCGACGCGAGCCGGTGAATGCGCCTTCTTCATAGCCGAACAATTCCGACTCCAGCAGCGATTCCGCAATTGCACCGCAGTTGACCGCGACAAATGGCTTGTTGCCGATGAGCGCGCGCGGGTTCTCACGGTGAATCGCTTGCGCTACCAGTTCCTTGCCGGTGCCGGTTTCGCCCTGGATCAGCACCGTGGCCTGCGATTTGGCATACAGTACGATTGACTGGCGCAGGTTTTCCATCATCGGCGAATCGCCACGCAAATCGTTGAGGCCATGCTTGGCGCGCAGCGTGTCGGCCAGCGGCGCACTACGGCTGTGGCTACGGTTCGATTCCAGTTGCGTCACGAGTGCGGTTTCCAGCGCGTCGTCGAAGGCCTGGCGGATCGATGCGGCGGAATAGACGAATACCGCGGCCAGCCCGGCTTCTTCAGCCAGGTCGGTGATCAGGCCGGCGCCGACAATCGCCTTGACTCCGCTGGCCTTGAGTTCATTGATTTGTGCCCGCGCATCTTCTTCGGTTGCGTAATCGCGTTGCTGTATGTTGAAACCGAATGCGTTCTGGAATTCCTTGAGTACCGGCATCGTCGACTGGTAGGTGATGATGCCGATGTCGGGCGTGATCTGGCGCGCACGCGACAATGCCTGCAGCACGTCGAAGCCGCTGGCCTTGGCAATCACGACAGGTACCGATAGCCGGCTTTTCAGGTAGGCGCCGTTGGAACCGGCGGCGATCACCGCATCGCAGCGCTCGGTTTCCATCCGTTCGCGGATATGGCGCGCGGCCTCGTCGAATCCCAGATGAATGGGCTCGATAATGGCGCGGTCGTCGTATTCCAGCGTAATGTCGCGAAACAGGTCGGACAGGCGTGAGACCGAGACGGTCCAGATCACCGGTTTTTGGCCGGGGTTACCGGCATGGCTGGCATCACGTGGGGCTGGAGGTGAGGGAGGCATGTTTCAGATATGTTTAATGCTGACGTTTCAGTGTTCATGAATGTAACATGATTTGAAACAATTCCGTTGCATGTGCTCGAATTCGATTAATTTGATTATTTGCAATTTTATTGCGTAAATATTTGATTTTATTGGATTAATGCTACTTTTCGCCTGCCTCGTTAGTTATCGTATCGTGCTTGGCACGGCGATTGCTGTATAGATGAAAAGACCCGTTGCAGGCAACTGCATGAAACAAATTAGCAATCCATCAGGAGAAGACATGAGTCAATATTCCGCAGGCGCGGCCTTCCGCAAGGCGATGCAAGAAGAATCCCCATTGCAAGTGATCGGCGCAATCAATGCAAATCACGCATTGCTAGCCAAGCGCGCCGGTTTCAAGGCGATTTACCTGTCCGGCGGCGGTGTCGCGGCCGGTTCGCTCGGCTTGCCCGATCTCGGCATCTCCAATCTGGACGACGTGCTGACCGACGTGCGCCGCATCACCGACGTCTGCGACCTGCCCTTGCTGGTCGATGTGGATACCGGTTTCGGCGCCAGCGCCTTCAATGTTGCGCGTACCGTCAAATCGATGATCAAGTTCGGCGCGGCAGCGATCCACATCGAGGACCAGGTCGGCGCCAAGCGTTGCGGCCATCGTCCGAACAAGGAAATCGTCAGCAAGCAGGAAATGGTCGACCGTATCAAGGCAGCAGTCGATGCCCGTACCGATGAGAATTTCGTGATCATGGCGCGTACCGATGCGCTTGCGGTGGAAGGGCTGGAATCGGCGCTGGATCGCGCCGTGGCCTGCGTCGAAGCCGGCGCCGACATGATCTTCCCGGAAGCGATTACGGAGCTGGCGATGTACAAGCAGTTCGCGGCTGCCGTCAAGGTGCCGGTATTGGCCAACATCACCGAATTCGGTTCAACGCCGTTGTTTACAGTAGAAGAGTTGAAATCAGCCGATGTCGGCCTGGTGCTGTATCCGTTGTCGGCCTTCCGTGCAATGAACAAGGCGGCCGAAAACGTGTATAACGCAATCCGCCGCGACGGCACGCAAAAGAACGTGGTCGACACCATGCAGACACGCATGGAATTGTATGACCGGATCAACTATCACGATTTCGAACGGCATCTGGATGCCCTGTTTGCGGCCCAGAAAAAATAAGACATCTGCATTTAAGGCAATCCCTTTACACCTATTCCTTTCCGTCAGGAGACTAAAAAATGAGTGAAGCACAAGCAACCGCGCAGTCAACCTCTTTCAAGCCAAAAAAATCCGTCGCACTGTCCGGCGTAACCGCAGGTAACACTGCATTGTGTTCCGTCGGTAAAACCGGCAACGATCTGCATTACCGTGGTTATGACATCCTGGATATCGCCGACACCTGCGAGTTCGAAGAAATCGCCTATCTGCTGGTACACGGCAAGCTGCCTACTGCTGCCGAACTCAAAGGCTACAAGGCTAAATTGAAATCCTTGCGCGGCTTGCCGGCCAGCGTCAAGGCCGCGCTGGAAGCGCTGCCTGCCGCATCGCACCCGATGGACGTGATGCGCACCGGCGTCTCGGTGCTGGGTTGCACGCTGCCAGAAAGAGACGACCATAATGCACCGGGTGCGCGCGACATCGCCGACCGCCTGATGGCGTCATTCGGTTCCATGCTGCTGTACTGGTATCACTTCAGCACCAACGGCAAGCGCATCGAGGTTGAAACCGACGACGACTCCATCGGCGGCCATTTCCTGCACCTGCTGCATGGCGTGAAGCCGTCCGCTTCGTGGGAAAAAGCGATGCACGTTTCGCTGATCCTGTACGCGGAACACGAATTCAATGCCTCCACCTTTACCAGCCGCGTGATTGCCGGCACAGGCTCTGATTTCTACTCCGCCATCACCGGCGCAATCGGCGCCTTGCGCGGCCCGAAACACGGCGGCGCGAATGAAGCGGCGTTTGAAATCCAGAAGCGTTACGACAATCCGGATGAAGCGGAAGCCGACATCCGGAGCCGGGTGGAGAACAAGGAAGTGGTGATCGGTTTCGGCCATCCTGTGTATACCGTATCCGATCCGCGCAACAAGGTCATCAAGGAAGTGGCGCGCAAGTTGTCGGCGGAAGCGGGCTCGACTGCGATGTTCGACATCGCCGAGCGCCTGGAAACCGTGATGTGGGATGTCAAGAAGATGTTCCCGAACCTGGACTGGTTTTCGGCCGTCTCGTACCACATGATGGGCGTGCCGACTGCGATGTTTACACCGTTGTTCGTGATTTCCCGTACTTCCGGCTGGGCCGCGCACGTGATCGAGCAGCGTATCGATAACAAGATCATTCGTCCGTCGGCTAACTACGTCGGCCCGGATAATCTGGAGTTTGTGCCGATCGGCAAACGCTAGTCACTTGAGGTGACCTCTAAAAAACTCCGTCATCCCCGCGAACGCGGGGATCCAAGTTGCTGATTTAAAATAGATTCCCGCGCTCGCGGGAATGACGGGGTTGCCAATAACGTAACAAGGTTATTGGAGCTGCACTTAAGGACCTTAGGTAAAGCCTAAGCCTGACCATTACCCCTTTCTTGACTGAGCCATGAACACTGCAAATCGCAAACCTCTTCCTGGCACCAAGCTGGATTATTTCGACACGCGCGCCGCGGTCGATGCCATCCAGCCTGGCGCCTACGACAAGCTGCCATACACCTCGCGCGTGCTGGCCGAAAACCTCGTGCGCCGTTGCGACCCTGCGACCCTGACCGATTCCCTGAAACAGTTCATCGAGCGCAAGCGCGACCTCGACTTTCCGTGGTTCCCGGCCCGCGTGGTGTGCCATGACATCCTGGGCCAGACCGCACTGGTCGATCTCGCCGGCCTGCGTGACGCGATTGCCGCACAGGGCGGAGACCCGGCCCTGGTCAATCCGGTGGTGCCGACGCAGCTGGTGGTGGACCATTCGCTAGCCGTCGAGTGCGGCGGCTTCGATCCAGATGCATTCGGCAAGAACCGCGCCATCGAAGACCGTCGTAACGAAGACCGTTTCGACTTCATCAACTGGACCAAGAAGGCGTTCAAGAACGTCGACGTGATCCCGCCGGGCAACGGCATCCTGCACCAGATCAACCTCGAGCGCATGTCGCCGGTGGTGCAGGTGAAAGATGGTGTCGCCTTCCCGGATACCCTGGTCGGTACCGACAGCCACACGCCGATGGTGGATGCGCTGGGCGTAATCGCCATCGGCGTCGGCGGCCTGGAAGCTGAAAGCGTGATGCTGGGCCGCGCCTCCTGGATGCGCCTGCCGGATATCATCGGCGTCGAGCTGAGCGGCAAGCCGCAGCCGGGCATCACTGCGACTGACATCGTGCTGGCGCTGACCGAGTTCTTGCGCGCGCAGAAGGTCGTGTCCTCTTATCTCGAGTTCTACGGTGAAGGTGCTTCGCACCTGACGTTGGGCGACCGCGCGACCATTTCCAACATGGCGCCGGAGTTCGGCTCCACCGCCGCGATGTTTTACATCGACGAGCAAACCATCAAATACCTGAAGCTCACCGGCCGCGACGATGCGCTGGTCAAGCTGGTGGAAATCTACGCCAAGGAAACCGGACTCTGGGCCGACAGCCTGAAGCACGCCGAGTACGAACGCGTCATCAAGTTCGACCTGTCCTCCGTGGTGCGTAACATTGCCGGGCCATCCAACCCGCACAATCGCGTGCCGACTTCCGAACTGGCCGCGCGCGGCATCAGCGGCAAGGTGGAGAATGAACCAGGTCTTATGCCAGACGGCGCCGTGATCATCGCCGCCATCACCAGCTGCACTAATACCAACAACCCGCGCAACATGATCGCTGCCGGTTTGTTGGCGCGCAACGCGAATGCCCGTGGCCTCACTCGCAAACCGTGGGTAAAGAGCTCGCTGGCGCCGGGCTCCAAGACGGTTGCGCTGTATCTGGAAGCAGCCGGACTGATGCCGGAACTGGAAACACTGGGCTTCGGTGTGGTGGCCTTTGCCTGCACCACTTGCAACGGCATGAGCGGTGCGCTGGATCCGGTCATCCAGAAGGAAGTGGTGGAGCGCGATCTGTACGCCACCGCGGTCCTCTCGGGCAACCGAAATTTCGACGGCCGTATCCACCCTTACGCCAAACAGGCTTTCCTGGCCTCGCCGCCGCTGGTGGTGGCCTACGCCATCGCTGGCACCATCCGTTTCGATATCGAGAAAGATATCCTGGGTATCGACGCCGATGGCCATCCTGTGACGCTGAAAGATATCTGGCCGTCCGATGAAGAAATCGATGCCATCGTCGCCTCCAGCGTCAAGCCAGAGTTGTTCCGCAAGGTCTACGAGCCGATGTTTGCCGTGGTTGCCGATAACGGCGAGAAAGTCAGCCCGCTGTACGACTGGCGTCCGCAGACCACCTATATCCGTCGTCCACCATACTGGGAAGGCGCACTGGCTGGCGAGCGTACGATGAAGGGCATGCGTCCGCTGGCGGTGTTGGGCGACAACATCACCACCGATCACCTGTCGCCATCGAATGCCATCATGCTCGATAGCGCAGCGGGTGCGTACCTGGCCAAGATGGGGTTGCCTGAGGAAGACTTCAACTCCTACGCCACCCATCGCGGCGATCATCTCACTGCGCAACGCGCCACGTTCGCTAATCCCACCTTGAAGAATGAAATGGTGAAGGAAAACGGCAAGGTGAAGGCGGGTTCGCTGACGCGCATGGAGCCAGAGGGCACGGTCACCCGCATGTGGGAAGCGATCGAGATCTACATGGAGCGCAAGCAGCCGTTGATCGTGATCGCCGGCGCCGACTACGGCCAGGGCTCCTCACGTGACTGGGCCGCCAAAGGCGTGCGCCTGGCAGGCGTGGAAGCCATCGTAGCGGAAGGCTTTGAACGCATCCACCGCACCAATCTGGTCGGCATGGGCGTGCTGCCGCTGGAGTTCAAGCCTGGCGTCAACCGCATCACCTTGAACATCGACGGTACTGAAACCTTCGACGTGATCGGTGAACGCACTCCGCGCACGACGCTGACGCTGGTCATCAATCGCAAGAACGGCGAGCGTGTGGAAGTGCCTGTGACTTGCCGTCTTGACACTGCGGAAGAAGTTTCGATCTACGAAGCGGGCGGCGTGCTGCAGCGTTTCGCTCAAGACTTCCTCGAATCGTCAACGGCTGCCTGAAGAGGACAACACAAAATGGCCCACGCTTTGACCCACATGCACCAGATCAAGATTGCCGCCACCTACATGCGTGGCGGCACCAGCAAAGGCGTGTTCTTCCGCCTGCAAGACTTACCCGAAACAGCGCAGGTACCCGGCACTGCACGTGATGCATTGCTGTTGCGTGTCATCGGCAGCCCGGACCCTTACGGCAAGCAGATTGACGGCATGGGCGGGGCGACCTCGAGCACCAGCAAGACGGTGATCCTGTCCAAGAGCAGCAAGCCCGATCACGATGTCGATTACCTGTTTGGCCAGGTAGCCATCGATAAAGCATTTGTCGACTGGAGTGGCAATTGCGGCAATCTGTCCGCCGCGGTTGGTTCGTTCGCGATCGCCAGCGGCTTGGTCGATGCCGGACGCATTCCGCAAAACGGCATGGCGACTGTGCGTATCTGGCAGGCGAACATCGCCAAGACCATCATCGCCCATGTGCCGATCACCAACGGCGCCGTGCAGGAAACCGGTGATTTCGAGCTTGACGGCGTCACGTTCCCGGCGGCGGAGGTGCAACTTGAATTCATGGCGCCCGCAGCTGACGAGGAGGGCGAGGGCGGATCCATGTTCCCCACCGGGAATCTGGTTGACGACCTCGAGGTTCCGGGTGTCGGCAGGCTCAAGGTCACCATGATCAATGCCGGCATCCCGACCATCTTCGTGAACGCGGAAGCGGTCGGGTACACCGGCACCGAGCTGCAGGACGCCATCAACGGCGATGTCGAGGCATTGGCCAAATTTGAAACCATTCGCGCGCATGGCGCGCTGCGCATGGGTCTCATCAAGCAGCTCGATGAAGCAGCGAATCGCCAGCACACGCCAAAAGTGGCGTTTGTCGCCAAGCCAGCCAGCTACGTTTCTTCCAGCGGCAAGCAGGTCGACGCCGGCGATATCGATTTGCTGGTGCGTGCGCTGTCCATGGGTAAGCTGCATCACGCCATGATGGGTACGGCAGCGGTAGCCATCGGCACCGCGGCGGCGATTCCCGGCACGCTGGTGAACCTTGCCGCCGGCGGCGGCGCGAAAACAGCGGTGCGCTTCGGGCATCCTTCAGGCACCTTGCGGGTGGGTGCGGAAGCCAGCCAGGCAAACGGCGAATGGAGTGTGACCAAAGCCATCATGAGCCGCAGCGCCCGGGTGCTGATGGAGGGATGGGTGCGCGTGCCCGGGGGTGCGTTCTAATGGTCACAGCTGTTTATTTTCTTCAAAATCGTCAGTTCTGACGATCCGGTTGCGCTATCCAAATCATTGCGCTGGATTCGCAACCCGCTGCGCCGCTCGTCAAACGGCAAGTTCGGCGTCACCAGTCCCGTCCCGGATATTCCACTATGCGAAAAATTAGCTCCACATTGTGGGATGCGAGTGCCAAGCAAATCAGGAAAACGGAGTCATTTTTTTGAAAACTAATTTCACATAGCAAAAAATAGAGCATAAGGCATTGAAAATAAACGAATTAATTTAAGTCATATGTCTTATATAAGACATGGTCGATATTCAAAAAAACCGCTATTATTTCTCCATGCAGTTTTCTTCGATTTCACCACTCTGGTTTTCGTACGAGAGTGAACAGATGTATCGCCACACAATTCGTTTTTTCTCAATCTTGCTTTATTATCTAGGATATACACATGTCACAATATCAAGACGACATCAAAGCCATTGCCAGCCTGAAAGACAAAGAAGGTAGTGCCTGGAACGCGATTAATCCTGAATCTGCCGCACGTATGCGCGCCCAGAACAGATTCAAAACCGGTCTGGATATCGCCAGGTACACCGCCAAGATCATGCGCGATGACATGGCAAACTACGACGCTGACTCGTCCAAATACACCCAGTCTTTGGGTTGCTGGCACGGTTTTATCGGTCAACAGAAGATGATTTCGATTAAGAAGCACTTCAACAACACCGACCGTCGCTACCTGTACCTGTCTGGCTGGATGGTTGCTGCGTTGCGCTCCGAATTCGGCCCGTTGCCTGACCAGTCCATGCACGAGAAGACTGCCGTAGCCGACCTGATCAGGGAGCTGTACACTTTCCTGCGCCAAGCCGATGCACGTGAACTGGGCGGTTTGTTCCGCCAATTGGACGGTGCTCAAGGCGCTGCCAAGCAAGCGATCCAGGACAAAATTGATAACCACGTCACCCACGTAGTGCCAATCATTGCCGATATCGATGCCGGTTTCGGCAATGCTGAAGCGACCTACCTGATGGCTAAGCAGATGATTGAAGCGGGTGCATGCTGTATCCAGATCGAAAACCAGGTTTCCGATGAAAAGCAGTGCGGCCACCAAGACGGTAAAGTAACTGTTCCTCACGAAGATTTCCTGGCGAAGATCCGTGCCGTGCGTTACGCGTTCCTGGAGCTGGGTGTAGACGACGGTGTCATCGTTGCGCGTACCGACTCACTGGGTGCAGGCCTGACCAAACAAATCGCGGTAACTCGCGAGCCGGGCGATTTGGGCGATCAATACAACTCCTTCCTGGACGTTGAAGAAGTTTCTACCGAATCCATGAACAATGGCGACGTTGTCATCAAGCGCGACGGCAAGCTTCTGCGCCCTAAGCGTTTGCCTAGCAATTTGTTCCAGTTCCGCGCCGGTACCGGTGAAGAGCGTTGCGTATTGGATTGCATTACATCTCTGCATAACGGCGCCGACTTGCTTTGGATCGAAACCGAGAAGCCACACATTGCTCAGATCGGCGGCATGGTCAAAGCGATTCGTAAAGTTATTCCAAATGCCAAGCTGGTTTATAACAACAGCCCGTCATTCAACTGGACACTGAACTTCCGTCAGCAAATTTTCGACCTCATGAAAAGCGAAGGCAAAGACGTTTCTGCTTACGATCGCGCTGCGCTGATGAGCGTTGAGTACGACGCAACTGAATTGGCAATTGCCGCAGATGAAAAAATCCGGACTTTCCAAGCCGATTCAGCGCGTGAAGCGGGTATTTTCCATCACCTGATTACTCTGCCGACTTATCACACCGCTGCATTGTCGACTGACAACCTGGCAAAAGAATACTTCGGTGACCAGGGCATGTTGGGTTATGTTGCCGGCGTTCAGCGCAAGGAAATCCGCCAGGCTATCGCTTGTGTCAAGCATCAGAACATGGCCGGTTCAGACATCGGCGATGATCACAAAGATTACTTCAGTGGCGAAGCTGCTCTGAAAGCATCTGGTAAAGACAATACGATGAACCAGTTTTAACAACTGAATCCGGTGTGGAAAAAAGCTCGCTGCGGCGAGCTTTTTTTTATGCGCAGGTTGGTCTGTTCTGTAGCCATGCTAAATTAATGTTTGGATTAACGTCACGCAATCCATGCTTCCTTAGACAACGAGGACAACACCATGTGGGCTCACGAAGATAGTATTGAAACAACAGCGACGCCGGCACAGGTCTGGAAGCTGTTTGCAGACGTAGAGGGCTGGAAAAAGTGGAACCAGGGGATTGATAACATCGAGATCCACGGCGCATTTGCGGTTGGCACCACGTTCTCGATGCAACCTCCCGGCGAGGACGTGTTTACCACCACTTTGATCGATGTCAAAGAGAACCAGAGTTTTACCGATGAGACGATCATAGACGGCACCCGGATACTGGTGCACCACAGAATCGTGCCGCTGGCTTCCGGCGGCAGCAAGGTCATCTACAGCACCGAGATTACCGGACCGGCCGCGGCCGATTTCGGGCCGATGGTGACCGCGGATTTCCCGGAAGTGCTGGCGGCGTTGAAAAAGCTTGCAGAACTTAAGTAAGTATTGCCTGCCTTCAGCTAGTAGGGTGGGCATGAATGCCCACGCGGAATTGACTCGTGGCAGATGACTGTTTCGGTAACGCGTACGTTCGCACTCCGGCTATCGCGGTCACGCGTGGGCATTCATGCCCACCCTACTTACTGCTCGATGTCGGTAATCATATTGTCGAGGTCGATATGACGTTTTTGGTAAAAATCAGGCTTTGAATTTATTCTTGAGAGCGTCAAGTTTCGAGCTTGATGCCGCTTGCCCGTTGCTGTTGTCGTTGCTGTCTGCATCGTCTGCGTAGTCTTCTTCGGCAAATTCGTCAGCCAGGTTTTTCCAGCCTTTGCTTGCCGCGAACGCATTGAATTCTTCCGGTGCTTCCAGCACGATCAGTTTGTCGTCCTGCAAACCAAGATCGCCGTGGCCGAAGTCCGGGCCGACGTAGCCGATCTTGCGCAACTGGCCCAGAACCTGGGCGATCAGTACTTTGTCTTCATACAGGCGGTCTTTGCCGATCGCCGAGGCGAAATCGATATAGACGTCGATGATTCCATAGCCTTCATCGAAAATACGAATTGCTTTTATGTTATGACTACGGCCAGTGGCGTCGGTAACGCTGAATGGCCCGCTGAGTTGGATGTCGGTTTCGCTGTTCATCCGGAAAGGATACACCAAATGACGATGGATCTGCCGCCGGCGTTGTCGTCAGGGAGGCTTCATCGATCGCGATTCATCGGTAGACTGATCTGTTTACAGCGCAAACAAATCGGAGGAGTGCCATGTTAAAGCAAGTCGATGCCGGCGTTCTGAATGTCACCTGCGAGCGGTCTCTATTTTTCCAAGCAGCCACTGCAAGCCCGCCAGGTGCTGCTGGTCGTGGCTGCACAGATGGTGCACCAGGCCGCGTAGCGTGACAGGGCCATAACCTTCAAATTCGGCGCTGCGTTTGAACTGTTCTGGATTCAGGTTCGATAGCAGTTCGACTGTCTTGGCCCGCGCTGCGCGAAATGCGGTGAAGACGGTAACCGGATTGGCGGCGGCGTAACCGCGCTCGCTGGCAAGGGCGTCGCTATCGATCGAAACCAGAAGTGGATCGACTTCATCAAGCGTGCGCCGGAAGCGTAGCTGATAGCCGTCGATCTCGATGTCGCGTACGTGGCAAATCTGTTCGATGGCGGTGAACGGTTCACTCGGCACGCCTTCCCAGGAGGCTGGCGTCCAATGCCGAAATTCGGCGGGAATGGCGGCAAAATGCGCCTCTAGCTGTAGCGGGAAAGCGGCGAGGGTATCGATCGTAATTGGGTGCATGATTGGAGGTATTCCTGGCGCGCCGGGTGACGGGAAATTTTGGAAAGCCAATTATATGGCAACGCCAAAAATGCGTTGTGGCATGGCTGGCTTTAACCCTGCCGCAGTACGACTCACGTATCCCGGGCTGAACTGAATTTGACGCCGGCTACGGCGTCTTTCTTTTATCTCCCAGGAACGAAGATAGCAGATCCATCGGCAATGGGAATACGACCGTGGTGTTCTTGTCGGCGCCAATCACGGTCAGCGTTTCCAGGTAGCGCAGCAGGATTGCCTGCGGTTCCTGCGCCAATACGTGGGCTGCCTGGTAGAGTTTTTCAGATGCTTGCAGCTCACCCTCGGCGTGGATCACCTTGGCGCGCCGTTCGCGTTCTGCTTCAGCTTGCCGTGCGATGGCGCGGATCATCGATTCGGTCAGGTCTACCTGCTTGATTTCGACATTGGAAACCTTGATGCCCCAGGAGTCGGTTTGCGCATCGAGCGCCTGCTGAATCGCGAGGTTCAGTTTTTCGCGCTCGGCCAGCATGTCGTCCAGCTGATGCTTGCCCAGCACCGAGCGCAACATGGTTTGCGACAACTGACTGGTTGCGTTGAAAAAATTGGCTACCTCGACGATGGCTTTCTTGGGATCGGTGACACGGAAATAAACCACCGCATTAACCCGTACCGACACGTTGTCGCGCGAGATTACGTCCTGCGTCGGCACCTCCAGCACGACGGTCCGCAAATCCACCCTGACCAGCTGTTGAATGGCCGGAATCAGAAGCACCAGCCCCGGCCCTCTGACGCCGGAGAACCGTCCCAGGGTGAAGACTACGCAACGCTCATATTCCCGAAAAATGTATACTGCCGCATTCAGCAGGATGAGCAATACGAAAACGAATGCGACTAGTCCGAACCAGGCGAAATTCCAGGGCATTTTGTGCCTCCTTCCTTGTCGAGGATGGCTTTGCGCGGGTGCCCGGTAACCGGATAGGTCAGGTAGCAGCCGGCAAGTCATACAAACAGTATAGGCCACCGCGCGCTGCATAGACATGCCGAGACATGCCGAGACATGCCGAGACATGCCGGGCGCATCCCGGACACATGGGCCAGGGCTTAGTCGAAGTTTCTTAATTCACAACTAGTTACCTTAGGCGGGCCGTCGTCTGAACCAGCCGGCGAGGGACAGGCGGTCACGCGTCGCCGGGAGTACTTCGTGCAGCATGTCAGCCGACAGGAATAGCACCAGGCGGCTGCCTAGCGGCGCAATGTCTTGCGTGCACTCGCCCTGCGGATGCAAGCGCAAGGCGCCGCCTTGTTCCGGCAGCCAGTCTTGATTGAGATAGATGACTACCGACACCGTGCGACAGTCATCGTCGCGGAATCGGTCCAGGTGGGTCTGGTAAGAAGCGCCTGGCGCGTAAAGCGCAAAGTGGCTTTCATAATCCACCAGTCCTAGAAAAAGCTCGCGGTTGAGCGCCACGCGCAAATTCTCCATGATGTGCAGATAATGGTCGCATGCCGGCGATTGTCCGGCTTTAAGCCAAAGAATCTGGTCGCCGCGGATATCGGTCCGTATCGCTTGCGTCGTGCCGCGGCCTACGCTGGCCGCATTCAGGGCGCCACTGGTTGCCAGCAAACGGCATTCGGCGGCCAGCTCCAGCGTCAGTTGCGCCGGCAAGAAAATGTTTTGCTGGGACCAGCCATGCTCGACCAGATCGTCGGCCAAATGCAGCTGCAGCGCCTCGCTGAGGTACTCGGGGGAAACTGGGGACTCCGAAAGCATCGCAACCACTCTTTGCTGGAAAAGGTGCATTAACTGCAAATCGTCAATAGTCCAGGAGTGCAGCCAGGAGTGTTGTTTTAACGATGCCGCCTTCAGCCGTTCGCACAAGCGAATCGTGAGGCTAGCCAACTATAGTAACACCGCAGCAGATTAATGCCTGCTGCGGCGTTGGCCCAATTTCAGACGCGTTTCAAGTGGGGTTCAGATGACCTTCAGGTCTCGCTCCATTGCCGCATCAGGTTGTGATAACAGCCGATCAAGGTACGCCGCGCTTGCTCGTCGGCGTTGGTCTGGTTCAGTTTCTGGATCGCGTTGTCCATGTCGAACAGCATGCTGCGTTGCGCATCGTCGCGCACCAGGCTTTGTACCCAGAAAAAACAGGCGGTGCGTACGCCGCGGGTGATCGGCGTCACCTGATGCAAGCTGGTGGCCGGATAAATCACCATATCGCCGGCAGCCAGTTTTACCGAGTGCATGCCATAACTGTCTTCAATCTGCAGCTCGCCACCGTCGTACGAGGCCGGGTCCGACAAGAACAGGGTGGCGGAGATGTCGGTACGCAGCTTGCGGCCGTCATGCGGATTGATCCGCACGCTGCCGTCGACATGGGCGCCGAAGGTCATGCCTTCGCCGTAGCGGTTGAACATCGGCGGGTAGACCGTATTCGGCAGCGCTGCGCTGATAAAGCGCGGGTGGCGCTCCAATACCCCCAGAATGATCTGCTGGCATTGCAACGCCACTTCGGAGCGTTCATCGATCTGCTGATTGAACTTGAGCGCCGCGCCCTGGTAGCCGGCCGTGACGCGGCCGTCGACCCACGCCGGTCCGGCCTGGTCCAGCAAATCACGCACAGCGTCGAGCTGTTGTGCGTTGAGCACTTCGGGAATGGCAATCAGCATGAACGGTTCTTCAAGGCTACATACGATAGGTGAGCGATAGCATGGCAGTGCGGCCGTTGCCTGGGACCGAACGTCCGCCGTCGGACTGGATCAGCGAATCGTAATACATCTTGTTGGTCAGGTTGAACAAATTCAAGCGTATATCGTATTTCGGCTGGGTGTAAGCCAGTGTCGCGTCCCAACGTGTATAGCCGCCGACCTGCACGGTGTTGGCAGGGTTGGCGTAGCGTGCCGACATGTAAGTGGCGCCGCCGCCGACTTCCCAGTGCGGCGCGACCTTGTAGGTGGACCAGGTCGTCAGCGTATTCTTTGGCGTGTTGACCGGGATCTTGCCCAGCGTGCCGTCGAGTCCGGAAGACTGGATCACCTTGGCGTCGAGGTAAGTGTAGCCGAGCGCGATTTGCCAATCCTTGGTGATGCTGCCGACGGCGCCGGCGCGTGCGCCGTTGACTCTGACCGTGCCATCCAGCTCATATACGCCGGTGGTGATCTGGCTGCGCGCATTCTCTTTCTTGATCTGGAAGATGGCCGAGTTGAGCGACAGCTTGCCGTTGAGCAGATCCCACTTGCCGCCCAGTTCGTAGGAACGGTTTTTTTCGGGATCGAGGTTTTGCTGGCCGGTGGTGCCGGTCAGCTGTTCCAGCGACGGGTTGAACGAAGTGCCGTAGGACAGGTAGTAAGACTGCTCCGCGCTTGGCTGCCAGATGCCGCCCGCGCGCACGCTGGTGAAGTTGACTGTCTGCTGGGCGGAGGCGAGGGTGGTGTTCTTGGCGGCCGCAGGCGCATTGGTCGAGTTTAGCGAATTGGTGATGCTGGCGATGTATCTGTCGAAGCGCAGGCCGCCGACCAGTTTGAATTCAGGCGTCAGCGCCACGGTGTCGTTGACGTAGGTGGCAATCGTGTTGGCGGAGCCGCCGGCACGGTTACCGGCCTTGCTGGCGACATTGCTGCCAGCCGTGCTGTAGCCTGGATTGAGCAGCGGCACGCAGTCGTTATAACCGGCTACCGCCGAGGCGGCGTTCAATGCCACGCCGTTGCAGCTGCCGTTGCGGTAGTAGCCTTGGTTGTCGTAGCCGTCATGGCCGAGTTCCAGGCCCACCAGCAGCTCATGCTTGATGCTGCCGGTGCTGAGTTTGGCGGACAGTTCGGTCTGGTTGAAAATCGAATAGTCGCGGATGTCGCGATCATGGCTTTGGCCGCGCACGTACAAGCCGCTCAACGGCAGCGCGCTGATAGCCGATGGCGTCAGCGGCGTAAAGCCGGTGGCGGAAACCGTGCCGATGGTGTTGGGCGCAGTCTCTACCGCGCTGGTGCGGACATAGTTGAATTGGGTCTGGTTGCGCAACACGACATCCGGCGTGATCTTGTGCCTGATGGTGGCGTTCAGCGCCGCCACATCCTGGTTGGTGTGGTCGCTGTTGAGGCCGTAGGCGGTATTGCGGTCGACCGGAACTGGATGGCCATTGAGCGGCGGCAGGCCGTAATCCGGCATGTCGTGATTGTGCTGCACCAGGGCCGACAAGGTAATTTCAGTCGGGGTGCCGATGCCGAATGCATAGGAGCCGGCCAGGCCGAAATCCTGGACATCGGTCTGGTCGCGCGTGGTTGCCTTGCCATTTTGCGCCATTGCCGACAGCCGCAGCGCGGAAGTGTCCGACAGCGGACGATTATAGTCGGCGGTGGTACGAACCAGGCCGTTGGTGGTGGCCGATGCCGAGACTTCAGTCGACGCACGCAGATTGGCCTTTTTTGTCACCTGGTTGATCACGCCGCCGGTAGAGCCGCGGCCGAACAGCATCGATGACGGGCCCATCAGCACTTCGACTTCATCGATGGCGAAGGTGTCGCGATAGTACTGGCCGCGATCGCGGAAGCCGTCCAGATAGATGTCGGTGCGCGCGGAAAACCCGTTCAAATTAATGTTGTTGCCGATTTGGCCGCCTTCCGCGCCGCCCAAGGTAATGCCGGCAACGTTACGCAATGCATCCGCCAGCGAGCTCGCGCCTTGCGATTGCATCAGCGCCTTGTTCACCACAACAACCGATTGCGGCACGTCATGCAGGTCGGCGGGCAATTTGGTGAGGGAAGTGCCATTGGCGTTGAAATCGCCGCGGCTGCCTTCTACCGTTACTTCTTGCAGCACCGCTGGTGCGGCATTTGTTTTCGGGGGAGGGACTGGTTGTGCATGCAAGGTCAGGGGAGCGGCGAACACTGCGACCAGGGCAGCGGCAATCGGGTTAAGGCGGTTCATTGTTTTAGTTGTCAAAAAAGTTTGGCTTCAACGACGAAGCGGAATTTTTGGCTGGCTAATACGGCATGTGAACCCGTTTTGCTGGCTGGTATGTATTACATTGTAAATGAGAGTGATTATGTAATCGATTCTTATTTAGATTTAATTTATCGCGGTGATTATAAATGAAATTCAACGTGAATTAATAGTCGAACTAGTCGGGAATTGTAAAAACGACTGATAGGCAACCAATGCCGTTCAGTTAAGTGATATGACGTGGCCAGCCGCCACGGTGGTTCCGTCATCCCCGCGAACGCGGGGATCCAAATTACCGAGTGAAACAATGAAAATGGATTCCCGCGTTCGCGGGAACGACGCATGAGGGAGATATCTCTGGCGTCTTAACTGAACGGCATTACTAATAGGCAACAGCTTTTCATATTTCCTATTGTTTCCATTTTTTGTTAGATCAGGATGTTAATTGTTGATGTGGTTGCAAATATCATTTGACGATGTATGTATTTTTTGCAACAAAAAATGCGCGCACAGTACGCCTTTCACTTTTTATCTTCCGTTCTTCCATTAATCGGCTCCCATTCAACCCAAAGGACATCCATGACTATCAGCATCCCATCGTGCTGTCGGCAGAGGGCATGGCGCAGATAACCGGCCTGGAGCGTAACGAGCGCCTGGCGAATCCGGATGGCCTGGCGCCGGATTGGGCTTCAGATCGCAAATCCATGTTCAGCAAACGCGCCGATCCAAAGATTGGTAAATTAGGGGGAAGGAGCATATGGTCGTATCTTGTCATGCGCATAAAATAATGTGCGGGCACGATTGGATTCAACCGATAGCAATCTTCAGGGATGATTTTCATGCAAAACAAGATAGTGACTTTGGCATTGCAGGGCGGTGGCTCGCACGGCGCGTTTACCTGGGGTGCCCTGGATCGCCTGCTGGAAGATCCCCGGATCGAGATCGAGGGCATCAGCGGCGCCAGCGCCGGCGCGATGAATGCGGTAGCGATGAGTTACGGCCTGGCTATCGGCGGCCGTGACGGCGCGCGGCAGGCGCTGGCGGATTTCTGGGATAGCGTCAGCACCAGGGATCTGTACAGTTTCATGCGGCCGGAGGCATTGAGCGAGGCCGGGATCGCCGCACAGGCGACATCGTCGGCGTTGCTGAAACACATGTTTTCCGTGACCAGGATGTTCTCGCCGTATCAACTCAACCCGTTTGACCTGAACCCCTTGCGCGATATCCTCAGCAAGCAGATTGATTTCGAACGTTTGCGCGCAGAAGGCAAAGTCAAGCTGTTCATCGCCGCAACCCAGGTCAGCACCGGCCGCTTGCGCATATTTCGCAATAGCGATCTGACGCAAGATGCTTTGCTGGCATCGGCTTGCCTGCCATCGATGCACCATGCGGTCGAGATCGACGGCGAAGCCTATTGGGATGGCGGCCTGACCGCTAATCCGCCGATCTTTCCTTTGCTGCATTTGTGCAACTCGCCCGATATATTGGCGGTGCTGCTGCATCCCTTCCGCCGTCCGCTGACACCCACCGGCACTGACGAGATCGGCCAGCGTTTGAGTGAAATCAGTTTCAGCTCGACTTTTTTCACCGAACTGGGCGGACTAGCTTTGGCCAAGCGCGAAACCGAAGCCGATCCCGAGGCGCGCGGCAAAATGCATGAGCGGCTCAAGGAGTTGCGCATCCATGTGATCGACTCGGAAGCGCTGATGAGCCAGCTGAGCGTTGCCAGCAAATTGAATACCAAAGCGTCCTTCATCCACGCCTTGCGTGACGCCGGCCGTACGCGCACCGAACACTGGCTGACGGAGAAATTCTCTGGAGCCGAACTGGAGTCCAATTTCAATCTCGAGCAGTTTCTTGCTTAGATTCTTTGCTTAATTTCCTGCCTAATTTTCTAGCCTTGTGCGCACACCATGCAAATGAAAGTATCTCGTTCAGAATTCATCCCGCTGCGCGGCCAGCGTTATCACGTACGTCACTGGGGCCGCGCCGGCGCCCCGAAAATTTTCATGATGCATGGCTGGATGGACGTATCGGCCTCGTTCCAGTTCGTGGTCGATTGCCTGCAGCGTGACTGGCATGTGATCGCGCCGGACTGGCGCGGCTTTGGCCTGACCGAGGGGCCGCCGGTGGACAGCTATTGGTTTCCCGATTACCTGGCCGACCTGGATGGCATCTTGCAGCATTATTCAGCCGATGCGCCGGTTAATTTGCTTGGCCACAGCATGGGCGGCTACGCGGTTGGGTTGTACGCCGGCACACGCCCGCAACGGATCAAGGCGCTGATCAACCTGGAAGGTTTCGGCGGTGAACATCTGTCGGCCGAACTGGCGCCCAAGCGTTATGCCAAATGGCTGGATCAACTGGCCGAAGCGGCAGCCCTGCAGAGTTACCCGGACCAGGCCGCCGTGGCCGCGCGCTTGCAGAAAACCAATCCGCGCTTAAGCGATCAGCGCGCTGCATTTCTGGCTGGGAACTGGTCGCGCCAGAATGATTCGGGACGATGGGAAATCCTGGCCGATCCCGCGCATAAAATCATCAATCCGGTGTTGCCGAGAGTGGAGGAAATGCTAGCCTGCTGGCGCGCCACGACGGCGCCGGTGCTATGCGTCGAGGCGGAGCACACCAATATGTGGCAATGGATGGGCGGCCAGGAAGTGATGCGTGACCAGATCGATAGCCGCATCGCGCAGCTGCCGCAGGCCAGGAGTGCGATCATTGCGGATGCCGGGCACATGTTGCATCACGACCAGCCGCAGGCGCTGGCGGAATTGATCGAGCAGTTTCTTCAAGATGAACTGGCTTAGCGTCAGATAGGTGTTCAGATGTTCAAGCGGCTCCGCGCCATATGATGAAGCAGGCTACGGATCGATATCCGGTAGGCAAGGAAATGTGCGTTCGCAGCATGAGCGCTCCAAGGGGCGTACAATTGCAGCTTGACTACTGTCTTCCCTGTACGGACTTTTGATGTTGAACGTTGATCTCCATTGCCATTCCAATGTTTCCGACGGCACTTTGGCGCCGATGGAAGTGGCTGCGCGCGCCAAGGCTAATGGCGTCGATATATGGGCACTGACCGATCATGATGAAGTAGGCGGCATCAGCGAGGCACGGACAGCCGCGGCGGCACTTGAACTATCCTATGTGGCCGGGGTTGAGATCTCGATCACCTGGGCCAGCCAGACTATCCACATTGTCGGCTTACAGATCGATGAAACCAATCCTGAGTTGGTGCAGGGGCTGATCGCAACTCGCGGCGGCCGTGAACGGCGCGCACGTGAAATGGCGGAGCAACTGGCGATTGCAGGGATTCCTGATGCCTACGAAGGTGCTTTGAAACATGTCGGCAATCCCGATTTGATATCGCGTACCCATTTTGCCCGCTATCTGGTGGAAATCGGCCGTTGCGCCGATACCAGTGAAGTATTCCGCAATTTTCTGACTGAGGGTAATCCCGGATATGTGCCGCATCGCTGGGCGTCGCTGGAGCAGGCAGTGCGCTGGATTCGCGGCGCCGGCGGCGTGGCGGTAGTGGCGCATCCGGGACGCTACAAATTGAGCGACCTGGCATTCGACGCCTTCTTCAGCGAGTTCAAACAACTCGGCGGCGCCGCGATCGAAGTCATGACAGGCAGCCACACGCCAGACCAATATGCCTATTACGCCAAGGTCGCCGCCAACTACGGTTTCCTGGCCTCGCGCGGCTCCGATTTCCACAGCCCTGCCGAGTCGCGGGTTGATCTTGGCGCGTTGCCGCCGTTGCCTGACAGCGTCACACCGGTTTGGTACAACTGGTAATTCCGTAACCGGGTATTCTGTAACCCCGGCAACATGGCAATTCCCCCAATGCTCTGAATCCCTCGAAATGTCCTGCGTCGGCGATATCACCTGCTGCGTCGCAGCATAGTTACTTCCTTTGCATGTCTATGATTCTGTACTACTCTGAAAGTGAGCCTGCAGCAGAGTGTATTGCTCGCGGCCTTGCCATATCTGCAACAACGATGTGGTTGTTGGTTATTGCCTTTCAGGAGGTCATCATGGAACTTCACATGCATTCGCATCACCTGGAGAATCGCTTGCCAGACTGGCCAGCCGCAGCAGTCTCCGGTTTTGCCGCCGGTGCAGTCGTGATGGTGCTGGAATTGCTCTGGTCAACCTTGTTCATGGATACCAGCCCCTGGATCACGTCGCGCATGGTTGCCGCCATCGTCCTCGGACCGGATACGATGCAGGCAAGCACCTTCAGTGTCGGCGTGGTAGCGGTGGCCCTTGCCACTCACTACGTGCTGGGCATTGTTTTGGGCCTGATTCTGGCCGTCATCATCGCACCCTTCCACTTTGACTCCAGCGTTGGCATGGTATTGCTGACCGGCGCTGTGTTCGGCCTGGCCGTTTACCTGTTCAATTTCTACGGCATGGCCCGCTTCTTCTCATGGTTTGCTGACATGCGCGGTTGGGCGACTGTGGTTGCCCATTTGATTTTCGGTATGACGGCGGCAATCATTTATTGGAAGCTGGAACGGCCGATCGGACAATAACTGCGCACACCGGTTAATTGTGACTGTCAATGTGACTGTCAACGGATCAGGATTCCGATTCTGATCCGCTGGACAGATCGCGTTGTTGCGTCGAATCGCTGCCGTCTGTAGCGATCAAAGAGTAGTCTTCATTGCGTCTAAGTCACTGCTGCGGGCATTGCTTGCAGGGGAGAGAATAGCTATGGCCATGGCTGTTGCACTCGTCTTGATGTTGGTTGCCTCGCTGCTGTTCCATTTTTTCAGCCCATGGTGGTTGACCCCGCTGGCATCGAACTGGCGGCAAATGGACGATACGCTGACCATCACGCTGGTCATTACTGCCATTTTCTTCGTCGTTATCAATCTGTTCATCGTCTACACGTTGCTGCGCTTTCGTCATCGCGAAGGGCGGCGCGCGGCCTATCAGCCCGACAATCAAAAACTTGAACGCTGGCTGATTATCGCCACCAGCATCGCCATCATGGGCTTGCTGGCGCCGGGCCTGTTTGTCTACGCGGCTTACGTCACGGTGCCGGCGAATGCGCGGGATGTCGAGGTCATCGGCCAGCAATGGCAATGGCGGTTTCGCTATCCAGGCGCCAGCGGCAAGCTGGGGCGCTCCGGCGTCGACCTGATCAGCGCCGCCAATCCGTTCGGACTGGATCCTGCCGACCCCGCCGGCCAGGACAATGTGCTGATCAATAGCAACGAACTCCATCTGCAAATCAACCAGCCGGTCAGGATGCTGTTGCGATCGGTGGATACGTTGCACGATTTTTATGTGCCGCCGTTCCGCGCTCGCATGAACATGGTGCCGGGCATGGTGACTTCATTCTGGTTCACGCCGGACAAGATCGGCCGCTATGAAGTTTTGTGCGCGCAATTGTGCGGTGTCGGCCATGCGGGCATGCGCGGTTATGTCGTAGTGGAAGACGCCGCAAGTTTTCAAAAATGGCTGAAAGCGCAACCGACGTTTGCGCAGAGCATGGCGCCGCCGGCGCCTGCTTCGGTGGCGCAGGCGGTTGCTGCCGCTGGCGCCGTTGGTGCAGCCCCGGCTGGCGATGCTCTGGTGGCGCAAGGCAAGGCGCTGGCTGAGTCTAAAGCCTGTGTTGCCTGTCATACGGTGGATGGCAGTCCGCGCGTAGGTCCGACCTGGAAGGGTTTGTTCGGTAAAACCGAAACCATGGAGAACGGCGCCACTGCATTGGTGGACGAAGCTTATCTGAAGAATTTCATCCGCAATCCGCAGGCGCGCGTGGTCAAGGGCTTTGCGCCGATGATGCCGAAAATCGAGATAAGCGACGCCGAACTGGAGGCGCTGGTGGCATACATCAAATCCTACGGTGCGCCGGCAACAGCCACGCCTGCGCAGCAAGCACAAAAATCCGCTCCATAACACCATTACGCATTTCATTACGTTAATCAAGGAACGCCATGGCCTACACCGACGACAGCGCCCACCATGCACCGCAAAGCTTCTTTCGGAAATACGTCTGGAGCCAGGATCACAAGGTGATTGCGATCCAGTACGCCAGCGTCGCCATCCTGGCCGGCCTGGTGGGGGTAGGATTGTCGAACCTGATGCGTTTGCAACTGGGTTTTCCCGGAAAATTCGCTTTTATCGATGCGCCGCATTACTACCAGTTCATGACCATGCACGGCATGATCATGGTGATCTATCTGCTCACCGCACTGTTCCTGGGTGGCTTCGGCAACTACCTGATTCCGTTGATGGTGGGTGCGCGCGACATGGCTTTTCCTTACCTGAACATGCTGAGTTTCTGGGTTTACCTGGTCTCGGTGATTGTTCTGATGACCAGTTTCTTCGTGCCGGGCGGGCCGACAGGCGCCGGCTGGACCCTGTATCCGCCGCAGGCAATCCTGCCGGGCACGCCGGGTTATGAGTGGGGCATCATCCTGATGCTGGTATCGCTGCTGATCTTTATCGTCGCCGCCACCATGGGCGGCTTGAATTACGTCACCACCGTGCTGCAGCTACGCACCGAGGGCATGACCTTGCTGCGCATGCCGCTCACCGTATGGGGAATTTTCGTCGCCACCATCCTGGCGCTGCTGGCTTTTCCGGCACTGTTCGTCAGCGGCATCATGATGCTGCTGGATCGCACGCTGGGCACCAGCTTCTTCATGCCGGCATTGGTATCGATGGGGCAGATCACCGGTTACAAAGGCGGCAGCCCCTTGCTGTTCCAGCACTTGTTCTGGTTTTTCGGTCATCCCGAGGTGTATATCGTGGCGTTACCTGCGTTCGGCATCGTGTCGGACCTGATCAGCGTCCATGCGCGTAAAAGCATTTTCGGCTATCGCACCATGGTGTACGCGATCGTGGCGATAGGGGTGCTGAGCGTGATTGTGTGGGCGCATCATATGTTCGTCAGCGGCATGAATCCATACTTCGGTTTCTTCTTCGCGACTACCACCCTGATCATTGCGGTGCCTACTGCCATCAAGGTATACAACTGGCTGCTGACCTTGTGGAATGGCGATATCCATCTGTCGGTACCGATGTTGTTTGCGCTGGCTTTCGTCAGTACCTTCCTTATCGGCGGCCTGACCGGGTTGTTTCTCGGCAACGTGAGCGTCGACATCCCGCTCTCCAATACCTATTTCGTGGTGGCGCATTTCCACATGGTGATGGGCGTGTCGCCCTTGCTGGTGATTTTTGGCGGGATTTATCACTGGTATCCGAAGGTAAGCGGACGCATGCTTAACGAAGGGATGGGGAAAGTGCATTTCTGGATCACTTTCCTCGGCACCTATGCAATATTCTTCCCTATGCATTATCTCGGCATCCTTGGCATGCCGCGCCGCTACTATGCCTTCGAGGGCTATAAATTCATTCCCGATTCGGCGCAATCGCTGAACACCTTCATTACCGTGGTTGCGTTGCTGGTGGCGACGGCGCAACTCTTGTTTATCTTTAATCTGATCTGGAGCGTGTTTCGCGGCAAGCCTGCTTCTCCGAACCCATGGCGCGCCGCGTCGCTGGAATGGCAGACACCGGAGACCCCGCCTACCCATGGTAACTGGGGGCCGCAGCTGCCGGTGGTATATCGCGGCGCCTACACCTACAGCGTGCCTGGCGCGCCACAAGATTTCATTGCGCAAAATGCACCGCCGGTGGCGGGCGATGCGGAATCGCGTATCGCTAAGGAGGCATTGGCATGATTGACATGAATAACATGCACCAAGCCGCCATTTTGAAACCGCCGGCAGGCGGCTACCTGCAGCCGGGACTGGGGTATGGCTTGTCTGGCAATCAGCGCAGCAGCGCCGTCAGCGTCGCCTTGTGGTTGTTCATGGGTGTCGCGACGGCGTTGTTCCTGCTGTTCCTGGCAGCTTACGTGATGCGCATGGACGCCAACGACTGGTCGCCGCTGGCGATGCCATGGCAGCTATGGCTCAGCACTTCGATGCTGGTGTTGTCCAGCGTGTTGTTGCATTCGGCCGCGGTCGCTGCGCGCGCATTGCAAGTGAAACGCACCCGTACTTTGCTGATCGCCGCGGGTTTCTGTGGTTTTGCTTTTTTGGGTGTGCAATGGTGGGGATGGCAAGTTCTGATGAATATGCATGTGACGGCCAGCGGCAATCCGGCCGCCAGTTTTTTCTATCTGTTGACGGCCATGCATGGACTCCATGTGGCGGGCGGACTGCTGGCCTGGGGATTTACCGCGAATACTGCGTGGCGGCCAGACCGGCGCCGCCTTGCCTGGCGCGCAGGACTATGCGCGCGTTACTGGCATTTCCTGCTGGCGGTCTGGGTGGTGTTGTTTGCTGCGCTGGGCTGGCTGACACCGGAACTGGTACGGCTGGTCTGCGGCACGCGTTGACGGCGCTGCCATAACGCTGCCATAAAGGAGGATGTATGAGCATGACAACTGCGCCATCACCTGCAACCGCACCGGCTGTCGGCCGCTGGCAGCAACTGGTGGCGGACTGGTCTTCGGACCGGCAGGCGTTCCAGGTATCGTGGGGCAAGGCCATGATGTGGATCTTCCTGCTGTCCGATACATTCATTTTCAGTTGTTTCCTGATCGGCTACATGACGGTGCGCATCTCCAGCACCATTCCGTGGCCCAATCCAAGCCTGGTGTTCGGCCTGAAGATCGGCTCCACCGAGGTGCCGCTGCTGCTCATCGCCATCATGACCTTCGTGCTCATCAGCAGCAGCGGCACGATGGCGATGGCGGTCAATTTCGCCTATCGCCGCGAGCGCGTAAAGGCGGCCATCCTGATGATTGCCACCGCCGGTTTCGGCGTGTGTTTTGTCAGCATGCAGGTGTTCGAATGGAGTAAGTTGATTTTGCAGGAAGGCGTGCGCCCTTGGGGCAATCCGATGGGCGCGCCGCAATTCGGCTCGACTTTTTTCATGATCACCGGTTTCCACGGCTTGCACGTGACGGCGGGTGTGATCTACCTGATTACGGTGGCTGTGCGGTTGCTGCGAGGCCGCTATGACGAAGTTGGCAAGATCGGCGGGAATTACCAGATCGTAGAAATCGCCGGTTTGTACTGGCACTTTGTCGATCTGGTCTGGGTTTTCATTTTTGCCTTGTTTTATCTCTGGTAGGTGCGCTCGTGACTTCCGCCACAGGACAACAACATCCGATCAGCCTGTATCTCAAGATATGGGGCCTGCTGTTCGTGCTCAGCACGCTGTCTTACCTGGTCGACTATTTTAATTTCCACAGCTACCTGCGCTGGACCCTGATCCTGGTCTTGATGCTGATGAAGGCAGGGCTGATCGTCGCCTTCTTCATGCACATGGCCTGGGAGCGCCTGGCGCTGGTTATCGCGATCTTGCTGCCGCCCGGTTGCTTGCTGGTGCTGGTGGGCTTGATGGCGACCGAGGCTGATTACACTTTTTTGACCAGGCTTTTGTTTTTCCGCTGAAGGCTGCGGGTTCGATGCAGGAATTTAAGCCAACAGCAACCACGCAATCAGCGCCGACAAAACCAGGAAGGGAAAGGAATACAGGTGGAAGCGCAGCCACAGATGGCGTTCCGGCGCCATGCGCAGCGCGATGATATTGGCCAGCGATCCGATCGCCAGGCCGAAACCGCCGGCATTGACGCCGTAAGCGATCACCTTGTAAGCATCGGAATAATTCACCAGCAGGATGGTGGCCGGAACATTACTGATGACCTGGGAGCCGAGCAGGGCCGTCATAAACAGTTCAAACCGGGAAAAATGCGGGATCGCCGCCACCCGGTCCTGGATGAAATGCAACTGTGTCAGCAGTCGGATATCGATGAACATCAGGATAAACACCAGGAGCAGGCTCCAGTCGACTTTGGCGATGACTTCGCGGCAGAATAATAGCGCCGCAGCCGCCACGCCTAGCAAGCCCCAGCCAGGATGCCCCAGTTCCACCGACGCCACGAAGGCCAGGTAGAGCAACCCGCAAGTCCGCAGCAAACCGACCCGATAAGAAGCAGGGTTGTCTTCCAGTTCAACGTGTATGGTTTGTTTGGGGAAGCAGAACCAGGTCGCCAGCAGTAATAGCAAAAAAATCGCAAGAGCCAGCGGCGCCATTTGCCAGGTGAAGCCGGCAAAGGACAGATGCGAGCGCTGCCACAGCAGGATGTTTTGCGGGTTGCCGATCGGCGTCAGCAATGAGCCGGCATTCACCGCCAATGCTTCAAAGATGACCAGGCGGCCGATCGGCAAGCCGCTGATGCTGCCCAGGCCGACGGTCAGCGGTACCATGATAAACAGCGCGATGTCGTTGGTCAGCACGGTTGACAGCAGGGCCGACGCCGCCACCAGGAAGATGGCCAGCACGCGTTCCTGCTGCAACCGGTTGATGATGGTCCGTCCCAGGTGTTCCAGGTAGCCGCTGACTTCGATGCCCGTGGTCAGCAGCAGCATGCCGGCCAGCGTCGCGATGGTGTTCCAGTCGACCCAGGTCTGGTATTCGGCGAATGGCTGTGGTGAAAGAACAGACAGAATGATGGCGGCGATCAGCAGCAAGTGCATCAAGCGATCGCGCAGAAACGGCCGGCTGATTTGGCGGATGAAAGAGGGTGGTGTGGCTGGTTCAGTGATTTCAAGCATGCAGGTTTCTTGGCGCGTTGTATGAAACAATTGTTTTGTTGTGAAAATATTATTCAAATGTGCTGTTTTGACAGGTCGGCAGTCTGGCATAATTGTCTCTTCAGCCCTTGAAATTTGCGTCGGCGACCTTATTTTAAAGACACTTCTTTCCCATTCCGGAGTTTTCTACATGAAACGTATTTTCTTGTTCCTCGCTACCAATATCGCTGTGATGCTAGTGATGAGCGTCGTTTTGTCGTTACTGGGCGTGGACCGTTTCCTGACGCGCGCCGGTCTTAACCTGCCGATGCTGATGGTGTTTTCACTGGTGGTCGGTTTCACCGGTTCGATTTTCTCATTGCTGATCAGCAAGCAGATGGCGAAATGGTCGACCGGTGCCCGCATCATTACCGCACCGTCCAATTCGACCGAGCTGTGGCTAGTGGATACTGTCACCAAACTGGCGCAACGTGCCGGCATCGGCATGCCAGAGGTGGCAGTGTATCAGGGCGATCCGAATGCGTTTGCCACCGGTGCTTTCAAGAATTCCGCGCTGGTCGCGGTTTCCACCGGCCTGCTGGAAAGCATGACCAAGGAAGAGGTCGAGGCGGTATTGGGTCACGAGATCGCCCACATCGCCAACGGCGACATGGTCACCATGACGCTGATCCAGGGCGTGGTGAATACTTTTGTGGTGTTCCTGTCACGCGTCATCGGTTATGCTGTCGATCGCGCTTTGTCGCGTGGCAATAATGACGGCCCTGGTATCGGTTACATGGCGACTGTGCTGGTATCGCAGATCGTGCTGGGGATAGGCGCATCGATGATCGTCGCCTGGTTTTCGCGTCATCGCGAGTTCCGCGCCGATGCAGGTTCGGCCAAGTTGCTGGGGAGTGCGTTGCCGATGCAACGGGCGCTGGCACGGTTGGGCGGGGTTGCGCCGGCGACACTGCCTGAGTCGATGGCAGCGCTGGGCATCAACGACAAGCCGGGTTTCATGGCGCTGTTTTCCAGCCATCCGCCGATAGAACAACGTATTGCAGCGTTGCGCGATCCACAAGCGACAGCCTTGTAATTTCTGATAGTACGCAGGGCGGCGCTAGCCTGAAGGCTAGCGCCGTTTTTCATTTTTAGATTTAGAATGTCGAGCCATGAGCCAGTTTTTCCAAATCCATCCAGATAATCCGCAACTGCGGCTGATCAATCAGGCGGTACAAATCATCCGGGCCGGCGGCATCGTCGCGTTGCCCACGGATTGCTGTTATGCGCTGGTCTGCCAGCTGGACGATAAGGATGCGGTAGAACGCGTCAGGCGTATCCGCGGTGTCGACGACAAGCATCATCTGACCATGCTGTGCCGCGACCTGAGCGAGATTTCGCTGTATGCCAAGGTCGATAACCGCCAATTCCGCCAGCTCAAAAGCGCAACGCCGGGCGCTTATACCTTCATCCTGGAAGCAACCAAGGAAGTGCCGCGCCGCCTGAGCCATCCGGCGCGAAAGACCATCGGCCTGCGCGTGCCGCAGCACGGTATCGTGAGTGCGGTGCTGGAAGAACTCGGACAGCCATTGATCGGCACCACCTTGATTTTGCCGGGTGAGGAGCATGCCTTGACCGATCCGGAAGAAGTGCGCGATCAACTGCAAAAGCAAATCGAACTGGTGATCGATGGCGGCGCCTGCAGCCTGGAACCGACCACGGTGATTGACCTGACCGGCGACGAGCCGGAACTGATACGCCAGGGACGTGGCGATGCAGGTTTGTTTGGTTTGTGATTGTTGGAAAGTTGGATTATTAGCGTGAGGTAAGGACTTGTTCCCGATATTTGATACTTTGTCCTTATTGCCTTTTTGAAATTTCCCCGCCAAATACAGCCTGCCCGCGGACCATTTGTCGCATGCTTCGCCGTGTCTTAGCGCCCCTCTGATAGAATCCCGCCCATGAATGATCTTATCCAAACCGTCGCAGTGTATGCCTTGCCCGTGCTTTTCGCGATTACGCTACATGAAGCCGCGCATGCCTACGCCGCCAGGTATTTCGGCGATTCCACCGCCTATATGCTGGGCCGCATGAGCCTCAATCCGATCAAGCATATCGATCCCCTCGGCACCATCCTGATCCCGATATTGCTGTATTTCTCTACCGGCGGCGCCTTTCTGTTCGGCTATGCCAAGCCGGTGCCGATTAATTTCGGCCAGTTGCGCAAGCCCAAGCGGGATATGGCCTGGGTCGCGCTGGCCGGGCCGGCGGCGAATCTCTTCATGGCATTGGTATGGTTCGTGCTCTACCAGTTTTCAGTGACGTTTTACGGACCGGAAGAATTTTTTGCGTTGATGGCTAAAGCCGGTGTTCTGGTCAATTTGGCGCTGTTTGCTTTCAATCTGTTTCCAATTCCTCCTTTAGACGGGGGGCGCATCCTCACAAGTTTGCTGCCGAATAAATATGCATATCAGTTTGCGAAAATCGAACCATATGGTTTTTTTATTGTACTGGCACTGCTTTTTATTAAAATCGGTGGTGTATCGTTGTTGTATCTTTGGGTCAATCCGGTTCGTTCGTTCGCGCTTGATTTGCTGCAATTCATCACGTTGCCAATTTCCTTTTTACTCCGCTAATTTAATCACCCATGTACCCTGACCGTGTTGTCTCTGGTATGCGCCCGACTGGCGCTTTGCATCTTGGCCACTATCACGGCGCTTTGAAAAACTGGGTGAGGCTGCAATCCGAGCTGCCTTGCCTGTTTTTTGTCGCCGACTGGCATGCATTGACCACCCATTACGACGATCCCAGCCAGATCGAAACCAATACCTGGGACATGTTGATCGACTGGCTGGCAGCTGGGGTCGATCCCTCGCAGGCCACGCTGTTCATCCAGTCCAGGGTGCCGGAACACGCCGAACTGCATTTGCTGCTGTCGATGGCGACGCCGCTGGGCTGGCTGGAGCGGGTGCCGACCTACAAGGATCAGCAGGAAAAACTCGCCGACCGCGACCTGGCGACCTACGGTTTTCTCGGTTATCCGCTGCTGCAAGCCGCCGATGTGCTGATTTATCGCGCCAGCCAGGTGCCGGTGGGCGACGACCAGGTGCCGCACGTTGAAATGATGCGTGAAATCGCCCGTCGTTTTAATCATCTGTACGGCAAGGAAAAGGGCTTTGAAGAAAAGGCCCAGGAAGCCGTCAAGAAGCTGGGCAGCAAACGTGCCAAGCTCTACAACGAACTGCGCACCGAATTCCAGCAGGAGGGCAGCGAAGACGCGCTAGGCCAGGCCAAGGCTATGCTGGACGATGCCCAGAACCTGTCGATGATAGATCGCGAACGCTTGTTCGGTTTCCTGGAAGGCAGCCGCAAGCTGATTCTGACGGAGCCGCAAGCGCTGCTGACGGAAGCTTCGCGTTTGCCGGGGCTGGACGGCCAGAAGATGTCGAAGAGTTATGGCAATGCCATCGCCCTGCGCGAAGACAAGGCTGTGGTCACCAAGAAGGTCCGCACCATGCCGACCGACCCGGCGCGGGTGCGCCGCACCGATCCCGGCGATCCGGACAAATGCCCGGTATGGCAATTCCACGTTGTGTATACCGACGATGCAACCAGGGAATGGGTCACCAAGGGCTGTCGCAGCGCAGGCATTGGTTGCCTTGAATGCAAGCAACCGGTGATCGACGCCATCATCAAGGAACAAGAGCCGATGCACGAACGCGCCCAGCAGTATCTTGACGATCCGTCACTGGTGCGGGCGATTGTGGCAGACGGTTGCGATCATGCGCGCAAGCTGGCGCAGGATACGATGCGTGATGTGCGCGAGGCGATGGGCTTGAGTTACAACTAAAGTGCGCAGCGGCGTCGTCCCCGCGAACGCGGGCACCAAGGTGGGGAATCCATTTTATGCAGCTTGGATTCCCGCGTCTGCGGGAATGACGGGCGATTTAAATAATTTATGTAGCCTGTTTATGCAACCTGTGCAACCCGTGCAACCCGACCTGGCCAGGGATGACATCTTGATAAATGCAGTCCCGCTAAATCTAGTCTCACCTTGGGTCAGCCGCTTCGGCGGCTTGATACCGGCTGGTACCGTGCTGGACCTGGCTTGCGGCAATGGCCGTCATGCTCTGTGGCTGGCGCAGCGAGGCCTGCAGGTGCTGGCGGTTGATCGCAATCCGGAATTGCTGGCCGAGATCGACGCTGCCGGCATAAGCGATATCGCTACGCGCCAGATTGAGCTGGAAGCCGGCCCCTCGGATGCGCTTGCGGCACTATTCCAGTCCCGTCGGTTCAGCGCCGTGGTGGTGACCAACTACCTGCATCGGCCCTTGTTTCCTGCGATACTGGAAAGCGTGGCAGAGCAGGGCGTCTTGCTCTATGAAACGTTTGCCGCCGGTAATGCGCAATTTGGCAAGCCGTCCAATCCTGATTTTTTGCTGCAGCCTGGCGAATTGCTGGACTTGCTGGCCGCCGATACGGCCAATACGGGCAGCAACTGGCGCGTGGTGGCCTTTGAGGATGGCTATGTGGAAGGGCCGAAACCGGCTATGGTGCAGCGGATATGCGCCATTAAGGGGGCCACTAAGGGCTCCGCTAAGGGTGCCGCCAGCGCAGCTTCAAGCTTGCGTACCGCGTAAGCAGTTTGGTTCAGGGTGTAGGCGGGTTGCTTGATATTTCCATGTGGCAATTGTATTTGTAAACTGATTTACAAGCTGAAATAACCCATAGCCACGGCGATCCGCTACAATCAGTCTTTTATTTTTTAGCATTCACGATCATGATCAAGGGCAGCATTGTTGCAATCGTTACTCCCATGCACACTGACGGCGGTCTCGACCTGCCAGGTTTGCGAAAGCTGATTGACTGGCACATCGCAGAAGGAACCGACGCCATCGTCATCGTCGGCACTTCAGGCGAGTCGCCGACGGTCACGGTGGAAGAGCACTGTGCCCTGATCAAGCTGGCGGTCGACCACGCGGCCAAACGGATTCCTATCATTGCCGGCAGCGGCGGCAATTCCACGGCAGAGGCGATTCAGCTGACCCGTTTTGCCAAGGAAGCCGGCGCCGATGCATCGCTGCAGGTTGTGCCTTACTACAACCGGCCGACGCAAGAAGGCATGTACCAGCATTTCAAGAAAATCGCCGAGTCGGTCGATTTGCCGGTCATTTTGTACAATGTCCCCGGCCGTACCGTGGCGGACATGAGCAACGAGACCATCCTGCGCCTGGCGCAAGTGCCTGGCATTATCGGCGTCAAGGATGCAACCGGCAATATCGGCCGCGGCTCGGATCTGATTCGCCTGGCGCCGGCCGATTTTGCTGTCTATTCCGGCGATGACGCTACCGCAATGGCGCTGATGTTCTGCGGCGGCAAGGGTAATATTTCGGTAACTGCCAACGTCGCGCCACGCGATATGCACCTGTTGTGCGTCGCCGCGATGAACGGAAATGTTGCTGAAGCTGTCAAACTGAACAACAAGCTTTTGCCGCTGCATAATAAATTGTTTGTTGAACCGAATCCTCTGCCCGTGAAATGGGCGCTCACAGAGATGGGCATGATGTCTGACGGTATCCGTTTGCCGTTGGTGCCGCTGGCCGCCGAGTTTCATGAAACGGTGCGGGCGGCGCTGCGTGAATCGGGTGTATTAAAATAAGCTGCGCTGACAGGCGTTTTCCCTAGAACTTCTCTCGTTTTTTTGATCCTGTATCCACATGACTATTCGCAAGAACATTTCATCGACTCAAATCAGTCTCACACAACGTAGCGCTGTCATCGCCTTGGCGCTAGCAGGTCTGGCAGGATGCTCGTCGATCAGTTCGGTGCTCGAGCCGGATCGCATCGATTATAAAAGCGCAGGCAAGGTGACGGCGCCAAAACTGGATATCCCTCCTGATCTGACTCAGTTGCAGCGCGAAAATCGTTATGCGATTCCTGAAGCGAATGCAGGCACTGCGACCGCTTCCGGCTACAACCTCGACCAGAGCGTTCGCCCGGCCGCAGCTGCCGCAGCGATTGCACCTAACGCTACTCCCGACATGCACATCGAGCGCGATGGTTCGCAGCGCTGGCTGGTGGTCAATGCAAGCCCGGAAAGCCTGTGGCCTAAGGTCAAGGATTTCTGGCAGGACTCTGGCTTCCTGATCAATATCGAGAATTCGGAAACCGGTGTGATGGAAACCGACTGGGCTGAAAATCGCGCCAAGATTCCGCAGGATTTCGTTCGCAACACGCTCGGCAAGGTATTCGATTCGCTGTATTCGACCGGTGAGCGCGACAAGTTCCGCACCCGCCTGGAACGCGGACCGAATGGCACTACCGAGATTTACATCAGCCAACGTGGCGCGGAAGAAGTGTTGTCCGGTGCGCAAAAGGAATCGAGCATCTGGACTGCACGTCCTTCCGATCCGCAGTTGGAAGCTGAATTCCTGTCGCGCCTGATGGTGCGTCTGGGCAGCGACGAAGTGAAGGCCAAGGCTGCGGTCGCCAATGCGCCATCGTTGCATGCACGCTCCAAGCTGGTCAAGAACGCTGCCGGCGATTACGTGCAGGTTGATGAAGGATTCGACCGCGCATGGCGTCGTGTCGGGCTGGCGCTGGACCGCGTCGGCTTCACCGTGGAAGACCGCGACCGTACGCAAGGTACTTACTACGTACGTTATGTCGATCAGGATGCCGATGCCAAGAACAAGAAATCGGACAAGGGTTTCTTCGCCAAGATTTTCAGCAGCTCGGATAGCGACAAGGCGAAAAATGCGGCTAGTTACCGTATTCTGGTCAAGGGTACTGATGCCGGCAGCCAGGTTGCCGTGTTGAACAAGGATGGCAAGCCTGAACTGTCGAAAACTTCCGACAAGATCCTGGCTTTGTTGAACGAACAGCTGAAGTAAGCTGGCCGCCAGTCGTAAAGACGCAATGCGGAACCATGGTTAACGCTACCAGGAAGCTGCCAGGAACCAGGAACTACTCTTGAAATTCGCAAGTCTGGGTAGTGGTAGCGAAGGCAATGCATTGCTGATTTCAGCAACATCAGGCAGCACGACTACTAACGTGATGCTTGATTGCGGCTTTGGCATTCGGGAAACCGAACGCCGCCTGGCCCGCCTGGGTCTGGATGGCGCCGCACTCTCCGCAATTATCGTCACCCACGAGCATCAGGACCATATCGGCGGCGTTTTCAAATTCGCTCGTCGTCATCGCTTGCCGGTGTGGCTCACCTACGGTACTTACCAAGCTTTGCGTCAGGACAGCACCAACGATGTCGCGGTTAATTTTTGCCGCGACGGCGATCGCTTCGCCATCGGCGATCTTCAATTGATTCCCTATACGGTTCCGCACGATGCGCGAGAGCCGGTGCAATACGTGGCAACCGACGGCGATCGCCGGCTCGGCGTGCTGACCGACGCCGGCAAGCTTACCGAACATCTGGTGCAAGTCCTCGGCGGTAGCGATGCGCTGGTGCTGGAATGCAATCACGATCGGCAGATGCTCAGCGATTCGGCTTATCCGCCATCGCTCAAGCGTCGTATCGGCGGCCAGTACGGGCATTTGTCGAATGATGTTGCGCGTGAAATCCTGGCGGCGCTGGATCAGTCGCGTTTGCGCAAGGTAGTCGGTGCGCACCTGAGTGTGCGTAACAATTTACCGGAGTTGGCGTACGCGGCGCTGTGCGGTGCGCGTCATAGTGAATTGGTGGAAGTGACGATCGCGTGCCAGGAAGAGGGCTTCGACTGGATCGAGATGTAAGGAAAGTGGTGCGTGACGTGTGAAGCTGTCAATTGCCGTGAGGCGCGAACTTCATCCGAAATTTTCGACAATAATTTCGATAATAAAAAAGCCGACCCAGGGGTCGGCTTTTTTTAAGCAACCAATGATTACTTGGAAGCAGCAGGAGCGGCAGCAGCTTTAGCAGCGTCAGCAGCAGCGTCAACAGCTGTGTGAGCAGCATCAGCGGCAGCGGAACCAGCAGCAGCAGCGGAACCAGCAGCAGTTGCAGCGTCAGCAGCAGCCGAACCAGCGGCAGTTGCAGCAGCAGCAGCGTCGGATGCAGCGGATGCAGCAGCGTCAGCGGCAGCAGGAGCAGCAACGGATGCAGCAGGAGCAGCGTCAGCGGCAGGAGCTTCGTCTTTTTTGCCGCAAGCAGCCAGAGTCAGAGCCAACAGGGATGCGATCAACAGTGTTTTTTTCATGAATGTTCCTTCAGTAGTAATCAAAAATTTTGCGATGAATAATTACCGGTAATTATCGCTCTACAGGATGTTTTCGCAGTGCTTTGCCGGGACTGCGCATCGCGATGCAACAAAAACTTTCCAGCTCAGAATTATAGCTGGAATTTGTTAAATATGACATTAACGGTTTGCTATTTGGTAAGAATTTGTATCAATGCAACAGCGCTTTCAGAGGTGCTGGTAACCGCTTCTATTTCGCTGGCGGGTGCGATTCACTGCGTTCGTTCAAAATTGCCGCCGAAAACACATTCGCCGTCGTTGCATGGCGACTCCCGGCAGATATGTTGAGATACATACATTTCGCAGCTGATTTGTTAAATAATGTCACTTGCAGATAATATTTATGCAAATCGGATTAAGTAATCCCGTATTTGTTTTATTGTTAATGACATTAAAATAAAGTCTTATTCAAAATATTATGTATTCTATTTCAATGTTTTAAGAGAATATCTTCTTTCTCTTATGCCTATTTAAACATCAGCCATAAAATCCTGATTTTATTGTTTTTATACCTGACGCGCTCAGCCTAGCGTAATCCAGCCGTCTTCATACCAGGTGTAGAGCGCTTCAAGCACGTCGGTCGAGACTTTGGCGGCGGCTTCGCTGTCGAGCCGGCGCTGGTCTGCCAGCAATGTCAATGATGTTTTGTCGGCACGTCCGGCGGCGAATGACTCGCCATTGATAAATACATGCTTGCCGCGATACAGCATCTGGGTTTTGCGTGAAAGCGCCACGCCGCGTTTGTTTAATGCGGCGGTAAAGCGCGCCAGCGTCAGCGGCCGCGCCGGCGATTCGAAAAATACGTTGGCTTTCGGTTCGGACAGATATTCGCCGACAAAAATGGCAATATCGTCGTCGGTGAAACGGACTTTATTGAGTTCATCCGAGATTTGCGCCAGCATGCTGCCACTGATTTCCGCCGGATGCTTGCTGGGTTCCAGGTCGGGATCGGCATAGCGCCCCGGCAGGTCGATGGAATCCGCCATGAACTGCAGGAACGCTTCACCCAACTCCTGGAATGGCGGGGCGCGGAAACCGATCGAATACGTCATGCATTCGCCGATTGCGGTGCCGTCGTGGGCGTATTGCGGCGGCAGGTAGAGCATGTCGCCGGGTTCCAGGATAAATTCCTGCTCGGGCTCGAAATTCTTGAGTATCTTCAGCGCGCTGCCTTCTACCAGGGTGAGGTCTTGGGTAGCCCCTATTTTCCAGCGCCGCTGGCCGTGAGCCTGCAACAAAAACACATCATAAGAGTCGAAATGCGGACCGACGCCGCCGGTATCGGTGGCATAGCTGATCATCAGGTCGTCCAGCCGCGCATCGGGAATGAAGCGGAACTGGCGCAACAGGGCATCCGCGCCGTCGTCGTGCAGGTTGACGCCCTGTACCAGCAGGGTCCAATCCTTTTGGTCGGTACTCGGCAAATCGTTGGCAGGACCGTTGGTTACTTGCCATTGCTGCTTGAAATGCGTCACCAGGCGTGATTCGACGTCGTCCCGCTGCGCCAGTTCAAACAGGGCCTCTGGCGAGAGCAAGGGCTTGAAGCCGGGCAAGGCCTGACGAATCAGCAAGGGTTTTTTATGCCAGTAATCGCGTAAAAAGTGCGCGGGGGACAGGCCGCCCAGGAGTGTGGAATTTTTCATTTCGTCATTATATCGGGTTGTATGCCGCAAAATTAGGCCCGGCTCACGAATTGGCGTGTAATCAGCGGGTATAATCCCAACGCATGTTAAATGAAAGGAATGATCATGAAGATTGCCAAAAATACGGTAGTGACTGTGCGCTACAAATTGTCAGATGCCCAAGGCAATCTGATCGAAGAAAGCAGCGAACCGATGGTGTATTTGCACGGCGGGTACGAAAACACGTTGCCGAAAATCGAAGAGGCGCTGGATGGCAAGGAAGTCGGCTATCAAACCGAGCTGCAAGTTGAGCCGGACGACGCGTTTGGCGAGTACGACTCGAATCTGGTCAAGATAGAGCCGCGCAATCGCTTGCCGACACCGCTGGAAGTCGGCATGCAATTTGAAGGCACGCCAGACAACGAGGATGAAGAAGAGCAGGCATTGATTTTCACGGTGACCGACATTGCCGACGACAAGGTTGTGCTCGACGGTAATCATCCGCTGGCCGGCATAGCCCTGCGTTTCGATCTGAGCGTGACGGAAGTCCGTGCCGCATCGGAAGAAGAAATCGCCCATCAGCATGTCCACGGCGCCCACGGTCATCATCACGACGATCTGGACGACGATGGCGCGGATGACCATTTCCGCAGTCATCCTATTCACTAATTCGTAGGGTGGGTACAAAGGCGTGCCCACCCTACGATACGGCTATCGCCTAGAGAGCGTCTGCGAATCGGCAGGTTTGCCGAGTTCGAACAGTTTAGGGTTGGCCGGATTCACGGTTATTTTCAGCCAGCCCCTCGGGATCTCCAGATCCCCCAGATTGCGCTGCCAGATAATGTTCGCCGGGGGTGGCGAACTGCTGCCATGTGGTCCGTGAATGACCAGCACCTTGCCTTCAAAATGCGCCGCGTGCGAACTGATTTTCTGGCGGATCTCGGAAAACCCGTCACGCTTGATATTAAAGTCGAAGGCACGGTGGCGCTGGGTTGCCAGCGGATCGCCATCGCAAAACAAGACAACCGCATCGGATTTCTTCTGCGATGCATTCAGGAAAATCCGTTGCAGCCATTCCCGGTTGGCGATTTGCCGGTCCTCGAATTCGCTGTTACGGCCGCCTTCCGGCAGGTAGTGATTGTTGGTGGCCGGCAGGTTGATCGTGGCAAATATCACATTGCCGATTTCCCAGCGCGCATTCTCTACGTAGCTGCGAAACTTGGGCGAGGTCGATTGCCTGATCAACGGAATCTTGCTGTCGCCAAAAGAAAATTCGTCAGAAAAAAACAAGTCGCGGATCCGGCTCAGGCGTTCTATGGAGGCAGAGCGGTCGGCCGAAGTTTTGCACGCAACCCAGTCGCTGGCTGATAAAGATACGATCAAACCGTTTTTTGCGCTGTTCAGCAGTGCCTTGCGCTGGCTGTACAGCTTGTCGGTACAGGGTTCGCTGCTGGCCTTGATGCCGTTTGCCACAACGAAGGCAAGATTATCGGCATCGGTTTCGCTGATGGCGTCGCGTAACGGAGTTTCATCCGCGCCGCTGCGAAAGACATGTGCGATCACGCCAAAGCTGAAATTGGTGGTTTCGGCCTGCGCCGCGCCGCAGCCTGCCGCCAGCGCCAGCGTTAGTAATAACGCTGGCCGAAACGGCAGTCTGCGAGAGGCGAAGGCGTTCATCAGGCTTTCTGCGTCGCAGTGAGATGCTTCAGGCGATATAGCTGCTCCAACGCTTCACGCGGAGTCAAAGCGTCGGGATCGATGCTATCCAGGGCAATCATCAGCTCACTATCCAAAGTCTGCTTGTCGCTGTCGTCATCCATATTGGCGACTTGCGCAAACAGATCGAATTGCGGCGTCGGCTGCATCGATTGCGATTCCAGCAAAGCCAGATGCTTGCGGGCGGCGCGGATCACCGGCGGCGGCACGCCGGCCAGTTGCGCCACCTGCAAGCCGTAACTCTGGGATGCCGGACCGGCTTGCACTGCGTGCAGGAAGACGATGCTGTCCTTATGCTCGACAGCGGACAAATGCACGTTGGCTGCCGACGGGTGCAAGTCAGGCAATTGGGTCAGCTCGAAATAATGCGTCGCAAACAAGGTGAAGCTGCGGGTGGCGTCGATCAGATGACGGGCGATTGCCCATGCCAGCGCCAGGCCGTCAAAGGTGGATGTACCGCGACCGACCTCATCCATCAACACCAGCGAGTTTTCGCTGGCGCCGTTGAGGATGGCTGCCGATTCGGTCATTTCAACCATGAAGGTGGAGCGGCCGCCGGCCAGGTCGTCGGCGGCGCCGATACGGGTGAAGATGCGGTCGATCGGGCCCAGGACGGCGCTGTCGGCGGGTACGTAACTGCCGACATAAGCCAGCAGCGTGATCAACGCCACTTGACGCATGAATGTCGATTTACCGCCCATGTTAGGGCCGGTGATCAGCAGTAGCTTGCGTTCGGTGGACAGCTGGCAGTCGTTGGCTATGAAGCGTTCAATCTGCTTTTCGACCACCGGATGGCGGCCCTGCACGATCTGGATTGCAGGTTCCGTCACCAGCTGCGGCACGCACCAGTCGTGGCGTGCGGCGTGATCGGCCAGGGCTACCAGCGTATCGAGTTGCGCCAGTGCGTGGGCGATGTTTTGCAAGGTGCCGATATGCGGCGCCAAATCTTGCAAAATCTGCTCGTACAGCGCTTTCTCGCGTATCAGCGCGCGTTCTTGCGCCGACAAAGCCTTGTCTTCAAACGCTTTCAATTCCGGCGTGATATAGCGCTCAGCGTTTTTCAAGGTCTGCCGCCGGCGGTAGTCATCCGGTACCTTGGTGGTCTGGCCGTGCGTGACTTCGATGTAGAAGCCGTGCACCTTGTTGTATTCGACGCGCAGATTGGCAATTCCGGTGCGGGCCCGTTCGCGCGTTTCGAGGTCGACCAGGAACTGGCCGGCGTTTTCCGAAAGCCCGCGCAATTCGTCCAGTTCGGCATCGAAACCGGTGGCGATGACGCCGCCGTCGCGCACCATGGTCGATGGTTCGGTAGCGATCGCGCTTTGCAGCAGCTGCAGGCAATCAACCGGGGTTTCCAGTGCAAATTGCAGTTCCTGCAGCAGCGGCGCTTGATTGTCAGCTTGATTCTGGCTGCCACACATGGCGATGTCGGCGCGCAGGGAATCCAGTTGCAGCAAGCCGTCGCGCAAGCCGGCCAAGTCGCGTGGCCGCGCTGACAGCAGGGCGATGCGGGCGGTGATGCGTTCGATATCCGGCACTGCGCTCAGCGTGCCGGAGATGGCGCTGCCGGTATCGGCGGCGATCAGGGCGCCGATCGCCGCATGGCGGCCGCGCGCAACAGCTTGATCGCGCTTGGCATGGTGCAGCCAATGGCGCAGCAAGCGTGATCCCATCGCGGTGCGGCAGTGGTCCAGCAATGAAAACAGGGTAGGTGCGCCGGATGACGCATCCTGCCCACGTATGGTTTCGGTGAGTTCCAGGTTGCGGCGGGTGGCGGCATCGAGGCCGATGAATTCGTTTTCCGTTTCGACCGTGAGCGTGCGCACATGCTGCAAGCCTTTGCCCTGAGTCGACTGGGCATAGCGCAGCAGGGCGCCGGCAGCGCCGATGGCAGCGCTCAAGCCTTCGGCGCCGAAACCGCTCAGGCTACTGACCGCGAGCTGGTCCAGCAGGGATTTCAGGCCGTGGGTGATATCGAAGTGCCATTCCGGCACGGTGGTGGTCTTGTCGACCACGTTACTGGCCAGCATAGCTTCGACCATGTCGGCCACCAGGATCTCGGCCGGTGCAATCCGTTCCAGTTCCTGCTTCAGCAGGGTATCCAGCGTCTCCGGATCGCAAGCGAATTCCATCATCTTCAGCGCGCCGCTGGCCATCGACAGCCACGCCAGACCAACCTTCATCACCTTGCGTTGCTGGGTGACGTACAGCGCCAGCAAAGGCTGATCCGATTTTTCCGGCAGCAGGTTGGAGTCGGTCAAGGTGCCGGGCGTAATCACGCGCAGCACTTTTCTATCGACCGGCCCCTTGCTGGTGGCAGGGTCGCCGATTTGTTCGCACAGCGCCACCGATTCGCCGAGCTTGATCAGCTTGGCCAGATATTGATCGGCGGAGTGAAACGGTACGCCGCACATCTTGATCGGCGCATTGTTATAAGTGCCGCGTGCGGTCAGCGTGATGCCCAGCAGGCGCGCGGCTTTTTCCGCATCCTCGAAAAACAGTTCATAAAAATCTCCCATCCGGTAGAACACAAGCGTGTCCGGATAGTCGGCCTTGATGCCGAGATATTGCTGCATGCCAGGTGAAACTTTTTGTGCCGCTACCGTCATCGGGCGGCCCGTTGTTGAAAATTTGATTGCATTAAATGGATTCTTTCTCAGGCGCGGAATCGCGTCTGATCGCTAATATTCGGGAATAGGCGATATTGTAAGCGGAACAAGGCTTAGCGGCTATTTCTTTGCGGTTTAGGATGTCCCGGTACGCAAGGGTGCCGGCTTGGCTAAACCAGACCATTACCGGGGCGGTGCGGCATGCTTGCGCGAGGGAGTTGCTTTCTTTTTGGTCGCGTTTGGTGCGGATTTGGTAGCGGCAGCCGCTCTCTTTGCAGGAGCTCTTGTGGGCATCGTGGCGAACGCTTCGGTATCGTCCCACGGCAGGAAGTTCGGCAGGTCGATTCGGGTGCCGTTTTTTGCGACGACTGACAGCTCCAGTGTCATTCCAAGAGATTTCAAGAATCGACGCAGTGTGGAGACATAGGTGTCGGAGCGCTTTTCGAGTTGCGAAACGGCGTTCTGTTTGATGCCGAGCTCTTTGGCCACCTCAGCCTGGGTCTTTCCCACAGCTTTGCGGAAATCGGTGAGCGTAGCGGCGTGTGCGATCATCTCTTCGACTTTTTTCTGAGAAAGAGTTGCAATTTTCGCCTGGCGACCAGCCGGCAGGCTTTTGATGACGTCGTCTAGATTTCTTCCCATGTCCATCTCCTATTTCTTCCCCTTGGCGCTTTTGGTCTTCGTCTTCGCAGGCTTGGCAGTTTCAGCAAACTTGATATCTTCCAAGTGCTTATCGAAACGCTTGTTGGCCTTTTTCAACAGATCTTTGTAGAACTTGCTTTCATCAATGCCTTGCTTGTCGGCTGCCACCAAGATGACCGCTTCACGATCAGGGTCGAAGGCAAAGGCGGCCCTCCAAATTTCCGCGCCGTTGTTTGCCTTGAAGCGAAGCTCCTTCATATTGGGGTGCCTGGGGTTCTCCAGCGTTCCGACATGGGGCCGGTCGGCGGCTGGTCCGAGTTCCTTTACGGCGGCGGCAACAGCTAGCAATTCATCTTGAACATCTACTGAGAACGCGTCGAATTCGGGATCAAATTCGTCGTGAAAAGACACTTTCCATTTCTTGGGATCGGCCAATTATCATCTCCTCGTGATATTATGTCAAGATGATTTTATTGATGTCATATTGATCATGGATTGCGAATTTGTAAGCCGAACAAGGGCGTAGCCGACATTTTTTGCGGTTCGAGATGTCAGCAATACAGATATGGGGATTGGCTACGCCGGCTTGGGCTTACCTGTTCGGCGCGCTATCCTGGAAAAACATTTCCCGCATCAGGAACTGTTGCAGTTCGGCGGTATCTTTCAAGCGCGCGCTGAGCGTAATGACACGGCCCAGGCGTTGCGAGCGCCAGGGAATGTCGGTGCTGGTTTTCTTGCGGATCATCTCTATCATTTTATTGATGATGGCCATTTCGATGCTTTCTTCGCTGCCGCGTTCAACCGGAATATTCTGCTGCGCACTCCGGCTGGCGCTGGCGTTCCAGCCGCGGAAAATCAAACTGGCGCTGAACGGCGTTTTATCGCGCACCTGGAATATGCCACCGGATTTGTCCTTGTCGATACCCATCCAGCCTCTTTGGGCCTGGATGTTGGCGCGTGCAATGTCGTTCGGCGATTGTGGCGCTTCTTCCGCAGCTTCGCCGGCTTCGGCGCGTTCCTGGGTCTGGGCTGCTTCGCGCCGCTGGCGTGCAGCCTGGATGTGCGAAGAAAAATCCTCTTGCACCGATTGCTCGTACTTAGGCGCATCGGGCGGCGGCGGAATGGTTGGTTGCGGCGCTGCGGCAGGGGGGGCGGCGGGCTTGCGAACCTGTTCCTGTTTTTGCTCTGTCTTGCGCGGTTTGGGCGGGGATTTCGGCTTGGCCGGAGGCGTCTGGAGTTTCGGCGGCGGCACGCTGCTGGGCGCCGGCGCTGCGCTGATGAGCAGCAACCCCATATTGCCAGGCGGCGGCGACATTGGCGTCTCGATCGTCAGCTTCGTCAGCAAAAACCAGATGCCGATGATGTGGACCAGGACGGACACCACCACGCCAACGGTCTTGGAAGTGCGCCATTCACCGGCCTGCTGCAGGTCCGCCTGCGATAGCCTGCCTGGATTCACACTTCCTTCCTTCATCAATTCAGCCGTCGTCATGTTACCGTAACCAGTTCAAAACGCCATTGCCGGCAGCCCGTCCGGAGGCCAGGCAGGCACTTAGCAGGTAGCCACCGGTGGGGGCTTCCCAGTCGAGCATTTCGCCGGCGCAAAAGACGCCCGGCAAGGCTTTCAGCATGAGTTGCTGGTCCATGCCTTCAAACGTGACGCCGCCGGCGCTGCTGATGGCTTCGTCGATAGGTCGGGTCGCCAGCAAGGTTAGCGGCAACGCCTTGATGGCGTGCGCCAGAAGCAATGGATCCGCAAAATCGGCTGCTGTAACCAGCTCTCGCAACAAACCGGTTTTCACGCCTTTCAGTCCCAAACGGCTTTGCAGATGGCTAGACCAGGAACGCGCGCCACGCGGCCGCGTTACTTCGTCGATCACCCGCTGCAAAGGCCAGTCCGGCAGCAGGTCGAGCTGAATCAGCGCTTTGCCGCTGGCAGAAATCCGATCGCGCAAGCCGGCCGACAGGGCATAAATCAAGCTGCCTTCAATGCCTTCGGTGGTAATCACGAACTCGCCTTGCTTACGAGATGCCGGCTGACCGTCAGGGTCATCCTCATGCGCAACGGTAATAGCGACCGATTTCAGATAATCGCCGGCAAAGCGGCTACGAAAATATTCACTCCAGCCAACCTCGAATCCACAATTGGACGGCTGCAGCGGTGCAACTGCAATATCGCGCTGGCTTAACAGCGGCACCCACCTGGCATCCGAGCCAAGACGCGCCCAACTGCCGCCGCCCAGCGCCAGCACAACGGCGTCGGCGCTGACGGTTTGTTGCCCTTGCGGTGTATCGAAGCGCAGTGTTCCGGCTTCAGCCCAGCCCAGCCAGCGATGGCGCATATGAAACCGCACACCGGCCTGGCGTAAGCGATGCAGCCATGCGCGCAGCAAAGGCGCAGCTTTCATGTCGGTCGGGAAAACGCGGCCGGATGAGCCGACGAAGGTTTCGATGCCCATACCATGAACCCATTCGCGTAACGCGTCCGGAGTGAACTGGGCCAGCAACGGCGCAATTTGAGGAGCGCGCGATCCGTAGCGGGACAGGAAGGCGTCGTAGGGTTCGGAATGGGTCAGGTTCATGCCGCCTTTGCCGGCCAGCAGGAATTTGCGGCCGACGGAAGGCATGGCGTCGTAAACATCCACTTGCACGCCGCCTGCAGCCAACGCCTCGGCAGCCATCAGGCCAGCAGGGCCGCCGCCAATAATGGCGACTGTTTTTCTTTGCATTCCGGAATTATTCAACGACGTCATCTGTTGCTAGATGCCAATCCGATAGTGTGGTTTAGGGGGTAGCGTTAACGGGGAGACATGCAGGGACTGCCATAAGATTCGCCAGGGAATCGGTTGCGGTAATGTCGTGCAGGATCTGCCACAGGAAACAGTTCGCAACTTTACCATATCGTGACAAAGAATATGACCTGGGGAGGAGTCTGGCGAGGCGCGAAAATTGAGCGCCGGCAAGGGAGTAGAAGCAAAAAGAGGCCGGTTTGCACCGGCCTCTTTTACAGAGAGTTACATTTTTCTTGTTAAGTAAACGTTACGACACAAGCTTGCATGTCGCTTAACGTTTCAACTGACTGATGTCACGCACCGCGCCACGGTCGGCCGAAGTTGCCATCGCAGCATAGGCCTGCAATGCCTGCGAGACGTAACGCTGGCGGTTGGCCGGCTTCCAGGCATCCTTGCCTTTGGCCTCCATCGCAGCGCGTCGTTGCGCCAGTTCGGTATCGCTGATTTTCAGGTGCATGCGGCGCTCAGGGATGTCGATTTCGATGGTGTCGCCTTCCTCCACCAAGCCAATGGCGCCGCCTTCTGCCGCTTCCGGCGAAGCATGGCCGATCACCAGGCCGGACGAACCGCCCGAAAAACGGCCATCGGTGAACAGCGCGCAGGATTTGCCCAGGCCCTTGGATTTGATATACGAAGTCGGATACAGCATTTCCTGCATGCCAGGGCCGCCTTTCGGTCCTTCGTAACGGATGATAACGACGTCGCCGGCATGGACTGTATCGCCCAGGATCGCTTCCACCGCGTCATCCTGGCTTTCGAACACGCGTGCGCGGCCGCTGAACTTGAGGATGCTTTCGTCGACGCCTGCGGTTTTAACGATGCAGCCGTTTTCCGCCAGGTTGCCGTACAAGACCGCCAGACCGCCGTCTTGCGAATAAGCGTGCGCCTTGTTGCGGATACAGCCGTTGTCGCGGTCGGTATCCAGGCTGGTGAAACGCTTTTCCTGAGAAAACGCAACCTGGGTCGGCACGCCGCCGGGAGCGGCGCTGAACAGCTTGTGCACTGCCGGATCCTGGGTTTGCGTGATGTCGTTATTGGCGATGGCGTCGCCCAGTGTTTGGCTGTGAATCGTCGGACGGCTGGTATCCAGCAAGCCTGCGCGCGCCAGTTCGCCCAGGATGCTGATGATGCCGCCGGCGCGATGCACGTCTTCGATATGGTATTTGTCAGTCATCGGCGCTACCTTGCACAGGCAAGGAACATGGCGCGAGATGCGGTCGATATCGGCCATCTTGAAATCGACTTCCGCTTCCTGTGCTGCGGCCAGCAAATGCAGCACGGTGTTGGTCGAGCCGCCCATGGCGACGTCCAGCGTCATGGCGTTTTCAAACGAAGCCTTGCTGGCGATCGAGCGCGGCAGGACCGAGTAGTCATCTTGTTCGTAATGGCGCTTGGCCAGTTCAACGATCAGGCGTCCGGCGCGCAGGAACAATTCCTTGCGGTCGGCGTGAGTGGCGAGAATGGTGCCGTTGCCGGGCAGGGCCAGGCCGAGCGCTTCGGTCAGGCAGTTCATCGAGTTGGCGGTAAACATGCCGGAGCAGGAGCCGCAGGTCGGGCAGGCGGAGCGTTCGATTTCAGCAATGTCGGCATCGCTGACCGAGGCGTCGCCAGCCTTGATCATGGCGTCGACCAGGTCGATCTTGAAAACCTTTTGATCGATCACGGCAACGCCTGGCAGCTTTTCGACTACCTTGCCGGCTTCCATCGGACCGCCGGAAACGAACACTACCGGGATGTTCAGGCGCATCGCAGCCATCAACATGCCCGGGGTGATTTTGTCGCAATTGGAGATGCATACCATCGCATCGGCACAGTGGGCGTTGACCATGTACTCGACCGAATCGGCGATCAGTTCGCGCGATGGCAGCGAGTACAGCATGCCGCCATGGCCCATGGCGATGCCGTCATCGACCGCAATCGTATTGAATTCCTTGGCAACGCCGCCGGCGGCTTCGATCTCGCGGGCAACCATCTGGCCCAAGTCCTTCAGATGGACGTGACCCGGGACGAATTGGGTAAACGAGTTGACCACGGCAATGATCGGCTTGTCGAAATCGCCGTCCTTCATGCCTGTGGCGCGCCACAGGGCGCGGGCGCCGGCCATGTTGCGGCCGTGGGTGGTGGTGCGGGAACGATATTGCGGCATGATTTACATCTCCAGAAATAATGGCTGCAGGGCTAGCCCTAGAGTGCCTCGCCCATAACGCCGTGTCAAATATATGATTTGTGCGCCATTGATATGAATTGCATATATATCGAATGGCTTAGCTTAGTAGTCAGGAGGCACCAGGCTGCAGATTTTCTTGTTGTTTTGTGAATAATTTCTTTTAATTATTGAAATGTTAGAAAAATATTCCAATAAATCCTGATTTAAGGCGATTTGTTGCAATAATTTTCCACGTCCAGAATTCTACAATAGACCCAGGTAATCTCGCCGTACAGTTCAGCATGGAGTATTTCTTATGTCTCCCGATAATTCCTCAGGTTCCCCGGCCACGCATGTCGATACGCAGTTGGTGCATTGCGGCCGCGAACCGGCGCGTTTCGCGGGAATGGTCAATACGCCGGTGTTCCGCGGTTCGACCATCATCGCCAACAACCTGGAAGACTGGGAAGCCAGCCGCCAGATTGATAATCCCATGTCCAACTACGGCCGTTTCGGCACGCCAACCACCCGTTCCTTCGAACAGGCGATCGTGACGCTGGAAGGCGGCCACAACTGCCTGGTGTTTCCATCGGGTTTATCTGCCTGTACCCATAGCATCATGGCTTTCGTCAAAAGCGGCGACCATATCCTGATTACCGACAGCGTGTATGGCCCGACCCGGACCTTTGCCGATCGCGTATTGCGTCGCATGGGCGTTGAAGTGGAGTATTTCGACCCCTTGATCGGCGGCGAAATCCGCACCTTGCTGCGGCCGAATACCAGCGTGGTGTTTGTCGAGTCCCCCGGATCGTGGACCTTCGAGGTGCAGAATATTCCGGCCATCGCCGAAGAAGCGCATAAAGTCGGCGCCTACGTGTTGCTCGACAATACCTGGGCCACGCCGCTGTTTTTCAAACCGTTCGAACACGGTGTCGATGTGTCGATCCATGCCGCTACCAAATACATCGTCGGCCATTCCGATGCCTTGCTGGGTGTCGCCAGCGCCAATGAGCGGGCCTGGTGCATCCTCAAGCACGGCGCCCATGATTTCGGCCAGACTGCCGGTCCGGACGATATCTACCTGGCCTTGCGCGGCATGCGCAGCATGGCGGTACGCCTGCGCCAGCATTGGGAGAGCGGTATCCAGCTGGCGGAATATCTGCGCACGCAACCGTTGGTCGAGCGGGTATTGCATCCGGCGTTGCCATCTGATCCTGGCCATAAGCTGTGGAAGCGTGATTTCCTTGGCGCCAGCGGCTTATTCACGGTTGAGTTGAAAGAAGTCGGCCGTCCCGCGCTGTCTAAATTCTTTGAAAGCCTGCAATTGTTTGGCATCGGCTTGTCGTGGGGCGGCTTTGAAAGCCTGGCGTTACCGCTGGACAAGCCGCCTACCCGGGTAGCATCGGCGACGACTTACCAGAATCCCCTGGTGCGGGTGCATGTCGGCCTGGAGCATATCGATGATCTGATGGCCGACATGGGACAGGCTTTCAGATGTATGGAGCAGGCGCTGTAACTGAAGCAGTAACCTAAGCTGCAATCCGGGCGGATTGCATCAGTCCAATCCGACATAATCAAGCGGCAGCGCAGTGGTGTGCTTGATTTGTTCCATCGCGAAGCTGGCGTTGACGTCGAACAACGCGTTCGACTGCGTCAGCTTCTGATATACCGCATCGTAGGCAGCGATGTTCGGTACCACCACCCGCAACAGGTAATCGATGTTGCCGCTCATGCGGTAGAACTCCACCACTTCGGGAATCAGTTTTACGGTGTTGCTGAATTGGGCATACCAGTTGGCGTTGTGCTGATTGGTCTTGATCGAGACGAATACCGTCACGCCGACATTCAGCTTTTCGGCATCCAGCAGCGCCACCCGGCGCAACACCACTCCGTCTTCTTCCAGCTTCTGTATGCGGCGCCAGCACGGCGTCGACGACAGATTGACTTTCTCGGCGATTTCCGCCACCGGCGTGCTGGCGTCTTCTTGCAATATGGCGAGAATTTGTTTGTCTATTTTGTCCATGGTCGGTTTGAATGTAGAGAACGGCCTGCGTCAGTTTTTGGCGGCGAACGTAACACAGTTTGGCACAAATGGCGTGAAAACCAGCACGTTTGACAAGCCATTTGGTGCGACGCGCGCGGCGCCGTTGCATTCCGAATGTTTTGTCTATGCAGTTTGATTGACAACGATGCCGGGCTGGAAGATATTAACGACGCGATATCTATAATATAAATACAAGAAGGAGACACACTTGCAATTATCTTTACCCAAATTCCGCCTGCGCCCGATGGCCCGTGCATTGACTATGGCGACACGCACCGCGGCAGTATTCGGCGCCGGGTTTGTCTTTTGTGCGCCGGCAAGCGCGGCGAATTTTTCCCAGATGGTGTTTTTCGGCGATTCGCTGACCGATAGCGGATATTTTACCGGCGTCGGCAGGCAGCCATCGTTCACCACCAACCCGGATCCGGTCTGGGCGCAAATCGTGGCCCACAAATACGGCGCCACTGCCAATCCCGCCGCAGTGCTGACGCCGTCCGGCGCCCAGCCTGCCGGCGGCACCGATTATGCCGTCGGCGGCGCCCGCGTGACCAGCCAGAACGGCTGGCCGGATGCAGCCACAGCACCTTTGGTGCCGACGGTCACCAGCCAGGTCCGGGGTTATCTGGCCGCTAATCCAAGACTGGACAGTAAGGGCTTGTATGCGGTCTGGGCCGGCGCCAACGATGTGTTCGGCTACACCCAGACGAATATCGCCGGGTTGCTGAATCCGTCGACCCAGCTTGCTACCGCGGTGCAAACCATCCAGCAAGTTACCGGAGAAGCCGGCAATGTGATCGGCCTGGTCAAGCAATTGCAACAAGCCGGTGCCGGCACCGTGATCGTGATCAATTTGCCCGACATCGGCCGCACCCCGCAGGGAGCGTCGATTCCGGCACTGGCCACCTTGTGGACTGCGGCTTCAACCAGTTTCAATACCAGCTTGAATAGCGGCTTGAGTGGCCTGGGCGGCAATATCGTTGCGCTCAACGCCTTCGGCCTGCTGCGTGAAGCTATCGCTAATCCTGGTCTGTACGGCTTTACCAACGTCACCACGCCGGCCTGTACCACCAGTTCTTCGACGTGCACCACATCGACCCTGGTTGCGCCGAATGCCGATAAAACCTATCTGTTTGCCGACGGCGTTCATCCGACCGGCGCCGGCCACGCGATTCTTGCGCAATACATCGAATCGGTATTGCAGGCTCCCGGTCAGATCGGCATGCTGGCAGAAGCGCCGCTGGCTAGCGCTCAAACCTTCACCCGGGTGATCGACGACCGTCTGCGCCTGACACCGCGGGCAGGGCAGGTCGAAGCTTATGCAGCGTACGACAACACCCACCAAAGTCTGGATCACAACGGCAATAATCCCGGCCTGGATGGTTCATCCAACAGCTTGTCGATTGGCGTCGACTACGCGGTCAATCAAAATGTCACGGTCGGCGGCGCTTTCGGCTTTGCGCATAACCGGGCGCATTTCGGCGGCGATACCGGTGGTTTCAAGCTGGATCAAGCCATGCTGTCGGCCTATACCCAATACCGTGACGGCGCCTGGGCGCTTAACGGCCTCGGCATGGTCGGCTCGCTGCAGTATAACGACGTGACGCGTAACATTGCCTTGGGGGCGGCCACCCGCAGCGAGACCGGCAGCACCAATGGCCATCAGTTCTTGTTGCGCATCGGTGGTCAATATGATTTCGACCTTGGCGCAGCGGTCCTCGGTCCGGTCGGCGCCTTGACCTGGCAGCAAGTCCATGTTGGCGGCTATATGGAAAACGGCAACGACAGCACAGCGATGAATTTCCAGTCGCAAAAGCGCAACTCGCTGGTTTCCAGCCTTGGCGCCCAAGTCTCCAGCAAGCTCGCGCTGGGCAAATATACGGTGCAGCCGTTTGCCAAGCTGGCGTGGGAAAAAGAGTTTGAAGACAGCGAGCGCGATGTGCGTGCCAACGTCGTCGGCATGGGCGGCAGCTTCGGTTTGCCAGCGTACATGGGGCCGTCCAATAGCGCACGCCTTGATCTCGGCGCCAGCATTGCATTGGCGACTGATTTCAGCGCTTATGCCAGTTATAGCGGCCAGTTTGCGGGCGGTAACAAGACCAACTCTTTCCAGGTGGGCTTGAAGAAAGCGTTTTAAGAAGGGTGGGCACGTTTTGTGCCCACGCGTTATCTATAAACGTGACCGATGTGTTTGAGGTCCGCGTGGGCACAAAAGCGTGCGCACCCTACGACCTTATTCGGAGGTTTTTGTCGAAGATTTGACCGGCAGCGCCGGCTTATCATCGAAATCGGCCACAGGCAAGCCACTGTCAAGACCCAGGTAGTGTTCGATCAAGCCGAAGAAGCGGTCATAGAACTGGCCGGCTGGAATCGTCTCGCTGGCGACCTTGACCAATGAGTCGGAGGTGCTGCCAATCGGCATCGATACCGAACCCAGCACGCTCAGCCCGACACTGGCGGAGTTGTTGGTTTTCTTGAGCGCGTAACGATCCTGGGTGGCGCTGACAAACAACGTGGTGCTTTTGCCCAGCTTGCCGTTAGGCGCGCACACTACATGGAATTCGATTTCCACGTGCACGTCGCTCTCCGGCTGGAAGTGTTTGTGGCCGTCGACCAGATCGTCCTTGGCCTGCTTGATGATGTAACCCTGGCTCAGCAAGGTGCGACGCGCCGCTTCGCAGGTAGCCGGAGCAGAGGTGGCAAAATCGTGGGAAAAGGTGCTGGTTTCGCTGAATTCCTCGCCTTGATAGACCGTAGGTTTGGTGGTTGAGCAGGCGGCAAGGGCGCCAGCCAGCAAAACCGGTAGCGTGGCGCGCGAAAAGCTGTACATCCTGGACATAAACGAAAACTCCTTGAATCGGCTAAATTAAAGCGGCGGTGGCATTTTAGTCCATCACGCCTTCAATATTCAGCCGATTCGACAGAAGTTCAGGAGTTTCGTTGCAATTGTTCAAGCTTCTTTCGGCCCGCGTACGATTGAATAGTGCTCGGAATTGGCGGTAAGCCAATCTGCAGCCAGTTCCCGGTTGTCATGCTGCCAAGGGTGGAAGTCGCGTTTCAGATACCTGAGCAGAGGGATGGCAGTGAGCCAGACCAGGCCGTGGCGGCCAAAAAAGAAGCGCGCAGCATCGATCCAGGTGCCTGGTTTGAACAAAACCCCGTCATGCCAGAGATTGTTGATGGTTTGCCTGGTTGCCATCACATTAAGACGCGACATGGCAAAAGCATACCAACGCACCCGCTTCTTGTAGCTGCCGCCTAGTGCGCGATACAAGTCGAACGCAACTGCCTTGTGCTCGGTTTCTTCCACCGCATGCCAGCGCCACAGTGTCGCCAGCATCGGGTCTGCGCCTTCCAGCACTGCGGGATAGCGCAAGGTCAGATCGGCCAGCACCGCGGTGTAATGTTCAAAGGCGGCGGTAACGGCCAGCTTGCTGATTTCAGGCACGTTGCGCTTGTTGCCCAAGGCGATCATGTCGGCGGCCCAGTGTTGCCAGTGATTGACCAGGCCTTGTTTTTCCAGTTCGGCGTTGTACAAGGAATGTATCCGGCGGTGGGTGGCTTCCTGGCCGACAAAATCCTGGATGGTGGCGTGCAGGGATGCGTATTTGGCTTCCGCCGGCAAGGAACGGGCGGAGGCGCGCACGGAGTCGATGAACTCTTGTTCTCCGACTGGAAAACTCATCGATAAGGCATTGAAGAATTGCGTGCGGAAAGCTTTGCCCGCCAGCCAGTGGCGCGGGAAGCCTTGCGACAGGTCGACCAATAGTTTTCTTACCATTAACGGATTGGATGTGTTCACGGACTGCCTTTATGGAATAGCGATATCAGGTAAGGATGTTAGGTAACGATGTGATGCATCGACAGAAGTACTATACTGAGCTTTATTCAGTTTTTAAACTCGCAAGTTGCTCAGTTTTTGACAGGTGTCGACATGGCCAAGACCAATCCAGCTTCTTCCTCTGAAATCATGCGTAAACTGCCCACGCAAGAGCGCGCGCAGCGCACCATCGAGACCATTTTCCAGACCACTGCTCACATTTTGGAAAGCGAAGGCGAAGCCGGCCTGACTACCAATAAGGTGGCTGCAAAGGCCGGTTTTTCGATTGGCACCCTGTACCAGTATTTCCCGAGCAAGGAGGCCATACTGACCGCGCTGATCGCGCGCGAGCGGCGGCGCGTGATGGATGAGCTCGATGCATTGATGGAAAGCGCCGAGAACCAGGTAGGCCAGCTCGATCCGAAAACCTTCCTGCGCCAGTTCATCCGCATCAATATCGAAGGTCTAGGCAGCGGCAGAAGCGCAAAGCGCGCGATGATCCGTTTTGCCTGGCAACACGATCATCACGAAGATATTACCCAGGCCCTGCGTGAGACGGCGGAACGGATTGCCATCAGCATGCAAAGAATCCACCATCCAAAGCTGAGGCCGCCCACGCCAGCCATGATGTTCGTGGTTACCCGGGCCGTTATCGGCACCATCCGCAGCGCTTCGCTGGAAAGATCGCCACTGCTCGGCAGTATTGAATTTGAAGATGAACTGGTGCGGCTGGCCTGGGGCATGTTGTCGCAGCAGGATGACTCCTGAAGAGTGCGCGCGATTTAATGCGGGGCGGAGCAAATGCTTATAATGCATGACTACTGTCGCTCCGCCAGCCAAAAATCGATTTAGAAAAACGCGAATGAAATACCCTGCATTACTTTCTTTTCAAGAAGTCCTTCCTCAACTCAAGCAATTCGATGCCATCATCGATGTCCGCAGCCAGTCGGAGTTTGCCGAGGACCATATTCCCGGCGCCATCAACTGTCCGGTGCTGGACGACGCGCAGAGGGTGCAGGTGGGGACCATGTATAAGCAGGTCAATGCATTTGAAGCGAAAAAGTTGGGTGCGGTGCTGGTCGGGCGCAACATTGCGTCACATATCGAAACGCTGTTCCTTGATAAGCCGCGCGAATGGACGCCTTTGGTTTACTGCTGGCGCGGCGGCAACCGCAGCGGCGCCATGGCGCACGTCATGGCAAAAATCGGCTGGCCGGTAGTGCAACTCGATGGCGGTTACCAGACCTACCGCAGATACGTCAACGCCAGCCTGGCCGAGTTGCCGCAGCGCTTCCGGTTCAAGGTGATTTGCGGTCCTACCGGCAGCGGCAAGAGCCGCTTGCTGCAAGTGCTGGCGCAGCAGGGCGCGCAAGTACTCGACCTGGAGCAGATGGCGGCGCATCGCGGTTCGGTGCTGGGCAATCTGCCGGCTGAATTGCAGCCTTCGCAAAAGACTTTCGAGACCCGTATCTGGGATTCGCTGCAGCGATTCGATCCGCAGTATCCGGTATTCGTCGAATCCGAGAGCAAGAAGGTTGGCAATCTGCGGGTGCCGGAAGTGCTGATGGAAATCGTGCGCGGCTCGCCATGTTTTGCGGTTGCGCTGTCGCGGCCGGATCGTGTGCGGCTGCTGTTGGAAGATTATGCCCACTTCGTTACCGATCCCGCTTTGCTGAACACCCAGCTGGCTTGCCTGACTTACGTCCACGGGCGCGAGAAGGTCGCTTACTGGCAGCAGCTGAGCTCATCCGGCCGGATCGAGGAACTGGTTGATGAGCTATTGCTGAAACATTATGATCCCGCCTATGGGCAGTCGATCAAGAGAAATTTCGATCAGTTTTCCGAGGCGCAGATATTGGATCTTCCTGATATTTCGGACAGCACTTTTCAGCGCGTGGCAAGACAGCTGCATCAAGACAAATAAGCCCGGATGAAGCGTATGCTTCATCTACATTCTTACAGATTTCAATTCCAGGATCCCTATGTCCGATCTCGCTGAACCAAACATCAAACTGACTTCCTTTTCACACGGCGGCGGTTGCGGCTGCAAGATCGCGCCGGGGGTGCTGGCGGAAATCCTCAAGAACTCAAACGGCTTCCCGGTGCCGAAAGAATTGATGGTGGGGATTGAAACCGCCGACGATGCCGCCGTCTACAAGCTCAACGACGAACAGGCCTTGATTGCGACCACCGATTTTTTCATGCCCATCGTCGACGATCCGTATGACTTCGGCCGCATCGCCGCTACCAATGCCATTTCGGATGTGTATGCCATGGGCGGCACGCCGATCATGGCGCTGGCCCTGGTCGGCATGCCGATCGACAAATTGCCGGTGGAGGTCATCGGCAAGATTCTACGGGGCGGCGAGTCCATCTGTGCGGAGGCAGGTATCCCGATTGCCGGCGGCCACACCATCGATTCGGTCGAGCCGATCTATGGCTTGGTGGTGCTGGGCCTGGTCCATCCGTCCAAGGTCAAGCGCAACGCCGGCGCCAAGGCGGGCGATAAACTCATATTGGGCAAGCCGATCGGTGTCGGCATTTTGTCGGCGGCATTGAAAAAGGGCAAGCTGGACGCCGCCGGTTATGCAGCACTCATCAGCAACACCACCAAACTGAATAAGCCGGGCCGCTTGTTGTCTGAACTGGCTGGCGTGAACGCGTTGACCGATGTCACCGGTTTTGGATTGCTAGGGCATATGCTGGAACTGGCGCGCGCGGCGAAGTTGTCGGCCAGGCTAGAGATGGGGGCGATCCCCTTGCTGCCGCAAGTGCAGCAACTGGCCGAGCAAGGATATATCACCGGCGCCTCCGGCCGCAACTGGAACGGCTACGCGCACGACGTGACGCTCGCCGACAGCATCACAGCGGTACAGCGCAGTTTGCTGAGCGACCCGCAGACGTCGGGCGGATTGCTGGTTTCTTGTGATCCCGCTGCGGTTGAGCAGGTGCTGGGACTGTTCCGGCGCGAAGGTTTTGCCGATGCTGCTGTCATCGGTGAAATGGCAGCAGGCGGCAATCGTGTGGAAGTCGTTTCCTGACCGGGTTTGGAGTCAAGCGGTTCTGGAAATTCAGGCCCGCTTTCGGAAAAACAGCGTGTCGCCCAGCCATACGGCAAGCATCGTCGCTCCCATCAACGGAAAGATGATGCCCAGGATCGCCATATAACTTTTCCAGCGTGTGATCGACGGCGTCGGCTGCAGTACGCGCTTTGGTGCGCCTATGGAGTTTTGCGGGCGGCGCTTCCACCACATCACGAAACCGGTGACCGCCATTCCCAGCAAGGTTAATGAAATAGTTGCGCAAATCAGCTGGTTCGCCAAGCCGAAATATTCTCCCATATGCAGCGCAACACCCAAGGTCACCAACTTGGAGACAGGGCTGTAATCGGAAAAGCGCAGGTCTTTCATGATTTTTCCGCTGTACTGGTCGATATGCAATGTGCGTTGCCGGTCAAGATCCGAGCGCACGAATTCTCCTGCACCCGGGGCATAGGACGCGGTGAAAACATCGGAGCTCTTTCCGGGCAGCGCGAGCTGATAGGTCTGCATGCCGTTGTGCGCAGCGATCGCCACTACCTGATCAATTGCCAGCGGTTGATGCTGCATGCCATGCGACATCGGCACCGTGGTTGCGCCCACCGCCCACGGAATTTCGGCAAGAGGCAGGTCTTGCATCTTCTTTTGCATCGTTTGCATGTTGGGCATGCTAGCCATTGCACCATGGCCGTCTGCCTGGGTAGCTGCGCTGTGGGCGTGCTCGCTCTTCGCGGCCGCTGGCGGTTGCGCAAAGCTGGCCCAGGTGACGACAGCCTGGAAATTCTTGCCCCAGAAGCTGGACCACGGCAAGCCGCTCATGATGAAGAACACCGCGCCTATCGAGATCCAGATGCCGATCACCAGATGCAGTTCGCGCCAGATGGCCCGGCCGCTCAAACTGAGGCGGGGCAGCAAAGTACCCCACACCGAAAACTGCTTGCGCGGCCACCACAAGGCGATGCCGGTGCCGACCATGATCAGGGTCCAGCAGGCCGCCAGCTCCATCAGCCAGCCGCCCCATCTTCCCAGCAGCAAATCGCGATGGATCTGGCGCACCTGTTTCATCAGCCGGTGCTCGACGCTGAGCGTGCCCAGCACCTGGCCGGTGTACGGATTGAGGTACACGCTGCTGCTGTCGCCGGAAGGCAGGCGAAATACCGCTTCGGTGCTGCGCCTTGGATCCTGGCTGACGGCAATCGAGCTGGCGGTTGCATCCGGCGGCAGCGCGCTGGCGGCGATGCCGAGCAGTTTGTCGTAGCCGAGCCTTGCTTGGGTGCTGGCGGGCACAAACAATTTGTCACCGTAGAGAGCGCTTTCTATCTGCGGTTTGAAGACATAGATTGCACCGGTAATCGCCAGCACGATCAAAAAAGGCATCACGAACAAGCCGGCATAAAAATGCCAGCGCCACAGGATGCGGTAATTGCGGGATGAGACTGAGCCTGTCTCATCCTCCGCTTGTTGCTGATTGATTGTTTGCATGAATGTTCCTTGCCAAAAATAATGGTCCGATCCGGGTTTTTGACCGCTTATAGGCTGATCTTGGCTTCCAGGTACAGCGTCCGGCCCGGGTAGGGGTAATAGACGTAGTAGCGCCGATTGGTCAGGTTGTCGATGCCGAGTCCCAGTTCCGTATTTTTAGTCGGCTTGAACGTCAGCTTGGTGTCGAACACCAGGAAAGAACTGGTGCCGCCGAAGGTGCCCGGATTGATGTCGGTATTGGTCAGCGTGTTGTATTGCCGGCCGGAGTACCGCCCGGCCAGCATCACGTTGGCCTGGTCGTTGATGCGATAACTGCCGACCAGGTTGCTGCGCCACAAAGGAATACGATAAAAATTCTTGCCGACGGTCGCCGGATTCTTGCTGTTCTCCATGATGATCGATCTGGTGTAACCGACACTGGCGCTCAGGTCCAGCCCGCGCAGGAAGACGTCTTCGGCGGAATAGCTGAGTTCTATCCCGCGCGAGCGTACCCGGTCTATGTTCTGGATACTGGTAACGTTGGGGAATACCGTCGTGTTGGTCTGGCTGAACAAGGTGTTCTTCACATCGTCTTCAAACAAAGACATGCGCACTATGCCGTTCAATTGCGACCATTCGGCGCTCAGTTCTTTCGCCAGATCGTTTTCAGGCTTGAGATTCGGGTCGTTGTTGACCAGCGTGGAACCGGTCAGGCTGCCCTGGAACAGTTCGCTGACGGTGGGGAAGCGGTAAGCGCGTCCCGTAGAAAAGCGAATCGTCAGGTCAGATGTAGCCTTATACGATAGTGCCGCCTTGGGCGACCAGTAAGACAGGTTGCGGTTGTCGTAACGCTGGGCCGCAGCTTTGGTCGCACGTGCGCCATCGTAAGCGCGCCAGTCTTCATAGCGTAAACCGTAGGTCAGTTTCCAGAGCGGGCTCATTTGCCAGGCGTCTTGCGCAAACAGCGCCTGGGTTTCAGTCTTGCCGGCAAAGGCATTGTTGAAACCGCCGCCATCGTTGCTGCGCCAGTTGCTCAGGTTGAGCGTGGTATTTTCCAGGAAATAATTATCGTAGTGGTAACCGAAAGTCAGCCAATGGCTGCCGGCGCCGATGGCCGCCGGTTTATAGTCGGCCGCCAGGTCCAGCGTCTTCCAGCCTGAGCCATCGCCATAGGTGGCGACACCGCTGAGATTGCTGGTCAGCCCGCTGCTGGCGGATCTGGAAATGCTCTTTGATACATCGAAATACGATGCGATGGCCGAGTAGTTCCAGCCGCTGGCATTACGGGTTTTCAGCGTCAGGCCGTACAACTGGTTCTCGCTTTCGCTGGCCGCCGGCGCAAAGAAGGATGCCGGCAGGTTGTATTGATAGCCGTCGATATTGACCAGGCCCGAATACACCGGATTGCCCTTGGCGTCGCGCAAGAAGGTCTGGGTGCTGTTGCTGACCTGCTGGCGCCAGTAGCCGAAAGTGAAGCCGGCCTGCACCGCCGGCGTTATATCGTAGACAGCCTTGAACTTGAACAGATCCTTCACCGCGCGTTCGGCACCCTCGGCATTGACGCCGAAGATGGTGGCGGGAGCGCCGTTAGGATCGGTATATGGGTAGGCGCCAGTGACCGGAACCGCAGCGGCAGTCGCAACCTTGGTGGAACGCGGCTGGCTGGCATAGACAAACGGCTGGCCGGCATTGCTGAGGTGGTCTATGCCGAGCAGGAAGGACAAGTCGCCGACCTTGTTGCCGATCGCCGCCGTGCTCTTGTTACCGTCGAAATGACCGTTGACGCCGAACAGGTTGAATTGCTGGCTGAAGACCTGGGCCTTGGCCATTGCTTCCAGTTTGGTCGGCATCTTGGTGGTGATCGCTACCGTCGCCCCCATGGAGTTGCCCGGGTACAGAGCAGAAAATGGGCCGTAGATCACATCCACCTGCGCAATATCTTCCGGAAAAACCATGGACCAGCGCGGTGGAAAGCTATGGGTATTGCCCATGAAATTGCTAAGCAACAGGCCGTCGGCATACACCAGGCTGCGCGCGGTTTGCGAAGTGCCGTTGCCGCGCACCGAGATCGTGGCATTCTCATCGCCGATAAAGCGTTTGCGAATCGCCATGTTCGGCATGTATTTCAAGGCGTCTTCGGTATTGATGACGTTGAGATTTTCTAACTGCGACGCGGTGATGCGTTCGCTGCTGGCGGGCAGGTTGGGATCAAGCACCCGCTTTTCCCTGGCGCCGGTGACGAACACGTTGTGGAGCACTTCGTGGGCCGCATGGCCATCATCCTCGGCCGCCCATGCGCCTTGCGACAGCACGGGCAGGGCGAGCATGAGGGAGAGCGGCAGTGGCCGCAGCGCTGTAGATAATCGGGATGCGTGGTGTAAAAAATGTGGTGATGATAAATAACGGCGCGTCGAAACGCTCTTGGTTTGCGCGAGCAAATCAAACATGAATTCCCCTGGACTTCAAACGATAATCGTCCCCGGATTGCAGGCGCAACCGGAGATAGACGGCTTCTCAGATGCCGGTAATGGAAATCAGGAAAGCGTCAGGGGAGGGTCGAGCGGGTGAGTCTGTCCGCGAAACGGACGTGGTGGAATGTAGCTGTATAGCGGCAAGCCGGCATGTGTGGAAACTGTAGCACTTATCGGCAACAAGTCGAAAGAAACAGCCGGCGGCGGGCTATTGGCCAGCAGAGTGCAGTAGCCGCAGGCGTTCCAGTGATCGGGGTTCGGCGCGGAAGACTTGCCGCTGTCAGACGGGCCGGCATGCACCAGTCCGGCCGCGGTGCAGATGTCGTTGTATATCTGTATCGTTCCAGCCGCCTTGAGGGACTGTGAAACCGTCGGCATGAGGATACCCAGCCAGATGGCAAACAGGCAGGCCCAGACAACGAGTTTTTGACGGCGGATACGTAACATGGATGATTTACGAGGGTTTCAGCACCGAAGAGATGAGGTGCGGGGCGAATTATATCGCGACGGCAATAAGTAGGCTATATGGAAAGATCACGTCAGCTTAGGCGAGCCGAAGCTGACGGTCATGTTTCGCAAAAAAGCAGTCTGCCAACGCTTGATGTGTGTGACCGAGGGAAAGGCGCAGCCTGTTGACGGTCAGTTCGACCGAAGGGTATGCCCGTTGGTGCCTCAGGTCTTCTCCGGCATCGCGGAAGAGTGGTGGCTTGTAATCAACCACTGCTTTCCATCCCACTTGTAGGTGTATGTGTAGCGAGCCTTGACTTGCGCACCCGTAGTACCAAAGGTGAACGTATAGAGTCCGGCGTCAACCGCAGTATTACAGCCAATTTCTATTGTTCTCGAGTCGATCTTTCCTGCGGGCTTGTTTTCAAGGAAGTGCTGGAAGTAATCCACCTTCTCGGCCTGGGTTAGCCGCGGTTTGTTCGATACAGTGGCGAGAAGGACGGAGCGCTCGGCATAATTGGCGGCAACTTTGTGCGGGTCGCCGGTTTGCAGCGAGCTATTCCATCGGTCAAACAAGGCTGAGATTTCCTGCTCATTGGTCGCCTTGCAAACTTCCGTGTGCGCTGTCATGGATCCGGAGTCCGATGGGGCTGAGGCGCAGCCCGCGAGAACTGCGGCAAGAACTGCTGACAGGATAGAGATGTTCCTCATTTGCGATCCTCCAGTGGTGATCGAAAAACGGCCCGGACATCGTCCAGAAAATGACAACCTCCGCCAATTGCCAAACAAGCCTACTAAATATAGGACGTGGCCAGTGGATTGCCAAGTAACGGGGCGAAATTGCCTATCAATATCAATGCTGGAGGGTAATCTCTCGCTCGAATTTGCGCATAGTAGTAAGTAGGTCGCATATCAAGCACAGGATTATCGTAATATTCTTGTGTATATATCGATTGGCGAACTTAGGCACTAAGCTGCTCTTAGCCCCTGTCCTGCCAACGATGTCCCGATACGGCGGAGCGCCTGCAGCAGAAACATTGGAGCGAATATACCTACCGTTAGCCCCTATGGGTAATGCCGTTAAGTCAAGGTTACCGGTTATAGCGCTTGGCACGTCATGCCCGCGAACGCGGGAATCCATTTTAACCACCATGCTCTGCAACATGGATCCCCGCGTTCGCGGGGACGACGGAATGACCGCATTGGTCCATCTAAAGAATACCGTTCGTGGCTTAACTTAACGGCATTAGGAACTGGCGAATGATTTTCGCTTTTGATGGTATTGATGCGATTCTTGTTGATTATCGCGGCTATCACTGATTTTTACGGAGGTTTATATGACTCGAATGCACAACCCGCACACCCTGGCGAGGTATTAAGAGAGTACTTGGGCGACGTGACGGTGACGGACGCGGCCACCCGTCTTGGCGTTGGTCGCGTCACGCTTCAACGCATCGTTACCGGCGCTGCGGGGATTTCTCCTGACATGGCGTATCGCCTTGGTGCTGCCTTTGGCACCAGCCCTGAACTGTGGGCAGGAATGCAGCTGCAATACGATTTACACCAGGCAGGTAAGGTCAAGCGACCGAAGATCGAGCCCATCGCAGCGTAGCGTACGGCCAGTGACTGACTGATCCGCTCGTAGAAGGAGGGGGCTCGCAGTGTGAAACCCCGCAGTTCTTTCTATCCAGCCTCCGGCGCGCTCAGTAGCGGACACTTCAACGCCACTCGTCTCAGCAATTCTCGGCTTCACGATGATGGAAGTCGTCTTCGGCGTCTTGCAGTGCATGCCGGTGCATAGCGGGCTGGCCCGGCCGGGTCCGGTCGCTGCCGGGACCTGGCCGGGCAGTAATGCGCTAGATATATTTGTACTGCGGCTCCGGCTTGACAATCAGCTGTTGCAGCGAGGCGATCAGATCGGCAAAGCGCTGGCCCTGGACCGTGACGTGCTGGCGTAGCAAGTCGGCAGTCAGTTCGCTGTCGCCGGCGATGATGGCTTGCACTACGCCGTCATGCTCCTGGTACGAGGCATTCAAGCGATCGCGCACTCGCAGTTGCAGCCGTCGATATGGCCGCAGCCTGCGTTGCAGCGACTGCGCCTGGGCCACCAGGAAGGCGTTATGGCTGCCTTCATAGATGGCGCCATGGAAGGCTTCGTTCTTGTAGAAATAGATGTCGGGATCGTGCGCATCGCGCGCTTCCATGCAGGCCTGATGCGCCGCCAGCAGGCTGGCGTGTTCTTCGCTGGACATCCTGCGCGCCGCCAGGCGTCCGCACATGGCTTCCAGTTCCGCCATCACCTCAAACATTTCCACCAGCTGGCGTGGACCGATTTCGGCAACCACGGTGCCGCGCCGCGGGCGGGTCACTACGATGCCCATCGAAGCCAGCTGGATCAACGCCTCCCGCACAGGAGTGCGGGACACGCCGAACTTGATGGCCAGGTCGGTTTCATCGAGATGCTGGCCTGGGCGAAACTCACCAACTGCAATCATTTCTTCGATGGTTTCGCGTAGCGATTCCGAGCGATTTTTTGTCGTGAGCATAATTTGGCCGTTTCTGGGATTATGTGTATCCGAGATTTGATTGTAAAGCGTATTTATTCGTTGACATGAAAATGTTTTATGGAATATTGTGTATACAAGGAAATGAAAGAAGAATACATAGCATCTATCTTCAGCAATAATGGCGTGAAAAGTAGCTAAAACTGTATCGATAATTTTTCCAACAGAGGAGTGGAGATATGCCTTTAATCAGCAGAAGAGCGGTGCTGGGCGCGCTAGCGAGCACACCGTTCTGGTCAATGCCGTCAGTCTGGGCGCAGTCGAGCGCCCTGAAAATTTCGCACCAATTTCCCGGCGGGACAATCAGCGAAGGCGACTTCCGTGATCGCCTGACCCGCGTGTTCGCCGCTGAAGTCGGCAAGCGCACCAACGGCAGCCTGAAGTTCGAAATCTATCCCGGCTCTTCATTGATGAAGACCAACTCCCAATTCTCTGCAATGCGTAAAGGCGCCCTGGATTTTTCCCTGGTGCCGCTTAACTACGCCGGTGGCGAAGTCCCGGAAGTGAACATCGGCCTGATGCCTGGCCTGGTGACTTCGTATGAGCAAGGCGCGGCCTGGAAGAATGCGGAAGTCGGCAAGGAATTGTCGCGCATCCTGCTGGAAAAGGGTGTCATCATCGTCAGCTGGATCTGGCAGGCCGGCGGTGTGGCGTCCCGCACCAAGCCGATCGTCGATCCTTCCGACGTCAAGGGACTGAAGGTACGCGGCGGTTCGCGTGAAATGGATTTGATCTTGAAAGAAGCCGGCGCTGCAGTCGTGACGCTGCCTTCCAACGAAATCTATGCGGCGATGCAGACCGGGGCGATGGATGCCGCCATGACGTCATCTACCTCGCTGATTTCCTTCCGTCTGGAAGAAGTTTCCAAGAGCCTGACCAGCGGCCGCGATAAGGCCTATTGGTATATGTTGGAACCTTTGATGATTTCCAAGGCGACCTTCGACCGTCTCACCAAGGAACAGCAGGTAGCGGTGATGGCCGTCGGCGCCGACATGGAGAAGTTTGCCCTTGACGCTGCGCGGCTCGATGATTCCGGTGTGGCTGCGGTCTATCAAAAAGCCGGCGCCAAAGTAGTCGACTTGAACGCTGCGACCGTCAAGAAGTGGCAGGACATCGCACGTACTACAGCGTGGAAGGACTACGCTGCAAGAAACGATAACTGCGCAAAATTGCTGAAACTGGCTGAGAAACTCCTATGAGCCACGGCTTCGACGCGAAGCCGACCGCCGGACCCGTCTTGCCTGCCATGCCGGATAATCCGGTAGTGGCGGTCCTGGCCGGCGTCCTCGAACGCTTCAATAAGCTGGCGCTGTATCTTTCCATGGCAGCGCTGATGCTGACGGCGCTGATCATGACTTATTCAGTGGTCGCGCGCTATTTCTTTCATGTTCCTACCGACTGGCAGGACGACGCCACGGTATTCATGCTGGTCGGCGTGATTTTCCTGTGTGCCGGTTATGCCCAATCGTATCGCGGCCACATCGGCATCGAAGCCTTGTCCTCGATACTGCCGGCCGGGGTGAACGCCGTGCGCTTGCTGCTGGTTGATGTGATCTCTTTCCTGTTCTGCGGATTCTTTTCATGGAAATCATGGACGCTGTTCCATGAAGCATGGTCGGAAGGCCAGACTACCTCATCCACCTTTGCACCGCCATTGTGGATTCCCTATTCGCTGATGGCGCTTGGCATGACGGTACTGACCTTGCAGATACTGGTGCAAGTGTTGACACGCCTGACTGACCGCGGCACTGCTGCTAATCCTAAAACTGTCTCCGGAGAGCAATGAGTCCGCTTACCTTGGGTGTCTTGTACGGTATCGTCACGATTGTCGTGATGTGTTCCGGCATGCCGATTGCGTTCGCGCTCGGTGTCGTCGCGACTGGTTTCATGTACTTCTTCATGCCTGCGTCCTCGCTCGATACGATTACACAGAACGTCTACGAGGAAATTGCCTCGGTCACCTTGCTGTCGATTCCGCTGTTCATCTTGAAGGGGGCGGCTATCGGTAAATCGCCGGCCGGGCGCGATCTGTATTCGGCGATCCATGCCTGGCTGAGCCGGGTGCCGGGCGGCCTCGGCATCGCCAACGTCTTTGCCTGCGCGTTGTTTGCAGCAATGGCCGGTTCTTCGCCTGCAACTTGTTCGGCGATCGGTTCTGCCGGTATTCCGGAAATGCGGCGGCGCGGTTATTCGCCGGGCTTTGCCGCCGGCATCATCGCTGCCGGCGGTACGCTCGGCATCTTGCTGCCGCCTTCGATCACCATGATCCTGTACGCGGTGGCGTCGGAGCAATCGCTGGGCCGGCTGTTCCTGGCCGGTGTCGGTCCTGGCGTACTGCTGGTGGTCCTGTTTGCCGGTTATGCCGTGTACCGGGCGCGCAAGGAATACCGGATCGCCCATGCCATCTACAGCGAGGGCGGCGCCAAGTCAGCCTATCTGGACGACGAGCATTTCACCCTTGCGCAAAAAGTTGAAATGCTGCCGCGCGTGCTGCCTTTCCTGATTTTGCTGATCGGCGTGATGATTGCCTTGTACGGCGGTTTTGCCACGCCATCCGAGACCGCCGGCCTTGGCGCATTGCTGGCGATCGTGCTGATCGCGGTGGTGTACCGCATGTGGCGGCCAAGCGACCTGATGCCGTACCTGAATTCGACCATCAAGGAATCCTGCATGCTGCTGCTGATTATCGGCATGTCCTTGCTGTATTCCTATGTCATGAGTTACCTGCATATCAGCCAGTCGGCGGCGCAATGGGTGGTCGCCCTGCATCTGTCGAAATGGCTGCTGCTGGCGGTGATCTTGGTGATGGTGATCGTGCTTGGTTTTTTCCTGCCGCCGGTATCGATCATCCTGATGACCGCACCGATCATCTTGCCGCCGCTGCGCGAAGCAGGGTTCGACCTGATCTGGTTCGGCGTGGTGATGACGGTGGTGATGGAAATGGGTTTGATTCATCCACCGGTAGGTTTGAACCTGTTTGTCATCAAGAACATTGCGCCCGATATTCCATTATCGGATGTGATCAAAGGCACGTTGCCGTTCTTGCTGCTGATGTTCCTGGCGATCATCCTGCTTTGCCTGTTCCCCGGCATTGTCACCGGATTGCCTGATATGTTGATGGGAGTAAGGTAATGGACGGGCGGCGCTGGGATTTACGCAATACTAATCGCGAACAGCGCCTGCAGCGCGCCGCCAACGTTCTTGGCAGCGCCTGCAAAGGCAAACTGGTAGACACCGGACGGATTGCGGATTTGCTGTACAGCGTACTGGAATCCGGCGACCGGGTTTGCCTGGAGGGGAATAACCAGAAACAGGCCGATTTCCTGGCCAAGGCCCTGGCTAAACTCGATTCCGGCCGTATCAGCGGCCTGCACATGCTGCTGTCGGTGCTGGCCTTGCCGGAACACCTGGATGTGTTTGAAAACGGTGTCGCCGAGCGTCTGGATTTTTCCTTTTCCGGACCACAGGCGGTGCGCCTGGCCAGGCTGGTGGCGGCTGGCAAGCTGAATATCGGCGCGATCCATACCTATCTGGAATTGTTCGGCCGCTACTTTGTCGACCTGACGCCGCGGGTGGCCCTGGTCGCGGCGCAGGCGGCGGACCGCCACGGCAATCTCTACACCGGGCCGAATACCGAAGACACGCCGGCGATTGTCGAAGCCACTGCCTTCAGCGGCGGCATCGTGATCGCCCAGGTCAACCAGATAGTCGATGTGCTGCCGCGCGTGGATATTCCGGCGGACTGGGTCAGCTTCGTGGTGGAAGCGCCGACCCCGCACTATATCGAACCATTGTTTACCCGCGATCCGGCGCAGATATCCGAGATCCAGGTCCTGATGGCGATGATGGCGATCAAGGGAATTTATGCTGAATACCAGGTGCAGCGTCTGAACCACGGCATCGGTTTCGACACTGCCGCGATTGAACTGATTTTGCCGACCTATGCGGCATCGCTGGGTTTGAAAGGCAAGATCTGCAAGCACTGGGCGCTTAATCCGCATCCGGCGTTGATCCCGGCGATCGAAGCCGGTTTTGTCGAGTCTGTCCATTCCTTCGGTTCCGAACTCGGCATGGAAGAGTACATCCGTGCCCGGTCGGACGTTTTCTTTGTCGGCAGCGACGGCTCCATGCGCAGCAACCGCGCTTTCAGCCAGATGGCCGGTCACTATGCCTGCGACATGTTCATCGGCTCGACTCTGCAAATCGATTTACAGGGTAATTCATCGACCGCGACCGCCGGCCGCATCGCCGGTTTCGGCGGCGCGCCGAACATGGGCGCCGATGCACGCGGCCGGCGCCATGCCAGCCCGGCCTGGCTGAAAGCCGGACGCCAGGCGCGCGAAGGCAAGAACCAGATCCCGCGCGGACAAAAGCTGGTGGTGCAAATTGTCGAGACGTTCCGCGAGCACATGCAGCCGGCATTCGTCGAGCGGCTGGATGCCTGGGAACTGGCTGAACAAGCCGATATGGCGATTCCGCCGGTGATGATTTATGGCGATGACGTGAGCCACATCCTGACCGAAGAAGGACTAGCCAATCTGCTGTTATGCCGCAGCGACGAAGAACGCGAGCAGGCGGTGCGCGGGGTTGCCGGCTATACCCCGGTCGGGCTGGGGCGCGACAAACGCATGGTCGAGAACTTGCGTGATCGCGGGATTATCCGGCGGCCTGAAGATCTCGGCATCGATAAGCGGCTGGCGACGCGCGACTTGCTGGCGGCGAAAAGCATGAAAGATCTGGTGCGTGCCTCGGGCGGTTTGTATAGTCCGCCAAGGCGCTTCAGGAACTGGTAAAGACGGCTGCAGCAAAGAGTTGGTGCAATAAGCTGGTGAATGGAGGTCTTGTGGAAACTTTGAATTTTCGTTTTGAGCACGGTAAGCACCGGCTTCCGCCCGCTGCCCAGCTGTCCGGCGTGGTCAGTTCGGGTAACTTGGAAGTGCTGGTCGAACCGGCCGCGCTGAACGGCGCCTGCACGATTGAAATCAGGACTGCGGCGCGCGGATTCGGCGCTATCTGGGAAGCCGTGCTGGGCGATTTCCAGGAGCGCTGGCAACTGGCCGACGCCCGTATCGCGATCAATGACATGGGGGCCACCCCGGCGGTGGTCAGCTTGCGCCTGGATCAGGCGTTGCAGGCAATGACAGGGAACACGCCATGAGCAGCTACCTGGAAGCGAACGCGCGCGAGCGCTTGTTTGCGGTGCTGGATGTCGACAGTTTTCATGAATTCCTGCCGCCAGCGCTAAGGATTGTCAGCCCGCATTTGGGCCAGCTGGACGCGCCGGTGTCGTTCGACGATGGCGTGGTGATCGGCCAGGGACGGCTGCACGGCGAGTGCGTATTCGTAGCGGCGCAAGAGGGCGGTTTCATGGGCGGCGCGGTGGGCGAGGTGCATGGCGCCAAGCTCACCGGTTTGTTGCAACGCGCTCTGCGGGACCGCCCGTATGCCGTGCTGCTGTTGCTGGAAACCGGCGGCGTGCGTCTGCATGAAGCCAACGCCGGGCTGATTGCCGTGTCTGAAGTCATGCGCGCCTTGCTTGGGGTACGCGCTGCCGGTATTCCAGTGATTGTGCTGGTCGGCGGTTCCAACGGTTGCTTCGGCGGCATGGGCATCGTCGCCCGCTGCGCCAATGCGATCGTGATGTCGGAAGAAGGGCGGCTGGCGATGTCGGGGCCGGAGGTGATAGAGACGGCTAACGGCGTCGAAGAATTCGATTCGCGCGACCGTGCGCTGGTATGGCGCACCAGCGGCGGCAAGCATCGTTATTTGCTTGGCGATTGCCAGATGCTGGTGGCCGACAGCAACGCCGCGTTTCGACAGGCAGCGTTCGACCTGGCGCAAGAATCCCATGCCAACGCCGGTAATATTCCCTTGACGCTGGCGGCGTTGGAAGCAGAACAGCAATTTTTACAGAACCGTATCGTCCGCTTTGGCGCCGCTGCCGATCCGCTCGATATCTGGAGTGGAATCGGCGTGGTTGATGCCAACCAGCTGCCGATGCTGGAAGCGGATGCTTTCGTTGCCGCTACTGCCGAATTGCGGCTGGGAGTTTGAACATGGACTGGAAAGCCCTGACAGCGAAGCTGTTCCCCGATGGCCATACCGTGGTCGAGAAAGATGATTTCTTAAGCGGCACGGCAGAGGTCGACGGTAGCACCGTGACGGTGATCGGCACTACCGGCCATGCTGCGATCGGCGTTGAAATCGCTTTGTTGCAGGCGCAGGCGATCCTGGCGACCGTCCGCCAGCATCCGCAACGATCCATCGTGATCCTGGTTGATACCCAAGGCCAGCGCCTGCGGCATCGGGATGAAATGCTGGGCATTAACAGCTATATGGCGCAGCTGGCAAAGTGTATCGACCTGGCGCGGCGGCGGCAGCACAAGATCGTCGGGCTGGTTTACGACCAGGCATTGTCGGGCGGCTTTATCACCAGCGGCTTGATGGCCGACGCCTGTTATGCCTTGCCGGACGCCACCATCCGCGTCATGGGTCTGCCAGCCATGGCGAGGATTACCAAGGTGCCTGAAGCAAGACTGACAGAGCTGGCCAAGAGCAACCCTGTATTTGCACCCGGCGCCGTCAATTATCTGCATATGGGCGGCATCGAAGCGATCTGGGATGGCGATCTGGCCCGGCAACTGGTAACGGCTTTGCGCGAGGCCGACCCGCAAGACCGGCGCAGCGCAGCCGGCCTGCAACGCGGTGGCCGCAGCCAGGCTTGGCAGGTAACCCAGGCTGTGATGGATTATGCTGGCCCGCCATAGCCTGGTCTGGCTGAGCGCCGAGGGCTGGCAACGCGCAGCGCAAACAGTGTCGGCAGAGCGGGATTATCAGCCCGTGCTGCAACGCTGGCGGCATCATGACTGGCCGGCGGTCCTGCGCCGCCGTGAAGCGGGCATTCCGGAAGATCAGTTATGTCTCGGGCTGGCACTGCCGCCTGACGGCAACGGCGACAAGACCAGAATCCCTTTCAAGGTGCAGCTTGCCGACGTGCAGCGGATTACTGATCCGCTGGCATTACGAGCAGCCTTGAAACATGCGCCCTCCGGCTGGAGTGGCGCGTTGCATGCGTTTGCCGATGATTGCGTGAACAGCGGCATAGCGATGCGGATATACGGTTCCTGGGCCTGGCAAATCCTGACGCAGCAAAGCTACGTCAGGACAGGTTCGGATATCGATCTGCTGTTTGCGCCCGTCAGCGCCGAAGAATTGACGCGCGGCCTTGGCTTGCTGGCGCAACATGCGGCACTGCTGCCACTGGATGGCGAAATCGTTTTTGCGGAAGGCCAGGCAGTGGCTTGGAAGGAATGCTGGCAGGCGCTGCAGACCGACAGCCGGCAACGAGTGCTAGTCAAGACCGGGAATGTAGTCAAGCTGACGCCCCTGGCAGCACTGATCTCCACTCTGGAGGGCGCATGATGCTGACCAATCACCATGTCGATACGCGGCCCCCGCAGTCTCCACAATTGCGCCGCGAAGGTTTGGCGCAACAGCAGAGTTCGCGCCAGCAGCGCGCATTTTGCCTGACGGTCGGCCAGCTAGCCTTGCGTAGTCTGTATCGTGAATTGCAACTCTATCCAAAACCCGGGCTGGTGTCGCCGGTGGACAGCGGTAGTCACGCTGACATGGACGCCGTCACTTTCATGCGTAGCCTGTTTGCGCTGCGCCACTATTTCATACGGATTACGCAGGCTGGCATGGCAGGCAAGGAATTTGCCGTGCTGAAGCAACTGGGCATGGATGCCGAGCAAACCATGTTGCAAGCCACTGCCGGCATCAACACCCATAGAGGGGCGATTTTTTGTCTTGGCATGTTGTGCGCAACGGCGGGTTATTGTCATGCTCGGCGCATGCCGTTGTCGGCAGCTGCGATTCGCGCTAGCTTGCTGATTCAATGGGGCGACGGATTGAGCCGGCATATGCAGGATCGGACGGCGACGTCGCATGGTACGCAGGTTGCGCAAAAATACGCAGTGAGCGGCGCCAGCGAAGAGGCTGCGCTTGGCTTCCCGTCCTTGTTCGAGCTTGCCTTGCCACGTTTTCTGCAGACGCTGCGAGCAGGGCGCGGCTACGATGCCGCTGCTATCGATACTTTGTTTGCCTTGATGGCAACAATCAACGACACTAATCTCTACCATAGGGGCGGGCTGGCCGGCGCCGATAAGGTGAAAACCAGCGCCCGTCAATTTCTGGATGCAGGCGGCTGCGCAACAGAAGACTGGCGCGAGCGCGCAATTAGTTGCCACAAGGTATTTATTCAGGATAAGCTGTCGCCCGGTGGCGCAGCCGACTTATTGGCCGCCACTTATTTCATGCATGGACTTAGCTACTTGCGGTGATCGAGACCGTCTGCCGATCGCCCATGCTGCTACTGCCTCGACCAAACACTTAATGCATCGATCAATTGATCCTTATCATCTCTGGAGAATAAATGAAGAAGTTGTCTTTGGCTGTCGGCATCGGTTTGCTTGGCTTGCTTGCAGTTGGTAGCGCTAACGCTGAACCGGGCATTACCTCCAACACCATCGTGATCGGCCAGTCGGCCGGCTTTACCGGTACTGCGGCTGAGGAAGTAAAACAGGCAACGGCCGGCGCGCAATTGTATTTCGACATCGTCAACAAGCAAGGCGGCGTGTTCGGCCGCAAGATCGTGCTGGAATCGCTCGACGATGGCTTTGAACCCAAGCGTACTGTCGAAAACACCCGTAAGCTGTTGAATGAAAAGAATGCGTTCGCATTGTTCCTGTATCGCGGCACGCCGACCACCGAATCCATCATGAGCGCCATCAATGAGGCCAAAGTGCCCTTGATCGCCCCGGTCAGCGGCGCTACTTCGCTGCATGAACCTATGCAGCACTATCTGTTTAATGTGCGCTCCAAATACCGGGATGAAGTCGGCACCGCCATCGAGCAGTTGTCCGGCATGGGGTTGCAGCGTTATGGCGTGCTGGTGTCCAACGATTCGTTTGGCAACGACGCGCTGGAAGGCTTGAAGCAGGCGATCAAGAAACATAAATTGCCGGAGCCGGTGATCGCCAATTACGAGCGCAACACGGTGGCGGTGGAAGGTGCGGTGAAAAAGATTTTCGATGCCAAACCACAAGCAGTACTGTTGATATGCACCGCCAAGCCATGCGCGGCATTTATCAAACAGTACCGCGAGGCCGGCGGCTCGCAGCAACTGATTGCGTTGTCGAATGTCAGTTCGCAAGTGTTTTTGCAAGGATTGGGTAAAGATGCGCGCGGCCTCGGCATGACGCAGGTATTCCCGAATCCAAGAAGTTCGAGCACGCAGATTTCCAAGGAATTCATGACAGCGCTCAAGACCCGCAGTGAATTGTCCGATTCCTATCCGACCCTGGAAGGCTTCATTTCTGCCAAGGTATTGGTAGAAGGTTTGCGCCGCGCCGGCAAACAACCGACCCGCGAAAGCCTGGTCAGCGGTCTGGAAGGCATGGGCGGTTACGATATAGGCGGCATGGCGCTTAAATATGGCCCGAACAGCCGCGATGGCCTCAATTTCATTGAATTGACAGTGATTGGTAAGGATGGTTACGTGCTGCGTTAAGTCACCAAGGTTTTTACGGTATACGCGACGAGCAATCCGAACTAACCGACTCTGGCCCTAATGCCGTTAAGTTAAGGTTACCGGTTATAGCGCTTGGCACGTCATTCCCGCGAACGCGGGAATCCATTTTAACCACCATGCTCTGCAACATGGATCCCCTCGTTCGCGAGGATGACGGAGTGACCGCATTGGTCCATCTAAAGAATACCGTTCGTGGCTTAACTTAACGGCATTAGACTCCGACCCCGGATCACTATGTCGTCAATGCGCATCTGCAGAGAGGGGGGGCATATTGATGTTTATAGATAGATTTCAAACAGGCTTTAAGCCACACCGCGAAGTGGATCGTATATGACTCCGCGCCTTGCAATCCTGTGCCCGGGGCAGGGCGGGCAGCATGCTGCGATGTTCGATCTGCCGCGCTCCGATCCGGCAACCGTGGAATTGCTGCAGCAATGGCTGCCCGATACCGCGCTGGGGCAACCGCTGCAGCAGATACTGGCTGATGACGCCTTGTTGTTTTCAAACCGGCTGGCGCAGCCGCTGATAGTGGCGGCGATAGCTGCGGTCTGGTCGGCGTTGCAGCCGTTGTTGCCGCCGCCGGCATTGGTCGCCGGTTATAGCGTCGGCGAGATCGCTGCCTACCATGTCGCCGGCGCAATTTCCGCGTCGCAAGCGATCCAGCTGGCGAGGTCGCGTGCCGCGCTGATGGACGCTTGCCTGCAGCCGGCATCCTCTCAAATCCTGTTCGCGGTTAGCGGCATTGCTGCCAGCAAGCTTGCGGCTTTGCTGGCGCCATACCGCTTATATGTGGCGATTGAGACCGACGCCGATAGCTGTATCGCGGGCGGTCTGGCTCAGGATATGCATGCGGCAACCAGCGAAATCGAGCGTCTGGGCGGCACAATCCGTGTACTGCCGGTGACGGTAGCTTCCCACACTCCCTTGATGGACCATGCAGTCCTGCCATTTGCGCAGCAACTGCGTCAGCAGTTTTCGATAGATCCGCCAGTGCCTGTGCTCTCGGGCCTGAGCGGGCAAGTCCTGACAAAAAAAGAACCGGCGATAACGGTGCTGTCGCAGCAATTGGCGCAAACCATACGCTGGAGCGATTGCATGGACGCCTGTGCCGAGCAAGGCATCACAGCGGCGCTGGAACTGGGGCCGGGCGCTGCGCTGTCGCGGATGTTGCAGGCGCGTCATCCGCATATCGCATGCCGCTCGGTGAGCGAGTTCCGTTCATTGCAAGGTGCGCGCAGCTGGCTGCAACGTTTGTGAAACTAGCGAATTGCATAGGGATCAGGGTTTTTCCGCATCTGGCCGCCCAGGCAGCACTATTTCCACCGCATGCTCGCGCTTGTCATCCTGCAGGACGATCACCGCATCCATTTGCATAACCCCGTCGACGGTAACCTGAGTACCAGCATCGCCGACCACGGTTTGCGTGACTATTATCCTGTACATGGTGTCGCGGTAGCGGTAATTCATGCGATAGGTCTTCCAGTCATTCGGCAGGCAGGGCGTGACATGCAGTTTGTCTCCTTCCAGTTTCAGGCCCAGCAGCGATTCGACAATCAGGCGATACATCCATCCCGCTGATCCGGTATACCAGGTCCAGCCGCCGCGGCCGACATGCGGCGCTCTGGCATAGACGTCAGCGGCGACAACATAAGGCTCGACCTTATAAGTAGCGATTTTCCTGGCGGTCTTGCCATGGTTGAGAGGATTAATCAGCCGCATCAATTCCCAGGCGCGCCAATGATTCCCCAGTTTGGCAAACGCCATCACGGTCCAGATCGCCGCATGGGTATACTGCCCGCCATTCTCGCGTACACCGGGAACGTAGCCGCGGATATAACCGGGATCCTGGTCGGATTTGTCGAACGGCGGGTCCAGCAACTGGATAATGGCTTCAGTGCGCCGCACCAGCCGCTTGTCGACAGCCTGCATCGCCGTCCGCACGCGTTGCGGATCGCCGGCGCCGGACAATACCGCCCAGCTTTGCGAAATCGAATCGATCTGGCATTCGACGTTTTGAGCCGAGCCGAGCGGAGTCCCGTCGTCGAAATAGGCGCGGCGGTACCAGCCGCCGTCCCAGCCGTTTTTTTCGATGTTTTTCTGCAGTTGCCCGGCTTCAGAACGACAACGACCGGCGAAAACCTGGTCTTGGTGAATGTCGGCTATTTCAGCGAAACCGATCAACACGTCATACAGGAAGAAACTGAGCCAGACGCTTTCACCTTTGCCCTTGTCGCCGACCTTGTCCATGCCGTCGTTCCAATCGCATGATCCCATCAGGGACAGGCCGTGTATGCCAAATTTCAAGCCCTTCTCGATGGCGCGCACGCAATGCTCATAGAGTGTACCCACCTGGCTCGAATGGCCTGGCAGGTCATAGTAAGAGTCTTCCTCCGGATTGAGCGCACGGCCTTCCAGGAAATGTGCGCTTTCTTCCAGCACACCGCTATCGCCGGTAGTGCTGACGTAACGATGGACCGCCAGCGGCAGCCACAGGTAGTCGTCGGAACAATGGGTGCGCACGCCACGGTCGGTAGGCGGATGCCACCAATGCTGGACATCGCCTTCGATGAATTGGTGAGCCGCACACAGCAGCAGTTGGGCGCGCAACAGTTGCGGCTGGTTGTGCACCAGAGCCATTGCATCCTGCAGCTGGTCACGGAAGCCGAAGGCGCCGCCGGACTGGTAGTAGCCGCTACGCGCCCACAGGCGGCAAGCGATGACCTGGTACATTAGCCAGCCGTTGGCGAGCAGATTGAGTTCCTGGTCCGGCGTCTCGACCTGGACTGCGCCTAGCGTCCGCTCCCAGAACGCATGCACGACTTGCAAGGCGTTCTGTGCAGCAGCTGCGCCACGGCAGCGCTGCACCAGGTTACTGACGTTAGTCTGGCGGGTATCGGCCATGCCGAGGATGAACACGATGTCGCGTTGCTGGCCTTGGTTGAGCTCGAATTGCATCTGCAACGCTGCGCAAGGGTCGAGGCCGGCGCCGACCTTGCCTGACAGGCGGACACGTTCCATCGCCGCAGGTTTTTGCAAGGATCCGTTGCGGCCGATGAATTCGTTACGGTCGCCGCTGATGCTGCGGGCGCCGGCGTCGACATCGAAGAACGCGGTGCGATCGGTGAATTCGGTGTTGTAGGGATTGCGCGCGAACAACGCGCCGGTAGCCGGATCGGTTTCAGTGACGATATGCATGGCAGTTTTTGGGCGCAGATCGCCGAGCACCCATTCAACATAGCCGGTAGCAGACAATTTGCGCACCGTGTCGGATTCGTTGCGCACCCGCAGTACCGAATATTTAACCGATGCATCCATCGCGACATACACGGTCAACTCGGACACAATGCCATCTTCGACGTGCTCGAACACGCTGTAGCCAAAGCCGTGCCGTGTCACATAGTCGCCCGTGCCACGGCGCGGCAGCGGAGTAGGGGACCAGTAATGTCCGCTCTCCTCATCGCGCAAATAAAATACTTCACCGCCAATGTCGCTGACAGGATCGTTAGCCCAAGGCGTCAGGCGGAATTCATGGGCGTTTTCACCCCAGGTGTAAGCTTGTCCGCTTTCAGAAATGACGCTGCCGAATTGCGGGTTGGCTATGACATTCACCCATGGCGCCGGCGTGACCTGTGTGCTGGAGGTAATGATCACATATTCGCGTCCGTCCGCTGTAAAGCCGCCAAGGCCATTCTCCATCAGCAGATCCCGGCTGGGCACTTCAATCTCCTGCGCGATGGCGAACGGCGCCTGTCTCAATGCCGGCGTCAGGCGCGGCACGCGGATTTCCATCAGGTCGCGCCGGTTGATTTGCTCCGCCAGCGTGCCACGGCCGTCGCTCAAGATCACCCTGGCCACCGACTGGAACAGAATCCGGTCTTCTTCGGAGATCTGATCGATCAATCGCACGAAGATGCCACCGGGGCGGTCGATTTCGTGGGCGCCGGTCACCGACGAAATCAGCCCCAGGATCTGTTCTTGCAATAATTGCCGATAGCCGGCGTGGTCTTCGTTCCAGATGACCAGATCGATCACCAGTCCTTTCGAGCGCCAATACGCATGCGCTTGCACCAGCTGGCGCACCAGCTCGATGTTTTCCCGGCTCTTGAGCCGCACCAGCACGATCGGCAAATCGCCGGAGATAGCGTAACCCCACAAACCGGATTGACCGCGGTGATTGCGGATCAGAATACTGGCGTCGGCGCGCAGCAGCGGATTGGCGTAAATCACCGAATTCGCCAACCGGCTATATAGCTGGGCATCGGCTTCGCTGGCGTTGAGCTGACGCAGCACCACCTGGCTATGCGGCCAGGATAGTTCGACCACGCGGTCTGCCAGATGCCTGTCCTGGTATTTCTCTATCAAGCCGAGGCAGGCATCACGCGAATCGCCGATACCGGTCACCATATCGATGGTGGCAGTCTGTTCTGCTTCAAGCGTGATTTGATAACGGATGGCGACGATCGGATCGAGTACCGGGCCGGCGTTACCTGCCAATGGCCCGGGATTGCGCATCGCTTGCGGTGCGGCGACGGTATTGCCGCGGCCGATAAACTGCATGCGGTCGGTTTCATACGATACCGTGCCGACTTCGGCGCCATGCAGCGCCATCAGATGGAACATCCACGGCATTTTTTCATTCATCGAGCGCGGGCGGCGCGTGCACAGGATGGCACGTTGGGCCGCGACGATTTCAGTCTGCACGAAGAGATTGCTGAATGCCGGATGGGTGGCATCGGCCGCGGCCGGCGCCAGCACCACCTCGGCGTAGCTGGTGATGTCTATGGTACGGAGCGTGCGCGAGCGATTGATGATACGGGTACGGCGCAATTCGATGTCGTCTTCCTGCGACACCACGATTTCGGTATGCATGTCGAAATTGTTGTCGCGCCGGCGGAATTCTGCGCGGCCTTCGGAGAAGATCACTTCGTAACTGTCCGCCGGCGCCAGTGTGGGCTGGAATGCCGTCGACCAGAAATGACCCGGTTCGCCCCCGTTCAATTCACGCACATAACAGAAAGTGCCCCAGTTATCGCGCGTGCTATCTTCTTGCCAGCGGCTGACGGCAAGGTCGTTCCAGCGGCTGCGGCTGCCACCGGCGCTGGTGATCATCACGTGATAACGTCCGTTGGATAGCAGCTGCACTTCCGGAGTCCGTGGATCGGGGCGTCGCAGCACACGCATTTGCATGCCCTGGTCGACTGCCGCAGTGCGGATGTCGGCCAGTTCCGTGGTGTTCGAATAAGTTGCGCTGGCTTTCGGCACACGCTCGTGCAGCAGCGACATGGTGGCCTGGAATAGCGGGTCCGATTCGAAACGCTTTTGCATGGGCGCGTCGAGCAGCAAATAGGCCAGTGACAAAAAGCCCATGCCCTGGTGATGCGCCATGAATGAGCGGATTACGGCACTGGGCTGTCCACGCGGAACGCGCGACGACGTGTAGTCGATCGCCTCGAAGAAGCCGTACTCGCCTTCGAAGCCTTCAGCCGACAATTGCTGCAGGTTGCGGCAAGCCTCTTCCGGCGCCACCATCAGCGCCATCATCGAGGCATACGGAGCGATCACCAGGTCGTCGCCGAGGCCGCGTTTGAAGCCGAGGCCAGGCACGCCGAATGCGCGATACTGATAATTAAGACTGGCATCGAAAGTGTGATAACCCGATTCCGAAATCCCCCACGGCACGCCACGCTGCAAGCCGTATTCGATGTGCCGTTTTACCGCCGAGCGGTAAGTCTGGGCCAGCAAGGTATTTTCAAAATTCGGCATCACCAGCAGAGGCATCAGGTACTCGAACATCGAGCCGCTCCACGACAACAGGATCGGTTCGCCGCCGGCGATGGTGAGCTGGCGCCCTAGCGCAAACCAGCTTTCCTGCGGGATCTGCCCTTGAGCGATGGCGACGAAGGTAGCGAGCCTGGCTTCGGAGGCTAACAGATCATAGAAACTGACATCGCGCCGGCGATCGCTGATGTTGTAGCCGATCGCCAGCAGATGGGTGGCCGGATCGTACAGAAAGCCATACTCCATGTGAGAAAACTCTGCGGCTTGTGTTACCAGCTGTTCGATCAGCAGCATGCGCTCGGCGGCATGGCGGCTGCCCTCGGCCACCAGTTGACTTAGGCCAGGTTGCGCTTCGGCTTGCGGCATGCCATCGCCAGCAGCGTGCTTCGCCTCAAGCAGCGGCGCCAGATCGGCATGTATCCGCGCCAGTTGCCGCAAGGTTGGAATCTGGTCCAGCTGCGGGAACTCATTTATCCAATCCGCCGGCGCCAGCATATGTACCCATGGCGTCAGGATGTTCAACTCATTCAGGGCTTCACGGCACTGGCTGGCCAGGGCGCGGGCCCAGACATTGAGCTGGGTATCGGGAACGGTGTCGAGGCCGGCAACGAAACTTGCCGAACAGTGGCTCAGGCTTTGCAAGCAGTCGTGCACTACCATCAGTGTGGCCGGCGCAGATTGGCAGGCGGCTTCCAGATCCTTTTCGAACTGGATAAGTTTCGCGAGCGGTCCGCCGCCTGCCGTGTCGCGCAGGATTTCATAGGTGTCGCGGATGCCGGCAAATATCCTGGTGTCGAATATCGGCGTATCGAGCAAGCCGGTCAGGCCAGGCCGCAGAGTCATCAGGTGACCGGCAAGATTGCCGCTATCCACCGTTGAAACATAGATCGGGTGCAGCGGTTTCAGGTATTGCGTGTCGTACCAGTTGTAGAAGTGCCCCTGGTAGCGTTCCAGGGAAGCCATGGCCTGGAAAGTGTTCTGAGTCCTTTCGAGCAGCTGTCCGGACGGTATGTAGCCGAAATCATAGGCGCTCAGGTTGGCCAGCAAGGACAGGCCGATGTTGGTGGGCGAGGTGCGGCGCGCGACAACCGCCACCGGGTGTTCCTGTACGTTGTCTAGCGGCAGCCAGTTATCTTCGGGACCGACATAGGTTTCGAAAAACAGCCACATCTTGCGTGACAGCGATTTCAGGAAGCGTGTCTGTTCCTGAGACAGTTGCGCCACGCGGCGCGCAATCGGCTGGCTGATCCAATACGCGATAACGGGTGACGACCACCACAGCAGCAAAATCACAGCAGCCGCTTGCAGCGCGTGTGGATTCCTGAGCACCAGACAAGCCGCCGTGGCAAGTGCGATCACCGGCGCGGTCCACATCGATCTATAGTAGGACAACAAACCGTTCCTGGCCTGGCGACTGGCTTCGCTGGACGGGTTCCATTCCAATAGTTTTTTATGCGAAACCAGTATCCGCCATTGTGTACGGATAATGGCGTCGAGGTTCATTGCGGCCTCATACGGCAGGAAAATCAAGGTCAAGGCAGCATGGGCAAAATGCTGCAGAGCCGCGCGCAGCGATGCGGAAAAATGTTGACGAAACAGTACATCATCCGGCTTCCTGAGCAGGCTTAGCGTACTGGCGCAGATGGATGGAATCAGCAAGATGCCGAGCGCGACGCAGGTCCAGAACCAGGCCGAAGCCAAACCGATCCAGCCGACCAGCAACAAGGCCGTCAGCGCAAACGGGACCACGCTGCGCCGCAGGTTGTCGAACAGCTTCCAGCGCGACAAGGCCGAAAGCGGATTGCGGTGATGGCCGATCTTGCCGCTTGCCGCGTCGCGCACACCCGGCACCCTCGGCAGCAGCCAGGAAGCTATCTGCCAGTCGCCCCGTATCCAGCGATGGCGACGGTTGGCGTCGGCGCTGTAGCGTGAGGGATATTGTTCGTACAGCTGGACATCGCTGAGCAAACCGGCACGTGCATAACAACCTTCCAGCAGATCATGGCTGAGCACGCGGTTTTCCGGCATGCGGTCCTTCAATGTCTGTTCAAAGGCGTCGACATCGTAGATGCCTTTGCCGACGAAAGAGCCTTCGCCAAAGAGATCCTGGTAGACATCCGATACAGTGCGGGTGTAAGGGTCGATGCCGGTTTCGCCGCCGCACAATAGTTCGTAGCGTGAGGCGCCGGCGCTGGGCAGGCTGACCGCCACCCGCGGCTGCAGGATGCCGTAGCCTTCGACCACGCGCTGGCGGCTGGCGTCATAATGTGCGCGATTCAGCGGATGGGCCATGGTGGCCACGAATTTTCTGGCGGCGTCGCGCGGCATTTCGGTATCGGTATCGAGCGTGATCACGTATCTGATATTACGCAAACCTTCCGTATTGCCGACGATTAGCGAAAAGCTTTGTTCCGCTCCGCCGCGCAAGAACGCGTTGAGATCAGCCAGTTTGCCGCGCTTGCGCTCGTAACCCATCCAGGTCTTTTCTTGCGGATTCCAGCGTCGCGGGCGGTGCAGCAGCAGGAAATTGCTGTCTTGATCCTGTTGGTATTTTTTGTTCAATTCCTGAATGTTGTGTTCGATATGCTGCAACAGGCCGTCGTCTTCCGGCATCGCTTCGGCCTTTGCGTCGGCGAAATCGGTCAACAGGCAAAAACGCAGGTTGGCGTCGCGATTGGCCAGATAGCGCACTTCAAGTGCTTCGGTCAGGTTATCGATGTTTTGCCTGGTGAACAGTATTGTAGGTACTACCACCAACGTGCGCGATTCAGCTGGAATGCCGCTCGAAAAATCCATGCGCGGCAACGGGTGCGGTATGGCGATCAAGGTAATCAGCCAGTTGACCATGGCGTGCGCAAGCTGGCTGCCGGCTACCAGCGCGAGTGCCGCCACCACTGCCAGCAGCCAGTCGGCTGCGCCATCGTCATACGCCTTGGCGACGATGCCGCCGGTGACCGCCAAGGTGATCAATAGCATGCTGGCCAGATAAGCGGCCAGCGGCGCGGCTTTGCCAGCGCGTCGCAACACTTCCATCGATGGCAGCCTGGCCGCTGCTGCTTGTTCCAGCTGCGTTAAACCTTTGCCGACCAGGTAATAGCCGACATGCGCGGTGTGCTGGTCGGCATCAGTTGCCTGGGCGCCGGCAAGGCGCACCGCATGCTCGGCAATGTCGAATTCCGACTGTGGGCTGTATCTGGCAATTTTTTCGACGACGTGCCGATAGTGATCGCGCGTGGAAAAGTCCATGCGAGCATAAATATCACCCGGATCCTTGCGCAAGATATGATCGACCACACTCATGGTCTCGACAAATTCACGCCAATCCATGGCGCTCAGGAAACGCAGGCTGCCGATACTATTGCTGATCGATACCTGATCGGCGGCTTGTTGCTGAGTTTCAGACTGAACCAGCAGCTCGATGGTCTGGCCGGATTCCGCCAGGCGTTGCGACAGCCAGGTCAAGGGCAGCGTCAGCGCCGGGCTTTGTCCTTGCAGGCGGCGTACCAGTTCGGCCACGAACGCGCTATCCAGCGGCGGATTGGAACGCGCCATGTCGGCCACCAGCAAAATCAGGTTGCTGGGATCGTTTTCAGCGCTCTCCACCATGGCGTCGGCCCAGGAATCGGCCAGATTGCGGTTGAGACGCGTGTTGGCCAGATGGGTGGCAACGCGCCGCAGGTTTTCGATCAGCGCCAGGCGCAGCATGATAGGAATCGCCCACAGCTCACCCAGCTTCAGGGGCGTAACTTGCTGGTAGGCGGCGACGAAGCGGCTCAGGCTTTCAGGATCGACCCTGCCATCGCCGTGCGAAATGGTTTCCAGCGCAATGTCATAGACACGCGGCCGGCCGGCCGAGTTGCCGCGCAGTAGGCGTGGCAGTTCCTTGCTGTAGTTTTTTGGCAGATGCCGTTTGGCGGTACGGATCTGTTCCTCAATCAGATAAAAATTATCCAGCAGCCATTCGGCGGCAGGGGTGACCTGGCGGCTAGCCTTGATCGCTTCGGTCAGCTGGTTGCAGGCGTCGATGATGACATTTTCATTGTCGGCCAGACGCGACAGCAGCTGGTCGCGCCCGCGTTCGCTGCTGAGTTTGTGCGCATTGGCCAGGATACGGCCGTGTTGTTCCATCTGCAAGGCGCTGAACAGTTCTGCGCGCAGTGGTAATTCATCCTCTGCCTGTCCGTTGCGCATGCTGCCGGGCAGCAATGCGTTCTTGATGCCGAGTAAGCTGTCGTAGAGAGATGTATGGTCTGTTTTCAATTCTGACGTTTCCATTTGTGCAATGAAACTGAGAAGAATCGGATCACAGAGCGTAGACATTTCTGTCAGAGATCTGATTCTGGCCCTGCAAAATATCGCTTCAGGCAACAGCACGCGTTCGCTGTCAAGAGGGGCGGTCGACAGGGGGCAGTAGGGATGGAGGCCGTAGGGACAGACTGGTGCGCTGCGGACCGTCCTACGCTTTACAGCTTAGCAGTTTCTCGGGGCGAACTCCGAATATCGATCGGAATTCGCTCTGGTCGGCCTCATTTCGTTCTCCTTAAGGTAATTCGTCGAACTTTTATTTTAAGGATAGATTTGCTGCCGACTCCGCTTTTTTAAATCATAGGATCTACCAAAGCCGGCCTATTTCCCAAGCGTCCAAAACATCGCCAGCACGGCGAGCGCCATGACTCCGGTGCAGAGCCAGCCTAATCTCTTCAATCTGACGGTGATCACGAATCGTCCCATGATTTTCGGATGCGCAGCCATCAGCATCATCACGCACATGATAGGCACCGAAATGACGCCGTTAATCACAGCGCTCCAGTACAGTGCCTTGATAGGATCGATGGGAGCGAAGCAGAGCGCTACGCCGATGGCGGTCGAGATGGCGATGATGCCATAGAATTTTCGGGCCATCGCAGGTTTCAGTTCCAGGCTGTTTTTCCAGTGGAAAGCCCCCGCCATGGCGTAGGCGGCTGAACCGGCAAGTACCGGGACCGCCAGCAATCCGGTGCCGATGATGCCCGCGCTAAACAGCCAAAAGGCGAACTCGCCGGCAATCGGGCGCAATGCGGAAGCCGCCTGCGCCGAGGTTTGTATATCCGTGACGCCGTGCAGGCCGAGGGTGACCGCTGTCGTCAGCATGATGAAGTAGGCGACGATGTTGGAAAAGCCCATGCCAAGGCTGGTGTCGGTCTTGATCCGGCGAAAGCTGGCGCTGGCCTGGTCAGGGGCATCTCTCAACGGTTTAGCGTCCGGATTGGCTTGCAGGTCTTCCACTTCCTGCGAAGCTTGCCAGAAAAACAGGTAAGGGCTGATGGTGGTGCCGAATACGGCCACTACCGTAGTGATGTATTCCGGCTTCCAGGATAAGTGCGGCCAAACGGTTTTTGCCAACACCTCGGTCCACGGCGTATGCACCACGAATGCGGTGCCGACATAGGCTAGCAAAGCCAGCGTCAGCCATTTCAGCAGGCGGACGTAACGATTATAGGGAATCAAAATTTGCAGCAAAAGCGACAATAGACCGAAGCCGAATGCATATAAATGCGCGGGGCCGCCCGCCAGCAGTTTCAATGCTTCTCCCATGGCGGCAACATCGGCAGCAATATTGATCGTATTGGCTACCAGCAGCAAGCCGACGATGCCATATAACAGCCAAGGCGGATAGTGACGGCGGATATTGGTAGCCAGGCCATGACCGCTGACGCGGCCGATTTTGGCACTGACCATCTGGATGCCAACCATCAGCGGATAGGTCAGAAACAGCGTCCACAACAGATTGAACCCAAACTGCGCACCTGCCTGGGAATAAGTGGCAATGCCGCTGGGATCGTCATCTGCGGCGCCGGTAATGAGGCCCGGCCCTAGCTTCTTCAGCCAAGATTCTTTTGGATTTGGATTTGTCATTTGTGAGCCGCCTGCCAGAAAGTCAGTCTCAATATTCGTTTGAGGTTAGCCGTGTTGTTGTTTGCTTAATGCGCTACGGCAGGAATTTCACGTTTTCATGCTATTGCTCAAAAGAAGCCTATTGTTGAGCGCTATTCCGGTCTGTACGTTAGCGAACAATGTATATGGAAATGTGCCGATATGTTCGGCATTAAAACGGCGGGTATGTGCGTCAGCGTACCGATCTCTCGCGATATACGACGTACATTGGACGCATTGCTTCGGCACAGAATTGCCGTTGATATCGCGCGCCGGAATCCTTGAGTGGCCTGTCAATGGCAGCTTGGCAGGATTCGATTCTGACGCTCTGCCATTTCCTCATTCTTATGGAGAGAAACCATGCACGCATCAAAAAAAACACTTGAAACAACTTCCTCTGAAATCGATACCGCAGCCATTCGCGCGGCCGCCAAAAATATGGACGATGGCGCAGTAACAGCGGGTTACCAGGGAAATCGGCAGCAAGTAATTGACATGCTCAACGGTGCGCTGGCGACGGAGCTGGTTTGCGTGCTGCGTTACAAACGCCACTATTACACGGCATCCGGCCTGCAAAATGGCTCCATCAAGGCGGAATTCCTGGAGCATGCAATGGAAGAGCAGGGGCATGCCGATCAGATCGCAGAACGTATCGTGCAGTTGAACGGCGAGCCTGATTTCAATCCTGGTACGCTGGTGCAGCGCAGTCATGCGGAATACGATGATGCCGGTGACGTCAAGTCCATGATCAAAGCCAATCTGATTGCCGAACGTGTCGCCATCGAGGCCTATCGCCAGATGATTGAACGCATCGGCGACAGCGATCCAACCACGCGCCATATGCTGGTCGGCATCATGGCCAAGGAAGAGGAGCACGCTGACGATATGCGGGATTTGCTGGCTTGAATGCCGCGCGTCATTTTGTCGGACAACATTGGCGCGTCGATCGCGCCTCACCAGCATCTTGAGGAGAATATCTTGTTGGAATCAAATTTGAAGGCCGTCAACGATGACGTAAAAAAACTGATCAATGATGCGCAAGCCTTATTTTTGGCAGCCGCTGATTTGACCGGCGACAAGGCGGAAGAAATGCGAAATCGTGGCATGCGGCTGCTCGACAGGGCAGTACTCGCAGCCCAAGGGGCGCAAGCGAATGCAATGGTCGCTGGCAGGGAAATGGCGGATTCCGCAGAAGTCTATGTGAGAGAGAATCCGTGGCGCGCACTGGCTGCAGCGGCCGGTGTGGGATTCCTGGCAGGCGTGATCCTGGCCAAGAAATAGCGCTATCGCCGCGCGCAGCGATAGCGCGTTGTTTTAGGCGATTATCCGGCATCTCGGGAAGCGGCGTGGCGCAAATCGCGCCGCGCTTTTTATTGCCGAAACGGGTTTACAGTCGCCCTGTCAGCAACATGACGATCAGGATGACAACGATCAGGCCGGTGATGCCACTGGGGCCGTAACCCCAGTTGCGGCTGTGTGGCCAGCTCGGTAAAGCGCCGATGACGATGAGAATCAAGAGAATGAGTAAGATGGTGCCCATGCTTGGCCCCTAGAGAGGTGGTTGAAAGACTGGGTCGCAGGCAAGAGCGCGTAGCTTGCGACAGGAACTTAACGCTGTGGTTGCTGTGATTGCAGTGACTTTTCCCGGCTAAGTATGGAACCAAGATAATCGGGAAAGATCACAAGGTCTGTACGCTGGCGTACAAAGCAAGATCGCAAGATCGCAAGATCGCCTGCCTGGCGATCGCTGACCTGAATTTTCGGTAGATGTTTACCGTAGTAGTATTGATCAAAAAATGAGCTGGCCGGAAGTCTGGCGTTTATTGTGACAGAATACAAAGTCCTGCAGATGCAGGGGGGCGATTTACACACTGCAATTTGCACACTGCCTGGAGACTGCAATGCGTACCGAAACAATTGGTAACTATGAAATCGAATATTCCGGAATTCAGTTGCCCGACAGCGAAGGCTGGGTCGCCAATCTGGCCATTTATGCGCCATCCACCAATCCCATGCATCGAAATGATATTTTTCCGTCGCAACGGGTTGCGGTTGACACCGTCTTTTCCAGCGAACAGGAAGCGGAGGCAGAGGCTCGTGTTTTTGCCATTTCGATGATAGAAAAAGGCAGGAAAGCAGAGTTGTAAAATCGACGTAAGCATCACGCGCAAACGTAGCGAAATCAGGAAGATTCCAAAGTAAAGATTATTCAGCGAGGAGATGCACGATGCAGTTAGGGATGATTGGACTGGGGCGCATGGGCGCCAACATGGTAAGGCGCCTGACCAGTGGCGACCATCAATGCGTGGTATATGACATTCATCCGGATGCGGTCCAGGCGTTGGTGCATCCCGGCGCGACAGGCGCATCTTCACTGCAAGACCTGGTGAGCAAATTGAGCAAGCCGCGTGTGCTGTGGCTGATGTTGCCGGCTGCCGTGGTCGATGAAAACCTGGCGCTGCTGACGCCCTTGCTGGACGCTGGCGACATCGTGATCGACGGCGGTAATTCGTATTATCACGATGACATTCGGCGCGGCGTCGAATTGCAAGCAAAGCAGATCCACTACGTCGACGTCGGCACCAGCGGCGGTGTCGCCGGTTTCGATCGCGGGTATTGCCTGATGATTGGCGGCGATAAGGAAGCCGTGCAGCATCTTGCGCCGATCTTTGCCACGCTGGCGCCAGGAGTTGATGCGGCAAGTGCAACGCCAGGCCGCAAGAAGTCTGACAGTAGCGCCGAGCAGGGTTATCTGCATTGCGGTCCGCAAGGCGCCGGGCATTTCGTCAAGATGGTGCATAACGGTATCGAGTACGGCATCATGGGCGCTTATGCCGAGGGCTTGAACATCCTGCGCAACGCCAATATCGGCAAGCGCAACCATGACAAGGATGCAGAAACGACGCCGCTGCGCAATCCCGAGCACTATCAATATGAATTGGACCTGCCCGAGATCACCGAACTTTGGCGGCGCGGCAGCGTGATCGGCTCGTGGTTGCTGGATCTGACCGCCGGTGCGCTGCTGAACGATCCGAAACTGGAGCAGTACGCCGGCCACGTGTCGGATTCGGGCGAAGGGCGCTGGACCATCAACGCCGCCATCGACGAAGCGGTGCCGGTACCGATTTTGAGCGCCGCTCTTTTCACGCGTTTCAGTTCACGCGGCGAAGGTGATTTCGCCGATAAGGTCTTGTCGGCGATGCGGCAAGGGTTCGGCGGTCATGTCGAAAAGCCGGCCAAACCACAGGAAGATTGATGACGGCAGTGGCCGAAAATATCAAAAATATTGGTTGCCACTGCCCAGGAAAAAATGATGAAAATAAGTCCCCTGGCCGGTAAGCCGGCGCCATTGGCATTATTGGCCGATGTGCCCAGGCTGGTCACAGCGTATTTCACAAATGTCCCGGATCCGGAAATTCCGGACCAGCGCGTTGCCTTCGGTACTTCGGGGCATCGTGGGTCCTCCCTCGCGCATAGCTTTAACGAAGCGCATGTACTCGCCATCACGCAAGCCATTTGCGCCTATCGCAGCAAACAGGGCATCAACGGCCCGCTGTTCCTCGGCATCGACACCCATGCGCTGTCGGTTCCTGCTTGCGCCAGCGCGCTCGAGGTGTTGGCCGCCAACGGTGTAGACGTGATGTTGGCAGAGGGCGACGAATACACGCCGACGCCGGCAATTTCGCACGCCATTCTCAGATACAACAAAGGCCGCAGCAGCGGCTTTGCCGACGGTGTCGTGATTACTCCTTCGCACAATCCGCCGGAAGACGGCGGCTTCAAGTACAACCCGCCGAATGGCGGCGCCGCCGATACCGATGTCACCGGCTGGATCGAGGCCGCAGCCAATGCTCATCTGAAAAATGCGCTCAAGGATGTCAAGAGAATGCCGTTGGAGAAGGCGCTGCGTCTGGCCACCACGCATCGCTACGACTATCTCAACACCTATGTGAACGAGCTCGACCAGGTAATCGATATGGCGGTAATCCGCGACGCCGGCATTCATCTCGGTGTCGATCCGCTGGGCGGAGCCGGCGCGCATTACTGGGAACGGATAGGTGAACGTTACGGGTTGAACCTGACCGTGGTCAGCGACGAAGTCGATCCGACTTTCCGTTTCATGACAGTAGATTGGGATGGCAGGATTCGCATGGATCCGTCGTCGTCCTACGCCATGCAGCGCCTGCTTGGAATGAAGGATCGTTACGATATTGCCTTTGCCTGCGATACCGATCATGACCGCCACGGCATCGTCACAAAAAGTGCCGGGCTGCTGCCGGCTAATCATTATCTGGCGGTTGCTGTCGACTATCTGTTCCAGCACCGCACCTTATGGTCGAAGGATGCCAGCGTCGGCAAGACGGTTGTCAGCAGTCAGATCATCGATCGCATCAGCGCCAGGCTGAATCGCAAGCTGTATGAAGTGCCGGCCGGTTTCAAATGGTTCGCCGGCGGCTTGAGCGACGGTTCACTCGGTTTTGGCGGCGAAGAGAGCGCCGGCGCCACTTTTCTGCGGCTTGATGGCTCGGTCTGGACTACCGACAAGGATGGCCTGGCGCCAGCCTTGCTGGCGGCGGAGATCACGGCACGCAGCGGCCGCGATCCCGGCGAGGTTTACCGTAAACTGGCTGCCGAGCTGGGTGATCCTGTCAGCACCAGGGTTGAAGCCAGTGCCACGCCGGCGCAGAAAAAAATGCTGTCGGCATTATCGCCACAGCAAGTGCAGCGCGATGAGCTGGCCGGCGAAAAAATCCAGGATATTCTCACCACGGCGCCAGGCAACCAGGCTGCCATAGGCGGATTGAAGGTGGTGACGGCAGGCGGCTGGTTTGCCGCCCGGCCGTCAGGCACGGAAGATATCTACAAGATCTACGCCGAAAGTTTTCACGGCGAGGATCATTTGCAGCGCATCGTGCAAGAGGCGCAGGCGATTGTCGATGCCGCTCTGGCAGACAGTTCGCATTCTTTGGATGTAACTAAAACATGAACCGCAAAGCGCTGACGACAGTAGCCGAACTGGACATGCTGCAGCGCGAATCATTCAGTTATTTCATGCACGAGACCAATCTGGAAAGCGGCCTGGTGATCGACAAGACCGCACTTGGCTGGCCTGCCAGCATTGCCGCGGTGGGGCTGGCGCTTGCGGCGTATCCGGTGGCGATCGAACGCGGTTTCATCAAGCGTGCGGAGGCAGTCAAACGGGTATTGAGGACTTTGCGATTTTTCTGGAACAGCCCGCAAGGAACGGAGGCGGATGCCACCGGCTATCGGGGTTTCTACTATCATTTCCTGGATATGAAAACCGGCCGCCGGGCCTGGCAATGCGAACTGTCCACGATCGACACTACTTTTTTCGTGGCAGGAGCCTTGACGGCAGGCAGCTATTTCGACGATCAGGCTAGTGCTGACGAAGGAGAAATCCGCAGGCTGGCCGAAGCGCTTTATCTGCGTGTCGACTGGCCATGGGCGCAGAATGGCGGCGAGGCGGTATCCATGGGATGGAAACCGGAGTCCGGGTTTCTGGCCAACCGCTGGGACGGCTATGACGAGGCGCTGCTGTTGTACATCCTCGGGCTGGGTTCGCCGTCGCATCCTTTGCCTGCAGATAGTTACTCCGATTGGACCTCGGCTTATCAGTGGCAGCGTAGCTACGGCTACGATTATTTTTATTCCGGCTCCATGTTTACGCATCAGCTGTCGCATATATGGGTGGATTTTCGCGGCATACAAGACGGCCCCATGCGCGGGAAAGGCATCGACTATTTCGAAAACAGCCGCCGCGCCACACTGGTCCAACAGCAATATGCGATCGCCAATCCCGGTGGTTTCGCCGGTTATGGTGAATATTGCTGGGGCATTACCGCAAGCGACGGCCCCGGCCCGGCGACACTCGATGTCAATGGCGTAAAGCGGGAGTTCTTTGACTATGTGGCGCGCGGCGTACCGCACGGTCCCGATGACGGCACCATTGCGCCATGGGTAGTGGTAGCTTCGCTGCCATTTGCGCCAGAAATCGTCTTGCCGACCATCGATTATTTTGTGCATCAGGTCGATCTGAAAACCGGCAACCCTTATGGTTTCAAGGCGACATTCAATCCAAGCTTCCCATGTAACTGCGCTAACCCCTACGGTTGGGTATCGCCCTGGCACTTCGGCATCGACCAGGGACCGATCATCCTGATGATAGAGAACTATCGCAGTGAAATGCTCTGGCGTCTGACGCGGAATTGTCCCTATATCAGAAACGGTTTGCAGCGTGCCGGTTTTAGCGGCGGCTGGTTAGGAGCGCAGTAGGGCGAGGGCGCGCTGGCACACGTTGTCGACGGTAAAGCCATATTCGCGCATCACGACCTCACCCGCAGCCGAGGCGCCAAAATGATCTATCGCCAGCACGTCGCCATGATCGCCGACATAGCGATGCCAGCCTTGCGCCACGCCGGCTTCCACCGCCAGTTTTGCGCCAATTGCCGGCGACAGCACCGAGTCGCGATATGTCTGCGGCTGTTCGTCGAACAGTTCCCAGCTCGGCATCGAGACAATCCGCACCTGGATGTTTTGCGCCAGTAATTGTAGTCGCGCTGCCACGATCAGCCCGACTTCCGAGCCGCTCGCAATCAGGATCAGGTCCGGTTTGCCGTCAGGAGCGTCGGCCAGGATATAGGCGCCACGCCGCAACTCTTCGGCCGGTGCAAATTGGCTGCGATCCAAGGTTGGAACGTTCTGCCGCGTCAGCACCAGTGCCACCGGCCGCTCATGCGATTGCACTGCTACCCGCCAGGCAATCGCGGTTTCGTTGGCATCTGCCGGACGCAGCACGATCAGGTTGGGGAGCGCACGCAAGCTGGCAAGTTGTTCTACTGGTTGATGGGTGCCGCCGTCTTCGCCCAGCGCGATGCTGTCATGGGTAAACACATAGACTACCTGCAGGCCCATGAGAGCGGCAAGGCGGATGGCCGGCCGCATGTAATCGGAAAAAACCAGGAAAGTGGCGCCGAACGGCAGCGTGCCGCCGTGAGCCGCCATGCCGTTGATAATCGCGCCCATGGCAAGTTCGCGTACGCCAAAGTGCAGGTTGCGGCCGGCATAACTCCAGCCGCCACCGTCGGAACCTTGTCTGTCGCCGGCAATGATGTCGGCAGGCTCGAAATCCCCCAATCCTTTCAACGCGGTATAAGTCGAAGGATCGAGATCCGCTGAGCCGCCGATCAGTGCCGGCAGATGCGCGGCGATTGCGTTCATGACTTTGCCCGATGCGACCCGTGTCGCCATGCCTTTGGCGTCTGCAGGGAATTGCGGGATATCTGCATCCCAGCCGGCAGGCAAGGCTGCCGCTCCACCTTGTATAAGTTGCTGCAGTTCCAAGGCGAGTTCCGGGAATTGTTGCTGATAGACGGCGAATTTTTCGTGCCAGGCCGATTCGCTTTTTTGCCCCGATTCACCGGCTTCGAGAAAATGTGCAGCGGCGGCTTCGGGAATATAAAACGACGGCTGCTCCGGCCAGCCCAGCTTCTGTTTTGTCAGGCGCAGCTCTTCGACGCCGAGCGGGGAACCGTGTGCTTCGAAACTGTCTTGCTTGTTGGGTGAGCCGTAACCGAGATGGGTGCGCACCAGTATCAGGGAGGGCCGCCCGGTTTCGCCGCGTGCGGCGTCCAGCGCACGCGCTATCGACGCCAGATTGTTACCGTCTTCTATTATCTGCGTGTGCCAGCCATAGGCATCGAAACGACGTGCCCGATCCTCGGTAAAAGTGATATCGGTGCCGGCGGAGAGGGTCACCCGATTGTCGTCGTACAGGTAAATCAGTTTGCCTAACTGCAGATGGCCGGCCAGCGACGCGGCTTCCGAGGCGATGCCTTCCATCAGGTCGCCGTCGCTCACGATGCCGTAGGTAAAATGATTGACGATATCCAGATCGCCGCGATTGTAGCGCGCGGCCAGGTTGGCTTCCGCCATCGCCATGCCGACACCGTTGGCAAAACCCTGGCCGAGCGGACCGGTGGTGACTTCAACGCCAGGTGTCAAGCCCCGTTCCGGATGGCCCGGTGTGCGGCTGCCCCACTGGCGAAAATGCTGGAGCTCGGCTAGCGGCAGGTCATAACCGGTGAGATGCAACAGGCTGTACAGCAAGGCAGAACCGTGGCCCGCCGAGAGTACGAAACGATCGCGGTCGAACCAGCGGGGATTGGCGGGGTGGTGCTTGAGAAACTGCGTCCACAGCACGTACGCCATCGGCGCCGCGCCCAGCGGCAATCCTGGATGGCCGCTGTTGGCTTGCTGGACAGCGTCGACCGACAGGAAGCGCAGGGTGTTGACGCACAATTCGTCGAGTGCGGAGGTGGAAAGCGTCGAGCTCATTTGGCAACTCCTTGCAGTCGGTGGGAGGATCTGAGGATCTTCTGATGTAATCCGAGGCAACGCACAATCAAAGAACGATAGCATTCTTTGCGGCGTCCATCGCCGGTTTAATGTAACTGCCAGTAGCACGGGAATTTACGAATTTGAAAGAGTGGTGCTGGTATGTTTCCCGACCGCCAGCCCCGGTAGTCCGATATTTACACTTACGTCTCCCGATGAAATTGTTTGTAACGCAATCTCGTCTCCAAAGCAGGCGCAGCGTACTTATCGCTAAGCTTAAACCGCCAAGCTTCGGAGGCCGGGCGGGGAAGACAGGATAACTTTAGCCAATTGCGAAGCATTTATCTGTTCGCTAAGCCACATACGAAAGTTTATTTCTTTTTTTTTGAAGCGATGGCACGAAAAAAACAGCCGGCCAAATTTGCCGGCTTCAGGATTTCGCGCGATACAAAGCGAGTTCTTCGGCCAGTGCCTTGGCGATGCTGGGGCGTTGCAGCTGCCGATCGAAATAAGCTTTGAGCTGAGGCCATTGCGCCAGATCGATGCCGCAGTACGGCGCCCAGTTAAGCACCGTGACCAGGTAGGCATCGGCAACGCTGAAACGGTCGAGCAGAAATTCGTGCGAAGTGAAATGTTCTTGCAGATGGCCGAGACGCAATGCCGCATGCTCGCGTGCGTAGGTCTTTACCGGCTCGGAGGCGTGCGGATCGAGCAGCGGGACGAACAAGGCTTTGTGCAGTTCAGTGCTGATGAACCCTAGCCATTGTTGCATCCTGGCGTGTTGCAGCCGGTCCGAAGGCGCCAGTTGCGCATCAGGGAAAAGTTCGGCGACGTAGGGCAGGATGGCAGTGTTCTCGCTCAACAGCGAGCCGTCGCCGGTACGTAATACAGGCACTTGCCCAAGTGCATTGATGGCGTAAAAATCGGCACCGTCCTGTAACTGCTTGAGCTTGGTATTGACCTGGATATAGTCGACTTTCGCATCTGCCTCGTAGAACGCAATCCGGGTTGCCATCGAGCAGGCGAGCGGGGAAAAGTACAGGTTCATCTGAAATCTCCTTTTGGGCATTTATTTTGTACTATAATGTACAAAAATACCTTGGTCAATATTTTTATACCGTATGGAACAAAAAGAAAACAAGCGAGCCCGCGGCCGGCCGCGCGCCTATGATCCCGAGCAGGCATTTAATAGCGCGCGCGATGTGTTCTGGCATACCGGCTATGGCGGCAGTTCGCTGGACGACCTGAGCGCGGCCACTGGCATGAACCGGCCGAGCCTATACGCCGCGTTCGGCGACAAGCACGCGCTTTATTTGCAGACCCTGGATCGTTACGTCGAGGCCAGCCGGCGCAAGATGGACCAGACCTTGGCCGCCGACCTGCCGTTGACGCAAGCTTTGCGCCAGATCTACCACCTGGCGCTGGCGATGTATCTGCCGGCCGGCAGCGAGGCGCGTGGTTGTCTGCTGATCGGCACTGCGGCGACGCAAGCCGTGACGGATGCCGAAGTACGTGATCGCCTGGGGAATGGCTTGCGCAGTTTTGATGCGGCTTTCGAGATACGCTTGCAGCGGGCGCTAGAGCAGGGAGAGCTCGATGCCGATGCTGAACCGGCGCTGCTGGCGAAGCTGGCATCGGCTGTTTTACATACGTTAGCGCTGCGCTCGCGTGCCGGCGATACGCGTGCATCGCTGGAGGAGACGGCAGATGCGGGGATCAAACTGATTTGCGGCAAGGCGGCCACAAAACGCTAGTTCTCGCGAGCGTTTGACATGCTTAATGCGTGGCCTGCACAGTCTGCATTGTCTAAAGACTTGTCTACTTCCTTGTATACATTGATTTTGACTTGCGACATCATATGTTCGTCACGCCGCATCGTTTATCGATAAGAGAGCATATGTTTACCTTCGACCCTAATCATTATCCCTACACCTCCCGCCGTAGCGCGGTGTATGCCAAACGCGGCATGGTCGCGACTTCGCAACCTTTGGCCGCGCAAGCCGGGCTGGCAGTGCTGCAAGCCGGCGGTAACGCCATCGATGCGGCGATCGCTGCCGCCGCCGCGTTGACGGTAGTTGAGCCGACTGCCAACGGTATCGGCGGCGACGCCTTTGCGCTGATCTGGCACAAGGGCGAATTGCATGGTTTGAATGCCAGCGGCGCCGCGCCGCAGGCAATCTCCATCGATAAACTGCATGCGGCCGGGCATCAAAGCATGCCGAAGTACGGCGCGCTGCCGGTCACCGTACCCGGTGCGCCGGGGGCATGGGCCAGCATGGCTGAACGTTTCGGCAAGCTGCCGCTGGAGCACTCCATGGCCGGCGCCATCGCACTGGCGCAAGACGGCTATCCGGTATCGCCGATGGTGGCGTTTGCCTGGCAACAGGCATACAAATCATGTCGAGATGAGTTCGAGGGCGCTCATTTTCAGTCCTGGTTCGATACTTTCAGTGTGGCTGACGCAGGCGGCCGGGCGCCACGCGCCGGCGAAATCTGGCGTTCGCAAGGACATGCCGATACCTTGCGTGCGATCGCCGCCGACAATGGCGCCAGTTTCTACCGTGGCGCATTGGCTGAAAAGACTGCAGCCTTCGTGCGCGCCGCCGGCGGTTACTTGGACACTGCCGACCTGGCGGCATATCAGCCGCAATGGGTGGCCCCGATCAGCAGCAACTACCGTGGTTACGATGTCTGGGAAATTCCACCTAACGGCCACGGCCTGGTAGCGTTGCTGGCCTTGAATATCCTGAAAGGCTTCGACTTCGGCGAACGCGATACCTTGCAGACCTATCACCGTCAGATCGAAGCCATCAAGCTGGCTTATGCCGACGGCCTGGCGCATATCGCCGACAGCGGGCACATGCGGGTAGCGGTCGAGGATCTGCTGTCTGATGCTTATGCCGATGAGCGGCGCCAACTGATCGGCGCGCGCGCGACGTTGCCAGTGGCCGGCCAGCCGTCGCGCGGCGGCACCGTGTACCTGAGCACCGCCGATAATGAAGGCAACATGGTATCTTTTATCCAGAGCAACTACATGGGCTTCGGCTCAGGGCTGGTGGTGCCGGGAACCGGCATCGCCTTGCATAACCGCGGTAACAATTTCACGCTCGATGCAGCCCATCCGAATTGCCTGGCGCCGGGCAAGCGGCCTTATCACACCATCATCCCGGGTTTTTTGACCAAGGACGGCCACGCGGTCGGCCCGTTCGGCGTGATGGGCGCCTTCATGCAGCCGCAGGGACATGTGCAGATGGTCATGAACACGGTGGACTTCGGCCTCAATCCGCAATCCTCGCTCGACGCTCCGCGCTGGGAATGGGAGAGCGGCAATAATGTCAGCATCGAGCATACCAATGCCGAGCACATATTCCGCGGCTTGCGCGGCCTCGGGCACGAGGTGTCGTGGTCGGCCAATCAACTCGGTTTCGGCCGCGGCCAGATCATCTGGCGCGATCAGAACGGTGTGTTATGCGGCGGCACCGAGCCACGTACTGACGGATGTGTGGCGGCTTGGTAGTTATCTGCGAAATCTCTATTACGCAGCTTGCGCAGCGGGCGCCAACTCTGCCGCAATAAAATCCACGAACGCGCGAATCCGGTTCGACATCTGATGACGCTGTGAATAGACTGCAAAAATATCTGCATTGGGCGTCTCGCAATTAGACAGCACCTGAACCAGCTTGCCATCCTGCAGATATTGTTTCACATCCCATTCGGCGCGCAACAAAATGCCATGGTCATCCAAAGCCCATTTCACTGCGATTTCGCCATCGTTGGTTGTCAGGTTGCCGCGGATCTTCACGGTCTCCGTTTTCCTGGCCGCTCCGCTTCCGGTCGTCAGGCGCCATACGCCATACGCTTCATCTCCTTGCCGGATACCGATGCAATTGTGCTTCGCCAGATCGTGCGGAGTGATTGGCGTGCCGCGTCGCGCCAGGTAAGCCGGTGTTGCGCATAACACTCGGCGATTGGGGGCTAGACGCCGCGCGACGACTCGTGTATCCGGCGGCTCGCCGAATCGGATGCAGACGTCGAATGTGTCGTCGGTTAGCGGCGGCGGCATAACCGACAGCTGTAGTTGCACCGATACTTGCGGATAAGCGGCGACGAATTTAGAGATCGCCGGCGCCACATGGCTTCGCCCGAACCCAAGCGTTGCGTTGACACGCAACAGACCCTCCGGCCGCTTCTTGGCGCTGCCAAGCAACTCCGAAAGTTCGTTGATTTCGTCCAGAATCCGGCGTGCATGTTCCAGGTAAAGCTCGCCCTCCGGTGTCAACATCATCCGCCGAGTCGTTCGATTAACCAGCGGCACGCCGGCCCGGCTCTCCATTTGCGTCAAATGCTTGCTGACTGCAGCTGCGGTCAGCCCTAGCTCACGGGCGGTAGCGCTCAGGCTTCCAGAAGCTGCAAGGGTTGAGAAAAAGCCCAAATCCGATGGCAGAACCGTATCTTGCATGGCGTCTCACTTGTGAATAATAGTTAAGAATGCTTTAAGTTTAGCACCGGTTTTTGCCAAAAAACGTAGGTAAAGTGCAGTCACACCAAACATTCTTGAAAGGCAGGAGACATGAAAACCGTGAAAACCATGAAAACTTATAGCATCGCAACTATTCCAGGTGACGGCATCGGCAAGGAAGTTGTTCCGGCAGGCCAGCAGGTGCTGGAGGCGCTGGCCAGGACAAACAAGACATTTGCATTCGAATTTCAAGATTTCGACTGGGGCGGCGACTACTACCGCAAGACCGGTGCGATGATGCCGGCCGATGGCTTGGATGCGCTGCGTGACAAGGACGCAATCTTGTTCGGTTCTGCAGGCGACCCGGATATTCCCGATCACATCACCTTATGGGGCTTGCGCCTGAAAATCTGCCAAGGTTTCGATCAATACGCCAATGTGCGCCCGACCCGCATCCTGCCAGGTATCGACGCGCCGTTGAAGCGTTGCAAGCAAGACGATTTGAACTGGGTGATTGTCCGCGAAAACTCCGAAGGTGAATATGCCGGCGTCGGCGGCCGTGTCCACCAAGGCCATCCGATCGAAGCGGCTACGGACGTCTCGATGATGACGCGTGCCGGTGTGGAACGCATCATGCGCTTCGCATTTCGCCTGGCGCAATCCCGCCCACGCAAGATGCTGACCGTTATCACCAAGAGCAATGCGCAGCGTCACGCTATGGTGATGTGGGATGAAATCGCGGTTCAAATTGCAAAAGAATTTCCTGATGTGACCTGGGACAAGGAACTGGTCGACGCTGCAACGGCGCGCATGGTTAATCGTCCCGCAACGCTGGATACGATCGTCGCTACCAATCTGCATGCAGACATTCTGAGCGATCTGGCAGCGGCACTGGCAGGCAGCCTGGGTATCGCGCCAACCGGCAATATCGATCCGGAGCGCCGCTATCCATCGATGTTCGAACCGATCCATGGTTCGGCGTTCGACATCATGGGCAAGGGGCTGGCCAACCCGGTCGGCACTTTCTGGTCGGTTGTGATGCTGCTCGAACATCTGGGCGAATATGACGCTGCAAAACGTGTCATGCAGGCTGTCGAAGCGGTTACTGCCGACACTTCCTTGCACACCCGCGATCTGGGGGGCAATGCCACAACATCACAAGTGACTGCTGCTGTCTGTGCATTCATTGAAAATGCCGCAGTTCCAGCAGAAAAAGCTGCTGCGTAGCCATCAGCTGCCCGGCAAGTCCGGGCCGGTAAAACATAAAAATATGGGGAGCAACCCGGCTCGCACTGAGCCGGGGTTTCACTACCCCTTGCAAAAATAAAGCTGGAGACATCATGTTTATTGCATTGACTGCCTGCTGGTTGCTTTCGACACGGACCCGGAAATGAACGCTTCCGACGATCTGACGGATTTGGGCGTCGAGATGCCTGCGGAACAGGTTCCTGCGATACAGAAACGCATTGTGCGTGCCTGCAGCAAGGCAGGTAAACCGGTCATCGTCGCCACGCAGATGCTTGAATCCATGATCTCGGCGCCGGTGCCGACACGCGCGGAATCGTCTGACGTTGCTACTGCCATCTATGACGGTGCGGACGCCGTGATGCTGTCGGCTGAATCCGCCAGCGGTAAATATCCGGTTGAAGCCGTTCGCATGATGGGTCTCATCATCGCCCAGACTGAAAGCGACCCGTACTACCGCGAATTGATTTAAAAAGAACCGGTTTAAACGGTAGTTTCCTCGGCAGCACTATCCATTTTTTAACAATACAACGCTATAACCTCCAAGGAGGAGACAATGAAATCCGATCTCGAATCCCGCGTATCCCGCAAGCTCATGTGGCGCATTATTCCGTTTGTCATGGTGCTTTACTTTGTCAGCTTCCTTGACCGTGTCAACGTCGGCTTTGCTGCGATGACGATGAACAAGGCAATCGGCCTCTCGCCCACGGCATTCGGCTTGGGCGGCGGTTTGTTTTTCATCGGCTACTTCTTATTTGAAGTCCCGTCCAACCTGATACTTCATCGTGTCGGCGCGCGCATCTGGATCGCGCGAGTGATGGTTACCTGGGGCATCATCTCTGCCATATCGGCCTTCGCTGTCGGGCCGAACAGCTTCTATGCATTGCGTTTCTTGCTGGGTGTTGCCGAAGCAGGCTTCTTCCCCGGGATCATTCTTTATTTGAGCTTGTGGTTTCCTGTGAAGCAACGCGCAGTCGCGGCAGCCTGGTTCATGGCCGCGGTGCCGATTTCTGTAGCGATCGGCTCCCCGCTGTCAGGCGCAATCATGCAGTTGCCGCCCATCTTCGGCCTGGCAGATTGGCAGATGCTATATGTCATTGAGGCAGTCCCGGCTGTGATTCTCGGCTTTTTTGTATTGAAATACCTGACCGATACCCCTGCCAAGGCGGAATGGCTGGCGACCGACGAGCGTGACTGGCTGATTGCCAAACTGAAGGCTGAAGCCGATGCAAGACAATCCAATGCAGGGCATACCGCAGGCGCTTTTAGCGCGTTGAAAGATCCGCGTGTCCTGGCGCTCGCACTGATTTATTTCGGCACCTCCGCCGGCCTTTATACGCTGGGCCTTTGGGCGCCGCTGATCATTCGTGAATTTGGCTTCACTCCGCTGGAAACCGGTTTGCTGACCGGTGTGCCGAGTGTTGTCGCTGTGGTCGCCATGATCCTGTGGGCAAGGCATTCGGATCGTACCGGAGAGCGCACCTGGCACGTCGTGATTCCTTGTGTGCTGGCATGCGTAGGCCTTGTTTTTGCCGGCCTGGCGACCACGGCGTTGCTGGTGGTTCTTGCACTGGTCGCGGTAAATGTCGGTATCAGTTCCGCCAAGGCGCCGTTGTGGGCCATGCCAAGCTCTTTCCTGTCGGGAGCGGGTGCAGCAGCAGGCATAGCAATGATCAACTCAGTAGGCAATCTCGGCGGCTTCGTCGGCCCGTTTGCGATCGGCTGGTTGAAGAATGTGACCGGCGGATATGCTGCAGGCCTCTACGTAGTTGCGGCAACGCTGGCTGTGTCGGCAGTAGTGACATTGCTGCTAAGCCGGCAGGCAAGGCGAACATCTGCAATCGGCCATCCGCGGCACGGCCATTAGAATGAAAATGGGCCTTCCGGCCCCAATGCCGTTCAGTTAAGTGATATGACGTGACCAGCCGCCACGGCGGCTCCGTCATCCCCGCGAACGCGGGGATCCAAATTACCGAGTGAAACAATGAAAAATGGATTCCCACGTTCGCGGGAACGACGCATGAGGGAGATATCTCTGGCGTCTTAACTGAACGGCATTAGCCTTCCGGCCCATTTTTTTTTGAGCTATCGATATGTGAGAAGATTCTAGCCGTCCAGTGCTATCTGCAAAGTGACAAGGCTATTCGTGAATCTACTCACATATCGATAGCCACGTGCGCATCTGGAATATATCTTAACGAAACAATATGACAAGCGTTTGACATGAACGTTTTTTTCAGCGGATCAGCCGTTGAGCGCGGCGTTACGGCTCAGTGATTTCAAACTTGTAGCCGACACCGTAAATGGCGTGGATGACATTGCGTCCGTCAAAGAATGGTTCAAGCTTGCGCCGCAGGTTCTTTATATGGCTGTCGACCGCGCGGTCGGTGACTGCGCGGTAGTCGTCATGCAGCTTATCCAGCAACTGGTCGCGCGAGAACACCCGTCCCGGGGCCGCCGCCAGCGCCTTCAGCAACCGGTATTCCTGCTGCGTCAGATTGAGCGTCACGCCATCGATGCTGGCGCTATGCAATTCATGGTCGATGCTCAGGGCTGTGGATGAAGCCGCAGCGGGAGTGTCGCGCTGGCGGCGGCGCAGCATCGCTTTTACCCGCGCCACGATTTCCCGCGGGCTGAAGGGTGTCTTGCAGATATAGTCGTCGGCGCCCAGTTCCAGCCCTTGCAGGCGGTCTTCTTCGCCGATCCTCGCGCTCAGCATCAAGACCGGGACGTCGCTGAACTCGCGCAGTTCGCGGCAAATCTGCCAGCCGTCGCAACCCGGCAGCATGACGTCGAGCAAAATCAGGTCCGGCATCCGGCTGCGCACCTGCGGCAATGCTTCGCGGCCGTCGCTGATCCAGCGTGAGGCATAGCCGGCGGCGGTCAGGTAGGTTTGCAGCAATTCGGCCATTTTCGGTTCATCCTCGACAATCAGGATGTCGGCGCTGGCCGGGGCGGAAAATTTGAAGGTATCTATCGGCATAATGAATATTCAGACCAGGCTGGCAGGTAGCCAGATGCTCAGGCGCAGGCCGCCGAGCGCGGAAGCATCGGCGCTGATGCCGCCTTCATGCGCATCGACGATGTGCTGGCAGATCGCCAGCCCGAGTCCGGCGCCGCCATGTGCCCGGTTGCGCGAGGCGTCGGCACGGAAGAAGCGTTCAAACAGGCGCGGCAGCGCGTCCGCGGTGGTGCCGGGCGCGCTGTCGTCGAACTGCAGCAGCCAGCGCTGCTGTTCGCGCCGCGCACTGATCTGCAGGCGACCGCCGCTGTCGGTGTAGCGCAGGGTGTTTTCCAGGATGTTCTTGAACAATTGCTGCAGGCGGCCGGCGTCGGCGTGTACCAGCATCGGTTGCTGCGGCAGGTCGATAGCGACAGCCAGCCTGTGCTCGCGGTAGGGTTCTTCGTAGGATTGCAGGCTGGACCGCAGCAGCACGCCGATATCGATATCGGCCTTGCGGTAAGTCAGCGCACCGGCATCGGCCAGCGACAATTCATATAAATCGTTGACCAGCTTGTTGAGCGTGCTGACTTCCGACTGCAAGGATTTGACGGTATCCATGCTGGTGTCCAGCAAGCCGTCTTCTATAGCTTCCAACTGGCCGTTCAGTATGCCGAGCGGCGTCCGTAGTTCGTGCGAGACGTCGGCCATGAAGTCGCGCCGCATCTTTTCATTGCGTTCCAGCGTCAGCGCCAACTGGTTGAAATCGGCGGACAGGCGGCCGATTTCATCTTGCGTCGCCACCTCGACACGGGTGCTGTAGTCACCACCGGCCAGTCGGTGCGTGGCTTGCGCCAGACGCGTAAGCGGCGACAGCAAGACATTGGCTATCTTGACGGCGACAAACCCGGTAAACAGAATCGACGCCAGGCCGATCAACAGATGGGCCAGCAGCTGGTTGTGCTGGAAGCGCTGGTCGATGGCGGCAATGACACTCTCGAACGGTGTCAACGCCACCCAGCCTATGATGGCGCCGTCACGCATCAAAGGGCGCAGCAAGGCATCCGATTGCATGCCGTGGAAGCCGATCACGAAATTGCGGTCGGCGTCGAGCAGGGTAAAGCGCAAATGGGCACCTGTCAGGTCTGACCCCGACGGTGCATACCGGGAAAATGGCGCGTCCGGGTCGAGCTCGGGGCGGGTGGTGCGCAGCAGGTCATACCAGGTGCCGCGATTTTCCTGCATGAACTGCCAGCTGCCGTGTTCGCGATAGGCCTGTTCGAGGCGCGGTATCAATTCTTCCATCCGTCCTTGCGCCTGCTCATTCAGGTAACCGAGGAAATCATGTGTAAAACTGAGGCGCGCAACCACGCTCATGGCGACAATCACCGCTATCGCCATGGCGAGCATGGCGTAAAAAAGTTTCAGTCTGATGCTGGTTCCGGGCAGGATGAGACGCACGGCAAGATCCTTGGAGGCGAGTGGATTTGCGGGTTAGGGTAGCAAGGAACGCCGGTCTTGGGAAGTTTTCCGGACTGCGGGCTTCCTCAATATTCCTCCACATTTGGTTCTTACCATGGCAGATTCGATAAATTTCAAGATCGCAGCCATGTCCAGGTGCACATTGTGACAGGGCGGTTGCGACCACAGCCATGCTACCAAGAAAATCCTTGCTGAAACTGATGCTGACCCCGCTGCTGGTCGTTGCCGTACTTGGCGCCTGCTCACGATCAACCGATGTGCCGGCACCCAAGGCGGCAGCCGAAGTGGGCACCGTGACCGTGAAGCCGGAGCGGCAGTCGGTGTCGACCGAATTACCCGGACGTACTGTCGCCTACCTGACGGCGGATATCCGGCCGCAGATCAGCGGCATCATTCAACGCCGCCTGTTTACCGAAGGCGCGAATGTCAAACAAGGACAAGCCTTGTACCAGATCGATCCGGCCACCTATCAGGCTGCTTTCGACAGCGCCAAGGCTTCGCTGTCGAAAGCGGAAGCCACGCTGCGCGCCTCCAGGCTGAAGGCTGAACGTTATATCGAGCTGAACAAGATAGACGCCGTCAGCAAGCAGGATAACGACGATGCGCAAAGCGTGCTCAGTGAAAACCAGGCGGCGCTGGAAGTCGCGCGCGCGGCGCTGAAGACGGCGGCCATCGATCTTGAATTTACCCGTATAGCGGCGCCGATCTCTGGCCGCATCGAAACTTCGACAGTAACACCAGGCGCGCTGGTGGTGGCGCAACAGAGCGTCGCCTTGACCACCATACAGAAGATAGATCCGATCTATGTCGATGTGACGCAATCAAGCGTCGATGTCTTGCGCATGCGGCGCGAGCTGGCCAGCGGCAATATCAAGGCTGTCGGCCGCGACGAAGCACCGGTCAGGCTGGTGCTGGAAGACGGCAGCGTTTATCCACAGCCGGGAAAACTCAAATTCAGCGGCCTGAGCGTCAACACCGGCACCGGCATGATCACGCTGCGCGCGGAATTCCCGAATCCGGACGGCATGCTGCTGCCCGGGATGTATGTGCGGGCGCAACTGGAAGAAGCGATCGATGAAGCAGCCATCCTGGTGCCGCAGAAAGCGGTTACCCGCGATGCCTTGGGCGCCGCCACGGCCCTGATCCTGGACGACGCCGGCAAAGTCCAGAGGCGCGCGTTGACGGTAGGACGCGCCATCGGCAATCGCTGGTGGGTGAGCGAAGGCTTGCAGGCGGGCGACAAGGTGATCGTCGATGGCTTGCAAAAAATCAAGGCAGGTGACAGCGTCCGCGCCGTCGACATGAGTGCCGGGCCGTCCAAATCGCCGTCCAGGTCGCCGGCCAATCTGCAGCAGATCAGCGCGCGCTAAGGAACAGATCATGGCGCATTTCTTTATCAACCGGCCCATCTTTGCATGGGTCCTGGCCATCGCCATCATGCTGGCCGGTGCGATTTCCATCTTTTCGCTGTCGCTGGAGCAGTATCCCGACATCGCTCCTCCCAAGGTCAATATCCGGGCAAATTACGCCGGCGCATCGGCCAAGACGCTGGAAGATTCGGTCACTCAGGTGATCGAGCAGCAAATGAAGGGCATCGATAACCTGGAGTACATGTCAGCCTCCAGCAGTTCCGCCGGCAGGACCAACATTACCCTGAATTTCAAAGCCGGCACCAACCCGGACGTGGCGCAGATGCAGGTGCAGAACAAGCTGCAGCAAGCCAGTTCGCGCTTGCCGCAGGCGGTGCAAAGCACTGGCGTGACGGTGACCAAGGCCGCCAGCGATACCTTGATGATCGTGTCGCTGGTTTCAGGTGATCCGAATGTCACCGGGGTGGATATCGGAGACTTCATCAACAGCACCTTGACTGACCAGATCAGCCGGGTGGAAGGCGTCGGCGACGTCACCGCCTACGGTACCAATTATGCGATGCGCATCTGGCTCGATCCCGGTAAATTGCATAAATATTCGCTGATGCCGTCCGATATCAGCCGCGCGCTGGAAGCGCAGAATGCCGAAGTTTCGGCCGGACAGCTGGGCGGTTTGCCGGCAATCCAGGGCCAGCAGCTGAACGCTACCGTTACAGCTCGTAGTAAACTCAGTACGCCGGAGCAGTTCCGCCAGATCGTTGTGAAATCGGCCAGCGACGGCGCGGTAGTGCGGTTGCAGGATGTGGCGCGGGTTGAAATCGGCGCCGAGAGCTACGACGTCAAGGCGCAGCAGAACGGCCGGCATTCGGCGGCCCTGGCAGTGCAGTTGGGATCGGGCGCTAATGCGCTGGCGACCTCCAAGGCAGTGTTGGCGAAACTGCAAGAGCTGGAACCGTATTTTCCGCCGGCCCTGAAACTCAGCAGCACGGTCAGCTACGACACCACGCCGTTTGTGCGCGTTTCCATCCAGGAAGTGGTCAAGACCTTGCTGGAAGCGATCGTGCTGGTGGTGCTGATCATGTACCTGTTCCTGCAGAACCTGCGCGCTACCTTCATCCCGGCGATTACGGTGCCGGTGGTCTTGCTGGGTACCTTCGGCGTGCTGTCGCTGTTCGGCTATTCGATTAATACTTTAACCATGTTCGGCATGGTGCTGGCGATCGGCCTGCTGGTCGATGACGCCATCGTGGTCGTGGAAAACGTCGAACGCCTGATGGCGGAGCAAGCGCTGAGCGCAAAGGAAGCAACGCGCAAGGCCATGTCAGAGGTGAGCGGCGCGCTGGTCGGCATCGCGCTGGTACTGTCGGGAGTGTTCATTCCGATGGCCTTCTTCGGCGGCTCCACCGGTGTGATCTACCGCCAGTTTTCCATCACCATCGTGTCGGCCATGAGCTTGTCGGTACTGGTCGCACTGACGCTGACACCGGCGCTGTGCGCAACCATGCTCAAACCGCATGCTCACGGCCAGGTTGCCCGGAAAGGTTTCTTCGGCTGGTTCAACCGCACTTTCGAGCGTAACGCGCGACGTTATCAGTCCGGCGTCGCCGGTGTATTGGGACGCGGCCGCCGCAGCCTGTTGACCTATGTCCTGATTGTCGCGGCAATGGCGGTGTGCCTGATGCGTTTGCCGACGTCCTTCCTGCCGGATGAAGACCAGGGCGTGCTGAACGCGCAGATCCAGCTGCCGGTGGGCGCAACCGAGGAACAGACGACCCAGGTCATGCGCACGGTGCAACAGTATTTCCTGAAGCAGCCGGAAGTCATTGACGCCTTGTTGTCGGTCACCGGTTCCGGTTCGGGCGGCAATAGCCAAAACGTCGGACGCGCCTTTATCAAGCTGCAAGACTGGAGCGAGCGTAGGGACAAATCCCAGAGCGCGGCCCAGATTGCCCGCAGGGCCAACCAGGATCTGGCAAAGATACGCGACGCGCGGGTTTTCGTGATCTTGCCGCCGGCAGTGCGCGGCCTTGGGCAAAGTTCGGGGTTCGATGTGCAGATGAAGGATGTCGGTGGTGTCGGCCACGAGGCGCTGATGAAAGCGCGCGACGAGTTCATTGCATTGGCGAACAAGAGTGACAAGCTGGCAAACGTGCGCACCACCGGCCTCGACGATACGCCGCAGTTCCGGATCGAGATCGACGACAGCAAGGCTGGCGCACTGAGCGTGAGCACGGCAGACATCAACTCCACCATGTCGACTGCGATGGGAGGCACCTACGTCAACGATTTCCTCAACAATGGCCGCGTCAAACGCGTCTATGTGCAGGGCGATGCGCGCTTCAGGATGCAAGCGAACGACCTGGAACAATGGCATGTGCGAAATTCTGCCGGCCAGATGGTGCCGTTTTCCGCCTTCACCAGCGCCGGCTGGACCTACGGACCTTCCTTGCTGGAGCGCTACAACGGCGTGTCGTCCTTTGAAATCGTCGGTGAGCCGGCGGCTGGCGTCAGTTCCGGCGTGGCGATGCAGGAAGTGGAGCGCATCATGGCGCAGATGCCGGTCGGGATAGGCTATGAATGGACCGGCCAATCCTACCAGGAACGCCTGTCCGGTTCGCAGGCGCCGCTGCTGTATGCGGCTTCCATCCTGTTCGTATTCCTTTGCCTGGCGGCCTTGTACGAAAGCTGGTCGGTGCCGTTTGCGGTGATCTTGATCGTGCCGCTGGGGATCATCGGCACTGTGTTGCTGACCTCTGCCAGCGGTTTGTCGAACGATGTCTACTTCCAGGTCGGCCTGCTGACCACGGTTGGTTTGTCTTGCAAGAATGCGATCCTGATCGTCGAGTTCGCCAAGCAACTGCACGAATCAGGAAAATCGTTGCTTGATGCGACGCTGGAAGCGGTGTATCTGCGCTTGCGGCCGATCTTGATGACTTCGCTTGCATTCATGTTCGGCGTGCTGCCGCTGGCGCTGGCCAGTGGCGCCGGATCGGCCAGCCGGCGCGCTATCGGCACCGGCGTGCTGGGCGGGACGATTTCAGCGACCTTGCTGGGAATTTTCTTTACCCCTTTGTTTTATTACCTGATCTGCCGCTTGTTCCAAAAGCGCCGTGCAGGTGAGCAAACGCCGGCAGCAGCACTGCAAAAGGCAGGTGAGTGATGCATGATTTGATGCGTAAGCCAATATTGAAAACCGTAATGGTATCGAGCCTGGCAATCCTGCTTGGCGGTTGTATTAACCTGGCGCCCGACTATGTGCGGCCGGCGGCGCCGGTGCCGCTTGCCTGGTCCCAAGGGGCAACCCAAGGTACGGCGCAGGAAGCGGCCGACGTGATTGACTGGCGCAACTTCTTCATGGATGCGCGCTTGCGTGAAGTGATCGAATTGACGCTGGCGAACAACCGCGATCTGCGGATAGCGGTACTGAACATCGAAAAAGCGCGCGCGCAGTACCGTATCCAGGATGCGGCCGGCTTTCCAGCGCTCGGCGTGACTGCCGGTGGCAGTGTCACACGAACGCCCGCAGGGCAGGGCAGCGCCAATGCCGCAGTGATCGCCCGCAACCAGAGCGTGCAACTGGGCTTCAGTTCGTACGAGCTGGATTTTTTCGGGCGCCTGCAAAATCTCAGTGCAGCGGCACTGGCGTCCTATCAGTTCAATGTCGAGATGCAGCGGAGTGTCCAGATCAGCCTGGTGGCGGAAGTTGCCGGCGCGTGGCTGGCGCTGGCTGCAGATAGCGAACGTTTGCAGCTGGCGCGCGACACCTTGAAAAGCCAGCAGATTTCCTACGATCTGAGTCAGCGCAGCCACGCCATAGGTGCTACTTCAGGCCTCGATTTGTCGACTGCGCAAGCTAGCGTCGAAGCGGCCCAGGTGGATCTCGGCGAATTTACCAGTCGAGCGCAACAGGACGCTAATGCGCTCAATCTGTTGGCCGGCATTACCGTGCCGGCGCACTTGCTTCCGGATAGCATCCCGAATGCATCCGCGCCGCTCCTGGCGACGCCGGCAGAATTGTCTTCCGTGCTGTTGCTGAAAAGGCCCGATGTGCTAGCCGCGGAACAGACCCTGATCGCCGCCAATGCCGATATCGGCGCGGCGCGCGCGGCATTCTTCCCCAGCATTACGCTGACGGCCGCCGGTGGCACTGCCAGCAGCAGTCTGGCCGGTTTGTTCAAGGCAGGCAGCGGTGCATGGAGTTTCATGCCATCTATCAATGTCCCGATTTTCAACGCCGGCCGCAATCGCGCCAGCCTCGATGTTGCAAAAGTGAGCAGAGAGATCGAGATAGCGAATTATGAAAAGGCGATCCAGACCGCATTCAGGGAAGTCGCCGATGCGTTGGCCGAGCGGGCAACGCTCGATCAGCGCCTGTCAGCCCAGCAACGGCTGGCCGATGCCTCCGCCAAGAGCTATCGCCTGTCGGAGGCGCGATACCGTAGTGGTCTCGACAGCTACCTGAATTCGCTGGTGGCCGAGCGCAGCTGGTACGGCGCCAGGCAAAATCTGATTTCATTGCGTTTGCTTGAACAAAGCAACCGGATCAATTTATACAAGGCGATGGGTGGAGGCTGGAGCGATTCCTGATTGCGCTTTCGTGCAGGACAAAAAAAACCGCTCGACTGGAATCAGGAGCGGAAATCAGCCATTACAGACTGAGCGGAGAAATTAGTTGGATCTGCAGGCTTTACTGCGATCGCGCAATGCGGTTGTCATCGTTGTCCCTGATCTGTTCCAGCTTGATACGACAATGCTCGTGTTGTTGAGTTGAGTATAAGCAGGATAGGAAGTGGGGACACGAGAGGAGAGTCCTTATTTGAATAGGACCGAGTGCCTCCATTTAATCCAGGACCGGCAGGATAAATCCACCAGCGCGGGCAGGATAAATCCATTCGGAAATTATTTTTACGCCTTGTTACGCCTGACGCCGGGATTATTCGTCAGCGCGCTTTCCAGTTGCTTGCCAGCAACGACACGTTTTTGGACGGATTTCTCCTATTCGTCCTAGTGGATTCCTCCTGCCTTTTCCCAATCAAAATAAGGCGCTCGGTCCTATTCAAATAAGGACTCATCGTTCATACCCCCGCTTTTTCTCCTGCCTATACTCCACTCAACAATACAAACATTGCTGCTCAGTTGAGACAAGCCGAGTCAATCATGAAAAATAATTCAGGAGAAACCTATGCGATTTTCCAAGGATCTGTCGCATGCCGCCAGGTATTTCCTGAAGGAAGATTCTGGCGCGTCGCTAATAGAGTTTGCGCTGGTAGGCGCGCTTATCGTCGTAGTTTGTTTGCTGATGCTGCTAGCGCTGGTCAAGGAAATGTAAGAAATCAGAGCGATTTCAAGCTCCAGCGATTTTCCGGATACATGTCTTATCACCGAACATAGACATAGAGACAGATCATGCATGAATTTTACGCGCTACTTGAGCTTCTCGGCATGCTGGTGACAGATCCACGCACATGCGTGCTGTTCATCCTGCTCATCATTGCCGCAGTAAGCGATTGCCGCACCTACAAGATACCGAACTGGCTGACCGCGAGCGGCACGCTGTTCGGCCTGATCTACAGCACTGCGGCGGCGGTCTCGCTGCCGGCAGGTTTGCTGTGGGGTTTAGAGGGCATGCTGTTGGGCTTTTGTATGATGCTGCCGCTCTATGCGATCAAGGCGATGGGGGCGGGAGATGTGAAGCTTATGGCGATGGTCGGGACGTTCCTTGGCGTTCCCTATATCGTCTTTGCGGTCATCGCCACTTTCATCGCAGGCGGCATCGTTGCATTGGGATTCGCGTTGTTTAACAAAGCGCTGGGGCGCATTTTGATCAACGTAAAGAATATCGTGCAAACCATGGTGTTCTCTGCAACCGGAGGCTTCAAGCCGGATGTCAGCCTGGATGCAGGCAGATCGGTAGGGAGAATGCCGTATGGCGTCAGCATTGGCATCGGCACCATTGGCTATGTGGTGGCGAATCAACTGGGTTATTTGTAGGTGGTTAGCTCTAAGCGTTAAACCTGACAGGGACCGGACATGAAAAACATCAAAGCACTCGGATTGCTGTTACTGGCAGCGGTGATCGGTCTCGGAGCCGCGGTCTATGCGGCGGGATGGGTATCGCAGCAAGGGAGCATCGCATCCAACAAGGTCGTGGTAGCCGTGACCGATATCGAACTGGGCAGCAAGATCAATCCACAAATGCTGTCGACCATTGACTGGCCTAGCGGGTCGGTGCCTGCCGGCGCATTCAAGGAAATCAAGGATGTGCAGGATCGGGTGGTGAAAGTTGGTGTGCTGCGCGGCGAAGCCATACTCGACGGCAAGCTGGCGCCGATCGGTACGCAAGGCGGTCTTTCGGCTGTGATTGCAGAGGGCAAGCGAGCAATGACGGTGCGCGTCAATGACGTGGTCGGCGTCGCCGGATTCGCACTCCCTGGCAACTATGTCGATGTCGTGGTGAATGCGCAGCAGGACAAGGGCAAAGGCGAAGAAAGCAAACAGATTAGTAAAACGGTACTGGAGCATGTACTGGTGCTGGCGGTAGCGCAGGAGTCGGGTCGGGACGATACCAAGCCCAAGGTGGTCAGTGCCGTGACGCTGGAGTTGTCGCTGGAAGATGCGGAGAAACTTGATCTTGCCCGGAGTGTCGGCACGCTGTCACTGGTGCTGCGTAACCAGGTGGACCAGAAGACGGTAGGCACAGCAGGCATAACCAAGAACCAACTGTTTGGAGAGCATGTAGAACAGGCGACGCTGCCGACCAAGGTCGCAGCTGCCAAGCCCAGGATAGCGCGCAGCAAGCCGGCGATGGCGCCAGCCTCGGAATGTGTCGAGGTAATTCAAAACGGAAGCCGAGCGCTCAACTGTTTTTAATTAAAACAATCTAGGGAGCAGTTCAAGTGAATAACAACTACAAAAATGCGATTTTCTTCGCTGCGTTGACCGCGACTGGTGGCGCTTTCGCGGCAACCGCACCTTTTGCCACTCACGCCCCTGGCTCCTCAGGTTTGAAACCTTGCGGATCCGTAACGGTCGATCCTGTGACTTATGTCACGCTCGGAAAATCGAGCGTCATCAGGCTGGATACTCCCGCAGCGCGCATGCTGATCGGCGGCCAGTCGTCGAGCCGGGCTGGCAAGCCTCCTGCAGCGAACGACAAGAACGCACCGGCAGCACCGGGGAATGCGCCGCCAGCGCCGGCACAGGGAGCTTCGGATGGCGTGGCAGATGTGGAAATCACGCTACTCAGCCCTACAGAGCTGTTCTTTCTAGGGAAGAAGACCGGATCCATGAATGTCGTCTTGCAGGGTTCGAATGGGCGCTGCGTCATCAAGGACATCATCGTTACCGTCGATCCGGGCAGCCTGCAAGCCAAGATAACCGAATTGATGCCTGAAGAAACCGGAATTAGAGTGCGGGGAGCAGAAAACGCACTGGTGCTGACCGGCAAAGTTACTGATGCCGTCAAGCTTGACGAGGCGATGAACCTGGCGACTGCCTATGGCGACGGCAAGAGGGTGGTTAACATGCTGCGCATCATGACCCCGCAACAGGTAATGCTGGAGGTGAAGATCGCCGAAGTCAGCAAGACGCTGCTCGACAAACTAGGTGCGAGTGTCAACCTGACCCGTGCCAGCAACGGCGGCAGCAATAGCTTCTCCTTGCTGTCCAGTTTCTTGAGCAACGGCGGTGGCTTGCTGCAGGCGTTGAAGATCGGCAGAACCGCGGTAAATCTGGATGGGCAGAAGAATGATGGGCTGGTGCGGGTGTTGGCTGAACCGAACATCATGGCCATCAGCGGTCAGCAAGCCAGCTTCCTGTCGGGTGGCAAGATTTTCATTCCGGTATCGCAAACCAACAACAATGGCGTGCCCACGATTACGCTTGAAGAAAAGGAATTCGGCATTGGCGTGAAGTTCATGCCTACCGTGCTGGACGGCACCCGGATCAATTTGAAGATGGTGTCGGAAGTGTCGGATCTGTCGCAGGTTGGCTCGCCATTCACTACTGTCGGTGGCGTCACGGCAGTGCTGCCATCACTGACTGTGCGCCGGGCAGACACCACGGTGCAACTCAACGATGGACAAAGCTTCGCCATTGCCGGTTTGATCAAGAACAACGTCACTGAGTCCATGAAGCGCTTTCCTGGCTTGGGCGAGGTGCCGGTCCTGGGGGCGCTGTTCAGGAGTTCCGAGTTCCAGACCGACCAGACGGAACTGTTGTTCGTGATTACGCCGCACCTGGTGAAGCCGCTGGCGGAAGTACCTGTGCTGCCGACGGATAACCATGTTGTGCCTAGTCGTGGCGAGGTGTATTTCAACGGCAGCCTGGAAGGTTCTGCTCCAGCACAGGTTCCGGCCCCTGCTCCAGCACCGGTCCCGGCCGCAGATGCAGCACCAGTTCTGGCTCCAGCCGCTGCGATAGTGCCAGCCCCTGTCGCAGAAACTAGTTCTGTTGCCGTCGCCGCTCCTGAAATCAAATAAAAAAAGGAAAGTCCATGAACAAGCTCGCAATCGCACTGTTGCTCGTCCTGACGACGGGCTGCTCGACGATGACCCCCAATTACGACACCAAGTTCGGCGACGCCGTGCGCGCGGCCAAACTCAAGATGACCATTAATCCTGACGCTGGAAAGAATCCCGATCAGGTGGCAGGTATGGATGGCAAAACGGCTAGGGAGACCATTATTCTTTATCAGGGCACCTTTAGATCGCCGCCGCCAGCGGTCAATGTCATCAATATTGGTGGGAACATTGGCAGCGGCGGATCTCCATAAAGTCTAAATGACGAACCGGCGATCTTGATGATCGAGGAGGGGCTACACAGGAAAAAACTTCACTTGTTGTTGTAGTTTGTTGTTCTGAAGGAGAAGTAGGTGGTACCCATGCAATATCGGCGCAGTAAATTTTATTCACAACTATCTTCAAGAGGCAAAAAAAATGAAAAAATTTATTAACTCAGTCGAACATTCCATCCAATCTTTTGCGAAAGACGAAGACGGCGCCCAAGTTGTCGAGTATGCGCTGATCATCGCTGTAGTTTCTATTGGATTAGTGGTGGCGTTAAGCGGCGCGACCAGTGGTGGTCTCAAAGGTTCTTTTAATACGCTCATTACCAGGGTGACGGCCTGCTTTACAGCTAACACCGTTTGCAACTAGGAGTAGGCAAGCCAGCGTGGCGTGATCATCCCATTTGGAGATTTTCTTATGACTGCCGTTGTCGAGAATCTAGTCCATCTTATAAAAGATGAAAGCGGTTCCCAAGTTGTTGAGTACGGATTAATCATCGCCGTAATCTCGATTGCACTCGTCGTTGCTTTGGGAGACGCCACGACAGGGCTTGTGAATTCGTTTTCCGTGCTAGTCAATCGTATTATCACTTGCTTCACTGCGGGTAGTACATGCACTTAATAGATGGTAGTGGTTGTGTCAATGAGAGGTAAGCATTAAGAGTAGGCATTACCTCTCATTGCTTCCCAGAAAAAGGAATTAACATGGACAGCAACAAACAGAAAGGCTCGCAGGCCGTGGAATTTGCGCTGGTCCTGCCGTTCCTGATTTTGATTATCTTTGCTGTCCTGGATTTCGGCATTCTTGCCTACGACAAGGCTATTATCACCAACGCCAGTAGGGAAGCGGCACGGCAAGGGATAGTCTTGAGTACTGCGGCATGGGATCCGGCAACGATAAAGCAGGTAGCTTGCAATTATGCCAAAAGCGCGCTCATCACCGTCAATAGCGGCACACGTACTAGTACCTGTACTGGGGGAGCGGGTTCCGCAGATCCTGTTATCACCGTGTCCCCCTCTGCCGCCCCGGTTTTCAATACGCCTGTCACAGTCACCGTATCCTACGCAGTTAAAGGATTTTCCTTAGGATCCTGGTGGTCACTAGGGACTGGCCCCAACACTGTCGGAAGCGCAATTACCTTGGTTTCCACTACGCAAATGAATCATGAATAAGGCCAACATCATGTCTAAGTTCAATGCCATGTCGCTACAAGCAAAGGGGTCGGTTCTTGTATTCGTGGCGGGCATACTTTTGGTCCTAACCGGCTTTGCAGTAGCTGCAATCGACGTAGGCAGAGTATTCATCGTTCGCAACGAAATGCAAAATGTGGCAGATGCGGCCGCCCTGGCTGGCGCTAATTGCCTGGACAGGCAATCGCTTGCCGGATCCACGACGGAATGCACAAGTGCTACGTCGACGACGTTGAACTGGGACAGGGCCAGCGCCAAAGCCACCGATGAACTGGGCCGTAATACGGCTGACAACAGAGCTATTTCCACCACGGATTCGGGGCACCAGATTGATGTGGGGTACTGGAATTTGCTAACGAAGAGTCCGTCAGGCGGAACGCTGTCTAAGACCTTTACTCCGCTGACAAACGATGACAAGCCAGCGGTGAGAGTCACCATCACAAAAGACGTGGGTAAGAATAACGGGCCTATCACGATGCTGACCCGATGGATGTTTGGCGGATCCGATGTGCCGATGACTGCCAAAGCAGTTGCCGTTATCTCTTCTCCGGGCAGCGTGGTGCCGGGAGCCTTGATTCCGGTTGCCATCAACCAGTGCATGTTTGACCAATATTGGGATTCAGTTAAAGGTCAACCTGTTCTCTTCAAATCAGGGGATGTCGATCCCTATGGATTATCGAAATTGGGCCAGCCATGGGAAGTCAGGATCGGTTCGTCCTATCATTATCCCAGCTGCGAATCAGGTCAGTGGACTTCCTTTCAACAGAATGCGAATGACGTGCCCACGGTGCGAGATTTGATCGCTAATGGCAACCCGACGGCACTGAACATAACAGATAACACGTGGATTCAACCGGGCACCAAGGACTCACTCTATAACTCTCTGTCCAGCCAGTATCCGACGCCACCGGGCGCGGACGTCACGGTGGTCGTTGTCAACCAGCCTTCCGGTTGGAGCACGAATACGCAAACACCGATTGTTGGGTTCGCCGGCTTTCACATTGACGATATACAGGGGGGGAGCGGCAAGTACATTCAGGGTCACTTTATTCAAGGCGCGATCAGCAGCGGTTCCAGCGGGGTCGGCCCCTATTACGGCACCTATACGCCGCCGCGCCTAGCCCAGTGACATCGCCACAATCAACGCCAAGAGGGATCAAATGAAGATCGCGATAATTTCTCCCAATATGAATAATCTACAAGAGATGGGTAGAATAATCGGCGCGTGTTCGCATTCAGTTACTCTCATTGAAGGTGGTAAAAGCAAGATGCGCGTCGTTGCTGAACAGGAGCAGCCAGATCTGATGCTTGTTGAGGGAATGTGTTGCGATCCGGCCGAACTTGCCCAGGTCGAATATGTCACTACCCATCATCCTGGCATTGCAGTCATTTTGCTCTGCGCGACCCAGACCCCGGAATTTCTGATCAACTCGATGCGTGCCGGTGTGCGGGAAGTACTGCCATCGCCGGTGACCGCCGGCGCGTTGGAAGCAGCGGTAAGTCGCATCGCAGCCAAGCGTTTCGGCGCGCATGTCCCGCCGGTCGGCAAGATACTGGCATTCATGCCCTGTAAAGGCGGCAGCGGCGCCACGTTCCTGGCGACCAATCTCGGCTACCAGTTGGCGGACACCAAATCTGTGCTGCTGATTGACCTGAATCTGCAATTCGGTGATGCGCTGTCGTTCGTGCATGACGGCAAGCCGATCTCCACCTTGGCAGATGTTGCCCGGGATATTAACCGGCTGGATGCATCGTTGCTCGCAGCCAGTACGGTCAAGATTTCACCGAACTACTGCATATTGGCGGCGCCCGAAGAGCCATCGCAAGCCATGGAAATCAAGCCGGAGTATATCGAGATCATCCTCAGCCTGGCAGTAACCCAGTATGACTTTGTATTGCTGGATGTGGGCAGAACGCTGGACACGCTTGCTATCAAGGCGCTGGATCGGGCTTATCGGATTTTTCCCGTATTGCAAGCAGGACTGCCATACCTTCGAAACGCAAAAAAATTGCTCGCAATATTCACATCGCTGGGCTATCCGGAAGATAAGATCGAGCTGATTGTCAATCGCTTCGAGAGGAGCGGGGAAATAGGTGTTGATGATATACGCCACTCCTTGGGGGCCGACATTCTGCACACCGTTCCCAACTCCTATAAAGAGGTGAATGCGTCGATCAACCACGGTGATCCAATGATCGAAACGGCGCGTTCCAATGCTGTGACGAAGAACCTGGCCGCGTTCGCACTGACGCTGAGTCCCAAAGAGGAAGAAAGTCGCAGTTTGTTGGAACGTCTGTTCAGGCGGGCATAAGTAGTGTCATCAGAGCAGCGAAAAAATTGCAATTCGATCCAAGCGTGAGCAAGTAAGCATAACGGGAGCATATAAAAATGTCTTTTCGAGAAAAACTAAACGCCGCCAGGATAGAGCCACTGACACAAGCGCAGCCGCAACTCCAGGTGGCAAGTGATGCGTATAAGCTGTTGAAGGGAAGGATGCATCTCAAGCTGCTGGATAAGTTCGATTTAACAGTATTGGAGACCTTAGCTCCAGAAATGCTGCGGCAGGAAATCGCTGCGATGGTTGAGCGTCTGCTGCACGAAGAGCAGGCCGTGATCAATGATGTCGAGCGACGCTCGCTGATTCGTGACATTCAGCATGAAATGCTGGGATTTGGTCCGCTTGAGTTGTTGATGGCTGATCCAACGGTATCCGACATCCTGGTCAATTCCTACGAGCAGATTTATGTGGAGCGCAGGGGCAAGCTGGAGCTTACCAACGTCACCTTCACCGATGAAAAACACCTGTTGCGCATAATTGACAAGATCGTGTCCCTGGTCGGCCGGCGGATAGATGAATCCAGCCCCATGGTGGACGCCCGGCTGCCTGACGGTTCGCGGGTCAACGCAGTCATTCCACCGGTGGCCTTGGATGGGCCTATGATGTCGATCCGGCGATTCGCCCATATTCCGCTGAAAATGGATAATCTGGTGAGCGAATACAAGAGCTTGACGCCAGAAATGGCCTTCATGCTGGAAGGACTAAGTAAAGCCAAGGTCAACATGATCATCTCAGGCGGCACCGGCTCCGGCAAGACGACATTGCTGAATATCTTGTCCGGCTACATTCCTGCATCGGAGCGGATTGTCACGATAGAAGATGCCGCCGAACTGCAGATGCAGCAGCCTCATGTGGTGAGGATGGAAACGCGACCTATGAATATCGAGGGCAAGGGCGAGATTACCCAGCGTGCCTTGGTACGCAACGCACTGCGGATGCGGCCTGACCGGATCGTTATTGGCGAAGTACGCGGAGCGGAAGCGGCCGATATGCTGCAAGCGATGAACACCGGTCACGAGGGGTCGCTCACTACCATCCATGCCAACACGCCGCGAGATGCATTGTCCAGGCTTGAGAACATGATCGGAATGGCGAATTTGAGTCTTCCGCACAAAGCAGCGCGACAGCAAATTGCTTCAGCAATCACGGTGGTGATTCAGGGCATCAGATTAATCGATGGAAAGCGCAAAATCACCAGCATTCAGGAGATAACAGGCATGGAGGGGGAGGTCGTTACCATGCAAGAAATATTCGCTTTCAAGCAAACCGGAATTGGCCTCGATGGCGACGTTCAAGGCTATTTCCACGCAACAGGCGTGCGACCGAAGTTTACGGAGCGTCTGCGTGCGTTTGGCGTGGTGATGCCGGACGCCATGTTCGATCCCACTAAACACTACCAATGAGAGGAGGGTAAATCATGCTGCAATCGATCGGCGGTAACGCCTTCTTGATCATAGCGGTGCTGGTTTTCGTCGCTGTAGTCCTCCTTCTGGAAGGCATTTACATGATGTGGCAATCATATAAGGGACCTGAGGCCAGGAAGATTGCGAATCGGCTCCGGGTACTTTCAGCTTCGCTGGATAGGACTCACCAATCGCAGTTATTGAAACAGCGCATGCTGAGCGAAACCCCCGGGTTTGAGCGACTGCTGCTGAGTCTTCCCAGAGCGCAAAGACTGGACCGATTCATCCTCCAGGCAGGTCTGGACTGGGCTGTATCCAAGCTATTGTTATCTTGTGCGGCATCAGCAGTCATAACCTGCATGATCGTCAGTGTGCTGGCTCATCAATCGATCCTGTTGGGATTGTTGATCGGTGCTGCCGCTGCGGCTCTGCCTTTATTGTATGTAAGCAGAAAACGGAACCTTCGGTTGACCACGATTGAGCAGCAACTACCTGAATCGCTTGACCTGGTGACCAGAGCTCTACGTTCCGGACATGCTTTTTCATCTGGATTGCAAATGGTCGGGGAGGAAATGGCGGAACCAATTGCTAATGAGTTCCGTATCGTGCACGACGAAGTCAATTTTGGTGTGTCGCTACAGCAGGCATTGACGAACTTGTGCGAACGCGTACCGATTGTCGATATGCGTTACTTCGTGGTCGCCGTTCTCATTCAACGCGATTCAGGTGGGGATTTGACCGAGGTTCTGGCTAATCTGAGCCGCTTGATTCGGGAGCGCCTGAAGTTGATTTCGAAGGTAAGAGTGCTGTCATCCGAGGGGCGGTTGTCAGCCCGGATTTTAGCCATCATGCCTTTCGCACTAGGAGCAGCCATGAATTATTTCAATCCGGAGTTTATGGCTCCCTTGTGGACGGACCCGATCGGCATTGTAATCATGAAATACATGCTCATCTTAATGGCCGTAGGTGTTTTGATTCTCAGAAAAATAACCAAAATCCGGGTATAGAAGGATAATTAAAATGCTAATACTTCCCGTATTGATTTTCGTCGCTGTCACGCTTGGAGTGATAGGGGTATTTGTCTGGTTGGCGCCTACCAAAACAGCGCAGCGACTGCAAGCAATGTCTCATCCGGTTGAGAAGCCGCAGTGGACAGAAACTATGGTGAACCTCGTCGGCCCGTTCGCCAAGTTGTCTTCACCGACTGGCAATTGGGAAACGTCGCCGCTAAGAATCAAGTTTCTCAATGCCGGGATCCGCCATATTGATGCGCATCTGATCTATTTTGGCATCAAGACATTGCTGCCCCTGGCCTTTGCGGCAACGGCATTCCTGGTGCTTAGATCATCGACTAGCATTGAGGGTATGACACTCCTACTGTATGTGGTCTTGTCAGCGATGATTGGTTGTTACCTGCCTAACGTCCTGCTTCATTGGAAGATAAAAAGTCGTAAGCGGGAGATTTTCGAAAATTTTCCTGATGCGGCTGATTTGATGCTGATTTGCGTAGAAGCAGGTTTGGGATTGGATGCCGGTCTCACTAAAGTGGTCGATGAAATCAAGATGAAAAGTGTCGCGTTAGCGGAGGAACTGCATCTGACAAATCTGGAAATGAGGGCAGGCGGTACGCGTGAGAAATCCTTGCGCAATCTTGCGCTACGCACCGGTGTTGAAGAAATCGGTACATTCGCCGCCATGTTGACCCAGGCAGATAAATTTGGAACAAGCATTGGCGAATCGCTACGCGTATTCTCCGACGATTTGCGGAATAAGAGACAAATGCGTGCTGAGGAAATGGCTGCCAAGGTCCCTACGAAAATGCTGTTTCCGCTGGTGGTCTGTATTTTCCCGGCGATCATCATGGTCATCATGGGACCAGCGGCAATTCAAATTATCCGAACCATACTGCCACTGCTGAGTGGAGTCCATTGAGAACTTGAGATGACGCCGAAAGGACCAGACGCAACGGTGCAAATGCCACATGGCTTGCGGTGCAATGAGAGATGCGGATTCTAGTTTCAACTTATTGGGTTTCACGGGATCGTTTGTGCTGATTCAATTTAAAACGGTGTCTTAATGTCGACGCACATGAAAGTCTGCTCACCATGTTGATGACCATAACGGCGCTCCTCAATAAAACAAGGCTGGCGTTCATTGCCGTATTCCTGTTGCTGTTTTTTATTCAGCCCCTAATTGATCCCGACTATTTTTGGCATCTCAAAACGGGGGAATACATCGTCTCCCGTCACGCGCTGCCAGCGGGTGATATTTTCTCATTCACACGCTTCGGACAACCTTGGGTGCTGCATGAATGGCTCTTTGAGGTTGTGCTATACGGCATGTTCGCATGGCTGGGGCCATTGGGCGTCAAGTTGTTAACAGTCACTTTCGCGATGTCCGCCCTCGGCCTCGTCTTTGTCCTCACGCGGCGGATCGGGCAGTCTACGTCGGCCGCATCTGTCCTGATGCTTGTCGCCCTTGTTCCTTTTGTCGTCGGTATTTCACCTCGACCGCAGTTGGTTACCTATACCTGCTTCGCTATCTTCCTGTTTGTGTTGCTGAGCCATAAATATTACAACGCAGGACGATCCCTGCTCCTGCTGCCGTTCCTGATGATCATCTGGGTAAACGCTCACGGTGGCTACGTGATCGGCATCGCGCTCATCAGCCTGTTCACGGCCTGCGAATGGATTAGCTACTGGATAGGCCCTGTGCGCGCGCACCAGCAAAAGCAGCGCCTGGTCTGGTTGACGCAGGTGACATGCGCTACAACGCTAGCGAGTTTGATCAATCCAGGATTCCTGGCGCATTGGCTGTATCCCTTCCAAGTGCTCGGCATGGCGGCGAACGAGCGGATACAGGAATGGCAAAGTCCGAATTTCCATGACTTCGGCCCAAAAGCATACCTGGCGCTTGTCCTGCTCTTCATCCTTTCCTACACTTTTGCATCACGTAAACCTGATGTCACGGAAATTCTGATTCCCTCATTTTTCCTTGTGATCGGTTTCTTGGCGGCCCGGCATATTCCGGTAGCGGTCCTGGCCGTCACTCCTTTCATTGCTCTCGCACTTTCACGAGGCACCATAGCGGCTATTTCGAGGGGTTGGCTTCGATCGAGTCTGGCGACGTGGTGTGTGAAATGGCTCAGTAGTAAAGAATTGGGTCAAGGTGAATTCGTATTGAACTGGATCGTTCTGGCTATCCTAATTACCAGCCTGGTTGCCTACGCGCCGACATTTCATTCCAAAGACAAGGAGAAAGCCAATGAAGTACTGCCGGTCAACGCCGCCAGTTTTGTGGCTGCCAACGGCATCACCGGCAATATGTTTAATAATTACGGTGAAGGAGGCTATTTGATTTATCGCTTGTCGCCCGCCTTGAAAGTGTTTATTGACGGGCGTGCAGACATGTACGGGGACAAGTTTTTTACGGATTTTCTCGATATCTATGAAGGCAAAGCCAACTGGAAAGAGAAATTCGACCGGCTCTCGATAGACTTTGCCATCGTTGGCAAGGACGCACCGATCCGGCAACTGCTGTTGGCGGACGGCAGTTTCAAAGAGGTCTTTCTTGACGAACACCATTCAGTCTTGCTGCGCGATATCCAGAAGTACCACGCACTGCTGAGTAGGTCAGCTAACCAGGAACCAGGTTAACTGGCGCGAATTGAATCCTGATGCGCCGTGATTGTACGTCACATGTTTTCTCATTTGGAGGGCAGGCGATGCTACTCGATAAAATGGAGATAGAACAACTTCCCCGGAGAACGCTGTCCGTTGTGGTCCCGGTCTTTAACGAACAGGAAGTCTTGCCTGAGTTCCATCGGCGGGTGGGCGCTGTGCTCGATACGTTGGAGATGAATAGCAAATTCATTTACGTCAACGATGGCAGCACCGACGGGACGGTCGACGTCATCAACGGGTTGCAGATGCGCGATGCGCGCGTGACGTTGGTTGACCTGAGCCGTAATTTTGGCAAGGAAATTGCGCTTACCGCCGGCCTGGATCACACCGACAGCGATGCCGTAATTGTCATCGACGCCGATCTGCAAGATCCGCCGGAACTGATTCCCGAACTTGTCGCGCAATGGCTTGCCGGGTACGACGTCGTATACGCCAAGCGCACATGCCGTGACGGCGAGGATGTGTTCAAAAAGGTCACAGCGTTTTTGTTTTACCGCCTGATCCAGAAAATGAGTCGGGTCCAGATTCCCGAAGATACAGGCGATTATCGCTTGCTGAGTCGGCGCGCGGTCGAAGCGATCGGTCAGCTGCGTGAACAGCACCGTTTCATGAAGGGCCTGTTTACCTGGATCGGCTACCCGCAAAAGGCGGTTCTCTATCGGCGCGCGCCCCGTTTCGCAGGCGCCACAAAGTGGAATTATTGGAAGCTGTGGAATTTCGCTCTCGAGGGAATTACCTCGTTTACCGGGCTTCCGCTCAAGGTGGCCACTTACGTCGGTCTGGCCAGTGCGGTCGGAGCGTTCGGATATGGCCTCTACATGATCTTGCGCACGCTAATTTATGGCAACCCGGTAGCTGGCTATCCATCCTTGCTGGTCGCTATCATGTTTCTCGGTGGTATGCAACTGCTGGGTATCGGCATCATCGGGGAGTACCTTGCGCGCATGTTCGACGAAAGCAAGCATCGCCCGCTCTATTTTTTGAAGACCGGCCGATCCGTGAACAACGTGCGCGATCCTCAGCCAACGGTTCTGAGAAGTGCGGAGGCGATTGAATAACTCGCTGAAAAATTAATTGAGGCGAAGAGCGCATTGTGACAAAACTACTTTGCGTTGTTTTTTCCCGCGTCATTCAATACGAGCTTCGACCTGCCAGTGGGAGTGTAAGCAAACCACACAAATGCCTCGCTCAGCTCGGCTCAGTGGGAACGATGCTGCTGCCAGACGATATTTTAAAGCGCAGCATACAAAAAAACGTGGAGGCGGAGGAGGCATGATGTTTTCAGTTGTTTACAACAGAGCCAATCAGCTATCAGCATGGCAAGCCAATTTATTCCGATTTTCGGAGTTGTTTGTAATATTGTTACTTCTGGCGGTAGACATAACCTGGTCAAGGCAGGTGGGGCTTGTTTTTCGAGACTATGGAAGGGTACTTGCTGTCGTCGCGCTTATGCTCTCTCTGTGGGGTTTTTATGCTATTTCGGGCCGCAGCCGGCGTCTTTCTGAGATCGGTTACTATGCCGCGATGTGGCTCAGCTTTACAGAACTTGGCTGCATTCTCTCGTATCTTGTCGCATACATGCGCATGCCCTTATACGATGTTGAATTTACCAAGCTTGACGCTGTACTTGGATTTTATTGGCCAGGGTGGTTTGAATTCATCCGGACGCACGGCATTCTTGATGTCGTCCTGTTTCTTGCCTACTTTAGTCTGATACCGCAAATTATCGGATCAATCATCTTCTTTGCCCACGCTGAACGCGCGAATCGAAATCGGGAATTGTTCTGCATGGCCGTTGTTGCGCTTTGCCTTACGGAGGTGGTCGCTGGTACTTTTCCGGCTGTCGGTGCGTTTTATCATTTCAAGATAGAAATGGCACGCGCCACTCATTTAGCCGATCTGTTTCATCTGCTGGCGGGGACGCAGAAAAATTTCTCGTCGCTTACCATGGAGGGTATCGTCACTTTTCCCTCATATCATGCGGCTATGGCGGTCATATTCATGTATGTGCATCGTGGCCAGCGGTTCCTGTTCCCCGCAATTGTTGTACTGAATTTTCTGCTTCTATTGTCAACACCCACCTTCGGCGGGCACTATTTAGTTGATATCGTTGCGGGCGTGTTGGTTGCTACACTATCGATTTTCATATTCCGGCAAATCAAGGGTTGGGACTCCCCAATTGATGCTTGATCGCATAAACATACAACTCAAGCCGATTGCTCACATCCAGCTTGTGATATATCGAAGTCAAATGGTTGCACAGCGTATGCTCGGAGATGAACAGCCGCTGCGCCAGCGTTTTATTCGAAGCGCCGCTTCCCTCCACAATCGTGTGAATGATTTTTTGTTCCTTGGCTGTCAGTGTTGCTTTCTTTTCCGCTTCAGAGTCAGGTTTGCGCGCAGCCAAAGGGTTCATGAGTTCTCCGAATACCCTGCCGAGCGCCTCACGGTCAAGCCAAAGTTCGCCTTGATGGGTTTTTTCTATTGCCTTCAGCACTTGTTCCGCCGAGGCATCCTTGTGCAATATTCCCCGTGCACCCCTAAGAACCGCCACATCCAACGTCGCTTGCTTGCGCTCGCCGGTCAGGATCAATACGCGTGACACGCCATTCGCTAGCAGGGTCGGAAGGATATCAAGGCCGTCTTTTCCATCCAGGTCAAGGTCTAGCAAAATGACATCTGGAAGCAGTTTCTCAAATTTAGCAAGAGCTTCTTCACAATCTCGCGCGGTTCCGACCACCTCCATCCGTGGTTTCTCACCGTCAATCAATTTACCCAATCCCCACAGCATGGTCTGATGATCGTCGATCAGCATTACGCGAATGGCTGCATCTACCGGCTTCATGATTTCACCTCTTCAAACGGGTATCTCGACTTGTACGGATGTGCCGCCGTCCGTCCCTGACCTCACATGTGCTCTTCCGCCCAGCGCTGCAGCGCGCTCGGTAATCGAGCGCGGCATGAAGTCGACTGCCGGAGCACCGGCGCCTTCATTCTCGATCTGAATCTTCAACCATCCGTTTGCACACTGGAGTTTTACGCATCCCCGTTGCGCGACGGTGTGCTTGCATATATTGCTCAACCCTTCGCGCACGACTTGCATTACCTCCGCAATCAGGCGATCGCTGACGTTGAGCTCACCCTCCATGCTGACCTCGATATCGATCCCGTAGAATTCCCTGACTTGCGCAGCTTGCTGACGCAGAACCACGAGAAATACCGGTTCAGTCTGTCCCAGTGCATTTTTAAATGTTCCAGCATAACGACGTAAATCGCCAATGACCTGTGCTGCCATTGCCATCAATTTGTCGATATCTTCGATTAGTGGATTGTCGGCAGAAGCTTTATTGCGCACGGCACTGAGCCCCATTTTCAAGCCGATATACGGTTGGATCGCAGTATCGGTAGTTGTCAATAAAGATGTCGCGTCACTTCAAGCAGCTTGCTTTAGTATTTCCGGCTGAACCCGTTCCGGATTAAGCCAGACCTCGTCCTTCAAATCCCAGTTCCGTGTGGCACCTGACCAACG
>NZ_JAGQED010000040.1 GCF_018304965.1 Collimonas antrihumi
TTCAAGCTATCGACGACGAAGACGCGAAGCTAGTCAAATAGCACAACTCCAGCCAGGACTATTCTGATGACAATGTCAATAAAATTATTCCGGACAGCAGTGCGCGAACGCGGGGATCCATGTTGCACAGTATGGTGGTTAAAATGGATTCCCGCGTTCGCGGGAATGACGTGCCAAGCGCTATAACCGGTAACCCTAACTTAACGGCATTAGACTCTGACCTTAATTGTTTTTTGTTTTTTGTTTTTTGTTGATTGGTGGAAAAGCCTTGTCGGGCAAGGACAACGCGCTATGATGGAATTCGATGCGCGTTGTCAATTCGCTACATTTCCTTAAGTTTGATCCCATTTTAGTATAATAAATTCCTTATATGAAACATATAAGGATGGCTATAATTCGGTGGTTCTCCTGGGGGCTAATCGGCGTCGCAGTGGGATGAAAACGGGGTTTCGCGGGCGCGCGCGCGGCCGGTATAACGTATTTGATTCTCCTTGATAACATCTTCGGTTACCCCTTATACTTCGAAGGTTTTAGCTTGTGCGTATAGGCAACTTGCCAGGTGTCGATAGTGCATCATGATTAAGCGAGAATGGGACTTGAGGCGTAACTGCGCAATCGCGCCGCGCCAACTTGGTTTTTTCTATGCAATCCTCTGTGCCACGTCGCTTGCCGTGGCAATCGGCTTTACCTTGCGCGGCGCCTGGTTCGTATTGCTGTTTGCGGTGTTGGAAATGTCTGCGGTAGCTATCGCATTCCTGATCTATGCACGACATGCCACGGACCGCGAGCACATAGCGATGCTGGACGATTATCTGCTTGTGGAATTGATACAGGCACAGGAAATTCGACAATTCAAGCTGGATTTGCGTTCAGTCCGGATTGCGGTGCAGGAGACAAACAAGGGCCTCATCGATATTGAAGCGCTTGGCACCAGGATTGAGGTAGGGCGGTTTTTGACGGAATGGAAGCGGCGCGAGTTTGTTCTGGAGCTGCGGCAGGAGCTACAGCGCAACCGAGTGTCTGGCGGTTGACATAATTATAATTTTGGGCTTTTGAGGAAATCATGGAATATGCGAAGCGCCTTATATCGTTGATGCTCGGTGCGTTGCTCTTGTCGGCAGCTTTGCCGTCTTGGGCGGTGGTAGATAGCCCGGGTGGTCCAGCGGTACTGCAGATGAACTTTCAACCGCCGGTGACACAAATCGCTCAGCAAATCTATGATCTGCATCACTTGATGCTGATCATTTGCATAGTGATCTTCCTCGCTGTTTTCGGGGTGATGTTCTACTCGATTCTCAAGCATCGCAAATCGCTCGGCCACAAATCGGCCAGCTTCCACGAAAGTACCGGCGTCGAAATCGCCTGGACCGTGGTGCCTTTCCTTATCGTTATCGGCATGGCGCTGCCTGCCACCAAGACGGTAGTGGCGATGAAGGACACTTCCAATGCCGATATCACGATCAAGGTCACCGGCATGCAATGGAAATGGGGCTACGACTACCTGAACGGCGACGGCTCCGGTATTTCCTTCCTGTCCAACCTGTCGACGCCACACGAACAAATCGTTGATTCGACCAAGGTCAAGAACGACAACTATCTGATCGAAGTCGACAATCCGATGGTGGTTCCGGTCAACAAGAAGGTTCGCATCATCACCACGGCTAACGACGTGATCCACTCCTGGGGCATTCCTGCATTCGGCGTCAAGCAAGATGCTATTCCCGGATTTGTGCGCGATACCTGGTTCAAGGCAGAGAAGGTCGGCACCTACCGCGGCCAATGCGTTGAGCTGTGCGGTAAAGACCACGCCTTCATGCCGATCGTTGTCGAAGTCCTGAGCGAAGCCGACTACAAAGCCTGGGTCGATGGCAAGAAAAAGGAAATGGCTGCCCAGGCAGACGATCCGACCAAGACCTGGACCATCGACGAGTTGAAACAACGCGGCGAAAAAGTCTACACAGCCAATTGCGCGGTTTGCCACCAGGCTACCGGCAAGGGCGTGCCCGGCGCCTTCCCGCCGCTCGATGGCGACCCGGTCGTCAACGGCCCGCGTGCAGCGCAGATCAATGTCGTGCTGAACGGCAAAGTCGATGGCAGCATGCAAATGCCAGCCTGGAAAGCCGTGTTGTCGGATACCGAAATTGCTGCGGTGATTACCTACACCCGTAACAACTGGTCCAACAAAGCCCAGGAAAATATTGTCCAACCAGCTGAAGTGCTGGCTGCGCGTAAGTAATACTTAGGAGATTGAGATGAGCACTACCGCAGTCGATCACGCACACGATCACTCTCACGACGACCACGCGCATGACCATCCACACGGCTGGCGGCGCTGGTTGTTTGCAACCAATCACAAGGATATCGGTACCCTGTACCTGTGGTTCTCCTTCACCATGCTGCTGTCCGGCGGCGTGCTGGCATTGCTGATCCGCGCCGAGCTGTTCCAGCCCGGCCTGCAATTCTTCAAGCCGGAATTCTTCAATCAGCTAACCACCATGCACGGGTTGATCATGGTGTTCGGCGCGATCATGCCGGCTTTCGTCGGCTTCGCCAACTGGATGATCCCGCTGCAAATCGGCGCCTCCGACATGGCCTTTGCGCGGATGAACAACTTCTCGTTCTGGCTGATGCCGCCGGCTGCCTTGCTGCTGCTGACTTCGTTCCTGGTTCCTGGCGGCGCAACCGCTGCCGGCTGGACTCTGTATGCGCCGCTGTCGACGCAAATGGGACCTGGCATGGACATGGCGATTTTCGCCATCCATATCATGGGTGCATCGTCGATCATGGGTTCGATCAACATCATCACCACCATCCTCAACATGCGCGCGCCTGGCATGACGCTGATGAAGATGCCGATGTTCTGCTGGACCTGGCTGATTACCGCTTACCTGCTGATCGCCGTGATGCCTGTTTTGGCTGGCGCGATCACCATGACACTGACCGACCGCCACTTCGGCACCTCGTTCTTTAACGCTGCCGGCGGCGGTGATCCGGTAATGTATCAACACATTTTCTGGTTCTTCGGACATCCAGAGGTATATATCATGATTCTGCCGGCGTTCGGTATCGTGTCGCAGATCATCCCGGCATTCGCCCGCAAGCAATTGTTCGGCTATGCATCGATGGTGTACGCCACTGCCTCGATCGCGATCCTGTCGTTCATCGTCTGGGCTCACCACATGTTCACCACCGGCATGCCGGTAACTGCGCAGCTGTTCTTCATGTACGCAACCATGCTCATCGCGGTGCCGACCGGCGTCAAGATTTTCAACTGGATCGCTACCATGTGGCGCGGTTCGATGACTTTCGAAACACCTATGCTGTTCGCGATCGGCTTCATCTTCGTGTTCACCATGGGCGGCTTCACCGGCCTGATCCTGGCGGTAACCCCGATCGACATCCAGATGCAGGATACCTACTACGTGGTAGCGCATTTCCACTACGTGCTGGTGGCCGGTTCCCTGTTCGCCCTGTTCGCCGGTTACTACTACTGGGGTCCGAAGTGGACCGGTTTCATGTACAACGAAACCCGCGGCAAGATCCATTTCTGGAATTCGCTGGTCTGGTTCAACGTGGCATTCTTCCCGATGCACTTCCTGGGCCTGGCCGGCATGCCACGCCGCTACGCCGATTATCCGGCGCAGTTCACCGATTTCAACATGCTGGCTTCGATCGGCGCCTTGGGCTTCGGCCTGAGCCAGGTCTACTTCCTGTTCTTTGTGGTCATTCCATCGATCAAGGGCGGCAAGAAGGCAGCCGACAAGCCATGGGATGGGGCCGAGGGCCTGGAATGGACCGTGCCTAGCCCGGCACCTTTCCATACTTTCGAAACGCCACCGACCTTTAAATAATGGAAGCGGCGGGGGAGCTGGCAAGACCAGGCAAATCCCGCCAATTCTGTGAGACTGACCAAAATGAGCGCCCCAAAAAAGCCTAATAACGTACGTACCGGATTGCTGGTAGGTCTGCTTGCCTTGAGCTTTTTCATCGCGATCTTCGTCAAGATGTTGTGGTTCAAGTAAATGACCAACCCTGCGGATAACGAGGCGAAGGCCGAAACAAGAAAACTGAATTGGCAGATGCTCGGCAAGCTGACGGTAATTGCCGTGTTGATGTTCGGTTTCGGTTATGGCCTGGTGCCGGTGTATAAAAAGATTTGCGAGATTACCGGCGTCAATTTTCTGACGCCGAAAGATGCAACGGTGGAAGCACCGACCAATTCCCAGGTCGACAAGACGCGGACGATTACTGTCGAATTCGACGGTAATTCGCAAGGTCCATGGCGCTTCCGGCCGACAGTCAGCAGCCTGCAGGTGCATCCGGGTGAAATGACGCAGGTGGTATATGAAGTGGTGAACAAGCAATCGCGCAAGATGGATGCTCAGGCGATTCCGAGTTATGCACCGCAGCAGGCAGCGGCTTTCTTCAAGAAAGTCGAGTGTTTCTGTTTCACCCAGCAAACTCTCGGCCCGAACCAGGCCAAGGAAATGCCGGTGGTGTTTTACATAGATCCTGCTATACCTAAAGATGTTAAGGTAATCACGTTGTCCTATACGTTTTTTGAAATTGCAGGGCAGCCGGATAAGTCGACCTAAATGCGCCGACCTGAACAAGCAACCTGAATCCAGGTAACCTGGCAGAGTAACGTGGGGTATCAAATGTCGGATCTGAAGGAAGCAAGTCGCCGCAAAGCCTCATTCGGCGCCACCATGAAGGCCGTATTCTGGTCGTTCTTCGGGGTCCGCAAGAGGAAAGATTACGAAAGCGATGCGGCCGGTTTGAATCCGGTGCATGTAGTGATAGCCGGCATACTTGGCGCCTTGATTTTTATTGCGATCCTGATCACCATTGTGAAACTGGTTGTCGCTAAGTGAGCTGCAATATGGACGGGTAGCGGGGTAGGGGGCAGGCTTTTTGCCCACGCGGATAACGAGTTCCGAAAAATCTAACAACAGCAACTATTTAAATTTGTATCGGGAGATGGAAATGAGTTCTCAACAAGGTAGTGCACCTTACTATTTCGTCCCTGGCCCATCCAGGTGGCCAGTGCTGGGAGGTGTATCGCTATTGGCTACAATGGCGGGCGCCGCAGCGTGGGTCAATAGCGTTGTGTGGGGCCCTGAGCTGTGCGTCATCGGCATCTTGTCTTTCCTGGTAGTACTGTACAAATGGTTCGGCGATTCCATCCGTGAATCCGAAGGCGGTTTGTACAGTGCGCGTATCGACACTTCATATCGCTGGAGCATGAGCTGGTTCATCTTCTCCGAAGTGATGTTTTTCGCTGCGTTCTTTGGCGCCTTGTTTTACGCACGGAGCATTTCCATGCCATGGCTCGGCGACCTCGACAACAAGCTGCTGTGGCCAGATTTCGCGGCACATTGGGGCAATGCCGGGCCGGCCGGTACCATCGAAGCCTTCAGCACCATGGGGCCATTCCCGATCCCGACTATCAATACCGCCTTGCTGCTGTCATCGGGCGTCACGCTGACGATTTCCCATCACGCCTTGCGTTCCGGCCATCGCGCCAAGACGGCATTCTGGCTGTTCGCAACGATTGTGCTGGGCGCCACCTTCATGGGCTTCCAGGCTGCCGAATACATTGAAGCGTATAGCGATTTCAACCTGAAACTGACTTCCGGCGTCTACGGCTCTACATTCTTCCTGCTGACCGGTTTCCACGGCTTCCATGTGACCATCGGCGCCATCATGTTGTCAGTGGTACTGTATCGCGTGCTCAAAGGGCATTTCACTCCGGAGCACCATTTCGCATTTGAAGGCGCGGCCTGGTACTGGCACTTTGTGGACGTGGTCTGGCTTGGCCTGTATGTCGTGGTGTACTGGTTGTAATAGCAAAAGCGAATCAGACGCATAAATTAACCGCATACAAAAAAGGCCACACTTCGGTGCGGCCTTTTTTACTGCAAATCCTTCGGAGAGTCCTTCGGAGAGTCCTGCAAGCAATGCGCTACAGCAATGATGCGATGCGTAGCTTAGTGCAGCCCGGTAGGCTGGATATACCCGAATTTGTATAAGACCAGCAGCAGGATGAACAGGGCGACCGAGAAACCGACACGCATGGTCAGGGCCTGTACCGTACGATTGCTTTTACCTTTGTCGCGCATCAGGAAAAGCAATGCCGAGAACAGGCTGCCAATGATCAGGATGAAGGCAATGGCAACGACGATTTTCATTTTATGGGCCAGGAAAATAGAGACTAAGGCGGTATTGTAATGCCAATCAGATTCCATTTTCGCTTGATTCCGTTTGTAGCGACTGTATTGCTGGTGGTGCTGGGCATAGCGTTGGCACAATGGCAAACGCGGCGCGGCGATCAAAAGCAGGCGATCGAAACCAAATTATTGCAACGCGAAGCCGATGCTACTGTCAAATTCGGCGACGGATCGCAGGGCATCGATCAACTCGAATTTAGGCACATGGCGTTGCGCGGTGAATTTATTGCCGGCTGGCCGGTCTATCTCGACAATCGTCCGTTGAACGGCGTCGCCGGATTTTATGTACTGATGCCGTTCAGACTTGTTGTATCGAATGCGGGGGGAGATAGCTACGTGTTGGTAGCACGCGGCTGGTTGCCGCGCGATCCGGCGGATCGCAGCAAGTTGCCGTCCTACCCGACGCCAGCCGGCATAATTGAGATAGAAGGGCTGGTCAGACGTGATTTCGGCCATGTTTTGCAACTGGGCAATGCGGCCTCACTGCAGCCTCAGGCAATTGTGCAAAACCTGGGGATAGACGAATTCGCGGCGGCCAGCAAGTTCAAGCTGCAGCCGTTCGTGATCGAGCAAACCAGCAACACCGACGATCATCTGCTGCGCGATTGGCCCAGGCCTTCGCTCGGTATCGAAAAGCACCGTGGCTACGCATTTCAATGGTATGCGCTGGCGGTGATGGCGTTCATTTTTTTTGTTGTGACAGGATTTAGACGTGGATCAGAAAACACCAACAAGCCAGCCGATCAACGCTCCGGCTGAAAACAAGCAGCGCCAGGGCGGCCGCTGGAAATTGTTCGCGGTGATTGCGGTATGCGCAGCGCCCATGATTGCTTCCTATTTTACGTATTACGTCATCAAGCCGCAGAGCCGCAATAACTACGGTGCGCTGCTCGATCCGCGCGACTATCCTGTCCCTGAGCTGGGCAGCACCGCGCTGGATGGCAAGCCGCTCACTCTGGATGCCTACAAAGGCAAATGGCTGATGGTGCAGATCGATAGCGGTGAATGCCAGAAGGCTTGCCAGGACAAGCTGTTCGAGATGCGCCAGCTGCGCCTGATGCAAGGCAAGGAAATGGAGCGGATTGAGCGCGTCTGGCTGATTACCGATGACCAGCCTCTGTCAACTATGGTGATGCGTGAATACGATGGCACCAGGCTGTTGCGGGTGAAGCCGGACTTGCTGAAAGCATGGCTGCCGACAGACGCCAATACCAGCGCCGCCGATCATATCTACCTGATCGATCCGCTCGGCCATCTGATGATGCGCTTCCCCAAGGATGCCGATCCAAACCTGGTCAAAAAAGACTTGTCCAAGTTGCTGCGGGCTTCGGCGATAGGATGAGCCGATGACAACACCTATGTTATTTCAGCTGGGCAGCATGGGATTGCTGGTTGCCTTGCTGGCGTTCTGCGTGGTCTGGGTTTCCAGCGACACCAATAAATATCGCAAGCTGGTATGGGTAACGCTGTTCCTGACGTTCGACCTGATCATGTTCGGCGCCTTCACCCGCTTGACCGATTCCGGCCTCGGCTGCCCCGACTGGCCAGGCTGCTACGGACATTCCAACCCGCTGCAGGCGCATGCGCATATCAGCGCGGCCCAGGAAGCCCTGCCGGACGGCCCGGTGACAGTAATGAAAGCCTGGATCGAAATGACCCATCGTTATTTCGCGATGGGCGTTGGCGTGCTGATCATTGCCTTGATGGTGATTGCCTGGATGCGCTGGTTTAAGGGAGTCTCAAATAACCCCGTTGCGTCATCGGCGACCCCGTCATTCCCGCGAACGCGGGAATCCAATTTACGCAGCAACTTGGATTCCTGCGCTCGCGGGAATGACGGAGAGCTTCGTGATCGCATTGAGGCAACGCAACATTCGGCGCAGAGGCAGGCGAAGTTTTCACCATGGTTTCCAACCGTGCTATTTTTATTCGTCTGCCTGCAAGGCGCTTTCGGCGCCTGGACCGTGACGCAAAAACTGCAGCCTGTGATCGTGACTACGCATCTGCTGCTTGGCCTGACCTTGCTGGCGATGCTGACCTGGCTCGGCGCGCGTCAAAGCGCGCATGCTCCGGTCGCGGCCAGCGCTGCTACTCTAGTGAAGCCGGCCTTGATCGGCATGTTGCTATTGGTGCTGCAGATTGCTTTGGGCGGATGGGTAAGTACTAACTACGCCGCGCTGGCCTGTACCGATTTCCCTACGTGTCACGGCGCACTGGTGCCGCATATGGATTTTGCCAATGGATTTACCCTGTGGCGCCATCTGGGCATGACTGCCGACGGTGAATTTCTGTCGTTCCAGGCATTGACGGCGATTCACTGGACCCACCGCAGCTTCGCTTTCGTAGTGATTGCCTTCATCGTCTGGCTGGCCTGCAAAGCCTTACGCACCCAAGGTTTGCAAAAAACCGGCCGCTGGCTGCTGATTATTGTTGGCTTGCAATTGATTACCGGCTTGTCTACTATTTTCCTGAACTGGCCGCTGGCGATTGCCGTAGCGCACAATGGTGGGGCAGCGCTGCTGCTGCTGTTGCTGGTCATGTTAAACTATAAGGCTAGACTTGCTCCTGGCGTGTATTCGGTTTCGGGAGCGCCAAGCCATCCCGTACCAGATCGCCTCAACCCGCAACCATGACCGCTTTGACCATACCACCTAATCGAATTGCCCAGTATTGGGCGCTGACCAAGCCGCGGGTTACGCAGCTGGCGGTATTTTGCGCGGTGATCGGCATGTTCCTGTCCACCCCGGGCTTGCCCGATTGGCAACGCCTGATTTCAGCCACTATCGGCATCTGGCTGCTGGCCGGCGCGGCTTTTGCCGTCAACTGCCTGGTCGAGCGTGAAATCGATTCGCGCATGGCGCGCACTGCACGGCGGCCTATGGCGCGCGGTGAAATCACCGTGCCCCAGACGCTGATATTTTCCGGCGTGATAGGCGGGCTCGGCATGTGGGTGCTGTACAACTTCGTCAATCCGCTGACCATGTGGCTGACCTTCGCCACGTTTGTCGGCTACGCAATTATCTACACCATCATCCTGAAGCCGGCGACGCCGCAAAATATCGTCATCGGCGGCCTGGCGGGCGCCATGCCGCCAGCCTTGGGCTGGGCCGCGATCGCCAACGACGTGCCGATGCAGGCCTGGCTGCTAGTGATGATCATCTTTGTCTGGACCCCGCCGCATTTCTGGGCGCTGGCCATGTACCGGCGTGACGACTACGCCAAATCGGGTTTGCCGATGTTGCCCATCACGCATGGCATGAAGTTCACCCAGTTCCAGATCCTGCTGTACACGATTGCCTTGGTAGCCACCACCATGCTGCCGTTTGCGGTCGGCATGAGCGGCCTGATTTACCTGGCCAGCGCAACGGTGCTGGGCCTGGTTTTCCTCTGGCACGCATGGCAGATTTACCGGCATTACACCGATTTGATTGCGCGCAAGACTTTCGCTTATTCAATCGTCTATCTGTCGCTGCTGTTCGCCGCTCTGCTGGTCGATCACTATCTCAAATTTTGAAAGCAAACATGAAGCGTGTGACTCCTGTCGTCTCCATTTTCGCAAGGCTGCTGATGGCGCTGTCGGTGTTGTCTGTGTTGTCGTTAACCGCCTGCGGCGACAAATCGACAGGCGGAAGCCAGGAAATGACTTTGTCGCCAGCCAAGAGTGCGTTCATCAACACTGACGTCACCGGCCTCGGCTACGCCCGCGATTTTGCTCTGACAGACCACACCGGCAAGCCGCGCACGCTGGCGGACTATAAGGGCAAGGCGGTGGTAGTGTTTTTCGGCTACACCCAATGCCCTGACGTTTGTCCGACCACCATGGTTGAGATGGCCGATGTCATGAAAGAGCTCGGGCCGCTGGCAAGCAAGGTGCAGGTATTGTTCGTTACGATTGATCCGGAGCGCGATACACAGGAGTTGTTGTCCCACTATGTGCCGGCGTTTGATCCAAGTTTTGTCGGTCTCTATGGCGACCAGGCGGCGACCGACAAGGTGGCTAAGGAATTCCGTGTGTTTTATCAAAAAGTACCTGGCAAAACGCCGGGCAGCTACACCATGGACCATACCGCCGGCAGCTATGTGTTTGATCCGGAAGGCCATATCCGCCTGTTCATACGTCATGGGCAGGGAGCCGACCCGATCGCCCACGATTTGAAATTGTTGTTGAAGTGATCGTAGCGTGGGCACGTTTTTGTGCCCACGCGTGAACTTACAACACTTACATACTTGTTTCCGTGCCACGAGGGTTTGTACTCTGGTTATCACGGTCACGCGTGGGCAAAAAAACTTGCCCACCCTACGAAAAAAAGGCAGCCAAGGCTACCTTTTTCTATTTGCAATCAGACGGATCGTCAGGCAAACGCTGCCAGCGAACCCTTCATCTTCTTCAACGCAACCGCTTCAATTTGCCGGATCCGTTCGGCCGATACGCCAAACTCATCCGCCAACTCATGCAGGGTGGCGCCGGAACCGTCATCGTTGGCCAGCCAGCGCGCTTCCACAATACGGCGTGAGCGATCGTCCAGCTTGCTCAAAGCCGATTCCAGGCCTTCCGACTGCATGCGGTCATAGCGTTGCGCTTCCAGCACTTTGCTGGGCTCTTGCGCTTCGGTGGACAGATAGGCGATCGGTGCAAATTTATCGTCATCGTCGTCAGTCGGCGCTTCCAGTGCGATGTCGCGGCCGGTCAGACGCGTTTCCATCTCGATCACTTCTTCGCGCTTGACGTTGAGGGTCTTGGCGAGCGCATCCACCTGGCTCGGTGTCATGGCGTCCAGACCTTCTTTGTGGCTGCGCAAGTTGAAAAACAGTTTACGCTGCGCTTTGGTGGTGGCTACTTTCACCAGGCGCCAGTTTTTCAGAATGTATTCATGCATTTCCGCCTTGATCCAATGCATTGCATACGACACCAGCCGTACGCCTTGGTCCGGATCAAAGCGCTTGACGGCCTTCATCAGGCCGATATTGCCTTCCTGAATCAGGTCGGCGTGCGGCAAACCGTAGCCGAGATAGCCGCGGGCAATCGACACCACCAGGCGCAAATGCGACAGCACCAGCTTTTGAGCGGCGCCGAGGTCGTTTTTGTCGCGCAATTGTTGTGCGAGCGAAATTTCTTGGTCATGTGTCAACATCGGCAGACGATTCACTGCCGAGATATACGCATCGATATTCCCCAGCGTGCCGGAAAAGCCGAGCGCCAAGGCATTGGTGTCGGTAGGCATTAAAGCTGTGTTGACTGATGGATTCTTCATTCTTTCTCCTTGCTGTCCGGCCAGCTAAAGCTGCCGGTAGATCAACGATCAGACGTTTGACTCGGATATATTAGCACTCTCTATTGTTGAGTGCTAATAGGATTTGTTAAAGAGTGTATATAGGGCGATGCTATCGATATTATTCTTTTGATTGCTCGATGCATGGAGTTAGAGAGGTAAATCTGGAGAAAGTTGCGTCCATGCGCAAGGAAATGCTGCGTAGCCGCACGATACTTTGGGCGTAAACCATTAGTTGTTATGTGGCAAGGTGTCAGACGGCAAGGTCTGGGGTCATCTCGAGGAAAGCGTCGTATGGGGCGTTCGACAGGAACTCACGCAATTGCGCCAGATGCGTGCTATCGGCAATGCTGATATACAGCCGCGCCGGCGGTTTGCGCAGCAGGCGGTTCAAGGTGACACGCAGGGTCAGGTTGCCGATACAGCAAAAGCAGCCGGGTGCGATCCGTTTAATATCCAGCGCATGCGGCAATACCGCCAATTTGCCGTCGGACAAGCCCTCCAGAATGAGTGCCGTGTCGAGGCAGGCGCCATTGCGTAGCAGGTCTTGCTCTATGGCTAAGTGGATGGCGGCCTCGCGCGAATTGGCTGAACCGCCGCTAACCAGAGTGGTGAGGGTCATACGCTTTCTATCGGGCTTCCAGTCGCCCACCATCCGTTCACTATCCGCCTTTTTTCGACAACTTTCCCGGATCAACGCCGAGCTGTTTCAGTTTGCGGTACAGATGAGTGCGTTCCAGCCCGGTTTTTTCCGCCACCCTGGTCATGCTGCCACTTTCGCGGATCAGGTGGTATTCAAAGTAGGCGCGCTCGAAAGCATCGCGTGCCTCGCGCAGAGGCAGGCCGAACGATGACGAAAACAAACTCTCCGATGCGACCGCAACCGATGGCATGGCAGCGATATGCGTTGTTTCAGACGATGTCGGGTTGCTAAAGCCGCTGCCAGTTGCAACCGCATCATTCAATTCATTCGAGGTGGCTGCCGGCTGCGGATACAGGGTTGGCGCCCGGGCAGTCTTGGGTCCTTGCGACAAGCCCTGCTGAACTGCTTTCAACAGCTTTTGCAAGGCAATCGGTTTTTCCAGGAAATTCAGGGCGCCGATGCGGGTTGCTTCTACCGCGGTGTCGATAGTGGCGTGACCGGACATCATGATGACAGGCATGGTCAGCAAGCCGTCACGCTGCCATTCCTTGAGGAGCGTGACGCCATCGGTGTCAGGCATCCAGATATCGAGCAGCACCAGATCGGGTACGCCGCCCTGACGAAATTCGCGAGCCTGTTGTGCATTTTCCGCGGCGGTTACTACATGCCCCTCGTCACCTAAAATTTCCGAGAGCAATTCCCGAATTCCCATTTCGTCGTCAACGACTAGGATGTTAGCCATGCGGTTGCCTTCCCATTTCCTGTTGCATCAAATCCCACTGTGTGGACGGTTCAGACAGTCCAGTTAAATTGTCGATGTCTCGTTGTTTTATTTCCGCGTCCGGATACATGCTATATCAGTCAACTGCCAATTTGCAGATGTTCTGTGTCAAATTATGGCCGAATCATGACTCGACGCTAACTTTAACAGCAAAATCAGGATTTTTGCGCCCTTTGTGTCGCTTCGGTTCTGCAGATCGATGCGTCCGCCGTGTTCGTCGATGATTTTTTTTACCATCGGCAAGCCCAGGCCGGTGCCACGCGGCTTCGAAGTGACGTACGGTTCGAAGGCCCGGGCCAGTATCTTGGGCGAAAAACCCGAGCCGTTATCGGTAATCGAAAGCCGCACCGCGGTGCGCGACAAGCCGTCCGAACTCTGGTAGCTGACACGTTCGGTGACCAGGTCGATACGCGGCGGCATGGGGTCGCCGCTCCTGTCCATGACGGCATCCTGGGCATTTTGCAAAAGATTATGGATTACCTGCCGCAGTTGCGTGGCGTCGCCCATGATCTTGGGTAAATCCTCTGCCAGCGATGCATGAATCATATCGCGCTCATCGCCGGCCAAATAGAGATGCAGGATTTCCGCCACCAGCACGTTCAAATCGAGCTCGCTCAGTACTGCCGGCGGCGTCTTGGCGTAATCGCGGAAATCGTCCACCATGCGCTTCATGGCGGCCACCTGGTTGACGATGGTGTCGGTGCTTTTCTTCAGGATGGCCGCATCATGGGTCATCAGTTTGTCTTCCAGTTTCATTTGCAAGCGCTCGGCCGAGAGCTGGATCGGCGTCAACGGGTTCTTGATTTCATGCGCCAGGCGGCGCGCCACTTCGCCCCAGGCAATCGAACGCTGGCCGGAGATGACGTCGGAAATATCGTCGAACACCACCACATAACCGGTGCGGTTCTCGACCGGCAGGCGCGAGCCGCGCGCCAGCAAGGTGATGTCGTCGCTATCATTGTTCTCGCCACTGTCGACCCGGCGCGGGATCTCGATCTGCTGTTGCCAGTGCAGCAGATCGGTACCGATCTTGCCGGTGGCGAATTGCGCATTCTGTTCCGAGAAGGCGTTGATGATGACTTCCGCGAAATGCGCCAGGCCGTCGATGATGGTGAGCGGCTGGCCGATGTGCGGCGAAAAATCGTACTGCAGGATACGTGCTACCGACTGGTTGCTGGTGACCAGGCGGAAATCGCCATCCAGCACCATCACGCCGGCCGACATATTCGCCAATACCGATTCCAGATAGGCTTTAGCATTTTCCAGTTCGCTGCGATTTTTTTCAACCGAGGCGCGGGCATCGTACAACTGGCGCGTCATCAGGTTGAAAGATTGAGTCAGGGTACCCAGTTCGTCCGAGGTGGCGACAATCGGCCGCGGCGACAGATTACCCTCAGCCACGGCTTTGGTACCCTCTGCCAGCAATAACAAAGGTTTGGCGAGATCGGTTGCGATCAGGAAGGCGCTGGCGATGGCGCCGAAAACCGCCAGCAGCAGGGTCAGCGTCAACGTCACCAGATAGATCTTGCGCAAGCCGGAACGGCCCAGCGAGCGTTCTTGATATTCGCTATAGGCAGAGCCGAGCGCTTCGGCATTGGTCGCCAGGTAGGCGGGCACGGGCTGTATCATTTGCAAAAAATGCGTTTCGTTTTGCAAGGAATCACTGCGTAGCGGCGCCGGAATTTCCACCACCACGTGCAGGCGCAGGTCGGTGGTCTCGTTGCCGGTGGCTGAGGCACCGGCGGCTGAGGCGCCTGCGGCGCTGCCGGCCGGGTTGTCCTGATCGCTTTCTATGGCGGAAAAGCCGCGCGGCAGACGGGCCTGCTGCAACATGGTTGGCGATGGTAAATTGGGCACCAGTGTTCCCAGGTGGCCGCCGACGGAAGCGATCACCTGGCCATTGGCGGTGACGATCGAGGCTTCCAGGTTCTGCTCGCTGAGCCGCCCCAGTTGGGTTGCCTGTGCAGAATTCGAGAGATCCGACCATTCCGATGCCAGCGTGCGTGCCCTGGAGCTGAGGTCGCCGAGCGATGATTCAAGCGCGGCATGGCTCAGGTTCAAGCCGGACTGCAATGCGGATTCGACATGGACGTCAAACCAGGATTCGATCGAGCGCGACACGAATTGCACCGAGACCAGATAAATCACGACCCCCGGCAAGATCCCGATCAGTGCAAACATGAACACCAGCTTGGCCGTCAGCCGGGAACCGAATTTGCCCTGCTTGTAACGCTTGTACAAGCGCGCGAGCAGTAGGCAGACCAGCAAAAACAGGGCTACCGCGACCAGCGCATTCATGCCTAGCAGCCATGAATAGTGCTTATCGAAAAAATCCGAATTGGCCGATGCGGAAGAAAGCAGGAACAGCAGGATGCTGACGATGGCGCCGCCGACCACCAGCAAATAGCGTAGCGCGCGCGACACGGCTATTCCGCCCTGTAGTTGAAGCTCTTCCAGTCGGAAGAAAAGCGCCAGTCGCTATTGTTGAGGGCGTTGACTTGAAACGGCTTGGAAAGCAATCCCAGATCGAGGCCCATGCGCACTGCGACCCGGTACACCTCGCCGCTCTTGAGAGCGCTCTTGTCGGCGATCAGCCAGCGGCTTGGCCGGCGGATCAGCGACAGGGCGTCGTCCAGCGTGTTGAAACTCTGTTGCAGACTGCCGTTGATGGCGACGTTATAACGGCGCGTGATGACGTTGTATTGCAAGCGGATGGTTTGGGTTGCAGTGATGGCCTTTTCGTCGAACCAGTACCAACGCGGCCGCGTCAGTTCGACATCGGTCGTGAAATACAGCGTGACGCCGCGATTGACCACATCTTCCAGGCCGCGATTGAGATCGAATGAAAACGTTGCCGACAACTTGTAGCCATCGTCGCCGGCTTCGATATGGGCCTGACTCAATTCAACGCCATCTGCTGCAGAGCTGGACGCAGGGCTAAAAGACAAAGCCAGCAGCAAAGCCAGCAGCCAGTATCTTATGAATTGAAGCAATGGTCGTGTCACTGGTTTCGGTTATGTTAAAAAGTTATTGCGGAAGTGCGTCAGCACTGCGGATGTACGACTACCAGCGCTACGAAGCGCTACCAGCCTCAGCATTTCTGGAACAGTGCGTAAAACAAGCCGTCATGATCACGTTCCCCATCGGCGGTTGGCAGCAATTGTCCGGGCGCGGGTAGCCTGCGCGCATTGTTTCTCTCGGCAAAAGCGACTGCCTGAGCCTCTGATTCTTGTGGCCATACGGAACATGTTACGAGTAACAATTTACCATCCGGGCGTAGCATCTGCCAAAGATTGTCCAGAATCTTTGCCGAAAGTGTTGCAAGTTGTTCGGTATCGGTCTTGCGTCGCAACCAGCGTATATCGGGATGGCGGCGCACGATACCGGAGGCGGTACAGGGAACATCAGCCAGGATCCGGTCGAAGGGCACGCCATCCCACCAGTCATTGCCCAGGCTCCCCAGGCTGGCGTCACCTAGTTGCAGTTTGGCTTGCAGTTGCAGGCGCTGCAGATTCTGGGTGATGCGTTGCAAGCGTTTCGGATTGTTGTCCAACGCAGTCAGGTCGACATCGGCAGACTCCAGGATATGACCGGTTTTGCCGCCAGGTGCGGCGCAGGCGTCCAGTACCCGCATGCCGTCCTGCAGGTCGAGCAATGGCGCGGCCAGTTGCGCGGCGGCGTCCTGCACCGACGCCAGGCCGTCTTCGAAACCGGGAATCTGAGCCACCGGTAGCGCGTTATCCAGGCGGATCGCATCAGGGCCGATTTGGCGCGCCGTTATAGAATGGCTTGCCAGCGTTTCCAGATAGGCGGCTACCGAGGTTTTGCGGCGGTTGACGCGCAAGGTCAGCGGCGGCGCCGTATTGCCGGCGGTGAGGATGGCTTGCCATTGCTGCGGATAGGCGGCTTTCATGCGGTCGATCCACCAGACCGGATAATTCCACAAGCCGAACGGCGTTTTGACGGCAATCGCGACCAACGCCTGGCGCTCGCGCAGGAAACGCCGCAGCACGGCATTCACCATGCCCTTGGCATGGGCCATTTGCGGATCGGAAGAGACCGCAGTGACTGCTTGATCGACCACCGTGAAATTCTCGTATGCAGGATCGTCGACATCGGCCAGCAGGCATAAGGCGGCGCACAGCAGGCAATGCAGCAAGGTCGGTTCCGGCGGACGGCTCGCCAGGTTGGCCAGCAAGGTTTCCGCGCGGCCGATGCCGCGCATGGTGCGATAAGCGATGTCTTGAATGGCGCCGCGCGTCGGCGCCGGTGCGGCCGATTGCGCAAATACCTGGGTCAGCGCCTGCGGCAGCGCCGCACCGTCGCGTACTAATGCAATGGCTTGGGCCGCACCTAACAGGCTAAAGGCGAGAGAATCTTTTTTGAGGGTCGAATAAGTCACAAGTGGTTCAAGTCGATTCTGCGGATTATGGTTGGGATTTTGGTTTATTAAAATTAGTTCTTGGTCAAAGCCAGTTTTATGCCCAAGGCAATAAACGCGGCGCCAACTGTGCGTTCCAGCCAATGCTTGATCTGCGGATTGTTGCTGGCGTGGCGTGTCAGCGTTCCGGCCAGCATGGCGGTGCCGCTGTTCCAGCATAGCGTGACGATGGAAAACACCGCGCCCAGCAGCAAAAAGGCAGCGATCTTATGCGGCGAATCATGGCGCACGAACTGCGGAAAGAACGACAGGAAAAACAAGATCACCTTGGGATTGAGCACATTGGTAATCAAGGCTTGCACAAAAATGGTCTTGTGCGAGCGCAGGTCGAGTTGCGGCATCTTTTCGTCTACGCTGGATTTCTTGCTGAGCAACATCTTGATACCGAGATAAATCAGGTAAGCGCCGCCCGCCAGCTTGACTGCCATAAAAGCGGTGGCGGAGGCCGCCAGCAGCGCCGTCAGGCCAAAGGCCGACAGGGTTGCGTGGATGCAGCAGCCGACCGTAATGCCCAGCGCCGACAGTAACCCGGCGCGGCGTCCCTGCGCCACGCTGCGGCCGACAATATAAGCGGTATCCGGGCCGGGAGTGGCGTTCAGTAGCAGGACAGCCATCAGGAACAGGCCGAAATCATTTATGCCGAAGGAAATCATGACGATGCAGCAAGGCGAATGGTAACAATGCGATTGTAGCGGGGATATGGTCGCTCACCTACAGTTGAGGGAGCGATTGTGGCGGCAAAGGTGAAATTCGGTGGAATTCGGCGAAATTTTAATATTTCTTGACAGCAATATTTGTTTGCCGTAGCGGATTAGCCGGCAAAGACATTCAATGTCGAATAAGCAATTGCTCGACTAAGGCGAGACGATGTCAGTTTGCCAAAGCAGAGGTTGATGCTGCCAGCGGTTGCTGTATGTACAGAGCATCGAGCCAGCGGCGGACATCCGCAAAAACCCGCTCGGCGCCGATTTCATTGAAAATTTCGTGATACATGCCGTCGTAGTCGCGCAACGTGGCAATCGCGGGCGGCAAAGCAGCATAAAAACGGCGGCTGCCGTCGGGATCGATGATGAGGTCGGCGCCGGCAATTACCAGCAGCGTCGGAATTGCCAGGGTGTGCGCCTGGCCAAGGGCGAATTTCCCTGAAAGCAGCATACTGTTCAGCAAGCGCGCGCTGATCTTGTTGTGCACCAGAGGATCACCGCTATAGGCTCGGGCAACCGCCGGATCATGCGACAGGTGATTGACATCCAGGCCATTGGGAACCGCCAAGCCGGGAGCCAGCACCGACATCATTTTGAGCAAGCCCAATTGGATCCGGCTCAGGCGCAAGGCCAAGCCCGGCGAGGATAATATCAGGCCGCGCAAGGGCGACATTCCGGCTACCGCAAAGCGTGCGGCGAACGAGCCGCCCATGCTGTGGCCGAACAACAAGGGAGCGCTGTTCGCCAGTTCCGGATAGCGCTGCTGCTGATGGCTGAGATCGTCCAGCACCAGCTTGGCGTCACGCAATAAGGCGGTCTCGTCGGGCACATCGCCGCGCGGACCGCCGGAGCGGCCGTGGCCGCGGTGATCGTAGCTGCGCACTAGCAGGCCGCAGCGATTGAAAAAGCGTACTACATGGGCATAGCGCCCGGCATGTTCTCCCAGTCCATGCATCAGCAGGATACTGCCTGCCAACGGCACCCCGGTATCGGGCTGCCAGTCGGTAACGGAGAGAGAAATGCCGTCTTCGGTCGTAAGCTGTTGCTCAAGACCGGAGGTCATCAGACGCCCCAGAGTACGTCGTTATTGTGCTTGTGCGCTTCGCGCAGCATTTCCAGCAAGGGATAAATCTTGTTGGCGAAGTTGACTGTCTGCACTGGCTCATGACCGCTGTCGTCGCCGGCTTCGTTGTGATGGGCGGCGATGTCGTGCTGCACGGTGTCGGAGATCGGGTGCGCACGGCTTTCCGATGTTTCCGCTTCCAGCAGGGCAATCGCTGCAGTTCCTTCTGCGGCGGTGATCACGCCGATTTTCACGTCTTTATGCAACAGGTCGAGGATGCGCTTTGCATCGTTTTCGAACATGGTGACTTCGGCCGATGCCTTGGATTTGAATGTAACTAACATAGAACCTCAGAATATTGTTTTTGATGAAAGAAGACATTGTACAGAATACCCCTTTGTTGAGGTGCTCGCTACTGCTGTCACTGCTGGTTACAGTGTTGGCACGGTACCCGGGATTTTCAATGGCGACAATGCTAATTATGCTTGAACGAAGAAATGAAAGTCTCCGCGTTTTCCCGTGAAACGGCTTTTTCCGGGCCCATCACGATGACTTGATAGATTTCCTTGTCCTTGCTGACAAAATGCCCGAACAAGACTTCCGGCTTGCCGCCGGGCGTGGCGCCGACCGCTTCGACGTCGATACTGGCTGACAGGCCCTGTGCATTGCTGGCGGCGGTGGTGGTTTTCTCTGCCTTGACGGTGCCTTTGATATTTTTCACCAGCGCGGTTTTCATCGCGATCAATGCCGCTTGCGCCTTGGCGGCATCGGGTACGGTGGCGCTGCCGACCGCGAATACCGTGTCGTCCACCTTGGCGGCAGTCATGGTCATCGTCACCGGTACGCCGTCGAGATCGATAGAACGGGCAAAGGTCGACGGTTTGGCGGGCAGTAACACGCTGTAAGGAGCGTCCTTGCTACGGACTTCGCGCCAGTTGAACTTGGGCGAGCAGGCCGCCAGCGCCAGCAGGGCGCAAGCGGTCAAGCAGTAGGTAAACAGGCGAGCAGATTTCACGAGATAGCGCAGTTGGCTGCGAAAATGGAAACAGCCCCTATGGTATCTGATGCTGAAAGGTGCGCACACCGAAAACTATGCCCAGGCATAGCAGCGCTATCCCTGCCATGACCAGCACGCCTGGCAGCGCATCGCGGAAAATGAAGGCATACAGCAGGGCCGACAAGGTTTCAAACACGATCAGCTGCGCCAGCAGAGCAGTCGGCAAGTGCTGGCTAGCCTTGTTCCAGAGCAGGATGCCGATCCAGGAAGCGCACAGGCCGATGATCAGCATCAAGCCGACAAATTGCAGCGGCCGCGGGCCGAACGGGAAAGCATAGGAGCCGCCCGCCAGCTTCAGGTAGGCGCCATAGCCGAACAATCCGATCAGCGCCAGCGGCAAGGTTGCCAAACCTTGCGCGGTAGCCCAGGTGGAGGAGCTGATATGCGGATTGGCGCGCAGATAGCGGGCATTGACAATCGGATACCAGGTCCACGCACCGACTGCAGCCGCTGCAATCAGGCAGCCCAGGACATAATCGGAAATCGAGCGCGTGTTGTTGCTGCCCGCCAGTCGCATATGCGTCAGCTCGGCGCTGTTCACACACAGGATGCCGATCGTGATGATCACCAGCGATGGCGCCAGGCGGCGCCAGGCAACGCTTTCCACTCCGTGGCCCGGCGACCAGTTGGAGAAAATTGAAATCACCACCGGCAAGGTGCCGATCAGCATGGTCGGCAGCGGCGCATCGGCCAGCTGGATCGCAGTCGCCAGTGCGGCGTAATACAACAGGTTGCCGATCAGCGAGAGTTTCAGGGCGGCGCGCCAGTCGGCCCGGGTCAGCGCGATTATGCGCTTGCGGTCAAGCACAGCCGGCACCAGCGCGATCAGGCCAAACGCCACATAACGGCCGAACGACAGCATCACGCCGGGGTAGTCGGGCAACATCAGCGGCGCGATGAACACCAGCCCCCACATCAGGCCTGCGCCCAAGGCGCATAACAGGCCGATCAGCATGACACGGGCCCTGCAATTAATTGAAGAGATGGCATGGAAAAATCAAGGTCGAGGTCAAGGATAAGTAACAACAATAACAATTTACTCATCATGCCCGTCTTCAGCTTAGCGGTCTTGTACCAATTTGCTGTTGATACTGCGCCGGCGTGACGCCATAGGCGCGCTTGAACCAGCGCGTCAGGTGACTTTGATCGGCCAGCCCGACGGCAGCGGCGGCGTCGGTTGGCGTGCTGCGCTGGGACAGCAAGGTCTTGGCGCGGGTAGTCCGGCGCGCTTGCAGGTATTGATGCGGGGTGGCGTGAAACTGGGCTGAAAATTCCCGCACAAAATGGAACATCGACATGCCGGCCTCTGCCGCCAAAGTGTCGATGTGCAAAGTCTGGTCCAGGTTAGCCTCGATGCAATCGAGTACGCGCCGCATCGCCAGCATGCGGCGCGGCTGGCCGGTAGCCGGTGTGGGAGCCGGCTGCAGATTCTTGCCATAGCGCCGCGTTACCTGGTCGATCAATACCGTGAAATGCGATACAAAAGCAAGGTCGTCCGGCGCCAGCCACATGCGCTTGAACAGTAACTGGAAACTGTCGGCGAGTGCCGGGTCGTGGGCCGTCGCAGTCGGGAAGTAAGCCTCGCTGCCGGTCAGTTCGCGCAGCAGTTGCGGCTCGATAAACAGCATCTGGTAAGTCCAGCCGGCGGCGATCTCGGCGTGGCCATCGTGCAGTTCATCAGGATTCAACAGCACCAGCGTACCGGCCGGGGCCAGATGCTGGGAACCCTTGTGGCGGAAACGTTCGACCCCGGTTTCAATCGCGCCCAATGAATACGCATCGTGTACATGCGGCGCAAATGCGTGATCGACCAGCCGTGCCGAATACAATTCCACGCCCGGCAGATGCGGGCTGGTCTTGAAGGTGACGAATTCGGACGGGTGGTGGAACATGGGGATACTCGGATTCCAGATTCAGGCGAGCCGCGCCAGATGTCGCCGCACCGACAGCAATGCGCCGATCAACCCGAGGCCAGCGCTGATCGCCAGCAGCACCAGGCTAGCCAGCCAGTTCAGCGGCAGCAAGCGGAACTCGGATGCGTACAAACGGGCGAATTCGGCAATCGCCTGGTTCAGCGGTTGCAAACCAAACGCCACCGCACCCAAGGCCAGGCCGCCGGCGCACAGGCCGAGCAGCGCGCCAGTGTAATAAAACGGCCGGTGGATAAACGCATCGGTAGCGCCAACCAGCTTGGCGACGGCGATTTCTTCACGCTGGGTCAGCACTTGCAAGCGCACGGTGTTGAACACCACGGCTACCACTACCACCGCCAGCGTGCTCGCCAGGAACAGCAGCACCAGGCGCAAGATACCCAACAGCGCCGCCAGCCGCTTGACCCACTCCGAATCGACTTGCACGGTATCGACGCCGGGCAAGGACTTCAGATCAGCCGCAATGGTGTCGATACGCCCGGCGTCTGGCGCATCGTGGAAACCGGCCAGCTTCAACACATAGGCATCCGGCAAAGGATTCTGGCCCAGCGTGGTCAGGGCGTCGTCCATGCCGGTTTTGTTTTTCAGACTGATCAAGGCGTCTTCACGCGGAATGAACAGTACTTTGGCCGAGCTGCGGTGTTGCTGCAGAATCGCCGCGATAGGCTTGGCCAGTGCGCTTGTCTTGTCGCGTGCCGCATCCAGCGCCATGAAGACGCTGATTTCCGGTTCTACCGCCAGTTGCTCCGAGACCGGGCGCACGTTTTCTATCAAGGTCAGGCCGCCAAACGGCAGCGCCAGCGCAATCGCCACCACCAGCACATTCAGCGCAAAGCCGCCGGGCGCCTTGAACAGATGGGTGAAAGCATCGTTGATGGCAAACAGATGTTGTCGCAGCCAGCTCTTCATGCTGCACCTCCGCTATTGCCGTTGTTGCTGCTGTTATTGTTGACTAAGGCTGAATTCTGCCAATGGTCCACAATCTGCCCCTGATCCAGGAACACCACGCGGTTGGCGCTGTTCAGGAATTGTTCGTCATGGGTAGAAATCAGGCAAGTCACGCCGACCGCATGAAACGACCTGAGCGCATCCAGTACTTTGTTGGCGTTGTCGCGATCGAGATTGGCGGTCGGTTCATCGGCCAGGATGATTTGCGGCCGGTTGACAATCGCACGGGCGATAGACACGCGCTGCTGCTCGCCGCCCGAGAGGGCTTTCGGATCGGTCGCCGCCTTGTCCAGCAGGCCGACTTTATCGAGTGCCGCCCGGGCCCGCTTTTCCGCTTCGGCGCGAGTGGCGCCGGTAACCAGCAGCGGCAGCATGACATTGGCCAGCACGGTACGGTCCTGCAGCAATTTTTGCTGTTGCAGGATCAATCCGAGATTGCGCCGCAGATAAGGCAGGCCGGAAGATTTCAACTTGCCGACGTTGGCGCCGCTGACAGTCAACGTCCCGCTGCTAGGGCGCTCGATGGCTGCAATCAGGTTGAGCAGCGTGGTTTTGCCGGCGCCGGACGGACCGGCCAGGAAAATCAGGTCGCCCTTGTTAACCGTCAACGTGATATCGCGCAGCGCGACCACGTCACGCGCATATTTTTTGGAGACCTGGTTGAATTCAATCATGGAATGGCTAGGGTCCGATAGTCCAATAACAAATGGTTCGAAATCAAAGGGTTCAAGATTAAATACTGCGAAATCAACTCAGCAGTGCATCCACAAACTCGGCAGCATCGAACGGTTGCAAGTCTTCGATTTGTTCGCCGACGCCGATGAAATATACCGGGATCGCGCGCGTGGTGGCGATAGCCGCCAGCACGCCGCCCTTGGCGGTACCGTCCAGCTTGGTAATCACCAGGCCGGTCAGGCCCAGCGCATCGTCGAAAGCCTTGACTTGCGCCAGCGCGTTCTGGCCGGTGTTGCCGTCGATGACCAGCAATATTTCATGCGGTGCAGTGGCCATGCCTTTGCCGATGACGCGCTTGATCTTCTTCAGTTCGTCCATCAGGTGCAACTGCGTCGGCAGGCGGCCGGCGGTATCGACCATGACTACATTGGTGCCGCGCGCCTGCGCCGAATGCACGGCGTCGAACGCCACCGCAGCCGGATCGCCGGATTCCTGCGAGATTACCGTGACGTTATTGCGTTCGCCCCAAATCGTCAATTGTTCGCGGGCGGCAGCGCGGAACGTATCGCCGGCAGCCAGCAATACCGATTGTTTATGGGCCTGCAGATGTTTGGCCAGTTTGCCGATGGTGGTGGTCTTGCCGGCGCCGTTGACGCCGGCGATCATCATCACCAGCGGCTGGTGCTGATCCAGGACCAGCGGTTTTTGCAGAGGACTGAGCAAATCGATCAGCAAGCTGCGCAATGCCGCCTTGACCTGGGTGGCTTCGGTCAGCTTGTCTTCCTTGACCTTCTTTTTCAGGGTGTTGAGCAGGAAGTGGGTAGCTTCGACGCCAGCGTCGGAGACCAGCAGCGCCGATTCCAGCTCCTCGTACAAGTCGTCGTCGATCTTGGCGCCGACGAACAAGATACTCAGGTTGGACGAGGTTTTCGACAGTCCGGTTTTCAACCGTGATAACCAGGAGCGTTTTTGTTCAGCGGCCACCGGCGCCGGGATGATTTCGGCTGCAGCTTCGGTTTCGACCTTGGCCTTGATAGCCGGCACGGCGCTCACGACAGCAGTAGGCTCCGCATCTGATGTAAGGTCAGCAGCGCTCTCTACCGGTGTTTCCAATCTTTCTATCTGCACTAATTCCGCTGGCGCAGAAGATTCTGGCAAGGGCACAACTTCGGGTTTTGGTTTTTTCTTGAAGAAACTAAACATCTGAGGCCTGATCTGTAAGGCGGTGAAATAGGGCGTTGCAGCAGCTTTTCAGGGCTGGCTGCGCAAGAGGTACAATCTCCGGCATTCTATCAGAGCGCAGCCTGTTAAATTAGGAAGGATGTCCGTAACACTGCCCCAGCGGCGTTATCCCTCCTGGCCATGTCGCCCCCGCGAACGCGGGGATCCATTTTAAGTTCAACATGGATTCCCGCTTTCGCGGGAATGACGGTGCTCTTAAAATAACTTATATGTTCTTGCTTATTAACGGAATTCCAGCAAATTTCCCCATTTTTATTAAAATTAATAACGAATTAATGAAGAAGCCAAGCAACAAAAAAACACCGAAGACGCCGGTGCATGCCATTAAGCCGCCATTGGCGCGCCAGGTCCGAATCATCGGCGGTGCATGGAAACGTACGCCGTTGGCGGTATTGGATAGCGAAGGCTTGCGGCCGACGCCGGATCGGGTGCGAGAGACCCTGTTCAACTGGTTGACACACTTGCTTGATGGCAACTGGAGCACGGTCCGCTGCCTCGACCTGTTTGCCGGCACTGGCGCGCTAGGGTTTGAAGCCGCCAGCCGTGGCGCACTGGAAGTGACGATGATCGAGCACAACACGCCGGCCGCACGCCAGCTGGAAGCCACCAAAACCAAGCTGGACGCCAGCCAGGTGCGGATTTTGCGCAGCGATGCGGTAACCTGGTTAAGCAAGGCTGGCACTGAGGCCGTTGCAGATTCTGCGCGTTTCGATTTGATTTTCCTCGATCCGCCGTATCAGCAGGGCTGGCTGGAAAAGGTGCTGCCGCAATGCCAGGGTTTGCTGGCCGAGCATGGTTTGCTGTACCTGGAGTCCGAATTCGCATTGCAAGAGGACGCTTTACCGCCCTGGCTGAACGACTGGCAACTGCTGCGGGCCGATGAGGCTGGTAGCGTGTTTTACCACTTGTTGAAAAGGCAAGAGCATTCTGGCTGATGCAAATTCAGGCATAATGCGCGATCTGATTGGGGTGCAAGGGGAAGAAGATGGTCACTGCAGTTTATCCTGGAACGTTCGATCCGCTCACACGCGGCCACGAAGATCTGGTGCGTCGCGCATCCGGATTGTTCGACAAGTTGGTGGTAGGCGTCGCCGACAGTAAAAACAAAAAACCGTTTTTCTCTCTGGAAGAGCGCTTGTCGATTGCGAACGAGGTGCTGGGCCATTATCCCAACGTGCAGGTGGAAAGTTTCTCCGGCTTGCTCAAGGATTTTGTGCGTCAACACGATGCCAACGTGATTGTGCGCGGCTTGCGCGCCGTCTCCGACTTCGAGTTCGAATTCCAGATGGCCGGCATGAACCGCTACCTGCTGCCTGACGTGGAAACCCTGTTCCTGACGCCGTCGGACCAGTACCAATTTATCTCCGGCACCATCGTCCGCGAGATCGCAACGCTGGGCGGCGATGTCTCCAAGTTCGTCTTCCCTTCGGTCGAAAAATGGCTGAAGGAAAAGCTGGACGCACAGCAACCTTAAGGCGCTTCGCTGCGGCGAATCTCCAACAGGATTAAAATAACGGCAAGTAGTAAGGCGGGATCAGTCGATCCCGTGGCAACTTGATTTAAAAAGAGTAGTGCAATGGCTTTATTGATCACCGACGACTGTATTAATTGCGACGTATGCGAGCCGGAGTGCCCGAACGGTGCGATTTACATGGGGCCGCTGATTTACGAAATCGACCCGCACAAGTGCACTGAATGTGTCGGCCATTTCAATGAGCCGCAGTGCCAGCAAGTCTGTCCGGTCAGCTGCATCCCCCTGGATCCGGCCTGGCATGAATCCAAAGAGCAGTTGCAAGCCAAGTACGAGCGCTTGCAGGCTGAGCTGGCGGTATCATCCGCCGCCAAGACGCAATAACTCCCTAGAACGCCAGTTCTACTTCGATTTCCTGCCCGATGTGCAGGACTTCGCCATCTCCCTCCAGCAATATCGTATTGATGCCGAAAGTGACGCTGTCGTCCCAGATCTGTACTGCCACGGTCGGCAGCGATCCGGCAGCCAGCGGCGCAGTCGCAATTTCAAGCGGCGGCATGTCCGGCGCATGCACGGTCATCGCATCAGCTTGCAGAACCGGCGCGATCAACGCCATCACTGCATGGCTGCGCTGCGATAGAAAGTGGCCGGCGCTGTCGACTACCATCCATCCGCGGTCATGCACGTGCTGATGGCTGAGGCCGGTGGCGGTGACAGTTGCTGCCGGCAGATCTATCCCGGCGCAGGATTTGATCGGATATAAGGTCAGCGTGGTGATGGTCGCATCGGTCTTTATTCCTTTAACGTTGCATCAGTCAGGATCGCGCCCAGCCAGTCCTGAAATTCAGTGATTGCCGCCTCTTTCCGGGTATCGAAAGGCGAGACTGAGAAGTAACTGCCACGTGCAGGGGCGGTGATGTCGAACAGGCGGATCAGGCGGCCGCTGGTGAGATGGTTGTGGGCCAGGCAGTTGCGGGCGAGCGCGATGCCTTGATCGGCTGCGGCGGCGTCCAGCAGATGCATGGGGTCGTCGTAAATCGGGCCGGTTTGCGGTTCGCCTTGCTGGATACCGGCGGCGGCAAACCATGGCTCCCAACCGCCATGGTGGGCAAACCGCAGCAAGGGATAGCGGGGTAAATCTTTAGGTACGATGGCGGGATGGCTGGCGTTGAACGCCGGGCTGCATACCGGGAAAATCACTTCGTTCAGCAAGCGTTGATAGCGGAAATTCTTGTGGCCGGTGCGACCGTACCAGATGGCGACGTCGGCGTCGCTGAAATCGAGTTCGCTCAGTTCGTGTGTACTGCGTAAGCTGATGTCGATATGGGGGTGTTGCTGGTGAAACACGGCCAGCCGCGGCACCAGCCATGCGCTGGCAAACGAGGGCGAAACGCTGACGCGCAGGGTTTGTGCCGCTTGCTGGCGTTCGACTTTGCCTATCTGCAGCGCCCGGTCTAGCGCCAGTAGCGCTTGCCGTACTTCCTCTGCAAGCAGGCGGCCGCCATCGGTCAGTATCATTTGCCGGCCTTCGCGCTGGAACAGTTTGCGTCCGATGCGCTGTTCGAGGGCGCGAATCTGGTGGCTGATGGCGCTGTGCGTCAGGTGCAGTTCTTCCCCGGCCCGGGTGTAGTTGCCTAGTCGTGCGGCAGCTTCAAAGGCACGCAAGGTCTGGGTTGGTGGCAGTCTTTCAAACATGATGGCGGAGGGTTTGCTTGTATATGTTTTTGTAATTCGTTATGCAATCGGTTAATTTCATTCACATATAAGGGAATGTCTGAATAAGTCCCAAACAAACCGATATTAATAAAAGCTACTTTTTTAAACCAAAAAAATGCGACTTCAAGACTACGAATATCAGATTAAGTCGGGCGGTTCATCGCCCGACTTAGCG
>NZ_JAGQED010000041.1 GCF_018304965.1 Collimonas antrihumi
GCTAAGTCGGGCGATGAACCGCCCGACTTAATCTGATATTCGTAGTCTTGAAGTCGCATTTTTTTGGTTTAAAAAAGTAGCTTTTATTAATATCGGTTTGTTTGGGACTTATTCAGACATTCCTTAAGTCAGGGAGTAGGAAGCGCCTCAACCACAGGCTGTGTTTCATACAGCAAGCATGCGACTTTGTGCTGCGGGCCAAGTTGATACAGCCCTGGAATTTGCTCACTGCATTTCGGAAAGGCTCGCGGACAACGCGTGTGGAACACACAACCGGCAGGCGGATTCAACGGACTGGGGATTTCACCTTTGAGCGGTTCGTCATCACAGAAAACCAGATCGGGATCGGCAATCGGCGAGCTTTGCCACAACGCCTGGGTATAGGGATGCTTGCCGCCTTGGGCAATGACGTCGCGCGGTGCATACTCCATCAAACGTCCCAGATACAGCACCAGCACGCGATCGCACAAGGTTTGCACCATCGGCAAATCGTGCGATATGAAAATGATCGACAGGTTGAATTCTTTTTGCAGATCCAGCAGCAGATTGATAATCTGCGCCTTCACCGATGCGTCCAGTGCAGCCACTGCTTCATCGGCAATGATCACCTTCGGCTTCAGCGCCAATGCACGAGCAATCACGACCCGTTGCTTTTGTCCGCCCGACAATTCATGCGGGTAACGCTGCAACACGCTGGCTGGCAAGCCCACGACATTTAACAACCGTAAAATTTCCTGATGCTGCTCTTGCCGGCTTCCCCGTTTATGCAGGATGAAAGGCTCGCGCAAACTTTGTTCTATCGTCAGGCGGCTGTTCAGGCTGGCGTTCGGATCTTGAAATACCATTTGCAGATCGCAACGCAATTGCTTGAGGTCGCTGCCGCGATAATCCTGCAGCAATTTTCCCTGGTATCTGATGGCGCCGCTGGTGGGTTTCAGCAGGCTCATGCCCAATTTTCCCAACGTCGATTTACCACTGCCGGATTCACCAACGATGCCCAGAATTTCGCCTGGTTGCAGCGCAAAGGAAACATCCTGCACCGCGTGCAGTGAACGGGTTTTCCCGAACATGCCCGACTTGGCGTCAAATTTGATGCCAACATTCTCAAAAGACAGGATACTTCCCGCCGTTTTCTGAAGATTCGAACTCATGCTTGATCCCCGAAATGGCAACGGACCAGTTGACCGTCTATATTCAACAGAGGCGGATTGACCGTTTTACAAATGTCGGCGGCCTGGCTGCAGCGATTCGCAAATCGGCAACCAACCGGTTCTCCGAACACGGGTTCGACCTGCCCGGGAATACCGTACAGACGTCCATCCACATTTGGATTTGGAATCGATGCGAGTAGTCCCTTGGTATAAGGATGGCGCGGATGCTTGAACAAGGTACGGGTCTCGGCCTGCTCCACCAATTGGCCGCCATACATGACCGCGACCCGGTCGGCAATCTGGGCGACCACTCCCATATCATGCGTAATGAACAGGACACCCATGCCGGCTTCACGTTGCAGCTTGCGTATCAAGCGCAATATCTGCGCCTGGATAGTGACATCTAATGCGGTAGTCGGTTCATCGGCAATGAGAACGGAAGGCTTGCACGCGAGCGCAATCGCAATCATCACCCGCTGGCGCATACCGCCCGAAATTTGATGTGGATACTGCATGGCGCGCACCTCCGGATCAGAGATGCCAACCAGCGTCAGCAAAGATAACGCCCGTTCACGCGCCTGTTCCTTGGAGCAAAGGCCATGCGTGACCATGGCCTCGGCAATCTGGCTGCCGATCCGGTGCAATGGGTTGAGCGACGTCATCGGCTCCTGGAAGATCATTGCCACGCGATTGCCTCGCACCCGTTGCATGCCCGCAATGGGAAGCGACAACAGGTCTACCGCATGATCTTTCTCATCCTTCAGCCAGACCTCTCCGGCAACGTCGACCTGCGTACCCAGCAAACGCATCAGAGAAAAAGAAGTCACCGACTTGCCGCATCCGGATTCGCCAACGATCGCCAGCGTTTCGCCACGCCGCAGCTGAAAATTCAGGTCTTTAACCGCCTTGACCACACCACCGGGTGTTTGAAAGGTAGTTGTCAGCCCTTTTACATCAAGGATTACATCAGAACCAAGCATATGTCTCACCTATACCTAATACCGTTCAGTTAGCACTTATTTGCCACTCTCGGAAGATGCATCGCAGCAGCCAGAACCGCGCCGTGCCGGCGACTCGGCACGACTTTTTGTCTTAACTGAACGGCAAGCCTGCCTATACCCCTGTTTCACTCCTGCTTTTACTCCGTTTTACAGCAGCCCGGCACTTACCAGTATGGAGCGGATTTTCTCAACCGCAGGATCAGGCAGCAGGCGATTCGGACGGCTCATGTGACGGTTTTCAATCAGGCCCATCAAATGCATCGCTGTTTTAAAACCACCCACGCCGGATGCGTTCGGACTCGTGTGCGGAACACCCTGGAACACGATGTCGAACAACGCGATCAGACGATGCTGTTCAGCCCGGGCTGCGTTCCAGTCGCCTGCCTTGGCAGCGTTGTACAAACGTACATAGCCGGCCGGATCGACGTTGCCTAGACCAGGCACGTTGCCATGCGCACCGCCCAGCAAAGCGTAGTCGACCAAAGTTTCCGAGCCGGTCAAAATCGCAAAATCGGGATGATCTGCAAAATCGCGCATCAGCATGCGCATGTTGCCGTCATCGCCACTGCTGTCTTTCACCGCGCAAATGATCTTGCGGTCATACATCTCACGGAGAGTTTCGCGCGTCAATTTCAATTGCACGCAAACCGGAATGTCATACGCAATGATCGGCAGATCAACCGCATCCTTGACGTACGCGAAGTGATCGATGGTTTCGGCTTGGCTGGTGCGGGTATAAAACTGCGATGTCACCACCAGGCCATCCACGCCCAGCTCTTTCGCCTGGCGAGCATAAGCGATAGTGCGATCGGTAGTCGGGTCGATAACGCCGGCCACCAGCGGTACGCGCCCACCAGCCTCTTCAACCGCCACTTCCATCACATCGGCGCGTTGCTGCGCGTTCAGGAAAACCACTTCACTGGTCGATCCCAGCAAAAACAGGCCATGCACGCCGCCGTCCAGCAGATGCTTGATTACCCGGCGCAAGCTAGGCTTATCAACCTTGTAGTCATGCGTCAGCGGAGTGACGACCGGCGGGATGATCCCGTGCAAATTCAACGTAGACATTGTGTTCATTCCTTAATAGTTTTAGGGTCAAAAGCTTGGCGTAACCCATCGCCAATAAAATTCGCAGAAAGAGCGGTAATCACAATCAGTACCCCCGACGGCAGCCAGATCCAGGGATACTGCTGAAGAATGGAAGCTTCACGCGCAATGCTTAGCAGGCTGCCCCAACTGGCATCGGGCAGTTGCACCCCGAGGCCGAGAAAGCTCAAGCCGGCCTCGGCCATGATTGCGCTGACAAATCCCAAGGAAGAAAACACCACCAACACATCCGTAGTATTTGGCAGGCAATGCTTGAGCAAGATATAGGCATGTCCGGCGCCTAATGTTTTGGCTGCGGCGACAAATTCCATTTCGCGCACACTCAATATGCGGGCTCGCACCAGGCGGCACACCAGCGGCCAGGAAAGCAAGCCGATAATCATGACGGTCTTGCCGGTACCCGATCCAATCACTGCAGACAAGGTCATCAATACAATAATGGTGGGGAAGGTCATGACCACGTCGACAAAGCGCATGATCAGGTTATCCAGCCAACCGCCGAAATAGCCGGCGATACCTCCTAGTACCGTACCGATCAGCAACGCCAGCGCCACGCTACATGCGCCAACCAGGATCGAGATCTGCCCGGCAGCCATGGTGCGCGCCAGCATATCCCTGCCGGTCTGGTCGGTGCCTAGCCAGTGTGTGCGGGAAGGCGCCTGGAGCGCCGCGCTCAAGTCAATCCCGTTCGGATCGAATTGAAACAGCCAGCCTGAAAAAAGACAGGCCATGGTGACCAGGAAAAACACGCACAGGCCGAACATTGCGATCTTGTTGGCTCTGAATTTCCGCCACTTGCCAGCTCTCAATTTATGACTACTCATGTCATCACTCTTGAAAAAAAACCTACAGGACAATTCAGACAAACTCGCACACCATCCGATGCACGAAAAGCGCGCTGCTATTTAAGGGTTATCCTCGGATCTATCCACGAATAGATAATGTCGGTCAGCACATTGATGGCCAGTATTGCCAGAGCCATGAATAATGCGATCCCCATGATCAACGGATAATCCCGGCTTTCAATCCCGTCCAGAAAGAGCATCCCCATGCCTGGCCAGGAAAACACCACCTCGACGAAAACCGCACCGCCAATCAACGCCCCGAAATTTGCACCGATCACAGTCACGATCGGAATCAAGGTATTCGGAAATGCATGACGCACCATGACTTGATTGGCCGACAATCCCTTAGCTGTCGCTGTGCGTACATAGTCCTGGGTCATCACTTCAAGCAAGCCGGACCGTGTATAACGCATCAGGATGGCGATGAATTGCACGGCCAATACTGCTGAAGGCAGCGCCAGATGACGCAGAATGTCCGTCCAGTTACCGTCTCCGGGGTTGGCGTAGCCTCCGGCTGGAAACCAGCCTAACTTCAAGGAAAAGACATACATCCCCAGAATGCCAACCAGGAAGGCCGGACAGCTGATAGCCAGATAAGCGAAGACCGACAAGATATGGTCCGTTTTCCGGTTGTAATTTCTGGCGGAAATAATGCCAGTCAATATGCCTAATATCGAACCAAGTGTCAGTCCGGTAAAAGTCAGCATCAAGGTTGCCGGGATGCGATTCGTGATCGCAGTCGTTACTTTTACGCCATCTTTATAGCGATAGCCTAAATCCCCATGCGCGACTTGTTTCACCCAAATCAGAAAACGAATCGGCATGGATTTATCTAGACCCAGGTCATGTCGCAAAACCTCTTTTTGCACATCGGTTAATGCTTGCGTGGGTGGCACAAAGGCATCGACGGGATCACCCGGCGCCATATTGATCATGACAAAAATGGCGATCAATATGGCGAGCAGAGTCGGGATGTTGACCAGGAACCGATTAAATAAATATTTCAGCATGAGTTATCCCACCGCACCCCGAAGGATGCGAATTTCATTTGAAATCAATGATGATTAGTTACTGCGGAATGCTTAGCGCAAATTCCAGTTTTCAGGGAAATCCTGGTAACGGCCACCGCTTGGTGCAGGCGTCCAGATGACATTCTGCGCGCTCTTCGCAACACCACCGAAACGGTTGCTCATCCACAACGGAATCCAAGGCAGTTTGGCATTGGTGACACGACAAACGTCTTTATAAATTTCAGTGCGTTTGGTTTCGTCTGCTTCTTTCTGACCAGCCTTGAACAGAGCATCCAGTTCCGGTAAATTCACACGCATCCGGTTGACCCCTTTGGGTGGGACATAGGCTGAATCCATCAAGGGTGTCAACACACTTGGATCCGGCCCATTGCCACCACCCGCAAACACCATGGTGAAATTTCCTGCGTCAACTATTTGCGAGAATGTGGGAGCGTCAACGAAGCGCGGCTTGATACTGATGCCAATGACAGCCAGCATGGATTGCAAGGAAGACACAACATCCCTGGACACCTGATCGCCGTAATAAGTCAGCAATTCGATTGGTGCGCCCCGATTGAGTTTATCCCAACCGGCATCCGCCAGCAGTTGCTTGGCTTTTGGCACATTCGTAGCGTATTTATTCAGATCAGCAGGCACGTACTTTGGCAACGACAACACGCAATTATTCACCGTCGCCTGCGAGTTGTACACATATTTGACGATCGAGGTCCGGTCAATTGCCATCAATATGGCCTGGCGAACGCGTATATCCTTAAAGCGCGGATCGCTATTATTCAAACCGATGTAATTCAGAACGTTCGATGGACCAGACACCACATCGAATACTTTATTACCCTGACTCTCTTTGACTTGATCCAAAGTCAGATACGTGTGCTGAATTTCTCCTGCCTGTAGCGCGATCGATGCCGAACTGCCGTCTTTGAAATAGCGGTTGATCAGCTTATCCAGTTTTGGCCGGCCACGATAGAAACTCTTGTTGGCATCTAGCTCGACGTATTGATCCGGCAGGTATTTACTCCATTTGAACGGACCGGTTCCGACCGGTTGCTTCCACCAATCAGAATTACGCAGCTCCTTCGCAGGAATCTTTCCTAACAAGTGCTCAGGAATCATCATGATGCTGGTAAACGCATCTGGCAAAGACGCATCCAGCGAGCTCAGGCTGAGCACCACGGTTGTATCGTTTGGGGTTTGAATGTCAGTCACGTTGTTCAATCGCGCAGCGAAACTGCTCGCCGAATCCGGGTTCTTGACCAGATTCAGTGTGAATTTGACGTCCTTCGAAGTGAATGGCGCGCCATCGTGCCACTTCACGCCCTTGCGCAAATGGATAGTCAAGCTTTTGCCATCAAGCGAGAAAACCCAGCTATCAGCTAAATCACCGCTGATTTTTTGCAAGCCGACATCGTATAGCGTCAGCGTACTGAAATATTTATTGTAAAAACTGAATCCTGCACTAGCAGTCAAAGGATTGAATTTTTGCGCATTACCACTTGGACCTACGTCAAAAGCACCAACAAATGTCTTCTCCACTGCCAAGGTTGGAGTGCTTGCAGCCATTAAGGCTAACAAAGCCGCCAGGGGCAGAATTTTTTTATCGAATTTCAACATGCAAATACTCCGGAAGTCGTACATCAGATTATTTTCAAGAAATCCAGTAACTTTTTTTAGTTATGAACTGGCACAACAACAAACGAAATCACAAATTACTACCTACTGCCGACCACTACTGCCTACTCTTCTGGGTAGGTATCTACAATCGCCTGAAAATGTTGACGATGTGCAGACAACACGCCAAATACATCTTTTTTCTCCAGCATGCTTACCACCCGCAAATGATCTTTCGCGGTTTCTTCCAAAGCCCAATGATCCACCGACTCAGAAGATTGATTCATTTCATTAAACACATTCCAGAACAAATCAATCAACGACAGCAGGAAATCGTTTTTCAAGCAGCTATACATCTCTGCATGAAACTCCCTGTCCTCCTGCGGAAAAGTTTGCTTATCCTGCGCCTTGCTTAACATCCGTTCTGCCAGCACTCTCAGGCGCTGGATACTTTCGTCGCTGATATGTTCGACTACGGCAGGTATCGCTCCAAGCTCCAGATATTTGCGAACGTGCAAGAGCTTTTTCACATTTTCATCGCCGTCATTCATCGAATAGGGCAAATTCTCCACAATCGAATCAAAGGAGAACTCCTTAACAAAAATACCTTCACCGTGTCGCGATTCAACTATCCCCAACGATTCCAGCGATTTAACCGCTTCACGCAGCGACGGGCGACTGACACCCAAATTTTTGGCTAGCAATGCCTCTGGTGGCAAACCGTCGCCAAACTTCAAGTTGTTTTCTTTTATATATTTTTTTATTTCAATTTGAACTTGGCGATATGCTGGAACTTTAGTTGACACTTGAATTTCTCCGAAAAAGGGCTGAATCGTGGGAAAGTACCGTAGCGCTATTATGGGGTAACAACATTGATTCCATACAAGGAATGCCATCCTGCGTATCCCCCCCTACTAGCAACAGCCCCTGCGCAACTTGAAAGGACAACCCGTGCGCGCGCGCAGCAGGCAATCTCCCGACCATCATCCAGACATCATCACGAAAAACATAGAGTTCGTCCCGCCAGGTCTTGCTCAGACCTTGGTGCGCGTAATACTCCATCGCGTCATAACGCCGCCGCGCGCCCGGAAAATTCGTCCCGCCTGCCAGCACCAGATATTCGCCCCAGCGACCTGCAAATCCGCCAGCAACACCCTCTTGCGGCACGACCCCGTCTGGCGATGGCAAGTTCTTCTCATCACACCATTTCAGACCGCGATCACTGATTGAAGCCCGCTTGACTGAACGCGATCTCAAGCCAGGCTTGATTTCGCCGCTCAACAAGTAGATTTGTCCCTGATGCAAAATCACACCGCTGCCGCAATTGGGCAGATGCGGTACGCCGCCCAAGTTGCGCCACTCGATATTAGTTACGTCAAATTGCCAAACATTGATATTCCACTCGTAGTCCAGCACCGGCCTGTCCATAAATTCACGCAAAGCACGTTTTTGCTGTAACGCCCCCAACGAGTCGTATTTAGCAAAAAAACAATCAAATTGTGGTTTGTTGTACCCGCCAAAAACCAATATGCGCACACCGTCCACACAAATCGCCGATGCCCCTAACATCCCTACCGGCAGACGCGTCGGCAATTTAGCCCAACTATCTGAGAGGGGGTCATAGCAATGCACCACGTCGAATTGCTCCAGGCTACTCGACGGGTTAGCACGTCCAGCACCACCAAAAACGTAAATTTTGCCGTTCGCCACCGCTGATGCCGCACCGCTCGGCGCGTCAGCCGGAAAATCCGCCAGCCGCCGCCATGATTTCGGCTCCCCTTGTGTATCAAGCGCGTACCAGGCATGCGCCGCCGTGCCCAATCCTGCGTACAAGACACCGCCAACCTGAGCGCCAACCGCCTCCCTTAAAGTCACGGGAAATGCAGGCCAAGCCGTTTCATTCTCAATATTCAGATCACATGTCATTTGCGAGTCCATCGTTATGCGCCCCCTACCCCCCCCCACATTTGCATCAATTGGGGAGTCTTGATTCAGGCACCTTGGAATCAAGTATCACATCAAATTGAACAGATGTCAAATATCTTACCAGTTACTTTTAAAAATAGAAAAGCGATGGAATTGCCACATGCCATCAACTGGAACAAAGATAAAGCGACGCCACAGGATTTGATGACTTACTACAGCGACCTGACAACCAGGAATACGATGAAATCGATTCAGTCCATGCTCGTGCAAGTCGGGATCGAAACCACGCTGCGCTATGTCGATGGGCAGGCTTTTCAGAAAGAGAGAGGGGGGGGGCGGAAAATTCGATCCGGCGTTCGCTGGCGGTGGTAATGGCCCTGATCCTAGCGCTTTGATTCCACCACTGGTCGGGTGGTGCTCAGTCCATCGCCAAGTCACTCAGGGCTGATTACGGACGCTCACACAAAAAATGCTGCTTCTGGAAGGAATACGTCCAGAGGCAGCCGACCTGCTGAAGGATCGCCGCTTCGCCATAGAGGTATCGCGTGCATCGGAAACGATGGACTCGACTCGTCAGATCGAGTGCATCGAGTTGACGATTTCGACCAACGCCATTGCCGTCGCGTCTGGCGAAGCGATGCTGCCCCCCCCCTTGCCATTGAAATTCTGGTCGAGGCAAAAAAGCCGGCGAAGTTGACAAGCCTGACCAAAAAGCAGATTACAAAAAATTGAACGCGAGATGAACAATTTATTTCCCATCATGGCGGAATGGAATCGCTACCATAGATTAGGGACCGCCAATCTCATCCAAATTGGTCGATACATAACTCGCCACACGGTGATCCAACATGCCGGCCGGGGCAACCCTGGACAAATCAAAATTCCGTATGGGGCCATCGAAAGCCCATCCAAATGCCCTGTCACCAACAACAAATTTGACCGTTTCGCCACTTACCACATTGACGTACCTGGCGTCGGGACCGATTCTAATGGTACGTCTTGCGGCTGACGCTGGTATCGGATCGCCTAACAGATCCAACCGAGGCGTCCCTGCAACGGAACGTTGGCCAGCTATTCTTTGCACCACTGAATGGGGAGAACTGTCTTGCGCGAACGCAACCAAGGGTAGGCTTGCCGCGATTACAATTGCTGAAGACGTCATAAAAAGAAGTGATTTCATAGAACCTCCAAATGAACAATAACAGTCGTCGCAACGGAACCTGGATGCCGACCGTTTTATCAGATCTCTTCTTTTTGTTATAGAACAATATGAAGGCATTTATCAAAAAGTTACAATTTGCCCCATCTCCTGCAAAAACACTACCATCGTATGATATCTGCTTCGTAAATTCGTAATTGACCGATTCATGCGAAAAGCCAAAATATATGCCGATTTGGGCATTCGATGCTTTAAGTCTGAAAAAAACAATTCCAAGACCATAGCCTGAATAGGAAATCCCCACATCCACTACCGCGCTGCTATCGGATGTTGCGCAAAAACATCGATGGGTTGAACAATTTGCTCATCCAAAAAACTGTCCGCCCACCTCCTCCAAAAGTCCGCATCCCCCTCTGTAAAAATCATTTTTCACCAGTACTGAATATGTAGTCAGTAATTATGCTGCTTCGCGCCATAAAAATTTCTTGCGGTTGTTTGACATTAGATATCATATATCTGTACACTGGATTTGGCTCGTGATTCGATACAGAAGCAAATCGGCAGCCGCAACTGGCCCCACACTGGTCTCGCCAGAAGCAATAATTTCTATAATAACCATTAGATATACGGAGAAGGCATCATGAATTTCAAACGTACTCTCATCGCCACTGCCCTGCTCGGCGCGATCGGTGCATCGGCATATGCCGAAGACTCAGCAATTACCATCTATGGCCGCGCTGATGCGGCGATCGGTCAAGATGTCGGCTCCGCCGTAACAGGCTTACGTCAAGGCAAAGGCAGTTTGCTGGGCTTCAAAGGTAATGAGAACCTGGGTAGTGGCTACTACGTCGGTTGGGATCTTCAATCCACTGTAAATCTGCCAAACGGCGCAGCAGGCCTTATTGGTAACGGCACCACAAACACACCAAATCAAACCCTTCTGTTTGACGCCGATACGATCGTTAAAATTGGCAATGATTATGGCTGGATCGACGCCGGACGCCGACTGACACCTGCCTGGAAGGTCAGCATCAATGGCGACCCATGGGAAACGTACGGCGGCTACGTTACGCATAATAATAATGGTTTGCATGCGAATCATTTGTTCACATCTGCCCGCTTTCAAAGTGCCATCAGCGCCAACTATTCGCATGACGGCTGGTTTGCCAGCGCTATGTTTGCTCAAGATGGTAAAACCGTGTCTTTTGCCACACCACCGGTTGGCCTTGGCCCTACAGTAGTTGTTCCAGCAACAGTTAATGGTGTAGCCAACACCAATGGTTTGCTCGAAATGACGGGTAAGCGCCCTGAAAGCTTCTCCGCCGGTTACAACAAAGGTCCTCTTTACGCCGGCCTTGGTTACGAGAAGACCCCGTACAACTCCAGTATGGTGACTGGCACAGTCAACTACGACTTTGGTTTCGTCTTGCTGCGTGCTGGCGTAGAAACCGGTAGTCACAAACGCGTAGTTGACAACGTTGAAGATGTCAAAGCGACCAATTACATCATCGGCGCTACCGTGCCGTACGGTAACGGGCAATTGATGTTCTCCTATGATGCACTCAACACCAAGGTTCTCAATGCCAGCGGCAGCGGCATGAGTTCATATAATGTCTATCCGTGGACTTCACGCAAATTGGGTGCCGGCTATCAATATTTCATGTCGAAACGCACGTGGCTCTATGTTGATATCGCTCATGACACCAAAGCAACTGTTCGGGCGACCGGTTGGGATATGGGTATTGTTCATCACTTCTAACCTTGCCGTTGTGATTGAACTCGCCTGAAAACACAGCGGCACCGACCGGTGCTGCTGTGTTTGGCGTGGTTATTGCCGTAGCAGCTTTATAAGAAAATCTGATCGCACCAGCAATTCACATCCCATTTTCTGGAGACTTTGTATGAACATAAAAAAAATTGCGCTCGCAAGTCTGATCGCCTCTTCGTTGTTGGCCGCTGCATCATCCTTTGCCGGCGAGCGGTTTGCCGAATTCCCTGTCGCCGTAAAAATGTCAGCCGCCGCCAAAGTCGGCAGCACCGTATATGCCGGTCTCGGCACTGCCGTTAGCGCGTGGTATGCGCTAGACACATCCAAACCCGGCGCGCAATGGAAAGCCCTGACGGCCTTCCCCGACCAGCAGCGCGACAACGCCAATGCGGTTGCGATTGGCACCAACGTGTATGTGTTCGCTGGTCAAGGCAAAGTAAATCCAGCTGATAAAAACCTTATCGTCTTTGACACCGTGTGGAAATACGATACGGTTGCCAACACCTGGAGCAAGGTTTTGACACGTTCGCCTATGGGCGGTCTGGCTGCTGGCGTCACGACTCTGGACGGTCAGAACATCTTGTTCTTCGGCGGCGTCAACAAAGCAATCTTTGACGGTTTTTTCAGTGATGCATTCGTTACTGCGACGGACACCAAAGTTCAAGACTCCAGCATCACGACCGTCGTGAACAAGGGTTTGCAAGACGAAGTCACGGCACGTTATTTCGACCAGCGCCCGGAAGATTATCTATTCACCGAGCAAGTGCTGAGCTATAACCCGGCCAAGAACCAATGGCGCAATCTGGGCATCGATCCTAACCCAGTCACCATCGGTACCGGCGTGGCTGTGAGCGGCAACAAAGTGACCCTGATCGGTGGCGAAATCAAGCCTGGCCTGCGTTCGCCAAATGCGAAGAGCGTTACTGTCACCGGTGAAAAGCTGAGCTGGGCCAAGTTATCGCCAATAGTGGCTGCTCCTGGTGAAGCCGCGCAAGAAGGTATCGCCGGCTCTTACGCCGGTTATAGCAATGGCGTCTTGCTGGCCGCCGGCGGCGCCAACTTCCCCGGCGCATGGAAGCAATACAACGCCGGTCAATTATTTGCTCACAAAGGCTTGACCAAAACCTGGCGCTCCGACATCTATGCCGAAGTCAAAGGTAAATGGGTTGTGGCCGGCAAATTACCTGCACCTCTGGGTTACGGTTCCTACGTTCAATTGGATGATGGTGTATTGGTAATTGGCGGCGAGTTGCAAGGCGGCGCTGGTAGCAAAGACGTGTTCTTGATGAAGTGGAACGGCAAGAGCGTCGACATCGTTCGCTAATTTTTAACCTGGAAGTGCATAAAGCAGGTCAGCTCGGCTGACTTGCTAATCCCTCATAGTCGCGCTTCCAGATCCGACATCGCCTATGAATAAACAACTCAAAGGCCGCATTCTCACTGCAGACGGCTGGACGGAAACTGCATGATTGCCGTGTAGAAGAAATCAAGATTACCCGCCGTGTTCAAACGGCAAAAGCTTCAAGAAAATAGATCACTGGACACATAGATGTATCAGGAGACAAACCGCCGGACGCTCACCTCGGAGTTGGCGCTGACGGTCAGAACTGGCAATCGCCGATTCATCGACTGTAATGACAGTCACCTATTAGAAACTATCCGCCAGCAAGGTCTGCAAGGCGTGATTGGCAGTAGATAAGCGGACCGTTCCCGTGTTGTACTGACGGGCCGCGTCCGCGACCCGTTAATTACTTGAAGAGAGGTAATTTGCAATGAAATTCCTGAAAAGAATAAGGATGCCGATCCGGCTCCTGAGCTTGCTTCCTGTCTTGTCGTTAGTGCTGGCATTCGGCATCAATTTTCTGGCAACCGATGCCCGCGCACAGATCATCTCGGCCACCACGATCTTCCCGGTGTCGGACGCCAACTATGGTTGCTACCGTATTCCGGCAGTCATGACGCTGAAAGACGGCAGCATTCTGGCCTTTGCGGAAGGCCGGCCGGCAAACTGCCCGGACTTTGGCAACATCCAGGTGGTGATGCGCCGCAGCACCGACGGCGGCACGACCTGGTCGCCCATCACCGTCGTGGCAAGCAACGGCACGCTGGAGGCCGGCAACGCCGTGCCCGTGCTGGACACGCTAGATCCCAACTATCCGCAGGGGCGCCTGTTCCTGTTCTACAACATCGGCAACAATTCCGAGGCAAATGTGCGCAACGGCAATGGCTTGCGCGAACAGATGGTGATCACCTCGACCGACGGCGGCCTGAGCTGGAGCAGTCCAGGCAATATCACCTCCCAGACCGCACTAATGGGCGCCGCGCCCTATAACAATCCGGCTGACTGGCGCGATCTGGCAATGGGCCCGGGCCACGGCCTGCAACTGGCCGACGGCCGTATCGTTGTACCGGGCAACTACACCGCCGGTGCGCCGCAGCCGAACTGGGGAGACGGTCGTGCCTATGCCTTTTACACGACCGACCACGGCGCCACCTACCATATCGGCGGCAATACCGGCTACCCGGGTTCCAACGAATCTTCCGCCGCTGCACTGAGTACCGGCGCCGTCATGATCAACAGCCGCAATCAAAGCGGCCTCACCAAGAACCGGATCGTTTCCACCAGCACCGACGAGGCCGTCAATTTCAGTTATGGCGCGCCGAACACTACCCTGATCGATCCGATCTGCGAGGGTAGCATCCTCAACATCATGTGGAATGGCAAACCCTATCTGATCTTCTCCAATCCGGCCAGCACCACCAGCCGCGACCACCTGACCGTGCGTGGCAGCAAGGATGACGGCGCCAGCTGGCCGTTCAGCCTGCTGATCACATCAGGCAGTTCGGCCTACAGCGACCTGACCCAGCTCGATGCAAACACGATCGGCATCGTGTATGAAAATGGATCAAACGGCATCCGCTTCATGAAGGTACCAGTCTCGCGCGTGATCACGTCGCCATAACGCGGCACAGGCCACCAGTTTGGCCGGCATTGAAAAAGCCTGCCGGGATGGTCCCGGCAGGCTTTTCATTTGGTCCCGCGCCAACGGTGTGAGTCTGTCCGTAATGCCGTTAAGTTAAGGTTACCGGTTATAGCGTTTGGCACGTCATTCCCGCGAACGCGGGAATCCATTTTAACCACCATACTGTGCAACATGGATCCCCGCGTTCGCGGGGATGACGGAGTGACCGCATTGGTCCATCTAAAGAATACCGTTCGTGGCTTAACTTAACGGCATTAGAGTCGGACCGTATTCCAATCGCATGCAGACTCAACTCCCCTTTCGACAATCCGCTTGAAACTTATCCGAGCACGGAAACGGGCGAGACATACTCGTAGCCCAGTGCCTTCGCGACTGCCTCGTAGGTAAGTTTGCCGAGACAAACATTCAAGCCGTTCCTCAAATGTGCATCGTCGCGCATGGCCCGCTGCCAGCCTTTTTCGGCCAGGGCGATGGCATGGCCGATGGTGGCGTTGTTCAGGGCAAACGTGGAGGTACGGGCGACCGCGCCAGGCATGTTCGCCACGCAGTAGTGGACGACGCCGTCGACCACAAACGTCGGTTCGGCGTGGGTCGTCGCGTGCGACGTTTCAAAACAGCCGCCTTGGTCGATGGCGACGTCGACCACTACCGCGCCCTGCTTCATGCGCGAGATCATGCTGCGTGTAACCAGCTTCGGCGCCGCGGCGCCCGGCACCAGGACGCCGCCGATGACCAGATCTGCGCTCAAGACTGCGTCCTCAATCGATTGTGCATTCGAATAGAGCGTTGTGATCCGGTTTCCATAGACCAGGTCGAGTTGGCGCAAGCGGTCGATATTCTTGTCCAATACAGTCACACGGGCGCCCGAGCCTGCCGCCATCTGCAAGGCGTTGGTACCTACAACGCCGGCGCCAATGACGACGACATGCGCGGCCGCGACACCCGGGACGCCACCCAGCAACAGTCCCATGCCACCTTTTGATTTTTCCATATGGGCGGCGCCGGCCTGGATCGACATGCGGCCGGCCACTTCGCTCATCGGCGCGAGCAAAGGCAAGCCGCCGCCTGCACCGGTAATGGTTTCATATGCGATGCAGATTGCGCCTGATGCGATCAAGGCGGCAGTCTGCTCCGGATCGGGCGCCAGGTGCAGATAGGTATACAGAATCTGCCCTTTGCGCAGCATTGCGCACTCGACAGGCTGCGGTTCCTTGACCTTGACGATCATATCGGCGCGCGCAAAAATTTCCTTGGCTGTGTCGAGCAAGGTGGCGCCGGCTGCGGTGTACTGCGCATCGGATAAGCCGATATCGGCGCCGGCGTTTGTTTGCACTATCACCTGGTGGCCACGCAAAGTCAGCTCGCGCACTGAAGCCGGCGTCAAGCCTACCCGGTACTCATGGTTCTTAATTTCCTTTGGAACGCCTATTAACATGACAAGTCTCCATTTTTTCGATTTGTGCAAGGCAGGTCCCACCTGCCATGAATGCCAACGGATTTAAATGGCGGGGTGGGACCCCGCCCAAAAAAATCAAACGCCCTGCTTCATCAAACGAACGCGGATATCTGGAACTGCTTACATGCCGACTACTGAAATTTTGATGTCAAATCGATTGAAGATCAGTGACGGGCACTGACGCCAGGATGCCAGGCGGAGGGTTATCAACCGCGACGATTGCGAACGGTTGGGCATTCCCGACATCGCGAACTATATTCACTAAAACGCCGGTCTGCGGTCCGTGTTCACTGTCAAAGACAACTCTACTACCGATCTCGGCACCTGGGTTGTGACTACGCTTAACCACTGGATTCTCCATGACAAATTCGAACCAGGAGCTCACATATGGCCAGACAACCGGTGACCGGTCTGACGAGCGTACTGCATCGAATCAAAAAAAAAAAGCGGCGTGCGTTTCACGCAAGCCGCCACACCTACCGTTAGCAGAAAAGCGGCAGCTTGTCAGTTCCAGGGCAGCGAATACGTCTTGGTATTGGAGAAGCTTTTCATCGCTTCCAGCACACCTTCCTTGTAACCCAGCCCCGAATCCTTGATACCGCCAAACGGTGTCAGCTCCAGGCGATAGCCTGGCACTTCCCGCACATTGACGCTCCCCACTTCCAGCTCACGGACGAAACGGGTGATGTAGTCCATGCGGTTGGTGCAGACCGATGACGACAAGCCGTATGGCGTCGAGTTCGATATCCGGATGGCATCGGCAATATCGGTGCAGCGAATCACCGGCGATACCGGTCCGAACGTTTCCTCGGCAACCAGCTTGCAGTCGGCGGGCACATGGTCCAGCACCGTCGGCGAGTACACCGCGCCGTTGCGGATATTGCCGTATAACAGTTTGGCGCCGTGGCGCTCGGCATCCTTCACCTTGGCTTCGAACTCTATCGCCGCACGTTCGTCGATCACCGTTCCCATATCGTTGTTCGGGTCCATCGGATCGCCGTATTTGATGGCCTTGGTTTTTTTCACCAGCAGATCGACAAATTCATCGGCGACTGCCTGATGCACGATCATGCGTTTGATCGCAGTGCAGCGCTGGCCGGAATTCTTGTACGAACCGGAAACCGCCAAGGTCGCCGCCTCTTCGATATCGGCATCCTCCATCACGATGATCGGATCGTTGCCGCCCAACTCCAGCACCTGACGCTTGTAGACGGCCTTGCCGGCGATGTATTTGCCGATCGGCACGCCACCGGTGAAGGTGACCAGATCGACATCGGCATTGGTCAGCATTTCATCGGCGATTTCTTTCGGGTCGCCAGTAACTACCGAAAACATCTCCGGCGGCAAGCCGGCTTCGTACAGGATATCGGCGAGCAGCAAGGCAGAAAACGGCGTCTTCTCGGTCGGTTTCAACACCATCCGGTTATTCGTCGCAATCGAAGGCGCCACTTTGTGCGCGACCTGATTCAATGGATGATTGAACGGCGTAATGGCCGAGATCGCGCCCAGCAGCGGCTCTTTCATGGTGTAGACCTTGCGCTGCTTGCCATGCGGCGTCAGGTCGCAGGAAAATACCTGGCCGTCATCTACCAGCGCCTGGTTCGCCGCAAACACGAAGACGTCGCAGGCACGGCCGACTTCGTACAGACTGTCTTTCTTGCACAGCCCGGCTTCGGCGGTGATCAGATCGGAAATGGCATCGGTATTGGCGCGCAATATTTCCGCCGTCCGCAGCATGATCTTCGAGCGCTCGAAACGCGTCAGCTTCGACTTGAACTGACGCGCGATACGGAAGGCGTCGCGGATATCGCCGACCGTCGCCTTCGGGATTGTTCCGACCAGCTTGCCGTTGTAGGGATTGAGCACTTCGATCAGGCGATCATTACCGACCAGCTTGCCGGCAATCCGCATCTTCTGATGCAACGGTTCGCCATCCTTGAGTTTGTGCAATTCGCTTAGTATCGACATGTCATCTCCAGATTAATTAATTATGTATTTACATTACTGCTGCGCGGCATTCATCGCCAGGAAAAATACATCAAAATTGCGCAACCTGTGATCAGCCGGAATCGCGCTCAATTTGCGGTTGAACATCAGCGGCACCTTTTGTTCGGAAATGCCGCCATGCGAGCGCAATGGCAGTTTCAATTCGGACAGATCGTGGCGGCTGGCAGAAGTGCCGATCACGGTCAGCCGTTCGCTGACAATCACCAGGTCGCCGATACGGTCCTCAGGCAACTCAAAGCGGGCAGCAGCTTCAGCGCGCGTCAACACCACTTCGACGCCAGGGATCGCACTGATCTGCCGTGAAACGCTGGCCAGATCCGCACCCTCATTCAGATACACCGTGGCGTAAGAACCCAATGCGCCGTGATGCACGACATACGGATCGGTAATCGGCAAAATGACACGGGTTTTACCATTGCCAACCCTGGCGTCCAGCACGTCCTGCAGATAAATCACGTTGGGTGTGCCGGCGCTGTCGGTCTTGGCGTTCATGCCATGATCGGCAGTCAGGCCGATGACCGCACCGAGTGCGTCGAGCTGAGTCAGATAATGATCCATCATGGCGTAAAAGGCATTGGCACCCGGTGTGCCGGGGGCGAATTTATGCTGGATGTAATCGGTGGTCGAGAGATACATGATGTCCGGGCGCTGTGTTTCCAGCAGCTTGACGCCGGCGGCAAACACGAACTCCGACAATTCGGCGCTATATACCGACGGCAGCGGCATGCCGACCAGCTCCAGCAAATTCGCTACGCCGTTCTGCTCCAGCGTAGCCTGATCGGCCTTCTCTGCCGAGAAGCAAATACCACCGCGCATCTTGTGGCCGAGCAAACCGCGCAATTTATCCTTGGCAGTGATCACGGCGACCTTGGCTCCCGCGTTGGAGAAGGCCTCGAATATGGTGCCGGCGCGCAAGTATTTGGCGTCATTCATCATGACTTCCTGATTCGCTTCGCGATCCAGGAAATAATTGCCGCAGATACCGTGTACTGAAGGTGGCGCCCCGGTAACGATCGATAAATTGTTCGGATTGGTAAAGCTGGGCACTACGCAATCACCGGTAAGCACGGTTCCCTGCGCCACCATTTTTTTAAGAAACGGTGTGACGCCAGCCTGAATCGCCTGATTGATGTATTCCTGTTCACAGCCGTCGACACATACGACGACGACAGGCTGCTTCATCCATGGGTAGCTGCGGCCATTGACCTGCAGGGTTTTAGTGGTGGTCATTTGTTAGCCTTTCGGTTTGGGAGGAAATCGGAGGGGTGAGCTGCAGCCGCATGCGCGCCATGCATGCGGTGACGACCGGCCATAGCATGTTCGCGCCAAGGAATTACTTTCAGCACGGCAATAACATTCATATTGCGACCCGTAATCATAAGAACCTTTAAGAACCTTTTTATTTAACAGTGATTGCACTTTAAACCCGCAAGGTGTAGATTGTCAACAATAGACAGAAAACATAATGCGATTTATAAAGTTGCAAAATGCTCCAAATGTCTAGGTCGGGCCGATTGACACAATCTTTCGTGACCGGTTGATGAAGCAAGAAGGAAGGCGTTGGGAAGTATCAGGAAAGTGCATTACAGCAATTTGACATTGATTGATGACACAACATCTGAGGAGACAACAATGAACATAACAATGAAGCCGCAATTTTTACGACTGTTGCAGAAAACCGCGATCATCACGACCCTGGCGCTGGCAGCCGGGACCGCCCTCGCCCAACCCAAAACCGAGTTGCTGGTTTACACCGCCATCGAAAGCGATGCAATGAAGGCCTACAAGGATGGCTTTGAAAAAGCCCATCCGGATGTGGACATTCGCTGGGTCCGCGACTCGACCGGCGTCATCACCGCCAAATTGCTGGCCGAAAAAAATAACCCGCAAGCCGATGTCGTTCTTGGCGTTGCCGCCAGCAGCCTGGCATTGCTGAGTCAGGAAGGCATGTTGGTGCCGTATGCACCCGCAGGCCTGAAAGACTTGAATCCTGCCTTTTCCGACAAGGCCCGCCCCCCTAGCTGGGTCGGCATGGATGTATGGGGAGCGACCGTTTGCTTCAATACGGTAGAAGCCAAGAAGCTGAACCTGCCCCGGCCAACCAGCTGGCAAGACCTGACCAAGCCGATCTACAAGGGTCAGATCGTCATGCCCCACCCTGCCTCCAGCGGCACCGGCTACCTGGATGTCACCGCCTGGCTCCAGATGTTCGGCGAGGCCGGCGGCTGGAAATACATGGATGGGTTGCATGAAAACATCGCGCAATACACCCATTCCGGCTCCAAGCCTTGCACCATGGCCGGTACCGGCGAATTCCCAATCGGTATTTCATTTGAATTCCGTGCCCATCAGGTCAAGGCTACCGGTGCGCCGGTCGAGCTGATTTTCCCGAAAGAAGGCCTGGGCTGGGATATCGAAGCCAGCGGCATCATGAAGGGCACGAAAAACATGGAAGCCGCGAAAAAACTGGTCGACTGGATGACCACGAAAGAGGCTAACCAGATCAGCGCCACCTGGTGGGCCATCGTTGCCTATCCGGGAATCGCCAAGAAAGTGGAGGGCATTCCGGAAAATTACGAAAAACTGCTGGTATCCAATAACGACTTCAACTGGTCGGCCAAGAATCGCTCCCGCATTCTGGCTGAGTGGAGCAGTCGCTATAACGCCAAAGAAGAGAAGAAGAAGTAAATCTCGCGTGCAGGCCGACGCTGAGATTTGCCGCGGCACGAGATGCCAGGCTCTTCCAGCGTTGGTGTAAGGATATCAATAAGTGAGGATCTATCATGCCCAAGCAGAATCAGTATCTGGTACTTAACAACATTTCGAAATCTTTCGGCAGCTTCCACGCATTGCGCGACATCAACCTCTCCATCGCGGAAGGCGAGTTTGTCTGTTTCCTGGGCCCGTCCGGCTGTGGCAAGACCACGCTGCTGCGCATCATCGCAGGCCTGGAAAGCCAAAATCAGGGGCGCATCAGTCAAGCCGGAAAAGATATTTCATGGCTGCCGCCGATCAAGCGCGACTATGGCATCGTGTTTCAGTCCTACGCACTGTTCCCTAACCTGACCATTGCAGACAATGTCGCCTATGGACTGGTTAACCGTGGCCAGTCGCGGGCTAGCACCAAGACGCGGGTCGAAGAATTACTGACGCTGGCCGGCTTGCCGACCAGCGGCAACAAATTTCCGGGGCAACTATCCGGCGGCCAGCAACAGAGAATCGCGCTTGCACGCGCACTGGCCACTTCACCCGGCCTGTTGTTGCTGGACGAGCCGTTATCGGCGTTGGACGCACTTGAGCGGGTTCGCCTGCGTGGTGAAATCCGACAATTGCAGCAACGACTTGGCGTCACCACCATCATGGTCACGCATGACCAGGAAGAAGCGCTGACGATGGCCGACCGCATCGTCGTCATGAATCAAGGCGAGATCGAGCAAATCGGAACGCCGCAGCAAGTCTACCTGCAGCCGGGGTCGCCGTTCGTCGCCTCCTTTGTCGGCAAGGTCAATATCCTGCGCGGCACCTCGCTCGGGGACGGCCGCTTCCGCATAGGGAATTTGAATTTTCACTGGGAGTCTAGCGTCGAGCATATTCCCGCCGGTGCGCCGGTCAAGGTGTATTTGCGGCCCGAAGATTTCGTCGCCCGCGATGCCGAGAACCGGACACACAACAACGCCATGGCAGAGGTTCTCAAAATCGAATTCCTGGGCGCCTTCAGTTATCTGACGGTGGCATTCGAAGGCATGCAGCAACAACCGGTGGTGACCTCCATGTCGCTTAACCTGTTAAAAGAGTTGCGCCTGAGCGTCGGCAGCAAAGTGTTGTTTGGATTGCTGCCCGAACGGATCCGCATCTATCGCGATCAGGATGCCGAACCGCTCGTCATGCCAAAACCAGCGCTTGCGGAGGCCGCATGAGCAGATCTGCCAACGTGTTGCCGTTATCGGTCACAACGACAACGGCAACATCAAACCTCAAATCGGTCAAAGCCAAGGGCCGTCAGCAAAGTCATTGGCATGACCGCATCGGCCACTTGCTATTGCTCTGCGTTTGCATAGGGCTGGCAGTGTTTCTGCTGATGCCGGTGATGATGATCCTGGTCCAAAGTGTCCAGAACAAGGCGGGCGCATTTGTCGGATTACGCCAATTCAGCGATTACATGGCGACTCCGGCATTGCGGCGATCGGTGTTCAATACGTTGACCATTTCGATCTCGGTGACGGCGCTGGTGATCCCGGCGGCCTTCACTTTCGCCTATGCGCTGACGCGCAGCATGATGCCGCTCAAGCGCATGTTTCGCACTCTTTCGCTGATCCCGATCCTGGCGCCGTCGCTGTTGGCGGCAATTTCATTCGTGCAATGGTTCGGTACTCAAGGCGTACTCAAAGGCATGCTTTTCGGCGCTTCCATTTACGGCCCGATCGGTATCATCATCAGCGAATGTTATGCCGTGTTTCCGCATGCGTTGATGATCTTGATTACCGCGCTGACATTGGCGGACGGCCGCTTGTACGAGGTCGCGGAATCGCTCGGCACCAGTCGCCTCCGCAAGTTCTGGACCATCACCCTGCCAGGCGCCAAGTACGGCTTGATTAGTGCGATGCTGGTGGTGTTCACTTTCACCGTCAACGATTTCGGCGTACCGAAAGTCATCGGCGGCGATTACAGCGTCCTGGCAATGGACGTCTATCAGCTAGTGATCGGCCAGCAGGATTTCAACAAAGGCGCCGTAGTCAGCTTGCTGCTGCTGTTGCCGGCGCTGATGGCGTTCGCGATCGACTTCACCATACGGCGCAAGCTGCAGTCCCAGCTGTCGGCGCGCGCGGTACCGTACGTACCGAAGCGACATCGGGTTTTCGACACCCTGATGTTCTGCTTTTGCAGCATCATCTGTGCGTTGCTGCTAGCGGTATTGGGCATGGCGGTGTACACCTCTTTCATCAAGCTATGGCCTTACGACCTGACGCCGGTATGGGATCACTATTACTTCGGCCTGTTCCAGGACGGCATCCTGGAGTCGTATTTCAATAGCCTGAGACTGGCCGCCTATGTGGTCACCGGCGGCATCGTGCTGATTTTCGGTAGTGCCTACCTGGTTGAAAAAACCCGCGGCATGAATGGCGCGCGCCCGATCATCCGCTTACTGGCGATGCTGCCGATGGGCGTGCCGGGATTGGTGCTGGGACTGGGTTACATCATGTTTTTCAACCATCCCGCCAATCCGCTCAACTTCCTGTATCGCAGCATGGCGATCCTGGTGTTGTCGACGGTGGTGCATTACTTTACGTCCAGCTACCTGACCGCGGTCACTGCCTTGAAGGCGATCGACAACGAGTTCGAAGCGGTATCAGCCTCGCTCAAAGTGCCGTTCTACAAAACCTTCCTGCGCGTCACCGTGCCAGTCTGCCTGCCGGCGGTGCTGGATATCGGCCGCTACCTGTTCATCAACGCGATGACCACCATTTCCGCGGTCGTGTTTCTGTACTCGCCTGACACGACACTAGCTTCGGTAGCGATACTGAATCTGGAAGCGGAGGGAAAAATCGGTCCGGCGGCGGCGATGGGAACACTGATCGTGCTGACCTCTTCCGTCGTCGTTCTCCTGTATGCGCTGACCACCCGTGTATTACTGAAAAAGGCGCAGCGCTGGCGCAGCACCGTTTGAGCTGGTTGTCACTATCAGCTTTGGATGTGTAACTTCACCTGTTTAAAACTAAAGGAAATATCATGAGCCTAGTTAGCCGGGATCCAGTCCTTCTTACCCCAGGACCACTGACCACCTCGATCGCCACCAAGACCGCCATGCTGCGTGACTGGGGCTCCTGGGACGCCTCGTTCAACGCCATCACCGCTGAAGTCCGCAAGCACTTGCTGGATATCGCCAATGCGCACGAGCACCACGTCTGCGTGCCGATGCAAGGCAGCGGCACGTTCTCGATCGAAGCGGCCGTCAATACACTGCTGCCACGCGATGGCCACATGCTGGTGCTGATCAACGGCGCTTACGGCAAGCGCATGGCCAAACTGGTGGACATGATGGGACGCAAGGTATCGGTATTTGAAACGCCGGAAGACATACCGACCACCGCGGCCGATGTCGAACGCCTGTTGAGCGGCGACCGCAGCATCACGCACGTCGGCCTGATCCATTGCGAAACAAGTACCGGCATTCTGAATCCGCTGCGCGAGATTGCCGAAGTGGTCGCTCGTCATAAACGCAGCCTGATCATCGACGCCATGAGCTCGTTCGGCGCGCTCGCCGTCGATGCTGCTACAGTGCCGTTTGATGCATTGATTGCCGCCAGCGGGAAATGCATTGAGGGACCACCGGGAATGGGCTTTGTACTGGTTCGCAAAAGTGTGCTGGAAAAAGCTGCCGGCAACTCGACGTCGTTATCGCTGGATCTGTACGATCAGTGGGCGTACATGGAGAAAACCACGCAGTGGCGTTTCACGCCGCCAACCCATATTGTGGCGGCATTCCACCAGGCATTGCTCCAGTTTGTCGCTGAAGGCGGGCAGCCTGCCCGTCTGGCCCGCTATCAGGAAAATTACGAAGCACTGATGACCGGCATGCAGGAACTCGGACTAAAGTCTTTTCTCGATCCGAAAATCCAGGCGCCGATCATCGTGACGATCCATGCGCCTGACAGCGGGAAATATGAGTTCAAGCGTTTCTACAATCTGGTGCGCGACAAGGGATTCGTGCTGTATCCAGGCAAGCTGACACAGGCGGAAACCTTCCGCGTCGGCTGTATCGGTGCGATTGGCGCAGATGAAATGCGGCAGGCGGTACACGCCATCGCCGACGCGTTGCGGGAGATGGGGATTGCGAGCAAGGGCAAGCCTGAAAAACGTCTTGCGCCGGAACTTGCTGTCAGTCCTGCATAAAAAAAAGTCGGATTCGGCCGTGCCGGGACTTGATATCGGCACGGCGCGATCGACCCGATTGCTCTTTTTCCACTATTCAAGCCCGGAAAGAATGTGCGATTTGTGCCTACACCCCATTCAAAGGAGGTTAGAAAATGCAGACCACATCCGACAATCCGCGGCGCAATTTTGCGGGGCAAGCGGCGCCGCTTTTAGGCATACCCTACCAAATTCATATAGCCCACGCATTTGATGTTGATGAGCACGCCCGCAATTTGACCGACTGGACGCAAAGTTATGACCAGATTACATCTGGCCAATTTCACGGGGTTCTATCCGAGCTGCTACTGCCACAGATGCAAGTGTTTCTTGAGGAAACCAACCAGGCTGTGCGTCGATCCTGTTGTGTTCGGCCTGATGCCTTCTGGTTCGGCCTTCCGGCAAATGCAAATAAGGCGCGTATCAATGGGCGCTTGTGCGACGCCGGTACGATCATGGTACGACCGGGTAATCTGGAATTCGAGCTGGTGACTCCTGCCGATTACGCCATCTATGGATTGGTTATCCAGCGCAATGCCGTGATGCATGTCGCCGACCAGATAGGTTGCAGGGTCGACTATACGCAGCTGATCAAGGCTGAAGTGTTGCATGTGACAGAACTATCAAAGATGGTTTTTCAGCGGACGCTGGCAGATATGCTGGCTATGAGTGATGCATGCCGTGAGCCTAATCCCGTCTTCAGCCTTGCACTTTCACAGCAAGCCGTGACAATGGCACTCCTATCCATACTTGATAGCGGCAAAATAGACAATAGCATCAGTAACTGTTTCATACGACGCCAACGCATTGTTTCGCAGGCCCGTGAATATATGCTGGCACACCGGGAACAGGCGATTATAGTGCCGCAACTTTGCGAACACCTGCACGTCAGCCCTCGCTCGCTACAGTATTGTTTCGAAGATATTCTCGGAATCAGTCCGATACAGTATCTGCGTATCATTCGTTTCAACGGAGCACGCAGGCACCTGCGGGAAAATTTATCGGACAAGCATACGGTGCAGGACGTCGCTGCGGATTGGGGATTCTGGCATCTCAGTCAATTTTCTTATGACTACCGAAAATTATTCGGGGAAAGTCCATCCGAATCATTGCGGAAGCGCCTGACTTAGCATAGCGCTTTCATGTAGCAGTTGTGCAAAGGCTTCGAAGTTCAGATGGTCCAAGCCAAACCTATTCGTTTTCCAGTTATAAAAAGCCGGTTCGTAAATTTCAATCTTCTTGCAAGCATCTTCAACTGGCGCTCCCAGACCATTCATGGTGGCGGATTCGCGCAACAAAGCTGGCCGCCTTTGATTTTTTTGCCGAAATTCGATAACGCAAAAAAACAAGGCGACGCTATCTTTGATCAGCCCAAATTGCAACGCCCGCCAAAAAATCGTATGCGGCGGATTATAAAAATACTGCGGGCTTATCACCGTGTTCCAGTTGGTTTTTTTGTAGTTCCTTGTTTTTAAGTTTTTTAATTATTCTAATAAATGGGAGAAATACATGAAGAAGATGTTTTTGGTTGCAAGTATGTTGAGTGGCATTTCCGGTATGGCACAAGCACAAACCAACGTCACAATTTATGGCCTTATTGATTTGGGGGTGAACTACACCAACAATGTCGGCGGAAAAAGTCTGGTTCAAATGGAGAGCGGCGACGTACAAGGTAGCCGTCTGGGCTTTAAAGGTAGCGAAGACCTGGGCGGTGGCCTGAGTGCTGTGTTCAAGCTTGAAAACGGCTTTAAGGCAGATACCGGCAAGCTGGGTCAAGGCGGTTTGTTTTTCGGTCGTCAGGCATTCGTAGGTTTGTCGAGTGCGACTGCCGGCACGGTCACAATGGGGCGTCAGTATGACTCCGTGGTCGACTTCGTCGGCCCGGTGACTGCGAATGGCGGCTGGTCTGGCTATTTGTTCTCGCATCCACTGGATAACGACAATACCGACAACTCGTTCCGCGTCAATAATTCGGTCAAGTACACCAGCCCGAATTTCTCCGGCGTTACGTTCGGTGGCTTGTACGGCTTCGGTGAAACAGCCGGCAATGCGGGCAACAACCGTACCTACAGCCTGGGTGCGAGCTATGTCAACGGCCCATTGACCGCTGGTCTGGCGTACATGAATCTGAACCATACCGGCACGACCACGAGCGGTTCTATTACGCCATCTGACGCCACCTTCCTGGCCGACAAGCAAAAAATCTTTGGCGCTGGCATTAACTACACAATTGGTGCAGCGATACTCGGGTTCGCGTATACCAACACCAACCTGACCAATCCAACTGGTGAGAATGGTTACATCAGCTCGTTTGCACCAGCCGTTGGCACATTGAATTCGCTCAAGTTCAACAACTACGAAATCAATGCCAGGTATCAAATCAACCCGGCGTTTAACGTCGGTGCGATGTACACCTACACGCAAGGCAAGTTCGATGCAACGGCGGGCAACGTCAAACCGAAATGGTCGACGTTGGGTCTGATGGCTGACTACATCTTGTCCAAGCGGACTGACATTTACCTGCAAGGCATTTATCAGAAAGTCGGCGGCGATCTGACAGGAACGTCACTTGATCGTGCCTACATCCCTGGTGCGAACGACAGTTCGAGCAATGACAAGCAAGTGCTCTTCCGCGTAGCAATGCGTCACAAGTTCTAAGCAGCATCCGGGTACTGTTGACTGTCGCGCCGCTTGAGCCCGGCGCGACGATTGGCAATATCCTGTAACTTTACCGATCAGTGGCAGTAGCGAGACGTCCCTGGGTAACTCCAGATTTTGCCCATTCGATTTGAATGGGCTTTTTTTATTTTATCGGGAACGTGCATACCCGCGTGCGCGGGGATGACATATTTTGAGGGGATGAGTCTGAAGTCAGCGTTGACTTATGGCGGGGCGGACATCGGAATTACGGGGTCATCCCCATACGCGCTAACCAAACTTTCCTCCTCTGAATTGATCCTGCTGATAATGACGTTTCTTTCGCGAAGGTTCTCGCAGTAAATTGCGCATTTCTGTCCATTGCTCAAGGCAAGCAAACAACGACA
>NZ_JAGQED010000042.1 GCF_018304965.1 Collimonas antrihumi
TGGAAACCGATTCAAGCCGTCACGCTCAATCCAGAACGGGATTCAGTCGTCGCAGCTGAATTGGCCAACCTTTCTATAGATCGATTGGCTGCATAAGTCAGGCGACAACTATCTTGACACGCGCCGAACTCGTCAAGCTGCAGCAATAGGACATTTGTAGCCAAGTGACGGCTTTCAATCTGAAGCAGCCCATGAGGCGAAGGTGCCTAGCGGACGATCGGTGGTCAAGTCTTGTCATGAGATATGCACGAAGATCAAGCAGCGATTCGCAGGCTCGTCAAAGTGGATGTTACCAATGACTCAGCATCCCTAGACTCCTTGAACTTGCTAACATAAATGTGTCATTGCAAGATCTGACAATCATCTAGCCGCCCCCTCTCTTAGCAAACGCCAAGCAAAAAAGTAACAGTGCGAACCCAACTTTATCAAGGAGATCTGCGTGAACGAGTGGGCTACATTGCCATCCAGTTCGACCCCGGAGCGCCACAGGCCAGCGACCGCAAACAGTGCATCATCAGCCATTCCGATGGCATAACGCTCCGCTGATGTCGATGATAACAACGCCAAGCATCTACATTTTCTTAAAAATCCATCGACGCACGATAATGATGTCTTTAAACATGGGCACGTGCTATTTTTAAGAATGCGTTCAGAGCAAAGAACGTTATGCAGAGCAGCAAAGAGACGCGGGTCAGAGGTGCAGGAACACCCATGACCCGCTAACCAATCAACTAAACGGAGTAGTTAATATGGCTAAGCGCAATAGTACGCGAGATAGCAGCACATCGATAGTAAACGCAGCACAACGGCTCAACGTGTCCTTCTATCAGGACGACGATCCTGAAACACTCTGGATTCGTCTGCATGGCAACGGCATCAAACAAACAGGCTTCAACCCCAATGCCAACGTACGCGTCAGGGTCATGACCGGGTGCCTGATGATTACCAGCGACTAGGTTTCACTGACATCATCGGCAGACAGAAAGCCGCTCCCGACTCCGCACTAACCGGAGTCGGGATTTGTACTTCGCACACAATAATTCCAACCGCTTCCATTCCCAAACACGTAGCGTTGCTGCGCGAGCTGCCAAATTGCGCCGGCAAGCCGGTGCGGATCTGCGGCATTGCGCAGATCCGCATTACGTTGACGTCAGATGCGCGCGGCGTTCAACGCTGTATTGAAGGTTGCGCTTGGACGCATGACTGCGCTGAGTTTCCCTTGGTCGACCATGAAGTAGCCGCCAATATCCACCGGATTACCCTGCACCGCCTTGAACTCTGCCAGGATGGCCTGCTCGTTCTCGGTCAGTTTTTTGGCCAGCGGAGCAAACTGCGCCTGCAGTTCTGCATCTTCAGTCTGTTGCGCTAGCGCCTGTGCCCAGTACATGGCCAGATAGAAATGGCTGCCGCGGTTATCAAGCTCGCCGGTGCGTGGTGAAGGCGACTTGTTATTCTCCAGCAGCTTGCCGGTGGCGTCATCGAGGGTCTGCGCCAGGATCTTGGCCTTGTTGTTGCCAGTCTTGATGCCGATATCTTCGAGCGACACAGCCAGTGCCAGGAATTCGCCCAGCGAATCCCAGCGCAGGTGGTTTTCTTCCACCAACTGCTTGACATGCTTCGGCGCCGAGCCACCCGCGCCTGTTTCAAACATGCCGCCGCCTGCCATCAACGGCACGATCGACAGCATCTTGGCGCTGGTGCCGAGTTCCATGATCGGGAACAGGTCAGTCAGGTAGTCGCGCAGGATGTTGCCGGTCACCGAGATGGTGTCCTTGCCGCGGATCACGCGCTCCAAGGTGTAACGCATGGCGCGCACTTGCGACATGATCTGGATGTCGAGACCAGTCAGATCGTAGTCCTTCAGATAGGTCCGCACCTTCTTGATGAGCTCGGCTTCATGCGGGCGGTACTCGTCCAGCCAGAAAATCGCCGGCATCCCCGACAGGCGGGCGCGGTTCACCGCCAGCTTGACCCAGTCGCGAATCGGCGCATCCTTGACCTGGCACATGCGCCAGATGTCGCCCTGCTCCACGTTCTGCTCCAGCAGCACGGTGCCGTCAAAGTCGACAATGCGCGCCACGCCATCGGCGGGAACTTCGAATGTCTTGTCATGTGAACCGTACTCCTCGGCCTTTTGCGCCATCAGGCCGACGTTCGGCACAGTGCCCATGGTGGTCGGATCGAACGCGCCATTGGTCTTGCAGAAGTTGATCATCTCCTGATAGATCCGGGCGAACGTGCTTTCGGGGATCACCGCCTTGGTGTCTTTCGGACGGCCATCCGCACCCCACATCTTGCCACCGAGACGGATCATGGCCGGCATCGAAGCATCAACGATCACGTCGTTGGGCGCATGCAGATTGGAGATACCCTTGGCCGAGTCCACCATCGCCAGTTCCGGACGGTGTTCATGACAGGCGTGCAGGTCGTGGATCACTTCATCACGCTTGGATTCCGGCAGGGTGGCGATCTTCTCATAGACACTGCTCAAACCGTTATTCGCATTGACGCCCAGTTCCTCGAAAAGCTTGCCGTGCTTGGCGAAGGCGTCCTTGTAGAAAATCTTCACCGCATGCCCGAAAACGATGGGGTGCGAGACTTTCATCATCGTCGCCTTGACGTGCAGCGACAACATCACGCCGGTTTCGCGCGCGTCCTCCATCTGTTCTTCGTAGAACTGGCACAGCGCCTTCTTGCTCATGAACATGCTGTCGATGATCTCGCCTTCCTGCAGCGACACCTTGTTCTTCAAGACAGTGACTGCGCCATCCTTGGCGACCAGCTCCATCCTCACGTCGCAGGCCTTGGATAGCGTCATGCATTTTTCGCTGGCGTAGAAATCCCCACCGTGCATGTGAGAAACGTGCGTGCGGGATGCCGGACTCCACTTGGCCATGGAGTGTGGGTTCTTGCGCGCATAGCGTTTCACCGCCGCTGGTGCACGGCGATCGGAATTACCCTCGCGCAACACCGGATTGACCGCGCTACCCAGCGTCTTTGAATAACGCTTCAAAATGGATTTTTCTTCGTCGGTCTTCGGGTCTTCGGGGAAGTCGGGGATCTTGTAGCCGCGTGCCTGCAGTTCGCGAATAGCCGCGATCAGTTGCGGCACCGAGGCACTGATGTTCGGCAGCTTGATGATATTGGTATCGGGTTCCTGAGTAAGACGCCCCAACTCAGCCAGATTGTCCGGTACTTTCTTTTCATCAGCGAGACAATCGGAGAATTCGGCAAGAATCCGCGCCGACACCGAGATGTCGCTCTCGACGACGTCAATATTGGCCGTGGCGGCGAAGGTCCTGACGATAGGCAGCAAAGAAGCGGTTGCCAGAAGCGGCGCCTCGTCGGTAAGCGTATAGATGATGGTTGATTTACCTGCAGTCAATTTAATCTCCTTGCGGTTGGTGTGTCGGTTGGCGCTGCCGCATTGGTTTGGTGCGTGCTGCCCCTTAAGGGCGCGCTGAATTAATCTGGAAACTGCGATTACATGGAGTACAGATACCGGGGGTTCGCTTGTATGGTTGTGACAGGGGGCATCGTACCGTCCGCGTAGGCAAAGGGAAAACCGATATTTTACCAACGCCAGCGCCGAACTGGTTGACGCACGTTAGTTTCGGAACTCGTTCGCCGCAAACAGTACCGACATCAACCTGATATATCAATATTGGGTAAAATCGATGAGTCCGCCTTCCCGAAAGGCGCCGTCATCCAACTTGAATTGCCCCACCACGCATCCTAGTAATTTATCTCTTGCCGCTGCGAGCTGCGGTGACAAGCCCGTGTTCGTATAGCTGCAACGGAGGTTCGTATGAGCTATCACCTGGAAGGTCGCCTGCTCGAGGTTTGCAATTGCAACGTCCTGTGCCCCTGCTGGATCGGCGAAGACCCTGACAACGGCACCTGCGATACTATCGTCGCATGGCGCATAGACAAGGGAACGGTCGACGGCCTCGATGTGGGTGGCAACACCATCGCGGCCGTGGCGCATGTTCCCGGCAATATTCTGCTAGGCAACTGGACTGCCGCCATCTACGTCGACGACCAGGCCTCCAAGGCGCAGGAAGAGGCACTACTGAAGGTCTACACCGGCAAGGCCGGCGGGCCGATCGCCGAACTCGCCGCACTGATCGGCGAGGTGGTATCGGTGGAGCGGGCGCCGATACGCTTCACCGTCGTCGCGGGCAAGGGTGAACTCGAGATCGGCAAGAACTACTATGCTGAACTCGAGCCCTATCTCGGCGCGACCGGCGGCCAGACTATGCTATCCGACACAGTGTTCTCGACGGTGCCAGGAGCGCCGGTGTTTGTCGGCAAGGCTCCGACCTATCGATCCAAGAACGCTGCCCTTGGTATCGATCTGAACATCAAGAATCACAACGCTTTGCAGAGTACGTTCGTGTTTGACGCATGAACCCTTTGGCCGGTCCGCTGTCGCCCGGCAGCTCGCGCCGCCATCGCGTATTCCTGCCGGTGCTGGCCGCATTGATTGCGCTCGCGTGGCTGTCGCTATGGGCATGGGCGCGCAGTCCATACGGACGCTATCTCGATCACGGTGACTGGACCGCATCAGGGCCTGCGGCTTTTCTGTGCCGTGTCGTTCCCGGCGGCACTGTGATCGTGCCCATGGCGCTTTACGCCGCCGCGTGGATACTCATGACGGCAGCCATGATGCTGCCGACCACCCTGCCGTTGTTTAACACCTTCGACCGACTGACGGCGCAGCGTCCGGACCACGGGCGCCTGCTCATACTACTCGGCCTAGGCTACATGACGGTGTGGGGCGCATTCGGACTCCTAGCGCACGCACTCCATGGCGCCATGCTGTCGCTGCTTGCAACTATCCCCGCATTGGCTTGGCATGGCTGGCTGATCGGCGCAGCGATAATTGCGTTGGCCGGCGCCTTTCAGTTCAGCCGGCTAAAGTATCGATGTTTGGAAAAATGCCGTACACCCTTGAGTTTCGTTATCCAGCGCTGGCGTGGGCAGGCGCAAGCGCGACACGCATTTGCGCTTGGCGTGCAACACGGCCTGTTCTGCGTCGGCTGCTGCTGGGCGTTGATGCTGTTGATGTTCGCACTCGGCGCCGGTAGCCTAGGTTGGATGCTGCTGCTTGCGGCTGCCATGGCAATTGAAAAGAACGTTCGCTGGGGCCGGCGTCTCAGCACTCCCCTCGGTGTCGCGCTATTGTCTTGGGCTGTGGTCCTGGTGGCGACCCATGGATAACGAGCATAACGAGCGCAATGGCCTGCCCGGCTTGCAGGCAATCGTCCTCACTTCGGTGGCCATGCTCGCCTTCGCGGCAAATTCTCTGTTGTGTCGACTCGCGCTACAGCAACGAGGCATCGATCCAGCCAGCTTCGCCAGCATCAGACTGGTTTCAGGAGCGATCACACTCGCCGTCATCGTGCGTTTCAAGGCGCCCCGGCTTTCGTCCGGCCACGCCGACTGGCTCGCCGCGACCATGCTGTTTGCTTACGTCGCGTTCTTCTCGTTCGCGTATCTAACCTTGCCCGCAGGTACTGGTGCTTTGATTCTGTTCGGTGCGGTTCAATTGACGATGTTGTTCGTGGGCCTGCGCTCGGGCGAGATGTTCGGACCTATCGCATGGCTCGGTCTCGCGTTGGCTGTCGCGGGGCTGGTCTACCTTGTGTCGCCGGGTATAGCTGCGCCGCCGCTCCTGGGTGCTGCGTTGATGGCAATTGCAGGCGTGGCGTGGGGCGTGTACTCGCTGCGCGGTCGCGGAGTGGCCGACCCACTCGCCACCACGGCAGGTAACTTTGCGCGAGCGGTGCCGTTCACCCTCCTGCTGAGCTTGCTTTTCGTCGCCAACGCATACGCGGATGTAGTCGGGGTCGCCCTGGCCATTGCCTCTGGCGCACTCACGTCCGGCATCGGGTACGTCATCTGGTACGCAGCGCTGAGCAAACTTTCCGCCATGCGAGCAGCCACGGTACAGTTATCGGTGCCGCTCATCGCCGCATTTGGCGGCGTGGCGTTCCTGTCGGAGGCGATCACGCCGCGCCTGGTCGCGGCCTCCGTGGCGATCCTTGGTGGCATTGCGTTGGTGCTGACCAGCAAATCGCAGAGGCCGCGCATATAACCAAAGGGCCACGCAGGCTAGCGATGGCAACTGAAAAAATGATGGTAATTTCTGGACCTCGACTGCATTTTCCTCTGACTAGAAATCGGTCTCGTCACTGCGAAATTTTTTGCCATGATCGCCCATCAGGGCGCGCAATTCAGTAATAGCCAAACCACTACCCTCATGCATCCGCACTAACAATAGTGCCCCTACCTGTAGAAGGCCATGGCGAATGCCGCTGATCACGGATGGAGGTAACGTCAAGCAAACGGCTCAGTACCACATCATTTTTCAATTGCAATTGATCGATCAAAACATCAAACAAACGACCTGGGTCGTAGATCACCAGTTCGTTGTGCTTCTTTTCTGCTTTTGATGGAGCGCTGCTTGCCGTCATCAGTTGTTCCGCTGACTCGCCAATCTCTACAGGCTTGAAAGGAGTGTCGACGCCGTGTTTCTTTTGGCTGCGCTCACCCATTAGGTGCTGATGCGAATTGACCGCTGCCCGGCGGCGCCGTCCGCTGCAACCGGTTGTTAGGCGTCATTGTGCCCTTGCCGCTGGAGTACGACATGGGTGGCTTTCTCCGACGCAACGAACTGAACGCATTCGTATCCCAGAGCGCGCACGTCAATCCCCTCGAATAGTCGCTCTCCACCGCCCAGCAGGACCGGCGAGATAGCAACGTGCAGCTCATCGATGAGGCCTGCACGGAGATATTGCTGGATAGTGTTAGGTCCGCCGCCAATGCGCACATCCATTCCGTTGGCTGCGTCGCGCGCCCGGTCAAGCGCCTCGTGAATACCGCCCGTGACGAAGTAGAATGTCGTTCCGCCTTCCATCTGGATGGGCGCGCGCGCATGATGAGTCAAGATGAAAGTTGGAACGTGATAGGGTGGGTTGTCTCCCCACCAGCCTTTCCAGTTCATGTCGGGCCAGGGACCGCGAATCGGTCCGAACATGTTTCTTCCGAGAATCCACGCGCCAACATTCTTGAAGCCCCGCGCAGCGAAGTCGTCATCGATTCCCGTTGTGCCACCGTCGGCACCAAACAGGGTCCGTTGGAACGTGCGTGTCGGGACTAACCACTGGTGCAAATCTGTCCCGCCCACGCCGAGCGGATTCCCGATGTCCTGATTCGGACCAGCTCCGTATCCGTCAAGCGAGATGGTAAAGCCATTAACTCGGACGCGTGTCATTTTCATGCCTTCCTTTCGATTGACGCCTAACGTAATGTCAACCGCAAGACCTGCGGCCTATATCGGTCATTGCGGTATACATCGGCCATGAGAATCCTAAAAAAATGGCTTACCAGCTAGAAAGCACGGGCTGCCACGACGGGTCAAAGCAAATAAAGCGCCCTTAAAACTTGTAGATAAGCGTGGCTTCCGGATAAACCCCGCTGCGCCCCCCACGACTGGCAGTCAAGATACCCACTTCGCTCCAAATGTGCGCGTTAGGTGTGTATCGCAACGCTAACGAATAAATCCGTTGATTAATGCCGTTCTTGTAGTCGTCGTAACGATAGCGAAGCAAGGAAGACAAGTCGTCTCGCCATTGATAATTCAGCAAAAACAGGCTTTTGCTATGGATAGAGTTGTCCAGGTCCGGGTTGGTAATGTAGGTGGCTGACGCCTGGGCTCGTTGCGTCAGCTGATACTCCACTCCCGCTTTCAGCAGGCTGGTGGTACGCAGATCGTGGGTCGTCGTGGGATTGTCGTTCAGATCCCGCAATCCGCCTGCACCCGCCAATGTCGCAAAGCGCGGCGTCCACTGCGAGTGAAGTTCCAGCTCCAGCTTGGTCGAGTTGTACGACTGCTGGGTGGTTTTCAATCTGCTCGGACGATAGGTGTAAGTCACTGTTCCCACTTGCTCGAGAGTGATCGGATAGGTATACCGCGCACGATATTCGTCGAACCAGTCGATCGCGGAAAAATCAGTCACCGGGGCAAAATAGGAATATCTCGATCTTCTATACCGAAGTTCCAGGAAATTATTCAGGCCGAAAAAGTGGGTGTAAGTGGCCTTCTCATCTTTTCGGATATACGCTCCCAGGCTCTCATCCTTGACATGTTCCAATTGGATGTCTTCGCGCGATAACAGCGGAGTGCCGGCGCCGTAAGTCTCGGTTCGAAACGCAAGGTCCCTTTCGTATTTGGCAAAAATCCGCGGATTGCTCTCGCGCGCAAAATCGTAGGCGGCCTGTTGCACTTCCTCATCCTTGGGCCAGCGCTGCCGGGCAGAGCCATAGCTGGCTGCCGCCTGGTTGAAATCATGGTTCAAGCGGTAGGTATTGGCGATTCCCAAAGCAGCATTGGAATCGTCCGGTTCCAGCGCGGCAGCTTTCTCGTAGGCTTGCCGCGATTCTTCGAGGTGGCCTTCCCAGCGAAGTATCTTGCCGATGCCACGCCACGCATCGGCATTTTTCTCATTCTTGACTAGTTCGTCGCGATAAATCTGTAATGCCTCATTCCAATGGAAATTCTGAATTTCCTGGTTTGCCCTTTCAGCATAGGATTTTTCCTTTTGCGGCAGCGCAGCGTCGGTTTCCGACGCCGATGCATACATTGACAGGCAGGCCAGGATTGCGCCCCAAGACAACACATTCCCCTTTGTTTTGAGACTCATTTATGCGTCCTTTCTCAAAGAAATTACTGCGCCAAGGTGATTTTAGATAAAACGTGGTTCCAGCACGGACATCTGCGGCGCCCGCCGGCAGCTGCAACTCGACGCGACATCAGGCATGATCCGGATAATCCTTTCCGAGCTCGAGTTTTTCCAGTGCCTGCCAGTGCGCCGCAGTGAGATCCTTGCCAGGTGTAATCCAAATATTATCGCTGCCGGCTTTACGGGCCGCGCGTATGGCACGAGCCATCTGTTCAGCGTCGATAGATCCTCCCTTGTCATCCCATAATCCGATCGAGTGCCAATAGCGGTTCGCTCCAAAATTGCGGCTCAGGTATTTGGCAACCTTGCCGGCGACCCGCGGTGACAGACGGTCAATGGCAAAATAATCCCACACCACGAGCTGATCCACCAGAGGCAGCAACAAACGATAGTCCTGGCCATTTTCACTACTGTTACGCGCCAGGTTGTCACGGCTTACCCTGACATCCATCAACAGTCGCTTGCCATACGTCCGTGCAATTCCGGAAAGCCTGGCGATCGTCCTGGCTACTTGTTCCGAGCGCCATTTGCCGATGGCCGGATCGCGCCGGTCTATCCGTCCGCCGAAATGGCGTGGCCAGTCCTTGCGCCCGGTTGCCTTTGCGAAGGAAGCAAGGCAACGGTCATCGTAGCAATGAACATCGTAGAACATTTCCGTAATGCAAATCGAGTCTACCTCAGTTTTAGCGGCAAGTGCACGGAATGCGGCATCGAGCAATTCTCCATATTCTCCGTTTGCCAGGCAAGTGGAGCACACTACTTCGCTGCTGTATTTGCCTTTGATATCAACCGCTGCAAAATGTGGGTTTATTTGCAAATACCGGGGGGCCAGCACATCCAGCGTCGCAATCGTCTCGTATCCTCGCGCCGTCAGCATCGCAATGGTCTCTCCCAGCATGTCTGCATCCGCGTCTTGCTGGTCCGGACTCCACCATTGTTCACCTCCCTGCCACTTGTAGAATGCCCAATCGGGCCGGCCGGCAGAGATGGCAACCCGGTCCACGTGTTTCGATGCTGCGGGCCGGAGGAGGAACTTAAGCGCCTGGCGCCAGTCGGGCCAATCGGAAAAATGGATGGAAACGGTAAGGTTGCCGCCGACCGGGCCTTCGTGCTCGAACAATTGTCCGATCTGGCCAAGGTCGTCTGCATCGATCTGCATCACGGAACTCGCCGCTGCGAGGCCTGCCACCGTGGCCCCGCCTAACACCAGCCTGCGCCTCCACGGGTCATCCACCACAGGGAGCTGGTTCGGGTTTCTCCGCTCCAGTTTGTTCCAGTCCTGAGAGTGGGCGCGCGATTCGGCCCAGATCGAGTAAATCACCACCGCGGTGTAAAAGTAGCTCAGGGGGAGCAAGACCAGGGTATACGGCAGATAAATCAAGTCGCGCGGCGACTTGTCTAACAAGATGGCGGTCACGGCTGCGGCGAGCAAAGATCCGAATCCCAGGTACGCGATCCATTCCACATTCCGCACGTTGAGCGCGCCGGCATGCAATGCCGCCGGCAACAACAGCAGATTGAGCGCCAGCAAGACCGGAATGACAACCATGCTGAAGAAATTAAACAACATGTAAAAGCCGAAGGCGCCGAATTTCCAGCGCCCTATCATATCGCGGTGCATGCGCATGATGCTGATGTAGCTTCTGATCCAGCGCACTCTTTGCTTCCACAGGCCGCGCAAGGTGTGGGGACATTCCGCCAGCACCTTGGTGCTGGCGCCATACACGATGCGGACGCCGTAACGGTGCAGCCGAAGTGTGATTTCCAGGTCTTCCCCCCATACTTCGCGGAAGCCGCCGATCGCCCGCAGGATCCTGGCCCGCACCATGCCGAGATTACCCGGAATGATCGGCAATACGCCTGCCATGGAAAGTGCCCGGCGCACGAAGCCTGTTCCTATGTGAGAAGTCACAACCAGCATCTTTTGCAGCGCTCCGTGGGGATTGAGTGGAGTGTCATTGCCGCTGAGCGCGCCGATCGAAGGGTCGGCAAAATAGGCCACACCGTTTCGGATCGTGTCTTTTTCGAAAATGGAGTCTGCATCGGAAAACAGGATGATATCCCCGGTGGCAAGCGCAATTCCTGCGTTGAGCGCCGACGCTTTGCCGCCATTATTTTTTGCAAAGTAGCGAATCTGGCGGTCGACAATAAAAGGCCGAAGCTCGCTGGCCGTTGCGTCCGTCGACCCGTCGTTGACGACGATTACCTCAAAATCGGGGTAATCGGAATCAAGTATCGATTGCACGCTAAGGAAGATAGTTCGCTCCTCGTTGTAAGCCGGCACGAGTACGCTGACGCGCGGCGCGTACCTGGCAGTCTTGGCGCGACGCATGAGCCGTCGCTCCCACAATGGGTATGAGAATGCCAGCGGAAAATAGGCGAGCGACAGCAGGCCGAAGTAAAAGGTGACGGCGCCGAACAGCAATAAGGGAGAAAGGAGTAAGTCCGTCATCCGACGAGATCGCCTGTTTCGTAAAGTTCCACCAAGGCGTCGAAAATTTCCGGCGCCTTGTGCGTATTGGCGCCTATCCGGGCGTTAATCTCGAGGATATGAGCGACACCGTTGCTGTCGCGCCGGATATCCATGTCCAGCGGACCAACCAGCTTCAGAGCCCGGGCCGCGGACAAGGCAAGATTGCACACGTCCGGAACCGTGACCCGCGCAACTTCCAGCGCGTTGCCGGTGCGCCCTTCGCGCAGCAAGGTTTTTTCGAACACGGTGGCAGCCATGGTCTTCATCTGTTGGTCCGGCTGGATCATCAACAGCACATCGTATTCGGTGCCGGGCATGAATTCTTGCCACACAAGGTTGTTGCCGGCGTATTCCATATCAGGTCTGTCAGGCCCGTCATGGACGACCACCTGACGTCCGCCGCGACCGATCCTGGGTTTGGAAATGCGGGGAAAGCCTAAGGGCGTGACGTCCGCCGAATCCCGATCACCGATAGCGCTCCTGGGCACGGCAATGCCGGCTGCCATCAAGCTTTGCACCGTGAGCCATTTGTCGTTACAGATTGCCACCGCAGCCGGATTGGCCATGTAGACGGCGATGCCTTGATCCCGATATGCAGCCGCGCGCTCGGCAACCAGGACCAATTCTTCTTGCACCGTCGGGAAAAACCAAGCTATCTCGTGGGTAAGGAGCAGTTCATCCAGCTGTTCAGGGAATTCCGGATCATGTGCCGGCGGCACCAAGATGAAAGCATCCGCACAATGATCGACGGGAGTCATATCGACTGCGATCACGCGGAAACCCTTGCTCTTGAGAGCCTGGATTGCTGCCTTGCCGGAGGGGCCGCCGGCGCCGGTTACCAAAACGTTTTTGATCTTTGTCATCGTCGCCTCCAGGAGCCGCTTGCGTCGTTACACGGTAAATCTGACGGCTTCGAAGGCCTCGGCGGCACGAAGCCGCGCCTGCCCTCCACGCACGGTCGCCAAACTGTGCACCAGGTCTTCTTCGAGATAGGGCCGGGATGCGGTTTGACTGACATGGCATTTCAGTGCTTTGATTTTGTATTCCAGATATAGCGAAACATCGATATAGCAATTCGGCTGGAAACCGGGAGGCGTGTTTGGATTTTCATAGCAGAGTATGGTCGGCACCCGGCGAGCGGCCTCCATCGTTGCCAGGAATACGGTATGGTGGTCGCAATGGAGATCGTGGCGATTGTGCGTGAATACCACGTCCGGATGAAGTTGCCGCGTGACTTCTTCGATGACGCGCTTGATGTCGTCTTGCCGGCTCACCAACTTGGTGTCGGGAAATGCATGTACCGTCAAGCTATCTAGCTTCATGACCCGGCCGCCTTTCTCTGCTTCCTTCTTACGAGGATTGCCGCTTCCCCTCAAGACATCGGGAACACCACCTTCGCCGGCGGAAAATATAATGCCGTGAGTTTCATGCCCCTCCACCTTGTAGCGTAGCAGCGCAGCCCCGCAACCAAGTTCGATATCGTCCGGATGCGCACCGATGGCCAGCACGATCAATTTCTTTTGCGGCTTCGGCATGAACCTGATCAGCCAAATGAGATTGAAAATGACAAAGGCTAAAACGATGAAGCTGCTGAGTTGCACTGCGTAAAGAATTGTCGGGCCGGAATGTATAACGCTTGTGAATTCAAGCGCGCCGTTGGCTGGAATCAGCACGGCGAGAAGAGGCAAGACACTTATCGCTCTCCTGGCTGGGGCAGGCAGTCCTGTCAGCACCAGACGGAAACGGAAAAGCTGATACGCCACGAGCAGCAATATGGCCGAATAAAAGCACAGCAAGATCGGTTCTTCGAAGGAAAACATAAAACACCCCTTAAAGAAAGGCCAGGTTGTAAGCGTATCGCTATGGGATGTTTTGCCTCGCTGGCATTGCCAGAATGCCATTCCATACTCTGATGACAGCTCTCCCAAGTGCCGCCATACTGACCGCGAAGAACATACAAATGAGCAATGGACACGACATGTTGGTTGAGAACTCGGCGTGCTCGCTTGCTTTGTAATAATTCCTATTTTTTTGATTAAATTTTAAGCGTTCAGCAAAGTTTATTTTTGAATGGACATCACCACGCCGTTCAATGGCGTCTTCAGTGAACGTCATTAGCGGACGGGATGCCTCGATAATAGAATTATTAGCAATGGTGTTGGCGACAAAACCTTGTCCGATTCGGACATAGTGGATGTCTGTTTCAGGTATCTTTTATGGACGCGAAGATCTGACGGTGACCCTAATGCCGTTAAGTTAAGCCCCGAACGGTATTCTTTAGATGGCCCAATGCGGTCACTCCGTCATCCCCGCGAACGAGGGGATCCATGTTGCACAGTATGGTGGTTAAAATGGATTCCCGCGTTCGCGGGAATGACGTGGCAAGCGCTATAACCGGTAACCTTAACTTAACGGCATTAGACTGTGACCCAACTTACACGCCCAGACCATGTCGAGCCTCGCCAACCAACCGTCGGTCCCGTTCTTGCAAGAACAAGCGCAGCGCGAACCGGCCGGCGTCGGTATCCCGCAGGCGCAGCACTTCGTCGCGCATTACAGCTGGTATCTGGTCGAGCGCGGGATAGGCGGCACGGTATTCAGCGGGAAACAGCACAGGTGCGGCGAGCGCCGCAAATGTCAGGTCTGCGGCAGTGAAACGTCCGCCGGCCAGGAATTGGCGCCCATCGCCAAGTCGTTCGCTGACGTCATTGAAGACGCCATGCACACGCCCAATGGAACGGCAGGCACTTTCCGGCGTAATCCTCAGTCCTGTGCGGACCAGGCGGACCACACCCGGCATGATGAGCGGCAGCAAGGCAGCCTCGAAACGTGGTACGCCACGCGACATAACTTGACGGAGAAGGCGGCGCTCCGGCAGCAGTTGCGCATAGGCCCAACGCCTCGCATGCGGACCGAGTTCCTCGTCGAAACACGCTTCAAGTGCTTCGACTTCATTTCGCAGTGCGGAGTCGCATGGATAAAGAAGGTCGCCGCCGCAGACAGCATTCGCATGACTCAGGATGCCGGTGGAATCAATGAAGCGACCGGAGCCATATATCAACACCGGTACACTGCGGCCACCGTTGCGCATCGTTGCCAACCGGTGCAACAACGGCACATGCGGTTCTTCGCGATACGGCAGCGAGAGCCGATCGAGCGCCCACCGCGCCTTCTCGCAGTAGTGGCTGTGTGGCATCGTAATCAGAACGGCGAGGGTAGCGTTGTTGTCGGTCATTGGGACGATACTCCTTTGTCGAGCTGGCGCTTCGGTTACGGATCAAATATCCACTAACGCAAATTGCCGAGGGCGGCGGTAGTGTGCAATGTCTATGAAAAAAGATATCAATGTGCACTTGTAATCCCTGTCGGATTTATTAGCCTGAATGTGGTTTCATTGACAGAGGGATCATCGAAAGGTGATTTTATTTTATGGAAATCGGAGTAGTACTTGTTCTACTGATCCCGTTCTCGATCATCGCGGCCTGGATCGCCGACGAAGTGTATCAAGAGTATGTTCGCCATCATTACTATTGACTACATGATTGTGATTTCAAGTGTTTTCAGAAGTCTGTTTTGACATGATTGGATGCAAGGAAATATTACTGCGATGACAGGTAGATCATAGTCGTCATGCGCGACGCGGCAAGGAGCGTGAGGACTTAAGACCCGACAGGTACGTGAAGTTGGCGCAGCGCTTAACGCCACCGCCTGTTGCCGCTTATTCAGGCAGGTTCAGTCCAATCCCGGGCTATATGCGGGAGGACTCGTGAAAATTTCAACCCTGGCCGGGGGAATATTAGACCAGACGGTTTCGCTTCCGACTTTCTCCAGACCGGCACGTAGCCAAGGTGAAACGCCACACGGCGCATAGGTAAATTGGATCAGGCGCCCTTGCGGATGCAATATGCCTACACAAGCATCCGTAATGCTGGTTACTGCATTTTTCGGGAGTGAACGCAGTGGCAATCCAGAAACCACTGCTCTGATCGACAGGCTTTCTTTAAGAATCATGCTCATATCAGCAGCATCGCCGTGAATGACCCTGATCTTAGGAAAGCAACTGCGTAAATGGGCTGCAAGCCCCTGCGATTTTTCAATCACGATTAACCTGCCTGGCGCCACCCCGTGCAGCAGCAATGCCCGCGTGATGGCTCCAGTCCCTCCGCCAAGCTCCACGACCCATCCATTTTCATGAAGTTCGATGTACTGAGCCATTCGGATGCCGAGTCGCTCGGAGCTTGAGCAAATTGCCCCGATTGATTTCGGATCACGGGCAAGCTCCCTCAAAAAAAGAGGGTTCGGGACGTGTATCCGGCTGTGATTCTGTAGCGACACGGCAGCTTCATCAGCCTGGCGTCCGTCGTCGGCCAGCATATTTGGATTCAAAAAACGCAACACACGGTTCTTAAGCGTAAGAAGCATGATGGTTCTCGGTTGTTTTTGCGTAATATTAATACTTTATTGATCTGCCATGCATTTTGCACTTCATCAATCGCGTTAATCTGCAATAGCTTGAATGGGAGCAGCACGTCAGCGTCTCTTCGGCGTGAGATGGAATTGCCCTTTGCCTCAAGTATCCGCCAGCGTGACCGCAGCCGATATTTTGGTCACTCAGCAAGCAAACGAACAATATAGTGCCTAACAGAAAATTTTACGTCATACTATATTTCCGTCGAACATTTTTTGTTACTCATACAGCAAGAATTCGTAGAAATCCAGATTTTGAAGCAACATCTTTAGACCCATCGCGCTGATGAGCGCCGGAGCAAGCTGCCCTTTGTCTGTTTGCGGCTTCTGAGCAGCACTGGCTCCGTGTTTATAAAGTTCAAGCAAAAATCGGAGGGATACATGAGCGATACCGTTGTCGCGGGCGAGACGTCTGGAGTCATCCGTCTCGTGACCAAAGCCTATGCCAGCTTGCTCCTCGCATGCTTTGCGCTCGTGCCGCTCTATCTGATTGCCTACCTGTTCTTTTTTCAAGATCCCACCCTCAAGTTCGAAGACCACGCGTTCCACGTCATTGCAATTGCGGCAGCCACCCTGGAAGGGCTTTTTGTTACTTACGTGACGTGGCGCTGCTATCTGTCGTCGGGAGAACCACTACTCCGCTGGATGACGCTTGGCTTTCTCGGGTTTGTGCTGATTTACGCACTGCATGGTGCGTTCACAGGGCTTGCGCACCACAATCTCTGGCTATTCCTGCTGTATGGCCCTGCCTCGCGTCTGGTCATGGCAATCCTGCTGTTGATCGCGCTACTGTCGTATCACAGCCCATCTGACGCCATGGATCAGCGTGCACAGCCATGGCCGTGGTTGAGGTGGATAGGATTGTTCTTGCTGGTGAACCTGGCGGTAGCGTTGGTCGCGAATTCAAGTATCGCCGGCGCCCCTGCGGTGCGCCTGTCGATGGAAGGCGGGGCTCTGGTTTTTTCTGCATTGAATGTGACGGTGCTCCTGCAGCGCCGAATCCGCTCGCCGCTCATGACGATTTTCGCCATCTCGGTAACGGCGTTCGCGCTATCTTCTCTCGCGTTCATCCTCGGGCGTCCGTGGAATCACATGTGGTGGCTCGCGCACGCGATCTTCGCCGGCGGATTTTTCCTGTTGAGCTATGGGGTAGTACAAGCATTCCTCACCACGCGATCGTTCTCGACGATCTACAGCCAGGAGGAAATGATGGGGAGGCTCGCCGAAGCAATGGCGCGAACCGAGAACGCGCTGCACGAACTTGAGCGCACCAATCGAACGCTCGAGCGCCTGGCGGCAACCGATCCGCTGACTGGTGCGGACAATCGGCGGCGGTTCACCGAGCAGGTCGAAGCCGAGATGGCCCGGATTCGTCGCGGCGGCGAACCGTTCTCCGTATTGGCACTCGATCTGGATAATTTCAAGACCATCAATGACCGCTACGGTCATCAAGCGGGGGATGACATACTGAAGGGATTCGTTCAGCGATGCCTCGACGCAATCCGACCTTATGACGGCGTCGCCCGAGTGGGCGGCGAAGAGTTCATGGTGTTGTTACCTCGGACTGTTCTCGAAGGCGCGCGCGATATCGCCGAGCGGCTGCGAGTGGCCATCGCAGGCAGTTCATTTGAGAGCGGCCGGCAACGACAAATCCCGGTCACGGTGAGCATCGGCGTATCGCAATTCGGCCGCGACGGCGACACCATAGAAGCTATTATCGGCGTGGCCGATGAGCGTCTGTACAATGCAAAACACCTGGGCCGCAACCGGGTGATCACATCCGTCCAAACCGGCGGCAACCCTGCCCTGTCTTGATTTCTATTTCTGATTTCTATTTTGAAATCACCGGAAGTGTAAACAGCAACACATTCGCATCGAAAATTACGGTCTACGAACGACGTTCCCTTATAGATCAGGAGTTGTTTTCCCTCTCCATCTGTATCGATTGCCTGGCAACCGGCGCTGGATTCTTGTCGAAATACAACTTCAAAGACATGATCTCTCGCGACACCTCCACCGGAAAACCTTTACGCGTCCCCCGTTGATCCAGTAAGAGTTCAGCAAAAAAATTCTCGCCGGCAGACCGCCGCAGCCAGACTTCGGCCAATTGGTTGGCGATACGCGGATAATGCTTGATTAGCCATAAGGGCCAAATTTCGGTAGGCAGCAACAATAACCAGTTGTATGTCTGCTCCTGCAAGTTCAAATCAGCAGGGCCCAGCATACGGCGCAATTGCTCCCAGTTCTTTTCCTGCCGGCTCCGCAACGCTTCGTCAAGTACCGCTTTTGCTTCCGAAACTGAAACTTTTTCGAATGGAATTGCATTCATGTCGCCTCCCAAAAAAAGGGGTTTGTCGAACCGAATTTATTCTGCTTAAAGCAACAAAAAGCCCGACGCATGTGACTTGAAGTGTTCAGCCGCGACGGAACAAATATTTCCCTGTAGAATTTATTTTACACCTATTTGGCTGCTGCGCATTAAGCAGATCACCCCCCATCAATGCAGACCTGCCATCCTCACAAATACTCCTCTAGCGACTGCGTCGTGTCATACGGATGTAACGTGTCGCAGCCATACTAAAACCTGGCTTGTTTAGCTCGCACCGCCGGGTGTTTAGCCAGCAACGCCATTTTCAACGGCATCGCAATATAAAACATTAGGAGACAGCAACATGGCAAGACTTGCATTAGTAACTGGCGGCATGGGTGGTTTAGGCGAAGCGGTGTGCATCAAGCTGGCAGCGCTGGGTTATCGGGTGATCACAACCTACTCGCCTGGCAATACCAAGGCCGACGAATGGCTGGCGGCGATGGATCAACAGGGTTACCAATTCCGCGCCTATCCTTGCGATGTGGCCGACTACGATTCGGCCCGGGAATGCATCCGCACCATCGAGAAAGAAATCGGCCCGGTCGATGTGCTAGTCAACAATGCCGGCATCACGCGCGACATGACCTTCAAGAAAATGGACAAACCCGATTGGGATGCAGTGATGCACACCAACCTCGACTCGGTATTCAACATGACCAAGCCGGTGTGCGATGGCATGGTCGAGCGCGGCTGGGGACGCATCATCAATATCTCGTCGGTCAATGGGCAAAAAGGCGCGTTCGGACAAAGTAACTATGCGGCTGCCAAGGCCGGTATGCATGGGTTCACCAAAGCGCTGGCACTGGAAGTGGCGCGCAAGGGTGTGACGGTGAACACGATTTCGCCCGGGTATATCGGGACCAAGATGGTGATGGCGATTGCACAGGACGTACTCGACAGCAAGATCATTCCGCAAATTCCGATGGGACGCCTGGGCAAGCCCGAGGAAGTCGCAGGTTTGGTCGCGTATCTTGCAGCAGATGAAGCCGCGTTTGTGACGGGGGCGAATATCGCCATCAATGGCGGACAACATATGTCCTAAGGTGTGCACTGTTTGTCGTCATGACTGCAGCGCACCCTGATTGTTGCTGTACCCCATATCGGGGGCGGCTCGTATGAAGTATCTATTGAACCTTGAGGAAAAAAACCATGTTTTCAATTTCAGAACAATTTTCAACCGCTATCAAGGCCAACTTCGAGGCCCAACTCGCCATGATCAATGCACTGACCGGCACGGCGCTTGAAGGTGTCACAAAAGTGATCGAATTGAACGTCGGCGCCGCTAAAGCGTCAGCGGCAGAGTCTGCCGTTACAGCCAAGCAACTGCTCGCCGCCAAAGACCCGCAGGAATTTTTCGCGTTGAGCGCAGCGCAAGCGCAGCCGAATACGGAAAAGGCGCTGGCCTATGGCCGTCACCTGGCGGCTATTGCGTCGAGCACTCAAGCTGAAATCACCGAAACCACTGAAGCGCAAATTGCCAGTGCCCACAGCAAGGTAATAGGATTGTTGAATGAAGTCGCAAAAAATGCGCCGGCCGGTTCCGAAAGCGCGATAGCGATACTCAAATCGGCCTTTGACAACGCCAACGCCGGCTACGAGCAGTTGACCAAGACCGCCAAACAAGCGGCGGAAGCGCTGGAAACCAATCTGACTACGGTCACGAGCCAGCTTTCCCAAACGGTAGAAAAAGCGGTAGAAAAGACTGCTAAGCAGAACGACAAGAAGTAAAGCGTTTGCGTGACAGGTTTTGTCGGGCCGCTTTGCGGCCCGTTTTCTTTTGCTTGATTTCCTTGTCGACGATATTATCGATATAGTCGAGCGCATCGAATATCGGTACGCCGCGTTTCTTCCGGAAACTGTACGGCGCGTGAAGAATCGGCCCGGGTCACTGGCAGGTGCGGTGCGCGGGCGACGTCGACTACTTGCTGCGCGGTCCGGTTGAAGCCGTCGATGGAGATATTTGTTTTCGTCACTTTCTTTTCAATCCAATCAATCCAATTCAGAAGTTGAGTGGCTGGTTACGGTCACAACCACGTGAGCAACCACGTGAGATATCGCTGTTCCGACACCGGCACCGAGCGCCACGGTCATTTTTTAAAATTTTCTACGAAATCGATAAAGACATTGGCAGCCGTTTCCGCATCTTGTACCGTCATAGTCTCCAGCGGATGATGAGAGATGCCGCCATTGCCACAACGCACAAACAGCATCGCGACATCTGCAATTGCAGCCATCGCCATGGCGTCATGTCCGGCGCCTGATGGCAGATACCGCACCGGCGATCCGCACCGCTCGACCGCCGCCGCCAATTGATCTTGCAGCCACGGCGCGCAAGGAACGCTAGGAGCCTCGTGTGTCTTCCGGGTCTGGATGGTGACATTGCGGCGTTGCCCGATCTTCTCGATTTCAGCGAGAACATCGGCCGTGGCACGCTGGCGCACCGCATCTTCGCCAGCACGGATATCTATCGAAAATATCGCGTTGCCCGGGACGACATTCGCAGCACCGTTCGGCACATTGAACTGGCCGACAGTGCCGACCAGTCCCGGCGTTCCGCTACAACGCCGTTCTATGTGCAAGCCGATTTCCGCTGCTGCCATGGCGGCGTCGCGGCGCATGTCCATCGGCACGGTACCGGCATGGCCGGCCAGACCTTCAATCTCGACCATGAAGCGCGAGGCGCCGGAGATAGCGGTCACGATTCCCACCGGCAGGTCTTCGCTAAGCAACATCGGCCCCTGCTCGATATGGACTTCAACAAATGCCAGCACCGACTCGGGTGCATAAGCCGCTTTCGCCAAGCCGACAGTATGGAAACCTGACGCCGCCATCACTTCCCGCATGGTGTGGCCATCTTCATCCCGGTTATCCAGCACCGCCATATCGAAAGTGCCGGCCGCTGCGCGGCTTCCGAGCAGGGTCGCTTTGAAGCGTACGCCCTCCTCTTCGGCGAAACCGATGACTTCAAGTGCGAAGGGGAAGCGCTTGCCTTCGGCATTCCATCGTTGAATGCAGGCGATCGGCAGCAAGACGCCCAGATTGCCATCGAATATTCCGCCATTGCGTACGGAGTCGAAGTGCGACCCTGTCAAAAGAGCGGGGGCACCCGGCTTCAGGCCTTCATAACGTCCGATGACATTGCCGGCCGCATCACGTCGTACGCTCATGCCCGCTGCGCACATCCAGTCGGCCAGCTGCGCCGCGGCACCGTGGTGGGCCGGCGTCAGATAGGTGCGGGTCAACATGCCCGGCGTTTCTGTATGAACTGCCAGCGCTTGTGCATCGGACATGATGCATTGGCCGATTTCATTCGGATATTCTAGTGCCGAGTTTGCAGATAACGTATTCATTTTGGAGACTCCTACATCAAGTTAGCTGGGGGGAATGTGTTGATCCAATGACGCGCAATATCACTGCGGCGGCAGATCCGGACCTGATCGCGCGCCTGTACGTAATCCAGGAAACGGGGCAGTGAACGCATCCGGCCGGGACGTACAAGCAAGCGGCAGTGCATGCCGGTCGTCATACGACGGCTTGATCACTGCATTGTGCTTTTCCATCTTTGTCTCCTAATGTTTGAACATTGCCAATCTTTATTGTCCTAGCAAGGTGATGCGTTTCATGCGTCTACGCTTTTCAGTCTTTCGCTGAATAAGGCAAGACGCTTGCATTACTTAGTGTTCATTCGTTGCTGTTGCTTAAATTGGAAGTGGAGGATAAAGGACCACTACCGCCACCTTGCTTTGGTAATTCTTTTTGAATGGTAATATATTTTCACGAACGAGCCATTGAAAATCTTTTTTCATCGCGTGTCAAATCTTTTTTCACTTCGTGTAAAATAATTTTTCACTCTGCATTACATAGATGCAACTCATGACTAAAACAACATCTCCCGCGGCTGCGCTGTCGACGCGTATCCAGCAACACCTCGGTCAATTGCCGCAGGCCGAAAAGCGCCTGGCCGACATGATTCTGGAATCGCCCGGCCATATGGCTAGTTACTCGGCATCTGAAATCGCTAAAATGGCCGGCGTGTCTAATGCCACAATGACGCGGCTGGTGCAGCGCCTCGGTTATCAGAATTACGATCAGATGCGACGCCTGGCGCGACAAGGCATGGACTGGGGTTCACCGCTTTACCTGTTGGACCGGCCGGAACAAAACGCCGCTAAAGATGGCGCCGGCTTGTATGAGCAGCACATCGCCTCTAGCACACAGAACATCCGCGGCACGTTCGCCGGGATATCGCCAGCGCTAATCAATGAAATCGGCACGAAAATCGCCAAAGCTCGCCAGGTAAGGATTTTCGGGCAGCGTAATAATTATTTTTTCGCTTCCTACCTTCGCTGGCAATTCATTCAGTTCCGTAACAACGTTTATGTGCTGCCGGTGTCAGGGGAAACGATCGCGGAATATCTGGTCGGCCTGGAGCCTGACGATTTGTTCATCGTCTTTGGATTGCGACGACGTAACCCGTTGCTTGCTGACTTGATTGCAGCGGTTAACAGTTTTGGCGTAAAAACTCTTCTGATCACGGACTCTTCCAACCGTGGCGATCTGGGAGCGGATTGGGTACTCAAATGCGATACGAAAAGCCCGATACCGCTCGATAACCACACCGCGGTAATGGCGCTTTGCCACGTTTTGTCGGCACAGGTAATTGACAAGGTTGGCGCTGCCGGTCGACAGCGATTAGTGAAAATTGAAGAGTTGCACTCGGCATTAAGAGAGTTGTGAAGCCGGATTCGGAACACTTTAGCCTGGGACATACGCCATGGAACGTGCAATTGCCGCCCTGCTGCCAGCCCATCGAGTGATCGAGTGATCGACGATAATTTTTGCAGTAATGTCAGGTAAGCGCAGCGTGCTCAGCTTAGTTAAATACCTTCAAAAAAATATCCAAATCCCTCCCATAAAGCATCATAAATACAATATTTTTTTATTTATAATGCATTTATGCGACATTTACTCTTGAATACCAAGGCAGCCAAGCAAACATTCCCAATCTATTTGCGGCGCTTGCAATCTCCTGGCTACCCACAAGAAATACTTAGTATATGATGCATATATCAGTCATTTTTCCAAAAAGGATGTATCTATGCGACATGATCAGAACTTTACGCCCTTTCCTGTCCTGGAAACAGCAGAGCGTCTGGGCGAGCGCATTCGCAGCGCCCGGAAGGCGCAGAAATTAACCCTGGTACAGCTGGAAAAAAATTGCCGTATCCACCGCACGACGCTAGGACGCCTGGAGCGTGGCGACCCCGGGGTATCACTAGGCGTGTTTCTCACAGTACTTGATTCGCTACAGGAACTAAGCGACGTGGAGTTGATTTTGAGTCAGCCCGACAAACCAAAACATAAACGTGTCGCCCCTCCCCCTGTCTTGAAAAGGGATTTTTAAATGCCCCCTTTGACAGAGTGCGTGATTTTCCTGTGTGAAGATCCCGCCAAACCGATCCCGATTGCGAGTTTCGGCCTGGACGGCAATGGGGATGGGCACTTCGGATACGGCCTGCGCTACATCGAACGCAAGGACGCGTTTTCGATTGATCCGTTGCACTTGCCCTTAGATGCCAAACAACAAGTGATTCCTCGGCATCAGGATGGCTCCTACGGGGTGCTTTCGGATGTCGGTCCGAATGCTTGGGGTGTGCGGCTAACCAGCAGCATCCTACGCAAGGGAAAGAAGCCGCTGCCCGCTACGCCGATCGAATGGTTTCTACAGTCTTGGCATTATGGCTCTGGCTGCCTTGGCTTTTCCGTGTCGAACGAGGTCAATCCTGATATCGGTGTCCGTCCGGCGCCTGTTACTGCGCTTAACGAACGGCTTCTGGCGACCATCAATAAATTGGCTGTGAAGATTGATACCGAACTGGATGAGGAAGCCGTGCAGCTGATGCAACCGGGTGCGAGCTTAGGCGGAGTGCGCCCAAAAACCGTCGTCATGAGCAATGGCTTTGAACACATTGCCAAGTTCAGCCGCGCGGACGACAAGTTCGATGTGCCCATTGCTGAATACGCCACCATGCGGCTCGCCTGCCAGGCGGGAATCAACGTGCCTGATTTCGAATTGCTAAAAATTGCCGACAAGTCGGTGCTCCTGGTTGAGCGTTTCGACCGTACCAAGGATGGCCACCGGCTGCACTACATGAGCGCCAAGACATTAATCAATATCGACGTCCTGAGTCCGGACAAGCGGGAATACAAGACCAGATATTCCTACGCCGGCATTGCCGAAACCATCCGGCCGCGGAGTCAGCAAGGCATGGCTGACAGCCACGAACTGTTTCGGCGCATGGTCCTGAACATCCTGGTCGGCAACGTCGACGATCACATGCGCAATCATGCACTCTTGATGACCAGGCAAAGGAGATTCGCCTTGTCACCGGCATTCGACATCGTGCCGCACCTGGACGCCACATCGCTGCCGCAAGCCATTGGAGTAGGAGCCCAGGGCGCTGCCAGCACGATTAGTAACGCTCTTTCCCAATGCGGCCGGTTTCTTCTGACCGTTGATGAAGCGCGGCAAATCGTCAATGAAGTGCGAGAGGTGGTATCGCATTGGCGCCACGTATTCAAAGAAGCCGGGATGGCGGACACCGACATTCATACGCTAACCCCGTGCTTTACCGCGGCCGATGAATCTGAGCGGATCCAGATCGCGGTAACCAGGGGCGCGCCCGGCGCGGAAAATAATCGCCCTCCTCATGCCAATTGATCAGCCCCATCAGAACTATCAGTAATAGTCAGCGACAGCAGCAAGACCCAGGCCCAGACCGGCCTGTAACAGCTGGCGGCGCTTGCCAGAGGTATTACCGTTCGGCCTGTTCTTGTTCTTTCTATGCACGATGCTCATGTTGTCTACCTTGGCTATTGGTGATTGTTGGTGACAGAACCTGGATGGATATCAGGCAAGCGCGAGTATACGAACACGACCAGTTTCTTGAAAGCAATCATAACTTCCATGCATATGCGGTTTTCACATACATAACCGTTAGTCGACAACACCTCCTGAGGTGAGTGTCTCAATTCTCTCCCTGCCTGTTTGACTTCGGCGCAACACCGCTTTCAAATAGCCCATGACTACATTGACAATCCCACAAGACATGTGCAGTATGTAAATCAACACCAACAATGTTTAACAAAAAATTACAAACGCAGAAACATTGCTAGAAGACGTTATTTTGTTTGGTGGTTTCCAAATATAAGAAGCGCGCCCAATTGGCACATCCGATAAACCAGGAGCGCGCAAGGAAACAAAGGGAGAGGATCACGTCAATGTCTTGGCGCGAAAACACTATGCCGGCATCCAGGCTGGACGAACAAAACGAAATCGCGGCGAGCCTGACCACAGACGCTGCCGATGCGCTGATGGTTGCCCGGATGCGGCTGGTCTTGGCTGTTGCGGGTTTATTGGCGATTTTTGTCGATCCTTCCGGCTTGAGCGGTGTTGACCATTTCACCTGGCTCGTCTTTTCCGGATATATCCTTCACAGTATTGCCATCTACATTTTTTCGCTGCTTAACATACCGTTCTCGCAAAGCAAGCTGATCCACTGGCTGGATATCTGCTGGTATGCCTTGATCGTTTTATTTACTGGCGGCATCAACAGTTTCTTTTTCCTGTTCTTCTTTTTCGCCATTCTCACCGCTTCTTTTCGCTGGGGCTTCGAAGAAGGCGCGCGAATTACCATCGCTTCAGCGCTAATGCTCATCCTGAGCGGCTTTATCTCAGAGATGGAACAAGATCTCCCGCGGCTATTGTTGCGCACCACCTTCCTGCTGACCTTCGGGTACATGAGTGCGCGCTGGGGGGAGTCGAAAATAGAGCTGAAGCGCCGCATCGCCCTGCTTCGCGATGTCAGCCGGTTATCGAATCCTCGTTTCGGGGTCGATCACACCATTACCTCTGTTCTGAAAAAAACATTGACGTTCTTCAAAGGCAGCAGTTGCATTCTGGTGATGCGAGACAAGGATTCCGCGATCTATTCATTGCGGACGATAAAAGAAGGTGATGAGGAGCAATCGATCAATGCCATAGAAGTTCGTGCAGAAGCGGCATCACGGCTCATGGCTTTTTCCCAGGATCATGTCGTTGCATACACCCGCCCGCTTGGGCCGGCCATGTCTATATTCGGAGGATCTCTGGCGTATGACGGTGCGAGCGGCAAATGGATCAAACGCGGTGAGGAAACAAGTCAGAACATGGCCGAGTTGCTGGCGACTGATTCCTTTATCAGCGTGCCCTTGTCATTGCGAAAAGGTGACGGCCGTATTTATGTAGTCTCAGGGAAGAGCAGATTCAGCAAAACGGACGCCCTGTTTTTGAGTCATATCGCTGAACAGGCATTTCCTGTTATCGAGAACATCGAGATTCTCGACCGGATGGCCTCGGAGGCCGTTACGCAAGAACGGAAAAAAATTGCGTTGGATATTCACGATACCCCCCTGTGTCAGGATAGATGTCGCGTCATCTGATTTTTCTTAAAAAGCTCAGGGGGCGGAGCGAAGACATGCAGTGAAACGCTATTCATTAGAACGCAAGGAAGCCATTCTCAGACGAATGATGC
>NZ_JAGQED010000043.1 GCF_018304965.1 Collimonas antrihumi
CAGGAAACCACGATTTTTATGTAAAGTTCGACCGGTAGTGAGTGCCGCAGACGCGAGCGCCCGGCAGGCAAACATAGGGAATCGAAACTGCAAGGCGTACATAATTCCGAACCGAGGATAATTCCTTCCAGTCGTAAACGGCCGGATGTCGCGCTCAATGAGGTTGTTGTCGACAGGTGCGCGGCCGTCATCGACGTAGCGGATCAAATACTTCCACTGGCTCAGCGCATAGCCGATCGCCTTGCCGATCAGCGATTTCGGCAGCACCTCCGCCTGGTTCTTGACGAGCCAGGCGTAAAAGGCGTCCAGCACCGGACGGCTGTGCTCCTGCCGCAGCCGATACGTGTACTGCGCAAGTGCTTCTCCCTCGGGCGGTTTGCCGCGCGCCTTTTTTTCGATCTGGTACAGCTTGCCGATGAATTCAAGCGCCTGTTTGGCGCGCCCGGTCGGCTGCTTCTGCGCCTTGAGGGCTTCATCAAACCGCCGTCTTGCATGCGCCATACAGCCGAGGTGCGTGATCCCTTCCAGCATGCGCCAGGCGGCATAGCCGTCGGTCATGATGGCGCCATTCAATACCTGCACCGGCGTTTCATCGCCATGGATCATGTCCTGGCTACGCAACATCAGCCGCAAGGCATCGAACAGGCGTGAGAGCAGATCGCTTGACCGGATCACCCAGTGCGCCATCGTGGCACGGCCGATCTCGATGTCGCTGCGCGAGAGCACCGCCTCCATCCGATACAGTGGAATGCCATCGGCGTATTTGGCGGTCAGGACGGTCGCCACCGTGCTGACGCTGGCGATACTGCCGGGGATCGGCTGCACCGGCATCGGGCTGGTGACGATCTTGCAGGAAGTCGCGTGCTGCTCGCAATGGCGGCAGCCGTATTTGAAGCGCACATGCTGCAATACCTGGACCTTGGCCGGCACGATATGCAATTGCTCGGTGACATCTTCGCCGATGCGGTGCAGTGCGCCATGGCAGCAGGAACAGGTCTTGTCGGCATCGGCCAGGTCATGCTCGACGCGCACGCGTGTCAAGTGCGCCGGCAGCTTCCTGCGGCCGCGCTTTTTACCCGGCGCCGCTGTCTCGTCCGCCTGGTCGTTCGTGTCCTGTTCGCCGCCTGTGTCGGGCGACGCGTGCGCCGCCAACTCGGCTTCGTTGAACAGGCAGCCTTGCGCACCGTACTTCTCGCTCGACGGCGCAAACCGTTTCAGTTGCGCCAGCCGGAATTGTTCTTCCAGAAGGTCGATGCGCTGCTGCAGTTGCGCAATGTGCTCGGCATCGCGCGCAGCCCGCGTCTGCAGCGCACGGATGGTGTCGCGCAGTTCGGCAGGAAGGGTTTGCAGGAGGTCGTCGGGCAAATGCATGGCGTTACTGTAGCGCATGCATTGCCGAAATGGGTTTACGTCTTTTGAGAATTTCTTACCGGATGTGGCGTGGCGCCAACGGTTGGTGCGCCACCGCGCTCTGCCATTGCAATCCATCGAGCAGCCAGCGCAGCTGGCGTGCCGTCACCTGCAGGGCCGCCTGGTCATGACCATCCTTGGGCCAGGCGGAAACGACCCTGTTCCAAGCGCCGGTAGTGTAGCCAGAAGCCGTTGGTATCCCATTGCAGAATTTTTAATTTATCTCTGTCGCGCCCGCAAAAGACAAACCAGTGCGGTCCCACCGGCTCGACGCCCAGCGTCTCCGCCGCCAGCAGCGCGAGCGAGTTGATCGACTTGCGCATGTCAGTGAGCCCGGGCGCCAGATACACGCTGCCTTGCGGTGCGCTCCACATCAACACACCGCTGCCAGGATCGACGGCAGCCAGTTAACGTGTTCGGCATTCGACAGCCGCAGCACATAGCCGCCGGGCGTCTGCAATTCCAGCACCGACTCCTGCGACATGCCGGCTAGCGGCACGGCGATCAGCGGTGCGGTTGGTGTGGGTAGCGCCAACCGTTTGCGCCAGGCATAAAAACTCCATACCGATACGCCTTCCTGTTTGCACCAGACGCCAATGTTCAATCCCGATACCTGCTGTGCCAGCAGCCGCTCACGCCATACCGCGCTACGCTCTTGCGCCTTCTCCATCCGACTTCTCCTCTTCGAAAAAGTCCGATTCTCGGCCGATCGATTCAGCAACGGAAGGTGGGTAGGAAAGAGCGCTTACTATCAATCCGCACCAAAAGCACGATTGCCCCGTCTTGGCCTGCCGCCTACGCGCCACCCGGCTGATCGCCAGCCCGACAACGGTGGTGCGCGAAGTCAACGTACCGGCCTTCGAAAAACTGATGATCAAACTGATGAATCAGCCAACGCCGCCGGCGCCTAAGCAATAATTGCACGCGAGGCCTGATGCTGATGACAGCATCGTTCAGCACCAGGGCCGCACTTCTGTGCACTTGTTGCAAGCTTTTATTGCGCAGTCTTGTCCGATGGATATTGCAAGGAATCGCGCAGCAGATACCCCATCGGCATGTTCATATTGCTGCCTTTCGGACCATTCGGCTGGGTGAACCAGTAGCTATAGATCTTTTGCATTTCACCATCGCTGATCAGACGCACCATCTCGCGATCCACCAATTTCTTGAACGCCGGATCGTCTTTGCGAAACATCAGCGAATACGGTTCGATCGACAAGGGATCACCGAGGATCGTATAGGCTGCAGGATTCTTGGCGGTTGAGCGCAAGCTGTATAGCAGCACGTCGTCCATCGCATAGGCATCTGCCCTGCCTTGCTCGACGAAGGCAAACGATTCGGTATCATCCTTGGCTTCCAGCACCTTGATATTGAGTGAACGCACGTTACTGCGATCGTTGACCAGGTCTATGGTGGTGGTGCTCTTGGTGATCGCGATGGTCTTGCTGCGCAAATCCGACCAGTTCTTGATGCCGCCGCCGCTCTTGACGATCATGCGTACGCTGGAAAAGAAATACGGCACGGTAAAGCCGACGCGGGTCCGGCGTTCGGCGTTATTCGTGGTTGAGCCGCATTCTACGTCGGCCTTGCCGTCGATGATGCTGGAAAAGCGGGTATTCGAATCGACCGGCAGATACTGTATTTTCAGATTCGGCAACTTCAGTTCGCGCCTGACCGCTCCGGCGATTTTCAGACACATGTCAATTGAATAACCGACGATCTGCTTGTTGTTATTGGTGAAGGAAAAGGGCGCTGTTTCCCGATAGGCAAACGTCATGGTCTGGCTATCGCGAATCTTGCCGAGAGTGTCGCCCGCGCTTGCGGCCACCGGCGCCAGGATACAAAACAAAGTCAAACCGTGCTTGATCACACCACGCATAACGAAAACTCCAATGAGTCGCTGCCGGCCACCGCCGATGTGATGGCGGGCGACCGGGAAATAAGTTAAGGAGCAAATTTCCCGACGATATCACGTCACTCAATTCGACCAATTCTGCGATAGGCAGTCAGCTTCAAGATGCCAGAGCCGAGCTGCCAGAGTCGGCTCGACGCATGCTGCGTTGATTTTGCGACCGAACTCGAAAAAAATCGGCAGTCCGCCAAGCAAAGCGAGGAACGCATCGCCGGCGCTGAAGCCCCGGCAGGTTTGCCGTTACTTTGCAAACACCTGATTCATGGATCCAAAGCCTTTGAATTCAAGTGCATTGCCAGACGGGTCAAGAAAAAACATCGTCGACTGTTCTCCTGGCTCGCCCTGGAAACGCGTGTGCGGTTCGACCACGAACGAGATTGCCGCGTTCTCCAGGCGTTTTGCCAATGCGTTCCATGAAACCTGGTCGAGAATAATCCCGAAATGCGGTATCGGGACACTGTCGCCGTCGACCAGTCCGCCGTCTTTAGCGACCTTCAAATCGGCTTTCAGATGCATCGAAAGCTGGTGTCCCATACAGTCGAAATCAACCCAATGATCGGTGCTGCGACCTTCTGAGAAGCCTAGCAGCTTGCCGTAAAACTCTCTTGTTTCATCCAGATCGCGGACAAAAAAGGCCAAATGAAAGGGGTGCATAGATTGCATGGTGGTTCTCCGTTACGATTACAGGTTCAGGTAATAAGATCCCAGATGCTGCAACAGCATGATGGCAAACGCCACATCAGGAATCCGGCAGGCCGCTTACAACAAGGAAAGAAGCATTTTTGTTCCCACGGCGATCAGCAATAGCGCGAACATTTTTTTCAGTCTGCTGACCGGCAGCGCATGTGCCAGCCTGGCGCCTATAGGTGCGGTCATCATACTCACCAGTGCAATCCCCAGCAACGCCGGCAAATAAATAAAGCCAATGCTCAGGCGCGGCAAGGCGGCGTTGCCGAAACCACTCGCGATAAAGCCGATCGATCCCGCCAGCGCAATCGGAAATCCAATGGCGGCAGACGTCCCGATCACCCTACGCAGCGGGACATTACAATTGGTCATGAACGGCACGAGCAACGTACCACCGCCAATGCCGACAAAGCTGGAAAAAACACCAATGACGCCACCGGACATCAGCATGCCTGAAGATTGCGGCAACGCACGGCTAGGCTTTGGCTTGATATTGAACAGCATTTGCGCCGCAACGAAATACACAAACCCGATGAAAATCATCTTTAGTATTTCACTCGATAGTTTTGACGCCAGCCAGGCCCCCAACAACGTGCCGATCAAAATGCCGGGTGTGATCCTCTTCACGATCGCCCAGTCGACGGCGCCGTGCGCGTGATGCGAGCGCAAGCTCGACAACGACGTAAACAAGATCGACGCCATCGATGTCCCTAGTGCCAGGTGTTGCACGTAATCCGGCGCCATTCCTTGCATCGAAAACAGAAAGATCAGCGCCGGAACTATCACGATCCCGCCTCCGATACCGAGCAAACCGGCAAGAATTCCAGTGCCTGCGCCAAGCGCTATATAAGAAAAAAATTCGATCATATTAAATAGTTATCCATGAATAATGTGTCAACCTGCCTCCCCCCAATACCTCAAAGCAGCAGAACATGCGACTAAAGCAGCTGGCAGACCTGATCGAAGGCCAGTCGCGGGCTGCGCGGGAATAGTTTGGCCACATCGCCATAGCCGAGATTGCACAGGAAATTGACCTTGACGAGGCCGTCAGGAAAAAACTCCTGGTTCAACCTGTCCGCGTCGAAGCCGGACATCGGTCCGCAATCCAGCCCCAGGCTACGTGCAGCCAGCATAAAATACGCGCCTTGCAAACTGCTGTTACGGAAAGCGGTGGTTTCAGCCAACTCCGGTTTGCCGGCAAACATCTCGCGCATCACCGGGTTATGGGGAAAAAGCTGGGGCAACAGGTCGTAAAAGCGCGTGTCATAGCCAAGTACCGCTACCACCGGCGCACTCATTGCTTTTTCAAGATTGCCGGGATTCAGCGCTGGTTGCAGGCGTTGCCTGGCCTCGCTGGTACGCAAAAACACAATGCGCAGCGGCGAGCAGTTGGCACTGGTCGGCCCCATCTTCATCAGTTCGTAGATGCGTAGAAGCTGGGCATCTTCCACCGGCTGTGGCAGCCAGCCATTCTGGCTGCGAGCCTGACGAAACAGCAAATCGAGCATCTTCTCGTGGGAATTCTCGTGTGGATTATTTTGCATATTTTTATGATAAGAAATGATCAACCTTGGCCGGGAGCAGCGAGCGGGTGATAGGCGATCGCAGTCAGCTCCACCACCATGTCAGGATGCGGCAACTGATGCACTGCGACCGTAGTCCTGGTCGGGCCCTGGTAGTCGAAATATTGGCCATACACTGCGTTGTACCCGTCGAAATCCTGCATGTTGACAAGGTAGCTGGTGATGGCAACACAAGCACTCAGGTCGGCACCCGCACCCTGCAATGCGTCGCGGATTTTCTCAATCACGATGCGCGTTTGCAGCTGTATGTCATGGCCCCCATCAGGGCCTGCACCTGAGCCGGCGATCGAACCATCCGCCAGTCGGGCACTCATCCCGGAAAGAAACAGGTAATCGCCGGCACGTTTGACATACGGATATTTGCCCAACGGCTTGGCCTGATTATTCGTCGTCTGGTTATTTGTTATTTTCTGCGAGATCATCACCCTCCCCCTCAATCGCACAGCCCGGTCATCGTAAAGCCGATCGCATCCAGCTCTGCCAGCAACTGGCTCTTTTGTTGCGCAACCAATGGCGTCAGCGGCGGCCGTACCGTGTCCCATGTCTGGTTGTCTGCATAGTGCGCGGTGGCAAACTTGAGCGCGGCAATCATCGGATATTTTTGAAATACCTGGCGTACTGCATCGACCTGAGCCTGCAGCGCTGCTGCCTGCGGTGTTCTCCAGCTGGCCAACAAGCGACCGATCGCGGCCGGCTGAATGTTCGCGGTCGCAGAAATACAACCGGCTGCACCTAACGGCAATGCGCGCGACAACAGTGATTCGGACGCAGGAAAGATGGTAAAACCAGGAAAGGCCTTGAGCATAAATTCAAGATTGTCCCAGTCACCGGAACTGTCCTTGATTCCCACCACTATTTCGGGGAAATGCTTGATCAGACGCTCAATTAACGGCAGGCGGATCGGTACTCCGCTGAATGCGGGGATATGGTACAGATACAGACGCAAATCCGGCGACGCGACGCGCTCGATGACCTCGGCGTAGTATGCAAACAGGCCATCATCGCTGACGTTCTTGTAGAAAAATGGCGGCAGCATCAATACCCCGGCGCAGCCGCTGTTGACAGCATGGCGGGTCAGCGCCACGGTATCCGGCAGCGCGCAGGCGCCGGTTCCCGGCAACATCCGGGCGGGATCCAGTCCATGTTCCAGAAGTTTGTCCAACAACTGGATTTTTTCGCCAAGCGACAAGGAATTGGCTTCACTGTTGGTGCCAAAAATCGCCAACCCTGCGCCCTGCTCCATCAACCAGCCGGCGTGTTTTACAAATAACGATAAATCTGGACTCAGATCAGCCTTGAATGGCGTAATTACGGGCGCAAAAACCCCTGACAATGCATTTGTCATTTTCTTATTCCTCGTATTTAATTGACTTTAAAGTTAAGTCGTAAAGATGGATTAGTGACTTAGCGAACTAGCGCCCTGCGATAGCGCTGGTAGTGGCGATAAAATCCCGTATCTGCCGTCCGAGAACGGCCTCACCGGTATTGAAATGCGCGACGATAGAAGTGTGGTTATGCTTCATCAACTGCACAAATCTGGGCGCGTATCCTTTTACCCGGCTAACCCGCGCGAAGAACTCGGCGGCGTAGACATCGAGATACGGATTCTCATACTCGGCGATGGCGATCATCAAGGGGACGTCGACATTTTCTGCATGGTTGAGCGGCGACACCTTTTCGTGGACCGCCGCATCGGCACCCCAATACGCCTTGACGCCGGCGGCATTCGGGTTATCCGGCAACATGTCGGCGCGCAACCTGGCGCTGATCAATACCAATCCTGAAATGGCTGGCCCCTGCACCGGACGAACGCGCGGGTCAGCGACATAGCTGGCAGCATGTGCGCCGCCTGCAGAATGACCGATCAGGATGATGTGATCAGGATTGCCGCCGTATTGCGCGGCATGCGCCCTGACCCAGTCGACTGCGGCGGCAATGTCTTGCGATCCTCCGGGAAATGACGCTTCCGGCGCCAGCCGGTATTCGACATTGATACCTAGCATTCCGTTATTGGCAAAGTATTGCAATACGTTGCCGTAAATCTCCTGGTTCGAATTCATGTCGCCGCGCACGAACGCGCCGCCATGCACGAACATCACCACTGGCACGCCATCCGCCTGACCAGGTTTCAGCGCGGGTTGAAACACATCCAGTCGTTGCCGTGGATGGATCCCGTAAGGCTGATCCCGAAACACGGCAACACCGTCGTTGCGACGGGCAGCCAGCACCGGCGTATAGATATCCAGCACCGCCTTGCGGTAACGGCTGATATCGCTGCTCCAGAGCGGCCCCATATCCAGCAGGGCCTGCCGTGCCGCGGGGGACAGGCCGGCGAACAGATTCTCTGCCATCAATAGACCCCCATGATCTTGCTGATCTCGGCGATGTATTGACCGTAGCGCGGATTGCCCTTGATGTTCTCCGGCAGGCGCGGGCGCGGCAAATCGATCTTGATGTCGTGCGTGATACGCCCCGGACGCGCTGACATTACCAGCACGCGGTCTGACAGGAAAACTGCCTCCTGAATACTGTGCGTCACCAGCAATACTGTCTGCATGCGTTCCTGCCAGATGCGCAGCAATTCAACATTCAGCAAGTCGCGGGTAAGCGCATCCAGCGCGCCGAACGGTTCATCCATCAACAGGATGGTCGGATCAAGTGCCAGGATCTGGCCAATCGACGCCCGTTGCCGCATGCCGCCCGACAGCTCGTGCGGATGGTTGTTCTCGAAACCGGACAAACCAAGCATCTTGATCAGATCGCGTATCTTCGGCGCCATCTGCGCCTCCGGCAGCTTGCGCAACCGCGCGCCCAACGCGATGTTCTTTTCCACTGTCAGCCAGGGCAGCATGTTACTGGTCTGGAACACGACGCCGATTTCAGCTCTCGGCGCCGTTACCGGCAGCCCGTTCACCAGCAATTCGCCGCTGTTGTACGGTACCAGGCCGGCCACGATACGCAACAACGTACTTTTCCCGCAGCCACTGGGGCCGAGGATGGAGACAAACTCACGCTCCTTGATCGCCAGGGAAATTTCCTCCAGCGCGTTCACCGAATGCTTGCCCGGAAATCGTTTCAGCAGATTGTTGACGACAATCGCATCCTTCGCTGGCGCATTTAGTGGATGGTGCATGGAGGTTGTCGCTGCTGCTGTTTCTGCAGCCATTACTGCGGTCAATCCGGATGTAGATTCCATTTTCTTCAGATTCATGATTTGTCCCACGATCACACCACCTTTCCACGCCACCAGACCAGACGCGAGGCGACTTCCACCATCCAGTACAAAAAGGTAGCCAACACGGTAATCACCAGAATCGCCGCGAACATCAAATCTGTTTTTGCATTCGCGGTAGCCAGTGTCATCAAATGTCCAAGGCCGCTTTCGGCGCCGATAAATTCGCCGACAATCGCACCGATGACGGCCAACGGCATCGAGATCTTTATGCCGTCAATGAAACTCGGCAAGGCGGCCGGCACGTGCAAGCGCCAGAAGGTGTCCCAGCGGGATGCCCCGAGCGCCCGGAAGTGTTCATCCAGATTGGCGGCAACCCCTGACAGGCCGCCAAGCGTGGCGATGACGACGGGAAAAAATGCGAACATGAAAGTTGCAGCTACCTTGGACGCAAAGCCATAGCCAAACCAGACGATCATCAACGGCGCCAGCGCAATCTTTGGCATGCTCTGCAAGGCCGTGATGAACGGATACAAAGTGCGCTTGGTGAAAGCGCTAAAGTGAATCGCCACGCCAAGCAGGACGCCACCGATGACTGCAGAAAAAAACCCGACCAACACCTCGACCAAGGTCACCCAGGCATCGCTGAGCACCATCTCGCGCGCATTCCAGCCGGCGAGTACTACGGCGCTCAGCGGTGGCAGCAGATAGCGGCGAATACCCAGCGCCGCCACGCCATATTCCCAGATCAACGCCAGCACACCCCAGAAAATTATTGTCTCTATCCAACGCCTCATGTCTGCTCCGCTCAGTTCTTCTTGTTGGTTTTGGCATCGATCATCGCTTGCGGCGGCGGCACCACAAAGTGCTTGAAGCGGTACTGATCGAATGACTCGATATTTCGCTCCCATATTTTGGGCTGGTAATCCGACTCCGGCGTGATCTGGGTCATTTCGCAATACACCTCGACGTTGTTGCCGTCAGGGTCTTTGAATACCAGAAACAAATTCTCACCGGGGCCGTGCTTACCGATGCCGCGCACGATTTCGACGCCGTGCTGCTTCAGAACTTCGGCAGTTCTTTCCATTTCCGCCCGGTCTTCAACAAGATACGAGAAATGCTCCATTCCTGGTCGGTTGTAGCGTGGCAGATCGTTGATATCCGGGGAATCCTTGGGTATCTGCGACAACGCCAGATCGTGATGATCACTGCCGGCGCGCAGGAATACCATCTGATCGCTAATCCAGTCGGATACCTGCAAACCCATTATTTCGGTATAGAACTTCACCGAAGCATGGATATCGCGCACAGCCAGCACCAGATGTCCCAAACGTTTTGGCCTTAACTTTTCCATGACAAATCTCCTGATCGAAATTCAAACGGCTTATTCAACAAATTGGTTGGTGTAGATATCCGCAGGCTTGATTGCGCTATCCAGCTGGAATGCCTTCCTGACGAAATCAACGGTGGATTGCATGCGATCTGCGCGCATCCAGCCCAGCTTTTTATTGCTGGCGTCCGGATCCTCGATGATCAGGTTGGTTTCGCTGATTTGCTGTTGCAAAATATTCTTGTCGAGCAGCCGTTGCTGCGCGCCGATCGCTTCCGCTGCTTCTTTCGGATTGCTGCGTTGATACTCAAAGCCGCGATAAGTCGCCCTGACAAAACGTTTCACCAGGTCTGGATTGGTAGCAATCAATTTTTCGGTGGTGACAATGCCGTTACCGTACAGATTCAGGTTTGCATCGCGATAGGGGAACGCCCCCAGCTTCTTGCCGTCCTGCTTCAGGAGAGATTCAAGGACCGGCTTGTTGGCCCCTTCCCAGCACTCCGCCAGATCGATCCGGCCTTCCAGAAACGAGGTATTAATGACAGATGGATCGAGACGCAATACCTTGATGTAGTCCGCCGGCAGTTTATTTGCCTGCAGCCACGCCGGAACAATGTTCTGCAGCGGCGACGCCGCCCCCCCACCCAGCACCATTCCTTTCATGTCGGCCAGTTTCTGAATCTTGCGACCTGGCTTGTCGATATAGCACAGTTCTGCCGGCCAGCGTGTATTGATGGTGCCGACCATGATGGTTTTACCGCCCTGCGAACGATTCAGCATGATGCTGATCGGATCACCGTAACCAAAGTCGAACAGCCCCTGATCAATCTCATTGACCGTGCGCTGGCCACCATAACCGCGCATGGCGGTTACCTCCATTCCGGCTTCCGCATAAAAACCTTTGGCAATCGCCACCAGAATGCCGCCGGTACTGCCTTGCGGCAGCCATGCCAGGTTGAACTTGACCTTGTCCAGCGCCAAAGCGGGTGTGCTGCATACTGCCGTTAGTGCAATTGACGCTAGTATTTTTTTGACTATTCCTATGCTGTCCATGCCTGTCTCCTCCAGTTATTGCTACATCCTTCTATTTTTTATAAGCATGTTTTTGCTCGTATTATTCTCTACGTATTATTCTTTATTTCTCGGATGAAACGACGCGATTATGAATACTGCCGATATGCTCGATCGTCGCCGTCATCTGATCTCCTGGCTTCAGATATATGCCGCGTCCCATACCGACACCGGTGGGAGTGCCGGTAGCCAGCAGATCGCCCGGCAACAGGGTCAGAATTCCTGAGAGGTAAGCTATCTGTTCGGCAATATTGAAGATCATCCCTTCAGCTGTATCGTTTTGCATCATTTCGCCGTTCACCGACAACTGCATCCGCAGCCGCTGCGGATGCAGGATACACTCGCGCGGTACAACCCAAGGCCCCATTGGACCGAAAGTGTCAAAGCTCTTGCCCCGGAACCAGTCGTGCTTGAACGGATAATCGCTGCGCCGATTCAGATCGCGCGCGCTAATGTCGTTGAATACGGTATAGCCGGCTATATAGTTGTAGGCATCCTCCACCGAGACATCTTTGCATCTGCGCCCGATCACAACGCCAAGCTCGACTTCCCAGTCCAGCTTCTCCGTGCCCTTCGGCATGACCACGTCGGTACCGGTCGCAGTGACACTTGTTTCTGCCTTCATGAAGCAGTATGGCGAACTCTCGGAACGGGGCGCCAGTTCGGTGCCCATTTCCGCGGCGTGCTCGTAATAGTTGGAGGCGGTGGCGAAAATCCGCCCCGGCACAAAAGGCAGGCATAGCCGGTAGCTGTTCTCAGGCAAAGCACTAACGCTTCCCTGTGCGATCAATGACGGCGCCAGTTCGGCCAGGGTTTTCAGGCTGCCGGCATTGCGGTCCCAATCGCGGATCGCGTCATCCACATTGGCCGCAACGCCGATACCGGCCCCGCTTGCAGCGACCAGTTGTGCCAGATCGTAAAGCTCGTCTCCCAAGACGAGTGCCGGACGCTGGTCTGCGCCATTCTCATAGGTTGCGATTGCGTACCAAGCCAAAATTGTCTCCTCTCATTGCGCTGTTTATTGAATTGTTTATTGATTTGCTTATTGATTTGCTTATTGATTTGCTTCATGTTCTTTAAAAAAACAATATGTGTACATTAAATCTTATATGTATACATTGCAAGGCAAATGTGCAAAAATTTTCTATCGCGTTTTTTGTTCTTCACTTTTCTTTGCAGGCACCATCAAACCATGTCCTCAAAACCCGCTCTCTTGATCCTTATTCCCGTCGCCGACAAATTCGTGGCGCAGCTCGCTGCCGGCTATGCGGTGCAATATCTGCCCGGCGATCCTGACCAGGCATTGCGCGACTGCACCTCGCCGGCACAAATTCGCGCGGTGTTAACCAATGGCTCCACCGGCCTGAGCGCTGCACAAATGATGCGTCTGCCCGCCCTCGGCCTGGTCTGCTCCTATGGCGCCGGCTATGAGAATATCGACGTCATTGCCGCCAAGGCACACGGCATCAGCGTCACGCATGCGCCGGGTGTCAATAACGCCACCGTCGCCGATCATGCGCTGGCGCTGATGCTGGGCATATCGCGTGGCCTGGCCGTGTTGGATCGGGGCGTCAAAGCCGGCCAGTGGCAGAACATTCGCGGTGAACGTCCTGCCATCAACGGCAAGCGGCTTGGCTTGCTCGGGTTAGGAAACATCGGCGAGCAGATCGCCCGACGGGCGGTTGCATTCGATATGGATATTGGCTATCACACCCGGCAAGTCCGTGCAGGCCTGCCCTATCGCTACCACGCCACGCTGACAGAACTGGCAGAGCAAAGCGACTATCTGATATTGGCCTGTCCAGGCGGTGCGGCTACCCGGCACCTGGTGAATCAGGATGTGTTGAGTAAGCTGGGGAGTCAGGGATTTCTGATCAATATCGCGCGCGGCAGCGTAGTCGATACCTCGGCGTTGATCGATGCGTTGCAAAAAGGCGTCATTGCCGGCGCCGCTCTAGATGTACTTGAAGACGAACCAATCGTGCCGGAGCAACTACGGCGCCTGGACAATCTGATCCTGACACCGCATATCTCCGGACGCTCACCTGAAGCGCAATTGGCGCAACATAATATGCTGATGGCCAATCTGCACAACTACTTTTGCGGGCAGCCGCTGCAACATGCCCTGCCCGCTACAGCAAGCTGATGCCAGGCAGCGGTAGCAAGCAAATCGCTACATCAAATGCCGCTGCGATCAGCTTTGAGGTCCGGGTGGCGGAAAGCCGGACCTTCATCGCTGGCTGCGCCATTCTTGGAAGCGCCGCCCCAGCCGTGATCGGTCAGGTCGCAAATGACGCCATCCAGGTCCTTGTATTTGACTTCGTAAAAAATATTCCCTTTGACCGGGACTTCACCCATGTAGTACTGACCGCCGGCTTTCTCGACATCTTTCCGTGCAGCGACAATGTCATCCACCCACACACCAATGTGATGGAGACCGACGAAGTCCTTGCCTCGCTCACCAGCGGCTTCATCGGTCTTGTAATTGAGCAAGGCCAGCGACATGATGCCATCGCTCAGATACACGCCACGCGCGAGTGACGAGTCGGTCTCGCCAACCTTGATAAAGCCGAACGCTTCCTGATAAAACGCGGCGGTTTTCCATGGATCTGAGACGGAAATGGCAATGTGGCGCAATTTGTTACTCATGATGAAGCACTCCTCGGACAGGTTAAAAGATAGTGACGAAGAATGATTCTACTGAATCGACAATTATATGTATACGTTAAATTTTATAAGAATTCATTAAAATTCTTAAAGATTTATTTAAGAAGTCCTGTATTGTGATTTCATGTATAACACTCCCGATGTAAAATACCAGCGGTATCAGGCATACAGAGCATTTTTACCATACCAACAATTACACAGGGCAAGAGGCAAGACTGATGGAAACCATTTCGCTAAAAATCTATCGCACACTCAGTGATGAAATCATCAGCGGCATGCTCGCTCCTGGACAGAGCCTCGAAGAAATCGCGCTGGCCGAACGCTTCAAGGTGTCGCGCACGCCAATCCGTCAGGCGTTGCGCGAACTGGCTGCACGCGACCTGATCGAATTGCGGCCACGTAAAGGCGGCATCGTCACCAGTATCGGCGTCGACGAATTGGCCGATATGCTGGAAGCGATGTGCGAGCTGGAAGCGCTGTGCTGCCGGATTTCCGCCGAACGCATGAGCGCTGTCCAGAAAAAGCAGCTCGAGCTGATCCATGTGCAAAGCCAGGAATGTGTCGCCAATGGCGATGACGAAGGTTATTTACTGCTTAACAAGAAATTCCATCACCTGATCTGTGCCGGTGCGCATAACAAGAGCCTGGCCGACACCATAGAGAACCTGCGTGACCGGTTGTCCATGTTTCGCGCCGCGCAAACCGGCGTGGACCGGCGATTGACGGTATCGCATGACGAGCACGATGAGATCATCGCCGCCATCCTGGCGTCAGACCCGGAGAAATCCTACCTTGCAATGCGCAATCACACCACGCGCCTGAGTATCCACGTGCTGGACCTGATTAAAGAAAATCAGACCTGAATTTGCTTTAACCCCGCCACAAAGCCCACCTGAATAGCGCCTGGCCGGATTCCACGGTCGGGCGCTGTTCTCGGCTCATCCCACGTTTACGCCAGCGCCCCCTCTCGCAACGCAAACCGCAGTGCCCGCCAGTTTTCGTGGCGTCGGCAGTGCCGGCCCCTCTATTTTCCTGCTGTCCAAAGTCCGTCAGCAGGGATCGAGTTTGTGCCATTTCCCCGCCCAAATAAATTCACAATTATTTATACGTATACTTATAAACTCATATAAATTACTATTTAAAAAAATAAAACGTATGAAGTTACAACGGAGGAGACAAAATGAAATATGCATCAAGAGCCCTGAGCGCGTTGATATTCGGCGTCGGCGCAGCGTCGGCGACAGCACAAACGCTGCCCGGCAATGTCACCATCTACGGCTTTCTAAAGGTAGATGCTGAAAGCGTCCAGGCCGGGGGGGCCAAAGGAGGCATTGCCAGAATCAATCGCTTATCGAACGATTTGTCGGTGCTGGGATTCAAAGGTGTCGAGGATCTGGGCGGCGGCCTGCAAGCCTTCTTTCAGATTGAATCGAATGTGCTGGTGGATACCGGCGGCGGCTCCTTCGCGGACCGCAATGACGCCGTGGGCCTGCGCGGCCCGTTTGGTGAAATTTTTGCCGGCCATTGGGAATCGCCGTATCGCTTTGTCTCGGTATATGCAATCGACCCTTTTACGGCAGGTATCTTCTCTTCCAACTCGATCATGGGAAATGGTTTTGCCGTTGGCGGCAACAACACGGCGCCGGCGTCGTTTGACCGCCGTCAAAATAATCTGCTGCAATACTCAACGCCGTTGATGAAGGGTTTTTCCGCCCGCATCGCCTATAGCGCCAAGGAGGAACGGACAGCAACTACCAACCCAGGACTCTGGGCGGCACTGATGACCTATGAAAACGGTCCGCTGTATCTGGCCTATGGCCATGAACAGCACAGCCAGTATTTCGGCCCCGGCACCACAGATACTGGCGACAAGATTGGTGCGGCCTATTCGATTGGCGCCACCCGGCTCAGGTTCGCCTGGGAACGGTTGCGCTACGAACCCACGGCGCAAACCACCTTAAGCCGCGACGCATGGCAACTGGCGGTAACCCACAACATCGGCCAAGGCCAGCTGCGCGCGTCTATCGTCAAGGCAGGCAGGTCAAAAGGAAATGCGATCAGCGGCATCGGTGGCATTGGCAAGCCAGGGACAGAATCCGGCGCGCATCAGGTATCCCTCGGCTACGGCTACTACCTTTCGAAACGGACAGAACTATGGGGTGCCTACACCAAGATCAGCAACGAAAAAAACGCCAGCTACAACTTGCCCGCAAATGCGATTCCGGGCCTGGCGCAAGGCCAAAGTCCTTCCGGCTTCGGAGTTGGTATTACGCATAAATTCTGAGCCCCCCCTTTTTTTAGAGATGGAAAACAAATATCAGGAAAACAAACTAAAAAAGCCCAGCTCTTACGAGATAGGCTCGGGTCACAGGTTCGTCCGTGAGCGGCCAAAGCGGGTCGAAAGACCTGCTCATGAGATCCTTCAGGTCCAAAACATCGCACCAATCGCGTCGCCAATCCTGTACTCCGGAATTCAGCAGCAAGGCCTTCTGCGAAAACGGCGCCTTCTTCAGCGCATGCGTTCTCACGGCCACGGAAACGCCGTTCTTACGCAAGCACAGATCATTTGTACGTGCCGCGCAAATGTATGCAGGTATGTCCAATAAGAATACCTGATAGCCAATTTTTCATTATAAAACGGCTTAACATTTCAATAAAATTGAATACTTCAATACACTGCAACAATTGTGTATGTGAATAGGCAAGTTGCAACCTGATCTTGCTATCCCTGTCACCGCATATATCAATAGAGGAAACCATGCTTCGGAATCGAAATCTCAGATCAGTCCTGGCGACAGGTTCGGCGTTATCGGCTATCTTGATGACGGGGTGCGCCAATGTGGCCCCGGCGCAGGCCGCATTGGCCAAGGATGCGGCCGCATCCGCCGTTCAAGCGACGCCACGCGCGCCCGATGTTCAGGACCCGCATCTTGCCGCCTGGCTGCGCTTGACGCCTGAACGCCGGCCTGCGCCTCTCGTCCCGGGTATCGACTACGGGATGGATACGACGACCGGTCACTTTGTCTGGCCGAAAGCGACGCCGGAAGTGCATAACGGGCAACGCTTCCCCGGCGAGATGAAGAACTGGGATAAGACCACCTTTACCAAGAATGTGGAGGTGCTGGCCTTCTATCCGGGCGTCGGCTCGCCGTTCCATGCCTGGAACAATATCGCCGACTTCGACGGGCATCGTTACCTGTACATTCACGACCGCGATTATTTGCGGATCATGGACGTGACCGATCCTGCCCACGGCAAGATCGTCTTTTCCAAAGGGGGCGTTTGGGGGCCGAAAGGATCGAGTGAAAAATTCGATCCTAACAACGTCCACGACTATCTCGGGGGCGCCACCATTGCCTGGAGCAAGAAACTGGGCAAGCCGGTAATCGTCGCCTCGTTCGAAATTGGTCGCTATGGCCTGATGACCGAGAAGATCGAGCAGCCGGACAAGGTTGCGGCGCAACGTCACTACAATTCGCTCAAAGGGTTCAAGGTCTTCGTGATGGATGGTCCGCTGCCCAGCCAGTGGCGACTGCTGGCGACCCGTACCACCGACTATAAGCATCCCGATGCACCGATCGGGCAGCAGCAGGGTTCCGGATCGCTGGATGCGCCGGAATACTACGGCGGCAAGTACATGATCCTGTCGGCCGCGCCGGACGACACCTACGGCTTGACGGAATATCCGAACTATTTGTATTCGCCGGGCTATCAGGTTTGGGACATGTCCGATCCGGCGAATCCGACCTTTGTTTCCCAGATTTCGGTACCGGGGCAGATTCTCGGCAACGCGGCCCACGAACAGGCCTATCTGCAGAACCCGCGCGCCGGCAACCGCACCTCGTGGATGGGCTCGCGTATTCCGATCTTCTTGCCGAAGCCGTTGGAAAACGGCGGCAAGATCGGCTTCGGTGCGATGGGTGGCCTTGGCCTCTGGTCCTTCGATCTGTCCGACCCGAAGCATCCGAAGGTGATGGGTAACGTCAATACGCCGCCCAGCTACGCCGGCACCGAATACGACAACGCCGACGTCAGCCAGTACGCGCGCACCGGCTTTGTCCTGACCAGCGGCTACCCGATGAACCGCGATTGCTATGAGCCGTACAAGGACATTTTTGTCGTTGATGCGCGCGATCCGTCGCACATGAAGGTGGCAACCAAGCTGCCGAAGCCCACGCCACCGGAGGGCGCACCGTACACGAGCTTCTGCCAGCGCGGCGGCAACTTCGGTCCGAAGCGTTCGAACGCAATCGGCCAACCCGGCGGCTGGCGTCAGGGCATCATTCCGTATTCGTTCTATAACGCCGGCGTGCAGATCTTCGACTTCAAGAATCCGGAGAAGCCGACCATTGCCGGCTATTTCGTGCCGGCACTGGCAGACGAGACGGAGCTGCCGAGTTACACCCTCGGCAAGGGCGTGCTTGCGATGTACACCGAGTACGACCGCAACATCATGTGGGCCTTTACGGAAAACGGCGCTTACGCCTTGGCATCTCCCCTGCTGGGCAAGCCGGTCATGGGCGCGCCCGCCAAACCTTGGCCGCTGCGTTAAGGCGTCCGTCGATCCCGTCTGAGTGCTCCCTCCTTTTTTTAGAGCGTTAGAACTATCCACCCGATCCCTACGTAGCGGCCATCGTTGCGTAGGGATTTTCATTGTGCACCCGGCATGGGCGCACTATTGTGAGTGCAAGTCCCACCGTAAGTTGATCACAGCGAACGAAGCGAAGCGCAACTGCATGAGAGTGGCGTACCCGCTTATCCTGTAGTGGTCTAATTTGCCCGGACACCTCGATAGGTGGACACTCCGCCATCCGAGGAGATTTGCATGAGAAGGCAACGCCGCAATTTCGACCCCAGCTTTAAGCTTGGCGCCGTCAAAATGATCAAAGAACATCCTCGACAAGAGGAAGTCGACCAAGAATAACGCCGAGTTCTTCGACATGATGCGATGTGGCGGCTGATCAATATCGGCATCAGCCTCGACCGTTTCGGTTGAAATCCACCTCAATCGAAAACAAAAAAGTCTGCTTTGCGCAAGCACGTCAGACTTTTTTGCACGCCGCGAAGTTAGCGCAGTACACTTGGCGCAATATTGCATGGCTTCAGTTACGCATGATTCATGCGATAACAGCCTGTTATTAATCACATTAAAATAAAGTCGCCGAAGCATTTCAATGCTTCAGACAGGAGATGAATTTGTCGGATATACCGGAAAGGCGCGCGAACGTGCCGTTGGTCGACGCCATGATGCGCCGCTTGAAACTGAAGCCGCTGCTGATTTTTGAACGTGTGCTGGAGTCGTCTTCCATCGCCCGCGCCGCGCGTGAACTGAACCTGACACAACCGGCCGTCACCAAGGCGATCCAGGAACTCGAAGCAGATCTTGATGTGCCGCTGTTCGAACGCACCAATCGCGGCGTGGTGCCGACTTGTTACGGCAGCCTGCTAGGCGCGCGCGTCAAGACCGTGATCGCCGAACTAGGGGTCGCCTCAGAAATCGGAAAATAAAGCACGCTAAGCCGTAACCGTGCTCCTATTGAAGCTACAGCTGGAACGAGCTGCATGGTGCGCGCCGAGGCCACTTTTCTGACATAATAATCGAATTTCGATAACGAAATTCGATTATTATGGATCATTCTGTTGCAAATCAAGAAGGCGAACGCATGATCAATACCCCCTCCGATGACAGCAGACCATGGTCGGTCTTTCTTATTTTTCTGCGCCTTGGACTGACTTCCTTCGGCGGCCCTATCGCGCACTTGGGCTACTTCCGCGCCGAATTCGTTACACGGCGGCGCTGGCTCTCTGAACGGAGCTATGCGGACTTGGTTGCGCTTTGTCAATTCCTGCCAGGGCCAGCAAGCAGCCAGGTCGGCATAGCATTAGGACTGTCTCGGGCTGGATACAGCGGGGCGCTGGCTGCTTGGGCTGGCTTCACGCTGCCGTCTGCCATAGCCTTGATCCTTTTTGCGCTCGGCATCTCCAGCTATGGCGATTACGTCTCGCAGGGCGCGTTGCATGGCTTAAAAGTGGTGGCTGTTGCCGTGGTCGCTCAAGCGGTATGGGGCATGGCGCGCAACCTATGCACGGATGGGCTGCGAGTCACCATCATGGCAATTGCTACTTGTGTCGTCTTACTTGTGCCGTCCGCATGGGGGCAGGTCGGCGTGATTGCTATCGCAGGCATCTCAGGTCGGTTATTGTTCAAGCCAGCGCAAATTATTGAACACGACCCACTACCTGTCACGGTCAGTCATCGGGCGGGCGTGCTCTGGCTCTCACTGTTCTTTGTCTTGCTAATTGGTCTGCCGGTGTTGGCCAAACTAATGCCAAGTCAAACCATGGCAATGGTGGATTCCTTCTATCGTGTCGGGTCACTGGTGTTCGGCGGCGGTCACGTTGTGCTGCCATTACTGCAAGCCGAAGTGGTGCCCTCCGGCTGGGTCAGCAATGAATCCTTCCTAGCCGGGTACGGTGCAGCTCAAGCGGTGCCCGGCCCCTTGTTCACGTTCGCCGCGTTCCTTGGTGCCTCGATGAACACCGCCCCGTCGGGCTGGATCGGCGGCATTGTGTGCCTGCTGGCTATCTTCGCGCCCTCGTTCTTGCTGGTCGTCGGGGCAATGCCATTTTGGGAGCGTCTGCGCCGTAATACGGGCACCCAAGCCGCGCTGGCGGGTATCAATGCCGCTGTAGTCGGCTTGCTGCTGGCCGCGCTCTATCACCCTGTATGGACTAGCGCCATCTTTCAGCCGCAAGACTTCGGCTTGGGATTGGTCGCCCTTGTCGCACTGATGTTCTGGAAGCTCCCGCCGTGGCTGGTTGTCGTCGGTAGCGGTGCAGCTGGGTGGCTGTTGAGTGTCGCGCTGTGAGGCACGAAAAATGACTGACAAAGACCTCTACGGCGGTTTGATCCGCCTGCACATCCTTCACCATGCAGCCGAGGAACCCGTCTTCGGTCTGGGAATCATCGAAGAACTGCGACGCCACGGCTACGAGCTGAGTGCCGGTACGGTGTACCCGATGCTGCATGGGTTGGAAAAAAAAGGTTATCTGAGGTCGCACCACGAACGCACCGGACGGCGGGAACGGCGCATCTATGAAATTACTGAGCAAGGCCAGGTTGCGCTGGTCGAGGCCCGTACAAAGGTTAAGGAACTGTTCGGCGAGTTGATCGAAGGAGGTTGACTTTTTGTTTCGATGTCAGCTTGAGCTATACCCTATCCTGATGTCAGGACAGGTCACATCGAAGCGTCAGAATAGAGCTAATTTTTGTATTTCTTGACACCTGCAGCGAAAGGTCATAGATTTCTTCCTGACACTTTCGTGTTTGGAGGCATCATGCAGAGTCAACGCATCGGCTATGTCCGGGTCAGCAGCTTCGACCAGAACCCGGAACGGCAACTGGAGCATGTCGAAGTCGGCAGGGTATTCACCGACAAGGCATCGGGCAAGGACACCCAGCGGCCTGAACTCGATTCGCTGCTGGCCTTCGTGCGCGAAGGCGACACCGTGGTGGTTCACAGCATGGATCGGCTGGCGCGCAACCTCGATGATTTGCGCCGCCTTGTGCAAAAGCTGACCAAACGCGGCGTGCGCATCGAGTTCGTCAAGGAGAGTCTGACCTTCACCGGCGAGGATTCGCCGATGGCGAACCTGATGCTGTCGGTGATGGGAGCGTTCGCCGAATTCGAGCGGGCCTTGATCCGCGAGCGGCAGCGGGAAGGCATCGCGCTCGCCAAGCAGCGCGGAGCCTACCAGGGCCGTAAGAAAGCACTGTCGCCCGAACAGGTCGCCGAACTGCGGCAGCGTGCCGCAGCCGGCGAACAGAAAGCGAAGCTGGCACGTGAATTCGGTGTCAGCCGGGAGACCCTGTATCAATACTTGAGATTGGATCAATAGCTATGCCTCGTCGTTCCATACTGTCCGCTGCCGAGCGGGAAAGCCTGCTGGCGTTGCCGGACACCAAGGACGACTTGATTCGACATTACACGTTCAGCGATACTGACCTTGCCATCATCCGGCAGCGGCGCGGGCCTGCCAACCGGCTGGGCTTCGCCGTGCAGCTTTGCTACCTGCGCTTTCCCGGCATCATCCTTGGCGTCGATCAGCCGCCGTTTCCGCCCTTACTGAAACTGGTCGCCAACCAACTCAAGGTCGGCATCGAAAGCTGGGACGAGTATGGGCAGCGAGAGCAGACCCGGCGTGAGCACCTGGTCGAGCTGCAAACCGCGTTCGGCTTCCAGCCCTTCACGATGAGCCACTACCGGCAGGCTGTGCATACGCTGACCGAGCTAGCCATGCAGACCGACAAGGGCATCGTGCTGGCCGATGCCTTGATCGAACATCTGCGGCGACAGTCCATCATTCTGCCCGCGCTCAATGCCATCGAGCGCGCCAGCTCCGAGGCGATCACCCGCGCCAACCGGCGAATCTACGAAGCCGTGTCCGAGCCGTTGTCGAACGGGCACCGGCATGGCCTCGACGATCTTCTAAAACGCCGCGACAACAGCAAGACGACTTGGCTGGCCTGGCTGCGGCAGTCGCCCGCTAAGCCCAATTCTCGGCACATGCTCGAACACATCGAGCGTCTCAAAGCCTGGCAGGCGCTCGACCTGCCGCCCGGCATCGAGCGGCTGGTTCACCAGAATCGGTTGCTCAAGATCGCCCGCGAGGGCGGCCAGATGACGCCTGCCGACCTGGCTAAGTTCGAGCCGCAACGGCGCTACGCCACCCTGGTGGCGCTGGCTATCGAAGGCACGGCCACCGTCACCGACGAAATCATCGACCTGCACGACCGCATCCTCGGGAAGCTGTTCAACGCCGCCAAAAACAAGCATCAGCTGCAGTTCCAGGCCTCCGGTAAAGCCATCAACGCCAAGGTGCGCCTGTACGGCCGCATCGGCCAGGCGCTGATCGACGCCAAGCAATCGGGCCGCGACCCGTTCGCCGCCATCGAGGCCGTCATGTCCTGGGACGCATTCGCCGAAAGCGTCATCGAGGCGCAAAAGCTCGCGCAGCCCGATGACTTCGATTTTCTGCACCGTATCGGTGAGAGCTACGCCACCTTGCGCCGCTACGCGCCGGAATTTTTGGATGTGCTCAAGCTGCGGGCAGCGCCCGCCGCCAAGGACGTGCTCGATGCCATCGAGGTGCTGCGCGGCATGAACACCGACAACGCCCGCAAGGTGCCCGCTGATGCCCCGACCGATTTCATCAAGCCGCGCTGGCAGAAGTTGGTGATGACCGACGCCGGCATCGACCGGCGCTACTACGAGCTGTGCGCACTGTCGGAACTCAAGAACTCGCTGCGCTCGGGCGACATCTGGGTGCAGGGATCACGCCAGTTCAAGGACTTCGAGGACTACCTGGTGCCGCCCGCGAAGTTCGCCAGCCTCAAGCAGTCCAGCGAATTGCCGCTGGCCGTGGCCACCGACTGCGACCAGTACCTACACGACCGGCTAACGCTGCTGGAGGCGCAACTTGCCACGGTCAACCGCATGGCAGCGGCGAACGACCTGCCGGATGCGATCATCACAGAGTCGGGCCTGAAGATCACGCCGCTGGATGCGGCGGTACCCGACACCGCGCAGGCACTGATCGACCAGACAGCCATGATCCTGCCACACGTCAAGATCACCGAACTGCTGCTCGAAGTCGATGAGTGGACGGACTTCACCCGCCATTTCACACACCTGAAATCGGGCGACCTGGCCAAGGATAAAAATCTGCTGCTAACCACCATCCTGGCCGACGCGATCAACCTGGGCCTGACCAAGATGGCCGAGTCCTGCCCCGGCACGACCTACGCCAAGCTCGCCTGGTTGCAAGCCTGGCATACCCGCGACGAAACCTATTCGACAGCACTGGCTGAATTGGTGAACGCCCAATTCCGGCATCCCTTCGCCGAACACTGGGGCGACGGCACCACGTCATCGTCGGACGGCCAGAACTTCCGAACCGGGAGCAAGGCCGAAAGTACTGGCCACATCAACCCGAAATATGGCAGCAGCCCTGGGCGAACTTTCTACACCCATATCTCCGACCAGTACGCGCCGTTTCACACCAAGGTGGTCAATGTCGGCGTGCGCGACTCGACCTACGTACTCGACGGTCTGCTGTACCACGAGTCCGACCTGCGTATCGAGGAGCACTACACCGACACGGCGGGCTTCACCGATCATGTCTTCGGCCTGATGCACCTGCTGGGCTTCCGCTTCGCACCGCGCATCCGCGACCTGGGTGATACCAAACTGTTCATCCCCAAGGGCGAAGCCAGTTACGACGCGCTCAAACCGATGATTAGCAGCGACAAACTGAACATCAAGGCGATTCGTGCCCACTGGGACGAAATCCTGCGGCTGGCCACCTCAATCAAGCAGGGCACGGTGACAGCCTCGCTGATGCTCAGGAAGCTCGGCAGCTACCCGCGCCAAAACGGCCTAGCCGTGGCCCTGCGCGAGCTGGGCCGCATCGAGCGCACGCTGTTTATCCTCGACTGGCTGCAAAGCGTAGAACTGCGTCGCCGTGTCCACGCCGGACTCAATAAGGGCGAAGCGCGCAATGCGCTGGCCCGCGCCGTGTTTTTCAACCGGCTTGGCGAAATCCGCGACCGCAGCTTCGAGCAGCAGCGCTACCGGGCCAGCGGCCTCAACCTGGTGACAGCGGCTGTCGTGCTGTGGAACACGGTCTACCTGGAGCGGGCAGCTCATGCGCTGCGTGGCAACGGTCATGCCGTCGATGATGCGCTGTTGCAGTACCTGTCGCCGCTCGGCTGGGAACACATCAACCTGACCGGCGATTACCTCTGGCGCAGCAGCGCCAAGATCGGCGCGGGCAAGTTCAGACCGCTACGACCGTTGCAACCGGCTTAGCGTGCTTTATTTTCCGTTTTCTGAGGCGACCCCAACTACGCTACCTGACCGATGAGCTGAATGCCTTCCGCTCCGGCGATACCGGCCATGTCATCGTCGGCACCCTGATCTCGGCATCGGCGCGCTTGCTGCCGCAAACCATCACCAAACTCAAGCAGCAACGGCCCGGCGTCCTGATCACCGTGCGCGAAGGGCCAACCGACAGTTATTGAAAACTGCGGCCACATGATTCCCTTAGAGCGTCCTGCTGAACTTGCAAATGTTGTCAGCGGGTGGCTTGAGAAACTTGAGTTCTACTAATGCAGCCTCTGAGAATTATCTGGTATGAATGTACCCAGCATCAGGACGGCTGCATAAGTTCAAGCTGGCAGAACCGGCGCGTGTCAAGATAGTTGTCGCCTGACTTATGCAGCCAATCGATCTATAGAAAGGTTGGCCAATTCAGCTGCGACGACTGAATCCCGTTCTGGATTGAGCGTGACGGCTTGAATCGGTTTC
>NZ_JAGQED010000044.1 GCF_018304965.1 Collimonas antrihumi
AAGATGCCACAGCGAACATGGAAGCTGGCAGCCAACCAATTCGCCATCATGTTCGGCGAACGCTTTACCAACGCAATTGACTAACTATGAAATTCTGATCCCGCACACAGAATTCCTGACAGGTCCTCTTTACCGGGTCATCGTTGGCATGGACGACAATTTCTTTAGCTGTTTTTATAGTCCTTGTTGTTATTGGCGTTACCAATCTTGCCTGGGCATGGTTGAAGCACCGCACTTATTGGACCACATTAAAAAAATACCTGTCGGCAGCTACATTAATGTACGTCGCCGTTTTCTGGATTATTGGATTAACGACAGACATTATTCTTTACGGATTTACACAACGCAGCATCATACCCGGGTTAATTAGTGCTGCAGCCCTTGTTGGGCTATATACCGTGCTATTGAAGTCAGGCCGCAAATAACCCCTAAACATCGACTTGATCGCAACAGATATAAATAATGCCGATAGAGCAAGATAAATGGTCAGACTGGCTTCCATATATTTCGCCTAACCTATAGTTGAGCGCTGATGTGAACATTATTGACCCGACTTGATCGGTCGGGCCACAGCTTGATACCGTCAGCTCCGACAGCAGTTACTCAGAGTTTTCATACACTCATATTGCCCAAGGTACTGGCCCGATAAGCCGCGACGAAGGTATCGAAATCACCGGTCTGGCTACGTTCCAGGCTCTCCTGTTCGGACAGTGAGGTAGCTGCCAGAGTTTCGAAATAATTGCGTTCTTCCGGGCTGGGAGGGTGCGCCAGGAAATAAGCCGCGTGCGCCTTGCTTTGACGCAGTGCAAAGCTGGCAAACGATTCCTTGTTCTGCTGCAGGATAGACAACACCTGCGCCGACGGCGTCAGCTCAACCTGATCCAGCTTGAGGCTTTGTTTTGCCAGCGATGCAGCGTGGACGCCGTCGCTGCGCTGGGCGTCGAGCAGCGCAGCGGCCGCGCCGATCCGCTCCAGTAATTCCTTGCCCCAGGTTTGCAACCCGACCGGATTGCCGTCGCGCCGCAATTGCAATCCGGGACGCCGCCCTTCTTTCACCGCACGCGTGAAATTCTCGGTGTTTTCCAGACTCTCCTCATCGCTCGTCAAAGGGCTGTCGTCCAGCGCGCAGAACAGCAGGAAGGCGTCGAGGAAACGCGAGGTTTCCAGGTTGATGCCCATCGGCTCGAATGGATCGATGTCCATGCAGCGCACTTCGATGTATTGCACGCCACGCGCAGAGAGCGCCTGGATCGGCCGTTCACCGGAATTGATCACGCGTTTCGGCCGGATCGTCGAGTAGTACTCGTTTTCGATTTGCAGGATATTGGTATTGATTTGCACCCATTCGCCGTTGCGATGGGTGCCGATTGTTTCATACGGCGGATAAGGCTGGCTGACCGCCCGTGCCAGACTCTTGATGTAGCTGTCGAGACTGTTGAACTGGGGCGTCAGGCGCGCCTGGGCTTCGCTGGTGTAACCGAGGTCGCTCATGCGCAGGCTGGTGGCGTACGGCAGATACAAGGTATCCTTGTCCAGTTGCTCCAGGCGATGCTGGCGGCCGTCGAGGAAACAGGTCGACAGCGCCGGCGATGCGCCGAACAGATACATCAGGAGCCAGCTGTAGCGGCGGAAATTGCGCACCGTCGCGATATAACTCTCCGATTGGAAATGCATCGCGGTGCCGCTACCACTCTTGCCTTCAGCCTCCTGCAAGACCTGCCACAGCCCTTCCGCCAGCGAATAGTTGTAGTGGATGCCGGCGATGCATTGCATGCGCTTGCCGTAGCGCAGCGCCAGGCCGCGCCGGTAGACGTGCTTCAGCATGCCCATGTGTGATGTGCCGTACCAGGCGATCGGAATCTGCTCTTCCGCCGGCAGATGGGCCGGCATCGACTGGCTCCAAAGCAGTTCATCGCCCAGCTTCGAATAGACGAAACGATGGATCGCATCCAGCTCGGTCAGCGCCGTTCCTATGTCGTGCTCGGCGGGAGTGATGAATTCCAGCAGCGATTCCGAATAATCGGTCGTGATCTGCGGCTGCGTCAGCGCCGAGCCCAGCGCGCGCGGATGCGGCGTCAGGGCCAGCCGGCCGTTGCCGTCAACCCGTAATGTCTCTCTCTCGATGCCGCGCAAGCCCTGGCCTAGCAAGCCGCGATGCTGCTCTTGCCCTAGCAGCGCCAGCCGGCGCGTGTAATGATCAGTCAATTCAGCATCCTTTGTTTTCAAATTCATCATCTTGGGCTCTTTGGCCTTTGGTGATTTCATGATTTCATGATTTCGTGATTTTTTTGATTTCGCGACGTTATTGCTGCCCGTAACTCGATTCGTAGAAGGCGAGAATAGCCGAAAATGAAAGAACGCGTTGGATGTCGCCCGGAGCGCAATCGACTGGTGAAAATAGCGCTGGCAACGTACTGGCAACGTACTGGCCGCGCGCTCGCCAACACTGCATTTTATCAAATAAGCAATCTTCAGCAAATTTACAAGAATCCGCAAGGAACTCGCTGCCGGTGCAAACTTATGGGGGCGCACCCCTTATAATCCTGCTTTGCTTTCAATTTTCACGCCACCACTATGCCAGCTCAACTGATTGACGGAAACCTCCTTTCAAAACAACTGCGCGCCGATGTCGCCAAGCGCGCCGCCGTACTGACCGCACAGGGCAAGCAGCCCGGCCTGGCGGTGATCCTGGTCGGCGACAGCCCGGCTTCGCAGGTGTATGTGCGCAACAAGGTCAAGGCTTGCGAAGACAACGACTTGCATTCAGTGCTGGAAAAATACGATGCAGACCTGACCGAAGCGGCCTTGCTGGCGCGTATCGACGCCTTGAACCATGATCCGAAGATTAACGGCATCCTGGTGCAACTGCCATTGCCGGCCCACATCGATGCCCACAAGGTGATCGAAGCCATCGCAGCAGAGAAAGACGTCGACGGCTTCCATATCAGCAACGCCGGCCTGTTGATGACCGGCCAGCCACTGTTCCGCCCGTGTACGCCTTACGGCGTGATGAAAATGCTGGAATCGGTCAATTTCCCTGTGCGTGGCGCCCATGCCGTGGTCGTCGGCGCCTCGAATATCGTCGGCAAGCCGCAAGCCATGCTGCTCTTGCAAGCCGGCGCCACTGTCACCATCTGTAATTCGAAGACGCGCGATCTCGGGCTGCATACCCGCATGGCCGATATCCTCGTGGTGGCTACCGGTAAACGCAATATTGTTACCGCCGACATGATCAAACCCGGCGCGGCCGTGATCGACGTCGGCATGAACCGCGACGATAACGGCAAGCTGTGCGGCGATGTCGACTTTGCCAACGCCCGGGAAGTCGCCGGCTACATTACCCCGGTGCCAGGCGGCGTCGGTCCGATGACCATCACCATGTTGTTGGTCAACACCATCGAAGCCGCAGAAAGAATGTAATTGCAATGACATCTACCGCTTTCAACGCCAGCAATCCCCTGCTCGACTTTACCGGCCTGGCAAGGTTCGACAAAATCACGCCGGCCGACATCACGCCGGCGATTGCCGCGCTGCTCCAGCAGGCGCATACCGTCGTCGCCCTGCTGGAGGCATCGACCGATGCGGCCACCTGGGACAATTTTGTCGTCCCGCTGGAACACGTGACCGAAAAATTGAGTCGTGCCTGGGGCATTGTCAGCCATTTGAATGCGGTGGCGGACACGCCGGAATTGCGTGCCGCGTATAACGAGAACCAGCCGAAACTGATCGAGTTCTGGACTGCGCTGGCGCAAAACCTGGCCTTGTTCGATAAGTACAAGGCCATCAAGAACAACCTCGATTTCGCCGATCTGTCGGCGGCGCGGCGCAAGATAGTCAACAATGCGCTGCGCGATTTCAGGTTGGGTGGTGCAGAACTGCCGCCGGCCAAGAAGACCCGTTTCGCCGAAATCCAGGAAAAACACGCGGCGCTGACCACCAGGTTCTCGGAAAACATTCTCGACGCCACCAACGCCTACGGCTTGTTTGTCAACGACGAGGCCGAATTGGCCGGATTGCCGGACGACGTGCGCCAGGCCGCGCGCGCCGCAGCCGAGCAGGATGGCAAGCCCGGCTATAAATTTACGCTGCACTTCCCGTCTTACTTTCCGATCCTGCAATATGCGGACGACCGCGCCTTGCGTGAAAAAATCTACCGCGCCAATGCAACCAAGGCATCCGAGCTGGGCGAAAAGCCGGAATGGGACAACAGCGCCAACATTGTCGAGATCCTGCGTTTGCGCAATGAAGAAGCGAAACTGCTGGGTTTCAAGAATTATGCCGAGCTGTCGCTGGTGCGGAAGATGGCAAAAACACCTGCCGAAGTAATGCACTTCCTGGAAGACCTGGGCCAGCGCGCACGGCCGTTTGCCGAACAAGATCTGGCCGAGCTGCGCACCTTTGCCGCAGAACAGCTGGGCCTGGCCTCGCTGGAAGCCTGGGACCTGACTTATGCCGCCGAAAAACTGCGCGAGCAGCGTTACGCTTTTTCCGAACAAGAAGTAAAGCAGTATTTCCCGGAACCAGTCGTGGTAGCAGGCTTGTTCCAACTGGTGCAGAAATTGTTTTCCGTCGACATCAGCGCCGACCAGGCCACGGTATGGCATCCGGACGTCAAGTTTTTCCGGATCCAAAAAGACGGCAAGCTGATCGGCCAATTCTATCTCGACCTGTATGCCCGTAACGGCAAGCGTGGCGGCGCATGGATGGACGATGCACGCGCCCGGCGCCGCCTCGGCAGTGAAATACAAACCCCGATTGCTTACCTGACCTGCAATTTCACCGCGCCGGCAGTGATCGACGGCGTCGCCAAGCCGGCTTTGTTTACGCATGACGAAGTGATCACCCTGTTCCACGAGTTCGGCCACGGCTTGCATCACATGCTGACCCGGGTTGACGAGATTGGCGTGTCCGGCATTTCCGGTGTCGAATGGGATGCGGTCGAATTACCTTCGCAGTTCATGGAAAACTTTTGCTGGGAATGGGAAGTGTTGCAGCACATGACATCCGAGGCAGAAAGCGGCGAGCCCTTGCCGCGCGCGCTGTACGACAAGATGATCGCCGCCAAGAATTTCCAGTCCGGCTTGCAAGCCCTGCGCCAGGTTGAATTTTCCTTGTTCGATATGCGCTTGCACGACGATTACGATCCGTATGGCAGCCAAAGCGTGCAAGACGTAATCAACCAGGTGCGAGCCAAGATCGCGGTCATCAACCCGCCGCCGTTCAATCGCTTCCAGCATTCCTTCGGCCACATTTTCGCCGGCGGCTACGCTGCCGGTTACTACAGTTACAAGTGGGCTGAAGTATTGTCGGCCGATGCGTATGGCGCGTTTGAAGAGGCGGCGGCGCACGGCGGGAATGTGGTGTCGGCCGAGACCGGCAAAAAATTCCACGACGAAATCCTGGCCGTCGGCGGCTCACGTCCGGCGCTGGAATCTTTCAAGGCATTTCGCGGACGCGAACCCAATATCGACGCCCTGCTGCGACACAGCGGCATGGCGGCATAAGGCGACCTCTAAAAACTCCGTCATCCCGCGAACGCGGGGATCCACGTTACTGATTTAAAATAGATTCCCGCGTTCGCGGGAAGGACGGGGGCGCCGAGACGGGGTCGCCGAGATGGGGTCGCCGAGACGTAACAGGCGGGTTATTCGAGCTTTCCATAAGCAGTAGCAACGCAGGCAAACCTTCGCCGCAGGTCGGCGATTCTTACAATAAGGGGAAGAGGATGAAGGTTGGGATGAAATTCGAGATGAAATTCGCTGCAATGTTTTTTCTGCTGATGTCGGCCGCAAGCGTACAGGCGCAACTGTATAAATCCACCGGCCCGGATGGCAAGGTCACTTATAGCGATACGCCGCCGGCCTCTGGCAAGGTGATACCACAGAAAACCGTCGGCGGCGCTGGCGAGGGTAGCAGCAGCGGCGACGGCCTGCCATATGAACTGGCGCTGGCGGTCAAGAACCATCCTGTCACCCTGTATAGCTCGGAAAAATGCATCCCCTGCGACGATGGCCGCAAAATGCTGAACGAACGCGGCGTTCCGTTCAGCGAAAAAACCGTGAAGAGCAATGAAGACATTGCTGCATTACGCAAGATCGCGAAGGACGACCAACTACCCGTGCTGACCATTGGCAGCAACAAGGAAAGCGGCTTCCTGGCCCCGGCCTGGGGCACCGCGCTGACCGCAGCCGGCTACCCCGAAAGCAATCGTTTGCCAAAAACCTATCGCAATGCAGCGCCGGTAGCCGCCGCACCTGGCGCCGGCTCACCGGGTAAATCCGCAGCTCCGGGCCTCAGCACCAACGGCACCGCCAACAACGGCGACGCATTGCCGGCGGCAGGTAACGCGCCTCCCGGTTTCCGTTTTTAAGACATTGCTGCCCCACGATTACACCTCATGACGCAAATCGACTTTCACACCAATATTTCGGACAAATTTCTGTACACCTGCCGACTGGTGCGCAAAGCCCGCATGGCACAACGCCAGATCGTCATATTGAGCAGTAATGCCGAGGATCTGGCGACGCTTGACCAGGCGCTCTGGACATTTTCCGAGCACGACTTCCTGCCGCACGTCAGGGCAGGCGATCCTCTGGCAGCACAAACCCCGGTGATCCTGGCCGCCGATGAAGAAACCGAGTGGCCGCATCACCAGATCCTGATCAACCTTTCCGGCAGGACTCCACTGCATTTCGCCCGCTTCGAAAGAATGTTCGAAATCATCTCGCTGGCAGAAGACGACAAGGCCGGCGGGCGTGAGCGCTATCGTTTTTACCAGCAACGCGGTTATCCGCTAACGCATTTTGTTGCTGACAATGTATGAGGATTTTGCGATGACCAACGGTAAACATGACGCCAATATCCCTTTATTGACCGAGGTCATTGTTCCGCTACCGACTTTGACCGACATTATAGAAACGCCGCCGGCTATTGCTACCGCTGCAGCACCGGCGTCAACATCGGCAATCGACGATGAAGACAGTTTCGAGTTGCCCTCGGTCCAGCCGGAGATCACGCTGAGCCAGCATGACTGGGAGCGGCTAGAGGCAGAGGTAAGGGAAAAAGTATTGCAGCAACTGCAGGATCGGATCGATTTCGTCATCGAGCAGCGTGTCCGGGACGGCTTGGCGGACGTGCTTCAGACAGCAGTGGAAGGCATGGCGGCGCAAATCAGGACCGGCTTGCATCAGACCCTGGATGAAGTGATTTGCCGAGCAGTAAGCCTGGAATTAGTCAAATTAAAAAAAACAAACATTTAGCGTAATTTTTTTGATTTTCAATCACTATTTGCAATACCGTAGATAAAAGTAAAAAAAATAGATCTCATTTTGATCGCCTAAAAAATCTATGTTTTCTTACAATAGCGCTATTGAAAAGCGGTAATTTTGTTTAAAAAACGGTGGTTTTTGGAGATGAGATGAAAGTAATTGTATTGGGCGCCGGCGTTATCGGCACTAGCTCTGCCTGGTTCCTGAACAAGGAAGGTCACGATGTGACCGTGATCGAACGCCAGCCGGGTGCGGCGCAAGAGACCAGCTTTGCCAACGGCTGCCAGATTTCGGTATCGCATGCCGAGCCTTGGGCCAATCCGCAAGCGCCGTTGAAGGTGTTGAAGTGGCTGGGGCAGGAAGATGCGCCATTGCTGTACCGCTTCCGTCCGGAATGGCTGCAATGGAAATGGGCGCTGAATTTCCTGCGCGAATGCACGCCAGCCCGCACCAACGACAATATCCGCCAAATCGTCGCCATCTGCGAATATAGCCGCCAGACCTTGCAAGCAGTACGTGCCGATACCGGCGTCGACTACGATTGCCTGACACGCGGCATCCTGCATTTCTATACGGACCAAAAAGAATTCGATATTTCGCTGCCGGCCGCGAAACTGATGCGTGACCTGGGCTGCCCGCGCGACTCGATCAGCGCCGATGAAGTGGTGAAAATCGAACCGGCTCTGGCCCGCATCCGCGACAAAATCGTCGGCGGCGACTTTACCGCTACCGATGAATCCGGCGACGTCTATAAATTCACCTCGGGCCTGGCCGATAAGGCCGCCGAAGCCGGCGTGAATTTCCAGTACAACACCAGCGTCACCCGCCTGATTACCGAAGGCAGCGGCGCCGGCGCCAAGATCACCGGGGTTGAAGTCATCAATGCCGACGGCCGTCATGAAGTGCTGCATGCCGACGCTTTCGTGGTTGCCATGGGCAGCTTCTCGACACCGCTGCTGAAACCGCTTGGCATCGAGCTGATGATTTATCCGGGCAAAGGTTACTCCGCCACCTATCAGATTACCAATTCCGAAGCCGCGCCAAGCGTCTCGCTGACCGACGACGGCTACAAACTGGTGGTGTCACGCCTGGGCGACCGCCTGCGGGTGGCAGGTACCTGCGAACTGAACGGCTACACGCGCGAACTCAACACCACCCGTTGCGAAGCAATCACACGCCGTACCCGCGAGCTGTTCCCGGACGGCTGCGACTACGACAATCCGGTTTACTGGACCGGCCTGCGCCCGATGACGCCATCCAACGTGCCGTATATCGGCAAAACCAAAATCAGCAATCTGTTCCTCAACACCGGCCATGGCACACTCGGCTGGACCATGGGTTGCGGTTCCGGACGCGCCATCGCCGAGATCATTTCCGGCCGCCAGCCGGAAGTCGATTTTGCCTTTACCGGCATGCCGCGGCAGACGCCACGGCCGATGATTTTGCCGCGCCCTGTGCAAGCATGATTGCTGTCACGCCTGCTGTAGCAAGGCAATGAAAAAGACCGATGCTGGCGCCAGCATCGGTCTTTTTTTTCCGCCTTCTTTATTTGTTGCGATCTGCTGTGACATGGCGCGGTTTTTGCGTATGTGTCTGCGGGAATCAGTCGCGCCGCCATTTTGTTGTTTCGGCGCACTGTTCGAGTGCATCACTTGGCGATGCGCACCTCGACCGTTGCAGGCTTCTCGTCGAAGGCGACCCGCGTAACGAATTTGGCGCGTTTCATCGGAAAGCGAGATTGGAAATGGCGGACGTTGCCTGACCCCGAAATGACCCGGCGCACAAACTGATAATAGGCATCCATATCGATCACATGCACGACTAGGAAATAATCGTAATCGCCGGACACGAAATAGCATTGCATGACTTCGGCTTCCTTGTTCATGCGCAGCTCGAATTCCTGCATGTGCTCGTCAGACTGGTGATTCAGCGAGATTTCAAGAAACGCTAGCATGCCGTAACCGAGTGCGAACGGATCGACCAGGGAGACATCGGCGCTGATGATGCCGGCCTCGCGCAAATCGCGCAGGCGGCGCAGGCAGGTTGGCTGGGAAATGTGCGCTTTTTCGGCCAGGGTGCGGGTTGGCATTTGATTGTCGCGCTGCAGCAAGTTCAGCAGTTTGCGATCGACTTTGTCTAGTGTGTGTTGTTTGCTCATGCCAAGGGGATTAAGGGCTGCGCCAGCTGTTTTAAGAATTCGCAAAAACCGCTATGCGAAGCGTTTTTTATGTTGTAACGTTGCTTTATTCGGACAAGTCTGGATAAATAATAGATAAGCAGCGGACGGTAAAACTGTAGTTAGATTGTTTTATTTTAAATCCTCAGGAGGATATTCATGCAGAACAAGATCAAAATGATTCCGTTGGCTGGCGCAATTGCAATGGCTTTCGCCTTTGCCGGCCCTGTTTCAGCTCAAGAAGTCGTCACCATCGGTCAAGTCAGCCCGCTTACGGGTCCTAACGCTCACATCGGCAAGGACAATGAAAACGGCGCCACGATGGCGATCGAGGAACTGAACGCCAAGGGCACCATGATCGGCGGTAAAAAAGTTACTTTCGTATTGGCCTCCGAGGATGATGCCTCCGATCCGAAACAAGGTACTGCAGTTGCGCAGAAGCTGGTGGACGCCAAGGTCAAGGGTGTTATCGGCCACATGAATTCCGGCACGACCATCCCGGCATCGAAGATCTATTACGATGCAGGTATTCCCCAAATCTCGCCATCGGCTACCAATCCTAAGTACACCCAGCAAGGCTTCAACACCGCGTTCCGAGTGGTGGCCAACGATGGCCAGCTGGGCGGCACCCTGGGCCGTTATGCCATCAACACGCTGAAAGCCAAGAACATCGCCGTGATCGATGACCGTACCGCGTACGGCCAAGGGGTTGCGGAAGAGTTCGCCAAGAGCGCCAAGAAGGCCGGCGGTACTATCGTCGCTACTCAGTTCACGACCGACAAAGCTACCGACTTCAACGCGATTCTGACTTCCATCAAGGCCAAGAATCCTGACCTGATCTTCTTCGGCGGCATGGATGCGGTCGGCGGCCCGATGCTGCGTCAGATGGACCAGCTCGGCATCAAAGCCAAATACATGGGCGGCGATGGCCTGTGTACTACTGAGCTGGCCAAGCTGGCTGGTGCAGGCTTGAAAGACGACCAGGTAGTCTGCGCCGAAGCTGGCGGTGTGCCAGATGCCGGCAAAGCAGCGCTGGAAGACTTCAAGGCCAAGTACCAAAAGAGATTCAACCAGGAAGTCGTGATCTACGCACCGTATGAGTACGACGCGCTGATGACAATGGTTGACGCCATGCAGAAAGCCAAGTCGTCCGATCCGAAAAAATACCTGCCGGAACTGGCCAAGATTCACCATCAGGGCGTGACAGGCGTGATCTCGTTCGATCCTAAGGGCGACATCAAGGACGGTTCGCTGACTTTGTACACCTACAAGGATGGCAAACGCACTTTGCTGACAGTGACAAAATAATCGTCTCGCGCAGCATCCGGAAACGCCCCGTCTGACGGGGCGTTTTTTTTGTTACTCGTTAATACCCGTCAAAATACGCATCAAAAAAATTACTGGCGGTATCGCAAGAAGCAATCGCCGCTTACCGTTCGGTCAGTCACAGTCTGTTACAGCGGCGTTATTCGCGCCAAATATCCCGTTATTCCAGCCGCCTTTCCCATCCGCACCGTAAGTGTATTGTCTAAAACACAGTGAAAATCCTTTGCGAAGATTTTTTTCTGTTGTAATGTTTGCATGTTCCGCTGAACATGCAGCGGGAATTTTTGCTTACTTGATCCTTAGGAGGAAACACGTGCAGATGAAGAACAAAATGTTGCCGTTGACTGCAGCAATCGCGTTGGCCCTTGGCGCTGCCGGCTCGGCCCATGCCGAGGAACAAATCGTCAAGATCGGCCATGTCGGTCCGGTGACCGGCCCTTCGGCCCACCTCGGCAAAGACATGGAAAACGGCGCCAAGATGGCGATCGAAGAATTGAACGCCAAGGGCGTTACCCTGGGCGGCAAGAAAATCAAATTCGTACTGCTGACAGAAGATGATGCATCCGATCCCAAACAGGGCACGGCCGCAGCGCAAAAACTGGTGGACGCCAAGATCGACGGCGTCATCGGCCACCTGAATTCGGGCACCACGATTCCAGCTTCCAAGATCTACTACGATGCCGGCATCCCGCAAATCTCGCCGGCTGCCACCAGCCCGAAATACACCCAGCAAGGTTTTAACAGCGTATTCCGCATAGTCGCCAACGACGGCCAGCTGGGCGGCACGCTGGGACGTTATGCGGCCACCACGCTGAAGGCCAAGAACATCGCCGTCATCGACGATCGCACCGCCTACGGTCAAGGGGTTGCGCAGGAGTTTGCCAAAGGCGCCAAGGCGGCCGGCGTCAATATCGTCGCGACCCAGTTCACCAATGACAAGGCAACCGATTTCAACGCCATCCTGACTTCGATCAAAGCCAAGAATCCGGATGTAATTTTCTTCGGCGGCATGGATGCGGTTGCCGGCCCGATGCTGCGCCAAATGAAGGCGCTCGGCATCAAGGCCAAGTTCATGGGCGGCGATGGCGTGTGCACTGGCGAACTGGGCAAACTGGGCGGCGATGGCGTGATCAATGACCAGGTGGTGTGCGCAGAAGCCGGCGGCGTCGAAGATTCCGGCAAAAAAGGCCTGGACGATTTCAAGGCAGCCTTCCACAAGAAATACAACACTGAAGTCAAACTGTATGCGGCCTACTCATACGACTCCGTGATGACCATGGTGGAAGCCATGCAAAAAGCCAATTCCGCCGATCCGAAAAAATATCTGCCCGAACTGGCAAAGATCCATTACAAGGGCGTGACCGGCACAATCGCCTTCGATGCAAAGGGCGATATCAAGGACGGCGCGCTGACCTTGTACACTTACAAGGATGGCAAGCGTACATTGCTGGCCGTCACTAAGTAAATAACATCCACCGGCTGTCCCATGGAAGCGTCCGAACTTAGCGTTGGGGCGCTTTTTTTATTTTGCACCCTGCCGCTCCGCACATTACACATATCATTCTGTCGAATTGACAAAAAAACATATAAAAGCGCTTTGCGAAGCTATTCTTATGTTGTACCGTTTAACTCCGCGGACAGACCGAACTACTGATTAAAGTCGACTGTCTAAAAAATTGCTCACCATTAATTCATCAATTCATCAATTTATTAATTTCGCCGCAAATCCTTAGGAGAAACCCAGGTGCACAAAATGAAAATGATTCCATTGACCGCTGCCATCGCATTGGTCTTGTCTGCAAGCGCTTATGCGCAGGAACAAGTGGTCAAGATCGCACACGTCGGCCCCATCACCGGCCCCATCGCTCACATCGGCAAAGATAATGAAAACGGCGCCAGGATGGCGATCGAAGAGTTGAACGCGAAAGGCATCACACTGGACGGCAAGAAAACCAAATTCGTGCTGATAGCGGAAGATGATGCATCCGATCCGAAGCAAGCCACTGCGGTAGCGCAAAAACTGGTCGACGCCAAAGTCGCCGGCGTCATTGGCCATGTCAATTCAGGCACGTCGATTCCTGCTTCTAAGATTTATTACGATGCCGGTATCCCGCAAATTTCGCCTTCGACTACCAGCGCAAAGTATACCCAGCAAAATTTCAACACCACCTTCCGCGTAGTAGCTAGCGATAGCCAACTGGGCAGCGCCCTGGGCCGTTATGCCGCCAAGACATTGCATGCCAAAACCGCAGCCGTAATCGACGACCGCACAGCGTACGGCCAAGGCCTGGCGGAAGAATTCACCAAGGCAGCCAAAGCGGCCGGCATCACCATCGTGGCGACCCAATACACCAACGACAAGGCGACCGACTTCAATGCGATCCTGACCTCGTTCAAGGCCAAGAAGCCTGATGTCGTGTTCTTCGGCGGACTGGATGCCGGCGGCGGTCCCATGCTGCGCCAGATGAAACAACTGGCCATCAAGGCCAAATTCATGGGCGGCGACGCCATTTGCACTTCCGACCTGCCAAAACTGGCGGGTGACGGCATCGGCAACGATCAAGTGATTTGCGCCGAAGCCGGCGGTGTGGAAGAGTCCGCACGGAAGAGCCTGGACGATTTCAAGACAGCCTACAAGCAAAAATACGGCAAGGACGTCGTGATCTATGCACCGTATACCTACGATGCCTTGATGACCATGGCAGATGCCATGCAAAAAGCCAAGTCGGCCGATCCGAAAAAATACCTGCCGGAACTGGCCAAGATTCACCACAAGGGCGTGACCGGCATGATCTCGTTTGACGCCAAGGGCGACATCAAGGACGGCACGATCACTCTGTATACCTACAGGGATGGTCAGCGCACCCAGCTCGCCGTGACGAAGTAACTGCGTCGCAGGATGGGCACATCGTGCCCATCCCACTATTCCGAGATACCAGTTAAAAAAGCGTTCCGCTTGCCGGGACGTTTTTTTTATTAGATCTATAGCCGTAAAAAAAGGCGCTCACCTGAGCGCCTTGTTTGCGGCATGGTCTGCGCTATTACTTCAGCGACAAAATCCATTTCACCAGCGTATGCGCTTCGGCATCGCTCACTTGCGGATTGGCCGGCATCGGGATCGCACCCCAGGTACCGGTGCTGCCCTTCAGGACTTTTTGCACCAGCATGTCTTCAGCGCCTTTTTGACCGGCGAATTTCGCTGCAACGTCCTTGTATGCAGGACCGACCACCTTGTTAGCTACCGCGTGGCACGCCAGACAGTTCTTGGCTTTCGCCAGATCCAGGCCGGCATCCGCCAAGGCGGAACCTGAGGCCATTGCGCCAAGCACTGCACAGATCAACAAACGTTTCATTCTTATCTCCGTCAAAAAAATGTGACACCATTTTACCTGCCCGTCTGCATTGTCTCATATCCCCGAAACACCTACATACATCTGAAATTCAACATATCAGATCAACATCCGTTGACCACAGGCATCTTTCGCCCTATCCTTTCCGCAAAGAAAAGGGAAAGCCATGCCACTGATTATTCTTATCGTTTCATTAATAGCGTTAAAATACTTCGAGATTGGTCCGTTTGCCGGCATGTCCTGGTGGTGGATCGCTGCCCTGATGGCGATTGCCTTTATCTGGTTTGAGTTCATCGAACGGATGCTCGGCCTGGACAAGCGAAAAGCCCACGAAGCAATCGAAAAGACCAGACAGGAACGCGTCAAGAAGACCTTTGAGAATCATAAGGGCCGTGGCCGCTGAAATGCGCAGGATGGCATCGCTACGCAACACCAAAAGCCGGCGCTTCACCGGCTTTTTTATTGGATACGCGGGTTTTTGACAGGCTTTTAACGGGCTTTTAACGAGCTTTTAACGGACCCATGACGAATTTATGAATATCGAGCTGCGACAACTGCGCTATTTCGTGGCGGTTGCCGAAGAAAAGCATTTCGGCCGCGCCGCACTGCGGCTGCACATGACGCAGCCGCCGTTATCGCAAGCCATCCAGGCGCTGGAAGCCAACCTTGGCACGCCGCTGTTTGCACGCACCAAACGCAGCGTGGCGCTGACACCGGCCGGCCTGGCGCTGCTGCCTGAGGCGCAACGCCTGTTGCAGCAGGCTGCCACCCTGCCCGATCTGGTGCGGCGTGCGGCTTCCGGCGAATCGGGCTTGCTCACGCTGTCGTTTGTCTCTACTGCCGATTACAGTATCTTGCCGCCATTGCTGCGGGCCTTCCGTGAAGCCTATCCGCAAGTGCAAATCGACTTGCAGGAAGCCACCAGCGATCTCCAGCTGGCGCAGTTGATGGAAGGCAGGATCGATGCCGGTTTGCTGATCCCGCCCTTGCCGGACAAGGCCAAGCTGGCGCTGGAATACCAGCCGGTTTTATCGGAACCGCTGATCCTGGCGGCGCCCAGCGGCCTCAAGGCTTTGCGGACCAAGGGCAAGATCGCTTTGAGCTCTCTCGCCGATATGCCCTTGATTATTTTCCCGCGCCGCATCTCGCCGGGTTTCCACGACACCATCCTGGGCTGCTTCCGTGCCGCCGGCGTCACCCCGCATATCGGTCAGGAAGCGATCCAGATGCAAACCATCGTCGGCCTGGTATCGGCTGGCATGGGAATCGCGCTTGTGCCACAATCGGTGTCGAACCTGCAACGCCCGGGGGTCGACTATCGCGAATTGCAGGATCAGACGCCGCTGGTAGAAACCGGCCTGGCCTGGCGGCGTGATAATGTTTCGCCCGTATTGCAAGCCTTTTTGGAATTATTGAGAAAGAAATAAAGAACATGCTGATTCATCCATTACCCGACCCGATCGCCTTTTCTCTGGGGCCGCTCCATGTGCGTTGGTACGGCCTGATGTATCTGCTGGCGTTCATCCAGTTCATCTGGGTCGGCCGCATCAGGATCAAGCAGCCGCATATTGCCGCCGCCGGCTGGAAAAAAGAAGATATCGACGACATGCTGTTTTACGGCGTGCTGGGGGTAGTGATCGGCGGCCGTCTGGGACAGGTATTCTTTTACGATCCAGCCTATTATTTTTCCCACCCGAGCGAAATCATCGCGGTCTGGAAGGGCGGCATGTCTTTCCACGGCGGCTTTATCGGCGTCATGATTGCCATGTGGTGGTGGGGCCGCAAGTCCGGCCGTAAGCTGATGGATATCATGGATTTCATCGCGCCCATGGTGCCGCTCGGCTATGCCGCCGGCCGCCTCGGCAACTTCATCAACGGCGAATTGCCGGGCCGGGTAGTCTCCGACCCGTCGCTGCCGTGGGCCATGATCTGGCCGAATGTGGACAGCCTGCCGCGCCATCCGTCGCCGATTTACCAGATGCTGGTTGACGGCATATTGCTGTTCATCATCCTCTGGATATTCTCGCGCAAACCGCGGCCGCGTATGGCCGTAGCCGGCATGTTCTCGCTGCTGTACGGCTGCGCCCGGTTCTTTACCGAATATTTCCGCGTGCCGGACTATAACGTGACGTTTGGCGACATCACCATTTCCGCCGGCCAGATGCTGTCGGTGCCGATGATCGTATTGGGCATCGTGTTGCTGGTTATCGCTTATAGAAAGCCGTATCAATATGCTGGCGCCGCCGACGCGCCGCCAGCCAAAACCCTGACTGGCAAATCGACACCCTGAACCACGGCGCGGGCGCTCACCTGGCCACCTGACGGTGACCAGGCGAACGCTGCCCGCCAATTTTTTCCGCTTCGACTATGACTGCCAATCTTTACGCCCTTTTTGCGTCGCGCTTTCCTGCCGACAAAACCGCTTGCTGCATCGAAACCCACTACGGCCAGTACTACACCTGGGGCGACATCGAGCGCGCCTCCGCCAGGATCGCCAACTTGCTCAGCAGCCTGGATCTGCCAAGCGGCGCGCGGATAGCCGTGCAGGTAGAAAAATCAGCCGAGGCATTGATACTTTATCTGGCGACATTACGCGCCGGTTTCGTCTACCTGCCGCTGAACACAGCCTACCGCGCAGCCGAAATCGAATATTTCATCGGCGATGCAGAACCCGCGGTATTCGTCTGCTCACCGCAGAATTTCGGCTGGATAGCGCAGATCGCATTCAAGGCCGGCACCCGGCATTTGTTTACGCTGGATGAAGGCGAAGGTGGTAATGGCCGCAGGAACTCCGGATCGCTGCTGGCGCGCGCCATGCATCATCCGGACCAATTCGAGACGGTTGAAAAGCAGGCCGACGATCTCGCCGTAATCCTGTACACCTCGGGCACCACAGGCCGCAGCAAGGGAGCCATGCTTTCGCACGGCAATATCGGCTCGAACGCCCAGGTGCTGCAGCAATACTGGCACTGGCAAGCGGATGACGTCCTGCTGCATGCGCTGCCGCTGTTCCACATCCATGGCTTGCTGGTCGCGGCCAACGGCGCGTTGCTGAACGGCAGCAAGATGATTTTCCTGCCAAAATTCGACGCAGCGAAAGTCTGCCGCCAGCTGCCCCGCAGCACAGTTTTCATGGGCGTGCCGACCTATTATGTGCGGCTGCTGACGCACAACGGATTCGATCGCGACACTTGCCGCAATATCCGCCTGTTCGTGTCCGGCTCGGCGCCCTTGCTGGCAGATACCTTTGCCGAATTTATCGCGCGCACCGGCCACACCATACTGGAGCGCTACGGCATGAGCGAGACCGCCATGCTAACCTCCAATCCGTATGCAGGGGAGCGTCGCGGCGGCACCGTCGGCCTGCCGCTGCCAGGGGTCTCGTTGCGCTTGATGACGACCGACAGCAATGGCGACGACGTGGCTTGCGGTACGGATGACATCGGCGATATCCAGGTCAAGGGACCGAATGTATTCCACGGCTACTGGCACATGCCGGAAAAGACTGCGGAGGAATTCACTGCCGACGGCTATTTCAAGACCGGTGACGTCGGGAAATTGGATCGCGATGGTTACCTGGCGATCGTCGGCCGCAGCAAGGATTTGATTATTTCCGGCGGTTATAACGTCTATCCGAAGGAAATCGAAAGCGTGATAGATGAAATCGATGGCGTGCTGGAATCAGCAGTGATTGGCATTCCTCACGTGGATTTCGGTGAAGCGGTGACTGCGGTGATCGTGAAACGGCCGGAAGCCAAGCTGACTACGGCAGATGTAATCGCCTTGATGAAAGCTGCCATTGCCAATTTCAAGGTGCCCAAGCACGTGTTCTTTGCCGAGGAACTGCCGCGCAACACCATGGGGAAAGTACAAAAAAATGTGCTGCGCGAGCGTTACGGAACATGAATAGCGCATAAATAGCACGGGCAGCATCACCCCTTCATAAGCTTGGTCGTGATGTGCCGCCATTCCGCAGCGCTGACCGGGGTGATGGAAAGCCGGTTGCCGCGGCGCAGTATCTGCATCTCGGCCAGCGCTTCCTGCTGCCGCAATTCCGGCAACGCAATGAGGCGGGTTTTCTTCAGGGCGCGCACATCGACCAGCATCCAGCGCGGATTCTCGCGCTCGGCCTTGGGGTCGAAATATTTACTTTTGGGATCAAACTGCGTGTCGTCCGGGTAAGGCGTGCTCGCCACCTCGGCCAGGCCGGCTATACCAGGCACGGCGCAACCGGAATGATAGAACAGCACGCCGTCGCCGACCTGCATTGCGTCGCGCATGAAATTGCGCGCTTGATAATTGCGCACGCCATACCAGGCGATGGTTTGTTTGGACATGGCCAAGACGTCGTCGATACTGGCGTCTTCCGGTTCGGATTTCATTAGCCAATAATTCATTTCGTTCCTAGCTTGGTAGCGAGACAAAATTGGAAAATTCGGTCGAATATAAAGCTGGAAATAAAAAAAGCGACTGCACATATGCAGCCGCTTTAGAATCAAGTCCCGCCTGTGCCGCTTTGTCGGCATCCTGAACCAAAGCGATTCAAGTTGGCCGCAGTTAGTTCAATTTCGGGCTCATCGGACTAGCGACGCTCACACCTATCGAACAAAATTCCGCAGCCGTTGCGTATAAATGGTTCAAGGATTTTATGACAATCGCGAACACGGCAGGAGACGTTAGTCTACTCCAAACGATATCCAAGTCAAACCCCTTTTTGGCAAAATTTTTGGTGCGATGCGGCCGGCAAAGCAGCCAACGAATTGGCCAGATGCGTGGCTAGCCGGCGGACATCCCGCCATAACCCAAAAATTAAAACAAGTCTTCCTGTGCAGCGAGCGCCTCATCCAGGACCGCATGCATCGCAGTTATGTTCTGCTTTACTTCCGACATGGTGAGATCGGACAACGGACCTGCGGGCGCTTTGCTGCCCAATAATTCGGCAGCGATGCCAAGAGCTGCAATGACGGCGATGCGATCATTGCCGCGAATTTTTCCGGCATCTCGAATGGCAGACATTTTGCCATCCAGGTAAGTCACCGCTTCCTGCAACGCCTTCTCTTCGCCTTCTTTGCAAGCCAAGGTGTACGCCTGGCCCATGATGCTGACATTTAACTGACTCATGTAAGCTCCTGATCTTGCAATGATTTTTGCGACGAATTTTGCGACACTTCTTGCGATACATCTTCCGGTAATGCCGGAAATTTCTCAAGTAAAGCGGCTACCCGCTGGTGCGCTTCCCCGATGCGTTGCGTCAACTCTTCGTTTTCACTCTGCAATCCGGTCACGCGCAGGCGCAGTTCGGCATTTTCGCGACGCAGGGCGTGCGTCAGCTCGGCCAATTGGCCGATTTTTTCTGATAATTGATGGAATTCTGAAATCATTTTGTCACTATAGTGTCGCTAAGGAAATTACGTCAATAGATTCGATCAATGAATTAGTGTAGTACTGGTCATCAATTAGAGGGTGGCGCCAGGCGCTTGAGTGCATAGGTATACGCCAATGATTGCAATAATGCCACGGTACTGCCGGCGATAACCTCCCCGACCCGCAACAAAGCATATTGCAACTCCTGGTGCAGGCCTTTACCGCCAATCGCAGCCGACATCAAAATGACCACGGTCGCCGGGCCCAGGCGCCAGTTGGCGGGATAGTTCTGCAACAGCATGGCCACCAGCACCGATGTTGCCAAAGCGACCAGCAGGGAAAGGAATCCCGGGCCGAGAACAATCAGCGCCAGACAAGCAACCACGCAGCCATTCAGGGTATTGATCAAACGGGCCCGGAAGTTCGCCTTGGCCAGGTTGACATCCGGCTCGGTCACAATGATCAGGGAAATCAAGGCCCAGTACGGCTCGTCCAAACCCAGGGCGCGCAATCCGTACCACGTGATCAACACACCGGTCATGATCTTGACCAGGTAAACCAGGGCATTTTTTCTGGGGCTAATGAATTGGAAGTCCATCCCGGCCTTTAGAATTTCGGTGCGAGCGCCATTTTAGCCGAGAACGCGGTTCGCCCTGAGAATTCAGTACCTTACACTGTGACACGGGCCTCTGGCGAAGGTTCGTCCATGGCAGCGGTGAATTTACATATTGCCAATCGGTTTGGATCACCCTATATTCATTCGTCGCGCAATCCGGCAAAAAATCTGGAAATTAATCTGGAGAAAACGCCGAAGCAGCCGGCTCGGCTACCGGAGAAAATATGCAGATTCAGTCAGCGATCTTCCACCTTTCCAAAAGGATGGCGCTATCCATTGCCCTACTCACCATGACCAGTATGCCGCTAAGAGCTGAAACGCCGTTGCCCCCCGCCCTTTTTGCCTATGTAGGCACGTATAACCCCAACGGTGAAGGTGTCTACCTGTTTAAGGTGGATGGCCAGTCAGGCGCACTGAGCCGGGTCAAAGTCGTCAGCACGCTGCCGAATGCGGCCCAGCTCGATCTCGATGCCGTCGGCAAAACGCTGTATGTAGCAAGTGAAGTGGACAATTACAACGATAGCCAGCACGGCGTATTGGCGGCGTATGCGGTGAACCGGGCAGATGGCTCGCTAACGCTGTTGAATCAGCAGGATGCGCAAGGCAAGAACCCGGTGCATGTGGCGCTGACGCCAAAGCAGAACTATCTGCTCGCCGCGAATTACGGCAGCGGTTCAGTGGCGTCCTTCCCTGTCGCTGAAGACGGTAGTTTGCGGCCGGCCGTGTCGGTCCGCCAAAACACCGGCCCGGCTGGGGCTGCACGGCCCGAAGCGGCCACGATCGGTAGCTTTGCCGCCAGCGGCCATGACAGTCCGCATGCGCACATGATCGCCAGCGATCCCAGCGGCAAGTTTGTCTTTTCCACCGACCTTGGGCTGGACCGCATATATCAATGGCGCTTTGACCAGAGCAACGGCAGCTTGACGCCTAATACTCCGGCCTTCATCAGGGCGTCGTCGGCCGGCGCCGGCCCGCGCCATTTCGTGTTTCATCCCAACGGCAAATATGTCTACCTGATCAACGAAGAATCTTCAACCTTGACGCTCTACCACTTCGACCACGCCACGGGAACTTTGCAAGAACAGCAAACCGTCTCAAGCTTGCCGAAAAATTTTCAGGGGACCAGTTTCGCCTCCGGCCTCACCTTGAGCCACGACGGCCGCTTCCTGTACGTCGCGAACCGCTTGCGCAACAGCATTGCCCAGTTCGCCATCGGCGCGCAAGGAAAGCTCAGCTGGGTAGAGGAAACATGGACCCGCGGCGACTATCCGCGCAGTATCGTGATCGAGCCGCAAGGGCGTTATATCTACTCACTGAACCAGCGCAGCGACAATATCACCCAGTTCGCCATCGACAAGAACAGCGGCAAGCTGGAATTTATCGACAGGTATACCGGGCTGGGCAGCCCTTCGCAGATGGTGTTTTTACGCTGAGGGCTTACTGCAACTCACTGCAACTCACTGCAGCTTGCCGGGTTGCTGCCGAATCGCCTCCAGCACGAAAGGCTTGAGGTCGGCCCCGCCCTGTTCTTCGATATATGCCAGCAACGCGCGCCGCATGCGCGGCTCCCAGCTACGCTTCAGGTGGCTGATAAGATCCGTCATGGCTTGCTGGTGGTCGGGCATGGTCTCGAAAAATGACCCGATCTGATTCGCCATCTTCACCAGGTGCTCTACATTCATTGCGCTACCCTTTCTGCTGCAGGTCGGTTTTAACGGTGGTCCTGGCAACTCATGGCAACAACCGCTGCGGATGGGCATACACCACATGGCCGGGTTGCCGCACGAAGCCAAGCAAGGTGACGTTGGCCTGTTCCGCCAGGCGGATCGCCAGCGCCGTCGGCGCCGATACCGCGACGATAAAACCGCATCCCGTGCTCGCTGCCTTTTGCACCATTTCATAACTGGCGCGGCTGGTGATCAGCACCGCGCCGCTGGAAAAATCCTGCCCGGGATTTTTTTGCGCCAAAGCGCCGATCAATTTATCGAGCGCATTGTGCCGCCCGACATCTTCCCGCACACACGCAATCTTGCCGTCAGCCTGTAGCCATGCAGCGGCGTGGGTTGCGCCGGTTACCTGCTGCAAATGCTGCTGCTTCTGCATGTCGGCCATCGCCGCGTATATGTCTGCCGCTGAGAACTGTGCATGAGAAATTACCGGCGCCGGCTTACGTACCGCTTGCTGCAAGGTTTCAGCGCCACACAAACCGCAGCCGGTACGTCCGGTCAGGTTGCGCCGCTTCTCCTTGAGCGCGACGAAGCGCTCGGTGGCAATCTGCATCTGCACCTGAATCCCGTCCGTTGCGGTGACAATCTCGCAATCGAACAACTCGCTGCGATCCTGCAAAATTCCCTCGGTCAAGGAAAAACCCAGCGCAAAATCTTCCAGATCGGCAGGCGACGCCATCATCACGGCATGCGAAATGCCGTTGTATTCCAGCGCCACCGGCACTTCTTCAGCAACCACGTCACGACGCTTGCCGACGGCGCCGTTACTCCACCTTTCGACCTCGACTTCAGTGCTGCTGGCGTATTCTGGTAAGTCCATGCGGTTCATCCATTTAACTTGAGGCTATATCGAATGACCTCGCTACGTCATTCCCGCGAACGCGGGAATCTATTTTAAATCAGTAACTTGGATTCTCCACCTTGGTGCCCGCGTTCGCGAGGACGACAGTTTTTGCTATCTTTACTTGGCAGCGGCAGCTTCGCCCTCAAGATGCATCTGCCCTTGCAACAGTTTGAGCTGCTGCTCGGTGAAACGGCTGAACTGCTTCTGCCATTCGGAAGGCTGGCTGACCGGCATTACCTGCACCGCCGTGACCTTGTATTCCGGACAATTGGTGGCCCAGTCGGAATTATCGGTGGTAATCACATTGGCGCCCGATTCCGGGAAATGGAAAGTGGTGTATACCACGCCCGGCTGCACTTTTTCAGTCACCGTTGCGCGCAGCACGGTTTGCCCTGCACGCGATTCGATGCCGACCCAATCGTCTTCCTTGATACCTCTGTCTTCGGCGTCATGCGGATGGATCTCCAGCCGGTCTTCGCTATGCCACTCGACGTTCTCGGTACGCCGGGTCTGGGCACCGACATTATATTGCGACAAGATGCGGCCGGTAGTCAGGATCAACGGGAATTTCGGCGTCACCTTCTCATCGGTAGCAAAATATTGGGTATTGATGAACTTGCCTTTGCCGCGCACAAATTCGTTGATGTGCATGATCGGCGTGCCTTCGGGGGCGGCGTCATTGCACGGCCACTGCAGGCTGCCGGCCTGGTCCAGCTTGGCATAGCTGACGCCATGGAAGGTGGGTGTGAGCGCGGCGATCTCGTCCATGATTTCCGAAGGATGCTGGTAATCCATCGGATAACCGAGAGCCGCAGACAAGGCGACAGTGACTTCCCAATCCGATTTTCCGCCTTTTGCCGGCATCACTTTGCGTACGCGCGATATACGTCGTTCAGCGTTGGTGAAAGTGCCATCCTTTTCCAGGAACGACGATCCGGGCAGGAACACGTGCGCATATTTGGCGGTCTCGTTGAGGAACAGATCCTGCACCACGATGCATTCCATCGCTGCCAGCGCTGCAGTGACGTGCTGCGTGTTCGGATCTGACTGCACGATATCTTCGCCTTCGCAATACAGGCCCATGAAACTGCCATCCATGGCGGCGTCGAACATGTTCGGAATCCGCAAACCCGGCTCAGGGCTCAAGGTGACACCCCAGGCTTGTTCGAACTCGCCGCGCACGGTACTGTCCGAAACATGCCGGTAGCCTGGCAACTCATGCGGGAACGAGCCCATGTCGCAAGAACCCTGGACGTTGTTTTGTCCACGCAGCGGATTGACGCCGACACCTTCGCGTCCGACATTTCCGGTCGCCATCGCCAGGTTGGCGATACCGATCACCATGGTCGAACCTTGCGCATGCTCAGTCACGCCGAGGCCGTAGTAGATGGCGCCGTTGCCGGCGGTGGCAAACAAGCGTGCCGCACCACGCAACTGATCTGCGGGTACGCCAATAATGTCAGCCATCGTTTCCGGAGAATTCTCCGGCCGCAATACGAATTCCTTCCAGTCGGCATAGGATTGTTGGTCGCATCGTTCAGCGACGAAATCTTCTTTCTGCAAACCTTCAGACAGGATCACATGCGCCAGCGCAGTGATCAGGGCGACGTTGGTACCAGGCCGCAGCTTGAGATGGTAGTCGGCCTGCACATGGGGCGACTTCACCATTTCAGTAGTGCGCGGATCGACCACGATCAGCTTGGCGCCCTGGCGCAAGCGGCGTTTCATTTGCGAGGCAAACACAGGGTGGGCCGAAGCCGGATTGGCGCCGATGACCATGATCACATCCGACTTCATCACCGAATCGAAAGTCTGGGTGCCGGCCGATTCGCCCAGTGTTTGCTTCAAGCCGTAGCCGGTGGGTGAATGGCAGACGCGGGCGCAAGTATCGACATTATTATTACCGAAAGCGGCGCGCACCAGCTTTTGCACCAGATAGGTTTCTTCATTGGTGCAGCGTGAGGATGTAATGCCGCCGATGGAATCTTTGCCGTGCTTGGCTTGGATGCGGCGGAACTCGCTGGCGGCATAGGTCAATGCTTCGTCCCACGAGACTTCGCGCCACGGATCGGTGATCTTGCTGCGTATCATCGGCTTGGTGATGCGGTCCTTGTGGGTCGCGTAGCCCCAGGCAAAGCGAC
>NZ_JAGQED010000045.1 GCF_018304965.1 Collimonas antrihumi
TTGATCATTTTGACGACCTCAAGCTTAAAGCTGGGGTCGAAATTGCGGCGTTGCCTTGTCATGCAAATCTCCTCGGATGGTGGATTGTCCACCTATCGAGGTGTCCGGGCAAATTAGACCACTACAGCTTGAGGTCTTCAGTAAGAAATCAAAATAAGAGGAGTCTTCTCAACCGGGAAGATTCTTTTTTTTTTCGCTTTGAATTCTCCCGCCGCATGACTTTACTTCCATCACTACTCTCCGTGATGAAGTTAAAAGACAAATCGCGGAAAATATGTCACTGTAAGACCCAATGGCGGTTTCGTATCGGGATATGGCGCCGGTCTTGCGAGACTGCTGTAAAAAAACAGGGACAATTCGATTCGAAGCAGGGGAAAAGATGAAAATGACTTACTGGATTGCCGAAAATATAGAGGGCGACAAGACCGACGCGATCATTGCCAGAACCAAGCATGATTGCGAACAGAAAGTCTTGGCTTATGCAAGCTCTTCAGAGTACCGCCAGCCTGTAAAGAAATCCTTCCTCTACGAGGATGCATTCGATTTGTTCGAGATCGCAACTGCCAAAGATGGCGGCCGAGGAATGGGGTAGAGCGGCTGCGTTCCCGTTCCCGAGTACCGTTAGTCGCAGTGAACTGATTCTGTTCCGCAGTTTAGTTGCTGCCAAAAAGCAGTTTGCCGGCAATTTAACGGCATGAATGCTACTCCCCGAATTTGACGGGTTCCGTGCCTCTGTTTTTCCGTCGCACCACAACGGTTCCGGCAAGTTTGTCATGCCATCCTTGCTTGCGTTTATCGATTCCCACCCAGATTAGGCCAAGACAAAAGGGAATTGTGGAAACGAAGTAGCCTGCATACCGGATCAGATTTTGCTGGAGGCTTGGCTTCCCGCCGGTCTTTGCATCGACGATGGTGGCGCCTATCGCCATTTTTCCAGGTGTCGCTTGTCTTGCGTTCCAAAATACGATGACAACGATTACCGGCAATATGTAAGAAACTAAAATATTCGCCGACCCGCTAAGTGTCACGCCGGACGCCAATTCTTCCCTTCCATAAATGGCGAACAAGATCGGGAAAATCACGATCATCATCAGCACAGTGTCAATCAAGGTGGCCCAGACTCTTAGCCAAAATCCGACATATTCGAATTCGGTCGATTCACTCATTTTTTTATCCTGTCTTTATTGTGTATGCGCCGGAGTGCACCGGATGCGCTTTTCTTGATAGATAAACATCCACCTGCCCAATTGTAATGGAATGTAAGGGTGGTCAACAGCTTCCTTGCACCACGCGTTTATAGCACAAGGCCTCAGGAATCTCTTGAGGAAATCTAGATAACGTAAAGGTGTAAAAATGAATAAATTACTCGCTACTCTGATCGCCGGTTTGTTCGCTACTTCTGTTTTTGCTGCTACAGCTGCCCCAGCGGCACCAGCCGCCGCGGCTCCTGCCGCAGTGACTGCGCCTGCAGTAAAGGCTGACGCAAAAGAAACGAAAGTTGATGCCAAAGCCGATGCGAAAGAACAAAAAGCCGACACAACCGCGAATGCAAAAGTAGCAGATGCCAAAGCCGATGCCACGGCAACCAAGGCGAAGGCGCATCACAAAGCTGTAAAGACCAAAGCCAAGGCCAAAGCAAGCGCCGCAGAAGCCAAGGAAGATGCGAAAGAAGCTGCACCTAAGTAATTAATCAATTCGATGTGGATTCAAAGAGGCAGGCTCGTCCTGCCTCTTCTGCTTTTGGAGAATCGAAATGAAAAAAATTCTAACCGTAGCAGCAGGATTGATCGCAGGCGCGACGCTGATGAGCGCGCCGCGAACATCGCGACCATGATCATGGCGACCGCCGTGGTCACGACGATTAAGCACGGCACATAATCATGGCAAGTAACCGCGCGGATTGTGTGGTTACAACTGGTTACGACAAAAACATTTTATATCGTAGGCGCGGCGATGCCAGCTGGCGTTAATCAAGGGCAGCACCAGCCAATTCGGCATTCGAAACACCACACAGAGAAAAAGGGGATACAACATGATCAAGCTCAATCGCTCAGGAAAAGCAGTCATTCTCACCGCACTGGTCGCTGTCTTTGCCAGCGCTGCCGGCAGTGCAATGGCTGACACAACGTGGCAAAAGAATCATCCACGCCGTGAACAAGTCAACAATCGCCTGAATAACCAGAATAAGCGTATTCACAATGAGGTCAAAGAAGGCGAAATAAGCAAGGCCCAAGCCAAGACCTTGCACAAAGACGATCATGCAATCCGCCAGGAAGAACGCGATATGGCCAAACAAAACGGCGGCCACATCACCAAATCGGAACAAGCGGTATTGAATCAACAGGAAAACGGCGTCAGCAGGCAAATCGGCAAGTAGCCGGGAGTTGAATGGCAATTGAACCACCGCAGCGGATAGAGCCTGGTTGCCGTTCTATCCGCCGTCAAACGCCAATGCCAGCGCCGGGTTGATGTGTTTTTACAACAAGAGGCAGATGGCGTTGGCTGCTTTGCGTTTGTCATCCTTATGTCATATGGCTTGTGGAAAATGCGAAATAGCAGGGATTCAGTAATGAATAATGCGATTGAATCGCAATTTTTTATGACAAGAGTGCTGACATGAGAACGTTTTTACATTTATATCGTTACTACCGGAAAGGTGGTTACCGCGTATTTCCGGCAGTAAAAAGAGCTAATCACGCGTGGAATCACGGATTTTAAAATCCGGCATGAATGTGGTCTTGAATAAAGGCCGTCTTAAATAAATGCTGCCATAAGTTTGGCAGCGGATTTTTCGTATTCCCCCGGTCCGATCATTGTTGAACTCAATGAGCGCGCGTCCTCGCCGTATGGCGGATTCATGTGGATTCTTCACGAAATATTCCGCATGGCAAATGTCGCTACCAAAGATTTAATGCGATAGCCTGAAGTTTGGCTTGTGCATCCGGATAACTAACCAAACCGTGCGATACGTTTGAGACCAGCCGCGGACAGTGCTAGGATAGCTTTCTAGCTGACCCTGTCTGGAGCAATTGCCATGGATAGTCCCGAGCTGAAAATCACCGAAGCCAGCCGTTTGCACGATCTCGCAAAAAATAAATATCTTATCGAAATATCCCGCGAACAACGGGACCCTGCGGTAATCGAAAAATTGAGATTTGAAATGGATGCCGCGCTCAAGAACTTTGTCGATTCGACCAATGAGGTTGATTTGGATCATCCCTCAACGCCTCGGGCCGCCGGCGCCGGTTGAAAGTATTCCTGCAGCCACGTCCAAGCTCCGGGTGCGCGCCTTCTTAGCGGCATCGGCTTGCCGACCGAATATGTTCCGACCCAGCATGCGGCCCACGTCGTCCTGACGAAGACTCAATGACGGGCGGGGCATAAATATATGCATCGACACTTTAAACCGCTGCTTTTGGTTTGAGTCATTTGATTCATTTCACCTATTATCCATGTCAAGCCGCATGGCGGATTCCATCCGGCAACCTCCAAAGAGACGATGCATTTAACAAAGCCTCTACGTAGCATCTTCGTCAATAACAACTATATAAGCGGAGATAAACATGGAAGAAAGCCAGGAATTTCCCGGAGGCGTCGCGCTGGTGATCGGCGGTAGCGGCGGCAATGGCGAGGCAATCTGCCATCGCTTTGCCGATAGTGGCAGCGATGTGATTCTGACCTACCATCGCAATGCGCAGCGCGCACAACAGGTGGTAGCGCAGGTGCAGGCGCTGGGCCGGCGTGCGGAGGCACATCAGCTGGCGATCGGCGATGAAGCGGCTGTGCAGGCGCTGATTGCCAGTATCGCGGCGCAGCAGCGCATCCACACGGTGGTGATCGCTGCCGGATCCGATATTTCGCAGCCGCTGATTCGCGATCTGACACCTGGCGACTGGAAAAAAGTGATTGATGCAGACCTGAACGGTTTCTTCAATATCGTACACGCCAGCTTGCCGCACCTCAAAGCGCAGGGCGGCGGTTCCTATGTGCATATCAGTTCGGCCGGCTTGCATCGATGGCCGGAAGGCGATGTGCTGTCGGTCGCGCCGAAAGCTGCGATCGAATCGCTGATCAAGGGTATCGCAAAGGAAGAAGGGCGCTTCGGCATCCGCGCCAACAGTGTGGCGATCGGTGTAATTGAGGCTGGCATTTTCCTGCGCCTGTGGGAGGACGGTACTTTCGACGAAAAATGGGCGCAAGCGGTGCAAAAGAACCTGTGCGTCAAACGCTGGGGAAAGCCGCAGGAAGTCGCAAATGCAGCGGTGTTCCTGGCTTCCAACCGTGCGCTGTACACCACCGGGCAAATCATTTCAGTTGATGGCGGCTACGGCGTTTAGCGACGCTTGTAACAGTGCTTGCAACAGCACCTGACGCTGCTGCATGTCGCCATGAATCCATTGTATTGCTGCAGTCTCTTCCCGTGGCTATTGGATATCTGCACCCGGGTGTCGCGCCGAACGGCAGCATCATCAACCCGAACGTGGTCAACCTGGCGAACGGACAAATCGGCGAATACTCGCTCGCCTATGGCGAAGGTATCAAACTATACGGCGCCAGCTTCAGTACCACGCTCGGCGGCGCAAACGTGGCCGGCGAAGTGTCGGTACGTTGCAACACGCCGCTGGTCAGTACTGCACAGGCGGTGCTGCCTGGAATGAATGTCGACGGTGGTTCGCCATTGTTTGCGATCGGTAAATCTCAAACTGGCCGTAGACCTGCATTCACAGCGTGATGCAGTGGAGACGGAACGCGCATTGTATGCGGGGGTGGTCGACCGCATGCTGGTGCGCCTGATTCCGGGGACCGTCTAAGAGACTCCCTGCGACAGTGGTATGAAGGGGGCACGCCGATGCTGGAACGACACATTTCGGGCTTTCATGGACCAATGCTATACCCAGCGTCTCAATTTAGGGTTTTGCTATGTAATTCGATCAAGGAGTATGTTAGATTAAAGGCAATTATTGTGATGTACTAATTGACGATACCTCTTATAGTTGCCGCTATGCAATTCGAGTGAAGTTCTCCCGTTAATCCAGTCGGGTAGAAAGTGCATTTGAGTTGGCGGCGAAATCGGCGACAGTCCGAGATGCAGACCAATTCTCGTTGTTTTTGGATTCAGGGGAAACGATGCTTTTAAAATATTCTGAGAGCCAGTCCGCCCAGTCGGCAGCAACCGGGACAGCTGGAAAAGAACCCTCCACTACTGCTGAAAGCATCCTCGCCAGCTCACTTTTTTACCGTCTCAAACGCGATGTTCTGGAGCTTGTCGCCAACATGAATCATGGCGTCAGCCACAACGATTGTGAAATCATCAAACGGCAAACCATGTTCGTGCAGTCACAGCTATTGCATAGTCTGTACAACGATCCGTCATTGCCGTCGGATCTCAAGATTCTTCTGATGGACTACCACGCGAAAAGTATCCGGGCGACAGTGGGTGACCGGCGTGGCGAGCATTTGCGGGATAAGCCTTAGCAGGTACGGAATGATGCGTCCAGCTGTTTCTGACTTGCCTGGGCGCCTTACAGTTTGCGTTGCCGCTCAACGCAGCAGGACGGACAACTCTTGGGCGCCGCGTAACAGTACGGGTAGGAATTCCTGCTCCAGTTGACTGACGCTGACACGCGCTGCCTGCGCGCCCACGTTCAACGCCGCCAGGACCGTGCCCGATGCACCGCGCACCGGCACCGCTATGGAGCGCAAACCAAGTTCCAGTTCCTCATCATTGATAGCGTAACCAGCCTGGTGCACGTCTGCCAGGATCGCACGTAGCCGCTTGACACTGGTTACCGTGTTCTCGGTCATCGGCCGCAGTTTGGTACGGGCAAGGTACGCGTCAAGCTGGGCTGGCGGCATGTGCGCCAGCATCACGCGTCCCAGGGAGGTGCAGTAGGCGGGCAGGCGGCTGCCAGTGTTCAGCGCAACCGACATCACGCGCGAGGTGGCGGCGCGGGCTACGTACAGTATTTCGTCATCGTCCATCACCGCCAGCGAGCTCGATTCATTCAGTGTACGGCTGATGTTGTTCAGACAAGGTTGGGCCGATACGGTCAGCGGCGTCGACGACAAATAAGAGTAGCCTAAAGTCAGTATCTTGGGCCGCAGCGAGAAATTATTCAGCTCCGCGTCCACATAACCCAACTCTCGCAGTGTATGCAGGCAACGTCGCACGGCAGCACGCGGGATGCCGGTTTTCTGGCTGATGTTGGCGATGGTTTGCGGCTTACGCGAATCGCTGAAGGCCTGTACCACGGCGAGGCCGCGTGCCAGCGATGTCATGAAACTGGGGTCTGCCAGCGCGTCGATCTGTTCGGCGATGCTGGGGTCGCGCTGTTCTGCGTGGTCCTCTGCGTGCTTCTCCCCTTGCTTCTCTGCGTGTTTCTCTGTTGTTTCGGCGGCAAGGCCGGCTTTGGCGGTAGTGGTCTTGGACATGGCGTGATTTTAATGCAGGCGTTGGGTTCGAAAGATGTTTTTTCTTGACCTCGGCGGTCAATGCTAGATACACTAAGCGTTCGGTAATCAATCATTTGTTCGATTATCGCACACAATTGTATGTTTGGCTAAGGCAGCCGGCAGCGTACGACAGCAAGTCAGCGGCCGTGCGCATCACCGAGGTGGAATATGATCGACAAAACATTTGAATCAATCGAGCGCGCCGTGGCCGATATTCATGACGGCGCGACAGTCATGATCGGTGGCTTTGGCAACGCCGGCATGCCGGCGGCGCTGATCGACGCACTGATTGTGCAAGGCGCGCGTGAGCTCACCATCGTCAATAACAACGCCGGCAACGGCGATACCGGCCTGGCGGCACTGCTGGCGGCAGGGCGGGTGCGCAAGATCATCTGTTCCTTTCCACGCCAGGCCGATTCCCAACATTTCGACGCGCTATACCGCGCCGGCAAGATCGAGCTGGAACTGACCCCGCAGGGCAACCTGGTCGAACGCATCCGTGCCGCCGGCGCCGGCATCGGCGGCTTTTTTACGCCGACCGGCTACGGCACGCTGCTGGCCGCCGGCAAGGAAACGCGCGAGATCAATGGCCGCATGTATGTGCTGGAGTCGCCGATCCACGCCGACTTTGCGTTGATCAAGGCGCTTCACGGCGACCGCTGGGGCAATCTCGTGTACCGCAAGACCGCGCGTAATTTCGGTCCCATCATGGCGATGGCGGCCAAAATTACGGTGGCCCAGGTGCAGAAAGTGGTGGCGCTGGGTGAGCTCGATCCGGAAGCGATAGTTACGCCCGGTATCTTTGTCCAACGCGTGGTACAGGAGGCCCTATGACGAACCCGAACCCGAACCCGAACCAGAATCGATACACCCGCGACCAAATCGCCGCTCGTGTGGCGCAGGATATTCCAGAAGGAGCCTACGTTAACCTCGGCATCGGCTTGCCGACCAAGGTCGCCAACTACCTGCCGCCCGAGCGCGAAGTATTCCTGCACAGCGAGAACGGCTTGCTCGGCATGGGCCCCGCCCCGGCGCCTGGCGAGGAGGACGAGGACTTGATCAACGCTGGCAAGCAGCCGGTGACGCTGCTGGTCGGTGGCGCCTATTTCCACCATGGCGATTCGTTCGCAATGATGCGCGGCGGCCATCTGGATATCTGTGTATTAGGCGCCTTCCAGGTGGCCGCCAACGGCGACCTGGCCAACTGGCACACCGGCGCGCCGGATGCGATTCCGGCAGTCGGTGGCGCGATGGATCTGGCTATCGGGGCCAAGCAAGTGTTTGTGATGATGGATCACCAGACCAAGGCCGGCGAAAGCAAGATCGTCGAGCACTGCAGTTATCCGCTGACCGGCGTGGCCTGCGTCAACCGTATCTACACCGACCTGGCCGTATTGGACGTCACGCCGGCCGGACTCACGGTACTGGAAATGGCGCCCGGGCTAACCTTTGAAGAATTGCAGGCCGCGACCGCAGCAACTTTGCTGCCGCCGGCGAAATGAGCGAGGACAATATGAAAGAAGTGAAAGAAGCATTCATCTGCGATGCGATCCGCACGCCCATCGGCCGCTACGGCGGATCGCTGAAGGATATGCGCGCCGACGACCTCGGCGCGGCGCCGCTGCGTGAACTGATGCGTCGCAATGCCGGCGTTGACTGGAAAGAAGTCGATGATGTGATCTACGGTTGCGCCAACCAGGCCGGTGAAGACAACCGCAACGTGGCCCGCATGTCGGCGCTGCTGGCCGGTCTGCCACAGGAAGTTCCCGGCTCCACTGTCAACCGTCTGTGCGGTTCCGGCATGGATGCGGTTGGCACGGCGGCGCGGGCGATCCAGTCCGGCGACGCCAGCTTGATGATCGCCGGTGGCGTCGAATCGATGACACGAGCGCCTTTTGTCATGGGCAAGGCAGACGCGGCGTTTTCGCGCAGTGCCGCCATCTACGACACGACCATCGGCTGGCGCTTTCCAAACAAGGTGATGAAACAACTGTACGGCGTCGACGCGATGCCGGAGACAGCCGAAAACGTGGCTGACGAATACAAGATAAGCCGTGCCGACCAGGACAAGTTTGCCTTGGCTAGCCAGCAAAAGACAGCGCGCGCTCAACGCGACGGTCTGTTCAGCGACGAGATTGTGCCGGTGTCGCTGGCGCAGAAAAAGGGAGAGCCCATCGTCTTCGCGCAGGATGAACATCCGCGCGAGACCACGGCTGAAGCGCTTGCCAGGCTGAAAGGTGTGGTACGCGTTGATGGCAGTGTGACGGCCGGCAATGCCTCCGGTGTCAACGACGGCGCCTGCGCGTTGCTGATTGCCAGCGCCGAAGCAGCGGCGCGCCACGGCCTGACGCCTCGCGCGCGCATCGTCGGCATGGCGACGGCGGGCGTGGCTCCACGCCTGATGGGCATCGGCCCGGCGCCGGCCACAAAGAAACTGATGCGCCAGCTGGGCATGACTTTGGCGCAGATGGACATCATCGAACTGAACGAAGCCTTTGCTTCGCAAGGACTGGCCGTACTGCGTGAGTTGGGCCTGCGCGACGATGACCCGCGTGTCAATCCGTTGGGCGGCGCGATTGCGCTGGGCCACCCGCTGGGCATGAGCGGTGCGCGGCTGGTGACTACCGCGATGTATCAACTGCACCGCACCGGCGGCCGCTATGCGCTGTGCACCATGTGCATCGGCGTGGGGCAGGGGATTGCCATCGTCATTGAACGGGTGTGACGCCTCGGTGCGTGATCAGGGCGCATAAGTTTACCTGCGGCGGCGCCAGATTGAGGGTGCCGCCGCAGTTGTTTACAGATTCCCGATGAAGCTACGTACCACCTGGCTAAAGGCCTGCGGCTGCTCGATGTAGCTCAGATGCGAAGCGTCCTTCAATACTTCTAATCGGGCGCCGGGTATGCCGTTCGCCAGCGTCTGCGACATCGCTACCTGAATAGCCAATGGTCGCCTGAAAATACCGGCCTGGTTGGCAAACTGAAGGGCGCGATCGACAATGACGTGTTCAACAGTGCGGGGCCAGAGAGCAACATCTATAAGAACGCTCGGGCTATGCATCAACTGGAAGCAAGGACGCTGGATGATCCAACCGGCATCTCAAAACTGATGGACTCGGATCCGTACAACCCGATGAACCGGACCACTTCTTACGAGAAAATCCCGAACGCAATCACCAATCTATCCGAGGCACAATTCAAGCACATTATTGACACGTATCGGAATCTCCAGCCAGAAATACAGCCGCTCGGAGATGCCGCTATTGCTACGCTCAAGGCACACTATGGCGACAAGCTGATGAGCGAAGGGATGGGTAGGCCAGAGTCCATTTCCGCTTCAATACGGCGCGCCCATTGTTGAGCCTGCTTCTGCGTGTCGAAGGTGCGATATGTGGGCTTGTATCCCTTGCGGCGAACTTCAGCCTGCCAATATGCACCACGTTCTTTAATGTATGCCATTCCAGTTTCTCCAATCGTTGATAAAGCGCTTGGTCTGGATTTTTTCATTCCGGCAGATTTCCGGCAAAGGCCAGTTTTTGAATCTCGTCGGGAATAAATAGACGAAAAAAAAGCACTTCGATTTCTCGTAAGTGCTTGATTCTCTACTACTAATGTTCTGGCTCCCCGACCTGGACTCGAACCAGGGACCTGCGGATTAACAGTCCGTCGCTCTACCAACTGAGCTATCAGGGAATTGAAAGAAGCAGAATTATAGTCTTGAATTCGCTGAGTTGTCAAAGCTTTTTCTAAACTTTTCTACATCCCCGGAGCAGTCGCTACAACTTCTCCGGGAGCCGAATATTACAGGACTTTTGCGATTGCGGCGACAACATTATCAATATTTTTTGTATTGAGTGCTGCCACGCAGATGCGGCCGGTGTCTACCGCGTAGATCGAGAACTCATCGCGCAGGCGATCAACCTGGGCTTTGGTCAGGCCGGAGTAGGAGAACATGCCGCGTTGCTTGGTGACGAAATCGAAGTCGTGGCCTGGTGCTTGTTCTTTCAGTTTCTTCACCAGCAGATGGCGCATTTCGCGGATTCGTACGCGCATGCCGGCCAGTTCTTCTTCCCACAGTTTGCGCAGCTCTGGCGACGACAGGGCGGTGGCGACTACCTGGCCGCCGTGGATTGGCGGGTTGGAGTAGTTGGTGCGCACAACGCGCTTCAATTGCGACAGCACGCGGCCGGCTTCTTCTTTGCTGGCAGCGACGATGCTCAGTGCGCCAACGCGTTCGCCGTACAGCGAGAACGATTTGGAGAACGAGTTCGATACGAACAGCGGGCCGCCGGCTTCGGCGAAGCGGCGTACTACCTGGCCGTCGGCTTCGATGCCGTCGCCAAAACCTTGGTAGGCCATGTCGAGGAATGGAATCAGGCCGCGCTGGGTCACTACTTCGATGACTTGGGTCCACTCGGCATCGGTCAGATCGGCGCCGGTCGGGTTGTGGCAGCAGGCGTGCAATACGACGACCGAGCCGCTGGCCATGGTCTTGAGCGCGTTCAGCATGCCGCTGAAGTTGACGCCGCGGGTGGCTGGATCGTAGTAAGGATAGTTGTTGACGGTGAAGCCGGCCGATTCAAACAGTGCGCGGTGGTTTTCCCAGCTTGGATCGCTGATCCAGACTTGCGCGTCGGCTGCGGCGAAGCGCTTGAGGAAATCGGCGCCCAGTTTCAATGCGCCGGTGCCGCCGATGGCTTGCACGGTGATCGCACGTTTCTCTTGAACTACCGCGCTGTCGGCCCCAAATACCAGTTCTTGCACAGCCTTGTCGTAAGCCGCCAGGCCTTCGATCGGCAGGTAGGTGCGCGGCGACAGTTTTTCAATCAGCAGCGCTTCAGCCTTTTGCACACATTCCAGCAGCGGCACCTTGCCGTTGTCGTCGTAGTAGACGCCGACGCCGAGGTTGGTCTTGCCTGGATTTTGATCCGCATTGAAACCTTCGGTGATGCCGAGGATAGGATCGCGTGGCGCCATTTCGATGGCGGTGAAGAGGGAGGCTGAAAGAGGTGCGTTCATCGTGATAACATAAAAAGTTGGCTGCAGATTGAATCTTAGATTGAATCTTGTAGCCGGGTTGAATGCTGTGCCGGGTCACGAATACTTCGCTGATCGGCGCGGATTTACTACCGCTTATTCTACCAAAGGTCGAGGCCCATGGCTGACATATCACAGGTTTCCAGTAGCGTTGACGAGTCTAAAATCGTCACTTTTCCCAATTCGCCGTACAAATTGTTCCAGCCGTTCCTGCCCGCTGGCGACCAGCCGACGGCGATCGCCAAGCTGGTGGAAGGGGTGGAAGACGGCTTGTTTTACCAGACGTTGCTGGGCGTTACCGGCTCCGGCAAGACGTATACGATGGCTAACGTGATCGCCCGCATGGGGCGGCCGGCTATCGTTTTTGCGCCGAACAAGACGCTGGCGGCCCAGCTGTATAGCGAGTTTCGCGAGTTTTTTCCGCATAACGCGGTGGAATATTTCGTTAGTTACTACGATTATTACCAGCCGGAAGCCTATGTGCCGCAGCGCGACTTGTTCATTGAGAAAGATTCGTCGATCAATGAACATATAGAGCAGATGCGCCTGTCATGCACCAAATCGCTGATGGAGCGGCGCGATGTGGTTATTGTGGCAACGGTGTCGGCGATTTACGGTATCGGTAATCCTAACGAATACCATCAGATGATCCTGACCTTGCGCGCCAAGGACAAGGTCAGCCAGCGCGACGTGATCGCACGCTTGATCCAGATGCAATATAGCCGCAATGAAATCGATTTCGGCCGCGGCACTTTCCGCGTACGCGGGGATACGATCGACGTGTTTCCGGCTGAGCATGCGGAGTTGGCGGTGCGCATCGAGATGTTCGACGATGAAATCGACAGCCTGCAATTATTCGATCCTCTGACCGGCCGCGTGCGGCAAAAGATTCCGCGTTTTACCGTATATCCGGGCTCGCACTATGTGACGCCGCGCGCCACCGTGCTGCGCGCTATAGAAACCATCAAGGATGAGTTGCGCGATCGGCTCGAGTTTTTCCGTAAGGAAAATAAATTAATCGAAGAGCAACGCATAGAGCAACGCACCCGTTTCGATCTGGAAATGATGCAGGAAATCGGTTTCACCAAAGGCATCGAAAACTATTCACGTCATTTGAGTGGTGCCTTGCCGGGCGAGCCGCCGCCGACTTTGGTTGATTACCTGCCGCCGGATGCGCTGATGTTCCTGGATGAATCGCATGTGCTGATCGGCCAGCTTAACGGCATGTATAACGGCGACCGCGCGCGTAAAACCAATCTGGTGGATTATGGTTTCCGCCTGCCGTCGGCGCTGGATAACCGGCCGCTGCGTTTCGATGAATTCGAAGGCAAGATGCGGCAGACGGTTTTCGTATCGGCGACGCCGGCCGATTATGAAAAACAGCACACCGGCCAGGTGGTGGAGCAGGTGGTGCGGCCGACCGGCTTGATCGATCCTGCCATCGAGGTGCGGCCGGCCTTGAGCCAGGTCGATGACTTGATGACTGAAGCCAATGCCCGCATCAAGAAAAACGAGCGTGTGCTGGTGACGACGCTGACCAAGCGCATGGCCGAGCAGCTGACCGAATTCCTCAGCGATAACGGCATCAAGGTGCGCTATCTGCACAGCGATATCGAGACTGTCGAGCGGGTTGAAATTATCCGTGATCTGCGTCTGGGCACCTTCGACGTATTGGTCGGGATTAACCTGCTGCGCGAAGGCTTGGATATTCCTGAAGTGTCGCTGGTGGCGATCCTGGATGCGGACAAGGAAGGCTTCCTGCGTTCCGAGCGCAGCCTGATCCAGACCATAGGCCGCGCCGCGCGTAATCTGAACGGTACCGCGATACTGTATGCGGACCGGATGACCGACTCCATGCGCCGTGCGATCGACGAAACCGAGCGCCGCCGCAACAAGCAGATTGCTTTCAATACGGCGAACGGCATTACGCCGGTAGGCATCAGCAAGCAGATCAAGGAATTGATTGACGGCGTCTACAGCCCGCAAGAAGCGCGCGAAGAGCTGCATGCGGCGCAGGATCAGGCCAAGTATGAGGCGATGAGCGAGAAACAGGTGAGCAAGGAAATCAAGCGCCTGGAGAAGCTGATGATTGATCATGCCAAGAACCTGGAGTTCGAAAAAGCCGCGCAGGTGCGCGACCAGTTGCATGTGTTGAAGACGCAATTGTTCGGTGCGCCCGGGGCCGACAATATTGTTTTGTAGTTGCAGCGCTTTTAGGTAAGTTGCCTAGTTGTCCGGGCAAGGCTTGCGATGCGTCGTCCCCGCGTACACGGGGACCCATGTTAGCTGCTGAAAAATGGTTTCCCGCGTGCGCGGGAATGACGGGGACGCCTAGTTGGGGACGCCTAGTTGGGGTCGCCTAGTTGGGGTCGCCTAGACGAGGACGCCTAGCTGGGAACGCCTAGTCGGGGTCGCCAATGACAAAGCGGAGCGCTATTTTTAACCTGTGTTTTTCTTATGGCTTATGACTGATTTTCTTCCTGTTTCAATTCGTGCTGCTTTAGACGGCGTGCATGCTTCCTGGCTGACTATTCTGGAGGATGGCTTGCGCGCTGTAGCGCAGGCTAATCCGGCCTATTTGCAAGATCTGGCCGTGGTCGATTATTTACCAACTGAAGGCCGCATGTTTGCCGCCTTCACCCAACCGCTGGATGCGGTGCGCTATGTGCTGGTAGGCGAGGGGCCTTATCCGCGTGCTGCAAGCGCTACCGGTGTGTGCTTCATGGATGGCGCTGTCGGTTCCTTGTGGTCGGAGAAGGGTTTGTCGAAACAAGTCAATCGCGCCACCTCCTTGCGCAATTTCATGAAGATGTTGCTGGTGGCCGATGGTCAGCTGGCGATTGAAAGCACTGCCGGCGACGCCATGCTGGATGTAGCGCAGCGGGCGCAAACGAGCGGCTCGCCGGCGATCCGGTTGCTGGCTGATTTGCAGGCCAATATGGTGGGGCAGGGCTTCTTGTTGTTAAACGCTTCGCTGGTGTTTCGTCCGGATGTGCCGCCGGTGAAAGATGCCAAGGCCTGGCAACCGTTCATGCAAGCAGTATTGCAAGGGTTGGCCGATGCTGCGGACAAGCGTGGCGAGAGTCTGCCGACGCTGGTGTTGTGGGGGAAAATTGCCGAGCAGTTGAATGCTTATCCGGTGACCGCGCGCTTCCCGAAAGCGGTGGCCGAGCATCCTTACAATCTCAGTTTTATCGGTAACGCCGGCATGCAGGCCTTGTTCGGGCCGATGCAGTTATTGCGGCGCGCAGGTTGATCGCAAGACGCTTGGTTTTAGATTTAGATCAAGCTCATTTGCCGTAAATCGATTTCCGCCTGTGTCAGCGGTTTGTCGGCTGCCGGCGCCGGACTGAGATCCAGTTCCGGCTCGGCGGCAGGCGCTGCAGCTTTTGGCGCTGGCGCGGGTTTGGCGCGTTTGCTGCTGGCGGCGACGTTGGCGGTTGGCGCGGCCGGGGTGGCGGTCGCCAGCCAGCGCTTGAGCATGTCGTCAAACAGCGCCAGCATCGCTTCCGGCAATTCCGGCGTGTAGGCTTGCCGGATCACGATGCCATCCCACATGGCGGTCAGCAGCAACGCTGCCGCATGCGCATCCAGGGCCTGGTCGATCTGGCCGCGTTCCTGGGCGGTGCGCAGCATGTCTGCCAGGCCGTCCACCCATTCTGTCTCAGCTTTCTTGATCACCGCGCCGACGCGCTTGTTGCGCAAGCCTTCGGCGTAGATTTCTGTCATCAGACCAGCATCGCTGATGGCGGCGTAACGCTGGGCGAAGGCGCGGGTGATGGCTGACAAGGCTTGCGGCAGGTCGTCGGTGTCGTGAAATTCTGACAATAAAGTGCGTGCCTGACGCCGTTCGTCCTCCGCCATCGCGGCAATGATCGCATCCTTGCTGGTGAAGTAGCGGTACACAGCACCTGGCCCCAGGCCTACCTCGGTGCAGATTTCCTGCATTGAAGTCTGGTGAAAACCGGTCTTGCGGAAGCACTTCCCTGCGGATTTCAGGATGTCGACGCGTTTCTGGTCAGCTCTCTGCGTCGGTGATTGCGGTGTCTTGGATTTGCGGATGGCCATACTGAGTGCTGCTCAAAAGAGGACTGTGCGGAGGGTCGACATTATAGGTTTAAGCGCGGCTTTATAGGCGTACCAATTTAGAATAAATTTTTTGTTGTTAACACCATTTTCGTGCTGTTCTTGTTATAGGAGTTTGTGTATATAAGGCAATTTTCCTGCCTTGGCGACAGTCCGGATAATGCCCTTGTTTGTTGTGTTTGTATAAATGACAATTGCCGGCAAAGCCCCGTCTGGCGCGGGATTCCGGGAATTGGGTAATACCTGACGGATTCACTCAAGTTTGGTATACTGGCGTAACACTACGTAATCCCGAAAAAAGGATACGCGGATAGGATAGGTTTGAGAGCGGAGATTACATGCGTCTGACTACAAAAGGCCGGTTTGCGGTAACTGCGATGATCGATTTGGCATTGCGGCAGGGCAAAGGTCCAGTTACTTTGTCCGCAATTAGCGAGCGTCAAGAGATTTCCCTGTCATATCTGGAACAATTGTTCGGTAAATTGCGTCGTCACCAGATTGTTGAATCCGTGCGCGGGCCAGGCGGCGGATACAACCTGGCGCGCAAGGCTGAAGACGTCACAGTGGCAGACATCATTATCGCGGTCGACGAACCGCTGGATGCGACCCAGTGCGGCGGCAAGGAAAACTGCCACAGCCCGGACCATGAGGGCGGCGGCCGTTGCATGACGCATGACCTGTGGTCGACCTTGAATGCAAAAATGGTCGAATACCTGGATTCGGTGTCGCTGAAGGATTTGGTAGACCAGCAACATGCGCAGCAGAAGAAGACCCTGGAACAAAATGTGGTGGTGATGCATCGGTCCCACCTGGTTGCTTGATTGGAGCTAGAAAAAGTATGAACGCACCCTTGGAAAAAAGCCTGATAGACACGTTGAAGGCACCTCACTTCCCGATTTACATGGATTATTCGGCCACCACGCCGATCGATCCGCGTGTTGCCGACAAGATGATTCCGTATCTGCGCGAGCAGTTCGGCAATCCGGCTTCGCGCAGCCATATGTATGGCTGGTCTGCTGAAAAAGCTGTCGAAGATGCACGCGAGCAGGTCGCCAGGCTGGTCAACGCCGATTCACGCGAGATCATCTGGACTTCCGGCGCCACTGAAGGCAACAACCTGGCAATCAAGGGCGCAGCCAATTTCTACAAAACCAAGGGCAAGCACATCATCACGGTCAAGACCGAGCACAAAGCTGTGCTGGACGTGGTGCGCGAGCTGGAGCGGCAGGGCTTTGAAGCGACTTACCTGCAACCGCAAGACAATGGCCTGATCACGCTGGAACAGCTGGAAGCAGCGATCCGTCCTGACACCATCCTGATCTCCGTGATGCTGGTCAATAATGAAATCGGCGTGATCCAGCCGATCCCGGAAATCGGCGAACTGTGCCGGCAAAAGGGCATCATTTTCCATTGCGACGCTGCGCAAGCTACCGGCAAGGTGGAAATCGACCTGGAAAAATGGAAGGTCGACCTGATGACTTTCACGGCCCACAAGACCTATGGCCCTAAAGGCGTCGGCGCTCTGTATGTGCGTCGCAAACCGCGCGTCCGTCTGGAAGCCCAGATGCATGGCGGCGGTCATGAGCGCGGCTTGCGTTCAGGTACTTTGCCGACCCACCAGATCGTCGGCATGGGTGCAGCTTTCGAAATCGCGCGCGAAGAAATGGAAGCTGAAGGCATCCGTATCAAGGCACTGCGCGATCGTCTGGCGAACGGCCTGAAAAGCATGGAAGAAGTGTATATCAACGGTGACATGGAGCACCGCGTGCCGCATAACCTCAACGTCAGCTTCAACTATGTTGAAGGCGAATCGCTGATCATGGCGATCAAGGATATTGCGGTATCGTCCGGTTCGGCATGTACTTCGGCCAGCCTGGAGCCTTCGTATGTGTTGCGCGCGCTGGGCCGCAACGACGAGCTGGCGCATAGCTCGATCCGCTTCACTATCGGCCGCTTCACCACCGAAGAAGACATCGACTTCACGATCAACCTGATCAAGAGCAAAGTGGCCAAACTGCGTGAGTTGTCGCCGCTGTGGGATATGTACAAGGATGGGATTGATATCAGCGCCATCAAATGGGCGGCACACTAAGAGAATTTCGTTGCGGTTTGGTGAATTTTGGTAACACTCACCGCCGCGGCATCAAATAAGGAGTAGCAAAATGTCTTATTCAGCAAAAGTTTTGGACCACTACGAAAATCCACGCAACGTCGGCGCTTTTGAAAAGGGCGACGAAACCGTGGGTACCGGCATGGTCGGCGCGCCTGCATGCGGCGACGTCATGAAGTTGCAGATCAAGGTCGGCGCCGACGGCGTTATCCAGGACGCCAAGTTCAAGACCTACGGTTGCGGTTCGGCGATTGCTTCGTCGTCGCTGGTGACCGAATGGGTCAAGGGCAAGACGCTGGATCAAGCGATGTCGATCAAGAACACCCAGATCGCCGAAGAACTGGCGCTGCCGCCGGTCAAGATTCACTGCTCTATCCTGGCTGAAGATGCGATCAAGGCTGCGGTTGAAGATTACAAAGCCAAGCACGGCGAACAGAAGCAGGCAGCTTAAAGGCTAATCTAGCTAATCTGGCAAAGAGAGATCGACGGCATATGGCAATCACACTTACTGAAAAAGCGGCGAAGCATATCAACCGCTACATCGAGCGGCGCGGCAAGGGCATCGGCCTGCGCTTCGGCGTGCGCACGACGGGTTGCTCGGGGCTGGCTTACAAGCTGGAATACGTGGACGAGAAGACTGACGAAGATGCAGTGTTCGAATCGCACGGGATCCAGGTGTTCGTCGATCCCAAGAGCTTGCCTTATATCGATGGCACCGAGCTTGATTTTGCGCGTGAGGGTTTGAACGAAGGTTTCAAGTTCTACAACCCGAACGTCAAGGATGAGTGCGGTTGCGGCGAGAGTTTCCGGATCTGACACTGGATTTCAGACGGTCCGGTTGACCCTGCATCACGTTGGATTAGATGGATGACCCAAGCCTGTTGCACTCCAACAGGCTTTTGTTTTGAGACTCATGCAAAATCATTTCGAACTATTCCACCTGCCGCAAAGCTTTACGCTTGATTCGTCGGCGTTGGAGCGTGCCTATCATGAGGTGCAGAATCAGACGCATCCGGACCGTTTCGCCAGCGCCAGCAGTGCTGAAAAGCGCGTGGCGATGCAATGGACAACCCGCGCCAACGAGGCCTATCAGACACTCAAGAGCCCGTTCAAGCGCGCCGCTTATTTGTGCGAACTGAATGGCGTCGAATTGCAGGCCGAGTCGAATACGGCGATGCCGGCGGCGTTCCTGATGCAGCAGATGGAATGGCGCGAAACGCTGGACGATGCGCGCGCTGCAAAGAGCGTGCCGGCACTGGAACAGTTGGACAGCGAACTGCGCGCAGCCCGCAAGGCCGATTTGCAGCGCATCGGCACTTTGCTGGATGCACACGATTTCCAGCAGGCTGCGCAATACGTGCGGCAGCTGATGTTCCTGGACAAATTCGGGGAAGAGATCGGCAATGCGTTTGCCGTTCTTGAGTCGTAAGTTTGCACATTGTTATTTACACCTTATTAACCGAGTACGAGCATGCCTGAAGTCTGGTTATTCTTGATTGCCGCAATAACGTTGACTCTGGCCCCCGGGCCGGACAATATCTACGTGCTGACGCGCGGGATAACGCAGGGCCGCAAAGCCGGCCTGGTCTCCGCACTGGGTTTCAGCTCGGGTTTGATTTTTCATACGATGCTGGCAGTGCTGGGATTCACCGCGCTGATCAAGGCATCGCCGCTGGCGTATTCATTGTTGCGCTATGCCGGCGCCGGTTATCTGATCTACATCGGCGTGCGTACTTTGCGTTCCCACTCGGCGATCCATTTGCAAGGCAATGCCGAGGGCAATGCCGAGACGATGAAGCTGTCGCGCATCTATTGGCAAAGCGTGATCGCCAACATGCTGAATCCGAAAGTGACCTTGTTCTTTATCGCATTCCTGCCACAGTTCGTGAATGCAAGCGCCGGTCATATTCCGGCGCAGATGTTGTTGCTGGCAGCAGTATTCATCGCGCAGGCATTGGCAATTTTCAGTCTGGTGGCCCTTTTTTCCGGCATGGTCGGAGCATTTTTCCAACGCAAGAAATCGGCCGCCACTACCATGAACCGCTTGGCGGGCTGTGCATTTATCGGACTCGGTATTCGCATCGCTCTGCCCCAATAAAGCAATAAACGAAAAGCAAGTCACCCTATGGCACTTTTACAAATTTCCGAACCAGGCATGTCCACCGCGCCGCATCAGCATCGGCTGGCGGTAGGGATCGATCTGGGCACCACCAATTCATTGGTCGCTACGGTGCGCAACAGCATTCCGGAAGTGCTCAATGATGAAGCAGGGCGGCCTTTGTTGCCATCCATCGTGCGCTATCTGCCGAACGGCAATGCACATATCGGCTACAAGGCGCAGGCTGCGCAGACCACCGATCCGAAGAACACCATCCTGTCGGTCAAGCGTTTCATGGGACGCGGCCTGAAAGATATCGCCTACGCAGAAAACCTGCCTTACGATTTCCTCGATGTGCCGGGCATGGTGCAATTGAAGACAGCTGCCGGGGTCAAGAGCCCGGTTGAAATCTCAGCCGAAATCCTGGCCACGCTGCGCCAGCAAGCTGAAGATGTGCTGGGTGACGATCTGGTCGGTGCGGTGATTACAGTGCCGGCTTATTTCGACGATGCGCAACGCCAGGCCACCAAGGATGCCGCCAAACTGGCCGGCCTCAATGTGCTGCGTCTGCTGAACGAACCTACCGCTGCGGCGATTGCCTACGGCCTGGATAACGCCTCGGAAGGCGTGTATGTGGTGTATGACCTGGGCGGCGGCACCTTCGATATATCGATCTTGAAACTGACCAAGGGTGTGTTCGAAGTGCTGGCAACCGGTGGCGATTCGGCACTGGGCGGCGACGATTTCGATCACAGGGTAATTTGCTGGATCAGCCAGGAAGCAGGGCTGGCGCCGTTGTCCGATGAAGATGCGCGGGTGCTGATGGTCAAGGCGCGCGAAGCGAAGGAACTGCTCTCCACCAAAACCGAAGTGACGATCGATGCTGCCCTGGGTTCCGGTGAGCAAGTGCATTTGCTGCTGACGTCGGAGATTTTTGACGAGATTACCCAGCATCTGGTCGCCAAGACATTGACGCCGACGCGCAAAGCACTGCGTGATGCTGAATTGACTGTGGATGATGTGGACGGCGTGGTGCTGGTCGGCGGCGCTACCCGCATGCCGAGCATTCGCAAGGCGGTCGGCGCTTATTTCCAAACCACGCCGCTGGCGAATATCGATCCTGACAAAGTGGTGGCGCTGGGCGCTGCGATCCAGGCCAATCTGCTGGCAGGTAACCGCGCTCCCGGCGATGACTGGCTGCTGCTGGATGTGATCCCGTTGTCGTTAGGTATCGAAACCATGGGCGGCCTGGTGGAGAAGGTTATTCCACGCAATTCGACCATCCCTTGCGCCCGTGCACAAGAGTTCACCACCTTCAAGGATGGCCAGACCGCGATGGCGATCCAGGTTCTGCAAGGCGAGCGCGAGCTGGTCAGCGATTGCCGTTCGCTGGCGAAATTCGAGTTGCGCGGCATTCCGCCGATGGCGGCCGGCGCGGCAAGAATCCGGGTGACTTATCAGGTCGACGCCGATGGATTGCTGTCGGTCTCGGCGCGCGAATTGCGTTCCGGCGTGGAAGCATCGATCAGCGTCAAGCCGTCTTACGGATTGGCGGATGATGACATTGCCAGGATGCTGCAGGAGTCGTTTGCCTCGGCTGATGTCGACATGCAAGCGCGTGCCTTGCGAGAAGAGCAGGTGGAGGCAGAGCGTATCGTGCTGGCCACCGAATCGGCTTTGCATGCCGACGCTGCCTTGCTGTCCGAGCAGGAACGGGTCGACATAGCCGGTTTGATCGATGCCGTCCGCGTGCAGGCGCAGGGCACGGATCATGTGGCCATCAAGGCCGCGGTCGACGCATTGGCGCACGGTACCGAAGATTTCGCCGCCCGTCGCATGGACCGCAGCGTGCATGATGCGCTGACCGGCAAGACACTGGACCAAGTGTCGTAGAAACCATATAAATTCATAAAGACTCAACCTATTCCCGAGGTAAACCAAGTGCCCCAAATCGTCGTATTGCCCCATCCTACTTTCTGCCCGGAAGGCGTCGTGATCGACGCCCCAAGCGGCCAATCCGTTTGCGATGCCTTGCTGACGCACGATATCGAGATCGAGCACGCATGCGAGAAATCCTGTGCCTGCACCACTTGCCATGTAGTGGTGCGCGAAGGTTACGCATCGCTGAACGAGCTGGACGATAAAGAAGAAGATTTGCTGGACATGGCCTGGGGCCTGGAAGCGACTTCGCGCCTGTCATGCCAGGCCATCGTCGGCAAGGAAGACCTGGTGGTCGAGATTCCGAAGTACACGATCAACCACGCCAGCGAGAATCATTAAGCGTCACTAAGTGTCGCTAAGTGCACTAAGCGCTACCAAGCGTAACTATACAGAGAGGACCAGCACATGAAATGGACCGATACATTGCGCGTTGCAGAAGCCTTGTACGACAAATTTCCAGATATCGATCCAGAGAAGATCCGCTTTACCGATCTGCACAAATGGGTGCTTGAACTGGACGGCTTCGAGGACGAGCCTAATCGTTCCGGCGAGAAGATCCTGGAGGCGATACAAGCGGCCTGGATAGAAGAAGCCCGCTAAACAAAAGAAACAGAAACGCCGCACAAAGAAAAACCCGCTGTCGCTACAATCGTAGCGACAGCGGGTTTTTCGTTTTCAGCTTGAATCAGGCTGATGCGGTTTAGCCGCGTCCTTCCAGATGGCCGTTAACTACGCGGACCGGATCACCGACACGCCATCCCTGGCTGGATTGCGGGAAGCTGCGAACCTTGCCGTCTTCCATCCGCACCATGACTTGATAGGTAGTGTTGGTGCGAGTGCGTTTTTCCACTTCATTACCCGCAAAACCACCACCAACGGCGCCGGCGACAGTCGCCAGGGTATTACCGTTGCCATGGCCGACCTGATGGCCCAGGACACCACCCAGCAGCGCACCTGCCGCAATACCTACGCCACTAGGCGGCGCTGCATGCTGGATTGCCTGGATCGATTCAACCCGGCCGCAGCTGCGGCAGATGGCTGGTTGTTGAGGCGCTTGTTCTTGCTGACGCGGGGCAGCGGCATACTGAGGACGTGGCGCTTGCCTTGGATCCTGCGCCTGCTGCAGTTGCTGTTGCGTTGGTTGCTGCTGCGGCTGTTGCTGATAGTAGCCGTTCTGGTTGGCAGCCGGTGCGCCATTTGGCATCGGTTGGCCGTTCTGTTGCTGTTGATTGTTGTAGTCCGCAGGCGCTGTCGACATAGCAGCGAGTTGCGCCGGATTCGAACCTTGTGAGCTAGGGAACAAGCCGGTCATGGCGGCCACGCCCACCAGGCTGGCCAGCATCACTGCCACAGCCGCGCCGGCAACCAGCGGATGAATGCGATTATTCGGTTTCGGGTTATCCATTATTACCTCCAGGAGAATTTTTGTTTGTTGGTTAATGTAATTATCAAAGGTTCAGATGCCGAACGCTATGCTGATAATGTGTCAGATGTATCCTTATGTAACGAATTCCCGCAGCAATAAAAGAATTGGGGTCAGAGCCGCGCGGGGAGCGTAATTTACGACAGTCTCACCATCGTAAATTACGCTCCCCGCG
>NZ_JAGQED010000046.1 GCF_018304965.1 Collimonas antrihumi
TGATCATTTTGACGACCTCAAGCTTAAAGCTGGGGTCGAAATTGCGGCGTTGCCTTGTCATGCAAATCTCCTCGGATGGTGGATTGTCCACCTATCGAGGTGTCCGGGCAAATTAGACCACTACAGTTCTTGGCGCCGGTAAAAATACTAATTTGATTAGTTACTATGGCCTGAAATTTTTTCCAAGGTCATTTGTTCATTCCTCAATGGCACAAACTGCAAAGACTGTATTTGGCACTAAGCGTATTTTCGGTGTAATTGGGCGTGGGGCGCCTTTTGCGGCCCTTGGTTTTGCTATCTACGATGTCGTTATTATCGGCATGTGCGCGCTTGAGGCAAAAAATGGCAAACGAACTTACTAGAAATCAAATTCTCGAAAAAATAATAGATATTTTTGTCGAGGAAATTGGCTTTATCAAGCGTGAGGAAATTTCCGCGAGTACGCACATCACAAGAGATTTCAAGATTTATACTGACGACATAACTATTTTCCTGGAAGCGGTTGAAAAATATTTTGACATGCTCCCTCCTCTTGAAGAGTGGAGCAAAATTGCAACATTTGATGAATTTACAGATTTAACACTGCGTTATCGTGGCGTAAAAATCCCCAGAAGCAAGCCTTCAGGATTATTAGGATGGCTGTTCAGATAGATGTCAAAAACAAGGATACGTTGGCGAATTTCCCTAACTCGCCACAGAACATGGATGGCGAGCTGCAGCAACGTTTTGCGCGATAAAATTTGGCAATGACAGCCTTTGCTGATGAATGCCACACACGCCTGTCATGATGCTCGCATAGCATTTCGGAGGATAGAGTTTGTCGAAGTTGTTGCTTATTTTGCCGTCTTTGTTTTGCCGCCGCGAAGATCCTTGTCATTGTTTTTTTCCAGTTCCTCGATTTCTTCCAGGAAGCTGATGATGCTGGGTGCAGCACCCAGGATATCTTGCCGGATTGCTTCGGCAGCAGCCTTGCCGTCACGTTTGTGCAGAGCAGTAAGCAAGGTGCGGTGCTGATCGGGATCAATAAACGACATGGCCTTGTTGTGCAGGAAATAAGCTTTCAGAACCGGCCCCATCGACGCCCACAGGTTTTCTATGATCGCCTGGAGGGTCGGTAGTCCGCACAGATTGTATATGCCGAAATGGAAGGCGCGGTTGAAACCCATGCGCGCATCGGCGTCGCGTTGTGCGCCGGCTTTTTCAAACTGCGCATTCAAATCAACCAGTTTGGACAACTCGGATGGGCCGATGCGTTCCGTTGCCAGTTCAGCAGCAAGCGGTTCCAGCTGCAACCGAATGGTGCGCAACTCCAGATAACGCTCCAGATTCAACGGCGGGACGCTGATCATTTTTGCTGCCTGCATGTGTAGCGCTCGTTCGCTGACCAGCCTCAACAAAGCCTCGCGCACAGGTGTTACGCTGGTGCCGAAACGTTCCGCCATGTCCTGCAGCCGTATGCGTTCGTCTGGCAGGAAGCGTCCTGCCACCAGGGCCTCGCGTACCTCGTTGTAGACACGCGCGGACATATTGCTTTTATCGATGGGAGAGATTTGTTCGTTCACGGGAATTGTATATCGTATATGTTGCTGCAGTATAATCGATTATGCCGATAAACTGCATTGCGGCTAAGTCAGTTTTTGTTATCCGATCTTTGCCACAGCAGACCCCGGAAAGATCGCGTTTGTTGTGTAGGCGCTTCAATAAAAATCGGCGCGCAGATGTGCGCGCCGGTAAAAAAAGAGATGTCGGCGGCGATCAGATCCGCTGCAATTCGCCCAGCGCCACTGTCTCAATTCCGTTCGCATCCAGCTGATAATGCGCGTATAAATGAGTAGGCGGAGCAATCAGACTGTATTCGTCCTTGATACCATGCCTCAACAGTCGCACGCCGCTGCCTTCGTCCGCCAGAATTTCCGCTACCGCGCCGCCGAGTCCGCCCAATACATTGTGTTCTTCCACCGTCATCAATTTGCGCGATCGCCCGGCTGCGCGCAGCACGGCCTCGCGATCAAGCGGTTTGATTGTGGCCATGTCAATCATGCCTACCGACCAACCCGCAGCGTTCAAGCGCTTTGCCGCCTCCAGCGCGGGATGAACCGTCGAGCCGCAGGCGATAATCGTCAGCTCTTCTCCAGAAAAATGCTCGATTGCCTTGCAGAACTCAAATGGGACGTTGTCTTCATATACTTGCGGATCGCGGCCACGGCCAACGCGGAAGTAGATCGGTTGCGGATATTCGGCAGAGGCCTTGATGGCGGCAACCAGTTGCGGGCCGTCTGCGGGCGCTACGACCGTCAGATTGGCGATTGAACGCATGATTGCCAGGTCTTCGGTGGCGTGATGCGAGGTGCCGTAAAATCCCAGCGAAATGCCTGCATGGTGACCGATCAGGCGTACCGGCAACCTGCAGTAGGCGATATCCATGCGGATTTGCTCACAGCACAGTAGAGCCAGGAATGATGCAAACGTCGCGACAAAGGGCATGCCGCCGGCAGTGGCCATGCCGGCTGCCGCACTGACCATGTTTTGTTCCGAAATGCCGAATTGGGTATAGCGTTCAGGGTATTTTTTTGCAAATCGGGCCAGGCCGTTCGAATATTGGAGGTCGGCAGAACCTGCCAATACCGGATAGCCGGCTTCGACCAGCGCGGCCAGGCCGTCGGACAGATAGTTCAAGCCGGGTGTCAGTTCGTTCAGGCCGCGATATTGCCATGAGTCTTTGGATAGTGGCTGATTCATAGTTTAGATTTCCTGTCCTTTGATTTCCGCGATGGCTCGCGTTGCGTCTTCGGGTGCCAAATAGCCCAGATGCCAGCCCGGTTCCGTTTCCATATAGCGCACACCTTTGCCCTTGACTGTCTTTGCAATCACGCAGGCGGGACCGGTGCGCTGATCGTCGGCGCGAAGACGGCGCAACAAGGCTGTCAGTTCGCCAAGATTGTGGCCATCTACGACGTGGACTTCCCATCCGAAGGCGCGCCATTTTTCATCAAGCGGTTCGATGCCGATGACATCATCGACCGCGCCGTCCAACTGGTAGCCGTTGCGGTCGACAATGGCGATCAGGCGATTGAGCTTGTGATGTGCAGCTCCCAGAGCAGCCTCCCAAACCTGGCCTTCCTGCATTTCACCATCACCCAACATGACGAAGGTTGTGAAATCGTTGCCGTGGAAGCGGCCGGCCAGCGCCATGCCAAGTCCGTTCGACAAGGCATGGCCGATCGATCCGGAGCTGAAATCGATTCCTGGCACCTTGCACATGTCCGGATGGTCGCCCAGCGGACTGCCTAGGCGTGTGTATTGATCCAGCCATGATTTTGGAAAGAAATCGAGGTCGGCAAGAATTGGGAACAGTCCCACCGCTGCGTGACCTTTGCCCATCAGGAAACGATCCCGTTGCGGCCATGCAGGGTTGCCGCGTTGAAGGCGCATCACGTCGTAATACAAGGCGGCAAATGTCTCCGCCGCCGAAAACACCGACGTATAGTGGCCGACTTTGGCAATTTCGATCAGACGAATTGTTTCCAGTCGGACAAACATCGCTCGCTCTCGCAAACGTGCAATTTCCTCAGTTGTCAGCGCAAATTCCTGAATACTCGCTTGCACTGACTTCACTTTTACATCTGCCATAACACCTCCTTGGGAATGATCTTTTCCAAATAATTAAATTTTGATTGATTTACTATACATCATATATGATATATCGTTATGACTAGTGCATTCAAAGGAGCAAAAATGACCGCGGTACACGAAGTGGCAAGCAGTGAGAAAACAGACAACTCCGGGATAGGCTTGGATGGCGTTGCATTGAGCGAACAGGCTAAGGCCGATATTCGGCATCACTTGCATTCTCAAACCAATCTGCGCGCGCACCAGTCGCGCGGACCGTTGATAGTCAGCCGCGGCGAGGGGATTTATGTTTTTGACGAGCAAGGCAAAAAATACATAGAAGGCATGTCCGGCTTGTGGTGCGCATCGCTGGGATTTTCGAATCAACGGCTGATCGGGGCAGCAGAGCGACAACTGCAGCGGCTACCGTACTACCACACCTTCAATCACCGGGTTCCCGACGTTGTCGTGCAATTGGCAAGCCGGATCGTCGCCATTGCACCGCTGCCGGATGCAAAGGTGTTTTTTGCATCGTCAGGATCGGAGGCGATAGATTCGATGATCAAGATGACGTGGTACTACCAGGCTGCTCGCGGCAAAGCGGAAAAGCGGACGATCATTGCACACGACAAAGGATTCCACGGTTCGACAGTCATGGGATCCAGCCTGTCCGGGCTGCCGCACATGCATCGCGCGTTTGGCTTGCCGTTGCCGGGCATTCGTCATATCGAATGCCCGCACTTCTGCAAAAACGGACGGCCAGGGGAAAGCGAAGCCGCTTTCGTTGCACGGCTCATCGCTCAGCTTGAGCAACTGATCGAAGCTGAGGGCGCCGATACGATTGCGGCACTGATCAGCGAGCCGATCTTGGGCGCCGGAGGTGTCGTGGTGCCGGCTGCAGGTTATATGCCGGCACTCCAGGCATTGCTGCGCAAGTACGACATTCTCTTGCTTTCCGATGAAATTATTTGCGGTTTCGGACGGAGCGGCCGCTGGTTCGGCGCCGAAACGATGGGTGTGGAGCCAGAAATGATGGCCTGTGCCAAGAGTCTTTCCGCGGGATATATGCCGATTTCCTGCGTTGTCGTCAGTGGAAAAATTTACGAACAACTGGAGAACCAAAGCAGTACGCTAGGCCCGTTTGGCCATGGCTTTACGTACTCCGGCCATCCTGTTGCCGCTGCGGTTGCGCTTGAAGCGCTGACCATTTATCAGGAAATGGATGCGCCGAGCGTTGTCACGAGCAAGGGGGAGTACCTGCACGGCAAATTGTCCGCACTGCGTGAGCATTCATTGGTCGGAGAAGTTCGCGGAACAGGCTTGCTGGCCGGTATCGAACTGATCGACAAATCAAGCGGCCAGGCTTTTCCGGCTGTGCTGGGTGTTGGCACCAGGGTCGAACAGCGCACGCGTGAGCACGGACTGATTGTGCGAAACATGGGAGACGCCATTGCGCTTAGCCCGCCTTTCATCATTAGTAATGATGAGATCGACATGATTGTCGAAAAATTGACCGTGGCACTCGACGAGACCGTGACAGAGCTTGCTAAACGTGCATAACGCGCTGGCCTGGGGGAAGATTATGAGCAACGAGCAAGAAAAATTGATCGAATTTATCGACGTACAGAAATCGTATGACGGTAGCAATCTGGTTATCAAGAACCTGAACTTGTCCATACGACGGGGAGAATTCCTCACGCTGCTGGGCGCTTCCGGATCGGGCAAGACCACCACGCTGGTGATGCTGGCCGGATTTGAGTCGCCGACTCGCGGTGAAATCCGGATGAACGGCAAGCACATCGAGAGCGTACCTGCGCACAAACGCGGCATCGGCATGGTGTTCCAGAACTATGCCTTGTTCCCGCACATGAGTGTTGCGCAAAATCTTGCATATCCACTCAAAATGCGTGGTATCGGCGGTGCCGAACTCGAAGATAAGGTCAAGCGGGCGATTGATATGGTGCAGTTGCACGGGATGGAGCATCGACGTCCATCCGAGCTGTCGGGTGGCCAGCAGCAACGCGTTGCGCTGGCGCGTGCAATGGTGTTTGAGCCCGAATTAATTCTGATGGACGAACCATTGGGTGCACTCGACAAGAATTTGCGCGAGCACATGCAATATGAGATCAAGCAATTGCATCGCAAGCTGGGCATCACGATAGTGTATGTGACGCACGACCAGAGCGAAGCTCTGACGATGTCTGATCGCGTTGCCGTTTTTGACCGTGGTGATATTGCGCAGATTGCAGCGCCGGATGTGCTGTACGAACAGCCAGGGACGGCATATGTTGCGACCTTTATCGGTGAGAACAACATCTTGTGCGGCACGCTGCAAGCGGTGCATGGCGAGACATGCACGGTTGCACTGGACTGCGGTCAACGCATCACGGCCCCGGCATTCGGTCTGCAAGGCACGGAGCCGGAGCGAGTCAAGGTGATGGTGCGTCCTGAAAAAATTCAACTGGGCGCCGTGTCAAACGGATCGCAGGATTTTACCGGGCAGATTGCCGACCTGGTTTACCTCGGGGACCACGTTCGGGTACATGTCCGTCATGGGGAGAAAGAAAACGTCATTCTCAAAATGGCAGATATGAAACTGGCGAAGCAGATTGTTATCGGCGAATCGATCGGTTTCGGATGGAATCCCAACGACTGTCATGTTTATCCGGAGTCCATGACGTTACGGTGATCGTCGGTAATATGCCGACACCTTCAACTTTTGCCCATCGCTTAAGGGATATTTCATGCTGCAACTCATCAATCCGGCTCTGCTGCGTACCAAGGCGTTTATCAACGGCGCCTGGCGTAACGCCGACAGCGGTGCAGTCATTCAAATCACTAATCCGGCCGATGGTGAAATCATCGCGACCGTACCACGCATGGGCGCGAGCGAAACGCGCCGGGCGATCGAGTGCGCCCATGCAGCATGGGAACCCTGGCGCAGATTGACTGCAAAGGATCGCGCACGCATCTTGCGGAAATTCCACGATGCGATCCTCGATAATGCTGAAGACCTGGCACGCATCATGACATGCGAGCAGGGCAAGCCTCTGCAAGAGTCGCGCGATGAAATCCGCTATGCAGCTTCCTATATCGAGTGGTTTGCGGAAGAAGGAAAGCGACTCTACGGCGATACCATTCCCAGTCCGCATAGCGGCAGGCGGATCGTGGTCGTCAAGGAGCCGATTGGCGTATGCGCTGCGATTACGCCGTGGAATTTTCCGGCGGCAATGATCACGAGAAAGATCGGTCCCGCACTGGCTGCTGGATGTCCTATCATCGTCAAACCGGCCAGCCAGACGCCGCTGAGCGCGCTGGCTCTTGCCCATCTGGGAGAAATGACCGGTATTCCCCCGGGAGTATTTTCGGTGGTGACCGGATCGGCCAATGCTATCGGCGGGGAGTTGACTTCCAACCCTGCGGTGCGCAAACTGAGCTTCACCGGCTCTACTGAAATTGGGCGTATTCTAATGCGCCAAACCGCCGGGACCATCAAAAAAGTCTCGATGGAACTGGGTGGCAACGCGCCTTTCATCGTGTTCGATGACGCGGACATTGAGGCGGCGGTCAGTGGCGCCATCGCCAGTAAATTTCGCAACGCCGGCCAGACTTGTGTATGTACGAATCGATTGTATGTACACGATCACGTGCATGACGAATTCGTCGAAAAACTGGCGATTGCTGTCAATGCGCTGTCGGTCGGCAACGGCTTAGAGGAGAATATATCGCAAGGACCGCTGATCGACGCTGCTGCAGTCGACAAAGTCGAAGAGCATATTGCCGATGCGATGGCCAAAGGTGCTTGGCTGGTAGTCGGAGGCAAGCGCCATGTCCTCGGTGGAACGTTCTTTGAACCGACCTTGCTCGCCGGCGCAACACAGTCGATGAAAGTCGCGACGGAAGAGACCTTCGGGCCGCTTGCCTGCGTGTTTCGTTTCGATACCGAGGAAGAAGTGATCGCCATGGCGAACAATACCGAATTCGGACTAGCCAGTTATTTTTATAGTCGTGATATAGGACGCGTCTGGCGCGTCGCAGAAGCTCTGGAGTACGGTATGGTTGGCATCAACACGGGCGTGATTTCCAGTGAGGTCGCGCCGTTCGGTGGTGTCAAGCAATCGGGTCTTGGGCGCGAGGGATCCAAATACGGGATCGAGGACTATATTGTGATCAAACAGCTTTGCATCGGTATTGAGTGATCCGATTTAGGTGCGATAAGCACCACGCGTTCATAAAGAGTATGCAACAGTTTCAATCGTTGCACTTGTCGGATCACTGGTTCTTGTCTCTGCTGTGACGTGGTTAGCGCTTTTTACTTATCGTCGATTTTTTTGCGATGACTTGCCTAAGCAGTAGTCACCATCAAGTAACAAAGATCATTCAAATCGCTAGCCCCGGGCATTTTGGCGTACATTATTCGAAGGTGAGCAGAGCGAGTATGTAAAACCGACCTTCAGAGGTATCGACATGATCAATCCATTCGATTTCAACGGCAAGACAGTGTTCGTCTTTGGCGGCACCAGCGGTATCAACCTGGGTATTGCCCACGCTTTCGCTGAGCAGGGGGCAAGGGTGGCAGTAGCCAGCCGGTCGCAAGACAAGGTTGATGCGGCAGTATCCGCATTGTCGCGGCACGGGGGCGAGGTCGCCGGCTTCTGTGCCGACGTGCGCAATCCCGATGCGGTAGCCGCTGCATTCACCGGCGCGAGCCAGGCGTTCGGCCAGATCGACGTGTTGGTGTCCGGTGCTGCCGGCAATTTTCCGGCAACGGCACTCGGCATGTCGCCCAATGGCTTCAAGTCGGTGGTCGACATCGATCTGCTTGGCTCTTTCCACGTGCTGCGTGCGTCGTATCCCTACCTTACCAAACCAGGTGCAGCGATCATCAATATCTCGGCACCCCAGGCATTCTTGCCTATGGAGTTGCAGGCCCATGTATGTGCAGCAAAGGCCGGCGTCGACATGCTAACGCGGGTTCTGGCGATGGAATGGGGTGAGCAGGGCGTGCGTGTCAATTCGATTGTGCCGGGGCCGATTGGCGGTACGGAAGGCATGGAGCGGCTTGCTCCGACTCCTGCGCTGAAAACCAGGATCGCTTCCACCGTACCTTTACGACGGGAGGGAACGCCGCGCGATATTGCCAACGCAGCCATATTCCTCGCCTCGCCGCTGGCCAGTTATATTTCGGGCGTGGTGTTGCCGGTAGATGGCGGCTGGTCGCTGGGTGGCGCCACCGCGTTCATGATGGAGGTAACTGCGGCGATCACGTCAGGTCCCAAAGCTTAGGATTGAGGCGCTGCTTCATTGCGGGTACTTTGTACTCAAGCACTGACTCACCTGCCAAGAACGCAGCGCGAGCCAGTGTTTCTGCCGCAAATTATTTTTTCATTTCGTCTTTGTGATGGTGTTTCTTCGGTGCTTTGCCGTGATGCTTGGCGGGCCCATGCTTAGTGTCGCCCGGGTGGGTTTCCATCGGACGGTCGTTGCGGGCGTCGGGATGGCCGGCCAGCGGGTCGCCCGAGTTCTGGGCTTGTGCGAATGGTGTCAATGCGAAGAGGAGAGCGGCGATGCCAAATAGCTTTTTCATATTGATTCCTTCCGTTGATTGGGTTTCACAATCCCGGTTGACCGCGGGATTTCTTATAAACGCCGTGGGGGATATTCGGTTGACAACGAGGGTGTTGTTGATTCGTAACTTCATGTAGCATGCAACCTGCCGGCACTCACCCGACCTGCATTCACCCGACCATCTTTGTCACGGAGCATTGAATGAAAAAACGCCAGTTTCTGTCGACCGCCACCGCTTCGATTGCAGGCGCCCTGGGAATGATTGCGGTATCGCCTGATGTGAGTGCCGCTGCCAAAGGCACATCACAAGCTGCGGCGCCGGCAGTATTAACAATTACTGGCGCAATTGAGCGCAGCAATCGCGGCCCGACCGATCCGGTGATCGACCAGATGATGCATAAGCAGAACGTACAGTTCAGCAGCGCATTCGCCTTCGATCTTGGCGCGCTCGCCAAACTGCCTGCGGCAACCATCAATCCGACCATGGAGTACGACAGCAAGCCGCATCAGTTGCGCGGTCCGCGTCTGGCCGACGTGCTGGATATGCTGGGCGCCAGCAAAGCGCCGGAGACGCAGATTGTGTTTCATTCGGTCGACGGCTATATGCCGCAGTTGAGTTTCGCGCAACTGCGGAAGTATGGTTATATCCTGGCGACGCATATCGATGGCAAGCCCATGTCGATCGGCGGTTTTGGCCCCATCTTCGCGATCTATGACGCCGATCGCATCGCCGAGCAGGCGCAAAAACCGTTGAGCCAGCGCTTCACCCTGTGCCCCTGGGGTTTGTATTGCATCGAGGTAGTCGCGGGTAAATGAAGCAAGGCTTCCGTAGCTTGTAGCCTTATTCGTCGCTGAATAATTCGCCTTGCAAGACGACCGACTGGTTCACTGCCTCATCTTTTCTGGCAAGTGCGCTGGCCCGTACGCCTAACAGCCTCAAGCGCTTGTCGAATGCGACCCGGCGCAGGCATTCGCCCGCCGCTTGCCGGATCGCTGTGGCGTCATCCGTGGCATTGGGCAGTGTCAGATCCCGGGTGACGATGCGAAAGTCGGAGAAACGCAATTTGATCCCTACCGTGCGCGCAACATAGCCTTTTCTTTGCAGGTCGCCGGCAAGTCGCACGCACAGGTCCGTGAACATAGGGGTGAGCGTGTCGCGGTCCAGCTTGGCGTGGAGATCTCGTTCAAAAGTCGATTCGCGGCTAATCGATTTGGTTTCCGAGCTGGTCGCCACCGGGCGATCGTCCTGGCCCATGGCGGTACGCACCAGCCATTCGCTAAATGTGCGACCGAAATTTTCCTGCAGCACGGCTGGATCGGCTGCGGCCAGTTCACCGATGGTATGCAACCCGAGAGCCGTCAATTTCTCCGCCGCCTTGGGGCCGATGCCGTTGACCTTACGTGCAGCCAGCGGCCAGATGCGCGACTGGATGTCGGCCTCGGTGATGACGGTGAGGCCGTCCGGCTTGTCAAGTTCCGAGCTGATCTTGGCCAACAGCTTGTTGGGTGCGATGCCGATCGAACACGACAATCCCGTGGCCGCGCGCACGGCATCCTTGATTCGTTGCGCCAGTATCCGAACGTCGTCCGGGTGCTGGCTCAGGTCGATATAGATTTCGTCAATGCCGCGATCCTCTATCAACGGTGCGATCTCGGCCACGGCAGCTTTGAATAATCGGGAGTAATGGCGGTAAGACTCGAAATCGGTCGGCAGCAAAATCGCGTCCGGCGCCAGCTTGGCAGCTTTCATCATGCCCATGGCGGAAAACACGCCCAAGGCGCGCGCCTCGTAAGTCGAGGTGGTCACGACGCCGCGGCCGACATAGTCGCGCAGCCTGGAGTAGCGGAGTTGGCCGTCTTCGCCAGGTTCCGGCGTGTGCCGAGAGCCGCCGCCGATCACTACCGCCTGGCCGCGCAGTTCCGGGTAGCGCAGCAGTTCCACCGACGCGTAGAAAGCGTCCATATCCAGATGCGCGATACGACGAATGGGCGGAGGCATGAGGTCAAGAATAGAGATGTGTAATACGGCAGTAGAATATCACTACTGTATATAAATACAGCTATTTTGGCATCTTTTTTTTTTGACGGTCAGCAATAGGTCCACGGATTGAGGATTGCTACCCCGGTTGGCTCGAAGTCGCCCGAGTTGCGTGTTACAACCGTCATGCCGTGAACCAGTGCCGTCGCGGCGATAAGTCCGTCGCGAACGGGGCGCGGGTCGGGCACATGCAATCGTGCGCTGCGTTGAGCGACAGCTGTGTCTACTGGCAGGATGCGGCCAGTGAAGGCGGGTAAGACGTGGCTGTTCATCCAGGCTCGGAATATTGCTCCCTGCGGTGGATCGCGGCGTTCGGCAAGTAATATACCGATCTCTAATTCCTGGACAGTAATCGCTGACAGATATAAATCAACCGCATCCACGCTATCGGCCCACTCTGCAACGCGGCTATCGGCTTTTCCTTGGCGAATTTTTCGCAGTTCAGACACGACATTTGTATCGAGAAGGTACATTAGGATAAATCCGCAGCTTGAGCCAGATCTTTCGATTGCGGGATGTTGAGTTCGATGTCTGCGATACCTGGCATCGCCAACAAATCCGCGATTTTTGTTCGTCCGCCACTGATTTTTTTATACTCGTCGAATGTCAAAAGCACATGTGCTGGCCGACCGCGGTCGGTGATGAACACTGGGCCATCATTCGCCGCCTTTTTTGCCTTGCTGGCATCTTGATTGAACTGCCGGCTTGAAAGGGTCGTGATCGTCATTTCGGCACCTCGCATCTGTCTCCAATGTAGGTATGTTACTACAAATCGTGAATTGCGTAAAATATGTAGGTATGTTCCTACATTTTCGATGGATCTACTATTTAGCTTCAAAATAGATGTCGGCTATGGCGACCCGCCGAAGTCTTACAGCACCGGACTCAGCAAGCGCGCAACATGGATCAGCACCCGGTACGAGTAGCGCAACCGGTTATAGTCACTGCCACCGATTTCGACCGCCTGTTCGAAATCAATCGCCAGCATCTGTTCGACTTCCGCGGCGAACGCCGTATCGATATTCAATGCGGTAATTTCGAAATTGAGGCGGAGTGAACGGTTATCCAGGTTCATGCTGCCGACCGATGCCGTATCGTCGTCAATCAGCATGACTTTTTGGTGCGTAAACCCTGGCTGATAGCGGAACACGCGTATACCGGCGCGTACCGATTCGTGTGCATACAAGGTCGATGCCAGGAAGACGGTGCGATGATCCGGGATGGACGGAATCAGAATGCGCACATCGACACCGCGGAATACCGCCAGCTGCAAGGCGGCGTTCACCGCTGAGTCGGGCACCAGGTAGGGCGTGGTCAGCCACAGTCTGTGACGGGCGGCGTGTATCGCCTGCACGAAAAGTAGCGAACAGGTTTCTTGCGCATCGGCTGGCCCGGTCGCTGCAATCAGGCTGGTAGCTTCACCGCCGCTGGGGCGCGGTGGCAGCAGAGTCAGTGGTTGGCCGGTGATCCATTGCCAGTTTTCATCGAAGGCCAACTGCAAATCGGCGACCGCCGGCCCCTGCAATTCCATGTGGGTATCGCGCCATGGCGCCAGCGGCGGCTTGTGGCCAAGATATTCTTCGCCGACATTGAGGCCGCCGACAAAGCCGCGCCAGCCGTCCACTACCACTACCTTGCGGTGATTACGAAAGTTGAGCTGGAAACGGTTGCGCCAGCGGCGGGTGGCGAAGCGATGGATATGGACGCCGCCGGCGCGCAGGATTTCACTGTACGTGGCGGGCAGATCGTGGCTGCCGACACCGTCGTAGAGCACGTGCACGCTGACGCCGGCTGCCGCGCGTTCCAGTAGCGCTGCTTGCAGCCGGCGGCCCAGTTCATCGTCGTGGATGATGAAGAATTGCACCAGCACATAATGTTCAGCGTCGGCGATCGCGGCGAACATCGCTTCGAAACTGGCGGCGCCATTGACCAGCAAGCGCAAGCGATGGCCGCTCAGGAAAGGTACGCCTAGCATTTTGCTGATGGCTTGATAACGCTGCGACCCGACGTGCGGCGGGTATTCGGCAGACAACGCTAGCTGAACCGGATCGTCCAGCTGGCGCAGGCGCGCCAGCCGTGAATGATGCAGTTCGGCATAACCAGTGAATCGTTTACTGCCAAGGAACAGATAGGGCAGCAGCGTGAAGTAGGGCAGCAGCACCAGTCCGAACACCCAGGCTACCGCGCCTTGCGGGGTGCGGGTGTGCATCAGGGCGTGGATTGCGGCGACGACGCCGGCGACATGCAACAGCAGAACGACAATCGGAATCAGGGCAAACAGCAAATGCGGCATTCAGATAACTCCGAATCTCAAGGGCAGCTTGCATATTAGCCAATAATCGTGGTACCTGGCTCGCTTATTTTTTTGCCTGCAGTGCAATCCGTACGGCCAGGCCTGCCAGGACGGTGCCCATCAGCCAGCGCTGGATCAGCAGCCAGCTGGGCCGCCTACCCAGGACACCGGCAATCGAGCCGGCGGCTAGCGTGACCATCGAGTTGACCGTGATGCTGACCGCAATCTGGATCACGCCGAGTACCAGCGACTGCACCAGGATGCTGGGGCCGTTCGGATCGATAAATTGCGGCAACAGCGCCAGATACAGCAGGGCGACCTTGGGGTTGAGCAGATTGGTGAACAGGCCCATCAGGAACAGCTTGCGGTTGCTGTCGGCGGGCAGATCGCGCACCGCGAATGGCGAACGGCCGCCCGGCTTTACCGCTTGCCACGCCAGGTAAAGCAGATAGGCGGCGCCACCGAAGCGCAGCAAATCATACGCCAGAGGTATGGCAAATAGCAGGGCCGTGATGCCGAACGCTGCGCACAGCATGTAAAACACAAAACCGGTTGCCACTCCGGCCAGCGACACGAAGCCGGCTTTCGGGCCTTGGCAAATCGAACGGGAGATCAGATAAATCATGTTCGGGCCGGGCGTCAACACCATGCCGAAGGCGACCAGTGCAAAACCCAGCAGTAAATTAAGATTTGGCATACGCGGAAAGCAAAAGATTAGCGGGAAACCCATTCAGGAGCGGCCTGCGTATTTTGAGGTAAAACTTGCCACTGCGCATAATTAAACGATAAATGGATTTTATTTGTGCTTCAGTGGCACAAGTGTTGTTCTGATTTCATGGATTGTGCTGTTTGTCGGAATAAATGATAGTGAACATGCGTACCGGCAATCAACGTTTGACTCGATTGACACCCACATACGAGGCAAAACCATGAAATCAGAAAATATCGGCCACCTGCTGACTCGTGAACATACACACGATGTCATCTACCTTGCAGAGGATCAGACCATCTCGATTCAGAAAGCCTTGAAACAAGGCGAGAGAATCAAATGCCTGAGCGGCTTGTTATGGATTACCGCAGAAAATTTTAAAGGCGATATTTTCTTGAATGAAAATAAGGACGTTGAAATGCATGGCGCAAAACATATCGTGATCACCGCCCTGAAATCTTCCAGTTTCACCTACGAGCAGACGATGGCGTAAGATTTGGCATTGCTCGCCGCTTTGAGCGAGTGCTTCGGCCTGCCCACGGCCATGGAGAATGCCTATGTCTTTCGATGTCGATCTGTTTGTGATCGGAGCCGGTTCCGGCGGTGTGCGCGCTGCGCGTTTTTCGGCTGGATTCGGCGCTCGCGTGGCGGTAGCGGAAAGCCGTTACCTGGGCGGAACTTGCGTCAATGTCGGCTGCGTGCCGAAAAAATTCCTGGTCTACGGCGCGCATTTCAGCGACGATTTCGACCTGGCATCCAGTTTTGGCTGGAGCGCCGGCAAGCCGCAATTCGACTGGACCACGCTGATCGCCAACAAGAATCGCGAGATCCATCGGCTCAACGAGGTCTATCGCGGTTTGCTGCTCAACAGCGGCGTCGCCCTGCATGAAGGCCCCGCTGAAGGCCACGCCAGATTGCTGGATCAGCATACGGTTGAGATTAACGGCCAGCGCATCAGTGCAGCCAACATCCTGATCGCCACCGGCAGCTGGCCGCAGGTGCCGGATATCCCCGGTAAAGAATTTGCCATTACCTCCAACGAAGCTTTTTTTCTTAAGGAATTGCCGCGTCGCGTGCTGGTGATCGGCGGCGGGTATATTGCGGTCGAGTTCGCTTCGATTTTCCATGGCCTCGGCGCGCAAACCAGCTTGCTGTATCGCGGCGATCTGTTCCTGCGCGGCTTCGACCATGGCGTGCGCCAGCATCTCAATGACGAATTCCGGAAAAAGGGCGTGGACTTGCAATTCAATGCCGATATCGCCAGCATAGCCAAGCTGGCCGACGGCAGTTTGAAGGTAACCTTGAAAGATGGCCGTGTGCTCGATACCGATTGCGTGTTCTACGCCACCGGCAGGCGGCCGATGCTGGACGGACTGGGTCTTGAGAATGTCGACGTGGCGCTGGACGCTAAAGGTTTTATCAAGGTCGATCAGGAATACCGCAGCTCGGAGCCAAGCATCCTGGCCTTGGGCGATGTCATCGGTAAAGTGCAACTCACGCCGGTGGCGCTGGCCGAAGGCATGGCCGTAGCGAGACGTTTGTTCCGTCCCGAGGAGTATCGCCCGGTGGACTATCAGTTGATTCCGACTGCGGTGTTCAGCTTGCCCAACATCGGCACGGTTGGACTGACAGAAGAGCAGGCACAGCACGCCGGGCACAAGCTGAAAATCTTCGAGACCAGGTTTCGCCCGATGAAACTGAGCCTTGGCGATTATCACGAGAAAACCTTGATGAAGCTGGTGGTCGATGCCGACACTGATAAAGTGCTCGGCTGCCACATGGTGGGGCCGGATGCCGGTGAAATCATCCAGGGGATTGCGGTGGCTTTACGCGCCGGCGCCACCAAACGTGTATTTGACGATACCATCGGCATACACCCGACCTCGGCGGAAGAATTCGTCACGCTGAGAACCGCGCGCCCGGATTGACGAGCGCGTGCCAAAAGATAAACGCCTGCTGCCAACATAAAGAACAAGCTATGAGCGAAAATGAAAAACCAGAATTAACAGGGACAGGGACACGGACAGGGACAGACATAGAGGGCGACGAAACCGCCGGCTTCACGCGGCGTCGCTTTCTCGGTAGCGTAGTTGCTGTGGGCGCCAGCCTGGCGTTGTCCGACTGCGCCAGCGACGGTAACCAGCAAATAGCGGATGCAACCCAGGAAAGGCTGCTGGACCAGCAGCTGAGGACTGCCATCAAGCATGTGGTGGTGATCTACGCCGAGAATCGCAGTTTCAATAATCTGTACGGTAATTTCCCTGGTGTGCAAAAGCCTTTGGCGCAGGCGATGCAACAGGGTCGCTACACGCAGCTGGACCGCGACGGCAAGACACCACTGGCACAGCTGCCGAAGATCTGGGGCGGGATGGTGCCGCAGGCGCAGCAAGTCAACGGCCAGCGCTACGTGATTGCAGAAGGACAGATTGCCGGTTTGCCGAACGCTCCGTTCAAGTTGAGCGATCAGCAAGGAAAGCCGTTGCCGCAGGGAGTGATCACACGCGATTTGTGGCACAAGTTTTATCAAAACCAGATGCAGATCAACGGCGGCAAAAACGACCAGTTTGTGGCCTGGGCCGATTCCGGCGCGCTGACCATGGGGCACTACGGCGAAACCGCCAGCAAGCTGCGCCTATGGAAACTGGCCGAGCAATATACCTTGTGCGACAATTTTTTCATGTCGGCTTTCGGCGGCTCGTATCTTAACCATATCTTCCTGATTTCCGGGCAGACGCCGTTCTATCCCGATGTCCGCAACAGCCCGGCCCGCCACAACGTATCGACCGTGGAAGGGGATGATCCGAAAGGCACGCGTTTGAAGCTGGATGACAAGAATCCAGCCTCAGCCATCGACGGGCCGCCAAAATTCCTGCGCGACCGCGCCATTACGCCGGACGGCTACGCAGTCAATACAATGGCGCCGCCGTATCAGCCTAGTTTTGTCAAACCGCCGAAGGGTGGCGATGCCGCTTACGCCGACGCCGGCGATCCGATGGTGCTGCCGCCGCAAACCTATCCGACTATCGGCGACCGGCTATCGGAAAAGGGCGTCAGCTGGGCCTGGTATTCCGGCGCATGGCAAGCGGCGCTGGAGGGTAAGGCAAACGCCGATGCGGTGCCTAATTTCCAATATCATCATCAGCCCTTCAACTATTTCAAGAGTTTCGCGCCCGGAACCGCATTGCGCGAGGCGCATTTGAAAGATGCCGGGGTGGGTGACGATCCGAACACCAACAAATTCCTGGCTGACGTAGATGCCGGGCGCTTGCCTCAGGTCAGTTTCTATAAGCCGCAGGGTAACCTGAACCTGCATGCGGGTTATGCCGACGTCGAGTCCGGCGACCGCCACATTGCCAATGTCATCGCGCACCTGCAACGCGGACCGCAATGGCAAGGCATGGTGGTGATCATCACGCACGATGAAAACGGCGGCTGGTGGGACCATGTGGCGCCGCCCAAGGGCGATCGCTGGGGGCCGGGTTCAAGGATACCCGCCACCATCATCTCGCCGTATGCCAGGAAAGGTTTTGTCGATCATACGGTTTACGATACGACGTCCATCATGCGTTTCATTACACGCCTGCACGGATTGCGTAAGCTGGATGCATTGGTTGCGCGCGATGAAGCGTTCAAGGAAAACCGTCAGGCACCGCTTGGCGACTTGACCAATGCCCTGGATCTGGCATAGATGGCCGCCAATATTTGACGTCAATATTATTTCTGAAGGGAACAGTAATTTGGATCAGATAGAGATGATTATCCGGCTATTGATCGCCGCCGCTTTGGGCAGCGTCATCGGCTTTGACCGTGAACGTCTGTCCTGGGCGGCCGGTTTGCGTACGCACATGCTGGTATGCGTGGGTTCGGCGCTGGTAATGATCGTATCGGCATACGGTTTCCAGGATGTGGTGGGCAAGCCGGGGATTTCGCTTGATCCGTCGCGGATGGCGGCCCAAGTCGTCTCCGGTATCGGTTTCCTGGGCGCCGGTTCGATCCTGCTGCGCGGCGAGGTGATTCGCGGCCTGACCACGGCCGCCAGTTTATGGTCGGTAGCTGCCGTCGGGCTGGCGGTGGGCGGCGGTTTGTATATTGCCGCGGCGGCAGCGACGTTGATCATCTTGATCATCCTGGCCGGTCTCAAGCCCTTGGAAAAGCGTTTCTTCCTCGCCCGTCAGCGCCGTGAAGTGCGGCTGGTGGTGCGGCGCGGCGCCATGACTTTCCAGATGTTCGGGCAGTTGCTGGACAAGGGCACGGCACAAATCGAACAATTCGTCGTCGAGCAGAATGCGAATGACGCTGAGATAGAAGAAGTTACCGTGGCGCTATTGCGTATGCTGCCCAGCGAGTTCGACGCTATCCTGGTCAGGTTGAAAGCGGTGCCGGATGTGCATGAGGTGAGCGAAATCCGTTTGCCGTAAATCTTGGGACCGGAATATTTTTCAATATTCTCGAATGCTTGCTAATGTGTCAATGAATGGCGCCACCGCCGCAATTGAGGAAACCCTCGACTAAAAGCCGGTCTTCTGCAATACGCGATGTGCTTTAATTGCTGTCATATAAATGACATTGTCAGAGGCAAGCCATGAACACATTGATGACCTCAGCCGCTACCGGGTTTGATCAGACCCGCCAGGAGATCCAGCGCGTATTCGATGCTCAGGCAGCCACTGCCCTGCGTTTGCGGCAATCGAGCAAGGCTGAGCGTCTGCAGAAAATCAAGAAATTGAGGAGTGCGCTGCTGGCGCACAAGGATGAGGTGATTGCCGCCGGTTTTGCCGATTTTGGCAAACCTGCCGCCGAGGTCGAACTGACCGAAATCCTGCCGGTGATCGCCGAGGCCAATGACGTCATCCGCAAGCTGGGACGCTGGATGAAGCCGAACAAAGTCTGGCCTTCGCGCATGATGATCGGTACTTCGGCATATACCCAGTATGAACCCAAGGGCCGCGTATTAATCGTGGCGCCATGGAATTATCCGGTGAACCTGAGCCTGGGGCCGCTGGTCTCGGCGCTGGCCGCAGGCAATACCGTGATCATCAAGCCGTCGGAAATGACGCCGCACGCTTCGGCCGTCATCGGCAAGATCATTCGCGCGGTATTTGACGAGAATGAAGTGGCGTTGTTCGAAGGCGACGCGCCGGTCGCGCAGGCATTGCTGGACTTGCCTTTCGATCATATCTTTTTCACCGGATCGCCGGCGGTCGGCAAGATTGTGATGGCGGCGGCGGCGAAGCATCTGACCAGTGTCACGCTGGAGCTCGGCGGCAAATCGCCGACGATTGTCGATGAGACCGCCGACCTGCAAGCTGCTGCGCAAAATATCCTCTGGGCCAAGTTCACCAACAATGGCCAGACCTGCATCGCGCCTGATCACATCTATGTCCACGCCAGCGTCAAGGAGGCTTTTTTGGGGCACTGCGTGACGGCGCTGGAGAGTGCCTATGGCAAGGATGTGCAGCAAATCGACAGCACCAGCCTGGCGCGTATCGTCAATCAACGCCATACCACCCGGGTCAAAACCCTGCTGGATGACGCCACGGCGCGCGGCGCGCGGATTGTCACCGGCGGCGTGGTCGATGAACTCAAGCGCTACATCGCGCCAACACTGCTGGACGGCATTCCGGACGACGCAAAAATCATGGGCGAAGAAATCTTCGGCCCGCTGCTGCCGATTATCAGTTTTGAGCAGCTGGATTCGGTGATTGCCCGCATCAACGCCGAACCCAAGCCGCTGGCCCTGTATGTCTGGAGCCGCAAGCAGGCAAATATTGCGAAGGTGATGCAGCAGACAACTTCTGGCGGGGCTTGCATCAACCATTGCGTGGTGCAGTTCTTGCACGGCAACCTGCCTTTCGGCGGTGTCAACAATTCCGGTATCGGCAGTGCGCACGGCCATCACGGCTTCCTGGCGTTTTCGCACGAGAGGGCGGTGGTGCGCAATCGCATCATGCTCGCCAAAATGTTCTACCCGCCATATACGGGCCTGACGCGTAAGCTGATCGCCTTGTTCGTCAAGACCGTTTGAAACCGAGGATTACCGCTAACCGGTCTTGCAATACATCGGCATGTAAATGGCGCACAATACCTATATGTGGTGCACAGGTAGCGCCAGGAGGATGTCATGTACAAGAAAATTTTGGTGGCCTATAACGGCACGCCGGAAAGTAAGTCGGCTCTGCACGAATGTATCCATATGAATCCGCCTCCCTCGACAGAAGTCCATCTGCTGGCGGTGGTTCAGCTTTCTCCGCATGGCATGGCTGGCGGCTATGCGCCGGAGATTGCATTCACTACCGAGAGGGAAATGATGGAGCAGGAACTGGAGCGGGGGCGTGCGCTGATGGCGGCGGCCGGATTGAACGTGGTGTCCCATCTTCAGTTGGGCGAACCGGTCGAGGTCATCGGGTCACTGGCGGACGTGCTGGGGATCGATCTCATTATTGTCGGCCATCCTCGCCACAAGACATTTGCCATGCGCTGGTGGCGCGGTTCCATGGATGCGTTGCTGATCGAGAGGGTTAAAGCCAGCATACTCGTTGCAGTACGTTGTTGATGTGCGGGCGGCAGGGGCAGCGCAGTACAAAAAAAAGCGTCTGGATCGCCTAGTCTGATTCTACGACTATCAGTGTGAATTTCCGGACAAGAGGCGTCACGAATTGCGCCACGACAAAAGAAAAAGGAAATGAGAATTGCCATGCCCCCAGGAATTTCATTAAAAAGCCGCTTGAAAATCCATCTTCATAAAAAACGATGAAGAATGACAAGACACCAGACATCAACACCGACATGAGCGCTGCAAATACGAACGTAAAATATTTTTTGTTTAATCTTTTCATGAAATATCCGGTGGATAACGTCAGCGTCCCGACACTTTAATCAGTATACGAATGAAGCATGGAAAAGCCGTATAAATATCGATATTCATACGGCTTTTTTGGGATAGATCCTAAATCTGACTGTAATGCCGTTAAGTTAAGGTTACCGGTTATAGCGCTTGGCAGGTCATTCCCGCGAACGCGGGAATCCATTTTAGCCACCATACTCTGCAACATGGATCCCCGCGTTCGCGCACTGCTGTCCGGAATAATTTGATTGACAATGTTGGGAAGGGTTGCAGGTATTGGTCTAAGGGGGTATACCCCTGTTTGCCAACTTAAAAACCAAACCTGCAACATGTT
>NZ_JAGQED010000047.1 GCF_018304965.1 Collimonas antrihumi
AGACCTGGCCGCCGTACAGCACCACCGGACGTTCCGCCTGCACCAGGATGTCGGCCAGCTTCTCGATATCGGCCACGTCGCCCAGCGATTTCACCGAAGCGCGGTATTGGCCGGCAGCCGGAATCACGGCTTTGCTGATGTCGATTTCACGGTCCAGCACATCGCGCGGGATTTCCAGATAGGCCGGGCCGGGCGCGCCGGCAAAGCAGGCCCGGATCGCCATCGACACCATGTCGGCGACACGTTCGGTGGAACGCACGCCTTCGGAGAACTTGGTAATCGGCCGCATCATCTCGGTATGCGGCAAGTCTTGCAGCGAACCCATCATGTGCTGGGTGATGCCGCCTTGGCCGCCGATATGCAACACCGGGCTTTCGGAACGGAACGCCGTGGCGATGCCGGTCACCGCATTGGTGCAACCCGGCCCGGCGGTGGTCACCACCACGCCCAACTTGCCGGTCTGACGCGCATAACCGTCGGCAGCGTGGGCCGCGACCTGCTCATGCCGCACGTCGATGATACGAATGCCTTCGTCGATGCAACCATCGTAGATATCGATGATATGGCCGCCGCACAGGGTAAAGATGGTGTCGACGCCTTCATTCTTCAGCGCACGCGCCACCAGATGTCCGCCTGACACCACGCCGGCGTCACGGCTCTTGCGTTTGAGCGTATCGTCGGCCGTGGTGCTCGACACTGCACCAGGCGCCACTTTCGACTCGGATATCACTGCTGTCATTGCTCCTCCTGTTATCGGTTATCCGCCAGAACAACGCCTCTTGCGTTGCTTTAGCTTGATGCCATCTTAGCTACCTCACCCAGCTTCCGGCATTGACCTCGGTCAAGTTTTCACGCATCATCTTTAACGCTGTCGACCATCTCTTAGAACGCTTACATGACCCTCATAGAAAATCATCCAGAGAAAAACATCATTCGTGTTCAGCTCCGCCAAAATAATGTTCTAAAAGAACTAAACGAGAGTGAGATGCTTGAACTGGAATCGCACCTGATCGTGGTGGATGGCGGCAAGGGGGAAATTCTGCTGCACCAGGGCATCCACGAGATGGAGCAATACTTCATCCTGGACGGCATCCTCAAGCGCGTAGTGACCAATCAGCAAGCCAAGGAAATGATCTTGCGCTTCACCGACGAGCGCGACATGGAGACCAGTTATGCCGCCTGGCGCCTGAAAACGCCGACGCCGTATAGCATCGTGTGCGTTTCCAAGGCGCGGGTTGCCAAATTGCCGCTGCAGCAATGGGCCGCCTTCATGGATAAACATCCGAAACTGAAGCAAACCTTCGAATATGAAGTCATGCGGCTGATGAGCGAGATCATGGCGCATACCATCACCCTGCATTTGCTGGATGCGCCGGGTCGCGTCCACCGGTTCTTACGCAAACATCCCGACCTCTACGATCGCATTCCTAAAAAGGAACTGGCGACCTATCTGAACATTTCCCCGGAAACCTTGAGCAGGTTGAAGCACCAGGGAAAAATCTAAGCGGCAGACAATATCGTGTATACATCGCGTAGACACAATATTGATACACGATAAGCACGATGCCCCCAAACGCAGAATCCATGCGGGTTCCGCGCTGATCAAGGCAAAGACGACGAAATGGTGTTGTATTCCGCGCCTATTTGTTTATATTGCAGTGCAAGATATTGACAGGACACATACCTGTTATCGGATAATGTCATTAGAAATTAAATTATTCGAGCTTTATAATGCAAAGCAACATAAGAGATTCTTACTTTGACAGGAGCATCACCATGACTACAGCTACCAACAGCTTCACCCCGGCGAACAGCACTGGGTTTTCCGCAAAAGTGGCAGGCGTTGCTTACGCTGTAGCCGCTACTCTGTTCAACATCAATCTGCGTGAATCGCTGGACGCAAAGACTACTGGCGACAAGACAGACGCCAGCTACACCTGGGGCATGTAATTCCAGGTGTTTTACAGACGTCTTTTTAGCGACGTCAGCAAAAAATTAAAAGAAGCAAAAAGAAACAAAAAAACAGCCAATCAAAGATTGGCTGTTTTGCTTTTAACTACCGACTTTAAGTTTCTGCGCTTCTTTTCCAGACGGCATTCCCGTGCCGCAGCAAAATCCAGTTATCCATCCACGTGATATCTAAGTTGAGCGCTTGACAGCACCTCCGGCATGCGGCGCTTCGAATCCCGACGAGTAGGCCGGTACCCCGGTGTCCACCCAACGCCTGCGCATTGGCGCCAATATGAATTTGGCCGTCAGGCCGGCGCCGATGGTAATCACCGCGGCAGCGATAAAGACCCGGTTCCAGGCGCCTCCCGCAGACAACACCGAAGTCAGCGGCACCAGCAAAGCTGCGGTGCCTTTCGCGGTATATAACGTACCGGCATTGCCCGCTGCATATTTGCTGCCAAAGGTATCCGCGCAAATCGCTGGGAAGATTGAAAATATTTCTCCCCAAAACAGGAATACCAAGGCCGCAAAGAACATGAAGGCATACGGATTATGGCCATATTGCATCAACCCCAGCAAAGCCACGCCCTCGCCGATGAATACAATGAACATGGTATTTTCCCGGCCGATCTTGTCGGATATGAAACCGCATAGTGGACGTGTGAAGCCGTTGCAAAGATTATCGATGGATAGCGTCATGGTGAGCAGCGGCAGCGTCACTCCCAGCAACGTGATCGGCAGCTTGGCCAGGCCAAAATCCTTGGCGATCGGAGCCAGTTGCGCTGTCGCCATCAGACCGCCTGCCGCGACGGCGACGAACAGCGCATAGATCACCCAGAACACCGGGGTCCTGATCATCTGTCCTGCCGTATAGTCGATTTTTGTCATGGTGATTTTCTTGGATACCACCACGCCCTTGGGCGGAACCGGCCTCACCATCAGCAAAGCCAGCAGGAAAATGCACACGCCTTGCAAAATACCGAAGAACAGGAATGCTCTTTCGTAGCCGGATGACTGGATCATGTTAGCGATCGGGATCACGGTCACCGCAGCGCCGGCGCCGAAGCCGGCAGCAGTCAAGCCCGCCGCCAGGCCGCGGCGGTCGGGAAACCATTTCAGCGCATTGCCGACACAGGTGCCGTACACGCAACCGGCGCCTATGCCCGAGATAATCGCCGCCGCATACAACTCGAACAGATTGGTTGCCATGGAATTGATTATCCATCCGGCTCCGGCAAACAGCGCGCCTGCAGCAATCACGGGGCGCGGGCCGAATTTATCGACCAGCCAGCCTTCGATCGGCACTAGCCAGGTTTCAGTCACGATGAAAATGGAAAACGATAGTTGAATTGCCGCTTGCCCCCAATGATGCTTGGCGTCCATCGGATTGACGAATAGTGTCCAGGCATATTGCAGATTGGCGACCAAGCCCATGCAGATGATGCCGATAATCAGTTGAATCCAACGATTAGGAGCTCGCTTGGCGTTGCTGGTGTCCATGTATCTTGTCTCCTGATGATTTTAGGATGCTTATGTTTTAGATGCTTATGTTTTATCTAATGCGTATTTTTCTTGCGTATTACGCATTAGGTGTTGCGTATTGCGTATTGCGTATTACCATTTGTATTACCTAAGTCTGATCCAATAGTACCTACCTCGTAGCAGCAACATACGCAACTTGTGCCATGATTCATTTTGCGAGAATTTCCTCGCCTAATCCTTGACGGCGGTTAAGAATGCGCACATTGCCGTTGAGTCGGAGCAGCCATTTACCCGGATTCAGGCGACGCGCTGCAACTGCACCTGGCCACGCTCTTCCTCAAAGGTTTTGCCTAGCAATTTCACCAGGGCGTAGACCGTATCGAGCTGCGGCGTCGGCGTATGCGTCAGGCGTGCCAGTTCGATTACCGATCCGACCAGTGCATCGATTTCCAGCGCGCGCCCTGCTTCCACGTCCTTCAACATCGAAGTTTTGTGCTTGCCTATTTTTTCGGCGCCGGCAATGCGTTTGTCCAACGGCACGCGAAAGCTGATGCCGAGTTTATTGGCGATCGTCTGCGCCTCGGTCATCAGTGCCGCAGCCAGTTCTCGCGACAGTGGAAACTGGCAGATATCGACCAGTGTCGAGTGGGTCAATGCACTGATCGGATTAAAGCTCAGGTTACCCCATAGCTTGAGCCAGATTTCAGAGCGGATATCGTCCAGCACCGGCGCTTTGAAGCCAGCGTTCACAAAACATTCCGAAATACGCAGCACGCGCTCGCTGTGGGAACCATCCAGCTCCCCCAAAGGAAAGCGTTCCCCTTCAAAGTGCCGTACCACGCCTGGCGCTACCAGCTCGGAAGCCGGATACACCACGCAGCCGATCACCCTCGATGCTGGAATTTTTTCACTGATCTTGCCGGTCGGATCCACCATTTTCAGATGGCTCCCCTCCAGGGCGCCGCCATTCTTGTGAAAATACCAATAAGGAATACCATTCTGCATGGTGACGATGGCCGTTTCCGGCCCCAGCAGATGATGCAACTCGTCGGCGACACTTTCCAGTTGATGGGCCTTGAGCGCCAGCACCACCAGATCCTGCGGTCCGGCCAGCCGGTAATTATCTGTAGCCTTGGCCTTATCGGCGACATGCTCCGAGCCATCCTCCATGATCAGCTTCATTCCATTGCGGCGAATAGCTTCGAGGTTGGCGCCGCGCACGATAAAGGTGACATCTTCGCCGGCCAATGACAGCTTGGCGCCGACATAGCCGCCAATGGCTCCAGCTCCTACAATTGCAATTTTCATGATTGCTCCGTACAAGTAATAAAAAATCTGTAAGCTTTGCTGCGGCTTCTATTCAAAGCGGTTGCTGAGTTTGCCGATGCCTTCTATTTCGACTTCGACCGTGCTGCCTGGCTTCATCGAGCCGACTCCGACCGAAGTGCCGCACAAGATGATGTCGCCGGGATAGAGCGTCATGTCCTGCGAGATCAGGCTCACCAGTTGCGCGGCTGAAAACAGCATGTCGCTGACCGGGTAATCCTGTCGCACCTCGCCATTCAATATGGTCTTGACTGTCAGCGTGCCCGGATCCAGGCCGCTTGCCACCACCGGACCGAAGGGGCAAAAGGTGTCCAGGCCCTTGGCGCGCACCCACTGGGCAAACGACGGGTCGCGATTCAAGATATCGGCGACTGTCACGTCATTGGCGCAGGTATAGCCGAATATGTATTTACCGGCATCGGCTTCGGATACCCGGCTGGCATTCTTTCCGATCACGATGCCCAGCTCGCCTTCGAACACCACTTTTCCGCCTGCGGCAGGCTGACGGACGATTCCCTGTGGATCCAGATAGGAGTTCGGCGACTTGATCAGATACAGTGGTTCGGCCGGCCGTGCCAGATTAAGCTTGGCGCCCAGGGCGCCAAAGTTATTCCACAACGCCAGTATTTTGCTGGGCTGCGTCGGCATCAGCACCTTCACGTCGTCCAGGTCCACAAATTTACCGGACGGTTTCGGCTCGGCGAACATGGCGCCTTCCCATATCTGGATCCGTTTGCCTTCCAAAGTGCCAAAGCGGATCGTGTCCTGATATTTAAAACGTAGCCAGCGCTGAATCATTTTTAATCTTCCCAGTACCTGTTGATGATTTGATTGCCAAGCCTTGTCGACTGCAAGGCTTGGCACGTTGAATGGCAGGTTAAACATTTATTGCGCACCGCTCCCGTCGCATCCGATTCCGGATACAAACAAGTTGCTGCCGCGTGGATAATGGCTCGATACCCGGCGCGCAGATACGGACTGCCTCTGCGTCGATATCCGCTTGGGTTCTTGAGAGGATCGCCCTCAAGAACCTATAGATAAAATCCGATGGTGGTCAGACTAGCCGATCGGGAATACGCCCTAACGCTTGAAGCTCTGCTGCTTTGATTTCATGTTCTGGAATCGACTCATCCATGAGTGCCTTTCGCATTGGTTTCAATACAAACCACGCCAGCAAAGCGGCAATCGCATTCATGACGCTGCTGACGACAAACACCGCCTCCCAACTGCCGGTCGCTGCTGTCAGCATGCTGGAAAGCGGCACCAGCAATGCCGCCGTACCCTTTGCGGTGTACAAAAGACCGGCGTTGGCTGCCGCATACTTGCTGCCGAAAGTATCGGCGCAGGTGGATGGAAACAAACTGTAGATCTCGCCCCAGGCAAAAAACACCAGGCCGGTCAGTATCACGAACAGCAGTGGATCGGCGCCGAATTTATACAACATCAGAATGCCGAATGATTCCAGCGCAAAGCAGATGAACATGGTTTGCTCACGCCCGATCTGATCAGATACCCAGCCGAAAAACGGCCGCGTCAATCCGTTCAGGACACGGTCGATTGCCAGTGCGAAAGTCAGTGCAGGCAAGACCAGGCCCATGATATTGACCGGCACATCCATGACCTGGAAGTCTTTAGCGATCGGCCCCAGCTGCGCGGTTGCCATCAAGCCGCCGGCGGCGACCGTGACGAACATCAGGTACATGATCCAGAAGACCGGCTGTCGCAGGACTTCGCTCGGACGATAGTCGCGCCTGCCTTGCTGTATCTTGATTTTCAGTGGCGTGCTGCCTTTCTTCAGATAATTTGGCGCAGCCTTCAGACCAAGTGCAATCAGAAACACGACCAGCCCCTGCCCTATGCCGAAATACAAGAATGCAGATTCATAGCCGCTGCTCTTGATCATCGCCGAAATCGGGATGATGGTGATTGCCGAGCCGGCCCCGAAACCGGCGGCGGTGAGCCCCGCCGCCAGTCCTCGCCGGTCCGGAAACCATTTCAGCGCATTGCCGACACACGTGCCGTACACAGCCCCTGCACCGACTCCGCTGATCGCCGCCGCGATGTACAGCATCGGCAGAGAGGATGCGAAAGAATTCATGACCCAGCCAAGGCCGCACAGGATACCGCCGACCAGTACCACCGGACGCGGCCCCAGCTTGTCGACCAGATATCCTTCGATAGGAACCAGCCAGGTTTCAGTTAGTACAAAAACGGTAAAGGCAATCTGGATCGCGGCTTTGCTCCAGCCGTATTTTTCAGAAATAGGATTAACGAACAAGGTCCAGCCATACTGCAGGTTGGCAATCATGGCCATGCAAATGATCCCCATGATTAACTGCCACCATCGATGCGAGTTCGATACCCTGCCCCCTGGTGCTGCACTATCTTGATTCATGTCTGCGTCTCCATTATGTGTGGTTTTCTGCGTCGCCATGAACATCGCGTTGTGCCTAGTCGTGCATGAGCGACCATGAGTGTTCACCTTGCATCCTTTCCTCCCGCTTTGCCGTCTTATGCGGCAATCGCAGAAAATGCAGGGTGCACTGATTGTGCGAGGACTTGTTGCGCCGATCCTTGACTGTGGTCAAGATTAGCAATTTTGCGTGGCTTAAAAATTCTGTCTCAGATGCCGATTTCGGCGCGCTGCACTTCCGCCCAGTTCACGTTGAAGCCAGGCTGGCTGCCTGATGCCTTGATGTTCTCCAGGCAGCGTGCTTTGGCGCATTCGATGGCTTTGATCAGGAAATCGGCGTCGTAGGCGCTCAGCAAATGGCGTTGGTGCGTTTCGATATACGAGCAGATCACGTTCTTCTCACCGGCGCTTGCCAGCAATGAACGGTAAGTGTCGAAATCCCAATGCCAGCTCAAGCCCAGTTCGTGAAAAGCGGCGTTGTAGGCAAACAGGGATGTTTCTTCTGCGAGGTCAAAAAAATTGCGCTCGATGGTGATACTAGCCATGATTCATTTCCTCCTAAATACACGTTTCAGTGATCGGAATTACCTGATGCATCCATCTGTATTTATCTCCAGACTTGAAGCTATGGTAGACAAAATAAATCATTAGTCATAGTTAAAGTTTTTGTGCATAATCATTAGTGAATACTTATTCTACAAAGAGGGACGAGAATGAAGAACGCGACGCTACGACAGCTGAAAACCTTCGAAACCGTGGCGCGCCACCTGAGCTATTCGCGTGCGGCGGAAGAACTGCACCTGACGCAACCGGCAGTCTCGTTGCAGGTCAAGCAACTGGAGGAGCATGCGGGGCTGCCCTTGTTCGAGCAACTTGGAAAAAAAATATATTTAACCGCAGCCGGCGTCGAAATGCTGCGTCATGGCCGCATGATCATCCAGCAGTTTCGTGAAACCGAAGACGCCATGGCGCAGTTGAAAGGCGTGTCTGGTGGACGCTTGAATGTGGCGGTAATCAGCGCCGGCGACTATTTCTTCCCGCGCCTGCTGGCCGAGTTCCAGCGCCGGCACGAGAATGTCAGTCTGAAGCTGACTGTGCATAATCGTGAAGAGCTGCTGCGCAGCCTGCAAGACAACCTGACCGATCTCGCGGTCATGGTCAGGCCACCGGAGGATCCCGGCATGATCAGGCAGGCGTTCGCGCCCCACCCTTACGTCATCGTCGCCTCGCCCCAGCATCCGCTGGCGGGCAAGAAGCGGATTCCGATGGCGCGCCTGATGCGCGAACCGTTCATCGTAAGAGAAAGAGGTTCGGATACCTGGAATTCGATGCAGGAGAGTTTTGGCGACCACCTGGCGCAACTCAATGTCGCCATGGAAATCAAGAGTTTTGAAACCATCAAGCAGGCGGTGATCGCTGGCATGGGCATCAGCTTCTTGTCAGTCCATACCATCAGCCTGGAGCTGCAAGTCGGCAACCTGGTGGTGCTCGATGTTCAGGGATTCCCGGCGATGCTGAACTGGTACGTGGTGCATCGCCAGAACAAACAGCTGCCGCCGGTGGCGATCGCCTTCGAGAATTTTCTGATGAGCGATGGCGCGCAGCTGATAGAGACGTTTACGCGTTTCAAGCTGAAACCTTGAGCTGAAATCCCAAGCTGAAACCCCTGGAATGGCTCTATGGCGTCACCAGCTCTTTAGCTTTTTTTGGGCGGCCGCCCAGTTTGCCATTTTCACGGGCGGCCTTGGCTTTCGCTTCGGTGGATATCTTGCCGCCCATTTTCCCGATCTCGGACGCCATCCAGCGCTTCGATCCGAGAAAACCTTCAAGCAATGCCGGCAGGTATAAATCGGCATCCAGATGCGGAAAATGGAGCCCCAGGCCGGAAGGCGTGATTTCGATGTCGGCGAGGTCTGCCGGATGCGCATGTTCCAGACCTTGAGCGTGTTTGGGCGAGAATGCCAGCTCTAATCCTGAGGCTAGCGAAATTACGATACGCGCAACGCGGCGATCATAATGAACCGCCACCACTGCGGGAAATGCGTTCCTGGTCGCGGCGGCTCGCTGGTGGGCCGCCTCGAAGGCTTTATCAGTAATATCCATGTATCTGACTCCATTTATCACAAAGAGCCGTCAAGCCGGCATTAAGGCCGCTTGCGATTTTGTTTAGCTCTTTATGTGAAAACCCATAATTCTCACGTAATTCGGACGGCCCATCCGGACAATGCAAACTGAACATTGCCTCGCAACCTTGCCCGATAACATGAACGTGGGCTGGACGATGGTCGTTTGGATAAATCGTTACACGCAGTCCGAAAATTGCAAGCACAGTAGGCATTATATCAAAACCCAAGCAAGTTGGGTTATTTATGGTTTATCAAGAAAACAACTCTACCCTAAACCGATATAAGGGAAATCGCGAAAACCTCCAAGCCACCTCAAATTACCGCATCAAAGCACCGTGTCAAAGCACCATCGTGCGCTGCTTCCGCAGCGTATCCAGCACAATCTCCATCAACTCCACGCCGTCGTGCTGATCCACATACTGCAGCAAGGAGCGCCGCATGCGCGGCTCCCAAAAGCGCTTGATGTGGCTGGCGATGTCGTGCTGCGCTTGCTCCCGGTCAGGCATGGTTTCAAAGAAACTGCCGATCTGGTTCGCCATCTTGATAAGGTTAGCCGGATTCATTTCCCGGCCTTGTCCGGGTTGGTTCATTTTCCGACCTCATCCAGAAGTTGTGTAGTCTCGCCGGCCAACAGACCCAGCTGCTCGCGATTAAACTGGTTGTATTGCCGTTGCCACTCTGACGGCTGCGCTACCGGCATGACCTGCACCGCCGTAACCTTGTATTCCGGGCAATTCGTCGCCCAGTCGGAATTGTCCGTGGTGATGACGTTGGCGCCGGATTCAGGGAAATGGAAGGTGGTGTACACCACGCCCGGCTGCACCCGCTCCGTCACCGTTGCGCGCAAAACGGTCTGTCCTGCACGCGATTCGATGCCGACCCAATCGTCTTCCTTGATACCTCGGTCTTCAGCGTCGTGCGGATGGATCTCCAGCCGGTCTTCGCTATGCCATTCGACGTTCTCGGTACGCCGGGTCTGGGCGCCGACATTATATTGCGACAGGATGCGGCCGGTGGTCAGGATCAACGGATATTTTTGCGTAACCTTTTCATCGGTAGCGATATATTGCGTATTGATGAACTTGCCCTTGCCGCGCACGAACTCATCGATATGCATGATAGGCGTGCCATCCGGTGCTGCATCATTGCATGGCCATTGGATGCTACCCAGTTTCTCCAGCCTGGCATAGCTGACACCGCGGAAGGTCGGCGTCAACGCCGCGATTTCATCCATGATTTCCGATGGATGCTTGTAAGGCATTTCATAGCCCAGCGCCTTGGCCAGGGCGATCGTGACTTCCCAGTCGGACAAGCCGGCTTTGGCTGGCATCACTTTGCGTACCCGCGAGATACGCCGTTCGGCATTGGTGAAAGTGCCTTCCTTTTCCAGGAACGAGGAACCTGGAAGGAATACGTGAGCGTACTTGGCGGTCTCATTCAAGAAAATGTCTTGCACCACGATGCATTCCATATTCGACAAAGCCGCTGTCACGTGCTGGGTATTCGGGTCGGATTGAACAATATCCTCGCCTTCGCAATACAGGCCCATGAAACTGCCTTCCATGGCGGCGTCGAACATGTTCGGAATCCGCAAGCCCGGCTCCGGGCTCAAGGTGACACCCCAGGCTTGTTCGAACTCGCCGCGCACGGTGCTGTCCGAAACATGCCGGTAGCCTGGCAACTCATGCGGGAACGAGCCCATGTCGCAAGAACCCTGGACGTTGTTTTGTCCACGCAGCGGATTGACGCCGACACCTTCGCGGCCGACATTGCCGGTGACCATGGCAAGGTTGGCGATGCCGATCACGGTAGTCGAACCTTGCGCGTGCTCAGTCACGCCGAGGCCGTAGTAGATGGCGCCGTTGCCTGCTGTCGCAAACAAGCGTGCCGCACCTCGCAACTCTGCTGCCGGTATGCCGGTGACCGCTGCCATTGCTTCCGGCGAGTTTTCGGGGCGCAGCACGAACGTTTTCCAGTCCGCGTACGATTGCTGGTCGCAACGTTCGGCAACGTAGTCAGCCTTTTCAAGTCCTTCAGAAAGAATCACGTGCGCCAAAGCTGTCACGACGGCGACATTGGTGCCTGGACGCAGCTTCAAATGGTAATCCGCTTCGATATGCGGTGACCGCACCATTTCAGTGGTGCGCGGATCGATCACGATCAGCTTGGCGCCCTGGCGCAGGCGGCGTTTCATTTGCGAGGCAAACACCGGGTGGCCGGATGCCGGATTGGCGCCGATAATCATGATGACATCGGACTTCATCACCGAATCGAAAGTCTGGGTGCCGGCCGATTCACCCAGTGTTTGCTTCAAGCCGTAGCCGGTAGGTGAATGGCAGACGCGGGCGCAAGTATCGACATTATTATTACCGAAAGCGGCGCGCACCAGCTTTTGCACCAGATAGGTTTCTTCATTGGTGCAGCGTGAGGATGTAATGCCGCCGATGGAATCTT
>NZ_JAGQED010000048.1 GCF_018304965.1 Collimonas antrihumi
TGTACTCTTCGGCGACCATTATCTTTTGCGAGATTCATTTTAATTTCGCAATGTTATCCCGCAATCAGAATTTTGGTTAGCGCGTATGGGGGTAGCCCGGCAGCTAGTCACTTTTTCTTGCTTCGCCAAGAAAAAGTAACCAAAAAGAAGGCGACCGCAAAGCCACTGCCTTCCCTTCGGTCAGGTCCCCAAATATGTCCCGTGCCAGTCGGGTGGGGAAACCAACTCGCTGCGCTCAAACATGTTCCCCCACAATTCCCGACTGACACGCGCCACATTTGGCAGCGTCCCAATGCGGAAGGCACGTCAAAAGCCGCGTCAAAAACAACCGCAACAGCCTTGTTGTTTGTTAGTTGGTTATGTTGAAATTACTCCGCTAAAAAATCCAGCAAAGTCAGCGCAACCACCTTAGTCGCCATGCGCAAATCATCCAGCGCCAGATTTTCGTCAGCTTGCTTGGCGTTGGATTCCATCAAGGTGCGCGGACCGGCGCCGTATAGTACAACCGGAATGCCGTGTTCGCCATACAGACGGGCGTCGGTGTATAGCGCTGAACCGTTGGCTGGGATGGCTTCGCCGAGGATGGTTCGTGCATTTTTTTGTATGCTGGCCAGCAGTTTTTCGTGGCCTGGCAAGGGGCGCAGGGCGCGTGCCAGCAACAGGCGCTTGATGTCGACGCGGATGCCTGGCAAGCCGGCTACCGCAGCTTCTATCATCGCGCGTACTTCTGCTTCGACAGTTGCCGGATCTTCTTCCGGGATCATGCGGCGGTCCATCTTCAGGACTACTTTGCCCGGCACCACATTGGTGTTGGTGCCGCCGTCGATGCGGCCGACGATCATGGTCGGATGGGTGATGCCGGGAATCGCCGAGGTGATTTTTTTGAGGTCGGGGAGTTTGGCGTAGATCGCTTGCAGAACCTTGGTTGCGGCTTGCAATGCATCGTGGCCGGTTTCTGGCATCGAGCCGTGGGTTGCTTTGCCATGCACCGTTACTTCAAACTGCAGGCAGGCGTTGTGCGCGGTGACGACGTTGTAGCTGAAGCCAGGGCCGATGACCAGATCGGGTTTGGTCAGCTGGTTTTCCAGCAGCCACGCTGGTCCTAGCAAACCACCGAATTCTTCGTCGTAGGTGAAGTGCAGTTCCAGCGCGCCTTTGAGCGGCACGCCGAGTGCTTCCAGCGCGCGTACGGCAAAAATGTATGTGGCGAAATCGCCTTTGGATACGGTGGTGGCGCGGCCGTAGATGCGGCCGTTTTCTATTTCGCCGCCATACGGTTGCTTGGTCCAGCCCTCGCCGGGAGGTACCACGTCACCATGCGCATTCAGCGCCAGCGTCAGGCCGGGGCCGGCATATTGGCGGCGGACGATCAGGTTGGTGATGCTTTCCATGCCGTATTCTTTGACTGTGGCGGCCGGCACCGGATGCTTCTCGGCTTGCCAGCCCCAGGCGGTGATCAGTTCGGCTACCACGTCGGCGTGCGGCGCATTGTTGCCAGGCGGCGTGTCGGTGGGAATGCGGACGATCTTTTGCAAGAATCCGACTTCTTCGTCAAAGTGGCTGTCGATCCAGCTGGTCAGCTGATCGGATAACTTTGTTTTAGACATGGCGTATCGCAGTTGAAATGTAGAAGTAATTGATTCTACGACTTTGGCGCCACGAATGGGAAAACGTAGCGTGGGCAAGCTTTTTTGCCCACGCAGAAACAACTATCTCGATCATCAGGTTATTGCCGCGATATCCGCGTGGGCATTAGTGCCCACCCTACAGGTTTCCGATATATTCCCGATAGTAGCGTTGTCCCAGGCCTGTCAGTATTTCATAGCCGATAGTGCCCGCTAATTTCGCTACTTCGTCCACCGGACGGTGCGGCCCGATCAGCTCGACCAGCGCGCCGGCCTGCAGACGCTCGGCTGCGATGCCGGTGACGTCGATGGTGATCGAATCCATCGAGACCGTGCCCACCATCGGCACTGCTTTATCGTCGACGAATACCACGCCGCGATTGCTCATGCTACGCAGCCAGCCATCGGCGTAACCGACGCCGACGGTTGCGATCTGCCGTTGCGCGGTGGCGCTATAGCTGATGCCGTACCCTACATGGTCGCCGCGCTCGATGGTTCTGGTCTGCAGGATACGCCCGTGCAGCGCAACCACCGGCTGCAGCGGATTGGCGGCGCCGGCAACCGGTGCGATGCCGTACAGCGCGGCGCCGGGCCGGACCAGGTCGAACTGGTAATCGCGGCCCAGGAAAATCCCGGAAGAATTGGCCAGGCTGGCAGGTACCTGCGGCAGACGCTGGCGCAGCGTTTTGAAACGCGCCAGCTGGCTTTCGTTCATTGGATGGCCTTGATGCTCGGCGCAAGCCAGATGGCTCATCAGGAATAGCGGCGGGATGCTCTGCAGGTAGTGCGGGTTGGCCAGCCAGGCATCGGCTTCAGCCGCCGGCAATCCCATCCGCGACATGCCGCTGTCGACCTGGATGATCGCCGGCAGCGGGCGTTGCAGCGATTGCGCCAGCGCGTGCCAGCCCTGGATTTGTTGCAGGCTGTTGAGCACCGGAGTCAGTCCGTGGGCGATGAATTCCTGTTCGGTTCCGACCGGCGGGCCATGCAGTACAAACACCTGCGCGGTTGCCGGCAGATGTGGACGCAGCGCGATACCTTCGTCCAGATGCGCAACAAAGAAATGCCGGCAACCTTCCGCCGCCAGCGCCGGTCCCACCCGCTCTGCGCCCAGTCCGTAGGCATCGGCTTTGACGGCTGCGCCGCAGAAGGCTGATCCCGCTTGCTCGCGCAGCAAACGGTAGTTGCTGCGCAGTGCGTTGAGGTCGACCGTCAGTATCGCGCCTGCGTGTGCTGCTTGTGGATGCATGATGTGTGCCGTTCAAAAAACGTGGTATGTGCTGCCGCCGGTGCTGACCTGTACTGGTTCAGGCGTAAGCGGGATGCGCCGCTTGGACGCTGTGCTTGCTGTAGCGGCCAACCGCGAGGTCATCCGAGGCAATCGCAGGCCGTTTGCCGGAAATCAGATCCGACAGCAATTGCGCGGAGCCGCAAGACATGGTCCAGCCGAGCGTGCCGTGACCGGTATTGAGGAACAGATTGCGGATATGCGTAGCGCCGACGATCGGCGTGCCGTCCGGCGTCATCGGCCGCAAGCCGGTCCAGAAACTGGCGGCGGCAGTGTTGCCGGCGCCCGGGAACAAGTCGTTGACCACCATCTCCAGCGTGGCGCGGCGTTTCGGCTTGAGTGTCTTGTTGAAGCCGACGATCTCAGCCATGCCGCCGACCCGGATGCGGTCGTCGAAACGGGTGATGGCGATCTTGTAGGTTTCGTCGAGGATGGTCGAGACCGGCGCTGCTTCGGCATCGACAATCGGGACCGTGATCGAGTAGCCCTTGAGCGGATACACCGGAATATCCAGCAAGGAACCGAGGAAGCCGGTCGAATAGGCGCCCAGCGCCACCACGTAGCGGTCGGCTTGCAGATGTTCAGGGCCGCATTGGACGCCGGCGATTTCGCCATTGGCCAGGGTCAGCGCATCGATCTGCAGGTTGTAGCGGAAGCGCACACCGAGTTCTTCGGCCATTTTTGCCAGCCGCGTAGTGAACATCTGGCAGTCGCCGGTCTCATCGTTGGGCAGGCGCAGGGCGCCGCTCAGCTTGTGCTTGACCGCGTCCAGCGCCGGTTCCGCCAGCGCCAGCTGGTCCGGCGTCAGCAATTCGAACGGTACGCCGGTCTCCTGCAGCACCTGGATATCCTTGGCGGCATCGTCCAGTTGCTGCTGGCTGCGGAACACCTGCATGGTGCCGAGTTGGCGGCCTTCGTAGGCGATACCGGTGTCGGCACGCAGGACTTTGAAGCAGTCGCGGCTGTATTCGGCCAGGCGCACCATGCGCTCTTTGTTGACAGCATAGCGGGCCGAACTGCAGTTGCGCAGCATTTGCCACATCCAGCGCAGCTGGAACAAAGTGCCGTCGGGCGTAATCGAGAGTGGCGCGTGTTCCTGCAACATCCATTTCAGCGCTTTCAGCGGGATGCCCGGCGCCGCCCAGGGTGAGGCATAACCAGGGGAGATCTGGCCGGCGTTGGCAAAGCTGGTGTCTTGCGCCGGCCCCGGCAGGCGATCGATGACCGTTACCTCGTGACCGGCACGCGCCAGATAATAAGCACTGGTAACGCCGACTACACCGCTGCCAAGGATAAGCACTCGCATCTTGAATCTCCATGACGCTAACTCTTATCTTTATCTTACTGCTTGCTCTGAAAATCCGGCCAGCAAAAGATAGAAAATCGGATAAGAAATCGCGTGTTGATGAATTGTTGTTGATTTACAGGAATAAGCGCTATGCTAATGGCTATTTGGTAGCATTTGTTACTGTATAAATTGATGTATTCAGGATTAAGCACTGAAAATATGAGTGAATTTGGGATATGAGAATATATAAAGAATCGAGCCGCGCCTTGGACAAGCTGGACCGCCATATTCTGCGCTTGTTGCAACAAGACGGCCGGATGTCGATGAAGGATCTGGGTGAGCAAGTGGGTTTGTCGATCACTCCCTGTATCGAGCGCGTCAAACGGATGGAGCGCGACGGTGTCATCGACGGCTACTACGCCCGCATCAACCCGGCGGCGGTGGGCGCCAAGTTGCTGGTGTTCGTCGAGATCACGCTGAATCAGAAATCCGCGCATGCCTTCGAACAGTTCCGGCGCGAGGTGCTGCGTATCCCGGAAGTGCTGGAATGCCATTTGGTGTCCGGCGATTTCGATTACCTGATCAAAGCCCGCATCCGCGAGATGGCAGAGTATCGAAAACTGTTGGGCGACATGCTGCTGCAACTGCCCGGCGCCGCGCAGTCCAAGAGCTATGTGGTGATGGAGGAGATCAAGGAGACGCTGGCGTTATCGATGGAAGCGAAATAGCGGCTGGGTTCAAGCTAATCTCGATGCGCTCCTTGCCCTTGCCAGTGTTCTTGCGTTTCAGTTTGAGGCCGCCGATTTCTGCGGTCGAACGCGGATGGGTGCCGCCGCAAGCCATCCTGGCAAATCCTGCGACTTCCCAATAACGTCGTTGTGCCGCTTCGTCAGTGAAGGCGGTGACGATAGGCAGGTCTGCGCTCAGCAGGGCGGCTGCTTCGGTTTCTATCTGAGGGAACAGCACGGCAATATTGCTTTCATCGGCAAAATCGATGCGTGCCTTGTCGGCCGAAATATGGGCGCCGATGCGCTCAATGCCCGGGCGTAGCTGGTAGACCAGTTGCAGGACCATTTCGGCGGCGAAGTGGAGCCGCATCAGGCGATAGCGGCGTTCCCAGTCGATCACGATCTCGACTTCGCTGCCGACTTGCAGGCCATGCCCGGGAGCCAATGTATAGACGATATCCAGGCCATCTTTTTCAGCGGACAGCACGAGGTGGCCCGCCACGGTGCCGGAGTCGCTCTCCTGGCCGCCGGAGAAGGCAAAGAAAATGGTTTCCGCGAGGCGGATACGGTCGTTGTCGACTGCGACGACTTTGGTGTCAAGCGTCGTGCGATAGGGGTCTTGCCAGAAAAGCTTAAGTGTCATGGCCGAACGGACTGAAGAAAGGTCTGACAAGGATAACAATGAAAAGGGGCGAATTCGACATTCGCCCCTTTTTTCCTGACGGAACCTTAGAACTTCCCATCCTGGAAATCCCGCATCGCCTGTTCCACCTGCTCGCGGGTGTTCATCACGAATGGTCCCCACTGCGCAATCGGTTCATTCAACGGACGGCCCGCAATCAGCAGGAAGCGGCTATTGCCCTGCGCTTGCACGCTGACGCCGGCAGCATCGGCGGTATTGCTCAGGATCGCCATGCGGCCTGCCGGCGCGCTACGGCCATCTTCACCGATGCGCAATTCGCCTTCGAATACATACAGGAACGCATTGTGGCTCGCCGGTATCGGCAAATCCAGCTGTTGGCCGTCTTCCAGCTGCAGATCCAGGTACAACGGCTCGGTGTGCGACCTTTGCACGGCGCCCGTGGTGCCGAAAGCCGAACCGGCAATCACTTTCACCTTGACGCCAGGCTGCGGCGACACTTGCGGGATTTCATCTGCCTGCAGATCGCGGTAGCTGGGAGCGATCATCTTGTCGCCCGAGGCCAGGTTGAGCCACAGTTGGAAACCGCTCATCAAACCGTCTTCCTGCTCCGGCAATTCCGAGTGCACCAGGCCGCTGCCGGCCGTCATCCACTGCACGCCGCCGGCCTGCAGCAGGCCTTCGTTACCGGCATTGTCGCGATGGCGCATGCGGCCGGCCAGCATGTAGGTGACGGTTTCGAAACCACGGTGCGGATGGTCGGGGAAGCCTGCGAGGTAATCTTCCGGCTTGTCCGAATGGAAGTTGTCAAGCATCAGGAACGGATCGAGACGGTGCTGCAGGTCGTGTGTCAGAACCCTTACCAGGCTCACGCCTGCGCCGTCCTGGGTCGCAATGCCGGCGACCAGGCGTTCGAGTTGGCGATTGAAAACTGGCTTACTCATGAAATTCTCCGTTCCTTGATGGCTTGACGATTTGATGCTTGATTCGATGCCGAGGTTGATGCCCGGATTGCGCTTATTTTTTCGGCTCGGGAGTGGCCGCCGCCAACATCAGCAACGCACCGATGATCGAGACGTTTTTCAGAAAGTTATTCAACTGATTTTGCATATGGGCCGGATCGGCTTCCCAGAAACGGTGTGCGGCCAGGGTTGCGCCAGCCGTGAACAGCGCCACGATGATTGCCGCCGGACGTGCATTCCAGCCGGTCATGATCGCTAGTCCGCCACCGACTTCAACCACGATGGTAAGAAGCACGGCGAAGGTCGCAAACGGTATGCCAATGCTGCTCATATAACCGACTACGCCGGAAAAAGCGGTGATCTTCAAGATGCCGGAAATGAGGAACAAGGAAGCCAGCAGAACCCGGCCGATGCGATACAGTGTTGGCGAACTTTGCATGATGGATCCAATCTATAAAAGGGTTTTGGTGTAAGTGAGCATTCGCTTTCAACGTGTCGCATCAACTGATCATCGCGTCCTGACTACAGCGAACAAGGCCATCTTAATCCTCTTATGTCTGGCAGGATATTGATTATCTTGCGATAATCTATATCTAATAATCAGATAGTCTTGAGTGACCATGAATATCGAACGCCTGTCGCTGGATCAATTGCGCGTGTTCGCCCAGGTCGCCGATAGCGGCAGTTTCCTGGCCGCGTCAAAGGCGTTGACGCGGGCGCAATCGGCGGTCAGCTATGCGATCAGCACGTTGGAAAGCCAGCTTGGTTTGCCCTTGTTCGATCGCAGCAGCTATCGACCGCGACTCACTGCTGCCGGCATCGAGCTGTTGCGCGACGCGCGCCAGGTACTGGACCAGGTCGATGCACTGCAGGCGCGCGCCGCCGCCTATGCGCAAGGGCAGGAACTGGAGATCACCCTGGCGCTGGATGTTTTTTTCCCGACCACGGCGCTGGTGGTGTTGCTAGGCGATTTCAGGCTGGCGTTTCCCGGCGTCACGGTGCGCCTGGAGATCGAAGCGCTAGGTTCAGTCGCCGAGCGCGTGATCGATGGCGAGGCGATGCTGGGCGTCATCGGCACCTTGCCCATCATTCCCCCCAATTTGCTGCATGTCAGTTTGCCGACGATACTGCTGGTCGGGGTAGTATCGCCAAACCATGCACTGGCGCAGTTCAGCGGCCGCATCCCGGGCCATGTGCTGGAGCAGCAGGTGCAACTGGTGCTGAGCGATCGCAGCGCGCTCACCGCCAATCAGGATTTTGCGGTGCATTCCTCCCTGTCCTGGCGCATGAGTGATCTGGGTACCAAGCACGCCCTGCTGCGGGCAGGCTTGGGCTGGGGTTATATGCCGCAGCACGTGGTAGCTGACGATCTGGCGAGCGGCCGGCTGGTGCGTATCCAAACCGCCGGCCAGCCACCGCAGGGCGCGGCGATGCCTATGCAGTGTGTATATCGACCGGATCGCGAGGTCGGGCCGGCCCTCAGCTGGTGGCTGGATGCGTTATCAAAACTGACTACTTTCGATCTGGCCTGAACGATGAAAAAAATAAAATACCCCGAACAGCTTTTGATGCTGGCGTACCTGGCGCGTTGGCTGATACTGGCATCCGTGGTCGGCGCCTTGGCCGGGCTGGCGTCGGCAGTTTTGCTGCTGTCGCTGGAGTGGGCCACGGATACGCGCAATGCTCATCGCTGGTTATTGTGGCTGTTGCCATTGGCGGGTTTTGCAGTTGGCTTGATTTATCACCTGCTGGGTAAATCGGTCGAGGGTGGCAACAACCTGCTGATCGACGAGATCCACGATCCTCAGCGCATCGTGCCGAAGCGCATGGCGCCGCTGATTTTATTGGGCACCGTGATTACTCATCTGTTCGGTGGTTCTGCCGGCCGTGAGGGTACTGCGGTGCAGATGGGCGGCGCCCTGGCCGATTTGATTACGCGCATCACCCGCCTGGGAGCGGACGAGCGCCGCATCCTGCTGATGGCCGGTATCAGCGCCGGTTTTGCGTCAGTGTTCGGGACGCCGCTGGCCGGCGCCATCTTCGGGTTGGAAGTACTGGCCATCGGCCGCCTGCGCTACGACGCTATCCTGCCCTGTTTCATCGCCGCCATCATCAGCGACCAGATCCCGGGTTTGCTCGGCGTTCACCATACCCATTATGCGATTCCATTCGTGCCGCATTTCAGTATCGGCATCTTTGCCGCGACGCTGGTAGCCGGCATCGTGTTCGGTGTGGTTGGCATGGTGTTCGCGCAAGCGACCCACGGCCTGTCGCGCCTGATCAAGCGCGGCATCAAATTCCCGCCGTTGCGGCCGTTTGTCGGCGGTGTCGCGGTATTGTTGCTGGCCTTGTTGCCGGGCACGGATAAATATCTGGGACTAGGGATTCCGACGATCGTAGAAGCCTTCGAGAAGCCGCTGCCGGTATACGACTTTGCCGGCAAAATCGTTTTCACGGTAGTGACTCTGGCGTCCGGTTTCAAGGGTGGCGAGGTGACGCCGTTGTTCTATATCGGCGCCACCTTGGGTAACGCCCTGGCGCAATTGCTGTCGATGCCGATCCCGGTATTGGCCGGGCTGGGATTCGTTGCGGTATTCGCCGGCGCCGCCAATACGCCGATCGCATCGACCGTCATGGCGATTGAATTATTCGGGCCGGAGATTGGCGTGCTGGCCGGTATTGCCTGTGTCGTCAGCTATCTGTTCTCCGGCCACACCGGCATCTATCACGCACAACGGATAGGCCACGCCAAACGCCTGGCGATTCCGGAGGGCATGCGGTTGTCGGAGATCGCCGGTTTTCGCAAACGCGGCGGCAAGACCGATAAAGCCGATAACACCGATAGCGTTGATAAAACGATCGAGTAGCAGGTCTTGAAAAAGGTCTTGAAAATCAACCGAACTTGCGTACCGCATCCAGCGCCAGGCCGGCGCCGATGCTGCCGAACAAGTCGCCTTCAACCGCTTTAGCCGAAGGCACCAGCGCAGCAATCTTGTGACGCAACAGTTGCACGCCGCTGGAGCCACCGGTAAAGAATACCGTATCGACTTGTGCCGGCGTGACACCCGCGTCGCGCAGCAGATTGCCGACGGTGTCTTCCACCGTACCCACCAGATGCCCGATGCTGGCGTTGAATTGCTGCCGCGTCAGGCTCAAAGCCTGATTCGGCGCGATGCGGTCCAGGCTAAGTTGCACGGTTTCGGCATCGGACAAGCCGATCTTACCTTGTTCCACCTGCAACGCCAGCCAGTGTCCCGCGCGTTGTTCGACCAGATCCAGCAGGCGGCCGAATTTTTCGCGTTCGACGGTTTCACGCTGCACGTCTTTCAGTTGCAGCCAGGCTTTGCGGGTATAAATCTGGTTGATGGTGTGCCAGGTGGCCAGGTTGAAGTAATAGCTGGACGGGACTTCGCTGTTGTTAACCAGGCGGCTACCCAGCCCCAGCATCGGCATCACGCTGGACAAGCTCAGGTATTTATCGAAATCGGTGCCGCCGATGTGGACGCCGCCGGTAGCCAGGATATCGTCGCGCCGCTCGCTGTTGCCGGCGCGCTGTGGCGACAAGCGCACCAGCGAAAAGTCGGAAGTACCACCGCCGATATCGGCAATCAGCACCAGTTCCTCGCGCTCTACGGTGGATTCATAGTCGAAGGCGGCAGCGATAGGCTCGTACTGGAAGGCGACGTGCTGGAAACCGACCGAGCGGGCGATTTCCGCCAGCGTGTCTTCAGCGCGTTGGTCGGCGGTTGGATTGTCGTCCACGAAAAACACCGGACGGCCCAGCACTACGCTATCAAATTCCCTGCCGGCGGCTTGTTCGGAGCGTATTTTCAGTTCCGAGATGAAGTGGGTCAACAGGGCGCGGAACGGCAGCGCGCGGCCGCCAACCTCGGTCTGGGCATCGATCAGGCTGGAGCCGAGCAAGCTCTTCAGCGAACGCATCAACCGCCCCTCGTAACCGGCCAGATAGCCGCTCAGAGCGGCCCGGCCGAAACTGAAAGCATCGTCCTCGGCGTTAAAGAAGACCACCGACGGCAAAGTGACTTTACCGTCTTCCAGCGGCAGCAAGGCATTCTGTCCGGGCCTGCTCCAGCCAACTGTGGAATTAGACGTGCCGAAATCCACGCCGCAAGCATTTGACATGCACAGACCTCAAAAATAAAAAAGGGGTCGGCAATGGTATACCAAATGTGGGTTGATGCCATAGGTAGTACACGGATAACAACAGCAAACTTTGATGAATAATGGCGGTTTTGCAGCAAGGTTCCGGTATTAGTGGTGCCGGAACGCAAGATCTTACTGATATCAGTAATGAGTAGGTGTTGACCGTCGAAGGGTATTAAGCCGTTATGAATTGATGACGCGATTTAACTTACGTTTTTGAGTGCCCATCCCACTTGTAGGCTTGTGTGCTGCAATGTACTCTGCAAGAGAGATGCGAGGAGAGTGTTATGAAAGTGGCAATGACAGACAAAGTTCGTGTACTTCAGAAAGATCCGGTTGGAGCTAAAGCGTTGCGTGTTTTTATTGCAACAGCAAAGCTAAACCAAGTGCAAGAAATCAAAGTTGCGGACGAACGTGGTAACAAACACAAATTCATGGCGAAACTTGTTCCTGCTCAGGGCTAGGCCTTGAACATCGCGTTTCCAGCGGTTTTATTATTTCTATTTCTATCACCGGGCTTTGTTTTCCACCGTTTTTTTCAGGCGCGAGAGATTCGCGCAGCAGACTTAACTCCGTTTAGCTCCACTGTATTGATGGCAACTACTGTTGCAGTAGTTGTTAACGCGTTGGTTATGTACGTTGCCATATGTTGGGCCGGATACCAATTTCATTTAGGCGAATTCCTCCGCCTATTCATCGGGGGCACATCTGCCGCTACAGAAGTAGCCCTTTTTCCCATATACCGTCGGCTTAATCATTTTCCTTTCGAACCGTTCTGGTTCTTTTTCGCAACCAATGTTATGGCGATTATTGCCGCCAGTTTCTGGCGTTTTGCTGTTTGCGGAACGTGTCAATGAATTTGAAACACCTTGGTTAAATCGGTGAGAGTCTAAATCTCGGTATCAGGCAGCTTTTTTCTCCGTGAATGGCGGGTTGATCCAGGCGGCTGTCGGCAGCTTTTGCGGTTG
>NZ_JAGQED010000049.1 GCF_018304965.1 Collimonas antrihumi
GCTAAGTCGGGCGATGAACCGCCCGACTTAATCTGATATTCGTAGTCTTGAAGTCGCATTTTTTTGGTTTAAAAAAGTAGCTTTTATTAATATCGGTTTGTTTGGGACTTATTCAGACATTCCTTAGTTGATTATTTCCATTGCGGTGCAGACTGGCCGTTTCATGCACCGTGCCCGATATGTATGATGGGCGCGCATGAAACGGCCGGGCAGTCCTGTCAGCGTTTGATAAACATCGCAACAAACGCACTGATGACACAGCTCACAGCGACAATTGGAAATATCAGTGCAGTATTGCCAGAATGATCCAGCATTCTCCCGATAAGGGGTTCGCCTAGACCTGCAAACAGGTACGATGAAAAATTCATGATGCCTGTAGCGGTGCCGGCACGACGCGAGCCGACAAGATCCGGACATAATGCCCAAAACGACGACGCTGGCCCGTACACAAAGAAACCGCAGAGGAACAAAGCCATAACGCTAAGCATCGAATGGCCGGGAATCGTAAATATCCAGACACTCGTCATTGCACCCAGCACCATGTAGAGCATGATCGCTTTATATCTCTTCGAGCCGAACAATTTGTCCGATATCCAACCGTTGCTTAGCGCCCCAATGGCCATCCCCACCGGAAGAGCGACACTGATCCATTTAGGATCAATAAATGCGTCCGGCGACTTCGCCCAGTTCGATCCGAAAAAGTGGACAGGAACCCAGACAATGAGTCCATACCGCGCTGCGTTTTGAAAGCCCAGTGAAAGCGCTGCTACGATCAAACGCCAGTTCTTCAGCACTGCTTTATACCGAGTCCAGGAAGACTCATGTTGATCATCAAGGACAGCGCGTGCTTTATCTCCTTGGTTGGCAACACCGGTATCCAGTGGTTCGAAACCCATATCTTCCGGCCGCTCGCGAGCAACCAGATAGAAAAATATGCCGCCACCAAGCATCAGAAGAACGGGAATCCGGAATATCCAGCGCCAGTCAAGATGCAAAACGTCGAGCACTGCAATGGAGGTTATGTAAGAAAGCACGGAGGCGCAACCGGCGGCAAACACATAGAAACCATATACTTTCCCTCGCTCGCCAACGCCCCACCAATTTGACAGCAGACGGCTGCCTGGCGCCCAGCCCAATGCCTGGAAGTAACCGTTAACTGCCCATGGAAACATGAGACTCCCGAACCCGCTCGAGAAACTTACGATCCAATTGGCGCAACAGGAAAGAATCGCACCTAAGCTCATGATCCGGCGGCCACCGAATTTGTCCGCCAGATTGCCGTTGATTGCCTGTCCGATGGCGTACGACCATAACATGGCACTGGAGACCCAGCCTAAGGTCTCTTTAGTAAGGCCGAACTCTTTTTGAATACCCGGAATCGCGAAGCCGAATGTCTGCCTGCCGGTGTAGAAAAACAGATAACAAAGCATCGCCGCCAACAGCATTCGCCATTGCGCCCTGCGAAAGCTTGTGTCGGTTGCTACGAGCGGATCTGACGTCGTATAAACGTAACTCATTGCATGTCTCCTTTATCGAGGATACCGGGTTGTTATTCCCCGGTAAACCTCATTCCTATTTGGTTGGAAAAGGTAATTGTTTTTATAATTAAATTTAATTTAATTTGGTTAGCTAAAGTTTCAGATGTTGCTGGCTCCTTATTGGCTCCTTATTCCTTCCACTGAAATGTAAAAGTCATCTGACCGCTTCAGGGCAGCGCAGCGGCGGCTTTTGTACCGATAAAATTTTTCCCTCGCGCACCCTGCATGGCGTGTTGCACCATCTCCTGCGCTTCCGGCGCTGAAACGCCGTAGTCGGAAAATTCGGTTCGGACTTCCAGCTGGTGTAGTAAAGCTCGCAATCGATCTATCGCGGTTTTACGATCGGCATTGAATGCCCGTTGCAGAGCGATATCTCTCTCGGGGTGCTCGCCCCAAGCCATGCCGAGAACCAGGGGGAGCGTGAACGAGCAGGCAATTCCATGTGGCAGCCCATAGCGCAGAGTCATCTCGTAAGAGATGGAATGGGCAAGCGCTGTTTTGGTATTGGAGAACGCCAATCCGGCTTTCATCGCAGCGAGTGCCATGGATGATCGCAGTGCCTTGTTGTCGAGTTCCGTGGCAAGCAACGGCAGGCAGGCCATGATCTCGTGGATCGCCTGGATTGCGAAAGCGTCGGAAATCGGGTTCGCGTTGACGTTCCAGATCGACTCCAGCGCGTGCGATAACGCGTCCAGACCGGTGGAAATGGTGATTGATTTGGGGAGCGTGAGCATTAGCTCCGGGTCGACAATAGCCGCTTTGGGCCAGGTGCAATCCAGATGCAATGAGTATTTTTTTTGTTTCGCCGAATCCCAAATCGTTGCCCACGGCGTTACTTCGCTGCCGGTACCTGCGGTCGTCGGGATGGCGATGAGTGTCTTTGCCCTATTTGGCGTGAAAGGCTTGCCGTCAGCGAGCAGGGCCAGTAGTTCATCGAAACTTCCGCCTTCGGTTCCAACTATCAGTGCCTTGGCGGTATCGATAGCACTGCCGCCTCCCAACGCCACAACGATATCGCATGCGTGTTCGTCCCGCCAGAACCGGTTATACATTTCCGCCAACTGGGAAACATCCGGGTTGGGGTGGACATTTTCAATGACATAAACCAACTGGTCGCCTAGCAACTGCTCCAGCTTTTCCACAAGTCCCAACGACCTTGCTTCGGGAAATGTCACTACCACCACCTTTGCGCCATTGACGATCCTGGGCAGTTCTTGCAGGCTGCCCGGACCAAAATGCGTTGCGACGGGGTTAAAGAATCGTTGCGCCATCAGTGTCTCCTGTTTTATTGGTTATAAGTTCCCGGTAGATGGATTGTCGACGCACCTGTGTCATGGTACAAATCGATTATTATGTGGTTTCTATCGTTTCAACCGATAATGAAAGACCGCCATTTTTTGATGGCGTATGGATGGCGTATGCGTCACCAATGAGAAGTGAATTGCAAATCGTGTAGATTGAACGGCAGGGCGGCTATCTAGCCAAGGAAGAGGGTGTGCGCTTAAAGGATCTTTATGTACCAGTACCATAAATGGATTCGTTCGTTTCATGCCGTAGCCAAAGCACATAGCTTTACCGCCGCGGCGGCCTACCTGAAAATAGGCCAGCCAACTGTCAGCGAGCAAGTCAAGGCATTGGAAGACAGATTTGCCGTGGAGCTGTTTTACCGCCGCGGCCGGCATGTGGAATTAACAGACGCAGGGCGGCGCTTGTATGAAATTACTGAAGGGATTTTCGGTCAGGAAGACGAAGCTGTTCAGTTGTTGCAAAGCCTGCATTCCCAAAAAACAGGATTGCTGCGTATTGGGGCAGTTTCACCGCCCGTTGTGATGAATCTGACCTACGATTTGATGCGCAAGCATCCGGGCATTGAATTCGCGATATCGATCAACTCGGAAAAGGAAACGCTGGCCCGGCTCTATGACTTTACAATCGATATAGCGATTTTGGCTATCGTAGATCCGGACAAACGCTTGCATGTCGTGCCTTACCGCACTTACCCTATTGTCGCGGTCGTCAGAGACGACCATCCTTGGGCGAACAAATCATCCGTACCATTGGCGAGCATCAAAAATGAAGCAGCCATCATGCGTGAACGCGGTTCCAAGACGCGGGACTTGCTTGAGAACGCTTGTAGCAATCAGGGTATCCAGATAAATTGCGTGATGGAGCTCAACAGCCGTGAAGCCATCATGCATGCCATTGCGGAAGGCATGGGCATTGGCTTCGTATCCGAGATTGAATACGTGGCGATACCGGGAACGAAAGCGATCAAGCTTAGGGACACGACGGTGACTATCGACTATTACATGTGTTCACTTGCGGTGCGAAAAAACCGGCCACTGATCAGAAGCGTGCTTGAGTCGGGAACGCCACCGAAGACAACTCGCAAAAAATAGTTTCGGAAAGAAAGAAAAATGACGATTATCGAACTGCCTTTTCGGGCAACAACCGCGCAGGCTTGTCACTGGCTTGCGCAGCAAACCGGTAACTCATGGACATTGGCGCGCATGATAGAGAGCGGCTTGACTCCCTACGTCTGGCTGGACTATGACGCCGGTTATCCTGACCTGTTCGGTGATGCGAACGGTGGTTACGCGGCGCCGATTTTTTTCGAAAGCGACACCAAACGACTTGCCGCCGGAAGCGAGGATGTGCTCATCACGATCACGAAAGACGTCTATAAGATAGTGACGCAGCTCAAACCTCCAGGCTTTCGAAGGTCTTTGGATGAGTTACGATTTCTGAAGAAGGATCTGGAGCGCCTGGCAAGCAAACTCAAGCGCGAGGCCGAGGACGAGGCCGAGCCAGTTAAGATTGAAGTGGCAAAGGAATCGCAGAACGGCATCAGCAAAGAGCAAGTGTTAATCGCATTTGCCAGTCTGGTAAAAATTGATTTGGACCAGGCACTGTGCAGCGGTGGCTGCATATTTGGCGACGATGGAGCAAGGGTTAAAGGGAGTGCAAAAAGAGCAAAAAGCAAAGCCCTGTGGAACCCGGTCACGTTGGCGCTGGGATTAAACGACGTGTATCGGGTACCACTACCGCGTCTGAAAAGAGCTTTTAATGCGCATGATTTTTTGTACGCATGGGCTACAGAATGGAACCATTCTCTGGCGCTGCTGGGTAAATAAGGCGGCAGTGCAGTAGCCAGGTTGTCATCCGCCGCGCGAATTTCCCGTTAGCGCAGACGCGCCATTTCCAGGGTGGCGCTGAGTTTACCGAAACGGGCTGTAATATCTTCGAAAGCCTTTTGCTTTTGCTCAGTGCTTAAGCTGGTATCGTACATATTGCTGCGCAACAGTCCAAACATCGTGAGATCGGCGATCGGTTTCAGCTGGGCGTCAGTGGAATGCTGAAAGCCGGATAAGTCGAGAATGTTTTGCAGCACATCGGGTTGGCTGGCCGGGTTTTTCGGTTTGCCATAGGTGATGAAAAATTCTTCGATCTTGCCTTTGGCAGCGGCCGGCAGATCCTTGCGGTACAGCAGCGGATCGTTGGTGATCAAGGGCGAGGTCCAGATTACCCGCACTTTGCTGAATTTCTCAGGCGCTTCCTTTTTCAGGCGATCCAGTTCTTCGGTATTGTTGGTCGCAACATCAACTTGACCGTCGATCACCGCCTGCAGATTCTTTTTGTGATTGCCGGCCGTGATTTTCTTGAATAATTTTTCAGGCTCTACCTTGTTTTTGGCGAATGCATAGTAGGCCGGCACCAGATAACCAGAGGTCGAACCCTTGTCGCCGTCGTAAAAGCTATAGACACCTTTGTTCGTCAAGATATCTGTCAACGATTTGATCGGACTGCTGGCCGGTGTGATGAGTACCGAGTTGTAGCCGCGCGAGCCGTCCTTTTTCACCACCTGCGCAAAAATCGTCGCATGCTGGTCTTCCACTGCGTCCAGGGCAGCTTTGTTACCTAACCACGCTACCTGGATGGTGTTGGATTTCAGCCCGGCCAGAATCTTGCTGTAGTCGGCGGAGGCTACAACGCGGACTTCCATTTTCGTGAATTTTGCAAAATCATCGATGACCGGCTGCCAGCGCTTTTGGGTATCTTCGGCCGTGGTGGTTGCTATCAGGCCGATGGTGATTTGTTTTGGAATGTCTTCGTCCTTGGCGAATGCGCATACGCATAATATGGCCATAGAACACAAAACAACGATGATTTTCCGTAATATCTTCATACATTACCTTTCTAATTGTTATTTGTTATTTGTTATTGAATTGCGATGAAAAATACGTTGCGCTGGCCGCCCATCTCGCCGGCTTAATTACTGTGTCTCTTTCAGTTGTTCCAGAATCGCTGGATTTTCCAGTGTCGAGATGTCCTGGGTAATATCGTCCCCCTTGGCCAGCACTCGCAACAATCGGCGCATGATCTTGCCGGAGCGCGTCTTGGGCAGGTTGTCACCGAAGCGGATTTCCTTGGGCTTGGCGATCGGGCCGATTTCTTTGGCGACCCAGTCACGCAATTCCTTGGCGATCCGTTTGGCTTCATCGCCGGTCGGACGGCTGCGCTTGAGGACTACGAAGGCGCAAATTGCTTCACCAGTGGTGTCGTCCGGGCGGCCGACCACTGCGGCCTCCGCTACGATGGAGTGGGCCACCAGTGCCGATTCAATTTCCATCGTGCCCATGCGATGCCCGGAGACGTTCAGGACATCGTCGATGCGGCCGGTAATGGTGAAGTAACCGGTATCCTTGTTACGGATCGCACCGTCGCCTGCCAGGTACAATTTGCCGCCGAACTCTGCGGGAAAATAGGCGCTCTTGAAACGCTCCGGGTTATTCCAGATGGTGCGCACCATCGCAGGCCACGGGCGTTTGATCACCAGGATGCCGCCCTGACCATCTGGCAGATCATTGCCGGCTTCATCGACGATCGCTGCTTGAATCCCAGGCAGCGGCAAGGTGCACGACCCAGGCACCAGCGGCGTCGCACCTGGCAGCGGCGAGATCATGTGGCCGCCGGTTTCGGTTTGCCAGAATGTATCGACGATCGGGCAACGTTCTCCGCCAATATTTTTGTGATACCACATCCATGCTTCCGGATTGATTGGCTCGCCCACCGTGCCTAGCAGGCGCAAGGACGACAAATCATATTGCGATGGGTGGATTTTCGCATCGGCATCTGCCGCTTTGATCAATGAGCGGATCGCCGTTGGCGCGGTATAAAAAATAGTCGCCTTGTGGCGTTGGATCGTATCCCAGAAGCGGCCTGCATTCGGGAAAGTCGGGATGCCCTCGAAAATGATTTGCGTGGCGCCAACCGCGGTCGGACCGTATGCGATATAAGTGTGACCGGTGATCCAGCCGATGTCGGCGGTACACCAATAGACGTCATCAGGCTTGATGTCGAAAGTCCACTTCATGGTCAAGGCTGCCCACAAAAGATAGCCGCCGGACGAGTGCTGCACACCTTTCGGAGATCCGGTAGAGCCCGACGTATACAAGATGAATAGCGGATGTTCGGCATCAACCCACTCTGGTTCGCATTGCGCGGCCTGATCGGCTACCAGCTCATGCATCCAGAGATCAAGACCCGGATTGATTTTCACGTTGCCGCCAGTGCGTTTATAAACAATGACGTTTCTTACACTGTCGCACCCACCGAGTGCCAGCGCTTCATCCACGATAGCTTTCAACGGCAGGCGCTTACCGCCCCGGACCTGTTCATCGGAGGTCAGCACCGCAACCGCACCGGCATCGATAATGCGTTCCTGCAGTGACTTAGCGGAAAACCCGCCGAATACCACCGAGTGCGTAGCGCCGATGCGTGTACAAGCCTGCATCGCGACCACACCTTCGACCGACATCGGCATGTAAATCACCACCCGGTCGCCTTTTTTTATGCCGAGCGACTTCAAGCCGTTGGCGAACTTGCAGACTTTTTCGTACAGTTCCTGATAGGTGACTTTGGTGACGTCGCCGCTATCAGATTCAAAAATAACCGCTACTTTGGCCGCATTGCCGTTTTGCAGATGGACATCCAGGCAATTGTAAGAAACATTCAGCTGGCCATCCTCAAACCATTTGTAGAAGGGCGCATTCGATGCGTCCAGAACTTTGGTAAAAGGCTTGCGCCAGGTCAGATGTTCGCGGGCAAGCCTGCTCCAGAATCCTTCGTAATCACTCGTCGCCTCTGCGCACAACGCGTCATATGCGTCCATGCCGGAAATCGCAGCGGTCTTGGCAAACTCTGCAGATGCTGGAAAAACGCGGGTTTCGCTGGAAAAAATTTCGATGTTGGCCATTTGGATGTCTTTTGCTATTGAAAAATATTGATGCAAAGAGAAATTTTGTCGCAAATTTTTTGATGTGACGACAATGCATTCCTCAATTTGCTAACCCGTCGCAAAAGGTTGTGCCGGCCATTTCAGCGCAGTGACCGGCAGTATTTTTGCAACTGTGCAGATTGCATTATGCTTTATGTTTATTGTTGACAATCTACGCGATGTTAAATTAAAGTGCAATCACCGTTGAATAAAAATCTCCGCGGAATCGCCTGAACTAAGGCATCAGATCAGTCGCAACGACAGATTTCTCACACTTTAGGAACGCTTTCCATGCGCCCATTCTGGCTGGAACACGCACTTTCGATGGATGGCGAATTGACGCCTGCATTACAAGGCGCTCAGCGCGCCGACGTTGGCATTGTCGGTGGCGGCTTTACCGGCCTGTGGACTGCCTTGCAACTCAAGCAGAAGAATCCGGCGCTGGACATTGCGATTATCGAAAGCGACCTGTGCGGAGCGGGCGCCAGCGGTCGAAATGGCGGTTGCATGTTGACGTGGACTACCAAGTTTTTCACGCTACGCCGTTTGTTTGGAGAGATCGAAGCAGTGCGCCTGGCGAAAGCGTCCGAAGCAGCGGTAACCCATATTGCAGACTTCTGCCGCAAGCATGGGATCGATGCCGAATTCCGTCAGGATGGCACGCTGTACACCGCGACCACCCAGGCTCAGATGGGGACGCTGGCCCCGGTGCTGGAGGAACTGGACAAGCACGGCATCAACTCGTATCACTCGCTATCTACTGAAGAGGTGCAATGGCGCTCTGGTTCGATGCGCAATCTGGCCGGCGTGTTTTCGCCAATGGCTGCCACCGTGCATCCGGGAAAACTGGTGCGCGGACTGCGGCGGGTGGCTCTGGAAATGGGCATCCGGATATATGAGAGAACGCCGATGTTGGCATTTGAGCCAGGTCCGCAAGTAACCATACAAACGCCGGCGGGCACACTGCAAGCCGGCAAGATGGTGTTGGCCGTCAATGCCTGGATGGGAACTCTCTTCCCGCAATTTGAAAGTACGGTGGCGGTGGTTTCCAGCGATATGATCATTACCGAAAAATGCCCTGAATTGTTGCAAATGATCGGTCTCAAGGACGATGTTTCAGTACTTGATTCACGTACTTTTGTGTTCTATTACCGGACCACCGAGGACGGCCGCCTGATGTTGGGCAAAGGTGGAAATACCTTTGCCTGGCGCGGCCGCATTCTGCCGGTGTTCGATCAGCGTTCACCTTACGAAGATCAACTGAAGCAAAGTTTGCATGAATTCTTCCCGGCGCTGGCCGAGGTGCCGATTACAGCCAGCTGGAACGGACCGTCGGATCGTTCTGCCACAGGTTTTCCGTTTTTCGGAAAACTTGATGGCCATCCGAATATTTTCTACGGCTTCGGTTATTCGGGTAATGGTGTCGGGCCGACATATATGGGCGGACAGTTGCTGTCTTCGTTGGTGCTGGGGCTTGACAATGCATGGACTCGCAGTCCGCTGGCCGATGGTCCACGCGGTACGTTTCCGCCGGAACCGATCCGTTATCTGGGGTCGCTGGTGGTGCGCAATGCGATCCGTCGCAAGGAAAGCGCCGAAGATGAAAATCGCGAGCCGTGGTTGATCGACAAACTGCTCAGCAAGTTTGCCAATGCGGCCGGCAAAGCCGACAAAGCGTAGTTTTTATTTTTTGGAACAGGAAGCGGCATGAGCATCCAGCGCATCGATACCGTCAAGCGCCGTTCTGAGGTAGTGATCCACGACAACACGATTTATATCGGCGGCCAGGTAGCCGATAACACCAGTGGCGATATCGGCGCCCAGACCAGCGCCATTCTGGCTAACATCGATCGCTTGCTGGCCCAGGCTGGCAGCGACCGCAAGCAATTGCTGTCAGTGCGCATTCTGCTGGCCGATATTGCTGACTATGCAGGAATGAACGCGGTCTGGGATGAATGGATCCCGCTCGGCTACGCACCGACCCGCGCCTGCACGCTGCAACAATTGATCAACCCCGGCTGGCGGCTGGAAATCATCGCGATAGCTGCCAAACCACGTCCGGCCAGAAAAAAGCCTGACCATGCGTAATGCCGTTCAGTCAAGACGCCAGAGATATCTCCCTCATGCGTCGTTCCCGCGAACGCGGGAATCCATTTTCATTGTTTCACTCGGTAATTTGGATCCCCGCGTTCGCGGGGATGACCCCATACGCGCTAACCAAAATTCTGATTGCGGGTTAACATTGCGAAATTAAAATGAATCTCGCAAAAGATAATGGTCGCCGAAGAGTACAAAAACATAAGTGAAGACTGGTCGAAAATAGTGAAATTACTGCCTGATGGCTGGGAAGATCAGGCGCGGACGTTGGGCGCGTTAAAGTTTGGTCGCCAATTTTCTGGGCCGGATAATTTATTGCGCGTATTGCTGATGTATTTCAGTGATGGTTGTTCAATGCGAGAAACGGTGGCGCGTGCACGCGCAGGCAATTTGGCCGATTTATCTGATGTTGCGCTGCTTAAGCGGGTCAATAAATCGGGAGAATGGCTGCGTTGGATGAGCGAGCGATTGATTCAAGAAGCACCGGCGCCGGTGATGAAATGCTCTGCGCTGGACGGTAGGCGAATACTGGCAGTCGATGGCAGCGTGATACGCGAACCCGGTGCTATCACCTCGAGCTGGCGCTTGCATTATGCAATGGATATCGGCACGTTGGCCTGTCAGGAAATTC